>NZ_JBLWTV010000017.1:0-116391 GCF_048269965.1 Pseudomonas sp. | reverse complement strand
CCGCCGGCGCCGCCGAGTTCTTTCGGGGTGCTCAGGGCGATGTCGAGGATGCCGTCGGAGGAGACAGCGCGGCCTTCGCGGCCACCAAAGGCTTCAGCGGTTGCGCGGTAGAGAACGTTTTCGATAGTCATGGCATTGATCCTTGTCGGTGGGGTGGTGATGGATTGGCTTGCTAATCTTTTGTGCGCTAACCGTTTCCATGGGGCGAACTATATTGCGCAAAACATTAGCGCGCAAGTTAGATGCATGGAAGATTTGGTTATAGGGTCTGTCTTTTTTGCAATAAGCGTGGAGTGAGGCTTTGCATAAGGATGCGCGAGCGGAGATCAAGAGGTATGGCGTCGCGCTGATGCGCCACCTGCTGGCTGGTCGGCCGTCTGCAGCGCCATCTGTGGTAGGCTGTAGCGATTTTCATCGGTCCGTCGTTCGACAGGAGTGTTCATGTCCCTGACCCGTATTTCCATTGCCCTGGCGCTCGCACTGGGCAGTAGTGTCACCCTGGCTGCCGACCCCGATCAGGTCATCCGTCAGACGCTGAAGTCGCTCGACGGCAACTTGCCGATCGAGGCCATTGCCGAGAGCCCGATGCCCGGTGTCTATCAGGTTCAGCTGGAAGGGGGGCGTCAGCTTTACACCAGCGCCGATGGTCAGTTCCTGATTCAGGGCTATCTGTTCCAGGTCAAGGACGGCCAGGCCGTGAACCTGACCGAGATCGAAGAAAGCCGCGCGGTGGCTCAGCAGATCAACGCCATTCCGGCCAAGGAGATGGTGGTGTTCGCGCCGAAGGATCCGAAGACCCACATCACCGTGTTCACCGATACCGACTGTGGCTATTGCCAGAAACTGCACAGCGAAGTGCCGGAGCTCAATCGTCTGGGTGTCGAAGTGCGCTATGTCGCCTTCCCGCGTCAGGGCCTGAACAGCCCGGCGGCCAAGGAGCTGGTCAGCGTCTGGTGCGCCAAGGATCAGCAGGACGCGATGAATCGCGCCAAGACTCGCCAGAGCGTAGCCGATGCGTCCTGCGATAATCCGGTGGCCAAGCAGTACCAACTCGGTCAGATGATCGGGGTCAATGGCACGCCGGCCATCGTTCTGGCCAACGGCAAGATGATTCCGGGTTATCAGCCGGCGCCGCAGCTGGCCAAGATTGCGCTGGAGTCAAACTAAGAACCTGTCCACGACCTGCTGCGCGTCGGCTCTGCTGCGTTAAAAACAGGCTCGGAAAGCCGCTTGCGGCTAACGCACTTCAGTGCGACCCGAAAGGGCGAGCGAAGCGAGTAATGCTCATTTACAACTCGTAAAGTCGTGCGCGACTCCGAGCGTTCCTCGCCTGTTTGACTCGCTGGCGCTCGCCCTTCGGGCCAGCCTTCGGCTGTTACTCCCGTTGGTCGTTGCGCCTTGCATAGCTCTAGCTCGCGAGCTCGTGATCAGGTTCTGTGAGCGGTGGATTGACTAACAAACAGCCGCTTCGTAAGGTGCGGCTCTTTATCTGCGGCCGGGGCATGCTCCGGCCGTTTCGTGCAGTGCTGATGGGGAATTGAGTGTGAAGCCGGTCAAAGTGGGCATCTGTGGGTTGGGCACCGTTGGTGGCGGTACGTTGAATGTACTCAAGCGCAATGCCGAGGAGATTACTCGGCGCGCCGGTCGCGGCATCGAGATTGCCCAGATCGCCATTCGTTCGCCCAAGCCGCAGTACGACACCACCGGCATTGCCATGACCAGCGATGTGTTCGAGCTGGTGAACAATCCCGAGATCGACATCGTCATCGAGCTGATCGGCGGCTATACCCTGGCCAAGGAGCTGGTGCTCAAGGCCATCGACAACGGCAAGCACGTGGTGACCGCCAACAAGGCGCTGATTGCCGTGCACGGCAATGAAATCTTCGCCAAGGCGCGCGAAAAGGGCGTCATCGTCGCTTTCGAGGCGGCTGTAGCTGGCGGTATCCCGGTGATCAAGGCGATCCGCGAAGGCTTGTCGGCCAACCGCATCAACTGGCTGGCCGGCATCATCAACGGCACCGGCAACTTCATCCTCACCGAGATGCGCGAGAAGGGCCGTGCCTTCGACGACGTGCTCAAGGAAGCGCAGGCGCTGGGTTATGCCGAGGCCGATCCGACCTTCGATGTCGAAGGCATCGATGCCGCGCACAAGCTGACCATCCTGGCGTCCATCGCCTTCGGCATCCCGCTGCAGTTCGACAAGGCCTACACCGAGGGCATCACCAGGCTGACCACGGCCGATGTGAACTACGCCGAGGCGTTGGGCTATCGCATCAAGCACCTGGGTGTCGCTCGCCGCACCGATGCAGGCATCGAGCTGCGCGTGCACCCGACGCTGATTCCGGCCGATCGCCTGATCGCCAACGTCAACGGTGTGATGAACGCGGTGATGGTCAATGGCGACGCGGTGGGCAGCACGCTGTATTACGGCGCCGGTGCCGGCATGGAGCCGACCGCTTCGGCGGTGGTGGCCGATCTGGTGGATGTGGTGCGTGCGCTGACCACCGATCCGACCAACCGCGTGCCGCACCTGGCCTTCCAGCCGGATTCGCTGTCCGATCACCCGATCCTGCCGATCGAAGAGTGCGAGAGCGCCTATTACCTGCGCATCCAGGCCAAGGATCATCCGGGTGTGCTGGCGCAGGTGGCGAGCATCCTCTCCGAGCGCGGCATCAACATCGAGTCGATCATGCAGAAGGAAGTCGAGGAGCAGGACGGCCTGGTGCCGATGATCCTCGTGACCCACCGTGTGGTCGAGGCGCGTATCATCGAAGCCATTGCCGCCATGGAGGCGCTGGATGGCGTGACCTCGCCGGTCGTGCGTCTGCGCGTCGAACAGCTCAATTAATCCCGTGTCCACCTGCAGGCCTATGGCTTGCGGGTGCTGCAGAACGAAGGTTTATCCCATGCGCTATATCAGTACCCGCGGCCAGGCGCCGGCCCTGAATTTCGAAGATGTGCTGCTGGCTGGCCTGGCCAGCGATGGCGGCCTCTACGTGCCGGAAAATCTGCCGCGTTTCACCGTCGAGGAAATCGCTTCCTGGGCGGGCCTGCCGTATCACGAGCTGGCCTTCCGGGTGATGCGCCCGTTCGTCGCCGGCTCCATTGCCGATGCCGACTTCAAGAAGATCCTCGAAGAAACCTATGGGGTGTTCGAGCACAACGCGGTCGCGCCGCTGCGCCAGTTGAACGGCAACGAGTGGGTGCTGGAGCTGTTCCACGGCCCGACCCTGGCGTTCAAGGATTTCGCCCTGCAACTGCTCGGTCGTCTGCTCGATCACGTGCTGGCCAGGCGCGGCGAGCGCGTGGTGATCATGGGGGCGACCTCCGGCGACACCGGTTCGGCGGCCATCGAAGGCTGCAAGGCCTGCGACAACGTCGACATCTTCATCATGCACCCGCACAACCGCGTGTCCGAGGTGCAGCGCCGGCAGATGACCACCATTGTCGGCGACAACATCCACAACATCGCCATCGAAGGCAACTTCGACGACTGCCAGGAGATGGTCAAGGCCAGCTTCGCCGATCAGGGCTTCCTCAAGGGCACGCGCCTGGTGGCGGTCAACTCGATCAACTGGGCGCGGATAATGGCCCAGATCGTTTACTACTTCCATGCTGCGCTGCAGCTCGGCGCGCCGGCGCGTTCCATCGCCTTCTCGGTGCCGACCGGCAACTTCGGCGACATCTTCGCCGGTTACCTGGCGCGCAACATGGGGCTGCCGGTCAGTCAGCTGATCGTCGCCACCAACCGTAACGACATCCTGCATCGCTTCATGAGCGGCAATCAGTACGTCAAGGAAACCCTGCACGCGACGCTGTCGCCGTCGATGGACATCATGGTCTCGTCCAACTTCGAGCGTCTGCTGTTCGACCTGCACGGTCGCAACGGTGCCGCCATTGCCAGTCTGATGGACAGCTTCAAGCAGGGTGGCGGTTTCAGTGTCGACGAGGATCGCTGGACCGAAGCGCGCAAGCTGTTCGACTCACTGGCGGTGAACGACGAGCAAACCTGCGAAACCATCACCGAGGTGTACAGGGAGTGCGGCGAGCTGCTCGACCCGCATACCGCCATCGGTGTGCGTGCTGCGCGTGAGTGCCGCCGCAGCCTGGCCACGCCAATGGTGGTGCTGGGTACTGCGCACCCGGTCAAGTTCCCCGAGGCGGTGGAGAAGGCCGGCATTGATGCCGTGCCGGCGTTGCCTGCGCACCTGAGCGATCTGTTCCAGCGTGAAGAGCGCTGCACGGTGCTGGCCAACGACCTGAAGACCGTGCAGCAGTTCGTCGCCGCGCGGGGGAATCGCGGCAAGCCGCTCTGAGGTCTCTGCTTCGACGAAACCGGCGCCCCAGTGGCGCCGGTTTCGTTTGTGCGCGGCTCAAAGGGCGAAGATCACCGCCAGCAGCGCCATCAGGATGATCAGGATCAGCCAGATCAGGGCGTTGAGGCGGCTGGCGCGAACGACGCCGGCGCCGCGCAGGTGCACCGGGGGATCGTCCTCCAGGTACTGATCGATACGGCGTTCGGCCTCCTGCTGGTCGTTGGCCAGGTATTCGCTCAGCAGGTCGATGGCTGCCTGACGCTGATTGGCATGCACGAGCTGGCGGACTGCGGGTGGAAGTTCGTTCATGGCGCTGCCTGTCTCTCGGGGTGGCGGGTCTGCGACCCGGTTGGCGCTTTTTTTCGTGCGCAGCGCGGGCGTCTGCGGTTTAATTCGACACCTCGCGAATGGAAGCGTTTTGCTCGAGTCATGGATGAGCCCAAGTGCCTGCCTCTCTTCTTTACCCATTCTTGTCTGTTCTTCGGCTTTTTGCGCCGAGGATCGCCCCTGCGTGCTTATCTGACGAACGGCATCACATTTATCACATGTGATTACTTTACGACTCACATGTAAGAGTCTAGGCTGCGATTCATGGACAACAAATCATCAGCCCATTACCAGCGTCTTTATCGTCAGCGTCTGCGTGAGCAGGGGTTGGTCAAGAAGGAAGTCTGGATATTGCCCGAGCATGCGCCCTTGTTGGTCGCGTTCGAGCGCAAACTGCGCCAGCCACAGTCGCTGCTGGCTTCGATGGAGAAGGAGGAGGGTATGAGCATGCCTCAAGTTTGGACCGCCCAGGCGCTGCATGAAGCGCTGGCGGCAACGGAACTGTTCCAAAGCGGTCAGGCCGGCATCGAGCTGATTCAGGGCGCTGACGCCAGCCTGCACATCACCATGCGTGAGTACGGCGACCTGCCGCTGTTCATCGCCGTGTTCGGTGAGCAGATCATCGTCGAGGCGCTGCTCTGGCCGGCAGCGGACGTCAAGGACGCGGCGAGCTTCAACGAAGAAGTGCTGCGTACCCACAAGCTGTTCCCGCTGTCGTCCATCGGCCTGGAGAAAATGGTCGACGGGCGTGACTGCTACACCATGTTCGGCGCGCTGAGCTCGTCCTCGACCCTGTCCGATGTGGTGTTCGAGATCGAATTGCTGGCGGACAACGTGATCAAGGCCACCGAAGCCTATGAAGGCTTCCTCAAGACCGGCGCCTGAGAGGAGATGAGACGATGAATGTCTGGAGCAAAATGCTGACGGCGCTGCGTGGCGGCGCCAATGAAGTGGGTGAGGCGGTGGTCGATGGTCAGGCCCTGCGCATTCTCGATCAGGAAATCCGCGACGCCGATGTCGAACTGCGCAAGTCCAAGGAAGCGCTGGCCGAGATCATGGCCAGGCACAAGCTGGCCAGCGACAAGGTGACCAAGAGCGCGGCGAGCATTGCCGAGTACGAACAGTACGCGCTGAAGGCGCTGGACGCCGGTAACGAGACCCTGGCCAAGGAAGTCGCCGAGAAGATCGCCAACCTGGAAATCGAGCAGGCCAGCGAGCGTGAGCAGGCCGAAGGCTTCGCCGCCAGCGTGGCGCAGCTGCGCAAGGCCGTGACCCAGGCCGAGGGCAACATCAAACGTCTCAAGCAGCAGGTGGATACGGTCAAGGCCACCGAAAGCGTGCAGAAGGCCCAGATGGCCGTGGCCCAGCGCTACGGCGGCTCGCAAGCCAAGCTGCAGACCGCAGTCGAGTCGCTCGAACG
Source organism: Pseudomonas sp. (assembly GCF_048269965.1). Classification (GTDB taxonomy): domain Bacteria; phylum Pseudomonadota; class Gammaproteobacteria; order Pseudomonadales; family Pseudomonadaceae; genus Aquipseudomonas. The sequence continues at coordinate 110,328 of NZ_JBLWTV010000017.1, read as the reverse complement.
GATCAAGCAGAAGCAGGCCGAGCGCGCAGCGAAGATGGAGGCTTCAGCCGAGCTGGCTGCCACCAGCGCGCCGGACGATTCGCTGGAAGCCAAGCTGCGCGCGGCCGGTATCAAGGCCGACAATGCCAGCGCCGACAGCGTGCTGGCACGTCTGAAGGACAAGGCCAAGCCCTGATCAGGGCGCATTGACCGGCAGGCGCGAATGATCGCGCCTGTCGTATGGATTCGGGAAAAGGAAAGCTATGGAACTCTTCCTGCAGGCGGCTCTGTCATTCCCCACCGCCATCTACAGCTTTCTGCTGTGCGTGGCGGTCATCTACTGGCTGGTCGTTGCCGCCGGCCTGCTCGAGGTCGACCTGCTCGACGTCGAGGCCGACTCCATGATGGAGGGCAGCGGCCAGACCGAAGGCCTCGCCGGCCTGCTCTACAAACTCAAGCTCGATGGCGTACCGGTCACGCTGGTGCTGACGCTGCTGTTCTTCTTCGCCTGGTTCGCCTGCTACTTCATCGAACTGTGGCTGCTGCGTCACCTGCCGTTGGGCATTCTGCGTTACCCGCTGGGGCTGGTGGTCATCGCTGGCGCCTTCGTGCTGGCGGCACCGCTGTGCGCGGCGATCTGCCGGCCGCTGCGGCCGCTGTTTCGCAAGGTCGAGGCGATCAGCAGCAAGTCGGTGCTGGGCCAGGTGGCGGTGGTGCGCAGTGGTCGCGTCACCGCCAGTCATGGTGAGGCGGTGCTGGAAGATGGCGGTGCTGGTCTCATCCTGCGGGTACGTGCCGACGAGGCGCTGGGTTTCAAACGCGGCGACCGCGTCGTGCTGCTCGAATACCTGGCGGCCGAACACGCCTATCGCATCATCACCGAAGAAGAGTTCCGAGGCGTCTAGCCTCTGCCCACAATCCCTACGTAACACAGGGCAGGCAGGGTATGCCGAACCTGCCTGCACAACTAGCAAAGGAGTAGAGCTGTAATGGAAAACGTCATTCCCTTCATCGTCGGGGCAGGGCTGGTCGTCCTCTTCATCATTGCCCTGATTGCCCTGTTCAAGGCCTTCTACATCAAGGTTCCGCAAGGCACCGCATTGATAGTCAACGACATGAGCTCGACGCCCAAGGTGCACTTCACCGGTTCCCTGGTGTATCCGGTGATCCACCTCAAGGAGTTCATGAAGATCTCCCTGATCACCCTGGAAGTCGACCGTCGCGCGAAGGATGGTTTGATCTGCCGTGACAACATGCGCGCCGATATCACCGTGGCCTTCTACCTGCGCGTCAACGAGACCCAGGAAGATGTACTCAAGGTGGCCAAGGCCATCGGCGTGGAACGCGCTTCCGACCGCGGGGCGGTCAACGAACTGTTCAACGCCAAGTTCTCCGAGGCACTGAAGACCGTCGGCAAGCAGTTCGATTTCGTCCAGCTGTTCGAGAATCGCCAGGACTTTCGTGATCGTATCGTCGAGGTGATCGGCAATGACCTCAACGGTTATGTGCTCGAAGACGTGGCCATCGATTACCTGGAGCAGACAGCCAAGCATTCGCTGGACCCGAGCAATATTCTCGATGCCGAAGGCATCCGCAAGATCACCGAGCTGACCGCTGCGCAGAACGTCATCACCAACGAGCTGGAGCGCAACGAAGAGCTGGCGATCAAGAAGAAGAACGTCGAAACCCGCGAGGCGACCCTGTCGCTGGAACGCCAGCAGGCCGATGCCGAAGCGCGCCAGAAGCGCGAGATCGAAACCATTCAGGCTCGTGAGCAGGCCGAGACGCTCAAGGTCAAGGAAGAAGAGCGCCTCAAGGCCGAACAGGCCCGTATCCAGACCCAGCAGGAACTGGATATCCGCGCCGAGAACCACCAGCGCGAAGTGGAAGTGGCCCAGCAGAACCGCCAGCGTGCCGTGGTCATCGAGGTGGAAAAGGTCACTCGCGCCAAGGACCTGGAAGTGGTATCTCGCGAGCGCGAAGTCGAGCTGCAGCGCATCGAGAAAGAAAAGGCGCTGGAGGAAGAACGCAAGAATATCGCGGGCGTGATTCGCGAGCGCGTCGCGGTCGAGAAGACCGTGGCCCAGGAAGAAGAGCGCATCAAGGAAGTGCGTGAAGTCTCCGAAGCAGAGCGCATGAAGCAGGTCACCGTGCTCAATGCCCAGGCTGAAGCCGAGCAGGAGCTGGTGCGCCAGGTCAAGCAGGCCGAAGCCGACGAAACCCGCTCCAAGCACAAGGCGGTGGAAATCAACAACCTGGCCCAGGCCGAGCTGGAAGCAGCGGCCAAGAGCGCCGAAGCCAAGAAGAAAATGGCCGAAGGCATCGAGGCCGAGCGCGCCGCACCTGGCCTGGCCGATGCGCGCGTGCGTGAAGTCACCGCCGCCGCCAAGGAGAAGGAAGGCCTGGCCGAGGCTCGCGTGCAGGCCGAGCGTCTGATCGCCGAAGCCAAGGGCGAGCAGGAGAAAGGTCTGGCGCAGGCGCGCGTCATCGAAGCGCAGGCTGCTGCCAAGGAAAAAGACGGCCTGGCCGACGCCAAGGTGCTGGAAGAGAAACTCGGCGCCCAGGCGCGCGGCGAAGAGCAACTGGGCTCCGCCAAGGCCAAGGCGACCCAGGATCTGGGCATGGCCGAGGCGCAGGTGCTGCTGGAGCGCCTGAACGCCGAAGCCGAAGGCCTGGGCAAGAAGTTCGGTGCCCTGGATTCGCTCAGCGACAACGCCCGTGCCCACGAAGAGTTCCGCATGCAGCTGGAGAAGAGCTTCGAGGAAGCCATGGCCGCCATCGCCGCCAACAAGGACATCGCCAAGGACCAGGCCGAGGTACTGGCCACCGCGCTGGCCAAGGCGAAGATCGAGATCGTCGGCGGCGAAGGCGACTTCTTCAACTCCTTTGCCAAGTCGCTGTCGGTGGGCAAGGCCATCGAAGGTGTGGTGGGCAAGAGCCCGGTGGTGCAGGACGTGCTGTCGCGCTTGCTGGCCGGCAAGGCGGCGCCCGCAGCGCCAGCAGCTGCACCGAGCGCCGGATCCGAGCAGGCCTGAGACCTGTCCGTAGGGGGACAACGCTCTTTCTGTCCGCCATCGACGAGATCGGTGGACAAGCTTCGCGTTGTCCACCCTACCCACTTGTAGGGTGGGCTTAAGCCCACCCAGTTGGCCTTGCATGGCGGGCTGAAGCGCCGCCCAGCCCAACCTGGCAGCCCTTCTCCAGAGGGGCTTTTCAGATGCAGCAGATTCAGGATGACTACGATGTCGGACGCACACACACAGGACGTATTGGACAAGGCCGTCGCCGAAGGCGGCGCCTACGAGGTGCTGCACAGGCGCCTGCAGGAGCAGGGCCAGCGCCTGCGTGACTTGACCGAGACGCTCAACGGCCAGCGTCTGGCCGAGTTCGGCAGCAGTGCGATGGAGGCCATCGGCCGGGTGCGTATCCGCACCGAAAACAACTGCATCGCCCGCGATATCGTCCAGGTCGGCGAGTGCCTGCTGTTCGGCTACAACGTGTTCCTGGGGCTGAAGAAGGAAACCGGCGTCGCCGACGTGTTCTCCCTCTACCGCCTGGTGGAAACCCCTGACGGCTTCGATGCCGAATCGGTGCCGCTGGACGGCAGCTTCCTGGCCCAGGCCAGCTTCGTCGCCGATTTCAACGAGCTGTACACCTACTACAAGAACACCCGCCTGCTGCAGTTGGCCATTCGTGACGGCAAGCTGCTGGCGAGTTTCCAGATCGGTGAGCGAATCACCGACATCCGCGTGTTCCGCTGGTCCATCTCCACCGACGGCAAGGATGTCCGCTACATCGATAACCGTGGCGAGCGCGATATCGCGCTGCCGGCGCCGTTCGATTTCGAATGGCAGAAGACCAACCGCGAGATGGTGGTCATGGGCCGCCATCCGCACGTGAACATCCTCGACACCCTGTTCGTCGAGACCGTCGGTGGCGACCTCACCATCAAGGTCGAGAACAACACCCAGGACGGCCAGGGTATCTACCGCGAGGCGGTGGTCGACAAGACCCAGTCGCTGGACGACGCGCAGATCGAATATGCGCGCCTGGGCAGCCTGATCCTGCTCAAGGTGCTGCCGTACCGCGAAGAGCAGTGGCGCTACCTGGTATTCAACAGCCTGACCCGCCAGGTCGAGCGCATCGATGCCATCGGCCTGGCCTGCGTGCAACTGCCGGAAGACCACGGCATCATCTTCCCTGGCGGCTACTACCTGCAGAACGGCGAGTACAAGACCTTCGAGCAGCCCATGGGCGGCATGCGCTTCAAGCGCTCGGTGCGTTCGCCCAACGGCGAGGACGTGCAGTACATCTTCTACCACCCGGAAGAAGGCCGCTCGGCGCTATTCACCTACAACATGATCAATCGCCAGCTGCAAAACCCGATCTTCGGCCATGGTTACGCGCGCCTGGAAGATGGGCGCATGGTGATCTTCGCCGCCGAGGGCAGCGAACCGACCCGCATTCACCCGATGCAGATCTGGCAGACGCCGTTCGAGAGCGAGGACCATGCAGCGCGCCAGCCGGCACGCAGTGGTTTCTTCGGGCGCATCGGCAATGCCGAGCTGGTGCGTGGCGTATCCGACCTGCTGAATCTGAGCCGCGAGATCGACAGCCGCGAAGTGTCGGTGGCGCGCTACACGCAGTTGTGCCAGAACACCCGTCGTCTGTTCGACGTCTACCACTGGCTGGGCGACGCCCAGTGCGCCGAGCTGGCACCGCTGCTGCGCGAAGTGGCCGCCACTTCCGAGCTGGTCCTCGACGAGTTCGAAAAGGTCGAGAGCATTCGCCAGCAGTCCAGCCGGGCCATGGCCGAGGCCGAATCGCGACACAAGAGCCTGCTCTCGGGCCTGCTGGTGGACAGCTGGGATGAGGTGCAGCACTTCGTCGAGGCGCTCAACGCCATCACCGCACAACGCGGTCAGTTGCTGACCATCCGTGACTACCGCTACATCGACGTGGCGCGTATCGACGCCATGGAAACCGAGCTGCTCGAAGCGCAGGAACGCGTGGCCGGCGCCACCTCGGCCTTCCTCGCCAGTGATGCGGCGCTGCAACCCTATGTGCAGCGTCTGGGCGAGCTGGACGGTCTGGCGCAGAAGGCCGAGACCGTCACCCAGCTCAATGAACCGCTGGTCGAGATGCAGGAGATGGCCGGCAACCTCGACATGCTGTCGAGCCTGATGGCCTCGCTGAAGATCGATGACGCCACCCAGCGCACCCGCATCGTCGAGTCGATTTCCGAGGTCTACGCCCGGCTCAACCAGGCCAAGGCGCGTGCCGAGCAACGGCGCAAGGGGCTGGGCTCGGCCGAGACCGTGGCGCAGTTCGGCGCCCAGTTCAAACTGTTCAGCCAGGGCATCACCAACGCCCTGGCACTGGCCCAGGACCCGGAGAAGTGCGACGAACAGCTGTCGCGCCTGCTGGTGCAGCTGGAAGAACTGGAAAGCCAGTTCGGTGACCAGGAGCAGTTCCTCAGCGATATCCTCGGCAAGCGCGAAGAGCTGCTGGAAACCTTCGAGTCGCACAAGCAGAGCCTGCTCGACGAGCGTCAGCGCCGCGCCCAGGGCGTGCTCGACGCCGCCCAGCGCATCCTCGACAGCCTCGTCCGGCGCACCGCGCGCCTGACCCAGATGGAGGAACTCAACGCCTTCTTCGCCGCCGACCCGCTGATTCTCAAGCTGCGCGAAATGGCCGAGCGCCTGCGCGAGCTCAAGGACAGCGTCAAGGCCGACGACGTCGAGGCGCGCCTGAAGGCCGCCCGCGACCAGGCGGTGCGGGCACTGCGCGACAAGAGCGAGCTGTTCGAAGAGGGCGGCAACGTCATCAAGCTCGGCCCGCGCCACCGCTTCAGCGTCAACACCCAGGAACTCGATCTGACCCTGATGCCGCGCGGCGATGCGCTGTACCTGCACCTGACCGGTACCGATTTTCTCGAGCCGCTGCGCGATGAAACCCTGGAGGGCCTGCGCGACTACTGGCAGGTGTCGCTGGAGTCCGAATCACCCTCGCTGTACCGCGCCGAATACCTGGCCGGGCTGGTGCTGGACGCCGCCCTGGGCGGGCGCGAAGGGCTGACCCTGGATCTGCTCAAGACCCATCTGGCGCAGCCGGATGACCTCACCCGACTGATCCGCGACTTCGCCGCGCCGCGCTACAAGGATGCCTACGAGAAAGGTATTCACGACCACGATGCCGCGCTGATCCTCATCCAGTTGCTGCCGCTGCGCGAAAGCGCCGGGCTGCTGCGCTATGCGCCGGCTGCGCGAGGCTTTGCCGCGCTGTTCTGGAACCGCTGGGGGCAGGATATCGAGGCCGAACTGTGGCCCGAGCGCGCGCGCAGCAGCCTGCACCTGCGGCAAATGTTCGGCAGCGAAGACGGCGTGCTGCGCCTGCAGGAAGAGATCGCTGCAGCCATGCAGCGCTTCCTCGCCCAGCACCCGCTGACGGTGACGGCAGCGCAGCGCCAGGCGGCCGCGGCCTATCTGGTCGAGGAGCTGGCGGCCAAGCCCATCGAGTTCACCTTCAGCAAGTACGCCCGGCAACTGCTCGACACCCTGCAGCAGCGCATGCAGGCCAGCCATGTCTGGGATGACTACCGCGCCGCGCTGGACAACCTGCGCGGCCGGCCGGTGCAGCGCTGGTCGCTGGCGCAGACCTGGCTCGATGGCCTCTGCGCGCAGGACGAGGCGCTGGCCGAGCTGGTCGACTACATTCCCGAAGCCGTGGCCATCAGCCTGCTGGACGACGAGTTCCCGCGTCGCTTCACCGAAGTCGACCTGCGTTTCACCGTCAGCGGCCTGCTCGGCGATCACCCGCGTGTGCAGGGTGGTGCCCTGGTGTTGGCCATCGACGATTACTTCGCCCGTCTGCAGCAGCACCGCGGCGACTTCGTGCCGCAGTTGCAGCGCTACCAGGCGCTGCGCCAGGAGGTCATCAACCGCGAGCGCCAGGCCCTGCGCCTGTCCGAGTTCAAGCCACGGCCGCTGTCGTCCTTCGTGCGTAACAAGTTGATCAACGATGTGTACCTGGGTTTCATCGGCGACAACCTGGCCAAGCAGATGGGCACCGCTGGCGAGAACAAGCGCACCGACCTGATGGGCCTGCTGATGCTCATCTCGCCGCCCGGCTACGGCAAGACCACGCTGATGGAGTACGTGGCGCACCGCCTGGGTCTGATCTTCATGAAGATCAACGGCCCGGCCCTGGGCCACGAAGTGCGTTCCATCGACCCGGCGCAGGCGCCGGACGCCACTTCGCGCCAGGAGCTGGAAAAGCTCAACCTGGCGCTGGAAATGGGCAACAACGTGATGCTGTATGTCGACGACATCCAGCACACCCACCCGGAGTTCTTGCAGAAGTTCATCTCGCTCTGTGACGGCACGCGGCGCATCGAAGGCGTATGGAAGGGCAAGACCAAGACCTACGACATGCGCGGCAAGAAGTTCTGCGTGGTGATGAGCGGCAACCCATACACCGAGTCCGGCGATGTGTTCAAGATCCCCGACATGCTCGCCAACCGGGCCGACATCTACAACCTGGGCGACACCCTGGGTGGCATGCAGGAAGCCTTCGCGCTGTCCTATATCGAGAACAGCCTGACGTCCAACCCGGTGCTGGCGCCGCTGGCCACCCGCGACATGGCCGACGTCTACCGCTTCGTCGCCAAGGCCGAGGGCAAGCCGTTCTCCGCCAACGAGCTGTCGCACACCTACAGCGCCGCCGAGATCAACGAGATCAGCTCGACCCTGCAGCGCCTGATGCAGATTCGCGATGTGGTCGGCCGGGTCAACCAGCAGTACATCGTCAGCGCCGCGCAGGCCGACAGCTACCGCACCGAGCCGCCGTTCAAGCTGCAGGGCAGCTACCGCAACATGAACAAGATGGCCGAGAAGATCAGCGCGGTGATGAACGACGCCGAACTGCTGCAACTGATCGCCGACCACTATCAGGGCGAGTCGCAGTTGCTCACCACCGGTGCCGAGGAGAACCTGCTCAAGCTCGCCGAGCTGCGCGGCAACCAGACGCCCGAGCAGGTCGAACGCTGGGCGCAGATCAAGCGCGACTTCATGCGCAACAAGGCCATGGGCGGCAGCGACAGCGATGTCGGTGGCCGCATGGTGGCGCAGCTCAATGATCTGGTCGAGAGCGTGCGCGGCCTGGGCACGGGCAAGTCGTCCGGCGAGGCGCCGAGCATTCCCTGGCAGCAGCTGCTCGCCGGCCTGGACAACCTCGGCAAGCTGCGCCCGCAGGTTGAGGTGGTTGCGCCGCCACAGCAGGGCACGCAAAAATTGCTGGAAAGCCTGGCCGACAGCCTGGAAAACAGCTTCCTGCCGCTGGTCAAGGCGATGGACAAGAAAATCGACATCGATTTGCGTACCCACAACCGCATGCTGGAAATCTCCACCCAACTGCGTGACCTCGGTACGCTGCTCGGGCACGAGCAGCGCAACGACGTCTCGGATGACGAGGCGCCGTGAGACGAGGCTGGCTGACCGAGCTGCGTCCGCTGCTGGTGATCAGTGGCGTGATGCTGCTGGTGCAGCTGGTCAATGGCGCCTTCGCGGGTGCCTTGAACGTCTGGGGGCTGCTACCCCGGCATGTCGAGGCGCTGCCCGGGATTCTCTTCGCGCCCTGGCTACATGGCAGTTGGGCGCATCTGCTCAGCAACCTCAGTGGTCTGCTGGTGCTCGGCAGCCTGGTGCTGCTGCGCTCGCGCCGCGATTTCTATTTTTCCAGCGCCTTCATCATCCTCGGCAGCGGGGCACTGGTCTGGCTGTTCGGTCGCATTGGCCTGCACGTCGGTGCCAGCGGCTGGCTGTTCGGCTTCTGGGGGCTGCTCCTGGCACGCGCGTGGTTCGAGCGCAGCCTGCTCGATCTGCTGTTGGCGGTGCTGGTGTTCTTCCTCTACGGCGGCTGGTTCTTCGGCCTGCTGCCGCGTGTCGGCGTTTCCTTCGAATACCACCTGGCGGGGGCTTTTTGTGGGGTGCTTTACGCCGCCCTGAGCCGCCGCCGTCTCACTCGATGAAAAGGACTTTATATGGACTTCAACCGTCTCGATCAGCAACTGCGTGACAGCCTGGCCGACCTGCGCCTGAGCAATGAGGAGCGTGACGAGCTGCGCCAGCTGGGCAGTGAACTGAGTAGCGACCAGGTGCGTTTCATGCGTAACCGCGCCTTCGCCCTGGCGCGAGAACTGATGCGTGAGCCGGAGAACGTCGAGCCAGCGCTGAAATGGCTCGAGCAGGTGATCAAGACCCTCGACAGCGCCGGCAGCGCGCCGCGCGTTGAGCATGCCAGTGCTTACTTCAGTCCGGGCGAGAGCTGCCGGCGCAAGATTCGCGAGCTGTGCCGCCAGGCGCGCAAGAGCGTGGATATCTGCATCTACACCATCTCCGACGATCAGCTCAGCGAAGAAGTGCTCGCCTGTCATGAGCGTGGCATCGCCGTGCGGGTGATCACCGACAACGAAAAACAGTTCGATGTCGGCAGCGATATCCAGTGGCTGCGTGACAAGGGGGTGCCGCTGCGCATCGACGCCGGGCCTTATCACATGCACCACAAGTTCGCCCTGTTCGATGGTCGCCTGCTGCTCAACGGCAGCTTCAACTGGACGCGCAGCGCCACCACCAGCAACGAGGAAAACCTGCTGGTGATCGACCACCCGCAGCTGCTGGCAGCCTACAGTCGTGAGTTCGAAGCGCTCTGGGCACGTTACGCGGGCAACTGATGAATCATCCTCACGCTCGCCAGCTTCTCGGCTTCTACCGCAGTTGCTACCTGGCCGACAGCCGCGACCTGGACCTGGATAACCTCGGCAAGCTGCCCGCCAACCGCTGGGCCTGGCTCGATGGGCTCGAGGAACTGGCCAGCGGCGGCATACCGCTGTTACCGCTGTCGGCCGAGCTGGGTCACGCGCTGGCCGAGGCGCAGGCGCTGTATCAGCGTGAGCTGCAACTGGTCTATGGCGTGCTGCCGATCTGTGGCCGCCTGCCATTGGAGAGTGGTGGTTCGCAGGCGATCTGCGGCCCGCTGTTCTATTACGAGGCGAGCCTGCAACCGACGGCGGACGGGCAGAGCCACTTGCTCGCCATCGACCCGCAGCAGGTGCATGGCAACTGGCGTCTGCTGCGCCGTCTGTTCGATGAAAGCGGCCACGCCAGCCTCGATGGTCTGCCACTGCCGGCGGCACCACTGGATGCTGCCGCGCTGGGCCAGTTGCTCGCCTGGGTGGCGCGCAATACGCAGGTGCGCGAGGTCAGCGAGGCCGCTGGTTTCCCGCAGTTGGTGAGCGCTGAGGTGTTGGCCAAGGCCCAGCGGCGTCGCAGTTTGTCGCTGCAGGCGGGTGCCTTCGTCGCGCTGGTGCCGCGCGGCAGTGGTAGCCGTGGCATCGCCCATGAGTTGCAACTGCTGCAGGACGCCGAGCGACTGTCACCTGCCTTGTTGCAGCTGTTGGGCGAAACACCCTCTGTGCAGGCGGTGGGCTCGACCAGCAGGCCGCAGCGTCTGCCGGCGCAGCTCAGCACTGCCCAGTGCCAGGCGCTGGCCAATGCCGCGCGCCACCCGCTGAGCCAGATTTCCGGCCCGCCCGGTACCGGCAAGAGCTACAGCCTGGCGGCGCTGGCGCTGGATCGCTATCTGCAGGGTGAGAGCGTGCTGCTGGTCAGCCGCAGTGCCCAGGCGGTGCGCGTGATCGCGCACAAGTTGCGCGAGGATTTCGGCCTGCGTGACGGCGTGCTCGAAGGCGACGGCCAGAGCCTGCGCCAGGCCTTGCGCGAGCGTCTGGAGCGGTTGCTGCAGGGCGAATTCGAATGGGTGTCGGAGCAAGCCGAAGAGCGTCAACGCAGCGAGCTGCAAGTGCTGACCGAGGCCGAGCTGCGCCTGTCGGCAGATTTTCGTAAGCGCTGCGAGCAGGCTGTGCGCTGGAGCCGCCTGTTGCTGCGCGCCGAACGTGGCAGCCTGGCCTTCTGGCAGCGCTGGTTGCAGGTGCCCTGGGTACGCAGGCGCATCGGCAGCAGTGTGCGCCCCTGGGCATTGCTGGATGAGTTGCGCGATTGCCAGCAGCGCCGCCAGCTTCTGAGCCGTGAGCACCTCAACAGTCATCGCGCCCTGAACCTCAAGCGCCTGCTGGTCAGCGACCGCGCGCTGTTCGTGCGTTACAACCAGGCCATCCGCGCGCGCAGCTCACAGCGCCAACTGGCCTTGTTCGAGGATATCGACCCGGCGCGCCTGCTGGCTGCCTTTCCGATCTGGGTGGTGACCCTGGACGAATTGCACCGCCTGCTGCCACTGCGTCCGGAGCTGTTCGATGTGATGGTGATGGACGAGGCGACGCAGTGCGACATCGCCTCGGCGCTGCCGGCCTTCCAGCGCTGCAAGCGCGCCGTGGTCACCGGCGATGCGCGCCAATTGCGGCACATCTCCTTTCTCTCCCGCACGCGCGAAACGCAGTTGCTGCAGCGCGCCGGCCTGCAGGCCGAGGAGCGCGAGGCCTGGAGCTACCGCGACAACAGCGTGCTGGATCTGGTCGGCCTGCAGTTGGCCAGCCAGGAGGCGGTGGTTTTTCTCGATGAGCATTTCCGCAGCCGCCCGGCGCTGATCCGCTTCAGCAACGAGCTGTTCTACGACCAGCGCCTGCGGGTGATGAAGGAGCGCCCCGGCGTTGATGCCTGCGACAGCCTGCAGCTGCTGCGTATCGAGGGCCAGCGCGGGCGCAATGGTGCCAACGAGGCGGAGGTCGAGCGGGTGCTGGCGCTGATCACGGCGCACCTGGCCGAATACCAGGGCAGCCCGCTCAAACCGAGCATCGGCGTGCTGTCGCCGTTTCGCGATCAGGTCGAGCGCATCCGCACACGCATCGGCGAAACGCTGCCGTTGGAGCAACTGCGCGAGTTTCGTCTGCTGGTGGATACGCCCTACGGCTTTCAGGGCGAGGAGCGCGACCTGATGATCCTCAGTTTCGCCATCGACCGCGAATCGAGTCAGGCGGCCAGTTACCTGAACCGCGCCGATCTGTTCAACGTCGCCATCACGCGTGCCCGCGAGCGCCAGGTGCTGCTGTTCAGCGGTGACGAACGCCAGTTGCCGGCCACGCATCTGTTGCGCCGCTACCTGGAATTCCTGCACAAGCCTGGTGTCAGTTGGCAGGCGGGGGCTGTGGAAGTCGCCCGGCAGAACCTGTGTCAGGCGCTCGAAAGTCAGGGCGTCAGCGTGTGGAGTCACTATCCGCTGGCCGGACAGGTGCTGGACCTGTTCTGTCGCCGGGGCGACAGGTGCCTGGCCATCGACCTGATCGGTTTTCCGGGGGAGGGCGAGGGCTTTCTCGAGCTGGAGCGCTACCTGGTGCTGGCGCGCGCCGGCCTGGAGACCTTGCCGCTGAGCTACGGTCTATGGCGTGAGGCACCGGAGCAGGCGTTGCAGGCGGTACTGGCGCGACTCTGACACTGTCAGCCCTTGAGCCGATGTCGCGGGCTTTCTTGACGCGCGCGGCGATCGTGCCTAGGTCTGTATCAGGCAGACCATCAATGTACCGGGGGGGCTCATGGCGCTGCGCAACGCTGTTCAACTGATCACTTATCCCGACCGCCTGGGGCGTAACCTGGGGGAGCTTTACCAGCTGTTGGATCGGCACCTGGGGGACGCGCTTGGTGGGGTGCATATCCTGCCGCTGTATCCGTCCAATGCCGACGGTGGATTCTCACCGCTCACGCACATGGAGGTGGATCCACGTTACGGCGACTGGGCGGATGTCGAGCGAATCTCCGCACGCTTCGACCTGTGCGTCGATCTGGTGATCAGCCACATCGCGGACGAGTCGCCGGAGTTTCTCGATTTCGTTGCGCATGGCCAGGACTCGCCCTACGCGGATCTCTTCGTTCAGGTCGATCGCTTCGGCGAAATCAGCCATGACGACCTGGCCAAGATCCATATCCGCAAGGAAAAGGAGCCGTTTCGCGAGGTGCGCCTGGCCAATGGTGAAACCTGTCGGGTCTGGTGCACGTTCACCGAACGGCAGATCGACCTCAATTACGACTCGCCGAAAACCTATCAGTTGATGGAGCAGTACATGGCCTTCCTCGCGGCGCGCGGGGTCAGGCTGTTTCGCCTGGATGCCTTCGGCTACACCACCAAACGCATCGGCACCAGCTGCTTTCTGGTGGAGCCGAACGTGTACCGCATCCTCGAGTGGTTCCGCGAAACCGGGGTCAAATACGAGGCCGAGATGCTGCCGGAGGTGCATGACCACATCAGTTACCAGTACGCCATCTCGCGGCGGCAGATGCGCCCGTACGGCTTCGCGCTGCCGCCCTTGGTCCTGCACGCACTGCTCAGTGGCAGCAGCCGCTACCTCAAGAACTGGTTGCGGATGTGCCCACGCAACCAGATCACCGTGCTCGATACCCACGACGGCATCTGCATTCCGGATGTCGAAGGCATGTTGCCCGAGGCGCAGATCCAGTACCTGATCGACGAGGTCTCGACACGCAGTGCCGACCCCATCATGCGTCGCTCGGCGGTGAACGTGCACAGCGTCGGGGCCATCTACCAGCTGACCTGCACCTTCTACGAGGCGCTGATGCGCAATGACGAGGCTTATATCGCCGCACGCGCCATCCAGTTCTTCGCGCCCGGTATCCCGCAGGTTTACTACGTTGGCCTGTTGGCTGGCTGCAACGACTTCGACCTGCTCGAGCAGACCGGCGAGGCGCGCGACGTCAATCGCCACTACTACAGCCTCGAGGAGGCCGAGCAGGCCTTGCAGCAACCACTGGTGCAGCGCCTGCTGGCGCTGATGCGTTTGCGTTGTCAGCATCCGGCTTTCGAGGGGCGTTTCGAGCAGAACTATTCGGCTGACGATCAACTGCTGCTGGCCTGGCGTCATGGCGAGCATTACTGCCGTTTGCACCTCGATCTGAGCAGCCTGCAAGCGATCATCGACTACACCGATGGACAACTGAGTATCTGCCGCATGACCTGTTGAAGGTCGGCGTGGGGCATGCTTTCGCGTTAGACTTGCGCTCTTTCGACCAGCCAAGAAGCCCGCCATGGCCCTGCCATCGACCACCTACAAGATCGAACTGAACCTCACCGACATGGATCGCAGCGTTTATGAAAACCTGCGTTTCACCGTCGCTCGCCACCCGTCCGAGACCGAAGAGCGCCTGGCTGCGCGGCTGATTGCCTATGCGCTGTTCTATCACGAGCAACTGGCGTTCGGTCGCGGCCTGTCGGATGTCGATGAGCCGGCGCTGTGGGAAAAGAGCCTGGACGATCGCGTGCTGCACTGGATCGAAGTGGGCCAGCCCGACAGCGAGCGCATCACCTGGTGCTCGCGGCGCACCGAGAAGTTCAGCCTGGTGGCTTACGGCAACCTGCGCGTGTGGCAGGGCAAGTGCCTCGACCCTGTGCGCAGCCTGAAGAACATCAACGTGGTCGCGCTCGGCCAGGAGGCACTGGCCGACCTGGCGCTGGACATGCCGCGCTCGCTGAACTGGAGCGTGATGATCAGCGATGGCGAGCTGTTCGTCACCGACGAGCGCGGCCAGCACGAGATTCCCATTGAGTGGCTCGCTGGCGAGCGTTGAACCTGATGCGTGCCGTAGGACGGACGACGTTTTTTTCGTCCGCCATAATGAGCGCTCATGGTGGACGGATGAAGCGTCGTCCACCCTACGAATCTGGCCAGCGAGCATTGAAGCCGTAGCCGGATGCAATCCGGGACCGCCTTGTACCCTATCCCCGGATTGCATCCGGGCTACGGTTCAGTTCCCTCTCCCCTCGGGGAGAGGGCTAGGGAGAGGGGGATTTCGGCGACTCGGTGTTGCTGGATGAACCCTCTCCCCCAGCCCCTCTCCCATAAATGGGAGAGGGGAGACAAGCCACTCCCATGCGAACATAAAGAAGTCCCATGCGTATCGAAGCCCGTCCCTTACCCGCCCAACTGCCTGATCTGGGCAATCTGCCGCCTTTGCTGACGCGCCTCTACGCCGCCCGTGGCGTGCAGTCTGCCGAAGAACTGGACAAGGGCCTGGCGCGGCTGATTCCGTACCAGCAGCTCAAGGGCATCGACGCCGCAGTCGAATTGCTGGTCGAGGCGCTGGCGCAGCGTCAGCGCATCCTCATCGTCGGCGACTTCGATGCCGATGGTGCCACCGCCAGTTCGGTCGGCGTGCTCGGCCTGCGCCTGCTCGGTGCGGCGCATGTGGATTACCTGGTGCCGAACCGCTTCGAGTACGGCTACGGCCTGACCCCGGAGATCGTCGCCGTGGCGCTGCAGCGCCAGCCAGACTTGCTGCTGACCGTGGACAACGGCATTTCCAGCGTCGACGGCGTGGCGGCGGCCAAGGCCGCCGGGTTGACGGTGCTGGTCACCGATCACCACCTGCCAGGGCCGGAACTGCCGGCCGCCGATGCCATCGTCAACCCGAACCAGCCAGGCTGCGATTTCCCGAGCAAGGCCATGGCCGGTGTCGGCGTGATGTTCTACGTGCTGCTGGCGCTGCGCGCGCGCCTGCGTGAAACCGGCTGGTTCGCCAGCCGTGCGGAGCCCAACCTGGGCGAGCTGCTCGACCTGGTGGCACTGGGTAGCGTCGCCGACGTGGTGCCGCTGGATGCCAACAACCGCATCCTGGTGCATCAGGGCCTGGCGCGGATTCGTGCCGGCCGGGCGCGGCCGGGCTTGCGTGCGATTCTCGAAGTCGCCGGGCGCGACCACCGCCGCATCACCTCCACCGACCTGGGGTTCATCCTCGGCCCAAGGCTGAACGCGGCCGGGCGTCTGGATGACATGAGCCTGGGCATCGAATGCCTGCTGTGCGACGACGAGGCACTGGCCCGCGACATGGCCGTGCAACTCGACCAGCTCAACCAGGACCGCAAGGCCATCGAGCAGGGCATGCAGCGCGAGGCGCTGGCTCAGCTCAAGGATCTGCCGGTGGCGGACATGCCGTTCGGCCTCTGCCTGTTCGAGCCCGACTGGCACCAGGGGGTGATCGGCATCCTTGCCTCGCGCCTGAAGGAGCGCTATCACCGGCCGGCCATCGCCTTTGCCGATGCTGGCGAGGGCATGCTCAAGGGCTCGGCGCGTTCTGTGCCGGGGCTGCATATTCGTGATGCGCTGGATGCCGTGGCAGCCAAGCATCCGGGGCTGATCAGCAAGTTTGGCGGGCACGCCATGGCCGCCGGGCTGTCGCTGCCGCAGGAACATTTCGGTGCGTTCTCCGTCGCCTTCGACGCCGAGGTGCGCCGCCAACTGTGCGAAGACGACCTGACCGGCCGCCTGCTGTCCGACGGCCAGCTCGATGCCACCGAGTTCCACCTGGAACTGGCCCGCGCCCTGCGCAACGCCGGGCCCTGGGGCCAGCACTTCCCCGAACCGCTGTTCCATGGCGTGTTCCAGATCGTCAATCAGCGCATCGTCGGTGAGCGTCATCTGAAGCTGGTACTCAAGACCGAATGCGGCAGCGTGCAACTCGACGGCATCGCCTTCAACATCGACCGTGAGGTCTGGCCCAACCCGACGTTGCGCTGGGCCGAAGTGGCGTACAAGCTCGACCTCAACGAGTTTCGTGGCAACGAGACGGTGCAGTTGATGGTGGCGCATATCGCCCCGCGCTGATCGTGGCGGCGACGAAACTCCGCGTTACCAATATGCCAGGCCGATTCTGACGAACTCTGCTAGAAACTCTCGTCAATTCAGCCGATGTCGGTTGAGGCGCATGCGGAATTTCCCTGCGTTATCCGGGGTCGGATGCACCGGCACCTACTTTTTCAGGAGCGTTCGCGATGAACACCAGTAATCTGCTCGACCAATTGCTCAAGGCCGGCCAGCAGGCCATGCAGAAACCTGCGGCGAAGGGCTCCCAGGGGCAGCAGGCCGGTGGTTTGGGTGGCCTGCTCTCTGGTGGAGGCCTGGGCAGCCTGCTCTCGGGCGCGGGCGGCGGCGCGTTGGCGGCCGGTGCGGTCGGCCTGCTGCTGGGCAGCAAGAAGGCGCGCAAGATGGGCGGCAAGGCGCTGACCTATGGCGGCCTGGCTGCTCTCGGTGTGATGGCGTACAAGGCCTACGGCAACTGGCAGGCGCAGCAAGCCCAGCAGGGCGGCGCGCAGCCGGTCGAACCGCAGACCCTGGATCGGTTGCCGGCGCCGCAAGTCGAGCAGCACAGCCGCGCCATTCTCAAGGCGCTGGTGGCGGCGGCCAAGGCCGATGGTCATGTCGACGAGCGTGAGCGTCAGTTGATCGAAGAGGAGTTGGGCAAGCTGGCACAGGACGCCGAACTGCAGACCTGGCTGCACACCGAACTGAACAAGCCGCTCGACCCGGCCGATGTGGCGCGCGCCGCAGCGACCCCGGAAATGGCCGCCGAAATGTACCTGGCCAGCGTGCTGATGGTGGATGAAGAGCACTTCATGGAGCGCGCCTACCTCGAAGAGCTGGCGCGTCAGCTGAAACTGCCGCTGGAGCTCAAGGCCGAGCTGGAAACCCAGGTGCGCTCGCTGCCGGTCGGTGCCTGAGTCGTCTTTTCGTCTCAGTCCGCATGCCGGGCGTGACCCGGCATCGCCTCATCACCATGATCGCTCAGGTAGGCTTCGACGGCCGCGCTGACCGTTGGTTGCAGGTGCCTTGGCTGATCGTCGTGCAGCAGCCCGAAGCGCCGCAGCTTGTCCTTGAGCGGCCCCTTGACCTCCGCGAAGTGCAGCTCGATGCCGGCTTCCGCCAGCATTCGTTCCAGGTCGCCGAGCATGTCGGCAGAGGTCACGTCGATGCTGGTAACCGGCTCGGCGGCGATTACCACGCGGCGCACCGGTGCGGGAGCTTGCTCCAGCGCCTGCAGCAGGGATTGCTGGAAGAGCTCGGCATTGGCGAAGAACAGCGGGGCGTCCCAGCGAAACAGCAGCAGGCCGGGTATCTGCCGTGCATCGGGGTGTCGCTTGATGTCATGGAAACCACGGATGCCCTCTACCTGGCCGAGAATGGCGTAGTAGGGGCGCCAGCCATCCCAGAGAAACTCGATCACCGCCAGCACCACGGCAATGCCGATGCCGGGGATGACGCCGAAGGTCACCACGCCGGCAAAGCAGGCCATCGACAGCCAGAATTCCCATTGCTGCACGCGGAAGATGCGGCGCAGATCGGTGACCACGAACAGGCCGATGACCGCGGCAATCACCACCGCAGCCAGGGCACTGGTGGGCAGGTACTGCATCAGGTCCGGAGCCAGCACCAGCAGCAGGGCGACGCTCAGGGCGCCGACGATACCGGCGACCTGGGTCATGGCGCCTGCCGCCTCGGCGACGGGCGTGCGCGACGAGCTGCTGCTGATGGGAAAGCCCTGGAACAAACCGCCTGCCAGGTTGGCGGCCCCGAGACCGATGAGCTCCTGGTTGGGGTCTACGTGGCGTCCGGTGCGCGCGGCGTAGGTACGCGACAGCACGCTGGTGTCGGCGAACGCGACCAGGGCGACGGCGATGCCGCCCAGCACCACGCTGGCCAGATCGACGCCGCTCAGCCAGGGCAGGGTGAAACTGGGCAGCCCCTGTGGCAGTTCGCCGAGCACCTGCACGCCCTGGGTATCGAGGTCGAACAGCGCGACTGCCACCGTTGCCAGAGTCACGGCGATGAGGATGCCGGGCAATTGCCGGAAGCGACTCAGCAGCAGGATCAAGGCCAGTGTGCCGGCGCCGACGAGCAGGCTGTAGAGGTGGGCCTGGCCCGCGATCAGCGCGCTGGCGATGGCCCGCAGGTCGCTGAGCGGCCCCTGGCTGTCGATGGAAAAGCCGAACAACCTGGGCGTCTGGCTGATCAGCACGCTCAGCGCAATGCCGTTCATGTAGCCATAGCGGATGGGCTTGGAAAGCAATTCGGTGATGAACCCCAGGCGCAGCAGCCCGGCGATCAGGCAAGTCAGGCCCGCCACCACGGCCATCATGCTGGCCAGGGTCACCGCACGCATCGGGTCGCCGCCTGAGAGTGGCAGCACCACTGCGAGAATCAGCGCCGCCAGGGCCGAATCCGGGCCGAGCACGAGAATACGGCTGGGGCCGAACAGGGCGTAGGCCAGCAGCGGCACGATGGTCGCGTACAGACCATAGATGCCTGGCACGCCGGAGGCCTCGGCATAGGCGATGCCCACCGGCACCAGCATGGTGGTCAGCACCAGGCCGGCCGCAATGTCCTTCGGCAGCCAGGCCAGGTGATAGTCCCTGAGCGTTTGCAGGCCCGGAAGCCAGCGTAGCCAGCCGCGTCGTTGCGCAGTGCCGGGAAATGGTTTACGGGTGTTGTTCGACGGTGCAGGCGGCATCGCGTAGCGGCTCTGACAGGGTTGCCAGCAAGTAAAGCGCAGAGCGCTGGGGCAGCACCACAGGTATTGATCGCAGGCTGAACATTGAGCCGCTGCATCAGACCAAAAGATCATTCATCCTCGCCCCCGGCTTGCTTTAGGCTGTTGGCCAACGACAAGAACGACACGCGAGGATGCTTATGTCGCAACTGCCACTGGATGCCTACGACTACCTGATCGTCGGTGCCGGCCCTGCCGGCTGCCTGCTGGCCAATCGGCTTTCTGCAGACCCTGGCGTCAGCGTGCTGCTGATCGAGGCGGGCGGGCGCGACAACTACCCCTGGATTCATATTCCGGTCGGCTACCTCTACTGCATCGGCAACCCGCGTACCGACTGGTGCTACGACACCGAGGCCGATCCCGGCCTGCATGGCCGCTCGTTGAAATACCCGCGTGGCCGCGTGCTCGGCGGCAGCTCCTCGATCAACGGCATGATCTACATGCGTGGCCAGGCGGCGGACTACGATGGCTGGGCCGCTGCGGGCAATCCCGGCTGGGCCTGGCGGGATGTGTTGCCGCTGTTCAAGCGTTCGGAGAATCATTTTGCCGGCACCAGCGAACTGCATGGCGGCGATGGCGAGTGGCGGGTCGAGCGCCAGCGCCTGTCCTGGGAGATTCTCGAGGCCTTCCGTGAGGCGGCGGCGCAGAGCGGTATCGCCAGCGTCGACGACTTCAACGGGGGTGACAACGAAGGCTGCAGCTACTTTCAGGTCAACCAGAAACACGGCGTGCGCTGGAATGCCTCCAAGGCCTTTCTGCGCGATATTCGCCAGCGCCCCAATCTGCAGGTGCTGACCGGCGCCGAGGCCGAGCGGCTGGAGCTGGAGGGCGGTCGCGCCCGTGCGCTGCATCTGCGTTGTCAGGGGCGAGCGCTGCGGGTGTCGGCACGTCGCGAGATCATCCTGTGTGCTGGCGCCATCGGTTCACCGGCCTTGCTGCAGCGTTCCGGCATCGGCCCAAGGCCGCTGCTCGAACGCCTGGGTATCGGCGTGCACCATGAGCTACCAGGCGTCGGTGAGAACCTGCAGGATCACCTGCAACTGCGTTTGATCTATCGCGTCGAGGGCGTGAAGACGCTCAACCGCATCGTGGCTACGCCTTGGGGCAAGCTGGGAATGGGGCTGGAGTACCTGTTCAAGCGCAGCGGGCCACTGTCGATGGCGCCCAGCCAGCTAGGCGCCTTCGCCAGGTCCGACCCCGGCCAGGCGCGCGCCAACTTGCAGTATCACGTGCAGCCATTGTCGCTGGAGCGTTTTGGCGAACCCTTGCATGACTTCCCGGCTTTTACCGCCTCGGTGTGTAACCTGCGCCCGCATAGCCGTGGCAGCGTCCAGATCGCCTCGGCCGATGCCAGCGTCGCCCCGCTTATCCGCCCCAATTACCTCAGTGACGAGCGGGATCTGCAGGTGGCTGCCGACGCCATTCGCCTGACCCGGCGCATCGTCGCCGCGCCCGCCCTGGCCGGCTACCGGCCCGAGGAATACAAGCCGGGGCCGCAGTACCAGAGCGAGGAAGACCTGCAGCGCGCAGCGGGCGAGATCGGCACCACCATCTTCCATCCGGTGGGCACCTGCGCGATGGGGCAGGGGCGCGATGCGGTAGTGGACGCCCGCCTGCGCGTGCACGGTATCGCCGGGCTGCGGGTGGTCGACGCGTCGATCATGCCGAGCATCACCTCGGGCAACACCTGCTCGCCGGTGCTGATGATCGCCGAGAAGGCGGCGCAGATGATCGCCGAGGACGCGCGAGCGGCGATAAGCATGGTGCCGCAGCGCGAGCCTTGCGGGGTGAGCGCGTGACCGCTCGATCCGAGCCTTGGCGGGCTAGGCTGACGGTGTGCTCTGGTAGCATTGGGCGTCGATGAATGGAGGCGAACATGGCTCTGCGTGTAGCGCTGATCGGGTTGGGCCTGCTTCAGGTCGCCATGAGCGTTGTAGCTGGCGATCTGGCGTTGGACCAGCGCGCCTTGCTCCTGGAGGACAGCCGGCTGCCGCGCGAGGCGGCCCTGGATCGTCTGCAGCAGGTGCGCTTCGCCTTTCGCGAGGCGGCGCCTGAGGCCGGCGAGTGGCCGCTGTGGTCGCGCACCTATGGTATCCAGGGGAGCTGGGACGACGCCGGCCTTGAGCGCCGCGGCGAGGGGCTGCTGATGGGGATGGATCGTGCGCTGGGCGGGCAGTGGATCGGCGGTGTGCTGGGTGGCGTGACGCGTGCCCGACTGGATCATGATCAGGGTCATGGCCGCACCGATAGTCGTTACCTTGGGCTCTACGCCGCGACTCGGGTGTACAACCAGCTGGGGTTTCGGCTCGGGTTGCTGCACGGCTGGCATGAGCTGGATCGGCGCGATAACGCGCGCAGTTGGCAGCTGTTTGGCGAAAGCAGTTACGCCATGGACTATCGCGATTTCACCTTGGAGCCATTTGCCGGCCTGGCGTTGGTGCATCTGGATGCCGACGCCCGGCGTTTCGACGGACTGCGCCTGGCGGCTGCGCACGAGCAGACGGGTTATCTGACGCTTGGCTGGCGCCTGGCCGCGCCCTGGTACTGGCAGCAGCGCAAGTGGGTAGGGCGTGCCAGCCTGGCGCTGCGGCAGAATCTGGGCAGCGACCGCTTGCGTGACGAGGCGGTCGACGGCCAGGGCGCACTCCAGCAGATGCACAGTCGTGAGTTCGAGCGCAGCAGCCTGCGTCTTGACCTGAGCCTGGATCATGAACTCAGCCGCAGTCTCTACCTGGGCCTGACCTATGCGGGCCATTACGCCGAAGACGCGCGCGACAACGCCTTGGCGGCACGCCTGAGCCTGAAGTTCTGAGCGCGCCCCGCCGGTCAGCCAGCGGGCTGCCAGGGGGCTTCGAGTCGGGTATACTCGCCGGCTTTTCAGAAACTTTGCGGTCACGGCTCTTGCCGTGCTCGGCCAGGGCAGCGCATTAGCCGCCCGGGCGAGCCGGATTGAGCCGTTTCGCGTCTTTTGCCCGAGAGTGCTGCCCACCATGGAAATCAATCCGATCCTCAACAGCATCAAGGACCTGTCCGAGCGAACCCAGTCAATTCGGGGGTATCTTTGACTACGATCACAAGCATGATCGTCTGGTCGAAGTAAACCGCGAGCTGGAAGACGCCAGCGTCTGGAACAAGCCCGAGTACGCGCAAGCCCTGGGCCGCGAGCGCGCCATGCTGGCGCAGATCGTCGAAACCATCGACGACCTCACCGGCAGTCTGGTCGATTCCAGGGATCTGCTGGAAATGGCCGTTGAAGAAAACGACGAAGCTGCGGTGAACGATATCGTCGCCGAGGTCGAACGCCTGCGCGAAATCCTCGAGAAGCTTGAATTCCGCCGCATGTTCAGCGGCGAGATGGACCCGAACAACTGCTACCTGGACATCCAGGCCGGTTCCGGCGGCACCGAGGCTCAGGACTGGGCCAACATTCTGCTGCGCATGTACCTGCGCTGGGCCGACAAGCGCGGCTTCGACGCCACCATCATCGAGCTGTCCGAGGGTGAAGTCGCCGGTATCAAGGGCGCCACCGTGCACATCAAGGGCGAATATGCCTTCGGCTGGCTGCGCACCGAGATCGGCGTGCACCGCCTGGTGCGCAAGAGCCCGTTCGACTCCGGCGCCCGTCGCCACACCTCGTTCTCGGCAGTGTTCGTATCGCCCGAGATCGATGACAAGGTCGAGATCGACATCAACCCGTCCGATCTGCGCATCGACACCTACCGCTCTTCCGGTGCCGGTGGTCAGCACGTCAACACCACCGATTCGGCGGTGCGTATCACTCACGTGCCGACCAACACCGTGGTGGCTTGCCAGAACGAACGTTCCCAGCACGCCAACAAGGACACCGCCATGAAGATGCTGCGGGCCAAGTTGTACGAGCTGGAGATGCAGAAGCGCAACGCGGCTTCGCAGGCGCTGGAAGACAGCAAGTCCGATATCGGCTGGGGTCATCAGATCCGTTCCTACGTGCTCGATGACTCGCGCATCAAGGACCTGCGTACCGGCGTCGAGCGCAGCGACTGCCAGAAAGTCCTCGATGGCGACCTCGACGGCTACCTCGAGGCCAGCCTCAAGCAGGGCCTCTAAGCCCAGCAACCCATCCGTGGGCGCCGGCTAGCCGGCGCCTGCTCAAATCTTGTACGACACGCCAGGCAGATAAAGCGACCATGAGCGACCAACAACTCGACCAGAACGAACTGCAACAGGAAGAAAACAAGCTGATTGCCCAGCGCAAGGAAAAGCTTGCTGCCGTCCGTGAGCAGGGCATTGCCTTCCCCAACGATTTCCGCCGCGACCGCCTGTGCGCCGACCTGCAGAAACAGTACGAGGGCAAGAGCAAGGAAGAGCTGGAAGCCGCAGCCATCCCGGTCAAGGTGGCCGGGCGCATCATGCTCAACCGTGGCGCCTTCATGGTCATCCAGGATACGTCCGGGCGCCTGCAGGTCTACGTCAACCGCAAGACCCTGCCGGCCGAGCAACTGGAAGCGGTCAAGCACTTCGACCTGGGCGACATCATCGCCGCCGAGGGTACCCTGGCCCGCTCGGGCAAGGGCGACCTGTACGTCGACATGCAGAACGTGCGCCTGCTGACCAAGTCGCTACGCCCGCTGCCAGACAAGCACCATGGCCTGACCGACACCGAGCAGCGCTACCGCCAGCGCTACGTCGACCTGATCGTCAACGAGGACGTGCGCCACACCTTCCGCGTGCGCTCGCAGGTGATCGCGCACATCCGTCGCTTCCTCAACGAGCGCGGTTTCCTCGAAGTGGAAACCCCGATGCTGCAGACCATCCCCGGCGGCGCTGCGGCCAAGCCGTTCGAGACCCACCACAATGCGCTGGACATGGCCATGTTCCTGCGTATCGCCCCGGAGCTGTACCTCAAGCGTCTGGTGGTGGGTGGTTTCGAGAAGGTCTTCGAGATCAACCGCAACTTCCGCAACGAAGGCGTTTCGACCCGGCACAACCCCGAGTTCACCATGCTCGAGTTCTACCAGGCCTACGCCGACTACCGCGACAACATGGACCTCACCGAGGAACTGTTCCGCGAGCTGGCCCTGGCCGTGCTGGGCAGCACCGACGTGCCGTATGGCGACAAGGTGTTCCACTTCGGCGAGCCGTTCGTGCGCCTGTCGGTGTACGACTCCATCCTCAAGTACAACCCGGATATCACCGAGGCTGACCTGAGCGACGTCGAGAAGGCCCGCGCCATTGCCAAGAAGGCCGGCGCCAAGGTGCTCGGCCACGAAGGCCTGGGCAAGCTGCAGGTGATGATTTTCGAAGAGCTGGTGGAGAGCAAGCTGGAGCAGCCGCACTTCATCACCGAGTATCCGTTCGAAGTGTCGCCGCTGGCGCGTCGCAACGACGACAATCCCAACGTCACCGACCGCTTCGAGCTGTTCATCGGCGGGCGCGAGATCGCCAACGCCTATTCCGAGCTCAATGACGCCGAAGATCAGGCCGAACGCTTCCTCGCTCAGGTGGCCGAGAAGGACGCCGGTGATGACGAAGCCATGCACTACGACGCCGACTTCGTCCGCGCCCTGGAGTACGGCATGCCGCCGACGGCCGGTGAAGGCATCGGCATCGACCGCCTGGTGATGCTGCTGACCAACTCACCGTCGATCCGCGACGTCATCCTGTTCCCGCACATGCGTCCGCAGGCTTGATGCCAGACAGAAAGCCGCCTTCGGGCGGCTTTTTGCTATCTGTCTTTGCACTTTTCGCGGCGATGTCACCGGTCGCCCGGGCTGCAAGCGAAACGGAGCCTTTTGCTTGCCTGTCCAAGCCATTACTCTCCCTGTCATAACCAGAACCCAGAGGGT
The DNA here is from genome assembly GCF_048269965.1 of Pseudomonas sp. GTDB lineage: Bacteria > Pseudomonadota > Gammaproteobacteria > Pseudomonadales > Pseudomonadaceae > Aquipseudomonas. The sequence goes on along the minus strand of NZ_JBLWTV010000017.1, from coordinate 85,187 downwards.
CGACCCATCTTGAGCTCCGTGCCCGCGTCCCCGAATGCCACCCAGGCAGCCAATGCCGTCGCCGAAAGCGTCCAGTACCAGGGCCGCAAGGCCAGTCGTCAGGGCAGTGAGCAGCGCCGCCAGGCGATTCTCGATGCCGCCATGCGCATCATCGTGCGTGATGGCGTGCGCGCCGTGCGCCATCGCGCGGTGGCGGCCGAGGCGCAGGTACCCTTGTCGGCCACGACCTACTATTTCAAGGATATCGATGACCTGATCACCGATACCTTCGCCCAGTTCGTCGAGCGCAGCGCTGCGCAGATGGCAGCCTTCTGGGCCAGTACCCGGGGTGTGCTGGAGGAGATGGTCGGGCGCCTGGATGGCGGCGAACAGGCGCGTCGGCAACTGGCCGACGAGATCGCCGCTCTGGCGGTGCAGTACGTGCAGCGCCAGTTGCATGAGCGTCGTGATCACCTGATCGCCGAGCAGGCGTTCCAGCAGGAAGCCCTGCTCAACCCACGGCTGCGCGAGCTGGTGCGAGCCCACCGGCAGATCCTGCAGCAGGGTGTCACGCACTTCTTCGAGGTACTGGGCTCGCGCCAGCCCGAACAGGATGCCGTGCTGTTGACGGCCGCCATCGTGCGGATGGAGTATCAGGGCCTGCTAGACGGTGTAGAGCACCTGGACAGCCAAGGAATGCTGGCCATCCTTAAACGCTACATGAACTTGGTTCTGGGGTTGTAAACCGTCGATCATCGGGTCGAACGGCCTTCACAAGGAGAGCGAAATGAAAGCCTGGCGCGCATTGGTCGCCCTGTCCTTCCTGCTGTTGAGTGGTTGCCTGGTCACCTTCAAGGACCCGATTCCGGCCAACGAGGCTGCGCCCATACCACTGCTGGGCGAATGGACTCGGCAGGACGAGTGGGGGGATCAGCTGTTTCTGGAAATCACCCGTGCCGGCTCCAACCTCTACCTGGCGCGCATCTACGAGGGCAGTGCGGACAACGAAAGTAGCTTCGAGGAGTTCGGTTTCACCGTCGCTCATCATGGCCGCCGCTGGTACCTCTCGGCGGGCTTGCCGAAGAGCCTGGGTGCCAACTTCGCCATCGCCGGTTTCGAGCTGACCCGGGACAACGAGCTGGTGCTGTACAACCTCGACACCGACCGCATTCTTCAGGATATGGACAAGGGCCTGCTGGAAGGGCAGACCGTACCCATGCCCGAAGCTGACGGTGCATTGATCACCAGCCCGCTGGACAAGGTGTTCGCCTACCTCGACGACCCGGCCAATGCCGACCTGTTCGTCGAGGTGGCGCGCTATCAGCGGGCCGCCGAGTAGGAACTGCAATGAACAGCCAGCAAAAACTGGACGACTACCAACTCTGTATTCGTGCCCTCAGTGACCGCATCGTCGACGCGCAAACGCCCATCCGCATACTCGATGCGGTGAAGTGGGACGACGGCATCCGTGACGGCTTTCTCAAGGCCAAGGGCAAGCAGCTGCCGGCCGTGGATCGCGACTACTACCTGAGTCGGCCGCTGGCCTTCGATGCCACCGCGAAGAAGCTGGAATTTCAGAACATCGAGCGCGACATCACCCGCCAGCTCGGCCAGTTCAACCCGGTCGGGCAGATCATGCGGCGCATGTGCAAGGAATACCGCATGGTCATCCGCATGCTCGAGGCGCGTGGCACCGAGGACTTCGGCCTGATCAGCCAGGAGCTGTATGGCGCTGCCTCCGACGCCTTCCATGCTGGCGATCCGACCTTGGCCGACCTGGGTCTGATGCTGTCGGACTACCTCAACAACATCGCCGCGCGTGGTGATCTGGAAGACGAGGCCAAGACCCTCGGGGCCAGTGATGCGGTGAATATTCTGCAGCAGCGCCTGGCCGGGGTATTCGGCGACGACACCATCCGCGTGTTCGAGTCCGACGGTATCCTTGCCGATGCTGCCGCCGGCGCTGACTACATCAAGATCCGCAGCGATGCGCGCTTCAACGAGCGCGACGTCAAGGCGCTGGAGGTGCATGAAGGGCTGGTGCACGTTGGCACCACGCTCAACGGCCTCAACCAGCCGATCTGCACCTTTCTGGCCAAGGGCCCGCCTTCATCGACGGTGACCCAGGAGGGCCTGGCAATTCTCATGGAGGTGATCGCCTTCGCCTCCTACCCCACGCGTTTGCGCAAGCTGACCAACCGCACCCGCGCCATCCACATGGCCGAGGAGGGCGCAGATTTTCTCGAGGTGTTCGAGTTCTTCCGCGAGCAGGGTTATGGCCTGGAAGGCGGCTACAGCAATGCCAGCCGGGTGTTTCGCGGCTCGCTGCCGACGGGGCTGCCGTTCACCAAGGATCTGTCCTACCTGAAGGGCTTCATCCTCATCTACAACTACATCCAGTTGGCGGTGCGCAAAGGCAAGCTGGAGCAGATTCCGCTGCTGTTCTGTGGCAAGACCACCCTGGAAGACATGCGCACGCTGCGCAAGCTGGTGGACGAGGGGCTGGTGCTGCCGCCCAAGTATCTGCCGCCGCAGTTTCAGGACATGAACGCACTGTCGGCCTGGATGTGCTTCTCCAACTTCCTCAACCATTTGAGCCTGGATCGCATCGAAGCGGACTACGCCAACATCCTCTGAATCACACTGCACGTAGGCTGCGCCGCGCGCACCGCTGCCGCAGCGCATCGTCAGGTTTGCAACGTCGTGGCCCACCCCGGAGACCCGCAAGTGCCCAGCCATCAACTCGAATACGAAATCCTCGGCACTTCGGCGCAATCGGTGGAGATCATCCTCGACCCTGGCGAGACGGTGATCGCCGAGGCCGGTGCGATGAACTACATGACCGACGGCGTGCGCTTCGAGACGCGCATGGGTGACGGTTCGTCCAGTGGGCTGCTGGGCAAGCTGTGGAGCGTCGGCAAGCGCATGCTCACCGGCGAGTCGCTGTTCATGACCCACTTCAGCAATGGCGGGAAGACCCAGGCGCGGGTCGCCTTCGCCGCGCCTTATCCGGGCACCGTGGTGCCCATCGACCTGGCGCAGGTCGGCGGCCGGCTGATTTGCCAGAAGGACGCCTTCCTCTGTGCCGCACATGGCACCCGCATCGGTATCAGTTTCGCCAAGCGCCTGGGTGCCGGCTTCTTCGGTGGCGAGGGCTTCATCCTGCAGAAGCTCGAAGGCGATGGCCTGGCCTTCGTGCATGCCGGTGGCACGGTGATCCGCAAGGAGCTGAACAACGAGACGCTGCGTCTGGACACCGGCTGCCTGGTGGCTTTCAGCAGCGGCATCGACTACGACATCGCCCTGGCCGGCGGCCTCAAGAGCATGCTGTTCGGTGGCGAAGGCATCTTGCTGACCACCCTCAAAGGCACCGGTACGGTGTGGATCCAGAGCCTGCCGTTCTCGCGTCTGGCCGAACGTGTCTATGCCGCGACCGTGCAGGCGCGCGAAGAGGTGCGCGCGGGTGGCAAGTAGCCTGCGAGTACTGGCCTTGCTGCTGGCCAGCCTGTGCTTGGCTGGTTGCAGCGGCCTGTTGTTCTACCCGGAACCTGGCCTGCCCATCACTCCGGCTCGCGCCGGCCTGGAATACCGCGATATCGAACTGCGCGCCGCCGATGGCACGCGCCTGCATGCCTGGTGGCTGCCGGCCAAGGCCGGGGTGAAGGTCAAGGGCACGGTGCTGCATCTGCATGGCAATGGCGGCAATCTGGCCTGGCACCTGGGTGGCGTTCACTGGCTGCCGGAACAGGGCTATCAGGTGCTGATGCTGGATTATCGTGGCTACGGTCTGTCCGCAGGCAAGCCGCGACTGCCGGAGGTCTATCAGGATATCGATGCAGCCTTCGCCTGGCTCGAACAGGCGCCGCAGGTGCAGGGCTTGCCGCTGTTGGTGTTGGGGCAGAGCCTCGGTGGCGCATTGGCCGTGCACTACCTGGCCGAGCATCCCGAGCGTCGCTCAGGCGTGCAGGCCATGGCGCTCGATGGTGTGCCAGCCAGTTATCGCGACGTGGCCCGGCATGCCCTGAGCACCTCCTGGCTGACCTGGCCGCTGCAGGTGCCGCTGTCCTGGTTGGTGCCGGATGGTGACAGCGCGATTCACCGCATCGATCGACTCGCCGGCTTGCCGCTGCTGATCTATCACAGTGTTGACGATACGATCGTGCCGCTTTCCAATGGCCAGCGTTTGTATCAAGCTGCGCGCCCGCCACGCGCCTTTCAGGCGACCGGTGGGCTGCACGTGCAAACCTTTGCCGAGCCCGCCTGGCGCCAGTCGCTGCTGGCGTTCTTCAGCGCGCCGCAGGCTTTTGTCGAACGCCAGGGGCCGGCTACCGAATCCGCAACAGAGAGTCCGCAATGACCGAACGTAATCCCATTCCCCTCATCTTCACGGGTGTCGCCAGCATCGTCGGCACCATCGGCGTGCTCTGGTACTACGGCTACGTGCATTTCGCCAAACCGGAAGATGCGCTGCTGCTGTCCGATTTCACCATGCTCAAGACCGTACCGGGTGAGGATTACAAGGTCTCGCTGAAACCGGCCAACCAGGTGGCGCAGTGCATCGATGGCGTGCTGGTGTTGTTCGATCTGCAGCAGAAGGGGCTGACCGGTGTGCTGGTGGACAACAAGAAGCAGGCTGTGCGCTGCATGGGCCAGGAAACCCCGGGGCTGGAGCAGTAAGACAAAACGCATACGTAGGGAGTCGCGGGGCCGCCTAGGCCGTGCGCACCGAAGCCTCGGCGTGAGTGTTATCGGTGCGCATGGCGCACCCTACGGCAAAAAAGAAACCCGCCGTCAGGCGGGTTTCTTCATTCCGGCTGGCTGTCAGGCGCCGGTAGCCGAACGCGGAGCGACCGGCTGGTTGTCGTTGGAGATGGTCACCTCCACGCGACGGTTCTGCGCGCGACCGGAGTCGCTGGCGTTGTCCGCGACCGGATACTCCTTGCCATACCCCTGGGCGACGATGCGCGTCGGCGCTACGCCAGCGCGTACCAGGGCGCGGCGTACGGACTCGGCGCGGCGCTCGGACAGGCCCTGGTTGTAGCTGGCCGAGCCGACGCTGTCGGTATAACCCTCGACGATCACCTGGCGCTCCGGATTCTCCTGAAGGAAACGCGCCAGTTCGGTGACATTGGGCAGCGCGCTGCTCTTGAGTTCGGCCTTGTTGAAGTCGAACAGGACGTCACCAAAGGTCACCAGCGTGCCGCGTTCGGTCTGTTTGGCGTTGAGGCTGTTCTGCAGCTTGCGGATCTGCGCATCACGAGCATCGAGCAGGGCCTGGGCGCGCTGCGCCGAGGAATTCTTCAGCTCGGCTTCGGCATTGCGCAGCACGATGGTCTGCTTGGCCACCTCGACGCGCTGGTTGGTCAGGTAGGCCAGTTGGTCGACCTTCTTCTCGTCTTCCTTTTCCATGTAGGCCTTGTCGGCCTTGTTCAGCCATTCCTGGGCTTCCTTGGTTTCCAGCGCCGCGACCTTGCTCGCCTGCGGATCACTCTGCAGGGAGGAGAAGTTGCTACGCGCCGACTCCAGGTTGGCATTGGGCTGGTGCGAGCAGGCGGCCAGGCCGACGCTCAGGGCCAGAAGGGCGGGGATCATCACGTGTTTACGCATGGCGTTCATCCTTTGATCTGTCAGCGAATGGGTGGGGTGCATGGCGCTCACTGAGCGTTGCGCATGCCTTCCTCACGCAGTTCCTGAACACCCTGACGGGCGTCTTGCAGTGCCTGCTCGGCTTTGGCGGCCTGGGCCTTGCGCTCGGCGAGTCGGGCGTCCCACTCAGCCTGTTCAGCCAGGCGGCGGGCCTTCTCGTACTCTTCCTCATGCATGGCCAGTTCGGCTTCTTTGAGCTTGTCCTGCGCGGACTTCATTTCCACGGCGGCAAACTCGGTACCGCCGGCACTGATCGCCGAGTTCACGGCAGACTGCGTCACGGCGTATTGCTCGCTGGGCGGGTTACCCGCACAGCCAGCCAGTACCAGGCTGCCACCCAGTGCCAGGGCGGCCAGTTTGATCCCGTGCAGGCGGCTGCGTGGGGCTTTCTCGGTATGGGTCTTCATGGCGGCTAACTCCATTTGAAACACTCCTATGAACGACGATATCCGTGGCAATTGGTCCATCGTGCTGCCCGTCTACCAAGGGTCTTGGCGATATTGGCGTGCCGCGATGGCCTGCAGTTGGGACCCGCACGTTTTTCGAATGGTTCAGAAAAAAAGACAGTTAGCTCATGATTTAATGGATGACCGGCCAGTCAGGTAATCACTGCTCTGGCCGTCCTCGAAGCGGGCGGTGAGGCTCGTTGATAAGCCTCAAGCCCTTGTGGAATCTGGCTTATGAGTTTTTGGCAGGTTGCTGGTGGCCGCGACAAAGGCGCCCCTGAAACGTCCAGGGTCGCTGTCGCTATTGCGTAAAGCAGCTTGGATATTCGGCGTTCAGGCTCTAAACAAGCGGAACTGAACGATATATCGAACGAATGAGCGCCTTCCCAGCATCAGTGGCTCGTACCCTTGCCCGTTTCACTGAGCTCACGCAGGTACTTGCGCGACAGCGCCAGAAAGCGCGGTGTGGGCCCTATGTCCTCGTACAGCGGGTCGCCCTGTTCGTCCAGTGCCACCACCTTGCTGCCGCGCACGTAGGGCAGGCTGGCCTCGAGCTCCTCGAGCGCCGCCCCGATCAGCTCGCCGAGCAGTTCCTCGCTGTGGTGCTTGGGGTACATCTCGGTGAGCGCCGCCAGGCGGGCGGCCGACTCGACATCCAGATGAATGTGATAGCGGGTCGGGGTCAGGTGCCCCTTGGCATTCTGTTCCCAGTGTTTTGCCAGTTCGCGAATTCTCATGTCGTCACTCCTCACGGGGGGCGCAGCTGATGCCGGCTAGCGCATCCACTACGCCTGTCAGTAAGCCTAGTCCCAGCACGCAGGCCTGCCTGGGTACGCGTCGCACCCTTGTAAGAAGTTGGCGCGCTGGGCACTCTGTTGACACTAACCGGGATAAGGAGTGCGACATGGCGGAAATCGATGCGCGCCTGCGTGAAGAGGTGCACCTGCTCGGCGAGTTGCTCGGGCACACCATCAGCACCCAGCTAGGCGACGAGTTTCTCGACAAGATCGAACGCATACGCAAGTCGGCCAAAGCCGGTCGTCGCGGCTCTGCGGCGGGTGCCGAGGAGTTGACCAGCACCCTGGGCGATCTGGGTGACGACGAACTGTTACCGGTGGCACGAGCCTTCAATCAGTTTCTCAACCTGGCCAACATCGCCGAGCAGCAGCATCGTGTGCGTCGCCGCCGTGCCGGTGAGCCCGAGCCGTTCGAGTTGCGCGTGCTCGACGAATTGCTCGAACGTCTGCTCGCCGCCGGACAGGGCAGTGATGAACTGGCGCGCCAGCTGGGGCGCCTGGACATCGAGCTGGTGCTGACGGCGCACCCCACCGAAGTGGCGCGGCGTACGCTGATCCAGAAATACGATGCGATCGCCGCGCAGCTGACGGCACTGGATCACTGCGACCTGTTGCCAGCCGAGCGTGAACGCATCGCCCAGCGTCTGCAGCGGCTGATCGCCGAAGCCTGGCACACCGAGGAAATCCGTCGTAGCCGGCCCAGCCCGGTGGACGAGGCCAAATGGGGCTTCGCCGTCATCGAGCATTCGCTGTGGCAGGCTGTGCCGCAGTTCCTGCGCCGCGCCGATCAGAGCCTGCAGGCCGCCACCGGCCTGCGTCTGCCATTGGAGGCTGCGCCGATTCGTTTCGCCTCGTGGATGGGCGGTGATCGTGACGGCAACCCTAATGTCACGGCGCGCGTGACCCGTGAGGTGTTGCTGCTGGCGCGCTGGATGGCCGCCGATCTTTACCTGCGCGACGTCGACAATCTGGCTGCGGAGCTGTCCATGCAGCAGGCCAGTGACGAACTGCGCGCGCAGGTGGGCGACAGTGCCGAACCCTACCGCGCATTGCTCAAGCAGCTTCGCGAGCGTCTGCGCGAAACGCGCAGCTGGGCGCAGCAGGCGCTCACTGCCGAGGTGGCGCCCAGCACGGCAGTGTTGCGTGACAACCATGATCTGCTGGCGCCGCTGCAGCTCTGCTACCAGTCGCTGCATGCCTGCGGTATGGGCGTCATCGCCGATGGTCCGCTGCTCGATTGCCTGCGTCGAGCAGCCACTTTCGGCCTGTTTCTGGTGCGCCTCGATGTTCGCCAGGATTCCACCCGGCACGCTGCGGCGATGTCGGAAATCACCGATTACCTGGGCCTCGGTCGCTACGCCGAATGGGACGAGGAGACGCGCCTGAGCTTTCTCCAGCGCGAGCTGGAAAACCGCCGGCCACTGCTGCCAAGCGACTATCGCCCTTCGGCCGATACTGCCGAAGTGCTGGCGACTTGCCGTGAGGTGGCGGCTGCGCCTGCCGCCTCGCTGGGCTCCTACGTGATCTCCATGGCCGGTGCCGCCTCCGATGTGCTGGCCGTGCAACTGCTGCTGAAAGAGGCCGGGTTGCGCCGACCGATGCGGGTGGTGCCACTTTTCGAAACCCTGGCCGATCTGGATCATGCCGGGCCGGTGATCGACCGCCTGCTGGGGTTGCCCGGCTATCGTGCGCGCCTGCATGGCCCGCAGGAAGTGATGATCGGTTATTCCGATTCGGCCAAGGATGCCGGTACAACCGCCGCGGCCTGGGCGCAGTACCGCGCTCAGGAGGAATTGGTGCGCCTGTGTCGCGAGCATCAGGTCGAACTGCTGCTGTTCCACGGTCGCGGTGGCACCGTCGGCCGTGGTGGTGGCCCTGCTCACGCGGCCATCCTGTCGCAACCGCCCGGCTCGGTGGCAGGGCGTTTCCGCACCACCGAGCAGGGGGAAATGATCCGCTTCAAGTTCGGTCTGCCGGATATCGCCGAGCAGAACCTCAACCTCTATCTGGCAGCAGTGCTGGAAGCCACGCTGCTGCCACCGCCGGCGCCGGAGCCGAGCTGGCGGGCGATGATGGATCGCCTTGCCGATGTCGGCGTGAAGGCCTATCGCGGGGTGGTGCGCGAGCATCCACAGTTCGTCGAATATTTCCGTCAGGCCACGCCGGAGCAGGAGCTCGGCCGCTTGCCGCTGGGCAGTCGCCCGGCCAAGCGGCGCGAAGGTGGTGTGGAGAGTCTGCGGGCGATCCCGTGGATCTTCGCCTGGACCCAGACGCGGCTGATGTTGCCGGCCTGGCTTGGCTGGGAGCAGGCACTGGGACAAGCCCTGCAAGGCGGTGATGCCGAGCTGCTGAAAAGCATGCGCGAGCAATGGCCGTTCTTCCGTACGCGCATCGACATGCTGGAAATGGTCCTGACCAAGGCAGACGCCAATATCGCTGCCCTGTATGACGAGCGCCTGGTCGAACCGGCGCTGCAGGCGCTGGGTGCGCAGTTACGCGACCTATTGTCGCAGGCGTGCGCTGCCGTGCTGGAACTGACCGGCCAGTCGCGCCTGCTCGCGCATAACCCGGAAACCCTGGAATCGATCAGCGTGCGCAACACCTACCTCGACCCGCTGCACCTGTTGCAGGCCGAGCTGCTGGCGCGCTGCCGGCAACGTGAACAGGCGCCGGAGAGCCCTCTCGAACAGGCCTTGCTGGTCAGTGTTGCCGGTATTGCAGCGGGCTTGCGCAACACGGGGTGAAGGGCAGCGGGCGCTGGTGGACAACTGCCTGACCTGCGCCGCGAAGCAGGTCCAGGCCGCCGGGAGGAGGGTTTTTATCCGACTTTTGGCGGCTTGTGCGCCTGGGGTGCGCTGTGTATCTTGAGCAGCCTTTTGGCCGCTACGGCTGCCGCACTACATTCAAGAGATTGGCCCCACGAGGCGAGTCCGACCGATTACTACATAACTCTTGAGGAGCACATCGATGCGCGTGATTCTGCTGGGGGCGCCCGGTGCCGGCAAAGGTACCCAGGCTCGCTACATCACCGAGAAATTCGGCATTCCGCAAATCTCCACTGGCGACATGCTGCGTGCTGCGGTCAAGGCTGGCACCGAGCTTGGTCTGAAGGCCAAGAGCGTGATGGACGCTGGTGGTCTGGTCTCCGACGACCTGATCATCAATCTGGTCAAGGAGCGCATCGCTCAGGCCGATTGTGCCAATGGCTTTTTGTTCGATGGTTTCCCGCGCACCATTCCGCAAGCCGAAGCGCTGCGTGATGCTGGCGTCGCTCTGGATCACGTGGTTGAAATCGCCGTGGAAGACGAGGAGATCGTCAAGCGTCTGTCCGGCCGCCGTGTTCACCCGGCTTCCGGCCGCGTCTACCACACCGAGTACAACCCGCCGAAGGTTGCCGGCAAGGACGACATCAGCGGTGAAGAGCTGGTTCAGCGCGAAGACGACAAGGAAGAAACCGTGCGTCATCGCCTGTCCGTCTACCACTCGCAGACCAAGCCGCTGGTGGACTTCTATCAGAAACTCTCCGCTGCATCCGGTACCCCGAAATACAGCCATATTCCGGGTGTCGGCAGCGTCGAAGAGATCACCGCGAAGACTCTGGCGGCTCTGGACTGAGTTCAGATCGCCAGCTGTCATCATGACAAGGCCCCACAAGGGGCCTTGTTCGTTTATGGAACCTGGTACGTTCTGGTCGTTCTCAAGCATGGCCGCGCAATGCGTGCCGGCTAGTATCGAGGATGCAGCCTCCGGCCTGCGTCGGGGCGTGTCGATAACCTATAAGGAAGAGGGCATTCAATGACCGAGAAACGCATCTGGCTGGGCCTTGCGGTATCGCTGCTGGCTACTGAGCTGACATTTGCCGACACCGCGGCGGATTGCTCCGTCACCGAATTCACCATGGGCTTGCGCTTTCAGCAGCAGTCCGCGGAAATCCAGGCGTTGCAGTTGCAGGCCTACAACATCGCCACGGAGAAACTCGACAAGGCTGTGGCGGCGGCGAAGGATCCGTCGAAGCTGGCCATCGTCACCGATCTCGATGAAACCGTGATCGACAACAGCGCGCTGCTGGCGCGTGATCTGGCCAACTGTCACCAGTACGACGCCTGGGACACCTGGCTGCCCTGGGAGCGTGACGGCACTCCCGTGCTGATCCCAGGTGCGAAGAAATTCCTCGAGCACGCCGACAGGCTCGGCGTGACCATCCGCTATATCTCCGACCGCGCCGACGAGCAGAAGAAGTACACCCTGGCCACGTTGAGCAAGCTGGGTCTGCCGCAGGTATCGGAGCAGAGCGTGCTGCTGCTCGGGCCGCCCAAGGTCGAGCGCCGCGCCATCGTCAGCGCCGATCAGCAGATCATCCTGCTGCTGGGTGACACGTTGCATGATTTCGACGCACGTTTCCGCAAGACACCGCTCGACGCACAGCGCAAGACCGTCGCCGAAGAGTCGGGCAAGTGGGGCGTGGAGTGGATCGTGTTCCCCAATGCCGGCTACGGCACCTGGTCCAAGGCGCCGCTCAAAGGCTGGGAGGCAGAGCCGGTAGTCGAGCCCTGGTAAGAGCCTGTTCAAAGTCTGCTGCGCGTCGGCCCTGCGGCGTTAAAACAGGCTGGAGCGCCAGCCCGGTCGGAAGCCGTTTGCGGCTAACGCGCTTTAGCGCGGCCCGAAGGGCGAACGAAGTGAGTAATGCTCATGTACAAAAGTACAGTCGCCCGCGACTCCGACCGTTCCTCGCCTGTTTGATTCGCTGGCGCTCACCCTTCGGGCCAGCCTTCGGCTGTTACTCCCGTGGGTCGTTGCGCCTTGCATTGCTCTAGCTCGCGAGACTTTGAGCAGGCTCCAAGGGCGCCCGTCGGTCGCTCGGCGCGAGCCGGGCGCCGTCATGGCGCTGGAAAAAATGTCGTCGAGCCGGTCTAATGCCGGCTCTTTTTTCTTCAGCTGTCCGAATGCAATGACCACTCTCCTGGCCCTCGATACCGCTACCGAAGCCTGCTCCGTCGCGCTGCTGCACGATGGTCGCGTGCTCAGCCACTACGAAGTCGCCCCGCGCATGCACGCGCAGCGCCTGTTGCCAATGATTCAGCAACTGCTGGGAGAGGCGGGTATCGCCGCATCGGCGCTGGATGCCATCGCCTTCGGCCGTGGCCCGGGTGCATTCACCGGTGTGCGCATCGCCATCGGCGTGGTGCAGGGGTTGGCCTTTGCCCTGGATCGACCGGTGCTGCCGGTCTCCAATCTGGCCGTGTTGGCTCAGCGTGCGCAGCGTGAGCAGGGCGCGACCCAGGTCGCAGCCGCCATCGATGCACGCATGGACGAAGTCTATTGGGGCTGCTACCGCGCCGAGGCTGGCGAGATGCGTCTGCTCGGTCAGGAGGCAGTGTTGCCGCCGGAGCACGCCGAGGCGCCGCGTGGCAGCGAGGGCGAGTGGTTCGGCGCCGGCACCGGTTGGGGCACCTTCGCCGCGCGTATCGCCCTCACGCCGACGCGCATGGATGGCAGCATGCTGCCACATGCCGAAGACCTGCTGAGCCTGGCCCGCTTTGCCTGGGCGCGTGGCGAGGCGGTGCCGGCCGATCAGGCGCAGCCGGTGTACCTGCGTGATCAGGTCGCCACGCCGAAAGCGCCGCCGGCATGACAACTGGTCGGATGCCTGGCGCCGGAATCCCCTTGGCATTTGCCAAGGACGATGCCCGCCGCTACATTGCCAGCACTGTCCCTTGTTCAGCCGAGCCCACCGAGCAGTCCTAGATGCGGATCGACGGTTACCTACCTTCCTACTCGCCAGATCGCGGCCCCCGTTCGGGCACCGCGGTCACGCCCTATCGTGAGGCGCAGCGGGAGGTCGAGGCTCAGCGCGAACAGCCGGCTGCCCCGGCCAGCAGCCAGGGGCTGGAGCAGACGCCGCAGATTCGCCGTGTGCAGGCCAGCAGCAGTAACACCGATAGCCTGCCGAGCCGTGCGCAGGACCTCGGTTATCAACAGCCTGCGCTGAGCAACCGTGCCGCTCAGGCGCTGGCCAGCTACAGCACCACCGCCGCTTACGCCAGCGAGTACGATGCGCAGGAAGTGCTCGGCCTCGATCTCTACGCGTAACCCCGTTTCACGCCCTCTCAGCCAGGCCTGCCAAACCGATCGATGAGCGCTGCGCTTCCCTATTACCTTGGTTGTCCGTCCTGGAGCGAAGCTGCCTGGCGAGCCACGCTGTATCCGCAGGATACCCGGCCAGCCGAGTTTCTCAGCCGCTACACCGAGGTGTTCAACGCGGTGGAAGGCAACACGACGTTCTACGCCAGACCCAACGAGCAAACGGTGACGCGCTGGGCGCAGGTGATGCCGACGCACTTTCGCTTCTGCGCCAAGTTGCCGCGAGACATCAGTCATAGCGAGGATCTCTGCCAGCAACTGGATGAGGTCACGCAGTTTCGCCAGTTGCTGGCGCCGCTCGGCGAACGGGTAGCGCCTTACTGGCTGCAGCTGCCGGCCAGCTTCGGACCGTCGCGGTTGGCGGAGCTGGCGGCGTTCATCGAGCAGTGGGGTGACTGGTCTCTGGCGATAGAAGTGCGCCACCCGGAATTCTTCGCCAAGGGCGATGCCGAGCGCGTGCTCAATCGCCTGCTGCACGAGCGTGGTATCGAGCGCATCTGCCTGGATTCGCGTGCGCTGTTCAGCTGCGATTCGCAGGAGCCCGCCGTGCTGCATGCGCAGGGGAAGAAACCGCGCCTGCCGACTCGGCCCACTGCGTTCAGTCAGGGCCCGCAGTTGCGCTTCATCGGTCATCCCGAGTTACTGGCCAACGACCCCTTCATGCAGCCCTGGCTGGACAAGGTCGCCGGTTGGATCGAGCAGGGGCTGTCGCCCTACGTATTCGCGCACACCTCGGACAACCGCCTGGCGCCGGAACTGGCGCGGCGGTTTCACGAACAACTGATGCTGCGGCTGCCAGGTTTGCCCGAACTGCCGGTATTGCACACGGAACCGGAACTGGAGCAGCTCGGCTTGCTCTGATGGAGGATGAATATGCTGATACGGATAATCGGCCGCTTGCTGTTGCTCTCCCTGCTGCTGGGCGCAGCGCTACTGGTGGCGCTGTGGCGTGGATGGCTGGATGTGGCGCCGCGCTTCAACCCCTGGGCGCCGCTGGATGTGCGAGAGGCGCCGAATCTGCTGACCCCCTTCAAGCTCTGGCGTCTGGGTGAGGATCGTGAACTGTGCGACCTGGCCCTGGCGACGTCCGGGCTGCGTTTCAGCCGTCTGGCCGACAGCACGCCGCACCCGGGCTGCCCGGTGGAGAACGCCGTGCGCATCCAGGGTGCCAGCGTTGGCCTGAGCAGCAGCTTCATGGCCACCTGTCCGCTGGCGGTGAGCTTCGCCCTGTTCGAGCGACATGGGCTGCAGCCGGCTGCGCAGGCGGTGTTCGGCCAGCCGGTGAGCCGCGTCGAGCATGTCGGCAGCTTCGCCTGTCGCAGCATCGCCGGCAGTCAGCGGCCCAGCCAGCATTCCTATGCCAATGCGCTGGATATGGTCGGCTTCCGTCTGCGCGACGGTCAGCACATCAGCGTGCTGCGTGACTGGCCGGGGCAGGGCGACAAGGCGCGCTTTCTGCGTCTGGTGCAGGAAGCGGCCTGCGACAGTTTCAACCTGACGCTGGGGCCGGACTACAACGCCGCCCACCGCGATCACTTTCATGTGGATATGGGGCTGTGGCGGATGTGTCGCTGAGGCGCCCTACGGCAACGAAAAAGCTTCGCCATCCCTAGCGCTTGGCCAACAGCAGATCGGCCGCCTGTCCCTGGCGTCCATCGGCGAATTCGAAGCGGCCCAGCTGGGCGATCTGGTCGTAAGCGCCCAGGGCGATGCCGACGTCGCGGGCGTGCAGGTCGATGGCGCTGACGCCGGCTTCGCCCAGCGTCTGCAACTGCTGGCGGCCCTGGGCATCGAAACGCAGCAGGCGCAGCTGGTCGAACACGGCATCGGCCGCATCGATACGGCCGTCGCCGTTTTCGTCGACGCGGGCCAGTTCGGCAAAACCGTTGACGGCGCCATGCTGGTCGCCGAACAGCTCGCGGCCATCGTCGATACGCCCGTTGCCATTGCGATCCAGCGCCAGCAGTGCATCGTCATTGGTGGGTACGCTGATCGAGTCCATGCGTCCATCGGCGTCCAGGTCGAAGCTCACCGGGCGGCTCAGTCCGCTGGTGGAAAAACCGTTGCCGGCCAGATCCAGCACCAGCGGGTCGACCTGCTGGGGTGCTTGTCCGCTGCTGACATTCAGTTCCAGGCCGCGTTGGTCGATCACTGCCTGACTGACGGCGGCTGCACTGCTGGAGACGGCAGGTGGCTCGGCTGCCTGCTGCAGCTCGCGGGCAATTTCTCCAGGTTTCTGTTCGTCGTCTATCCCAAGGGTGCGGCGCAGAATCTGATAGTTGATGGATTCGTGCGCCACACTGTCGAGCTCTTCATCGAGACGACGATGGCTGGCGGAGCTGCTGCTTGGGCGTGGTGCGGAGAGGGCGTCGAACATGTTCACTCTCGATGCGGCTGTCGGCGGCCGGGTCTGGCAGAATGCCGCTTCTTCGATATCGGCCGCGTGGTCGATGCTTTGAGTGATTTTTGAGCGAACGAGCCAATGACCGACGAGCGGCACAACGCCAGCATCCGTATCCAAGCCCTGCACCCCCAGTACGCTGAAGCAGCCGCCCGGTGGGCGTCGCGCCTGGGCCTGGCGCAAGAGGGGGAAACCGAGTTCGCTCTGCAGCTGGGAGACGACGGGCTGCAACTGGTGGAGCTGGGCGACAAGGCGCCTGGCCCAGTGCGGGTGGATTTCGTCGAGGGCGCAGCGGCGCATCGACGCCAGTTCGGCGGTGGCAGCGGGCAGATGATCGCCAAGGCGGTGGGCGTACAGTCGGGTATTCGTCCGCGCATTCTCGACGCGACGGCCGGGCTGGGCCGCGACTCGTTCGTGCTGGCCAGCCTGGGCTGCGAGATGACGCTGATCGAGCGTCAGCCGCTGGTGGCGGCGTTGCTGGAGGACGGTCTGCAGCGTGCGGCGCTGAACCTCGACGTGGCGCCCATCGTGGCGCGCATGCATCTGCTTGTCGGTAACGCCATCGAGCTGATGCGCCGCTGGCAGGGGGAGGCGCCGCAGGTGATCTACCTCGATCCGATGTTCCCGCATCGCGACAAGAGTGCGCTGGTTAAGAAGGAAATGCGCCTGTTCCGCCCGTTCGTCGGCGATGACCTGGATGCGCCGGCGTTGCTTGAGGCGGCGCTGGCGCTGGCCACTCATCGCGTGGTGGTCAAGCGCCCGCGCAAGGCTCCTGCAATCGAAGGTGGCAAGCCGGGCTACGTGCTGGAAGGCAAGTCCAGTCGTTATGACATTTACCCGAAGAAGAAGCTGGAAGCCGGCGCATAGGCGCCGCCGGTTCAGGGCCGGTAAGCGCGCAGAAACAGCTGCACCGCATCCTGTACATGGTGCTCGGCGGCTTCACCCTCCAGGGGTTCGCCACAACCGATCAGCAGGCGGAAATGCGCGCCGCCCTTGAGCAGGCTGAAGAAGTGATCGGCGGCCAGATGCGGGTTGTCCAGGCTCAGCAGGCCGCGCTTGGCGGCCTTGTGCAGTAGCACTTCCATCTCTTCCTGCACCCGCTTCGGGCCCGCTTCGTAGAACAGCTGCGACAGCTTCGAACCCTGGCTGGCCAGGTTCACCATCATGCGGTGCATTTCCACCGATTCACGGCTGTTGACCAGCGCCAGGAAGCCGCGCGCGATGCCCAGCAGCTGACTCTCCAGCGGCACGTTTTCCGGCAGTTCGAACAGCAGTTCGGGAAGCTGCTCCTCGCACTTGGCCTTGATCGCCGCAGAGAACAGGGTCTCCTTGTCGGTGAAGTGGCTGTAAACCGTGAGCTTGGAAACGCCTGCTTCAGCGGCGATGGCGTCCATGCTGCTGCCGTCGTAACCGTTGCGCAGGAACAGACTCTTGGCCGCCTCGAGGATGGCACGACGTTTGGCGGGATCCTTCGGGCGGCCGGGGCCGGAAGGTTGTAACAACTTGTCAGGCATTGGCGGATTTTAATACTGGACTGGCGAGTTTGCTATTTTTACTATACCCGCCAGTACAAATATTCCAAACCTTCTCCGAAAGGTCTTACACATGTCCCGCCACGTTCTCCCGCTTGTTGCGTCTCTGGCTCTCGTATCCCTGCTGTCTGCCTGCGGTAACGGTGAGCAGGTGGAGCAACCGATCCGTCCTGCCATGGTGGTGCAGCCGCAGCCGGCTAGCGCTCTGGTCGACAGCTACCCGGGCGAGGTGCGTGCACGCTACGAGCCGGAGCTGGCCTTCCGTATCGCCGGCAAAGTGAGCAAGCGCATGGTGGATGTCGGCGACCGGGTGAAGAAGGATCAGCCACTGGCCGAACTGGACCCCCAGGACGTGCGTCTGCAACTGGAAGCCATACGCGCGCAGATGGCGGCAGCCGATGCCAACCTGCAGACCGTGCGCGCCGAGCGTGAGCGCTACAAGGCGTTGCTGGGGCGCAACCTGGTCAGTCGCTCGCAGTTCGACAACGTCGAGAATCAGTACCGTGCTGGCGCAGCGCGTCTGAAGCAGGTCCAGGCCGAATACGACGTGGCCCGCAATCAGACCGACTATGCCGTGCTGCGAGCGTCGCAGGACGGCGTGATCGCCCGTCGTGCGGTCGAAGTGGGGCAGGTGGTGGCGGCTGGTCAGACGGTGTTCACCCTGGCTGCCGATGGTGAGCGCGAGGTGTCGATCAGCCTGCCGGAGCAGAACTTCGGTCGTTTCGAGATGGGGCAGGTGGTCGAGGTCGAACTGTGGTCGCAGCCTGATCAGCGTTTCCCCGGGCGCATCCGCGAGATGGCGCCGGCGGCCGATCCCCAATCGCGCACCTTCGCCGCCCGTGTCGCGTTCACCGAAGGCAAGGTGCCGGCCGAACTGGGGCAGAGCGCGCGGGTATTCATCGCCAGCAATGGCGAGGTACCGCTGGCGGTGCCGCTGTCGGCACTCAGCGCCGAGCAGGGGCAGGCGTTCGTCTGGGTAGTCGATCCCAAGGAGCACATCGTGCAACGCCGCCCGGTGCGTGTCGGCGCCTATGGTGATGAGCGTGTGCCGGTGCTGGAGGGGCTGGCCGCGTCCGATTGGGTGGTCGCCGCCGGGGTGCAGATTCTGCGCGAGGGCCAGCAGGTACGCCCGGTCGATCGGGACAACCGTAACGTCGAACTGGCAGGCAAGGAGTAAGCTGGCATGAGCTTCAACCTGTCTGCCTGGGCGCTGCGCCATCGCCAGATCGTTCTCTACATCATGCTGCTGTTCGCCGTGGTGGGGGCGCTGTCCTACACCAAGCTGGGGCAGAGCGAAGACCCGCCGTTCACCTTCAAGGCCATGGTGATTCGCACCAACTGGCCGGGCGCCAGCGCCGAAGAGGTATCGCGCCAGGTCACCGAGCGCATCGAGAAGAAGCTGATGGAGACCGGCGAGTATGACCGTATCACCAGCTTCTCCCGCCCGGGCGAATCGCAGGTCACCTTCATGGCGCGCGACTCCATGCGCAGCTCGGAGATTCCCGAGCTGTGGTATCAGGTGCGCAAGAAGATCAGCGACATTCGCCACACCTTGCCGCCCGGTATCCAGGGGCCGTTCTTCAACGACGAGTTCGGCACCACCTTCGGCAATATCTATGCGCTGACTGGCAACGGTTTCGACTACGCGGTGCTCAAGGACTACGCCGACCGCCTGCAGTTGCAACTGCAGCGGGTCAAGGATGTGGGCAAGGTCGAGCTGGTGGGGCTGCAGGACGAGAAGATCTGGATCGAACTGTCCAACACCAAGCTGGCGACCCTCGGTCTGCCACTGTCTGCCGTGCAGCAGGCGCTGGAGGCGCAGAATGCGGTCGCGGCTGCCGGCTTCTTCGAGACGCCCAGCGAGCGTATTCAACTGCGTGTGACCGGGCGTTTCGAATCGGTGGAGGAAATTCGCGATTTTCCCATTCGCGTCGCCGATCGTACCTTCCGCATCGCCGACGTGGCCGAGGTCAAGCGCGGCTTCAACGATCCACCCGCACCGCGCATGCGCTTCATGGGCGAGGACGCCATCGGTATCGCCGTGGCGATGAAGGACGGCGGCGATATTCTGGTGCTGGGCAAGGCGTTGGAAGGGGAGTTCGCCCGCCTGCAACAGACGCTGCCGCTGGGCATGGAGTTGCGCAAGGTGTCGGATCAGCCGGCGGCGGTGAAAACCGGCGTGGGCGAGTTCGTCAAGGTGCTGGTGGAGGCGCTGGTGATCGTGCTCGCGGTCAGCTTCTTCTCCCTGGGCGTGCGCACCGGCCTGGTGGTGGCGCTGGTGATTCCGCTGGTGCTGGCGATGACGTTTGCCGCCATGTACTACTTAGGAATAGGCCTGCACAAGATTTCTCTCGGCGCGCTGGTGCTCGGCCTCGGCCTGCTGGTGGACGACGCGATCATCGCGGTGGAGATGATGGCGATCAAGATGGAGCAGGGCTACGACCGCTTCAAGGCCGCCAGTTTCGCCTGGACCAGCACGGCTTTCCCGATGCTCACCGGCACGCTGATCACCGCTGCGGGTTTTCTGCCCATCGCCACCGCGCAGTCCGGTACGGGCGAATACACCCGGTCGATCTTCCAGGTGGTGGCCATTTCGCTGATCGCTTCATGGATCGCGGCGGTGATGTTCGTGCCCTATCTGGGCGACAAGCTGCTGCCCGATCTGGCCAAGCTGCATGCGGCGAAACACGGTGGCAGCGCAGAGGGTCATGACCCTTATTCGACGCCGTTCTACCGCCGTGTTCGCGCCACGGTGGAGTGGTGCGTGCGTCGTCGTGGCGTCGTGATCCTGCTGACCATTGCGCTGTTCGTCGCCTCGGTGCTGCTGTTCCGCTTCGTGCCGCAACAGTTCTTCCCGGCCTCCGGGCGCCTGGAGCTGATGGTCGACATCAAGCTGGAGGAGGGCGCCTCGCTGAGCGCCACCGAAGCCGAGGTGCATCGTCTGGAGAAGCTGCTCAAGGAGCAGCCTGGCATCGACAACTACGTGGCCTATGTCGGCACCGGCTCGCCGCGTTTCTACCTGCCGCTGGATCAACAGTTACCGGCGGCGAGTTTCGCTCAGTTCGTGGTGCTGGCTTCGAGCATCGAGGAGCGTGAGCGTCTGCGTAGCTGGCTGATCCAGGTCATGAACGATGAGTTTCCGTCCCTGCGCAGCCGCGTCAGCCGCCTGGAGAACGGGCCGCCCGTGGGCTACCCGATCCAGTTCCGTGTCAGTGGCGAACATATCGACGAGGTGCGCGCCCTGGCCCGTCAGGTGGCGGACAAGGTGCGCGAAAACCCGCATGTGGTGAACGTGCACCTGGACTGGGAAGAACCGAGCAAGGTGGTGATCCTCAATATCGATCAGGATCGTGCCCGTGCCCTGGGGGTCAACACCGCCGAGCTGTCGCGCTTTTTGCAGGGCTCGCTGTCCGGTACCAGCGTCAGCCAGTACCGAGAGGGCAATGAGCTGATCGAGATTCTTCAGCGCGGTACGCCGCAGGAACGCAAGGCGCTAAGCCTGCTGCCGAGCTTGGCGGTGCCGACCGACAGCGGCCGCAGCGTGGCGCTGTCGCAGGTGGCGACGCTGGAATACGGCTTCGAGGAAGGCATCATCTGGCACCGCAATCGCCTGCCCAACGTCACCGTACGTGCTGATGTGTATGGCAAGCAGCAGCCGGCCAGTCTGACCCAGCAGATCCTGCCGACGCTCGAGCCGATCCGCGCCGAGCTGCCCGATGGTTATCTGCTGGAAGTGGGCGGCACGGTAGAAGACTCCAGCCGTGGGCAGAAGTCGGTGAACGCGGGGGTGCCGCTGTTCATCGTGGTGGTGCTGACGCTTTTGATGCTGCAACTCAAGAGCTTCTCGCGCTCGGCGATGGTGTTTCTCACCGCACCGCTGGGCTTGATCGGTGTCACCTTGTTCCTGTTGATCTTCCGCCAGCCGTTCGGCTTCGTCGCCATGCTCGGCACCATCGCCCTGGCCGGGATGATCATGCGTAACTCGGTGATTCTGGTCGATCAGATCGAACAGGACATCAGCCACGGTCTGGATCGCTGGCACGCCGTCATCGAGGCCACGGTACGCCGCTTCCGCCCCATCGTGCTCACTGCACTGGCGGCGGTGCTGGCGATGATTCCGCTGTCGCGCAGCGTGTTCTTCGGGCCGATGGCGGTGGCCATCATGGGCGGTCTGGTGGTCGCCACGGCGCTGACCCTGCTGTTCCTGCCGGCACTGTATGCAGCGTGGTTCCGGGTCAGGGAGAGCGAGGCGCGTTGAGTCGTGGGAGGCGCTTCAGCGGCGACTTGCTATCGCGGCTTGCGCCCCTTCCACGAGATTCGGGATAGCCATAAAAAACGGGAGCCAGTGGCTCCCGTTTTTCGTCGAGCGGATCGGACTTATTCGTCCATCTGCGATTGCAGGTAGTTCTGCAGGCCGACGGCCTCGATCAGGCTGAGCTGGGTTTCCAGCCAGTCGATGTGATCCTCTTCGGAGCAGAGGATCTCTTCGAGCAGTTCACGGCTGGCGTAGTCACCGATGCTCTCGCAGTAGGCGATGGCGGCCTTCAGGTCACCGTGTGCCTTGTGCTCGATCTTCAGGTCGCACTCGAGCATTTCCTTGGTGTTTTCACCGATCAGGATCTTGCCCAGGTCCTGCAGGTTGGGAATACCTTCGAGGAAGAGAATGCGCTTGATCAGTTTGTCGGCATGCTTCATCTCGTCGATGGACTCGTGGTACTCGTGCTCGCCGAGTTTCTTCAGGCCCCAATCTTCGTACATGCGCGCATGCAAGAAGTACTGGTTGATGGCGACCAGTTCGTTACCAAGAATCTTGTTCAGGTGTTGAATGACCTTCTTGTCGCCTTTCATGACCGCTCCTGCTGCTTCAATGACCGTGATGATCTCGAATTTTCGGCCTGGTTTTCTCTTATGTCAAACTTAAGTAGTTGAAACATAAGTAAAAATAAAACTGAATAAGAATGTTTTTATTCCGCATCACGGCGCCAAGTTATTGAATCAATGCAATAAAAAAGTTGCTGAAAGTTCTGCGCTGACTGAAACAGATAAGTGACCTCGATATTTTATTTTTCCGTGCCCATAAAAAAGCCCCGCAGGACGGGGCATGGGGCGCGCAGAATTCAGGCGGCGTGAGCCGAATGCGGGTCGCGGCTGTTCAGATAGTCCTGCAGGCGGGCCTGCTGCACCGGGGTCATGAACAGGCCCAGTTTGCTGCGCCGCCAGAGAATGTCGGCACTGCTGCGCGCCCATTCTTCACGACGCAGGTATTCCACTTCGCGGGTGTAGAGCCCGGCGCCGAGATGTTCGCCGAGGTCGGTAAGGTTGTGTACGCCATCGAGCAGACGCCAGCTGCGGCTGCCATAGCTGGTGGCCCAGCGTCTGGCCAGGCTGGTGGGTAGCCAGCCATAGCGTTCGCAGAGTGCTTCGACCAGGGCGCTCTGGCTTTGCAGATCCTCACCACCGGGGAGCGGCGCGCTGGCCGTCCAGCTCGGCCCCAGGTGGGTGAAATGCGCGGCCAGTTCCTGCATGGCGGACTCGGCCAGCTTGCGATAGGTGGTCAGCTTGCCGCCGAACACCGAAAGCAGTGGCGCTTCGCCCGGCGCACCGGAGAGCGACAGGGTGTAGTCACGGGTAATGGCCGATGGCTCATCGGATTCGTCATCGCACAGCGGTCGCACGCCAGCGAAGCTGTGCAGCACATCGTCGCGGCTGAGCTGTTGCTTGAAGTGATCGTTGACCACCTTGAGCAGATAGTCGGTTTCCTCGGCGGTGATCGTCACCTGTGCGGGGTCGCCCTGATATTCGCGGTCAGTGGTGCCGATCAGGGTGAAGCGCTCCAGATACGGAATGGCGAAGACGATGCGGCGGTCTTCGTTCTGCAGGATGTAGGCCTGCTCACCGTCATACAGGCGCGGCACGACGATATGGCTGCCCTGGATCAGGCGAATGCCGTACGGCGATTGCTGCTTGAGGTCTTCACGGATGAAGCGCGCGACCCAGGGGCCGGCGGCGTTGACCAGAGCGCGGGCGCGAATGGACAGCAGGCTGCCGTCGCTGCGCTCCAGGTGGATATGCCATAGGCCCTTGCTGCGTCGGGCGCTGACGCAGCGCGTGCGCGGGTGAATGTGCGCGCCTTTTTCCCGTGCGGCCATGGCGTTGAGCACCACCAGGCGAGCATCGTCTACCCAGCAGTCGGAATACTCGAAACCGCGGCTGATTTCCGCTTTCAACGGGCTACCGGCGCCGAAGCGCAGGCCGCGCGAAGCCGGCAGGCGCTCGCGCTTGCCCAGGTGGTCATAGAGGAACAGGCCGGCGCGGATCATCCAGGCTGGGCGCAAGTGCGGACGGTGCGGCAGAACGAAGCGCATCGGTTTGACGATATGCGGCGCCTTGGCCAGCAGCACTTCACGCTCGGCCAGCGCCTCACGTACCAGGCGAAATTCGTGGTGCTCCAGATAGCGCAGACCGCCGTGGATCAGCTTGCTGCTGGCAGAGGAGGTGTGGCTGGCCAGGTCGTCCTTTTCGCAAAGGAACACGGACAAGCCGCGACCGGCTGCATCGGCGGCGATACCCACACCATTGATACCACCGCCAACGACGGCGAGGTCATAGACTTCCGCAACAGGGCTGGCGAACTGGTCATGGGGCATGTGGCACGCTCGGCTATTGGATTCGAATGTGTTGATGTTCACTTTCGAAAATATGCTAGACGAAGATGCGCAGTTTCGCTACCCCGGCGCGCTGGGTGGTCATGCACAAAGGGGATCAGTCGTAGGGCGGGTGTAACCCGCCATCGGTATGCTGGCGGTTTCACCCGCCCTGCGTGAGTACCTGCCAACCGCGCTGATCAGACCAGATCGAGCTGAACCTTGTGGCTGTGCAGCAGGCGGGTGATGGCAGCAGAAGGGGCGCTATCGGTGAAGACGCGGTCGACCAGCGCGATGGAGCCCAGGCGCACCACCGCGTTGCGGCCGAACTTGCTGGAGTCGGCGGCGAGGAAAACCTGCCGCGCGTTGTCGATGATGGCCTGGGAAACCCGCACTTCCTGATAGTCGAAATCGAGCAGGCTGCCGTCGTCGTCGATACCGCTGATGCCGACGATGGCGTAGTCGACCTTGAACTGCTGGATGAAATCCACCGCGGCCTGACCGACGATGCCGCCGTCGCTGCGCACCGTGCCGCCGGCCACCAACACTTCGAAGTCGGCCTTGGCGCTGAGCTGGGCGGCGACGTGCAGGTTGTTGGTGATGACCTTCAGGCCCTTGTGGTTCTGCAGCTCGCGGGCGATGGCTTCGGTGGTGGTGCCGATGTTGATGAACAGCGAGGCATGATCGGGTATCTGCGCCGCCACGGCTTCGGCGATGCGCTGTTTTTCCTCGCGCATCTGCCCGGCGCGCATGCCGTAGGCGGTGTTCTGAATGCTCGACGACTCGCACGCCGCGCCGCCATGGGTGCGACGCAACAGGCCGTGCTCGGCCAACTGGTTGATGTCGCGGCGAATGGTCTGTGGGGTAACGGCGAAGGCCTGAGCCAGCTCGTCGATGCTGACGTAGCCGCGTTCGCGGGCGAGGTTGAGGATGTCGTGCTGGCGGGGAGCGAGATTCATGAGCGCTTCCTGTGATGGTCACCCATTATAGGCTGTAGATGCGGACGATTTCGGCCTGTTAATGTAGGGCATCTTTCACAGCGTTTTCACATTCGAACATGACTCCAGCCATCGATCTGTTGAAGAAGGCCAAGGCCGAACACCGTGTGCATAGCTATCAGCATGACCCCAAGGCGCCGTCCTATGGCCTGGAAGCGGCGGAAAAGCTCGGCCTGGCGCCCGAATGCGTGTTCAAGACCCTGCTCGCGGCGACCGAGAAAGGTGAACTCCTGGTGGCGGTGGTGCCGGTGGTCGGCAGTCTCGATCTCAAGGCGCTGGCCGCAGCGGCCGGCGCGAAGAAGGCCGATATGGCGGACCCGGCTGCCGCGCAGCGCGCCACGGGTTACCTGGTCGGCGGCATCAGCCCGCTGGGGCAGAAGAAACGCTTGCGCACCTTTATTGACGAATCGGCGCGTCAGCACCCAAGCATTCACGTCAGCGGCGGCCGGCGCGGGCTCGAACTGGAGCTCTCGGCCGAGACCCTGGCGCAGCATACCCAAGGACAGTTTGCCGCTATCGGCAAAGCCTGAACCGCGCAGTATGCTGCCAGTGAATAAGCCACTCTGCGGTCAACAGCAGCGAACGTTACCGATAAAAACAAGGAATCTTGCATGACCCAATACCTGCTAGCCATCGACCAGGGCACCACCAGCTCCCGCGCCATCATCTTCAGTGCCCAGGGACTGCCGGTTGCGCGGGCCCAGCAGGAGTTCAAGCAGTATTTCCCGCAGGACGGCTGGGTCGAGCACGATGGACAGGAAATCTGGCTGTCCACGCTCAAGGTTTGCCGCGATGCCATTGCCAGCAGTGGTCTGCAGCCCGAGGCGATCGCGGCCATCGGCATCACCAACCAGCGCGAAACCACCCTGGTATGGGATGCCGTCAGCGGCACGCCGATCCATCCGGCCATCGTCTGGCAGGATCGCCGCACGGCGGACTACTGCGCCGGGCTCAAGGATCAAGGCCATGAAGCGCTGGTCTCGGCCAAGACCGGCCTGCTGATCGACCCCTATTTCTCTGCCACCAAGCTGCGCTGGATCCTGGAAAACGTACCCGGCGCCCGCGAGCGGGCCGAGCGCGGCGAATTGCGTTTTGGCACCGTCGACAGCTTCCTGCTGTGGCGCCTGACCGATGGCAAGGTGCATCGCACCGACGCCAGCAATGCCTCGCGCACGCTGATGTTCAATATCCATACCCAGCAGTGGGACGAGGAGCTGCTCAAGCTGTTCGAAATTCCCGCCAGCCTGCTGCCCGAAGTGCTCGATTGCGCCGCCGAGTTCGGTCACACCGACAGCGAGCTGCTCGGCGCCAGCATCCCGGTGCTGGGCATGGCGGGCGACCAGCAGGCGGCCTTGATCGGCCAGGCCTGCTTCGAGCCGGGTATGGTCAAGAGCACCTACGGCACCGGCTGCTTCATGATCCAGAACACTGGCGATCAGCCGGTGAGCTCGAAGAATCGCCTGCTGACCACGGTCGGCTATCGCCTCGATGGCAAGGTCACCTATGCGGTGGAGGGCAGCATCTTCGTCGCTGGCGCGGCGGTGCAGTGGCTGCGTGACGGTATCAAGCTGATCAGCCATGCGCGCGAGAGCGAGGCGTTGGCCGAAGCAACCGGCGAAGCCTGCGGCGTCTATCTGGTGCCGGCTTTCACCGGCCTGGGCGCGCCGTATTGGGACCCCAAGGCACGTGGTGCCATCTTCGGCCTGACCCGCGACACCGGGATCAAGGAGATCGTCACCGCCGGTCTGCAATCGGTGTGCTACCAGACCCGCGACCTGCTCGAGGCCATGCGCCAGGATGGTGCTGCGGCGCCCAGCGCGCTGCGTGTCGACGGTGGCATGGTGGAGAACAACTGGGTCATGCAGTTTCTCGCCGACATCCTCGGTGTCAGCGTCGAGCGCCCCGAGGTCACCGAGACCACGGCGCTCGGCGTCGCCTACCTGGCGGGGCTGAAGCTCGGCCTGTACCAGGACCTCAATGCCATCGCCAGCCACTGGCATCGGCAGCAGCGTTTCGAGCCGAGGATGAACGAGGCGCATCGCGAGCGCCTCTACGCCGGTTGGCTGGATGCGGTGAAACGGGTGCGCAGCGAAGCGTGAAGCGGCTCGCTCTGTGGCGACGCAGCAGCGCTTGCGTGCTGCTGTCGCTGCTGCTCGGCAGTGGGCTGGCGCGGGCCGAGAAACTGGTGATCGCCGGAGATCTGTGGTGCCCGATCAACTGCGCCGCCGATGCCGAGCAACGTGGCATTTTCGTCGAGCTGGCCGAGCAGATCTTTGCCGAGTCAGGCATCGAGGTGGAGTACCGCGTCATCAACTGGGCGCGTGCGGTGCACGACACCCGGCGCGGCAAGCTGGGGGCGTTGATCGGCGCCGGGGTGCAGGATGCGCCGGACTTCATCTTCACGCCCACGGCTCCCGGTGTGTCGCGCATGTGCTTCTACGCCCTGCGCGGCGGGACCTGGCGTTACCAGGGGCTGAAGTCGTTGCAGGCCGTGCGTCTTGGCGCGATCAACGGTTACAGCTATGGCGCCGAACTCGATCTGTATCTGCGCGAGCACCAAGACCAGGCACAGGTGCAACTGATGACTGGTGACCGCGCGCTGCAGAGCAATCTGCGCAAGCTGCGTCACGATCGCATCGATGCGTTGGTGGAAAATGCCTGGGTGATGCAGGCGCTGCTCAGCGAACACTATCTGCACGGCGATATCGTCGAAGTGGGTTGCCGTCAGCCAGATATACCCATCTACCTGGCATTCGCCCCAGGGCTGGCTGATAGCGCGCGCTATGCACGGCTGTTCGAGCAGGGGCTGCTGCGCTTTCGCGAGGACGGGCGCATGGACCAACTGTTACGGCGTTACGGCCTCCGTTGAGGCTTACTGTTCGGGGAAAATACAGACCGTCTGTACGTGGTTCGGCTTCGATTAACTGGGCATGCTCTGATTTCACAACTATGGCCAGGAACGCCCCATGTCCCTCGAATTTCACCAGATCGACGCCTTCACCGATCAGCCCTTCGCCGGTAACCCAGCCATCGTCTATCGCCTGGACCGCTGGCTCGATGAGGCGCTGATGCAGCGCATCGCCGCCGAGCACAATCTGGCGGAGACGGCATTCGTGATGAAGGAGGGCAGTGCCTGGCATATCCGCTGGTTTACCCCGGTCAGCGAGGTACCGCTCTGCGGGCATGCCACCCTGGCTGCGGCCAAGGTGCTGTTCGACATCTATCGGGAACCGGCCGAGGTGCTGGATTTCACCTGCTTGTCCGGAGCGCTGCAGGTCACCCGGCAGGGCGAGCGTCTGCAGCTGGACTTTCCGGTGCGGCGCGTGGAATGGGTGGCGCAGCCTCTACATGAGCAGGCCGAACGTGCGCTGGAGCGCCAGGTCGAGCAGGTACTGGCACTACGCAACGGCGATGGCAGCGTGCAGGAGCTGATGGTGGTGCTGGGCTCCGAGGCCGAGCTTCGCGAGCTGAAGCCGAATCTGCCGACACTGGCCACTCTGCCTGGGCTTGGCGTGTTGGTCACTGCCTGCGGGCAAAAGCACGACTTCGTCTCGCGCTACTTCGCGCCGAGCATTGGTATCGATGAAGACCCGGTGACGGGCTCGACGCACTGCATGCTGGTGCCGTACTGGTCCGAGCGTCTGGGACGTACCACGCTCAGCGCCTTCCAGTGTTCGACGCGCGGTGGTGAGCTGCTCTGTCGTCTGGAGGGCGAGCGGGTGAAGATCGCTGGCCACGCGCGGCACATCGCCAGCGGCCAACTGATGCTCTGATCAGTTGCTGCTGACCCGGCGCACGCCACCTGATTCGCTCAGTTGCAGTTGCGCGGCGACGCTGCCGAGTGCCGGGAAGGCCACCAGGTGATCGGCCGCGACGCGGATGCCCACTTCGTCGCCCGGCTGATGATCGGCATGGCTGGGGAAGATCGATTCCAGCTGGCTGCCAGTCGGCAGTTGCAAGCGGTAGAGCGTGGCGGCGCCGAGGAAGGTCTTGCCGACGATGCGCGCCTTCAGTTCGCTGTGCTCGTCCGGGACGATGTCGTCCGGGCGCAGCAAGACGTCCACCGCGCTGCCCTGCGCCCAGGTATAGGCACGGTTGCCGCGGATCATGCCGAGCTCGGTCTGCACCGTTTCCGGGCCGAGTAACTGGCCGCGAATGAAGTAACCCTGACCGATGAAGCTGGCGACGAAAGGCGTCAGCGGCTCGTGATAGAGGTTGAACGGCGTGTCCCACTGCTCCAGGCGCCCATCTTTGAATACACCGACGTGATCGCTGACGGCGAAGGCTTCTTCCTGATCGTGGGTGACCAGGATGGCGCTGGTGCCACGCGCCTTGAGAATTTCCCGTACCTCATGGCTCAGGCGCCTGCGCAGTTCGCCATCGAGGTTGGAGAAGGGTTCATCGAGCAGCAGCAGTTTCGGTTCCGGCGCCAGAGCGCGCGCCAGGGCGACCCGCTGCTGCTGACCACCGGACAGCTCGTGCGGGTAGCGTTTGGCCAGGTTGCCGAGTTTGACCAGTTCCAGCAGCTCTTGAGTGGCGCGCTCGGCGTTGGGCTGCTTGCGGATACCGAAGGCGACGTTCTCCGCCACGCTCAGGTGGGGGAACAGGGCGTAATCCTGAAACACCATGCCGATATGGCGTTTCTCCGGCGCCAGGGTAAAACCGGCGCGGGAAATCACTTCACCTGCCAGTTCGATCTCGCCTTCCAGAACCGGCTCGAAACCGGCGATGGCGCGCAGCGTGGTGGTCTTGCCGCAACCCGATGGACCGAGCAGGCAACCGATATCGCCGGCATTGAGGTGCAGGTCGAGATCCTGCACCACCTTGTGCGCGTGATAGCCGCAGTTCAGTCCGCGTAGCTGCAGCAGGGGCTGGCTCATGCGTGGTGGTACGCCGGTTCGACCAGCATCTCCAGCAGCGCCTTCTGGGCGTGCAGGCGGTTCTCGGCCTGATCCCAGGCAACCGAGCGCGGGTCGTCGAGCAGGTCGAAG
The DNA here is from genome assembly GCF_048269965.1 of Pseudomonas sp. Taxonomy (GTDB): domain Bacteria; phylum Pseudomonadota; class Gammaproteobacteria; order Pseudomonadales; family Pseudomonadaceae; genus Aquipseudomonas. The sequence goes on along the minus strand of NZ_JBLWTV010000017.1, from coordinate 55,612 downwards.
CTGATTTCTTCGCCACGATGCGCCGGCAGGCAGTGCATGAACAGCACGTCTTCTGCGGCGCCGTCGAGCAGCTCGCGGGTGACCTGGTAGGGGCGGAACAACGCCATGCGCTGCTCGGCTTCGTCTTCCTGACCCATCGAGGCCCACACGTCGGTGCTGACCAGATGGGCGCCGGCCACCGCTTCGCGCGGGTCGCGCACGACCTGCACGCGCTCGCCGGCCAGGGCGAGGAAGCGCGCATCCGGCTCGTAGCCGGCAGGGCAGGCGACCTTCAGCTGGAAGTCGAACTGCATCGCCGCTTCGATATAGGAGTTGCACATGTTGTTGCCGTCGCCGATCCAGGCCACCGTCTTGCCGGCGATGCTGCCGCGGTGCTCGAGGAAGGTCTGCATGTCGGCCAGCAACTGGCAGGGGTGCAGGTCGTCGGACAGGCCGTTGATGACTGGCACCTTCGACTTGGCGGTGAACTCGGTGAGGTTGCTGTGGGCGAAGGTGCGGATCATCACCGCGTCGAGCATGCTCGACATGACGATGGCAGCATCGCCGATCGGCTCGCCACGGCCCAGTTGGGTGTCGCGCGGCGAGAGGAAGATGGCCTGGCCGCCGAGCTGGATCATGCCGGCCTCGAAGGACAGGCGGGTGCGAGTCGAGGCCTTCTCGAAGATCATGCCCAGCACGCGATTCTTCAGCGGTTCGAAGAGCACGCCGCGGTTGCGCAGACTCTTCAGCTCGATGCCTCGGCGGATCAGTCCCACCAGTTCGTCCGGTGTGTAATCCATCATCGAGAGAAAGTGTCTGACGCTCATCGTTAACTACCTTTATCACTACAGTTCGCAAGCTTGTGTTCGTGGATAAAACCGACAAAAACAGCAGAGCTTGCGGCAGGAGGCCGCAGGGTGCGACGAAACAGGGGAAGGCGCGATCTTATAAGGAAATGACGAGACGGCGCAAATTGCCGCCCGCAGGCTTGCTTGATCCTGTTTTGTAAGCCTTTTCCCAATTCGGCGTAAGAGATGTCATAAAACTGAAAAAATAGATTGCGCCGCTCTAGAACGGGCCTCTACGATGCCGCCGCCTTTCCAACGCAATGCATTGCCCCCCGCAATGGGGACATCCATGGAATATCTGTGCAAAGGAGTTTTGCATGAAAAACGTAGCCTACGCTGCTACCTTCTCCGCCCTGGCCCTGCTGACTGGCTGTGCCAGCCAGAACGTAAGCCAGCCGACTGCACCACTGACTGGCGCCGTCGAAACCAACCTGAAAGCCGACGTGAAAGTGGGCGAGTCCATCTCCGGTCAATCTTCGGTGAACATCCTGTTCGGTGTGTTCAAGCTGGGTGGCGACACTCAGTTCGCCGACGGCGTGACCTACGGTGGTGGCGAGGGTGGTTTCGCGCTGGGTCTCGACCCGGTCGCTTCCGCCAAGTCCGCAGCTGCTTACAAGGCCGTCAAGGCTTCGGGTGCCGACCTGATCGTCGCCCCGCGTTACGAAGTGAACGTTCAGGATTACTTCGTATACAAAACCGTTAACGTCAGCGTTACCGGCAAGAAAGGCACCGTTACCTCCATCCGTTGATCGGATCGGTAATTGCCTGAATCGGCAGGCTTGATGCCTGCCGATTCATGAGACGAACGCTGCTGGCGTCGCCTCCACGCTCGGCCCATAGTTCATGACCTGCGACCTGACCGGTCGTCTCGGATCAGAACAAGAGGCCAGGCCATGACCAAGTCCCTTCATTACCGTGCATGCCATCTGTGCGAAGCCATCTGCGGCCTCGCCATCGAAACCGAAACCCAGGCAGACGGCGCAACGCAGATTCGCTCGATCAAGGGCGACGCTCAGGACAGCTTCAGCCGTGGCCACATCTGCCCCAAGGCCGTGGCGCTGCAGGATATCCAGAATGACCCGGATCGCATTCGCCAGCCCATGCGGCGCATTGGTGAACAGTGGCAGCCCATCGGCTGGGACGAAGCGTTCGCCCAGGTGGCCGAGCGCCTGAGCGCGATCCAGGCGGCGCATGGGCAGAACGCTGTTGCGGTCTATCAGGGCAATCCCAGCGTGCACAACTACGGGCTGATGACGCACAGCAACTACTTTCTCGGCCTGCTGAAAACCCGCAATCGGTTTTCCGCCACGTCGGTCGACCAACTGCCGCATCACCTGACCAGTCACCTGATGTATGGCCACGGCCTGCTGATTCCGATTCCCGATATCGATCACACCGACTTCATGCTGATCCTGGGCGGCAACCCGCTGGCCTCCAACGGCAGCATCATGACCGTGCCGGATGTGGAGAAGCGTCTGAAGGCCATCCAGGCCCGTGGCGGCAAACTGGTGGTGGTCGACCCGCGCCGAAGCGAAACTGCAGCCATCGCCGACCAGCACCTGTTCGTGCGCCCCGGCAGCGATGCCGCGCTGCTGCTGGCGCTGCTCAATACCCTGTTCGAGGAAGGCCTGACGCGTGACAGCCATCTGCCGGTGGAAGGTTTGCAGCAGGTACGCGAGGCGATAGCCGGCTTTGACGCCGAAGCCATGAGCGCACGCTGTGGCGTACCTGCCGCTACCATCCGCCAACTGGCGCGGGATTTCGCCGCTGCGGACAAGGCGGTGTGCTACGGCCGCATGGGGGTTTCCACGCAGGCGTTCGGTACGCTGTGTCAGTGGCTGGTGCAGGTGATCAACCTGGTGACCGGCAATCTCGATCGCAGTGGCGGCGTGCTCTGCACGACGCCGGCGGTGGACCTGGTGGCGAGCACCTCCGGCGGGCATTTCAACCGCTGGCAGAGCCGGGTTTCCGGCCTGCCGGAATACGGCGGCGAGTTGCCGGTCTCGGCGTTGGCCGAAGAGATGCTCAGCCCCGGCGAAGGGCAGATTCGCGCGTTGGTCACGGTGGCCGGCAACCCGGTGCTGTCCACGCCCAATGGGCGTCAGCTGGAGCAGGCGCTGAACGGCCTGGAGTTCATGCTTTCGGTGGATTTCTACATCAACGAGACCACCCGTTATGCCGACCTGATCCTGCCGCCCACCGCGCCGCTGGAACACGATCACTACGACACCACCTTCAATGTGTTCGCGGTGCGTAACGTCACCCGTTTCAACGAGGCGATCCTGGCCAAGCCGGAGGGCGCATTGCACGACTGGGAAATCTTCGTCGGTCTGGCCAAGGCCTTCGCCGCGCGCAATGGCCTCGAGCTGAAACCGACCATGGCGCCTGAGCAGATGATCGACATGGGCCTGCGTTTCGGCCCCTACGGTGATGGTAGCGAGCGCAAACTCAGCCTGGCGGCCTTGCGCGAGCATCCGCACGGCGTCGACCTGGGGCCGCTGCAGCCGAATCTTGCTGTGCGCCTGAAAACGCCGAGCAAGGCGGTGCAGGCCGCGCCTGAACTGCTGCTGGCCGATCTGGCGCGCTTTGCCGAGCAGCAGCAGCCGGCTGCCCATGAACTGCTGCTGATCGGCCGCCGTCACGTGCGCAGCAACAACTCCTGGATGCACAACTATCACCGTCTGGTGAAGGGCAAGCCGCGTCACCAGTTGCTGATGAACCCGGCGGATCTGGCCAGTCGTGGCTTGGCCGATGGCCAGCGTGTACGGGTGCGCTCGCGGGTCGGCAGTATCGAGGTGGACGTGGTGGCCAGCGATGAGGTGATGGCTGGCGTGGTCAGCCTGCCGCATGGTTGGGGTCATGCGCGCCCCGGTGTGCAGATGGATATCGCCCGTGCGCAACCCGGTGCCAGCGCCAATGACCTGACCGACGAACGTCAGCTCGATGCGCTGTCCGGCAATGCCGTGCTCAATGGTGTGCCGGTGGAAGTAGTGGCCGCGTAGAAGGGCGTCTCTCCCGAGCGGGTTGTAGGAGCCGCGCCTTGCAGCGACAGGAGCCGTGACGCCATGTCGGGGAAATACCCGGCAGCTTCGCCCCGGGGCGGGGCCCCCACGGGGCCTCGCAAGACCGTGCAATGGATGCTCGGCAAGGCCGAGCATTATGCTCGGCTTTTCGCTACAATCGCGCCACCGTGGCGACCGTCGGGTCGCGAAGTCTATGCTGAGGTGCCCCCATGGATATCATCGAAACCATCAAAGAGCAGATCGCCAACAACACCGTTCTGCTGTACATGAAAGGCTCGCCCAACGCGCCGCAGTGTGGCTTCTCCGCCCGTGCTGCCCAGGTGGTGATGGGCTGCGGCGAGAAGTTCGCCTACGTCGACATCCTGCAGAACCCGGAAATCCGCGCCAACCTGCCGAAGTACGCCAACTGGCCAACCTTCCCGCAGCTGTGGGTCGGCGGTGAGCTGGTCGGCGGTAGCGACATCCTCTCCGAGATGTACGAGAAGGGCGAGCTGCAGACCCTGATCAAGGATGCCGTGAGCAAAGCTGGCGCCTGATTACTGTTCGCGCAAAAAAGAACCCGCCTAGGCGGGTTCTTTCGTTTCTACAGGGCGCTGTGCGCTCCCGGTGCTCGAGCATGGCTGCTACTTCTGCAGCCACTGGCCGTTGAGCTGGATGAATTGCCCCTTGGGCGTACGCTCGATGGCCTTCTTGCCGGCGATGGCTTCCACGTCGTTGAGGCTGATGCCATTGTCCTGCGCCACCTTCTGATACTCGGCGCGCCGTGCCTGGTTTATCAGGCGGGCGATTTCGTCGGCCTGGCCGCCGGGTTTGACCACGCCCAGGTAGCCGTTGGGTTGCTCGCCCAACTGGCCGCTGGCCTTGGCATCGCCGAGGGCGCTCATGGCCTGGTTGAGGTTCAGTGCGTAGGCCGGCAGGCTGAGGGTCAGCGCCAGCAGCAGGGTCGAAATGTATCGAATCATCGTCTCTCTCCGTAGAACCTGTTCATACCGACATGGCGGTCTCAGAACAGACCACTGTCTTCGTTGAATACATTGTCCAGAGCCTTGTCCACCTTGATGTAGATTTCGTGCTCGACCTTGACGTTCAGGTTGATGTTGATCGGTTCGTTCGGCATCGCCAGTTGTACCGTCGGGGTACAGGCCTGGCATAGCAGCCCCAGGCTCAGGACTGCGAGGAGGCGGTACGTGCGCATGGCGCTACTCCTTTGGTTCTTGGGGGACACGCTGGCGCATCCATTGCTGAATCCGTTGCTGGATGATGCCGCTTACCTTGTCGGTCAACTGCAGGCTGGCCAGCAAGGCCGGAATGTCTTCTTCCAGATTGATGTTGAAGTGGATGGGCCGGCCTTTCTCGATGGCCGGGTTCTGTCCATGCAGGCGCATGCCCAGCAGCAGTTTGCCGGACGGATCATAGTCGACGCTACTGCTGAGCTGATCGTAGTGAAAGTCTTCCAGCGCATCGGTGACCAGCTTCATGCCGGGGTTGGCCTGACCCATGGCGCTGATGCGTGGTGAATGAAAACTCAGTCGCCCACCCGGTGACCGGGCTTCGATCAGGCCCTTTTCGATGCTGATGGCTCCATCCAGGCGCAGTGGCAGGGTGCCGTCGATCAGTCCGCTACCGGCCAGCCCTTCGGCCGGATAGGCGCGAAACAGCTCCTGCAGATCCAGGCCACTGAGCTGCAGGGGCAGCAACTGGCTGGGCTGCTCCAGTGCCCAGGTCGCCGATGCCAGGCTCAGGCTACCGCCGAGAATGCCCAGTTCGGCGCGCTGGTGGGTCAGGCTGCCCGCCAGTGGCCGTTGCAGGCTGGCCTGGTAGCTGGCCTGCAGCTGCAAGGGGCCGAGCTCGATGCCGGGGTCGAGCTGCTTGGCACTCAACCGTGGCAGGTCGAGGCGAAGTCGGTCACCGCTCAGCTGCAGCCGCAACTCGGCATCGAGGCCGCTCAAGCTGGTGCGGTCATAGATGCCGGCCAAGCCCTTGCCTGTCAGGCTGGCCTTGAGTTGCAAGGGCTTGCCGCTGGGTCGTTGCAGGTCGGCCTCGGCCTGAACGCGGCCGTTGTCCAGCGTCAGCAGCGGCGGCCAGTCGGCCAGGGTTTGTGCCAGTGGATTGCCGGCGCGCAGGAACAACTCGTCCAGAGTGGCGTTGACGTTCAGCGCATTGGCCGTGTTGGTCAGGCGCAACGCCATGCTCAGGCCCGAATCGGCCAGTAATGCACCGTCGAGGGTCTGGCTGCCGTTGTCGGCCTGCACGCGTCCCTGCCATTGCCAGCCCTGGGCCTGCAATTGGGGGTGTTGCAGGCGTTGGATGCGCAGGCCCAGCGGGCCGGACAGGGCTGGTGCGCTCGGGTCGCCGCTCAGGCTGAGGCCGGCCAGCGTCGCCTGGGCTTGCTGCAGGTCCAGCTCGGCGCTGCGCAGGCGCTGGACGTCGAGGCGCGAGCTGTCGGCCAGGCTGAGCTGCAACTGCTGCTGCGTGACGTTGCCTTTGAGGCCAACGCTCAGACGCAAGTCATCGAGACGGCTGTCAGCCAGGTCCAGGCGTTTGCTGCGAGCCTCGAGCTGCAGGTGTCGAACGTCGAGTGCCCAGTCGGGGGATTGGTGCAGGGCAAACTCGGCATCCGCCTGCAGTTCCAGCGGGCCTTGACCGCTGACGTTCAACTGCAGGGCCAGCGCTTCATCGGCATCGCCACCCAGTGGTGAGAGGTGCAGCTGCAAGTGCTGCGGCCGCAGCCCACTCGGCAGCGACGTCAGCCAGGGGGCATCACGGGTGTCGAGCTGCAGTTGGCCGTTCAAGCGGCGGGCCTGCCACCAGCCCTGGGTGTTGTGTAGATCGAGCGCCAGTTCACCGCTGACCAGGCCGACACCGGGAAGCGGCCAGGGGTGCGGTATCTGCGTGTCGACCCGCAGCCATCCGGAGGTGGCCAGCAGTTTGCCGAGCGTAGCGGTGCTCTGCGGCACCTGCAGTTGCCACTGAGCGTTCATGCCGGCCTGGCGGGGCGTTGCCGGTAGAGCGGCAGCGTCGAGCAGCGTCCACTCGCCCAGCCACTCGGCGAGCCAGGCCATGTCCTGCAGCGCGGTAATCTCAAGCTCGCCGCTCCATTGCAGGGCGTCGGCCTGAGCCTGCAAGTCGCTGTGCAGAGCGATCTGCGGCTGATCGTCGAGGTGCAGGTCCATCTGCAGCTGTCGCGGGCTGTTCAGCTCGCTGCCCAGCCCCTGCAGTTGGGCTTGCAACTGCGCCCTGTGTGCTCCGCGCAGCAGCAGCGTCTGCAATTGCACGGTATCGTCCGTGAACCCAAGGTCGAGGTCGCCCTGCAGTGCGCAGCGGCCGCTGCTGCAGGGCAGTTGCGCATGGGCGTTGCGCAGTTCGATGTGCCGTGGAAGCCATGGCAGGGCATTGCTCAGGGTTTGCAGGAGGCTGGTCAGATCGCTGTCGCTCGGACTCTCGGACTCTCCCAGGGTGGGTTGCCATGACAGGCGTAAATCCTGGGCAACCAGGCGGTAGCGAGGTGCTTCACGGGCCAGCCAGTAGAGTCGCAACTGACCGCTTTGTACCTGCAGCTCGCCGTCACGGCGCTGCACCAAACTTGCACCCTGGAGCTGCAGGCCGCGCCAGGACAGCCCCAGTCGCTGCCAGTCCAGCTCGATGTGCTGTTCCTCGAGCAGGTGCTGCACGCGGTAGCCGACATAGCAGGCCAGTAGCGACAGCAGCGCCAGTATCGCTACGCAGGTGCTCAGCCAGAAACGCCGGCGACTCATGAGTGTTCCTTGCTCGGTGCGGTCCACTGGACGGTACCCCATGCTCGAGTGAGTGCCAAGCGGCTTTCCGTGCTATTGTGTATTAACAGCTTTTAATATTTGCTTTGTCGTAAACGAGCTAAGGAGAATGTGATGAGTGCCCTGACTCGCTCTCAGCCCGATGCCGATGCGGTACTGGCCAAAGCGCTGCTCAATACCCGTGAGCAGCTGGGGCTGACGCAGCAGGAGCTGGCCGATATCGTCGGCGTCCATCGCAGTGCCATCAGCCGCTGGAACGAGCAGGGCGGTTTGCGTCCGCAGAGCAAGACCGGCGAGCTGGCGCTGTTGCTGATTCGCGCCTATCGCGCGCTGTTTGCCCTGTTTGGCGGCAATCAGCAGGACATGCGCCATTTCCTGCGCACCGAGAATCGTCATCTGGCAGGCATTCCGCTGCAGCAGATGAGTCAGGTGCAGGGGCTGGTGCGCGTCGTCGAGTATCTGGACGCCATTCGCGGCAAGGTCTGAGAGCCTGCTCAAAGCCTGCTGCGCGTCGGCCCTGCTGCGTTAAAAATAGGCTCGGAATGCTCATGTACAAAAGTACACTCCGCTTCCTCGCCTATTTTTGCCTTGCACGGCTCTAGCTCGCGATTCTTTGAGCAGGCTCTACGCTTTAAGGAGGGATCGCCATGGATATCTGGCAACTATGTGAAGGCGAACGGCAGGTTCGACCGTTGCGCGGCAAGCTGCTGCGCATGGTGGAGAGCCAGGCGCAGGTCGCGACACTGCAACTGGTGGATAACCTGGCCGAACAGGCCCTGCTCGAGGATCTGCTCGAGAGCAGCAAACCGCCGCTGCCGGAGGCTGCCGAGGCACTGCACTATCTGCTCAAGACACCGTTTCGCTATCCACCGCTACGTTGGGGCTCGCGTTTCGGCACCGTGCACGAACCCAGTCTGTTCTACGCGGCCATGCGCCTGGAAACGGCGATGGCCGAGGCTGCTTACTACCGCTTCGTGCTGTGGAGTGGCATGGCCAGCGCGCCGCCCAGTGGCCGTATTCTCTCCGAGCACTCCACGTTCGAGGCGCGTTACCGCGTCGAGCGTGGTATCCAGTTGCAACAGCCGCCTTTCGATCAACATGGCGCGCTGTTGGCCCACCCTAGCGATTACCGCGTGTCTCAGCGCCTGGGTGCGGTCATGCGTACGGTCGGTATCGAGGCGTTCGAGTACCGCTCGGCGCGCTGTCCTGAGGGTGGCAGTAATGTCGCGCTCTACGTGCCGACTGCGTTCGCGGAAAAACGCCCGCGCAACCTCACGGCCTGGCTGTGCGAAACCACGGACGAGTATGTGGCGTTCAAGCATGCGCAGACGCCGGATCAGCCGCGCTTGTTTCACCGGGAGCAGTTCCTGGTGCAGGGGCAATTGCCGTACCCCGCGTGACGTCTGCGCTGGCGCGTCAGATGCCCCGAAACAGAGCGCTGCGCGGATCTGTCGCAGGGAGTTGTGCACAATGCTGAAGCAGGCTGTCATATCACTGTCAGAAACGCCGCTAAACGCTTGATTTTTCGTGGTTGATTTTTAAGTCAATGAAAAATATGAACTTTTTTCATTGGTGAAAAAATCGACAGTTTGACTGAGAGCCCCACAGCATCAGGCCTGTGACTGCTTTCGCCCAAGTTGTTCACGGAGTTATCCACAGCTTCTGTGGATTGTGAGGGAGCTCTTTTCTGCAGTCGCAATCGATCCGGCAGGCAAGGCTTTACCTTCGAGAAAAAAGGAGTAGAGTGGCGCGCCCCGGCAGTCACCCCCCTTTATTTATGCCTCGCGCTTTGCCTTCCTCAGCCCCTGCAACTCGTTCCGGTTCTTCTCGTCTGCCCATGCGCGTTGCGCTTTGGCTGCTCGACAGCCCGCGTCTGGGACAAACGCCGAGCGTCAAACGCATCGCCGGCAACCTGCTCAAGCAGCCCGCACGCAAAGGCTGTGTGCAGGCGCAAAGCCGGTTGGGTCAGCTGCTGTGCCGCGATTGCGGTAATACCCGTGATCGCCGCATCGGTTATGAGCTGCTACGCCAGGCTGCTCGCGCGGGCGACCGCAGTGCTCAGCTGGAGCTGGAGCGGCTGTCGCGCTGATTGCATGCTGGCCCCCTGTAAATCGCCGGCTGGGTATACTGCACGGCGGTCAAACATGGAGCGTCTATGCCAATCGATCCCCTGTCTCTCGCCCTCGGCGCCGTCGTTGCGCTGGTTCCGCTATTGGCCGGTCTCTGGTCCTTGCAGCGCCGGCTGGTTCGCGAGCAAGGCGAGCAGGCGCTGCTGCAGGAGCGACTGGAGCAAGTGCAACTGGGCCAGGCCGGTTTGCTGGCGCAGCTCGATGCCTGTCGCGCCGAGTTGGCCGAAGTCAGCGAGATCAAGGTGGAGCAGCAGACCGAGCTGGCCGGCTTGCGTCGCGAGAATGAGCTGCTGCAACAGGAGCGGCAGATCGCACGCGAGGCCGCGCAGTCCTGGAATCAGCAGCGCGAACGCAACGAAGCCGAATTGCGCCGGCTCACTGCCGAGTGTGCGGCGTTGGCGGCCGAGTTGCAGGAAAGCCGCGACAACCAGCAACAGCGCCTCGATGATCTGCAGGGCGCGCGCAATGAACTGCGCGCCCAGTTCTCCGAGCTGGCGACGAAGATCTTCGATGAGCGCGAGCAGCGTTTCGCAGAGACCAGCCAGCAGCGCCTCGGCCAGTTGCTCGACCCACTCAAGGAACGCATCCAGGCGTTCGAGAAGCGTGTCGACGAGAGTTACCAGCAAGAGGCACGTGAGCGCTTTTCCCTGAGCAAGGAGCTCGAACGTCTGCAGCAACTCAATCAGCGCCTGGGCGACGAGGCGACCAATCTGACCCGTGCACTCAAGGGCCAGAAGACCCAGGGCAACTGGGGCGAGTTGGTGCTGGAGCGGGTGCTGGAACATGCCGGCCTGGAGAAGGGGCGTGAGTACCACACCCAGGTCAGCCTCAAGGGCGCTGGCGGCGAGCGCTTTCAGCCTGATGTGCTGATCCGCCTGCCGGGCGACAGGCAGGTGATCGTCGATGCCAAGGTCAGTCTCAGCGCCTATCAGCAGTATGTCGCGGCTGCGGACGAGCCGATTCGCCAGCAGGCGCTGAAGCAACATCTGATCTCGCTGCGCAGTCACCTCAAGGGGCTGTCCGGCAAGGATTATCAGCGCCTGGAAGGGTTGCACAGTCTGGATTTCGTTCTGCTCTTCGTGCCCATCGAGGCCGCCTTCGCCGCAGCGTTGCAAGCCGAGCCGGACCTGTTCCAGGACGCCTTCGAACAGCAGGTGGTGATCGTCAGCCCGACCACCTTGCTGGCTACCCTGCGGGTGATCGACAGCCTCTGGCGCCAGGAGCGCCAGGGCCAGAACGCGCGTGAGATCGCCGAGCGTGCGGGACAGCTGTACGACAAGTTCGTTGCCTTTGTCGCCGATCTGGACGAGATGGGCAGTCGTCTGCAGCAATTGGACAAGGCTTACGCCAGTGCCCGCAACAAGCTGGTGGACGGTCGCGGCAACCTCATTGGCCGTGTGGAAAACCTCAAGCTGCTGGGCGCCCGCGCGAGCAAGAGCCTGCCGGGCGAGTTGCTCGAACGCTCTGCCGATCTGCCGGCGCTGGACGAAGTGGGCGAGTGAGCTGCAGCCACAGGTGATTGTGCCGCCGAGCAGGGCGGGTGCAACCCGCCATTGACACGCAGGCGGGTCGTACCCGTCCTGCAGGAGCAAAAGGGGAGCGCCGTCGCCAACTCCCCCTAGCCGCGCAACGCCAGATGACGGCTGAGCAGGGCGCGCAGGGCTGCAGGCTTGACCGGTTTGGGCAGGTAGTCGAGGCCGGCGGCATGCACCTCGGCCATCAGCTCCGGGCGGCCGTCGGCACTGATCACCACGCCTGGCACCGGTTCGCCCAGGCGCGTGCGTAGCCAGGCCATCAGTTCGGTACCGGTTTCGCCCTCGTCGAGGTGGTAGTCGACCAGCGCCAACTGCGGGTGCACATCTTCGCTGAGCAGGTGCTCGCACTCCAGGCGATTGCGCGCCGTCCACACCTGGCAGCCCCAGCGCGACAGCAGGCTGTGCATGCCGGTGAGGATGCTGTCTTCGTTGTCGATGCAGATCACCTGGGTGCCCTGCAGGGGTTGGCCATCCACGGCCGGTACGGCAGGGCCTTGTGGCTTCGGCGCCGGTTTTCTCGCGAGCGGCACGCTGACGCTGAACACGCTGCCTTTGCCTGGCCAGGAACGCACTTCCAGGCGATGGGCGAGCACGCGGCACAGGCCGTCGGCAATCGCCAGGCCCAGGCCCAGGCCTTTCTCTGCACGAGTCTGGTGACTGTCCAGGCGCTTGAACTCCTCGAAGATCACCTTGCGCTTGTCTTCGGGGATACCCATGCCGCGGTCCCAGACTTCCAGGCGCAATTGTCCGCCTTCACGGCGCACGCCCAGCACCACGCGGCCCTTGGCGTAGCGGAAGGCGTTGGTCAGGAAGTTCTGCAATACCCGGCGCAGCAGCTTGATGTCGCTGTCGATCCACTGCCGGCTGCCGTGCACGCGCAGGTCGATACCCTGTTCGGCTGCCAGCACGCCGAACTCGGCGGCGAGGGTATCGAACAGGCTGGAGAGGGCGAATGCGTGACGATCCGGGGTGATTCGCCCGTTCTCCAGGCGCGAGATATCCAGCAGATCGGTGATCAGGTCCTCGGCTGAACGCAACGAGCTGTCCAGATGCCGGACCAGCTCCTGAGCTTCGTTGGGCAGTGCGTCATCCTGGTGGGCCAGCGCCGCAGAGAACAAGCGGGCTGCATTGAGCGGTTGCATCAGGTCATGGCTGACTGCGGCGAGGAAGCGCGTCTTCGACTGGTTGGCAGCTTCGGCGTGGGCCTTGGCTTCGGTCAGTGCCTGGTTCAGTTTCGACAGCTCAAAGGTGCGTTCGGCGACCCTTCGTTCGAGGCTTTCGTTGGCCTCCTTGAGGGCGCGTTCGGCTTCGCGGAACTCGGTGATGTCGGTGAAACTCATGACGAAACCGCCACCGGGCATGGGGTTGCCGATCAGTTCGATGACCCGGCCGTTGGGGAATACTCGCTCATAGCTGTGCGCAGTGCCCTGGCGCATCCAGTACAGGCGCTTGGCGACGTTCTCTTCGAGGTCGCCGCCACCGAGCATGCCGCGCTCGGCATTGAAGCGGATGATCTCGGCAATCGGCCGACCGACGTAGATCAGGCCTTCGGGGTACTCGAACAACTCCAGGTAGCGGTGGTTCCAGGCCACCAGACGCAGGTTCTGGTCGACCACGCTGATGCCCTGGGTGATGTTCTCGATCGCCCCCTGCAACAGGGCACGGTTGAACTGCAGCACCTCGCTGGCTTCGTCGACGATGCGCACCACATCCTCGACCTGCATCTCGCGGCCTTCGATGGCGGCCTTGACCACCGCTCGGGTCGAGGAGGCGCCAAGGACACCGGCGAGCAGGCGCTCGGTGTGGGCGATCCATTCGCTGTTGGCCGGCTGATTGGGGTCGAAGGCCTTGCCTTTGCCCTGGCGCAGGGCGAAGCGGGTAAAGCTCTGATGTGCGCGTTCTTCGCCGACGAAACGGCTGGACAGCATCAGCAGGTCGGCCACCTGCACCGCCAGCAGGCTGCGGTTGCTGGGTTTGGTGCCCAGGTCATGGCCGATGAAGCGCCCGGCCTGCCAGTGCTCGGAAACGCGCGTGCGCGAGAACCAGGAAACCCAGGCGAACAGCAGCATGTTGCCGGCCAGCGACAGCACCACGCCGCGCGTCAGCGGATCGACCTGCAGGCCGATGGGGGCGTAGAGCAGGGTGCTCAGGCCGGGGAAGCTGTCCAGCGACCAGCCCATGCCGCGTGCCGCCAGCGGCAGCACCAGGGTATAGAACCAGAGCATGGCGCCAACGATCAGGCCGGCGAACACGCCGCGGCGATTGGCCTGCTTCCACACCAGTGCGCCGAACAGGGCGGGGGCCAACTGGCCGATGGCGGCAAAAGACACCTGGCCGATGGTCGCCAGGCTGGCGTTGGAACCGAGCAGGCGATAGCACACATAGGCCAGCAGCAGGATCAGCACGATGCTGACCCGGCGCGCGGTGAGCATCCAGTGGCGGAAGGCCTCGAACGGCCGCTCGGTGTTCTGCCGGCGCAGCAGCCAGGGCAACAGCATGTCGTTGGAAATCATGGTCGACAGCGCCACCGAGGCGACGATCACCATGCCGGTAGCGGCCGAGGCGCCGCCGATGAAGGCCAGCATGGCCAGCGCCGGATGGGTTTCAGCCAGCGGCAGGCTGATGACGAAGGAGTCCGGGGTGATGCCGGCCGGCAGGCGCATCTGTCCGGCCAGGGCAATGGGCACGACAAAGAGTGCGGCGAGTACCAGGTAGGCGGGGAACACCCAGCGTGCCAGGCGCAGGTCCCTGGGTTCGATGTTCTCCACCACGGCCACATGAAACTGCCGGGGCAGGGCGATGATGGCGATCATCGCCAGACCGGTCTGGGCCATCATCGCCGGCCAGTTCACTGCCTCGTTCCAGAATTTATCCAGCTCGGCGGTGTTGTGCGCCTGCTCGAGCAGGTCATTGAAACCGTTGTACAGGCCGAAGGTGACGAAGGCGCCCACGGCGAGGAAGGCCAGCAGCTTGACCAGCGATTCGAAGGCGATCGCCAGCACCATGCCGCGGTGGTGCTCGGTGACGTCGAGCTTGCGCGTGCCGAACAGAATGGTGAACAGCGCCAGTGCCAGCGACACGATCAGCGCCGTGTCCTGCGCGCTGGTACCGGTGTCCTGGGCATGCTCGCCGATCAGCAGGTTGACCCCGAGGACGATGCCCTTGAGCTGCAGGGCAATATAGGGCAGCACGCCGACCAGGCAGACCAGTGCCACGACGATGGCCAGCGACTGCGACTTGCCGTAGCGCGCGGCGATGAAGTCGGCGATGGAGGTGATGTTTTCCTGCTTGCTGATCATCACCATCTTCTGCAGCACCCAGGGCATGGTCAGCAGCAGGATGATCGGGCCGAGGTAGATCGGCAGGAACGACCATAGCTGCACGGCGGCCTGGCCGACGGCGCCGAAGAAGGTCCAACTGGTGCAGTAAACGGCCAGCGACAGCGAGTACACCCAGGCACGGATCTTCGGCGGCATGGGGGCGCTGCGGCGGTCGCCATAGAAGGCGATGGCGAAAAGAATGGCCATGTAGATCAGGGCGACCGCGGCGATCAACCCGGGGGACAGCGACATGCAGACTCCGAAACGCGCAGTGAAACGAAATGAGCCTGGCCGCCGAGGCGAGGCCGATGTTGACCAGTGTTGCACAAAGCCTCGATCTGTCGGCTGCGACCAAGGTCGCAGGCCGCCTGGCGCACTTTGCGACAGGACTCGATTGTGTCCCAGGCAGTGGCCTGATAGCGTGCCCCGTTTGCGATTCTGCCCAAGGAAGGACCCTGAGGAAGCCCTATGTTCAAGCCGCAGCTGGTGACGTTGCAACGTGGTGCTCTGCGCCTGGAACCGCTTTCCGATGCCGATATCCCCGCGCTGGTGGCGCTGGCCGAAGCCAACCGGGAGGCACTGCTGTACATGAGCGGTACCCAGCGACTGGACTGGTACCGCAGCGCCCTGGCCGATATGCGCGAGCAGCGTGCACTGCCGTTCGTCATTCGCCTGGGTGACGAGTTGGTGGGCACCACCCGCTTCGCCGACTTCATCAATAGCCTGCCGGCCTGCGAGATCGGCTGGACCTGGCTCGATCGACACCAGCATGGCCGAGGGTTGAACAGCAGCATCAAGTATCTGATGCTCAGGCACGCTTTCGAAAACTGGGGCATGGTCCGCGTGCAGCTGAAAACTGCTGCCAGCAACCTGCGGTCGCAACGCGCCATCGAGAAGCTCGGCGCCGTTCGTGAAGGATTGCTGCGCAACCATCGCCGTCTGGCCGATGGCCGTCTCGATGACACCCTGCTGTACAGCATCACCGACCTGGAATGGCCGGCGCTGCGCGAGGCCATGGAGGCGGGCTTCAGCGCCTGACTCTCATGCACAGTCGTGAGCAGACCCGCTTCTGGCAAGCCTCCGCATTGAGCGGCGTCGAGCTGTTGCAGGCGCGCTACCTGGAACAGCGCTTCGCCCCTCACGTGCATGAAGGTTTCGTGTTCACCGTGATCGAACATGGCGCCCAGCGCTTTCATCATCGCGGCTGTGATCATCTGGCACCTCGGGGCAGCATGGTGCTGATCAACCCGGACGAAGTGCATACCGGTTCCAAGGCGCACGAAGACGGTTGGCGCTATCGCGGTTTCTATCCTGATAACGCCCAGGTACTGGGGGCGCTGCAGGAGCTGGGCCTGGCCAAGGCCGGCATGCCGTCGTTTTCCTGCAGCGTGCTGCATGATCCGCGTTTGCACGCGGCCTTTCTGCAACTGCATCAGCTGCTCGAGGGCGGTGCCGAGGCGCTGCAGCAGCAACTGGCCTGGCGTGAGGCGATCCTGCTGCTGTTTCAGCACCATGCGCAGCTTGCCGAACCGCCTGCCCCTGGGCGTGAACCCTGGGCCGTGGCGTGCGCCAAACAGATGCTCGCCGAGCGATTGATCGAGCCGCCCTCGCTGGAAGAACTGGCGGTTGCGGTCAATCTTTCACCCTTTCATTTCGCTCGGGTGTTCCGCCGCGCGACCGGCTTGCCGCCGCATGCCTGGCTCAAGCAGCGGCGCCTCGAGCAGGCGCGAGCGATGCTCAAGGGTGGTTGTGCGGCGGTCAGCGTGGCGATGCAGTTGGGCTTCGCCGATCAGAGCCACTTGTCGCGACAGTTCAAGCAGGTCTATGGCGTGACTCCGGGTGAGTACCGCAGCGGCGTGGCACGGGGTTCGTAGGGTGCGCCGTGCGCACCAGCAGCCCGTGCATTTCCCCGCTGCGCACGGCGCACCCTGGCGAAGGGTAACAACCGCCATGAAAAAGCCGGCGCTCCTTGCGGGGCGCCGGCTTTTCAAACTGCTACGGCGATCAGAATTGGTGATCGGCGGTGTCCGGGTTCAGGTCGCTGATGCCCAGCTTGCCCGCCGCCTGCTCGATGGCGCCGGTCTGCTTGACCAGGGCAGCGATGGCGTCACGTACCAATTGCTGGCCTTCGGTGTTGCCTTGCGCGATCAGCTGGTCGAAGTGCAGGTTGTTCTTCTCGGCGCTGTCGACCAGCGCCTGCAACTTGGCTTCGGTTTCCTGCAGGTCGGCCTTGAGGGTGGCGTCGGCCTGGGCGTCAGCCTTGGCCACCAGCTCGGACAGGCTCGGGCCGGTCAGGGTGCTGCCGTCGACCTTCTTGTACTCGCCCAGGTAGACGTTACGAATGCCTTTGCCGTTGTAGAAGTGCGAGTTGTGGGTGTTATCGCTGAAGCAGTCGTGCTCGTCTTCGGTGGAGTTGGCTTCCAGCGCGACCTTCATGCGCTCGCCCGCCAGTTCGCCGAGCGACAGGCTGCCCATGCCGAACAGCATCTTGCGCAGACCGTTGTCGGCCGACTCGGCGACCAGTGCGCTGCGGTAGTTGCCTTCCACGCCGTCTTTCCACTGCTCGACCATGTCGTTCAGGTCGCTGACCAGCAGGTCGGTAGCCGCCTTGAGGAAGGCGCGGCGGCGCTCGTTGTGGCCACCGGTAGCGCCTTCACCCACTACATAGTCGGTGTAGGGGCGCTCGCCGGCGCCTGGCCCGGTGCCGTTGAGGTCCTGGCCCCAGAGCAGGAATTCGATGGCGTGGTAGCCGGTGGCGACGTTGGCTTCGGAGCCGCCCAGCTCGTTCAGGCTGGCCAGCAGCTCGCCAGTGATGTCGCTGACGTCGACCTTGTCTTCGCCAACCTGGATCTCGGTGTTGGCGATGATATTGGCTTGCGCGCCCGGGTTGCCCAGGGCGTGCTGGTAGTCCTCGGCCACGTAGTCGATCAGGCCTTCGTCCAGCGGCCAGGCGTTGAGCTGACCTTCCCACTCGTCGACCACCGGGTTACCGAAACGGAACACTTCGCTCTGCATGTACGGCACGCGTGCGGCCAGCCAGGCTTCGCGCGCAGCGTTCAGGGTCGCTTCGCTGGGATCGGCAAGCAGTGCATCGACGGCAGTCTGCAGGGCCTTGCCGGTGCTGGCAGCGTCGCTGAACACGGCCAGGGCCAGATCGGCGTAATGCTTGACCACGGCCTTCGCCGCGGCTTCGTCGACCTTCGCCGCAGTGGCTGGCGCCGTGCTCTCGGTGGTGGCAGCAGGTGCAGCTGCCTGGGTCGCGGGGGCTTTGTCTTCGCCACAGCCAGCGAGGGAAATGGCGATGGCCAGCAGGCTGGCGGAGGCCAGAGGCATACGAATCATGGCGGGGTCCTTTGCATGTACGAAACGTGGACGGTACCCAGTGGTACCTGAAAAACTGCAACATAATGCAAATGTTTCGCATTATGTGTAAAGGCCATTATTCGTCGCTGTGCGGGATATCGCTGCCGAGCCACCTCGTTGCCGTTAGAATGCCAGCACCCGATTCGCAGTTCTGCCTGGAGAAAACTGCATGAGCCTGACCGCCGTGATCATCATCGTTGTCCTCGTCCTGCTCGGCGCCTACGCGGTGTCGCTGTACAACGGACTGGTACGCCTCAAGCATGGCGTGAGCAAGGCCTGGTCGAACATCGACGTGCTGCTCAAGCAACGGCACGACGAATTGCCCAAGCTGGTGGAAACCTGCAAGCAGTACATGCAGTACGAAGGCTCGACGCTGGAACGGGTGATTGCAGCGCGCAGTGCCGTGGCCAGCGCTCGCGAGCAACATGATGTCGGCGCCCTGGGCAAGGCCGAGAGTGGTCTGCGCGCGGGCCTCGGTCAGCTCTTCGCGCTGGCCGAGAACTATCCGGAGCTGAAGGCCAACGACAGCTTCCAGCATCTGCAGCAGCGCATCAGTGGCCTGGAAAACGGCATCGCCGACCGCCGTGAGCTCTACAACGAGGCGGTCAACCTCAACAACGTGCGCATCGAGCAGTTCCCCGACGTGCTCATCGCACGCATGTTCAACTTCCAGGCTGCCGAGCTGCTGGTGTTCAGCGAGGCGGAGAAAGCCGATGTGGACATGAAGTCACTGTTCAACTGAGAACCTGCCGATGATGCAGGTCGACCCCTTCGGCTTCTTCTTCACCCTGACCTTCACCCTCGGCGCCTGCCTGGGCGGCGCCTGGTGGTGCCTGCGGGGTTGGTCGCAGGCGCGCCATCTTCTGGACACGCCGACCTCGAAGATCCGCTCGGCGGCGCAGGGTTACGTCGAACTCTATGGTGTGCTCGAAGCGTTGCCGGACATGCAGTTGCGGGGGCCACTGACCGGCAAGCCCTGCCTGTGGTGGCGCTTTCGCATCGAGGAATATCGCTCCAGCGGCAAGAAGCGCAGCTGGCGGGTGATCGAGAGTGGCGCCAGTGACGCCTGGTTGCGCCTGGTCGATGGTACCGGCGAATGCCTGATCGACCCGCGTGGTGCCGAGATTCGTGCGGCGGTACGCGAAGTCTGGGAGGGCAACCTGCGGCACCCGCTGGGTCCGGCCAAGACCGGATTGTTCGGTTTCCTCACCAGCGGCCAGCGCTATCGCTACAGCGAAGAGCGCTTTCACGTCGGCCAGCCGCTGTATGCCATCGGTGATTTCCGCACCCGCGGCGCTGCCCAGCAGGGATTCGACAGGCATGCCGCTCAGGGCGAAGTGATCCGCGAATGGAAGGGCGATTACGTTGGGCTGCTGCGGCGTTTCGACAGTGACGGCAACGGTGAGCTCGACGAGCAGGAGTGGAATCGCGTGCGTCTGGCGGCACAACTGGAGGCCGAAGATCGGCACCGGCACAAGGCGTCCGAGCCGGCGCGGCACCAGATGGCCAAGCCCGATGAGCGCCAGCCGTTCATTCTCTCCAACAGCGGAGAGGACGAACTGGCCCGCACTTTCTACTGGCAGGCCGCAGGTGGTGCCGTACTGTGCGTGGTCGGCGCATTGGCCACGGCCTGGCTGCTGGGTGTACAGCACTGGTGAGCTGTTTTACCGGGCGCGAACGAAAACGCCGCGACTGATCGCGGCGTTTTCGTGGGGGGGGGCGTCAGAGCGTCGCGGCTGAGCTCAGGCGCCGCGACTGCTTGAGGAACAGCGTCAGCTCGCGCGCCGGCAGCGGTTTGCTGTAGAGGTAGCCCTGACCCTCATGGCAGCCCTGGGCGATGATGTAGGCCTCCTGCTCGGCGGTTTCCACGCCTTCGGCGATGACTTGCATGCCCAGGCTCTTGCCCAGCTGAATGATGGCGCGAACGATGGTGGCGTCGTCTTCGTCTTCGAGCAGATCCTGCACGAAGCTCTTGTCGATCTTGATCTTGTCCAGCGGCAGGCTCTTCAGATAGCTCAGCGAGGAATAGCCGGTACCGAAGTCGTCGATGGCGATCAGCGCGCCGGAGCGGCGCAGGCTGAGCAGGTGCTGGGCGGCGGTGCTGATGTCTTCCATCAGGCCGGTCTCGGTGACTTCCAGCTCCAGGCTCTTGGGCGGCAGGCGGTAGACCTGCATCAGGTTGTTGACCACGCGCGGCAGCTCGGCGTGGTGCAACTGCACGGTGGACAGGTTGATGGCCATGCGCAGATCGCTGAAGCCCTGATCATGCCATTCGCGCAACTGGCGGCAGGTCTGGTCGAGAATCCATTCACCAATGGGGATGATGGTGCCGTTCTGCTCGGCCAGCGGAATGAACAGGTCCGGCGCGACGAAGCCATGTTGCGGGTGCTGCCAGCGCAGCAGCGCTTCGACGCCGACCACGCGATGGTCGCGGTAGTCGATCTGGGGCTGGTAGACCAGGTGCAGCTGGTTCTGCGCCAGGGCATCGCGCAGATCCTTTTCCAGCTCACGACGGCGACGCATCTCGCTGTCGACGCTGGCGATGTAGAACTGGTAGCGATTGCGCGAACGACTCTTGGCCAGGGTCATGGTCTGTTCGGCTTTCTGCAGCAACTTCTCGGTGCTGTCGCCATCTTCCGGGAACAGGGTGATGCCGATGGTGGCGCGCAGGCGCACCTCGTGCTGATCGAGCAGGAAGGGCAGCTCCAGATCGTCGAGCACGCTCTGCGCCAGTTCGGCAGCTTCGTAGGGTTGTTCGATGTCGGCTTGAACCAGGGCGAACTGGTCACCGCCCAGGCGGGCCAGCGCGCCGAGACGGCCGCTGTGGCTGCGCAGGCGGTCGGACAGTGCGAGCAGCAACTGGTCGCCGCTCTGGTAACTGAATTGTTCGTTGATGCCCTTGAAGTCATCCAGGCCGACGCAGAGCACGGCGACGCGACGCTGCAGGCGGCCGGCATCTTCGAGAATCTGATCGAGCTGCTGTTGCAGTTGCTGGCGATTGGGCAGGCCGGTGAGGAAGTCGTACTGAGCCATGCGCAGCAGGCTGTTCTCGGCTTCACGGCGCAGGTGGGTGTTGCGCTCGATGGAGGCCAGCAGTTGGTTGGCGGTGTTGATCCACAGACCCAGCTCGTTCTTCTCGTTGCCCTTGAGCATGGGCAGCTTGTGTTCGCTGGGGCGGTCGGGATTGATGTTGGTGAGGTGCTCGATGATCTTCGACAGCGGTTTGGTCAGCAGCCAGTGATAGACCAGATAGAGCACCAGGCCCATGGCCAGGGCGCGAAGGACCCCTGAGATGAAGATGATCACCGAGTTGGTGACGAAACTTTCGCCATAAGGCGCCGTGTCGAGGGTGATGTTGAGGTCACCGTAATACTCGCTGTAAGGGCCACGGCCGACCAGTTTGGTGGCGAACAGCTGTTCCTGACCGAGGATCGGGTCGGTCAGCCAGCGAGTCGGCATCTGCGCCAGATCGCGAGTCCGCTCGGCCAGCATGGGTTCGTTGGGGTGGCCAATGGAGGCGTGACGCACCGATTCGTGCTGGAACAGCCCCTCGATCACCTGCATGCCCATCTCGCGGTCCAGGCTGTATACCGCCTGGGTCGAAGGGTCGCGGAACATGCCGAGGATGCGATGGGCATCGTTGGCCACCGCCTGACGTGTCTTGTAGGCGTCGAAGACGATCTGCGCACAACTCAATACCACCCCGACTACGAGTGCTGACAGCAGCACCACGCGGAGCAACTTGAGCGACAAGCTGTTTTTCAATTCCAGCTTCAAAGGCAATTCCTTATGTCGATGCTTACAGCGTCAGTCAGACGAGAGTATTGGCAATCTCGGCCTGGCCGTCAAAGGGCCATCATGCCTGGTGGCACTATTTATCCCACAAGGAACGCTCCTGGTGCGAATCGCCGCTTGGAGGCCGACTCACTGCTCTGTGTCGGTGCGATCGCGCAGTACTTGAACACCTTTTTGATATTGACCGTCCGTTGCTGTTACGCCCCGTGACGCGCCACCTGCCGTCTGCTTCTGCGCTGGCACAAGAGTTGCGAAGGCCGGGCATCGACCAGGAGGGGACTCGTGATGAAAACGCTCATGCTGTTGCTCGTTGCTGTCAGCGTTGCCCCACAGGCCCATGCCGCCAGCGAAGAGGCCGCCAATACGGCCTGGCTGGTGCTGGCCAGCGTGCTGGTGTTCTTCATGCAGGCGGGTTTCGCCTTGCTGGAGAGCGGCATGTCGCGGGCCAAGAACGCCGTCAACGTGATGATGAAGAACTACATGGACTGCTGCGTGGGCGGCATCGTGTTCTGGTTGTTCGGCTTCGGCCTGATGTTCGGCGCCAATCTCACGGGCTGGTTCGGCATGAGTCACTTCGCGCCGAATGACGGCGAGCCCTGGGATTACACCTTCCTGCTGTTCCAGATGATGTTCGCTGCCACCGCTGCGACCATTGCCAGTGGTGCCATGGCCGAACGCACGCGCTATGGCGCCTATCTGATTGGCGCGGTACTGATCAGCGGTGTGATCTACCCGATATTCGGCAGTTGGGTGTGGGGTGGTCTGTACGGCGGTCAGGGGTGGCTGGCCAAGCTGGGCTTCATCGATTTCGCCGGCTCGACCGTGGTGCACAGCATCGGTGCCTGGTGTGCGCTGGCAGGGATTCTGGTGCTGGGCCCGCGTCTCGGGCGTTTCGCTCCTGATGGCAAGGCTCGCTTGATCCCTGGGCACAATCTCGGCCTGGTGGCATTGGGCGGTTTCATTCTCTGGGTGGGTTGGTTCGGTTTCAACGCCGGCAGCAACCTGGAGGTCAGCAGCAGTCTCGGGCTGATCGCCCTGAACACGCATCTGGCAGCGGCTGCCGGTGCGCTCGGCGCTCTGCTGGCGCAACGCAGCACGGCCAGCCCGGTATTGCTGACCACCACGGTCAATGGCTCGATTGGCGGGCTGGTCGGCATCACCGCCGGCTGCGCCAGCATGGCGCCGGGTTTCGCTCTGCTCAGTGGTCTGGTCGCCGGTTTCGTCGTGGTCTACGGCATGCGTCTGCTCGATCGCCTGCAGCTCGACGATGTGGTCGGCGCGATTCCGGTCCACGGGTTCGCCGGCATCTGGGGCACGCTGGCAGCAGGCCTGTTCTATCAGGGCGACCTGTTCAACTGGGAGCGTGTCGCGGTGCAGGCACTGGGTGCTGCGGCAGCCTTTCTCTGGGCCTTTCCGGTTGCCCTGGTGTTCTACTTCCTGTTGGCCAGGACCATGGGGCTGCGGGTTTCGACCCAGCATGAGCAGCGCGGGCTGGATTTTGCCGAGCATGCCGAGGTCGGATATCCGGAGTTCAACCTGACGCAGACCTTCGACAGCGAGCAATGGTCGAGGAGGGGCTGAGGATGAGATTGAGCCTGCGTCGTCGCGCGATCTACACCGGCCTGGCTGGACACTTTTCGGATGAAGAGGTATGGCCGTTGCTGGCCCTGTGGGAGAACAAATACGCCGAGCAACCGCCGTTCGCCCTCAATGAATTTCTCGCCGAGGTGGTGCTGCGTACCGAGCGCAAGCTCGAACGCGCACGCCTGTATCGCGAGTTGGTTGGCGCCCTGACGGGACCGCCCTCGCATCTGCTGCCTGACCCAGAGGCGCAACTGGCTGCCTGGCGCCAGGGGCGCAACGAGGCCGTGCGCCAGGTGGCGACCCCGGATGGTGCCGCGCAAACCACCTTCCTGGCCCTGAACCAGGCCTTGCTGGAGCAACTCGACAGCGCGCAGCAGGCTGCATTGAGGCGCTTCGCCGCCGGCAACCTGTCCGGTATGGGGGGCAGCACCGAGCTGTCGACGCGTTTGCGTATCTGGCTCGAGCAGGGCGGTGGCGACGGTATCGCCAACCTGGGACTGGAGCAACTGCGTAAGCTGCTGAACCTGCTCTATATCGGGCTCTGCGAGTTTCTCGGGCCGGTCCGTGCCGACCGCGTACTGAGTCAGGCGGTCAATCGTGTGGAGCAGCAGGGGGTGGAATTTTCACCGCGCAGATTGCTCTAGCCGGGCAGGCGAGATGCAGAAATGAAAAACCCGGCCTGCTGAGGCCGGGTTTTCGCATTACGGGGCTGTGCTTCAGGCCGCGTAGTTCTGGGCGACGAAGTCCCAGTTCACCAGGTTCCAGAACGCCTCGACGTACTTCGGACGCAGGTTGCGGTAGTCGATGTAGTAGGCGTGTTCCCAGACGTCGCAGGTCAGCAGCGGCGTGTCGCCGGAAGTCAGCGGGCAGCCGGCGCCGATGGTGCTGGCCAGGGCCAGGGAGCCGTCAGCTTTCTTCACCAGCCAGCCCCAGCCGGAACCGAAGGTACCGATGGACACCTTGCTGAACTCTTCCTTGAACTTGTCGAAGGAACCGAAGGCCGCGTTGATGGCGTCAGCCAGGGCACCGGTCGGCTGGCCACCGCCGTTCGGCGACAGGCAGTTCCAGTAGAAGGTGTGGTTCCACACCTGAGCGGCGTTGTTGAAGATACCGCCCGAGGAAGTCTTGACGATTTCTTCCAGGCTCTTGCCTTCGAACTCGGTGCCCGGCACCAGGTTGTTCAGGTTCACGACGTAGGTGTTGTGGTGCTTGTCGTGGTGGAATTCGAGGGTCTCGGCGGAAATGTGCGGCTCGAGGGCATTCTTTTCGTAAGGCAGCGGCGGCAATTCAAAAGCCATGGTCTATCTCCTACTCAGGTCGTGTGCGGTATGCGCAAGGCCGATCACGGGCGGCCTACAGGCGGCGCCGAGTTTGTACTCTTTGCGCCGCAGACTCGGGATCATAGCACCCGGCCACGGCCATAACCACGCAACATCTGTGTGGGAAAGCCGGTGCCAGGGCCTTTGCAGCATTGGCTTCGACAGCCGCAGGCGCCAGCAGTTGCCTCTTTCGGCGCGGTCGCGCGCAAACGCTAACAGGTCTTAGAGTGCGCCGGCCTTCTTCCAGGCCAGGTAGCTGCTCACCAGCTCCGGCCCCAGTTCGCCCGGGCGGGCGTCGAGTACTGGTACTTCGTGGGCGGCCAGGCGTTCGTGCAGGTCGGAGCGGGCATTGAGGTAGTCCAGCGTGCCGCAGTAGGCCAGGGCCTGATCGAACTGTTCCACCGGCGTTTGACGCAGACGATCCAGTGCTTCCTCGCGCAGGCTGGCGATCAGCACGCGATGCTGGCGCGACAGGCGACGCACGGCGGCGAGCAGGTCCTGATCGTCTTCGTCACGCAGGTTGGTCACCAGCACCACCAGCGAACGACGCCGCTGGCGCGCCAGCAGCAGATCGGCGGCGGCGCTGAAGTCGGCCGGCTGCTGGCTGGTATCGAGGTCGTAAACGGCGTTGAGCAGCACGTTCAATTGCGCAGGCCCCTTGACCGGCGCCAGGTAACGCGACTGGTTGCCGGCAAAGGTCGCCAGGCCGACGGCATCGCCCTGGCGCAGCGCCACGTAACTGAGCAGCAGGCAGGCGTTGAGCGCGTGGTCGAAGTGCGACAGCTCGTCGTCCTGGCTGCGCATGCGCCGGCCGCAGTCGAGCAGGAAGACGATCTGCTGGTCGCGTTCGTCCTGGTACTCGCGGGCGATGGGTGTGCGCTTGCGCGCAGTGGCCTTCCAGTCGATCTGGCGCAGGGTGTCGCCATCACGAAATTCGCGCAGCTGATGAAACTCCAGGCCCAGGCCGCGACGCGGGCGCTGACGCACGCCCAACTGACTCAGCCAGTCGTCTACCGCCTTGAGCTGCGCGCCATAGAGACGCGCGAAATCGGGGTAGACGCGGCTCTCGTCAGCCAGCGGCAGCAGACGCTTGGCCTGCCACAGGCGCAGCGGGCTGGGCAGTTTCAGCTCGCACAGGGCGAAGTGGAAGTGGCCGCGGATCAGCGGTTTCAGACGATAGCTGACCCGCGTCTGCTGGCCAGGCTGCAGGGTGATGCGTTGCGGCAGGAAGTCGAAGGCCATGCCTTCTGGCACATGGTCGAAGACCTCGATTTCCAGGGGCTGGGCGAAATCGTGATGGGCGATCAGCTGTACCTCGCTCCAGCGCCCGAGCGGCAGGTTGCCCGGCAGTACGCGTTCCAGGCGCGGCGAGCGCTGGCGCCGCAGCCACAGGGCATCGACAGCGGCGATCAGCAGCAACGCCAGCAACAGCCCCCAGGCCAGTGGCAGCAGGCTGTCTGCCAGGCGCATGCCGAGCAGGGGCAAGGCGCCGAGCAATACGGCGGCGGCGAACAGGCCGCCGAGCAACCCGAGAAGCAGGCGCGAAGGTTTCATAGACGCGGTGCCGGCACCTGATCGAGCAACTGTTGCAGCACCTGATCCACCGACAGGCCTTCGATATCCAGTTCCGGCGCCAGGCGTACGCGATGGCGCAGCACGGCCAGGGCGCAGCTCTTGATGTCATCCGGCAGGACGAAATCACCGCCGCGCAGCAGCGCGCGAGCACGGGCGCCACGCACCAGGGCTATCGAGGCACGTGGCCCGGCGCCCATGGCCAGGCCCGGCCAACTGCGCGTGGCGCGGGCCAGGCGTACGGCGTAATCGAGCACCTGCTCATCCAGTGGCAGATCGCTGGCGATCTTCTGCAGGGCCAGCACGTCCTTGGCCTGCAGCAGGGTACGCAGCGGGCTGACTTCGAGCATGTCGGCCTTGGCCGAACGGGTCACCTGGCGCACCATGTTCAGCTCTTCATCCTGCTGCGGATAATCCATGCGCAGCTTGAGCATGAAGCGGTCCAGCTCGGCTTCCGGCAGCGGGTAGGTGCCTTCCTGCTCGATCGGGTTCATGGTTGCCAGCACCATGAACGGCAGCTGCACCGGCAATGCGCGGCCTTCCAGGGTCACCTGGCGCTCCTGCATCACTTCCAGCAGAGCGGCCTGGGTCTTGGCCGGTGCGCGGTTGATTTCATCGGCCAGCAGCAGGTTGGTGAACACCGGGCCCTTGCGCAGTTTGAACTGCTCGCTCTGCATGTCGTACACGGCATGGCCAGTGACATCGCTGGGCATCAGATCCGGGGTGAACTGGATGCGCGCGAACTCGCCGCCGAAGCAACGCGCCAGGGCGCGCACCAGCAGGGTCTTGCCCAGCCCCGGTACACCTTCGACCAGCACGTGGCCACCGGCGATCAGTGCGGTGAGCACGTCGTCGATCACCGCGCTCTGGCCGATCACGGCCTTGCGCAACTCGGCGCGCAGGGCCTGGGCCAACTGGCTGGCACGCTGGCGTTGCTGCGCTTGCGGGTTGCTCGGCGCAGCGGCCGGGGTTTCCTGCACCGGCAGGTTATCGTTCTCGGGGGTCTCGCTCATAGGGCATTCCTGAGGGTTTGCAGGTGGGCGACCTGGCGGGTGAAGTCACTGGCGGATAGGCGCTGCGGCAGCAATGGGCGCATGGCCTGGCTGATGTCCTTGGCGGGCAGGCGGGTCAGGCGACCGAGAACCTGCCACTGCTCGGCGACGGCGAGCTTCTCGAAACCGGGATGGCGGCGCCGTGCGCGGCGATTGATGTCCTGTTGCAGGCCTTTGAGCAGGCTGTGCTGGCCGCTGCGACGGAGCAGGAAGTCGGCGCTGCCACGCAGGTGTTCCTCGAGCTGGCGCCGGGCACGGCTGGCCGGTGCCTGCAGCGGGCCATGACGCATGCCGACGTGCCACAGGGTGGCGATGATCAGCAGCGCCAACGCCAGCAAGGCCAGCGGGAAATGGCGCAGCAGCAGGCGCGCCAGGCCATCGCTGTCGGCATGGTAGAGCAGGGTCACCGCACTGTCCTGGCCCAGGTACCAGAGCAGCCAGGCGTGGTCGTAGTCGTCGATGTTGCGGTTCTGCCAGATCCACGGATCGCTCAGTACGGTGATCAGTCCGTCGCCGTGGTACAGCTGCAGCAGGTGCGTGGCAGCGTCGCTGTTGGCCCAGGCGTGCGCGCGGTTCTGCGCATCGTACAGGTGGAAGTCGGTGTCGAAGGCGATGTAGGCCGGGGCCTGCTCGTTCTCCAGGTAGAGCTTGGTGAGTTGCGGGTAGGCCTCGCTCTCCTCGCTCTCCTGCTCCGACTCGCTACTCTCTTCGTCATCCAGTTCGTCGCTCATGTACTGCTGGACACCCAGCAGATCGAGCAGCAGGTCGCCGCTCTTGCCTTCCTCTTCGTCCCACAGGCGTTCGGCGATGAACAGCAGATGGCCGCCACTCGCCGTCCACTGCAGCACGCGCTCGACCTGGCGCGGCGTCATGTTGCTGCGGTCAGCCAGCAGCATCAGGGTCTGACCTTCGCTGGGCAGGCCATCGAGTACTTCCAGACCTTCTGCGCGACGCGCGGCGATGCCCTGTTTGCGCAGGAAGTACTCGGCAGCCAGATAGGGGCTGCTGGCAACCTCGGGAGCAGGGCCGTGCTCGATCACCTCTTCATAGGGTTCGAGCTTGCCCATCAGGTAGCTGGCGAGCAGTCCCAGAACCAGCAACAGGGCCATGGCGAGGATGAAACCGGCGCGCCGACTCATGCTGCACGCTCCTGACCGAACAGGCTGCGCCAGCCCTGACACAGGCCCTGACGCAGCGATTCGGCAGGCAGGCGATGGCCATAGGCCAGGGCCTGCCAATGCAGGGTGAGCTGGCGGCTGTAGTCTTCCAGGTTCTCTTGCCCGAGGCCGGCGACCAGGTGCAGCACTTCGCCTTCGGTGTGCGACTGCTTCAGGGGCAGGCGGTGCTCATGCAGCAGGCGACTGAGCAGTGCGCGGTAGAGCAAACCGAGGGCGGC
The DNA here is from genome assembly GCF_048269965.1 of Pseudomonas sp. Lineage (GTDB taxonomy): Bacteria > Pseudomonadota > Gammaproteobacteria > Pseudomonadales > Pseudomonadaceae > Aquipseudomonas. The sequence goes on along the minus strand of NZ_JBLWTV010000017.1, from coordinate 26,924 downwards.
GCGCGGTTGGTCGGCCCAGAGTCGCTCGGCTTCGCTGGCGACATCGTCGGGCAGCGTCTCTGGCGCGAGTTCCAGGCCGAACAGCTGTTGCGGCGCGACCTGCCGGCGTCGTGTCGGCAGGCCGATGCGGTCGCCAAAGGCCTGCAGCCACTCGCGGTAGCGCCACAGAACGAAGGCCAGCAGCGCGGCCAGCGCTGCCCACAGCAGCACTTCGAAAACCTGCGCGAGGACATCCAGGCTCTTCCACCATTCGCCGAATTTGAGCAGGTTCTTGAGCATGTCCAGGAAGGCTTCGACGTCTTCCGGCTTGGGTTCCTCAGCCGGCTTCTCTTCGCCCAGGCGCCAGCGCGTGACGGTATCGCGGTGCTGGAAGGGCGGCTCGTCGAGCAGGGTTTCGATGCTTTCACGCGCGGCCTGGCTGCTCAATGGCTGCTGGAGCAGGCGCGGTGCGTCCGGGCCTTGCGGGTCGGGCTGCTCGACCTCTGCGCTGACGATGGGCGGCGTGTCGGCCCAGGCATCGTTTGGCAACTGCGTCAGCAGCAGGGCGCAACCGAGCAGCAGGGCATAGGCGCTACCGGTCAGGCGCTGGCGCAGGCGGCGGAAGGTCAGCTCGATATCCCAGGCTTCCAGGGCGGTGCGGCGGTTGAGGTAGAGGGTGAAACCGCAGGCGACATAGACCGGCTCCCAGATGATCAGCAGCAGCACGTAAAGCAGGTTGGACAGGTGCTCCAGCCACATCCACTGGCCGCTGCTGGCGGCGATCAGGCTTTCCCAGGTCCAGTCCAGTTCTACCTGTTGTGGCAGCATCAGATAGAACAGGGCGACCAGGCCCATCCACAGGGCAATTTCCAGGTGCATGCCCACCAGCGTCAGCCAGGTGGCAGCGGCGCTGTCGCGCTGACTGAGTACCACCAGGCGCTGGCTGCGTGCCTGACCGGCCAGACCCTCCAGTTGCAGCACGGGCAGATCGAAGCTGCGCGTCGGGCTCAGGCGGCGCCAGGTCAGGCTGGCCAGCAATTGTGGCCACAGCAGTTTCGGCAGGGCGCGCAGGGCCTGTTTCAGCGAGGGTGTGTTGCCGAACAGCGCTTGCGACAGGATGTACAGCGGCAGGCGCTCATAGGCCGGCTTGAGCCACCAGAAGACGAAGATGGCCCAGCCCGGATACTGCCAGAGCAAGGCGCAGAGCAGGGCGAACAGCGGCAGGGTGACCAGCGCCCAGCTGGCCATCAGCAGGCCGGCGTGACGACGGGCGAGCAGCACGCCGAGATCGATGGCTTCCCAGGCGCTGCGCGGGCGGATGGCGACGCTGGCTTCAGTCAGGCGCATGCTGCCTCCGACCGGCCAGCAGCAGATAACCCAGTACCAGCGCCCAGAGCCCGGCACCGGCGGCGTACTTGATGTTCGGGCTGGCGAAGGTGGTGGACGACCAGAAGGCCTCGATGAAGGCGGCCAGCAGCAGGAACAGGATCACCCCGGCCACCAGCTGTATCGCCTTGCCAGCGGCCAGGCGCAGGGCCTCGCCACGGGGCAGGCGGCCGGGGGCGAGCAGTGCCCAGCCGAGCTTGAAGCCAGCCGCGCCAGCCAGGGCAATGGCGGTCAGCTCGAAGGCACCATGGCCGATGACGAAGGACCAGAACGGCTCGCCATAACCGATGCGCGTCAGGTGACCCGCTACCGCGCCGATCATCAGGCCGTTGAACAGCAGGAAGAACAGGCTGCCGAGACCGAGCAGCAGGCCACTGGCGAAGGTCTGAAAGGCGATGCCGATGTTGTTCATGATGTAGAAGCCGAACATCACCCAGTCGTCGCCCGAGCCGCGTTCGCTGAAGCGGCCGAGACGGCGCGCGTCGGGATCGTACATGCCTTCCATTTCGCTGACCTGGTCGGGGCTGACCAGGCTGAAAATCAGCTCGGGATAGAGATAGGTCAGCAGTCCCATCACTGCCAGGCTGCCGAAGAACAGCAGGCTGGCCACGCATACGCTGCGCCACTCGCTGCGTACCAGGCGCGGGAAACCGCCGAACACAAAGCGCACCATCTGCGCGCCAAGGTGGCTGCGATGGCGGTAGAACTGCTGATGACCACGCATGGCCAACTGTTGAAGCTGGTCGATCAGGTGGCTGCTGTAGCCGCGTGCCTGAGCCAGGGCCAGATGCTGGCAAAGCTGCCGGTAGCTGGCGGCGAAGCCTTGGTAGGTCTGCGTTTTGGACTTGCCGCGCTCGAGGGCTTCGAGCTGGCTGTTGAAGGCATCCCAGTCCGGCTGATGGCGACTTTCGAACAGGCTCTGCTTCACGGTGCGCTCCCCAGCAGGCCGCGCGCGATGCCATTGAGACGCGGCTCGGCCTGTTCGGCAGGCACTTGTAGCGGATCGGCCAGCAGCGCCGCCAGCTCGGCTCGGCGTGCTGCGGAGAGCTGGCCGCCACGTTCGGCAAAACCGAGGATGGCGCGTTGCTCGTCAAGGCTCAGCGGGAAGGGCGCTGGCAGCGGTTCGGCCTCGGCGAGCAGCGGTTTGCTCAACGGCGCATCGCGATAGACCACCAGGGTGCCGGCGGCGATATCGCCAAGACGTTTGAATGCCGGGTGGTTCAGACAACTGATGATGCCCAGGGTGTAGCCGAATGGCAGGATATCGACGAAACGCAGCAGGTTGCGCGTCAGTGAAGCGGCCCAGCCGATTGGCGTGCCGTCATCGTGAACCACGCGCAGGCCGAGCATCTGCTTGCCGGGAGAACGGCCCTGGTTGAACACCTCGAACAGCACCATGTACCACCAGGTCACGAGAAACAGCAGGATAGTGCCCAGGCCCATGCCGAACTGACCGAGCAGGCCGAGAACGATGAACATCACCATCAGGATCAGGCCGCGAATGGCGAGGTCGATGGCGAATGCCAGGGCGCGCGGCACCAGCCCGGCCGGTCGCAGATGCAGATCGATACCTTCCGGCGTTTCGACCTGGTAGCGAGTATCCAGGGGCAGCTGGTTGGGCGGAAGGCTTGCGCTTGAGCGTGAGTACATCGGCGGACTGCATCAAGGAAAGCCCGATGCTAGCGAGCAGCGGGCCACGAACGCAACCGGGCCAGTGAGCTGGCCCGGGCTGCATTGGCTTATAAGGACGTTGAAAAACGTAGGCGAGGTAGGCAAGACAAGGCAAAAACGACCGAAAAAGCGGAGTTTACGTATTGTAAATGAGCATTTTGAGGTCGTTTTTAACGCAGTATTGCCAACGCAGGTAGTTTTTCAGCGGCCTGTTATTGGGCGGCAGGCAGCACGCCAAAGATAGTGCGATACAGCACGCCCATGGCCACGACCATCAGCGGAATGCTCCACACCAGACCGATACCCAGCGGAATGGCACTGACCATGACGATCAGACCGAGCAGCAGGAACAGGCCGAAGACCTTGAACCAGTGCTGGGTGATGGCCTTGCGCGAGGCTTCCAGTGCCTGCCACGGCGACAGGCCACGCTCGACCACCAGCGGGATGGCCAACAGATAGGCCACGGCCAGGTAGATGCCGGGGATCAGCAGCAGGATCATGCCGAGGTAGATCAGCAGCATCATCACCACGGCAGTGATGATCAGCGGTACGGTGCGCCCGAAGTGGCTGAAAATCTCGTTGAAGCTCAGCGGCTGGTCGGCGGCGCGGCGAATGCCGACCATGTTGATGCCGGCCATGAAGGGGTAAGCCAGGGCCGAGGCCAGCAGCGAGATGAGGATTTCGCCGACGATCATCAGCAGCATGTTTTCGCTCAGGGCGCCGAAGATGCCGACGACGCCGCCGAGGATGAAGGTGGCAGCCAGCAGCACCACGTAGAACACCAGGAAACCACCGATGATGATGCCTTTGGTGCCCTTGACCTTGCTCCAGGATTCGCTCAGCAGCTCGCCGATGCTGAAGTCGTAGCCGCGTGCCAGGGCTTCTTCGATGCTCGGTGTCTGGTTGGAAGGCGCCTGTTGCAGGTCGCTGGTGGGAGCGGCATAGGGATTGGGGGTGATCGCGTCACTCATGGTTGCATCCTTGTAGGTCGAGTGTGAGGGCTGCCAATGCTAGTGGTAACGACAGCTACCCGACAAGTGCAGCGTGTCTGACGGCGCAACGGCTGTGCGCTGGTTCATGCTTTGGCCGGGAGCGGTGAGCCTGGACGTGGGTGATAGACTGCCGACAACTTTACGTCCGGTTCGGAGCCACCCATGACTTCCAGCATCTTCTGGTACGACTACGAGACCACCGGTATCAATCCGCGCTGTGACCGTCCGTTGCAGGTGGCGGGTATCCGTACCGATGAGGCGCTGAACGAGGTCGGCGAGGCGCTGAACATCTATTGCCGCCCCAGCGATGACATTCTGCCGCACCCGGCTGCTTGCCTGGTGACCGGTATCGATCCTCGGCGCCTGCAGCAGTTGGGGCTGGATGAGGGCGAGTTCATGACCCGTGTGCATGCCGCGCTCTCTGCGCCCGGCACCTGTGGCGCCGGCTACAACAGCTTGCGCTTCGATGACGAGGTGACGCGCTACAGCCTCTATCGCAACTTCTTCGATCCTTATGCGCGTGAGTGGCAGGGCGGCAATAGCCGCTGGGACCTGATCGATCTGGTGCGCACCGCTTATGCGCTGCGGCCCGAGGGCATCGAGTGGCCCGAGGAAGAGGGGCGGGTGTCGCTCAAGCTGGAGCGGCTGACCCAGGCCAATGGCATCGACCATGGCCAGGCTCACGATGCGCTGTCCGACGTGCGCGCCACCATCGGCCTGGCACGGCTGCTGCGCGACCGACAGCCGAAGCTTTACGACTTCCTCTACCAGCTGCGTAGCAAGCAGCGGGTACTGGATCAGATTCGCCTGCTGCAGCCGCTGTTGCACATTTCCGGACGCTTCTCTGCGGCACGTCATTATCTGGCGCCCGTGCTGCCGCTGGCTTGGCATCCGCGCAATCGCAATGCGCTGATCATCTGTGATCTGCAGGCTGATCCGTCGCCCCTGCTGAACCTGGACGCCGAGACGCTGCGCAGTCGTCTCTACACGCGCCGCGAGGACCTCGCCGAGGGCGAGTTGCCGGTGCCGCTGAAGCTGCTGCACATCAATCGCTGTCCGGTAGTGGCACCGCTTGCGGTGCTGCGCGAGGCGGATCGGCAACGCCTGCAACTGGACTGGTCGATCTGTGAACGCCATCTCGAAGTGCTGAAGAGTGAACAGTCGTTGTGGCAGGACAAATTAGCGGCCATTTACCGTGAAGATGCCTTCGCAGGCAGTAACGATCCCGAACAACAGCTTTACGATGGGTTTATCGGTGATCGTGACCGTCGTTTGTGTGAGCAGGTGCGTGGCGCCCAACCCGACGCATTGGCCAACGACAAGAAATGGCCATTCGACGATGCACGACTGCCAGAGTTATTGTTTCGTTATCGGGCGCGCAATTTCCCTTCAAGTCTGTCAGCCGCTGAATCCCAGCGCTGGGAAGAGTTCTGCCGGCAACGTTTGAGCGATCCGGAGTTCGGCGCGCCCAATACCCTGGCGCAATTTCACGCGGCAGTGGAGCAGTTGCGCACGGACTGCAGCCCGGACCAGTTGCAACTTCTGCAGCAGTGGCAGGCGTATGCACAGGCGTTGCAGACGCGTTTTGCCGTGAATCGCGCAGGCGTTTAAACCGGACAAGAGGCCGCCAGGGCAATGCACGGAGGCGAGGGGCTCGTCAGTGCTTTATAAGAAAAATGCAGGGGCCGGAGTTTTCCGCTCGTTCAGCCTAATTGCGGGTGCAGGCAATTGCCCAAAACGGTCAAGCCTGAAAAATATCGACAATAAAAAACGCCAGCAAGGCTGGCGTTTTGGGTGTCGCTCAGGAATTAGCCCAGCAGCGTGGCCCAACCTTCGACGACGTCGGCGCCCCACTTGGCTTTCCACTCTTTCAGAGTCTTGTGGTTGCCGCCTTTGGTTTCGATCACTTCGCCGCTGTGCGGGTTCTTGTACTGCTTGACCTTGCGCGCGCGCTTGGCAGCAACAGGCTTGCTGGCGCGTACGCCTTTGCCGGTTTTGGCCTCAGGATCGAGCAGGGCGATGATGTCGCGCAGCGACTTCTGATATTCGCCCATCAGGGTGCGCAGCTTGCCTTCGAATTCCAGCTCTTTCTTCAGCTTGTCGTCTTGCGACATGTTCTTCAGACGCTCTTGGAGCTCTTTGATGCTTTCTTCGATATTGCGGTATTCGTTGATCAGCGACATGGGCATTACCTTGGCGTGAATAAGTCTGTGGTAGTCAACAGTGACCTAATAATAGTCATGCACTTATAGCAAGTAAACAGCAGGCCACAAAATAACTGCAGTGTACTGCAACCCTATGTGTCGCTCAGGCTTGAATTAAATCGGCTACTGCAACTAGCTGCTGAAGTTTTCGGTGCGCTCAACTCGGGCACTTCCGGGTGCCCGGTCGCGGGCTTTTGCAGGTGTATGGCTGCTGCAGTTTTGCCGGCAAATCGTTAGAATGGCCGACTTTTTGCGCCGCCAGTGGGGTTTAGTTATGCGCACGTTCAGATTGGTCATCTCCTGCCCTGACCGCGTCGGCATCGTTGCCAAAGTCAGTAATTTCCTCGCTACCTATAACGGCTGGATTACCGAAGCCAGTCACCACTCCGATACACAGAGTGGCTGGTTCTTCATGCGTCACGAAATCCGTGCCGACTCGCTGCCGTTCGATCTGGAGGGTTTCAAGCAGGCGTTTTCGCCCATTGCCCGCGAGTTCTCCATGGAGTGGCGTATCACCGATTCGGCGCAGAAGAAGCGCGTGGTGCTGATGGCCAGTCGTGAGTCGCACTGCCTGGCCGATCTGTTGCACCGTTGGCACAGCAATGAACTCGATTGCGAGATTCCCTGCGTGATCGCCAACCACGACGACCTGCGCAGCATGGTGGAGTGGCATGGCATTCCATACTTCCATGTTCCGGTCGACCCCAAGGACAAGGCGCCGGCCTTCGCCGAGGTGGAACGGCTGGTCAAGGAACATCGGGCCGATGTCATCGTCCTGGCGCGCTACATGCAGATTCTGCCACCGGCGCTGTGCGCCGAATTCGCCCAGCGTGTGATCAACATCCATCACAGCTTCCTGCCGTCGTTCGTTGGCGCCAAACCCTACCACCAGGCTTCGCTGCGCGGCGTGAAGCTGATCGGCGCCACTTCGCATTACGTCACCGAGGAGCTGGATGCCGGGCCGATCATCGAGCAGGACGTGGTGCGCGTGACCCATCGCGACGATATCGAGGAAATGGTGCGTCTGGGCAAGGATGTGGAGAAGATGGTGCTGGCGCGTGGGCTACGCTATCACTTGGAAGACCGAGTGCTGGTGCACGACAACAAGACGGTGGTGTTCGACTGATCCTGCTGCGTGGGCCGGCCCGATGTACGTCACAGGAGAACGCCCATGCTCAAGTCCATCAAGGTGCGCGACTACATGACTCGCCATCTGGTGACCTTCAGGTCGGATACCGATCTGTTCACCGCCATCAATCGATTGCTGGAGCACCGGATTTCCGGTGCGCCGGTGGTCGATTCCCAGGGCCACCTGATAGGCCTGCTGTCGGAGGGTGACTGCTTGCGTGGCATTCTCTCCGGGGCCTACTACGAAGCTGTCGGCGGCACCGTCAGCACCTACATGACCACCGACGTCGAGACGGTGAGCCCGGAGGCCGACATCATCGAGTTGTCCGAGCGCTTTCTGCGCGGGCGGCGGCGGCGATTGCCGGTGATCGAGCACGGTCGTCTGGTGGGGCAGATCAGTCGGTGCGACGTGCTGCGTGCCGTCAAGGAGTTCGCCCAGCACGAGCAGGGCTCTCTGGAGGCCAGTTGATGGAGGCTCGAACGGCATGACCGATCCACTGGACAAGGCCACCTCAAAGGCGCCGCCGACCCTGGGCGAAGGCTGTGTACGGCGATACGACCCCGATGCCCTGAGCGAAGAGCATGGGACCGAGTTCGCCGATGCGGCCGAACTGTGGCGTCAGTTGCAGGAGCAGGCCGAAGACGATCCTGAGCATGAGCGATAAAAAAGAAGGGCGCTGCGGCGCCCTTCTGGTTACAGGGCGTTTCAGATTCGGAAACTGTCGACCATCTGCTTGAGGCGCGCGGCCTGCTGTTCCAGATCGCCGCAGGCGCGCAGGGTGGCCTGCAGGTTTTCCACACCCTCCTGGTTGAGGGTGTTGATCTCGATGATGTCCATGTTCAGTGACTCGATCACCGAAGTCTGCTCCTCGGTGGCGGTGGCCACCGACTGGTTCATCCCGTCGATCTCGCCGATGCGGGCGGTCACCGTACCCAGTCGTTCGCCGGCCTGGTTGGCGATGTCCACGCTGTCTTCGCTGTAACGCTGGCTCTCGGTCATGGTGGTGACCGATTCTCGCGAGCCGACCTGCAGTTCCTCGATCATTTTCTCGATTTCCTGCGCCGACTCCTGGGTGCGGTGCGCCAGGTTGCGCACCTCGTCGGCGACCACGGCGAAGCCGCGCCCGGCTTCACCGGCCCGTGCGGCTTCGATGGCGGCGTTGAGCGCCAGCAGGTTGGTCTGCTGGGAGATGCTCTTGATCACTTCGAGGATCTGGCCAATGTCCACCGTCTTGCTGTTGAGCATCTCGATCTTGGCGCAGGCGTCGCTGATCTTGTTCGACAGCTCGCTCATCGAACTGATCGCTTGCTGCACCACCTTGCCGCCGTCTTCTGCCTGATGGCGGGCATCCGATGCCTGGCTCGAGGCATCGGCGGCGTTGCGGGCGATTTCCTGCGCAGCCGCGCCGAGCTGATTGATGGCAGCTGCCACGCTGTTGGTACGGCTGGCCTGTTCGTCGGAGTTGACCATCGAGGAATTGGAAGCATTGACCACCAGCTTGGCCACTTCGTTGACCTGGACGGTGGCCGATGACACTTCACGGATGGAGCCGTGGATGCGTTCGACGAACTGATTGAAGGAGCGCGCCAGGGCGCCGAATTCGTCATTGGACTGGATCGCCAGGCGCTTGGTCAGGTCGCCTTCGCCCTGGGCGATGTCTTGCATGGCCTTGCCCATGGCGGTCAGCGGCTGCATCAGCACACGGATCAGCAGGCCGAGCAGGGCAATGATCAGCACCACGGCAATCACCGTGGCAACGATGGCCGAGGCGCGAAACTCGGTGAGCATGGAGTAGGCCTTGGCCTTGTCGATCGACAGGCCGATGTGCCAGTTGACCGAGGGCAGGCCCTTGACCGGTGCGAAGGTCAGGATGCGGGTGTTGCCATCGAGCTGCGCCTCGCTGAATTCGCTGCTGATGCGTGGCGTGTTCTGCGGGTAGATGTCCTTGAGGTTCTTCATCACCAGGTCCTTGTCCGGGTGCACCAGAACCTTGCCATCGGCGCTGACCAGGAAGGCATAGCCGATGCCGTCGAAGTCCAGTGCATTGATGATGTTGACCAGGGTCTGCAGGCTCAGGTCGCCACCGACCACGCCTGCGGGCCGGGCCGGGGTGGCGATGGTGATGATCAGCTCGCCGGTGGCGGCATCGACGTAAGGCTCGGTAAGGGTGGTGCCGCCGGCGGCCAGGGCATCCTTGTACCAGGGGCGCGTGCGTGGGTCGTAGTCGGCAGGCATCTGCTCGTCAGGGCGCATGGTGAAACCGCCGCTTTCGGTGCCCAGATAGGTAAAGGCGAAGGACGAGGTCAGCGCTTTCTGTTCCAGCAGTTTGACCACGCGATCCGGCTCGCTGTCGTTGCTGATCGACTGCGCCGCGCTTTCCACCAGCAGGATGCGGCCGGACAACCAGTTCTGGATGTTGCTGGCGGTCACGTTACCCATTTCATGCAGATAGCTTTCCAGGTCCTCGCGGATGGCGTTGCGCTGCAGGTAATCGTTGTAAAGGGTGAACAGCGAGAAGGCGGCGATCACCACCAGGGAGGCTGCGAGCAGAATCTTGTGGCTGAACTGCAGGTTTTTGCTCATGTTGTCTTGCGTCCGGATGGCTCTGGAACCAGTCTTGTATTCCACGGCTGCGCTTGCAAGAGCGTTTTCGCGGGCTGTTGCGGCAGATGGAGTGGGTGTTTGTTCTGCTGTTTGTATCGGTATAACTGCAGTAAAGCTTTAACCCAGGGGATGGCAAGATGCCTTTGAATTCACAGTTCGTATTGGGTGCTGGCAGTGATGGTCAGGCGGTTGGTCAGCCTTTGCGCCTGGCCAACCGTCACGGTCTTATCGCTGGCGCCACCGGCACCGGCAAGACGGTGACCCTACAACGGTTGATCGAGACGTTCAGCGACGCCGGGGTGGCAGTGTTCGCCGCTGATGTCAAAGGTGATCTGTGTGGTCTGGGCGCTGCCGGCGCGCCGCGAGGCAAGGTCGCCGAGCGCATCGCCAGCATGCCCTGGCTGAATCATCAGCCGCAGGCCTATCCGGTGACGCTGTGGGACGTGCATGGTCAGAGCGGCCACCCTTTGCGTACCACCCTCAGCGAGATGGGGCCGCTGCTGCTTGGCGCTCTGCTCGAGCTGACTGACAGCCAGCAGGCGGCGCTCTATGCGGCGTTCAAGGTGGCTGACCGCGAAGGTTTGTTGCTGCTCGACCTGAAAGACCTGAAGGCGCTGCTCGGCTACCTCAAGGACAATCCGCAGGTGCTGGGCGAGGACAGTGCGCTGTTCACCAGCGCCTCGGCACAGGCGTTGTTGCGTCGCCTGGCAGGGCTGGAGCAGCAGGGTGCCGAGGCCCTGTTCGGCGAGCCGGCGTTGCAGCTCGAAGACCTTCTGCACCCTGATCGTGATGGCCGCGGGCGCGTGCATCTGCTCGATGCCTCCCGCCTGGTGCATGAGGCACCCAAGGTGTATGCAACCTTCCTGCTGTGGCTGTTGGCTGAACTGTTCGAACAACTGCCGGAGCGCGGTGACGCCGACAAACCGGTACTGGCGTTGTTCTTCGACGAGGCGCACCTGCTCTTCCAGGGCACGCCCAAGGCGCTGCAGGAGCGCCTGGAGCAGGTGGTGCGGCTGATTCGCTCCAAGGGCGTCGGGGTGTATTTCGTCACCCAGTCGCCGAGCGATCTGCCGGACGATGTTTTGGCTCAGCTCGGTCTGCGCATTCAGCATGGCTTGCGCGCGTTCACGGCCAAGGAGCAGAAGGCCCTGCGCGCAGTGGCCGATGGTTTTCGCCCGAACCCGGCATTCAGCGCGCTCAGCGTGCTCACCGAACTGGGCATTGGCGAAGCGTTGGTCGGCACGCTGGAGGAAAAAGGCACACCGGCCATGGTTCAGCGCGTGGCCATCGCGCCACCGCAGTCGCGCATCGGCCCGCTGAATGAGGCCGAGCGTGCGGCATTGGTGCGTCAGTCGCCGCTGGCTGGGCGTTACGACAAGCCCGTCGACCGCGAGTCGGCCTATGAGCTGCTCACCGCGCGTGCCGAGCAGGCTCAGGATGACGCGCCAGTCAAGGCGACGCAGAAGCAGAAGGCAGAGCCGGGGCTGGGCGATATGGCCAGTGATCTGATCGGCAGCGCGATGAAGAGCGCGCTGCGCCAGGCCGCCAACCAGATCGGTCGGCAACTGGTGCGGGGGCTCATGGGCTCGCTGACGGGTAGCAGGAAGCGTTAGGTAAGTGCTGGAAAAGCCGTCATTCCCGCGGAGGCGGCTCAAGAGCAATTGGACTCCCGCGTTCGCGGGAGTGACGGTAGAAAGCCCGTTCCAGAACTTTCCCGGCTACGGGGAGCCTGGGGCAGCGTGTCACTAGCCGGCGGTTTCGTCGGCTGCGTCCTGCTTGTCCTGGCGCTCTTTCTCGATTTTCTCGATTTCTTTCTCGAAGGCCTGGTCGAGCAGGCTGGGCTTCTTGCGCCAGGGTTTGCGGTCGGGGTCTGGCTGAGCGGCGTAGGTGATGACTTCTCCGCCGTATACATCCTTGTAACGCTGCGCCTGGCGCTCGAGTTCGGCGCGCAGTTCGTCTTTCGTCACTGTTTTTACCTGTAGGTTATGATCGACCCACACAACAGCCGAAACACCAGGTTTCACTGTTGCGCTGAGGGATCAATCTAAAGTGCTTTGCCTTGGTTGGCGGGGAGAACAGTTTGCAAAGTTTCACGCTTTGCATCTTTCTCCTTTCTCTTCAGTTACTTATCTATTTGTAACTTTTTTCCGAGAAAAGTTGCATTGGGCAACTGACGAGTATTATCGCCAACGCCCTTTGAATGTCCAGTGATCAGTCTGCCAGCGTCTGGTAGTGCAGGCTGAAACTCATCTGAACACTTTGCTCCGCGGCCAGTAAGCGCAGCCCCGGTTGTCCCGGCAGATGGTGGGCGTTGACCGGGTGGGTGACGGGCTCGAAGCAGAAGAAGTTCTGCGCCTGCGGGCAGAACAACAGAAACATATCGCTGCCCTGTGCCTCGCAGACGAGCTGATAACCTGCCTCCGGTTGAATGATGCGAGCGCGCCCCGGCCATTGGGTGAACGCATTATCGACAAGTTGCTGCGGCAACAAGGTGGGCTCGTTGAAGTTCCAGGCCTGCGGTAATTCGACCCACTGGCTGGACAGCTTGTCCTCGCTGCACAACCAGACGCCGCCAGCTTGCGCCTGCACGCGCGTGTGCGCAGTGCGCGGCAGATAAGGATGCAGGCCGAGCCCATACCAGGTGGGCTGCTCGCCGAGGTGTGTGGCGTGTAACGTCAGGCGCAGACGGCCGTCAGTGAGTTGTACGTGGAGCGTGGCGCGATAGGGAAAAGGCGATTGGCTCTGCAGTTCCAGGAGGGCGCTGTCGGACGTCGCATTGACTATCTGCCAGGGTTGTTGCCAGGCACTGCCGTGTATCGGCAGAGGTTCGTGGTCGGTATTGGCATCAAGCGCTTGCCAGCCGTCAGGGGTAGCGAAACCACCGCCGCCAATGCGGTTGGACCAGGGCAGCAAGGGGTAGCAGGCCAGGCGCCTGGGATTGACGGCAGCCAGTGCCTGTTCGTCGCTGTGGCGCAGCAGCGGCTGGCCGTCGCTCAGACGCACCCAGTTGACCAGGCTTGCGCCCAGTTCCGGGGCAAGGGTCAACTGGGTCAGGCTATCGCTCAGGGTCAGCAGAGTCGTTGGCACTTGACGCTCCAAGGGCTGTAATTGTCGGGAATTCATAGTGTCATCGTACAACTGCTAGGCTATCATTGCTGCAAAGCCTCACGTCTTACATCGAGAATTCGTCCGCCATGGAAACGCAAAACGCTCAACCCCGTGCTCGTCGCAAGCATCGCAGCCTGGCCCAGGAGCTGGTAGCCGATCTGTCGCAGCGCATTCGCGATGGGCTGATCAAGCGCGGTGAGAAGCTGCCGACGGAGTCGGCGATCATGGAAGAGCAGGGCGTCAGCCGTACCGTGGTGCGCGAGGCCTTGTCGCGTTTGCAGGCAGCGGGGCTGGTCGAGACCCGTCATGGCATCGGCACTTTCGTGCTGGATACGCCCAGTGCCAGTGGTTTTCGCATCGATCCGGCGACCATCGTCACCTTGCGCGACGTGCTGGCCATTCTCGAACTGCGTATCAGTCTTGAGGTGGAGTCTGCCGGGATGGCGGCTCAGCGCCGTAATGACGTACAACTGAAGGCCATTCGCGAGGCACTGGATGCCATCAACGAGAGCGCGATGCATGCCAGCGATGCGGTGTCCTCGGACTTCCATTTTCATCTGCGCATTGCCGAGGCTACCGGCAACCGCTACTTCACCGATATTCTCAGTCACCTGGGTACCAGCATCATCCCGCGTACCCGGGTCAATTCCGCCAGCCTGGCGCGTGACGACCAGACCCACTACATGGCGCGTCTGGAGCGCGAGCACGAGCAGATCTTCGAAGCCATCGCACGTCAGGATGCCGAGGCGGCGCGGGCTGCGATGCGCCTGCACCTGACCAACAGCCGCGAGCGCCTGCGTCAGGCGCACGAAGCGGCCGAGGCGCAAGCGCTGCACGGCTGAAACGCCCTGCACAGACTCGGCGGCCCTGGGCCGCCGAGTGTCTGTTGGCAGTGAGAAAAAATCAGCGCACATGGCGCGCTCTAGCGCCTATAGGCCAGGGCGACGATACCGCCGACCACGATCAAGCCGCCGATCACCTGCAGGGCTTCCAATACCTGCCCCAGAATCAGCCAGCCCAGGATCATGCCGGCCACCGGCTCCATGTTCATCACCGGTGCATTGCGCGCGATGTTCAGGCGCGGCATGCAGATGAACAGGGTTGAAAAAGCTGCACCATAGAGCAGGACCAGGCAGGCCAGTGCGATCCAGCCGGTGCTGGCATTGGGCAGGCTCAAACCGCCAGGAATAAGGCCGCTGCTGCCCAGCAGGGCCGAGGCGCTGAACACCACGGCCAGGGTCAGCATGCTGCGTACCGAGCCCGCGATTTTCGACAGACGATTTTCGGTGATCCACAACGCCACGGCGAAAACGGCGGCAGCCGTCAGGCTGAACAGGATGCCTGCCATCCACTCGCCGTCCGGCGCATCGCTGCTGGCCAGGCGGCCAGGAACGTCGAGCACCAGCACCAGGCCGAAGAGGATCACGCCCATGATGGCCAGCGCCTGTCGGGTTGGCGCTGCACCGCCGAGCGCCCAGGTGAGCAGTGCCAGCAGGATTGGCGAGAGGTTGACCACCAGCAGCGCCAGGGCCACGGGAATGCGCGCCACGGCCGAGTAGATGCAGAAGCTTTGAATGGCGATCAGCAGGCCCAGCAAGATCTGCCAGCTCCAGGTGGCGCGACCCAGTTTCAGCGATTCACGTCGCCACAGTACCAGAGCGGCCAGCGCGACCAGGGTCACGCCGGCACGCGCGAGCATGGCCAGCAGCAGCCCGGTGTCGTGGTCGAAGGCGATCCGCGCAGCGATGTGGTTGCCCGCGAACGAACAAGCCAGTGTGGCGAGGATCAGGACGGCGATGTGACGCGCAAATGGGGTGGAACCTTGCATGACGAAATCCTGTTGTCATGGCCTTGAAATCAGGCCCTAAAGCAAAACGCCGCCCGATTGGGCGGCGTTGTCGTTCAATGCCCGGTTGCTGTCAGAGCACGATGCTCGGCAGCCACAGCGAAATGGCAGGGATGTAGGTAACGGCCATCAGCACGGCGAACAGCGCGATGTAGAACGGCAGCAGTGCCTTCACGGTGTTTTCGATGGTGACCTTGCCGATGGCGGCGCCAACGAAGAGTACCGCACCTACCGGTGGCGTGATCAGCCCAATGCCGAGGTTGACCAGCATGATCATGCCGAAGTGCACCGGGTCGACGCCGAATGAGGTCACCACTGGCAGCAGGATCGGGGTGAGGATCAGGATCAGTGGCGCCATGTCCATCAGCGTGCCCAGCACCAGCAGCATGAAGTTGACGCACATCAGGATCACGTAGCGGTTGTCCGAGAAGGCCAGGAACGCCGTGGTGATCTTCGACGGAATCTGCATCAGGGTCATGATGTAGCCGAAGCTGGCGGCGAAGGCGATGAGGATCATCACGATCGACAGCGTGCGCACGGTGCGGTGCAGCATCTTCGGCAGTTCACGCCACTTGTAGTCGCGGTAGATGAACATGGTCACGAAGAACGCCCAGACCACCGCA
Organism: Pseudomonas sp.; assembly: GCF_048269965.1. Lineage (GTDB taxonomy): Bacteria > Pseudomonadota > Gammaproteobacteria > Pseudomonadales > Pseudomonadaceae > Aquipseudomonas. The sequence goes on along the minus strand of NZ_JBLWTV010000017.1, from coordinate 11,382 downwards.
ACAGCCGCCGATTCGGTGGCGGTGAACACGCCACTGAGGATGCCGCCGAGGATGATGAACATGGTCATCAGGCCCCACAGCGCTTCCACGCAGATCTTCAGTGCCTGGCGCAGCGGAATCACCTCGCCCTTGGGGTAGTTGCGCTTCTTGGCGAACCACAGGCACAGCGCGGCCATGGTGAAGCTGAGCAGCAGGCCCGGGCCGATGCCGGCGACGAACAGCGCCGCGATGGACACCGTGCCGCCAGCGGCCAGCGAGTAGATCACCGAGTTGTGGCTGGGCGGGGTGAGCAGTGCCTGCACCGAGCCGGAAACGGTCACGGCGGTGGAAAACTCGCGCGGATAGCCCTTCTTTTCCATTTCCGGGATCAGCACCGAACCGACCGAGGCGGTATCGGCCAGGGAGGAGCCGGAGATGGCGCCGAAGAAGGTCGAAGCGGTGATGTTGACCAGCGACAGGCCGCCGCGGACGAAGCCGACCAGCACCCCGGCGAACGCCACCAGGCGCCGGGCCATGCCGCCTTCGGCCATGATTGCGCCGGCCAGGACGAAGAACGGAATGGCCAGCAGGGAGAATTTGTTCACGCCACCGGCGATCTGGATCATCACGGCGTGCAGGGGGATATCGATCCACCAGGCGCCGATCAGTGCGGAAACGCCAAGCGAATAAGCAACGGGGACGCGTAGCAGGATAAGGACAATGAAACTGCCCAAAAGAATGGCGGCATCCATTTACGCGGCCTCCTTGGAATCTTCGGTGTGTTCGAAGTCGACGGCACGGCGCTTGTGTTGATCGCCGTACAGCAGTTGTTCGATGACGAACAGCAGGGTGATGCAACCGCCCACCGGGATTGGCATGTAGCTGATGCCGACGCGTACCGAGGGCAGGGTGCTGAGGTACTGGTTCCAGGTCGCTACGCAGAGTTTGTAACCCCAGATCAGCATGAACAGCGCGATGCCGCCCATGACCAGGCGCACGAACAATGTGATCAGCGGCACCAGTGCTTGTGGCAGGCGATCGGTCAGTGAGGTCACAGCCATGTGGGCCCCCGCACGGTAGCCAGCAGCGGCACCGACGAAGGTGAACAGCACCATCAATAGCACTGAAATAGGCTCGGGCCAGCCCAGTCCTTGACCCAGCACGTAACGGCTGAATACGCCCCAGGGGATGATCAAAGCCATGATCACGATCGCCAGGCCGGCGGTCGCGATACAGGCACGGTAGATGGCGTCGTTGACGCCCAGAACCAGGTTTTTCATGAGGCTTCACCGGTTGCGCGGCGCAGGCGAGGTGCCGGCGCCGCGCGCTTGCGCGTGGATTACTGAACGGCTTCGATACGCTTAATCAGGTCAACGAACTGCGCGCCGTACTTCTCACGAACCGGGGCGGTGGCATCGTAGAAGGGCTTGGTATCGACTTCGATGAATTCGACGCCTTCAGCCTTGAGTTTCTCTACGCTGCTGGCGCTCTTCTCGTCCCACAGCTGGCGCTCTTCCAGTTGCGCTTCCTTGGCCAGTTTCTTGACCAGTTCCTGCTGTTCCGGCGTCAGCTTGTTCCAGGTGGTCTTGGACATCAGCAGCGGCTCGGGCAGGATCAGATGGTGGGTCTGGGTGTAGTACTTGGCGGAGCGGAAATGGTTGTGCTCGAGCAGGGTAGGCGGATTGTTCTCGGCGCCGTCGATCACGCCGCTCTGCAGGGCGCTGAAGATTTCACCGGTGTCCATGGCGATGCCGTTGGCACCCATGGCGTTGAGGGTGTCGATGAACAGCGGGTTGCCCATTACGCGGATCTTCATACCTTTCAGGTCTTCGATGCTGCGTATCGGCTTCTTGGTGTAGAGGCTGCGGCTGCCGCCGTCCATCCAGGCCAGACCGACCATGTTGAAGTCGGAGTTGGTGATGGCGTCGAGGATTTCCTGGCCGATCTCACCGTCGATGATCTTGCGCATGTGGTCGACGTCGCGGAACACGAACGGCATGTTGAAGACGTTGGTGGCCGGCACTACCGAACCGACCGAACCGAGGCTGACGCGGGTCAGCTGGACGGCGCCGATCTGGGTCTGCTCGATGACTTCCTTCTCGGAGCCGAGAACGCCGCCGGCGAACATGCGGGATTTGATCTCGCCGTTGGTGGCAGCTTCCAGCTTCTTGCCGAGGTTTTCCATGGCGACTACGGTCGGGTAGCCAGCAGGGTGGATTTCGGCAATCTTCAGGGTCGTCTCGGCCTGTACGAAGGAGGACAGGCCGAGCGCTAGCGGAAGTGTGGCGAGAAGCAACTTGCGTTTGAGGTTCATGCGGAAAACTCCGTCTTGTTGTTGTTGGTTTACAGCAGCTTGAGTCCGGTGCCGCGAACGGCCCGGGGTGAATCGGATCAGGGTTGCAAGGCAGGCTCCTCGATGCCGCGCACACCGGCCTGCAGGGCGAATACACCACCTGCCAGTGGCTGGTCGGAGAGATCGCCGCCGGGGCGGATCGAGGTCACGTACAGGGTGTCCAGATTGGCGCCACCGAAGGCGCACATGGCGGGCTTCTTCACCGGCACGGCGAGCGAGCGATCCAGGCGGCCGTCGGGGGTGAAACGGTGGACCAGGCCTTCGTCGTTGCCGCAGATCCAGTAGCAGCCGTCGACATCCATCGCCGCGCCATCGGGGCGGCCCGGGTGCCGTGCCATGTCGATGAACAGGCGGCGGTTGTGCGGCGTGCCGCTGTCGATGTCGTAGTCGAAGGCCCAGACGCTCTGCACGCTGGGATGCGAATCAGACAGGTACATGATGCGGCCGTCGGGGCTGAAGGCCAGGCCATTGGGCACGATGAAGTCGTCGAGCACCTGTTGCAACTGACCGTCGTAGCGATACAGCGCGCCGACGCGGGCACCGGCGGCCATGTCCAGCAGCATGGTGCCGGCCCAGAAGCGACCCTGGCGATCGCAGCGACCGTCGTTGAAGCGCATCTGCGGGCGGGCATGTTCGACCTGTGCCAGGCGCTCGGCCTGTACGCTGCCATCGTCTTGCGGACGCAGATGGAAGATGCCGCTCTGCATGCCGGCGATCCAGCCGCCGGCAGGATGCATGGCGATGCAGGCGAGCATCTCGTCGGCCTGCCAACTCTGCGTCTGGCCATCGGCCGCGGACCAGCGGTGCAGGCGGGCGGCAGGGATGTCGGCCCAGTAAAGAGCCTGTTCGGCAGCGTTCCACACCGGGCTTTCACCCGTGGCGTTGCGCGCATCGACAATCAGTTCGGCTGTCATGGCTGTGGCGCTCTACGTGTTGTAATGGCTTGGGGCGGTCGCGGGGTGCTGTTCAGTCGTCGCCGAACGGGCCGGCGGCAACGAAGGCCCCACCCTGGTAGATGCGCGCCGGGTCGTCAGCGGCCGGCATGGGCTGCGCTTGCACCTTGTCGCGGAAGACTTCCGAGCTGTCCTTGGGCGTGAAGCCCAGGTGCGCGGCCTTGCTGTTGTCCCACCACACATCGCGGTTATCCGACATGCCGTAAACCACGGTGTGGCCGACGTTCTCGGTATAGAGGCAGCGTTCGAGCAGGTGGGTAAGGTCGTCGTAGCTCAGCCAGGTGCTCATCATGCGGCGGTTGGCGGGTTCGGGGAACGAGGAGCCGATGCGGATGCTGACGGTTTCGATGCCGTAGCGATCGAAGTAGAAGCTGGCCATGTCCTCACCGTAGGACTTGGACAGGCCGTAGTAGCCATCCGGGCGACGCAGGCAGTTGGCGTCGAGGTGTTCGTCCTGCTTGTAGAAACCGATGACGTGGTTGGAACTGGCGAATACAACGCGTTTAACGCCATGGCGGCGGGCCGCTTCGTAGACATGGAATACGCCGCAGATGTTGGCGCCGAGAATTTCTTCGAAGGGGCGCTCGACCGAGACGCCACCGAAGTGCAGGATGGCGTCGACGCCTTCGATCAGTTGATGCACGGCGGCTTTATCTGCCAGGTCGCAACGCACCACTTCTTCGTGGGGGCCGGCAGCCGGTGCCATCTCACCGATGTCGGACAGACGCAGGATAGTGGCGTAGGGGCGCAGACGTTCGCGCAGTACCTTGCCCAGCCCGCCGGCAGCGCCGGTCAGCAGCAGGCGATTGAAGGGGCGCAGTTCGCTGGAGATCGTGGTCATGGCGGGGGCTGGACTCTTGTTGCTTGTTGTTATTGGTTTGTCATACGTTGTCGTATGACTTGAGGCGATTATCAGCACCATCCCAGGTAATGTCAACGCGACAGTGGGGGGAAATTGAGGTCTTCAGTCTGCGTTTCACTGAGCAGCTCCAACCTGTAAAACACCCATGATTGGTAAGGGAAAATACAGCTCGGTAGGCTCTAATACGGTGTTTTCTTGTGTTCGTACAGCGTATTTGAACATCGCGCGAGTGGCCTCAGGCAGGTGCAGGGTCGGCATTCTCGGATCCTATGGGACTAAAGTTGTATGACAACGTATCTCGGCTGGGATGAAGTGCCTCTATGATGCGAGGCGCGCGAATGACTGGAGGCGTGACATGGGCAGGAAACCTGCTGGCATCCGCAGCAGTGCGGTCCCGACACTGATCGATGTCGCCAGGGTGGCGGGGGTGTCGCCGATCACCGTATCGCGGGCACTGGGCCGCCCCGAAGTGGTTAGCGATGCCACCCGCAAGCGCGTACTGGAGGCGGTACGGGCGACCGGCTATGTGCCCAATCTCGCGGCAGGTTCTCTGGCGTCCAGCCGCAGCCGGCTGGTGGCGATCTTCCTGCCGACCATTGCCAACTCGATTTTCGCTGACACCGTGCAGGCGCTGACTGACCGCCTCGCGGCTGCCGGTTACCAGACCTTGCTGGGCCTCACCGGCTACCGCCCCGAGCAGGAGGAGGCCTTGCTCGAGGCGGTGTTGGGCCGTCGCCCGGACGGCATCGTGCTGACTGGCACCGAGCACACCTTGGCGAGCCGTGAGCGCCTGGCGCGGGTCGGCATCCCGCTGGTCGAGGCCTGGGATCTGTGCGAGCACCCGGTGGACATGCTGGTCGGCTTTTCCCATGAGGCCGTGGGCCAGGCGGTGGCGCGCTATCTGATCGGCAAGGGCTACCGCCGGGTCTCGGCGGTGGGCATCGATGACCCGCGTGGTCTGCGTCGTTATCGCAGTCTGGTCGGCGCGCTGCAGGGGCACGTTGCAGCGCCGGTGGCGGCTCAGATCCTGCCTGCGCCGGCGACCCTGGCGGTTGGCCGCGAAGGCCTGGCGCGCCTGCTGCAGGAGGGTGCCGCTGGCGAGGTGGTGGTCTGCAGCTCCGACACCGTGGCACAAGGCGTGATGGCCGAGGCGCTCAGCCGTGGCCTGCGCATTCCTGAAGATCTTGCGGTGATGGGTTTCGGCGACCTGTCCAGCGCGGCACATACGCATCCGCCGCTGTCCACCGTGCGGGTGGATGGACCGCGCATCGGCTGCGCCATTGCCGATGCCCTGCTGGCGCGCTTCGCCGAACCGGCGGCGGCACGCCAGCCACTGCGTCTGGATGTCGGCTTCGAACTGGTCGAGCGCGGCAGCGCCTGAGCCCGTCAGGCCAGGCGCAAGTGGTTGTCCCACAAGCCGGCAGGTAGCTGCAGGGCGTTGGTGACGATGCGCTCACCGCGGCAGTCGTACAGGCGGCAGCGTCCCTGGCCCGAAGTGACCACGAAACCGTCGGCAACCGCGCCGACGCCTGCGCAGTCCGGCAATGGCACATCCAGGCGCACCTGGGCGCTGTCCAGGTCCCAGATGAAGAAGCGGTTGCCGCGCGGTGCGGTCATCGCCAACAGGCGCAATTCATCGTGGATCGCCACGCTGGCGGTGTACTGATTCATGGCCACGCGTTGCGTCTCGCCCAGGGCGAAAGGCTGGAACGGTTGGCCGGGGCGCTTGATCGCCAGCAGCGGCACCTGGTCATGCAGGTCGCCCATGTACTGCTGGCCGCTGACCACCGTGCCGTCACGGGCCACGGCCAGGTGGCGGATGCTGTTGCGCTGGTCGGCCAGATACTCCTGACTGACCAGGCTGCCGTCGCGCCTGATCAGCACCAGGCTGGCCTGCATGGCGTCGAGATTCATGTCCACGCGGCTTTCCGCTTCAGTGCGGATACCGCCATTGGCCACCACCAGGGTTTCGCCATCGGGCATCCACAGCAGCTGGTGCGGGCCGACGCCGTGGCTGCTGTGCTCACCGTCACGCAGCAGATGCTCACCTTGCAGGCGATAAACGCCAATGACGCCACGGCCTGGCTCGGTGGTGTCGTTCTCGGTGGCGTACAGCCACTCGCCGTCCTTGTGGAACACCGCATGGCCGTTGAAGTGGCGCCCGGCCGGCGAGCTGAGCGTCTGTAGCAGGCGACCGTCGCGCGTGTCGATCAGGTAGCTTTCGGTACTCGGGCGGCGGCCGACGAACAGTGCCACAGGCAAGCTCGGGTGCGGCACCACATCGTGGCAGCGCTCGTTCACCGGCGTGGCGAAGGCGCGCTCGCCGTCGAGGTGATAGCCGACGGCGTAGTGTTTGCCGTCGCTGTCGTCACGGGCCGACAAAAGCAACGGCTGGCCCGATGGGCCGAACAGCGTCCAGCCACCGAAGGCGCCGGCCGCCGCCAGGCTGGCAGCCGCGGCACTGAGGCCGAGGAAGGCTCTGCGTTGCATGCTCAGTCCCCGTCGTGGGCGTTGAAGCCGATCTGCACGTCGAGCGCCTTGGCCAGTTCGCCTTCCTGCAGGCGGTGCAGGCGATTGAGGCTGTCGTACAGCTCGTTCAGGGCAGTGCGACCCGCTTCGTCGACGAGCAGCTCACCCAGAGGGCTGTCGAGTGCGGCCAGGCGTTGGCGGGTGTCCTGGTAGGCGGCGTCGATACGTTTTGCCAGATCGGCCTGATCATCGCCCAACAGCGACTGAATACCGTCACGGTTGCTGCCGTGCCACAGCAGTTCGGCGCTGGCCAGTGCGGCGCCCTGGTTGGCCAGGCTGCCGGCACTGCGCCAGGCTTCGGCCTGGTAAGGCTGGGCGATGCCCTTGCTCTGCCGACCCATAGGGGCGCCGAGTTTCTTCTTCAGGCCATCCAGGGCGCTGACCTGAACGCGCAGCAGTTCGGCGATCGCTTCGTTGGAGTCGGCGTAGCGCTCGTTGGGGAAGGTCTTCAGCTGTTCGGCCATGCCGGGCTTGGCCTGCCATTCGCCGACGATCTGCGCCGCCAGAGCCTGCTGGTGCTTGCCGATGGCTTGCAGCAGCGGGCAATAGCGCGCTTTCTGTGCGGCCTGGGCGAGGTCCAGATTGGGATCGAACAGCATGTATTCGTAGGCGGTCAGGCCCTGAACCACCACGCTGGCATCGGACAGCTCATCCGCGCTCAGCTGCGGCTTGTTCTTCAGCAGGGCTTCGACCTGGCGCTGTACCAGGTTCTTCTTGTCCGGCCAGAACTGGATCTGCCAGGCGCGGTTGCCTTCGGCCAGCGGTCCGACCAGCAATGGCTGCAGGCCGGCCCAGGCGCTCTGCGCGCCGAGAAAGGCCTGGCGCGCGGCGCTCAGATCGGTGTCGCCTGCGCAGAAGGCTTCGGCACTCGCCGCCAGTTGACGATCAGCCTCCTGCCAACTGCTGTAAGCCGGTAACAGGACGCCATCGGCCAGCGCGGCGCTGACCTTGGCTTGCGGGTCCTGCTGACCACAGCCGACCAGGGCCAGGCCGAGCAGGGAGGCGATCAGGGTTTTATGCAACATCGCAGGCTCCTCAGAGGGAATTCAGGAAGGCGAGCAGCGCTGCTCGCTCGTCGGCATCGAATTTCAGCACATGCAGCTTGGCCGCTTCGGCCTCGCCACCGTGCCAGAGAATGGCTTCCAGCAGGTTGCGCGCACGGCCGTCATGCAGGAACTGCGTGTGACCATTGACCGCTTGCGTCAGGCCAATTCCCCACAACGGCGCCGTGCGCCATTCGTGACCGCTGGCGAGAAATTCATCGCGGCCATCGGCCAATCCCTCGCCCATGTCGTGCAGCAGCATGTCTGTATAAGGACGGATCAACTGGTTGGCCAGTTCCGGCTCCGCCGCATCGGCCGACGTGGTGAAGCTGGGTGTATGGCATTTCTGGCAGCCGGCCTGATGGAACAGGCTCTTGCCCTTGAGCACCTCGGGCGCGTCGACGTCACGCCGCGCCGGCACACCCAGGTTGCGGCTGTAGAACAGTACGCTGGCCAGGATGGTGTCGCTGACCTCCGGTTCACCGCCATGGGGCGCGGCCAGGCAATCGCCCTGCGCCGCTGTGCAGTTGTCGTGAGGGATCAGCGAGCTGGTCAGGCCCATGTCATTGGCGAAGGCATCGGCATTCTGCTGATTGAGATTGGGCTGGCCAGCCTTCCAGCCGAAACGGCCGAGCACGCTGCGCTGCTGCTGACGGTCCCAGACCCGATTGGGGCGACCGGAAATACCGTCGCCATCGGCGTCGTCCGGGTCGGCGCCTGCCAGGATATCCGCCTCGGCAATGGCTTCGAGCAGGCCGAGGCCGATCATCGGCGGGGCGATACGCGTGGAGAACAGGGTATCGGCATGCATGGCCCCATAGCCGAGTTGGCTGATTTCCAGCTGCGGCTTGCGCAACTCCACCCGCGTGCCGTCGGCAAAACGCACGGGCACGCTGCTGTAAGTCACGCGGACCTTGCCTTCGGGCGCTACGCCAGGATTGGCCATGTCCTGCAGTTGGGTGCCGTAGCTGGGCTCGGCGACGACACCCTGGCGGATCAGCAACTCGGCATGCTCGGGGCCGGCCGGCAGCGAAAGGCGCACCAACATGGAGGCGGCACTGACCGCATCTGGCCCCGGCGGATGGCCACGGCCATCCTTGATGTGGCAGTTCTGGCAGGCATTGGTATTGAACAGCGGGCCCAGGCCATCGCGAGCGGTGGTGGTGGCTGGCGCCGTGACCCAGGGGTTGCGGAAGAAGCTGTTGCCCACTGCAAAATCCAGGCGACGGCTTGGCGCGAGGTTGGCCGAGGGCAGGGAGAAGGCGTTGTGATCGAACTTGCGTACCGTCGCCGCACCCGCAGACAGGGCCTCGCCAGGTTCGGGCGCAGTGAAGTGCGGTTGCTGCTCGCAAGCGATCAGAGTCAGGGCCATGAAGGGCAGCAGGCAGCGCTGGAGCGGCGACATCGATGAACAATCCGAACGGCAAGAAAGCGGGGCACCAAGATTAGCAGGCTAACGGAATTTAAATAAGATGGATTAGCGTTAGCTGGACGTGGCCAGAGGTCGCGGCTGCATCCTGCTCATCGAGATGACGCAGGATGCATCTTGCACGGGACGCTACGCGCCGGGCCTGCTCACTTCGATGTACCACTTTGGCTGCATGGCGCCGAAGTCGGTGCGGATGTTCGAGGGCAGGTAGCTGGCCGAATCCAATACATGCATCTGACCTGGCGAGCGTTCGAAGACCACCCAGTGCCAGAAGTCGCGGCCGTTCTCCTGGCGGTGCTTGATGGCCAGCAGCGCCAGATCCGGCAGACTCTCCCAGGACGTGAAGGGCGCCTCGCCTGTTGCGGCTGTCGCGCCGCCCGTGGCCAACAGACGCCTGACGTATTGGCTGTCGGACCACAAGGATTCGTCCTCGGCATGAATGCCCATGGCGTTGGCGATTGCCTTCATCGCGGCGTAGCTCTTGCCGAGAATGTTGGCGGCTGCGGCAATGCCGCAGCCGCTGATTTCTTCTTGCACGACACAGTTGGGTGCGTATTCGATGAGATTGGCCCGGGGCACCCAGCCTGATTCCACGCCATCTTCGCGTGTACACCAGAACCAGCCATTGAGGCTGCGCGACGCGCTCAGTCGCTCGCCGACCTGTACATCGAGTTCACGAGCGGTATAGGCCTCGCGTGCGCGGGCGTGCCGATCATCGAGCCGTTCGATGACCTGGCCAGGGACCCAACCGGCCTCCTGACCAGGCGTGCTGCAGAAGAACCAGTTATCCCAGCCTTCGTTGCCCTGGTAGGCCTCGCCAACCGTGAGCGCCGCACCCTCGGTGAATGTGATCGGTTTGGGAAATTCGCTGATGTGTGCCGTGGTGACGATGAAGATTCGCAGGTCCATATGCATCCAGCTGAGGTGATCCGTGGATAGGGCGTCACACAGTAGAAGAGATGCCCTCGTTGGCCCAGTCTCTTTTTCATTCAGAGCAAGAACGTTCAAGACCTTCCAGAGGCGCCTGGCTAAGCTCGCCTGCTCAAGGAGGTTCCATGTCTCGTCATCAAGAATTCACTCAGGGCGCCCGCGATATGCTGCCGATGCTGCTCGGCGCCATTCCTTTCGGCATCATCTTCGGCAGCCTGGCAGGCGCTGCCGGGCTCGATCCCTGGCAGACGCAGGGCATGTCCTTGCTGGTATTCGCAGGCTCGGCGCAGTTCATCGCCATCAGCCTGTTGAGCGGCGGCGCCGGTATTGCCGTGGTGTTGCTGACCACCTTCGTGGTCAATCTGCGCCATGCCCTGTACAGCGCCAGCCTGCAGCCATACGTGCGCCATCTGCCCAAGCGCTGGCGCATGCCGCTGGCTTTCTGGCTCACCGACGAGGCCTACGCGGTGGTGCTGCAGCGCTATGCGCGCGGCGATAGCGAACCCTATCGCCATTGGTACTTTCTTGGCGCGGCACTGGCCATGTACTGCAACTGGCAGCTGTGCACGCTGGTCGGCGTGCTGTTCGGCCAGGCGGTGCCGAACATCGGTGAATGGGGGCTGGATTTCGCCATGCTGGCGACCTTCATCGGTATCGTCGTGCCCATGCTGCGCAATCAGCCGCAGGTCGCTGCGGCCCTGGTCGCTGCAGGTGTGGCGCTGGCCTGTCATGCACTGCCGTACAAGCTCGGGCTGATGGCTGCCGCAGCCAGTGGCATCGTCGTCGGCGTGTGGTTGGAACGGCGCAAGCCGGTGCTGCAGGGGGGGTTGGTCTGATGGATATCTGGTTGCTGATCCTGGGCATGCTGGCGATCACCTTCGTCACCCGCTACAGCCTGTTCGCGTTCCCTGATCTGCGTTTTCCGCCCTTGATCAGGCAGGGGCTGCATTACGTGCCGACTGCCGTGCTGACGGCGATTGTCGTGCCCGGCATGCTCATGCCGGACGGGCAGAGTTGGTCGCTGAGCTGGAACAACGCCTACCTGCTGGCGGGCCTGGTCGCCATTGTCATCGCCGCTTTCACACGGCACCTGCTGGCGACCATCGGTGGTGGATTGCTGGTGTTCTTCCTGCTGCGCTGGGCGTTCGGGCAACTGCCGGTCTGAGTGGTGCCGGCCGCAGGGTGCGCCGTGCGCACCAGAATGCCAGCGAAAACCTCGGTGCGCGTGGTGTTCAGCCGGGGGACATGGTAAACACCTGTCGGGGGACATGGGTAACAGGTTGATGATCATGTTGCCCGTTGCC
>NZ_JBLWTV010000016.1:0-120486 GCF_048269965.1 Pseudomonas sp. | reverse complement strand
CACGCCTTATCGACATAGTGCTGCGCTCCGGCCACGGCATCACTCGATCTCCCGATTCGATGAACTCCGTAAGCCTAAATGCGTTACCTATGTCTCCCGACACCCGTTACCTATGTCCCCCGGCTGAACACGTGGCGCACCCTACCGGTGTGGCGCTACACCAGTGCGCTGACCTTCAGGTCGCGCTGGCTCAGGCGCAGGTACTGCTGGTCGGCCTTGAGCAGCAGCGCGTGGTCGTCGACGCTCAGTTCTTCATGAGCATGACCTTCGGCCTGGCTGCGGTAGAGGCTTTCACCGGGGTGGCGGCGCAGGCACTGGTAGCGCTGCCGGCGTGGTTCGACCTTGAGGCTGAGCATGTCGATATAGGCGACCTGCATCTCATCGCTCTGGCCAGTCTCCAACGCACTGCGCTGCAGGGCAGGGGTGTGGGTGAAGGGCGAGGCCGAGAGCATGACATGTTGGCATTGCAGCAGATCCGCGCGCGGTTCGCCGTTGAGCAGCCAATTGCCACGCAGATCACGCTGCAGGCAGAGGTTGCGCTGGCCATGGTTGTCGACCTTGAGCCAGAGGCGGCGCAAGCGCCAGCCCGGATCGCAATCGATCATGTAGTGGGCAACGATGCTGTTGCCCTTGATGACCTGCATGAGATGGCTGGTGGCCTGGATGCCATTGGCATCCTGACTCAGGCGCAGGGTTTCCACGCCAGGGTTGCACCAGGGTTTCCATACCAGGGTTTGCTGCATCGGTCGACTCCATGCCGAGCGCGAAACAGGAGGGAAGGGCGGCAGCTGCGCGCAGAACACGTTCCCTCGTGTTCCATGTTGTGATGATGCGCAGCATAAAGTGATAGCAATGTGATGTCTGTCAGCCTTTGCCGACAGTTGCGCAGTTTGTTGCGCTGCAGGTTCAGGCTCTGGGCTTGAGCGGTTGCTGCTCGAACTTCACGCCGTCCAGACCGTGGCTCATCAGTGCGCGAATGTTGCCGTGATCACTGCCTTGTGGCGTGGCCAGCACGCTGCGGTAGTGCTCGCCGAAGGCGCGCAGCGCTTCGTCCGTGCTCAAGCCTTCCAGCAGGGCCAGGCCCAGCGTCTTGCAGGAGCCTTCGTTGTGGCCGGCAGCGTTCTCCACATCACCGTTGCGGAAGGCGCTGGGCTGATAGTCGTAGTGCTCGGCGACGAAGGCCAGGGTTTCGCTGAAGGCGTAGTCATCTTGTTGCAGGCGCTTGCGCAGCTCGTTGAGAGCGGTCATTCATGCTTTCCTTTGGCAAATGCGGCTTTCTGCTCGGCCGAGGCTTCTTGCTGATACTTGGCCTTCCAGTCGGCATAGGGCATGCCGTACACCGTCTCGCGGGCCTGATCGGCGCTCACTTCGACACCGAGGTCGTCGGCTGCGGCCTTGTACCATTTGGACAGGCAGTTGCGGCAGAAACCGGCCAGGTTCATCAGGTCGATGTTCTGCACGTCAGGACGTGTGCGCAGGTGCTGCACCAGCGCACGAAAGGCTGCAGCTTCCAGTTCGAGGCGTTCTTGCTCGGTCATGGTGGGCTCTCCGGGAATGGTGGCGGCGATGATAAGAGCCTCGCCGGAGAGCGGCAAGCCGCCGAAAGCGGCTGTCAGCGATGACCGGCGAGCGTGATGGAGACCGACTCGGCGAAACGCAGGGCATGCGGTTTGTCCACTTCCACTTCGGCATAACGCACGGCCTGATGGGTCATCACCAGGTCGAGGATTTCCTGAGTCAGGCGTTCGAGCAGGGCGAAGCGATTGCCTTCGACATGGGCGATGATGGCCTTGGTGATGGTGCGGTAGTTCAGCGCGTGCTCGATATCGTTGACCTCTACCGCATCGACGGCGGGGTAGAGGATGGTCAGGTTGATCAACACGTCCTGCTTGTTGTTGATCTCTTCTTCCTTGATACCGATGTAGGTGCGCAGGCGCAGGTCCTTGACGCGGATGCGCGCCATTCCAGGTTCCAGTCGCGGCATTAGTTGCTCCGTCCGATCAATTGCAGAAATTCGTGGCGAGTGTTGCAGGACTCGCGGAAGGCGCCAAGCATCACCGAGCTGCTCATCACCGAATTCTGCTTCTCCACACCGCGCATCATCATGCACATGTGTTTGGCCTCGATCACCACCGCCACGCCGGCGGCATTGGTCACGCGGGCGATGGCATCGGCGATCTGCTTGGTGAGGTTTTCCTGGATCTGCAGGCGCCGCGCGTACATGTCGACGATGCGCGCCACCTTGGACAGCCCGAGCACCTTGCCGGTGGGGATGTAGGCGACGTGCGCCTTGCCGATGAAGGGCAGCAGATGGTGCTCGCACAGCGAGTACAGCTCGATGTCCTTGACGATCACCATCTCGTCGTTGTCGGACTCGAACAGCGCGCCGTTGACGATCTCCTCCAGCGACTGCTGGTAGCCATGACACAGATACTGCATGGCCTTGGCTGCGCGTTTGGGCGTATCGAGCAGACCCTCGCGTTCCGGGTTTTCACCGAGGCCTACGAGAATTTCGCGGTATTGCTGGGAAAGGGGTTGGCTCATGGCAGTGTCCTGAGCAGTCGCCTCACTTGAGGTGGCGGCCGCCGTTGAGGGTAAGGGTCGTTCCGGTTACGTAGGCGTTGTCCAGCAGGTAGCGCAAAGTCTGGTAGAAGGCCTGCGGGCCGGGTTCTATGCCCAGCGCCGATTTGGCCAGGGTCCTGGTCCGGTAGGCGTCGTCGTCACCATCGTTGAACATCAGCAGCGCCGGCGCGATGGTGTTGACCTTGATGCGTGGCGCCAGACGCGCGGCGAACGACGACGTCAGGCTTTCCAGGCCCGCCTTGCTCGCGCAGTAGGCGGGGCGGTTGGCGCTGCCCTTGCGCACCACGTCGTCACTCACGTGCACGATGTCGGCGTGTTGCGACTGCAGCAGCAGCTCGCTGCAATGCAGGTTGATCAGGTAGGGCGCGAGCATGTGCACGCTGAACAGCTGACGAAAGACCTGCGCTTCTTCGCCTGGCGTTTCCGCCAGCCACTGCGAGGCGTTGTGCACGATCGCGCGCAGGCCGCTGCACTGCGCCTTGAGCTGTTCGATGAACGCCATGATGCCGCTCTCATCACTGAAATCAGCCTGCAGGGCGATGGCACCGCGCTCACGCAGCCGCGCAATATCGTCGCGGTGCTGGCGGTAGCTGATGATCACCGGCTGGCCTTCGTCGAGCAGACGTTCGGCGCAGTAGAGGCCGACCCTCTGGCCGGCGCCGGTGATCAGGATGGGAAAGTTGGCAGCGCTCATGTGCAACTCGTGGGAAAGAAATGAAGGCCTGGCTCGTACCGCCTCGGGATACCTGACCAGTGGCAGGCGGTACTCACCAGACCGTGGATAAAGCTATACCAGAGTCGCAAGTTGTACAACCATGTGCGGCATGTGGTTTTGCTGTCAGGCTCAGTGACTTTGCCTATAGCGCTGAATTTTAAGGTTTTTTAATGATGAGGTGGAGAGGGCTTTTTTGTGCTTTACCTGTACGCACTGTTGCTTTTGTACAGCTATTGGCCATTTGTACAACGAAATCGGCCAGCACGAGGCTGGCCGATGGATAGAAATGGATGCTTTCAGGGCTTGCCGATGCTGGCGGTTCGTCTGCCCAGGCGCTGCGGGTAGTTACCTTGCAGCCAGGGCTCGAGCAGGCGAGTGGAAAGTGGGATGAACCAGTAGGTCATCAGTGGCGTCAAGGCCAGCGTCGACAACAGCACGCGGGCAAGCAGCGACAGGTCGGCCAGCCAGGGGCCCAGCAGCAGGTTGAAGCCCAGGGATACCGGAAAGAATGCCAGCCAGATCGCCACGCTCTGCTTCCAGCGCGGCGGCCGTCGCAGGGCACTGCCGAACCAGGCGTCAAGGCCGACAGCGCGCTTTTCCTGCGGTTGGGCAAAAAGTCCCGCACCACGCTGCAGCCAGGCCTGGCGCGAGGCCGAGTGCTCCCAGGAAGCCATGGTCTGTTCGTCGCTGAAACGGAAAACGATCTGGAACTCATCATCACCGGCAGGCGGTGCCAGTACGCCGGAGCCGAGGTAGCCAGGGAAGTCGGTGGCCAGGTGTTCGCCTTCACGTAGCCAGGCGATGAAATCGTGATAACGGCCATTGGCAACGCGGCGCGCCACCATCAAGGTAACGGGGGACATTGTGTATCTCCTCGAGTGTTGCCGTCAGCCGGGGTACGGCATTGGGCGCGATCGAGCACGGGGGTGGTGTGCTCGACGAAGAACGCAGCAAGGATTATTCCCGTTTTGCGGAAATTAGCCAGCCCTGCCTGATGGCGGGCGTCGGCCGGAGCAAGCCTTGCCTTCCTGGCAACGTGCTGCACCGTCAGGGTGCGGGAGTCGTGCCAAATGGGGGCGCAGGCGGCAGAACAAGCGATAGCCCCACTCCAGCAGCGGACGCAGCGGTCGCCAGCGCAGCGGCGCCACCCAGCTTCCCAGTCCGGCCGCCTCCCAGCTCCACAGGCTGGCATCAAGGCCCAGCACCCATTCGCCATCGGCCCAGCGTGCGTGCAGACGATCCTGCATCGCGCTCAGGGATACCCCCAGCGGCAGCGGATCGAAGTCAGCGGCAGCAATATCCACCAGCAGCAGTCGCAGGGGTGACGCATGTCGCCTGAGCATGCCGATTTCGCGTGCGCAGAGCGGACAGTCGCCGTCGTAGTAGAGGGTCAATGGCCAAGCAAGGTTATGCATGAAATCACCTTGTACAGTTCTTGCACAATGTAAGCCTGCCTTAGCTGGGTTACAATGCCTCTCATATTCGTTGCCGTGATGCCCGAAGCCATGCCAGAACTCGCCTCCGTCACATCGCTTGCGTCCAGCGCTTTGAAGCAGGAAGAGCTGTTCCCCATCCGTGAGGTTTCTCGCCTTACCGGCGTCAATCCGGTCACCCTGCGTGCCTGGGAACGGCGTTACGGCCTGATTCAACCGACGCGTACCGACAGCGGCCATCGTCTCTATTCACAGGCCGATATCGATGCCGTGCGCAGCATCCTCGCCTGGATCGAGCGCGGCGTCGCGGTCAGCAAGGTCGGTTCGATCCTGGCCAAGAGCGCCAGCACTCGCAGCGTCGCCACGCCGGCCTACAACGAAGTCAGCAGTGACGACTGGAGTCAGTGGCAGGGCCAGGTGCGCAGTGCGCTGCAGAACTTCGATGAGCCTCGTCTCGAGCGCTTGTATGGGCAGATTTTCTCCTGCTACCCGCTGCCGGTGGTGTTCCAGGACATTTTCATGCCGGTCTGGCAGGAACTGCTGCTGCGCCAGGACGAAGTCGGCCTGCGCGGCGAGTGGCTGATGCTCGACGGCTTCCTGCGTGGGCGCTGCTGGCAGCGTCTGCAGTTGGGGCGCGATGACTCGCGTGAGCGCGTGCTGCTGGTGGCGCTACCGGGCCACTGTCGGGAGCTGGAGTTGCTGGTTGCGGCGTTGTTGTTGGGCAATCAGGACGTCGGCGTGTCGGTGATGGGGCCTGGCGTACCCATGACCGATCTGGCCCTGGTCTGTGAACGCATGCAGCCCCAGGCGCTGGTGATCTTCAGCAACCAGCCGCCAGGCGAGGAGTTCCCGCGGCAACTGGCGCGCCTGGCGCTGGGTCTGGCATGTCCGCTGCTGCTGGCCGGTGACAGTGCCGATCTGGCGGAGGAGAGTCTGGCCGGTTCGCCCATTGCCTGCCTGGGTAACGAAGGGCGCCTGATGCAGCGGCGTATGCAGCAGTTCCTGGCGGGTCATCTGGATACCTGAGGCGACCCAGGGTACAGGGCTTCAGCTGACTGCTGCGGTCTGCGACTGTTGTTCGCTGTGCTGTTCGAACAGGTACTGACGCAGGGTCTGCTCATCTTCCGTATGCAGCGTCTGCAGGCTGTAGGCGTAACGCTTCTGGCTGACGCGTCTTGCCAGCCGCGCGCGCAGTTGAACGCGGCGCTCCCGGGGCAAGATCAGCTGCAGCAACTGATCCTTGGCCGGCGTGCCTGTTCTGCTGTACTCCACCAGGATTCCACTGTTCGATAGCTCCAGCGCTTGCAGGCCACTGGGCTGGTCGCTGCCGTCCAGCAGTGCCAGCGCCGTGGGCAGAACGAGACGCCATGGGCGTTCGCTTACGCCTTGTTCGAAGATCAGCGGTGCACCCAGTTCCAGGCGCGACTGGCGGTGGCCGTCCTGGATCAGGTGCAGAGGAAAGCTCAGGTGCTGATTGTTGGTATGGGTGTCCAGGCTCAGCTGCTCTTCATTGCCCAGGCGCGCCAGAAGCTCACTGAGTTGCTCGCCCAGAGTCAACGGCGGCACTGCGCTAGAGCGCCGCTTTTGCGGAGGTTTGAAGAGGATCGTCTGGATGAAATCCAGTTCGTCCTGAGTCAGCAGCGGGTCGCTTTGCATGGAATGAGACTGCGCAGGGTCAAACCCATCTGACTGCGCTGGCGCAGGATAGTTTTATCCGTTCGTCAGCTTTTCAAGGCGCGCCAGCTCGGCCTTCAGCTCGGCTACTTGTGCCTCCAGCTCACGCACCCGCTGCTTGGCTTCGACCTGTTCGGTGACGTCCTTCTGGATACCGATGTAGTAGGTCAGTTGGTCGCTTTCGTTGAGCACCGGCGTGATCGACAGCTCGTTCCAGAACGCGCTGCCATCTTTGCGGTAGTTACGAATGATCTGCCGGCAGGGCTTGTTCGCCTTGACCGCGTCGCGAATGGCCTGCAGCCCAAGCTGCGCGCGATCGCCTGCCTGCAGGAAGCGGCAGTCCTGATAGAGAATGTCGTCACTGGCGTAGCCGGTCAGGCGTTCGAACGCCGCGTTGGCATAGATCAGGATGTTGTCGTCGCCCTCCTGCTCGGCCACCACGATTCCATCGTTGGAGGCGTCGACTACCAGTTGCAGCAGTTTGGCATTGATCATGAGTCCGGTTCCGCGATGGCTATGCGCTGCATTCTAAAACATCGGGTCGGCCTGTCCACTTGCGGCATAATACGCGGCGTTTTTCCTGTTTCCGGAGTTGTCATGAAAGTCGCCATTCTCTCGGGCTCGGTCTACGGCACGGCCGAGGAAGTCGCTCGCCACGCCGAGCGCCAGCTCAAGGCCGCCGGGCTGGACGCCTGGCACAAGTCGAACATGAGCCTCGAGGAGCTGCTGGCCTTCGCGCCGGACGCCTTGCTCACCGTGACGTCCACCACCGGCATGGGTGAACTGCCGGACAACCTGCTGCCGCTGTACAGCGAAATCAGAGACCGTTTGCCGGCCTGGAGCGGCAAGCCGGCTGCAGTGCTGGCGCTGGGCGACTCCAGCTATGACACCTTCTGCGGTGGCGGTGAACTGATGCGTGAGTTGTATGCCGAGCTGGGCTTGCGCGAAGTGGTGGACATGCTGCGCCTGGACTCCAGCGAAACCGTCACGCCTGAAACCGATGCCGAACCCTGGCTGCAAGCCTTCGTGGCAGCGCTGAAGGCCTGACGTGCACCCGCGCGCTCGCCAGTTGATCGACAGCCTCGGGCTTGCCGCGCATCCCGAGGGCGGTTACTACCGTCGTCTGTTCGTTTCGGCGCAGCGCGATGCTCAGGGCCGGGCGGCTTCCAGCGCCATTCTGTTCCTGCTGCCAGGTGATGCGGTCAGCCGCTGGCATCGGGTCGACGCCGATGAGCTGTGGCATTTTCACGAGGGCGACCCCCTGCAGTTGTTGATCGCCGACACTCCCGACGCGGTGCGTTGCGAGTTGCTCGGGCCAGCGGCAGAAGGGCAGATGCCGCAGCGCGCGGTGGCGGCCCATGCCTGGCAGGCGGCGCGCTCGACGGGTGCCTACACGCTGGTCGGTTGCAGCGTGGCGCCGGAGTTCCGGTTCGAGGGCTTTCGCCTGCTGGCCGATGATAGCGACGCTCAGGCGCAGTGGCCGCTGCTGACGCGCCATTACCCCGAGCTGGTCTGAGCGGCGATAAAAGCGGCGAATACCTGCCTATCGCACCGCGGTGCACCGGCGCCGTGACCCGCAAAGCCATCAAGATGGCTGCCAGGGCGACTACCCTCAGCGACGCGCCTGGCTAGACTGCGGACACCACCGACCAACAAGAATATCGAGGTGACCGCCGTGAATGCTCCGCTGCAACTCCCTGCCGTGAAGAATCTGGTTTCCGAGGCCGAATGGCGCGCGCGCGTCGACCTCGCCGCCTGCTACCGGCTGATCGCCCTCTATGGTTGGGACGACCTGATCTTCACCCATATCTCTGCCAAGGTACCGGGCACCGAGGACTTCCTCATCAACCCCTACGGCCTGATGTTCCACGAAATCACGGCGTCGAGCCTGGTCAAGGTCGACCTGGCGGGCAACAAGCTGATGGACAGCCCGTTCGACATCAACCCGGCCGGTTACACCATTCACAGCGCCGTGCACGAGGTGCGCCACGACGTCGGTTGCGTACTGCACATCCATACGTCTGCCGGCATCGCCGTGTCGGCGCAGAAGCAGGGCTTGCTGCCGCTGTCGCAGCAATCACTGTTCGTCCTCGCCAGCCTGGCCTACCACGGTTATGAAGGCGTGGCGCTGAATCATGACGAGAAAGCGCGGCTGCAGGCGGATCTGGGCGACAAGAACTTCATGATCCTGCCCAACCATGGGCTGCTCACCGCTTTCGGTGGCATCGCCGACGCCTTCCTCGGCATGTTCGTCCTGCAGCGTGCCTGCGAGATCCAGGTCATGGCGCAGAGCGGTGGCGCCGAGCTGATCCACATTCCGCAGCAGATTCTCGACGGGGCGCGGGCGATGATCGCCGGCGTGATGAAAACGCCGCAGGGCATGGGCGGCGCGCTGCCCTGGCCAGCGCTGCTGCGCAAGCTGGACCAGCAGATGCCGGGTTACGACCAGTGAGCGAACTGCCAGGCATTGCCCTGGACGAATGGCGCGGGCAAAGCCAGGTGCTGGACTTTCGTGGTCACAGGATCCGTTACTGGGTCGCCGGTGACACCGAAGCTCAGCCGTTACTGCTGATCCACGGCTTTCCCAGCGCCAGCTGGGACTGGCACCGCCTGTGGGCGCCGCTGGCCGAGCGTTACCGGGTGATCGCCTGCGACATGCTCGGCTTCGGTTACTCGGCCAAGCCGCGCGGGCATGCCTACAGCCTGCTGGAACAGGCCGATCTGCAGCAGGCGCTGCTGGCCCACATTGGCGAGCAGCGACCCTTGCATGTGCTGGCTCACGACTATGGCGACAGCGTTGCCCAGGAGCTGATCGCGCGGCATCAGGACGCGCAGCTGCAGCTGGCGAGTTGCGTGTTCCTCAACGGCGGTCTGTTCCCCGAAACGCATCATCCGGTACGGGTGCAGAAGTTGCTGCTCGGGCCGCTTGGTCCGCTGATCGGGCGATTGTTCTCACGGCGCAAGCTGGCGCAGAGTTTCACCCGCATCTTCGGCCCGCACACTCAGGCCAGCGACGCCGAGCTGGATGCCCTGTGGCAACTGGTGGCGTACAACAACGGCCCGGCGGTGATGCATCGCCTGATTCGCTACATGCCCGAGCGGCGCCAGCAACGGCAGCGCTGGGTCACGGCGATGCAGGCCACGACGCTGCCGATGCGGGTGATCGATGGCGCCTTCGATCCCATCTCTGGTGCGCATATGGTGGCGCGTTACCGTGAGCTGATCGCAGACGCCGACACCGTTCTGCTCGACGGCATCGGCCATTATCCGCAGCTGGAAGCGCCGGCTGCCGTGCTCGAGCATTACCTGCAGTTTCGCGCTGCCAGGAGCCCGCATGCGTAGACGTACCCTGCTCAAAGGCGCTGCGCTCGGCGCAGCCGCCGCGCTCGGCGCTGGCTACTGGGCCTTGCCTGTCGGGCCGCGACCGGCGGCCGTCAGCCTGGAGGGCGCACGCCAGGTGCTGGCGGACCTGCACGGCAAGACGCTGCAGAGCATTCGCGGCTGGAGCCCGAGCGAGGTGTTCAATCACTGCGCGCAGAGCATCGATTATTCCATTGACGGTTATCCCGAGCTGAAACCGACCTGGTTTCGCCACAGCCTCGGGCCTGCCGCGTTCGCCGTGTTCAGCGCACGCGGCGCCATGCGTCATCCGCTGGACGAGGTGATTCCCGGTGCCGCGCCTGTGCTCGAACCAGCCGCTCAGGCCCTGGCGTTGCAGCGGCTGCAAGTGGCTTTCCAGCGATTCGCCGAGCACCGGGGCGCGCTGAAACCGCACTTCGCCTATGGCGCGTTGGGCCATGGCGAGTACGCCGAGGCGCACGTGTTGCACCTTTACAACCACCTCAGCCTGATCCGTGTTGCCTGAGCGCATGCAAGGATGAGCGGGTCGGCGTTGCGATAATTTTTCTCGAACCTCCGGCGCCGTGAGCGACTCACTAGCTGTGTCACTCACAGAAAAGTCGAGGCTACTCATGAACAACATGAACAAGACGTTATCTGCACTGCTGCTCAGCGGGATTCTCGGCGCGATGGCATTGCCAGCCTTTGCGGGTAGCGATAGCGATGCGCCGGGTACTCCGGGGCCGACCACGCCAACGCCAGAGGACACCAATCCGATGAACCCGGCCGATGACGGTGAGGGCATCCCGCCTGTTCAGGGGCCCAAGACCGACGGCAACCCAGGTGGCTCGGGTGATGGCACTGGCACTGGCACTGGCAGCGATGGCTCTGACGCGGGGTCGGGCTCTGGCTCTGGCTCTGGCTCTGGCTCCGGTAACTGAGCCGCATAAGGTCGCATTATCGGCCGTCATTCAGCGCCCGCGCGCGCCTTGTGAAGCGTGCGGGGCTGGCTGACACTCGGTGCATTCACAACCTGCCCGAGGAAGCTGTCGATGAGCGATGCCATCCGTTTCGAAGATCAAGTGGTCATAGTCACCGGTGCCGGCGGTGGCCTGGGTCGCGCCCATGCACTGCTGTTCGCTCGTCATGGCGCCAAGGTGGTGATCAACGACCTCGGCGGTAGCACCCATGGTGAAGGGGCCAATGCTTCGGCAGCCGACAAGGTGGTCGAAGAGATCCGCGCCTTCGGCGGTACTGCGGTGGCCAACCATGATTCGGTCACCGATGGCGACAGGATCGTGCAGACGGCGCTCGATCATTTCGGCCGTATCGATGTGCTGGTCAACAATGCCGGCATCCTGCGCGACAAGAGCTTCCACAAGATGGAAGAGGCCGACTGGGATCTGGTCTACAGGGTCCATGTCGAAGGCGCCTACAAGACCACTCATGCGGCCTGGCCTTACCTGCGCGAGCAGAACTTCGGCCGGGTCATCTTCACGTCGTCCACCTCAGGGATCTACGGCAATTTCGGCCAGAGCAACTACGGCATGGCCAAGCTCGGCCTGTACGGCCTGACGCGTACCCTGGCCATCGAAGGGCGCAAGAACAACATCCTGGTCAACGCCATCGCACCGACCGGTGCCACGCGCATGACCGAAGGGCTGATCCCGCCGCAGGTGTTCGAGCAGCTCAAGCCCGAACTGGTCAGCCCGTTGGTGGTGTACCTCGGCAGCGCCGCCTGTCAGGACACCGGCGGCCTGTTCGAAGTCGGCGGTGGTTGGGTGGGCAAGGTGCGCTGGGAGCGCAGCCTGGGCGCCGGCTTCGACCCCAGCACGGGCTTCAGCCCCGAGGATGTCGCGGCGCAGTGGCAACGCATCTGCGATTTCGAAGGCGCAGCGCACCCGGCCGACAACGTCGAGGCGCTCAGGGAAATGATGGCAAACCTGCAGAAGTACGCGCTCTGAAACACAGGCGAGCACTGAAAGGCCGGCAGTGATCGGATAAGGCGCTCAATGCTGCGTCTGGTGGGACGAGGCGAAGCTTTTCGCTGCTGCGCCGGCCAGATTCGCGGCGGGGCGCCACTCCTGCACTGTCGGTGCATCGACGCGTGACTGTTTGCTGCAGTGAGTAGTACCCGGCTGTTACCTGTCGGAGGAAATAGGGGCGAATAATGGCGTTCGTTCCACCTACCTTCAGGAGACGATCATGGCTGCCAAGAAGATTCTCATGCTGGTCGGCGATTACGCCGAGGACTACGAAACCATGGTGCCGTTCCAGGCGCTGCAGATGGTCGGCCACACCGTGCATGCGGTCTGCCCGGACAGGGTGACCGGCCAGACGGTGCGCACCGCTATCCACGATTTCGAGGGCGACCAGACCTACAGCGAGAAGCCGGGGCACAACTTTGCCCTCAACTTCGATTTCGCCAAGGTCCGTGCCGAGGACTACGACGCCCTGGTCATTCCCGGTGGCCGTGCTCCCGAGTACCTGCGCCTGAATGCCGACGTCATCGCCCTGGTGAAGGCCTTCACCAGCGCCGACAAGCCCATCGCTGCCGTCTGCCACGGTGCCCAGTTGCTGGCGGCCGCCGGGGTGCTGGAGGGCCGCGAGTGTAGTGCCTATCCTGCCTGTGCGCCGGAGGTGGCGTTGGCCGGCGGTAAGTACGTGGACATCCCGGTGGATCAGGCCCACGTGCAGGGCAAGCTGGTCACCGCGCCGGCCTGGCCCGCGCATCCGGCCTGGCTGGCGGCGTTTCTCAAGGTGCTGGGGACTGAAATCCGCTTGTAGCTAACGTAGCACGGATGCAATCCGGGGCCGCACCATTGTCGGCATCCCCGGATTGCATCCGGGCTACGACGCTCGTGAGGAGATAAAGCCGATGTGCGAACTCTATGTGAAGGCCGACCCGATTCTCTACGAGTCGCGCTCACGCTCATTGCGCATCCGCGGTGTGGTCACCACGCTGCGTCTGGAAAATCAGTTTTGGGACATCCTGCGCGAAATCGCCGAAGTCGATGGCATGACCACCAACCAGCTGATCGCCAAGTTGCATGACGAGGTCATGGACTTTCGCGGCGAAGTGGTCAATTTCGCCTCGTTCCTGCGTGTCAGCTGCACCCGCTACCTGGCACAGAAGGCCGGGCGTCAGGTGCCGCTGAGGGTGGTCGGTGCAAGCGGCTGAGTCACTGGTACATCCAGAAGTTCGGGTGTTCCTGCACGTTCGGTGTGGTCGGCTGCTGGCTCGGTTGGGATTGCTGGAAGAAGCGTTTGATCAGGCTCATGCGAAGTTACTCCTGTAGGTAGTGGCTGTTGAACAGGTGTGCATGATCGGAGAAGCGCTTTGATTGATAAAACGGATTGTCTCTATCTTTGTGATTGGGTATGGCTATACCTGACCATCGATATTTGTCGTTGCGATCATTCAGGCACGGCTGCCGGGACGCCGGGGCAAGCGCACGCTGACACGCAGACCGCCGAGCGGTGACTCATCGAGGGCAATACTGCCCTGATGCAATTCCACGATGCGGCGCACGATGGACAAGCCCAGCCCGGCGCCCTGGCCTTCGCCAACGCGGAAGAAGCGCTCGAACAGCCGCTCGCGCAACGCCGCTGGCACACCTGGGCCGCTGTCGAGTACCTGCAGCAGCAGGTCCTGAGGGGTGGCCTGCAGCTGTACCTGAACGCAGCCTCCCGCCGGGGTGTACTGCACGGCATTGCTCACCAGATTCTGCAGCAGGATACCCAGGCTGGGCGCGTCCGCAGGCAGGTAGTAGTCACCTGGTTCCTGTGCGTCGAGAGTCAGCTCCTGGCCGCGATTGAGCGCCAGGGGGGTCAGCTCGGCCAGCTCGCCACGCAGGAAGGCCAGCAGGTCGAGGTGATCCATGTTCAGGCGGATGCCGTTGGGGTCCAGACGTGCCAGTGTCAGCAGTTGTGCGACCACCCGGGTCGCGCGGTCGACACCGCTGCCCAGCTGTCTCAGCGCCTCTTCGCGGTCGCCGGCATCCGGCGCCTCGAGTGCGTTCTGGGCGTGGATGCGCAGCACCGCCAGCGGCGTACGCAGCTCGTGGGCGGCATCGGCGATAAAGCGCTTTTCCTGTTCCAGCAACTGCTTGACCTGCATCAGCAGGCGGTTGAGCGCAGCGGCCATCGGCTCCAGTTCATTGGGCAGCGGTGGGAAGACCAGTGGCGCCAGGTTGTCCGGGGCGCGGCCGCGAATGGCATCGGCCATGCGCTTGAGTGGATACAGGCCCCAACCCACGGTCAGCCACAACAGCAGACCGACGATGGGCAGGCCGATCAGCAGCGGTTGCAGGCTGCGTCGGGCAATCTTGTCGATCAGCTCGCCGCGCACGTCCTCGCGTTCGCCCGCCAGCACCCAGTGGTGGTCGCGGCTGTCGTGCAGGACGAACACGCGCCAGCGATGTTCGCCGATATTCAGGGTGTGATAGCCGATCAGGTAGCGGGCCAGTTGGACCAGGCGCTCGCGCATGGGCTGGCCATCGTTGGGCAGCGCCAGGCCGAGCTGCGCGATCATGTTGTTCAGCAAACCAGGCGGGGCACTGGCAGACTGGAACAGCAGCTCGCCATCGTCATCGAGCATCTGAAAGGCCAGCTTGCCCTCGTATTCGTGACCGAGCAGGTTGTCCGGGTTGCGTGCGCTGTGCAGCAGCAGCGCTTCGTCGAGCACTGCCTGCATCTCACTGCGCTCGCTTTCGCTGAGGTCGTGGCGTACCAGGCCCATGAGCAGGCGCGCGGTCTGCGACAGCTGAGCGTCGAACAGCTCGCGCACCTCATGCACCGAGTCGTTGTAGATCTTGTGGCTGATCAGCCCGAAGCTGGCCGCTACCAGCAGCAGGAGCAGGGCGAGCAGGCGGGTGCGAATGGAACCGAAGGTTTTCAGCAGCCTCATTTGTCCACCAGATAACCGACGCCGCGCACGGTGCGGATCAGCTCCGGGAAGAATTTCTTGCGCAGGTGGTGCACGTGCACTTCCAGGGCGTTGCTTTCCACTTCCTCATCCCAGCCATAGAGCGCCTGTTGCAGCTTGTCGCGGGTCAGCACACGGCCGGGCTGGATCAGCAGTTCGTGCAGCAGCAGAAATTCCTTGCGCGGCAGGTTGATGACCTGACCCTGGTATTCGACCACCTGGCTGGCCGGGTCGAGGCTGATGCCACGGTATTCCAGTGCCGGTTGCGGACGCTGGAAGCTGCGCCGCAGCAGGGCGCGCAGGCGAGCCTTGAGCTCGGCGACGTCGAAGGGCTTGACCAGGTAATCGTCGGCGCCGGCATCGAGGCCCGCGATGCGGTCGCTGGTGGCGTCACGTGCGGTGAGCACCAGCACCGGTACCGGGTTGGCTGCGGCGCGCAGGTGCTTGAGCACCTGCAGGCCGTCCATGCGCGGCAAGCCGAGATCGAGAATGGCCAGCTCGAAGCTCTCGTGGCTCAACGCATGCAGCGCGCTGGCGCCGTCCTGCAGCCAGTCCACGGTGTAGCCTTCGGGTTTCAACGCGGTGCGAATGCCTTCGCCCAGGGCCTGGTCGTCTTCGACGAGAAGAATGCGCATGGTCACTCCTGCAGAGGGTTACTGGAGTTTACCCGTCACCTGCTGCAAAAGCGCTCTGGCTTCTGCGCGGCGGCCCTGGTCGGCCAGTTCACGGCCAGGACGGTCCTTGGCCGCCAGGGCCTTCTCCAGCGCGGCGCGGGCTTGCTCGTAGCGTTTCTGACGTTGCAGGAAGTCGCCGTAGAAATAGTTCGGGTCGAGACCGTCCGGGTTGATCGCCAGTGCCTGCTCGAGCATTTTCTCGGCCTGTTCGTCGTCGCCGAAGCCGATCGGCCAGCCGGGGACCTGGTAATACAGGCTGCCGAGGCTGGTGTAGGCCGAGCCGGCCAGGGCCTGTGGATCGATGGCCAGCGCCAGTTCCAGGCTGGCCTTGGCCTGCTTGACCAGGCCCAGCGCGCCGAGACCACCCTTGGCACCGGCCTGGGTGCTGAGGATGATGCCGCGCCAGATCAGCAGCTCCGGCGCCCTGGGTTCGCTGGCCAGGGCCGCATCGGCTTGCGTGACGAGCCTGGCGAAGGCCGCTTCGCGCTGCTTCTCCGGCGTCTGGTAGTTGATCTCGGCCCAGCGTGTCTGCAACTGCTGCAACTGGGCCTGGCCGTTGTCACTGAGGGCGAAGGCGGGCAGGGCGGTGAAGCCGAGGGCGGCGATGATCAGGGTGCGAAATGCGTTCACGGACAATCTCCTAGTGCTTGTGGCGGGCAAAGCGTTGAATGATCGGCAACTGTTTGCGCAGGGCCTGGTCGACCACGCGCGGCAGCAGACCGTTGAGGCGCACGAACAGGCGTTCCGGCCAGCCCAGGTGACGTTCTTCCTGCTCGCGGCGGAGGGTGTGGAGCAGTTCCTCGGCCACCTGCGCGGGGTCATCCATGGCCACGCCCAACTCATCGTTCATCGCCACCACGCTGGGGGCGTTCATCGATGTGCGGGTGGCACGCGGGGCGAAGTAGAGGACGCCTACGTGGGTGTCGGCCAGCTCGCGGCGCAGTGCCTCGGAGAAGCCGCGCAGGGCGAACTTGCTGGCGCAGTAGGCGGTAAAGCCGGGGTAGCCGATGGCGCCGAAGGTGGAGCCGACGTTGATCACCAGCGCACGCCGTTGTGCTCGTAGCAGTGGCAGCAGGCGCAGGGTCAGTTGCAGCGTGGCGGTGACGTTGAGGCCGATCAATTCGGCGATCTGCTGCTCGTCCTGCTGATCGAGCAGGCCGAAGCGGTTGACCCCGGCCGCGTTGATCAGGCAGTTCAGCCCACCGAAGTTCTGCGCTGCGGCGACCAGTGCATCACGCCCGCTGCGGCTGGCGATATCGGCCTGCACCAGTTGCACGTGCTGCGGGAAGCGTTGCAGCAGTGGTTGCAGGGGCTCCAGTCGGCGCCCGACCAGCAGCAGATGGGCGCCTTCGCTGGCCAGGCGATGCGCCAGGGCCAGGCCGATGCCGCCACTGGCGCCGGTCAGCAGGGCACGGCAATCCGTCGGTTGCATGACCTTACTCCTCGCCAGCCAGCGGCAGGCTGCGGAACATGTCGCCGTACAGGCGGTAGACGACCTTGGCGGTGTGCACCACGGCGGCCTTGTCATCGTCGTTGTCCAGTTGGTTCATCAGCTTCTTGAAGAACTCGATGTGCTCCAGGTCCAGGCTGCCGTGGGAATTGAGGTAGCTGAAGGCCTTGTTCGGCAACTGCAGCTTGTCCTGGATGATGCCGGCGGCCTGGGTGGCCAGGGCGATGCTGGTGCCTTCGAGCACGTTGACCATGCCGAAGAAACTCACCGGGTTGTGCCGGGCGATGCGGTCGTAGACATAGGCCACCATCAGTTCGGTAGCCATGTGCGGGGTGCCGTTGCGCACCGCTTCCTTGTCGGCGCCGCAGGCCGCGATGTCATTGAGCACCCATTCCTGGTGGCCGGTTTCTTCCTCGATGTACTCGGCGATGGCTTCGCGCAGCCATTCCAGGCGTTCCGGCAGGCGTGCGCCACAGGCCATCAGCAGCGGTACGGTGTGTTTGACGTGGTGGTAGGCCTCGGTGAGGAAGGCGAGGTAGCTGGGCAGGGCGACCTCGCCGGTCATGGCCTGCTGGATGATCGGTGCACTCAGCAGGTAGTCGCGTTCGGCCTGGGTCTGGCTCAGCAGGGAATCGTAGAAGCTCATGCATGTACTCCTTCTGCCATCAAGTCATGGATGGCGCTCTGGTAATGAGTGAACAGGGCGGCGCGGCGCAGGCGACCATTGGCCGTGGCCAGGTCGTTGCTCGCGCTGAACGGGGCATCGGCGCGCAGCCAGTGGTGCACGCGGGCGTAATCCGGCAGGCCGCGATTGACGGCGTCCACGGCCGACTGCAACTGTATGTCCGGGGTATTGGGCAGGCGCGGTACCAGCACCGCGACGTTGCCCGGCAGCGCCTCGCCGTGCAGCCAGGCCTGGGCGATGGGCAACTGCTGCACCAGTTCTGACTCCACCCATTCCGGGTTGACGTTGCGCCCATAGGCGGTGATGAACTGATGCTTCTTGCGCCCGTGCAGCACCAGAAAGCCATCCTCGAAATGACCGAGGTCACCGGTGCGCAGCCATTCGCCTTGCGGTGCCGGCTCACCCAGATAACCGAGCATGCGCGCGCCCTTGACCAGCACTTCGCCGTCGTCCGCCAGCGTCACCTGCAGGTGGCCGAGGGGCTGGCCGGTGCTGCCGATGCGGCGCTGCTCGGGCGTGTTCAGGCACACCACCGAGGCGCACTCGGACAGGCCATAGCCCTCGAAGACCGGCAGACCCAACGCGTCGGCGCGCTCCAGCAACTGCGCGGAAACCCGTCCGCCACCGACCGCGACGAAACGCAGCGAGTTCGGCACCGGCAACTGGCGTTCGCCGGCGCTGACCAGCGCCAGCAGCAGTTGCGGCAGCAGGATCAGACTGTGCGGTTGAGCGGCGTGCAGGGCCTGGAGAAAGCGCGCCAGGTCGAAGCCGCTGGCACCGGTCAGGCCGATCTGCGCCATGGGCATCAGTTCGACCCGGGCGCCGGCCAGCAGCGGCGCGTAGACGCCGGCGATGTTCTCCAGCAGGGTCGCCAGCGGCAGGATGCACAGGTGCCGCTGCACATCGCGGCTGGCGCTGGCTTCGACCAGGCTGTCGGCCACTGCCAGTTGCGTTTTCAGGTCCAGGCACACGCCCTTGGGCTGGCCGGTGGTGCCGGAGGTGTAGGTGATCTTGCAGGTGCCCGGATGCAGCGCGGCCGATCGCGTCACCGTGCGGCGATGAATGTTGCCCTCGGCGGTGGCGAAACCGGCGGCACCGTTGCCGATCAGGCAGTCGATGCCGGCACTGTCGAGCACATGGCGCTGCTGCTCGACAGAGAAGAACGCCGGCACCGGTACGCAGACCAGGCCCGCGTGCAACGCCGCCAGATCCCACAGCACCCAGTCGATGCCGTTGTCCAGGGCCAGCGCCACGCGTTGGGCGTCAAGGGCGCGCAGGTGCCTGCCGCGCGCCGCCACCGCGCCGAGCAGTTCGGCATAGGTCAGCGTGCGTTCGCCTTCGGCCAGGGCGATGTGCGGGCCGAACTCGGCCAGGCGGGCGAAGAAGGATTCAGCTGCAGACCACATCGGGCATCTCCTCCGGGGCATAGAGCGGTTGATGACCGAGGCGCGGATAGGCGCCCAGCTGCAGCAGACGCTGGTGGCCGCCATGGATATCACCGGCCATGAGCAGCGGGCGGCTGTCGTAGTAACTGCCCCAGTCGGCCAGCTCCTCGCCCATGCGTGCCGGATCGGCTTCGCCCAGCGCGATGGGGGTCAGGCCCAGGCGCTGGAAGCTGTTGAGCAGGGTTGGGGTGCCGGTGAAGGTGACCCAGCGAAAGCCCAGGGCCACCAGCAGATCGGTCAGCGCGACGATCAGCAGACGCGCGGCGCCGGGGCTGTCGGCGGCCAGGTTGCCGACTTCCACCAGCTCGCCCCGGCTGGGCTCGCTGTGGCCCAGGCGTGCGCCGATGGCAGTCTGGATCGGCTCGTTCAGGTAGCGCTCGAGAAACAGCGGGCCGCTGTTGCCGCTGCGCACGCCTACCGCGCCGAGCAACTGCCCGCGCTGATTTTCCAGGCCGAACAGGCAGGGCATGAAGTGACGGATGCGTGCGCCGTGCTGCAGCTCGAAGCGCTGGCGGATGAACTGTTCCAGGGCAGCGCGCCGTGCGCTGTCGGGAGACGCCAGGTGGAGCTCGTAACTATCGCCGCGCCCGATGCGGGCAACGGGACGATCATGCTGCGCCCAGGGGAGTTCCATGCTCGGAACCTCGGTAATGAATCTGGCGGCGATTGTGTGAGGGGCTGGCTTAACGCTGTATTAAGACTTTGCAGAATGTTTCGGGCTTATGGTCTCGGCGTTGGCCATCGCAGATGAATCCGCTCACAAACGGTTCGAACACTGGCACTTGGCCGGTTGAGTGGGTAAGTTTCGGACTGAATGGCTATCGCTGGCAGGATCAAGACCGAGCATTCAGGGAGGAAAGATGACGTCACTCAATGCTGACCCCAAGTTGCAACCTCTGCTCACCGAACTGGCTGAGCTGATCTGCCAGGCCCGGCAGCAGGCCGTGCGAGCGGTGGATGCGATCCAGGTGCAAACCTGTTGGGAAGTGGGTCGACATATCGTCGAGTTCGAACAGGGCGGGCAGGCGCGTGCTACCTACGGCAAGAAGCTGCTGCCGACGCTGGCCAAGGGACTGACGGCCGAGTTCGGCAAAGGTTTCGATGTAACCAATCTGCGACATATGCGGGCGTTCTTTCTGGCTTTTCCAATTCGCGACGCACTGCGTCGCGAATTGAGCTGGACGCACTATCGCACTCTGCTCAAGGTGGACAGCGACAGCGCCCGCCAGTGGTACATGAACGAGGCCGCTACGCAGAACTGGAGCACCCGCGCGCTGGAGCGGCAGATCGGCACGCTGTATTACGAGCGTCTGCTGGCCAGCCAGGATCGCGCGGCGGTGGAGCAGGAAGCCGCAAGCAACCTGCAGGCGCTGGGCAAGAGCCCGCGCGACTTCGTACGCGACCCGGTGCTGCTGGAGTTTCTTGGCCTGCCCAATGCCGGCACCTTGCTGGAAAGCGAGCTGGAGCAGGCGCTGATCGACCAGTTGCAGCAGTTTTTGCTGGAGCTGGGCAAGGGTTTCGCCTTCGTCGGCCGGCAACAGCGCATCAGCACCGAGAGCAAGGATTTCTACATCGACCTGGTGTTCTACAACTACCTGCTCAAGTGCTTCGTCATTTTCGATCTCAAACGCGGCGAGCTGACTCACCAGGATATCGGCCAGATGGACATGTACGTGCGCATGTTCGATGACCTCAGGCGCGGCCCGGAGGACGGCCCGACCGTGGGCATCATCCTCTGTGCGCAGAAGGATGCGTCCGTGGTGCGTTATTCGGTGCTGCAGGGCAGCGAGCAACTGTTCGCCAGCAAATACAAGCTGGTGTTACCCAGTGAAGACGAGCTACGGGCCGAGCTGGATCGGGAGCGAGCGCGGCTGGCCGAGCAACGTGGGCTGTACTGGGTTCACTGAGCTGGGAGGGGGTTGTGCATCAGGGCACCGAGAGGCTGCCAGGCTCGGCCCCGGGCCTGAGGATATTCAGCCCACCTGCGCAACCCAATCATTGAGGTTGTAGTAGTTGCTGATGCGCGCGACCTTGCCGTCCTTGATCTCGAAGAAAGCGCCGGCCGCTAGCACGTAGGTCTGGCCATTGGCGGGTGGCAGGCCTTCGTCGTCGGCCAGGTACTCGCCGTGCACCACGAACTCGGCAGCGGCGCGGCTGCCATCAGCGTTCTGCATCACCACGAGGTCTTCCAGGCGTTCGCGGTAGCAGCGGTTCATCTTGTCCATGAAGGCGGTGAAGGTGGCCTTGCCGACCTGGCGCTCGCCCTGGTTGATGTCGTGCACCACGTCATCTGCCAGCAAATCGAGGAAGGCGTGCATGTCGCTGGCGTTGAAGGCGGCGTAGTAGGCCTGAACCAGTTCGGTGGCGGTCATGGCTAAGTTCCTTGCGTTGCGTGGTTAGTGGTTTGCCGGTGGGCATGATAAGTTCGCCGCTTCCCGCCGGCATAGCCGTCGGCGTCACCCTGCTGTTGGCCAACGACTGCGCATGGACATTCAGTTGCTCCACGGGGCCGAGATTGCGCCCCATATCGACGACCTGGCGCGCCTGCGTATCCAGGTGTTCCGCGAGTTTCCCTATCTCTACGCTGGCGACCTCGACTACGAGGCCGAGTACCTGGCCACCTACGTGCGCAGCGCCGATAGCCAGTGCGTGCTGGTCGTCGACGCCGGTCAGGTGGTAGGCGCTTGCACGGCGTTGCCGCTGCAGGACGAAACCGAGGCGTTCCAGCAGCCGTTCATTGCTGCGGGCTGGGACCGGGCGCGGATTTTCTACTGCGCCGAGTCGGTGGTCTTGCCGGCCTGGCGTGGGCGCGGCCTGGGCGTGCACTTCTTCGCCGAGCGCGAGGCCCATGCACGCAAGCTGGGGCGTTTCGACTGGTGCGCCTTCTGCGCCGTGCAGCGCCCCGTCGATCACCCGCGACGGCCTGCCGACTACCAGCCGCTTGACGCCTTCTGGATCAGACGCGGCTACCGCCATCACCCCGAATTGCACACCCATTACCACTGGCGTGACCTGGACGAAGCCGAGGAGTCGGCCAAGCCCATGTCGTTCTGGTTGAAGGAACTCACCGCATGATCAAGGTTGCCGCCTGCCAATACCACATCGATCTGCTGCCCACCTGGGATGCCTACGTCGAACACCTCACCACACTCTGCGAAGAGGCTGCCGGGCAGGGCGCTGAACTGTTGTTGCTGCCGGAGTACGCCGGGCTGGTGCTGACCGGGCAGTTGCCGGAAGACGAGCGCGGCGACCTGCATGGTTCAATCGCCGGTATCCAGCCGCTGTTGCCACGCTGGCAGGCGCTGTGCGAGCACCTGGCGCGGCGGTTGAATCTCTACCTGCAGCCCGGCTCGATGGCGGTGCTCGATGACGACGGCATCTACCGCAATCGCGCCTGGCTGTTCGGCCCCGATGGCTGCCTGGGTACCCAGGACAAACTGATCATGACCCGCTTCGAGCTCGAACAGTGGCATATCGCGGCGGGCAGCGGCCTCAAGGTGTTCGACACGGCGCTGGGCAAGCTGGGCATCCTGATCTGCTACGACAACGAGTTTCCGCTGCTGGCGCATACCCTGGCCGAGGCGGGTGTCGATCTGATCCTGGCGCCCAGTTGCACCGACACCCTGGCCGGCTTTCACCGCGTGCGCATCGGCGCCCAGGCTCGCGCGCTGGAGAACCAGATCGCCGTGCTGCACTCGCCCACCGTCGGCCTGGCGCCCTGGTCGCCCTCGCTGGACGAGGGCTATGGCCGCGCCTCGCTGTACGTGCCATCTGACTACGGCATGCCGGCCAGCGGCATCGTCGCCGAGAGCGAGGAGCTGTGCCCCACGGGCAGCCACTGGCTGATCTGCGAGCTGGATCTGGATGAGGTGCGCCGCGTGCGCGAGCAGGGCCAGGTGTTCACCCGTCGCGACTGGCCACGACAGTTCGATGACGGCCGGTTGGTGCTGCGTTGAACGCGCCGCAGGCCCTGCCGGACTCGCCTCGTGCTGCCTACGCGCGTGCGCTTTCAGCCGGCTTCGTGGTCGATGCTGCACAACGCCGCGCGGTCGAGGCGCTGCAGCAGTGCTTCGAGGCCGCGCAACGTGGCGAACGGCCGCTCGGCGTTTATCTCTGGGGGCCGGTCGGCCGTGGCAAGACCTGGCTGATGGACAGCTTCTACAACGCCCTGCGAGTGCCGGCGCGGCGGCAGCATTTTCATCACTTCATGCAATGGGTGCATCGCCGGCAGTTCCAGCTGACCGGCAATGCCGACCCGCTGCGTCTGTTGGCCGAGGAACTGGGGCGCGAGGTACGCGTGCTGTGCTTCGACGAGCTGTTCGTCAGCGATATCGGCGATGCCATGCTGCTGGGCCGCCTGCTCAGCCTGGTGGTGGAGCAGGGCGTGGTGCTGGTGGCCACCTCCAACCAGCCGCCGGATCAGCTCTATGCCGAAGGCTACAACCGCGAACGCTTCCTGCCGGCCATCGCGACGCTCCAGTCGCATATGCAGGTCGTTGCCGTTGACGGCGAACAGGATCATCGCCTGCATCCCGGTGCCGAGGTTCAACGCTATTGGGTGCAGCAGCCACAGGCGCTGGGCGAGCTGTTCGCCCGCTTGAGCGAGGGGCAGGTCATCCGCCGTGAACCGCTGGAATTGGCCCATCGCAGCCTGGTGAGCCTCGGCCACTGTCCGGCGGCGCTGTGGTGCCGTTTTCACGACCTGTGCGAGCAGCCACTGGCGGCGGTGGATTTCATCGAACTGTGCCAGCGCTTCCCGGCCATCCTGCTCGGCGAGGTGCCATGCCTGGGCGCAGAGCCGCGTGAAGGACGCATCGCCCGTGGCACCGAGGATGGCGCCGAACGGGTCGATGCCGGGGATCGACAGTTGCCGGCGCTGTCGCGCAACGACGATGCGGTACGGCGCTTCATTGCCCTGGTCGACGAGTGCTACGACCGCCGCGTGCCGCTGTATATCGAGGCCGAGGTGGCGCTGGATGAACTCTACACCCAGGGTTACCTCGGCTTCGCCTTCCGGCGCACGCTAAGCCGCCTGCGCGAGATGCAACTGCAGCGTTTCGGGGCAAGCTGACTCAGCCCGCCAGGTACTGCTCGGTCGAAACCACGCTCGCATAGGCGAAAGCCAGGGCGGCCATGTACGCGGCATGCACCTGGGCGGCCGCAATCGATTGGCCCTCGAACGCCTGGTCGCGCGTCGCGCAGGCATCGTGAATGACGGTGGTGGCGTAACCAAAGTCGCTGCTGGCGCGTGCGGCGGCATCGATGCACATATGGCTCATGGCGCCGACCAGGGTTACCTGCTCGATGCCGGCGTCGTCCAGCTGGGCCTTGAGGTCGGTGTCGAGAAAGGCATTGACCTGATGCTTGAGCACCACCGCTTCGCCTGCCAGGGGTTGCACCAGCGCATGGATGCGCGCGCCAGTGCTGCCGGGGGCGAAGAAGGGCGCGTCATCGCTCCCGAACTCATGGCGTACATGGATGACCTTGTCGCCCGTCTCGCGTGCGGCCGACAGGACGCGAGCGGCATTGGCGGTGGCACTGTCCATGCCCTCGAGCGTCCATTTGCCGCCTTCGAAATAGTCATTCTGGATATCGATCAGGATCAGGGCGCGCTTGCTCATGGTGTTCTCCGTGGGATGATGTGCGGCACACCTTATCGCCCTGGCACGTTTGCGAGGATGGGCAAGGCCGACAATCTGCGGGGAAAAACTGACAATGAGCGAGCGCTGTCTGGAGATCGGATTATTGCTCTACCCCGGTGCGCAGCTCGCTGCGGTGCATGGGTTGGGGGATCTGTTCAGCGTGGCCAATCGGATGGCGACGGGGCAGGAACGCCAGGCAGTGCCTCGGCTGCGGGTCAGTCACTGGCAGGCCGATGAGGCGGGGGGCGTGCGTCGTGTGTTCGACAGCCTGCCGCTGGATGAGGGGGCGCCGCAGGTGGTGATTTTGCCGCCCTGTCTGGATGGCGATGCCGCGCAGCCGCTCGCCGCGTGTTATCGCGACTGGCTGCGTGAGCAGCATGGCGCGGGTGTATTGCTGGCGTCGGTCTGCGTCGGGGCTTTCGCGTTGGCCGAGGCCGGGTTGCTCGATGGTCGTACGGTAACCACCCACTGGGCGCTGGCCGCGCAGATGGCGGCGCGTT
Source organism: Pseudomonas sp. (assembly GCF_048269965.1). Classification (GTDB taxonomy): domain Bacteria; phylum Pseudomonadota; class Gammaproteobacteria; order Pseudomonadales; family Pseudomonadaceae; genus Aquipseudomonas. The sequence goes on along the minus strand of NZ_JBLWTV010000016.1, from coordinate 95,419 downwards.
TTCCGCTGGTCCAGGTACTCCCCGAACGCATGGTCATCGATGACGGTGATCTGATCACCGCCGGGGGCTTGATGGCCTGGACCGATCTTGGCCTGGCGCTGGTGACGCGGCTGATGGGGCCGACCATCGCGGCGGAGACCGCGCGCTTTCTGGTGGTCGATCTGAACCGTGAGTCGCAGCGGCATTTCAGCAGCTTTGCGCCCAGTCTCGATCATGGCGACGCAGCGGTACTGGCCGTGCAGCGTTGGCTTCAGGGGGCGGCGGAGGCGAGCCTGGCCGACATGGCCGCCCGTGCTGGCCTGGGGGAGCGTACGTTTCTGCGCCGTTTTCGCGCGGCCACGGGCATGAAACCGACCGAGTATTGCCAGCAGTTGCGCGTGAGCAAGGCGCGCGAGCTGCTCGAGTTCACTCGCCAGAGCATCGAGCAGGTGGCCTGGCAGGTGGGATACGGCGACACTGGTGCATTTCGCAAAGTGTTCACCCGCCTGGTGGGGGTATCGCCTGGCGATTATCGGCGGCGCTTCGGTGCGGCGGCGCGCTAGACCGAATCCTCCGCCGCCAGGCCTGCTGGATTGTCACGTGTGGGCATGGCGAGGATCTCCGGCAGTACGTCGCGGGCGAACACCTTGTGCAGACGGCGCAGTTCGGCCAGCGGATCGAGGTGATGGTCGACGCGGATGTCCCACAGTGGATACTCCTGCTGATCGACCACGTAGATCACGGCGGACGACTCGCCATGCCGGTCGCCGCCGCAACGGTCGCCGGCGGCCAGCGCTTCGATCAGGCGTTCGATCAGCGGGCGTTTCTCGGTGCGGCGAAATGCTTCGGCCGCTGCATCCAGCACCTGCGGGCCGACCAGGCGATTGCCCTGTACGCAGAACTGTGCGCCGGCCAGCGAGCCGGCCCAGGGGATGCATTTCTCTCCGGTCCAGCAGACCGTATCGCCCTGGGCGTCGATCAGCGCGCACTGGCGCAGTTCCATGCAGGGATCGGTGACTTTGAGTCGCTGCAGCGCTTCGTTCGCCGATAAACCCTGACGCAGCAGCTCCAGGCCATCGAGTCCCAGATAGGGATTGACCTGCGCCTGGGTCGCCACTGCTCCTGCACCGGCGGCGGCGTGGCTGAGCAGCTTGCCGACGGCAGGCATCGCCGTGGCGGCGGCTACGCCGAACTGGCCACTGCGGGGGCAGCGGGCAATGATGGAAAAGGTCATGGCACCTCCTTGACGATTTCCGTGTTAGGCCGCGTATGGGCGGGTATCGTTCCGCTTGGCTGATCCATGCCGGCAGCTCCGATTCAATGTCAGCGCCCGGAAACGCAGAAGCCCGGCACAGGGCCGGGCTTCCTCTTGCAGCTTGAAGCTTGTCGCTTGCGGCTGCCTTACTTCACTTCCACCGCCAGGCTTTCGGCGATCTTCTTGTTCCAGATCGCAGGGCCGGTGATGTGCACCGACTCACCGTTGGTGTCGACCGCGACGGTCACCGGCATGTCCTTCACGTCGAACTCGTAGATGGCTTCCATACCGAGTTCTTCGAAGGCCAGGACCTTGGACTTCTTGATCGCCTGGGCCACCAGATAGGCAGCGCCGCCGACGGCCATCAGGTACACGGCCTTGTTGTCCTTGATCGCGTCGATGGCGATCGGGCCACGCTCGGACTTGCCGATCATGCCCAAGAGGCCGGTCTGCTCGAGGATCTGACGGGTGAACTTGTCCATGCGGGTCGCGGTGGTCGGGCCGGCCGGGCCTACCACTTCGTCACCGACCGGATCGACCGGGCCGACGTAATAGATGAAGCGACCCTTGAGGTCCACCGGCAGTTGCTCGCCCTTGTTGAGCATGTCGACCATGCGCTTGTGCGCCGCGTCGCGGCCGGTGAGCATCTTGCCGTTGAGCAGCACGGTCTCGCCCGGCTTCCAGCTCTGCACGTCTTCCGGAGTCAGGGTGTCGAGGTCGACGCGACGTGCGCTCGGGCCGGCTTCCCAGACGATTTCCGGGTAGGCGTCCAGATCCGGCGCTTGCAGTTCGGCAGGTCCCGAGCCGTCGAGCACGAAGTGGGCGTGACGGGTGGCGGCGCAGTTGGGGATCATGCACACCGGCAGCGAAGCCGCGTGGGTCGGGTAATCCATGATCTTCACGTCGAGCACGGTGGTCAGGCCGCCCAGACCCTGGGCGCCGATGCCCAGCTGGTTGACCTTCTCGAACAGCTCCAGGCGCAGCTCTTCGATGCGGTTCTGTGGGCCACGGGCCTGCAGCTCGTGGATGTCGATGTGCTCCATGAGCACTTCCTTGGCCATCACTGCCGCTTTTTCGGCAGTACCACCGATGCCGATGCCGAGCATGCCCGGCGGGCACCAGCCGGCGCCCATGGTCGGCACGGTCTTGAGCACCCAGTCGACGATGGAGTCGGACGGGTTGAGCATGGCCATCTTCGATTTGTTCTCGGAGCCGCCGCCCTTGGCCGCGACGTCCACTTCCACCTTGTCACCGGGAACGATGGAGTAGTGGATCACCGCCGGGGTGTTGTCCCTGGTGTTCTTGCGGGCACCTGCCGGATCGGCCAGGATCGAGGCGCGCAGGACGTTCTCCGGCAGGTTGTAGGCGCGGCGCACGCCCTCGTTGATCATGTCGTCGACGCTCATGGTGGCGCCGTCCCAGCGCACGTCCATGCCGACCTTGATGAACACGGTGACGATGCCGGTGTCCTGGCAGATCGGGCGGTGGCCGGTGGCACACATGCGCGAGTTGATCAGGATCTGCGCCATGGAGTCCTTGGCGGCCGGCGACTCTTCCTTCAGGTAGGCCTCGTGCATCGCCTGGATGAAGTCGACGGGGTGGTAATAGGAGATGAACTGCAGTGCGTCGGCGACGCTCTGAATCAGGTCGTCCTGCTTGATCACGGTCATTGGGGCGCTCCTCTATCAGGGAACATCTACAAGGAAGCGCCGGACAACGACCCGGCGCAACGGCGGAAGGGCGTCTCTGAAAGCTACCTTGAATATTTTTCAGAGCCACCCAAAAAGGCGCGGCAGTATACCGCAGCCGGCTGGGGCGGGCACAGCACGCGAAGGTCGATGCCAGAGGCAGAGGGCGGTTATCGGCACCCTAGGCTTTTTGTGATCACAGGCGTAGAGTACGGCCAGATGCCAGTATGGGATGGAGCCCATGAGCTCAACGACTCGCCGGGGAACGCAACGCAGCCTGCAGAGCCTCCTGCTCAAACGCTTCGCCATGGCCTTCGCCACTTACGCGATGATGGCGCTCGTCTGCTGGTTCGCCGTGTTCAATGGCCTTTTCCTCGGTTCCTTCAGCACTGCCGCCTGGCTGACACTGGGCGTGTTTGGCAGCCAATTGGTGTTTCTGTGGCTGTTTCTCTCCGGGCGCAACCTGCGTTGTGACGATCCCAGCCTGACCGAAGCCCAGGTGCTGGTGGCGCTGGCCTGGCAACCACCGGTGCTGGCGCTGTTCGACAGCGCGCGCGGCGTGTTGATGGTCTTCTATTTGCTGATCCTGCTGTTCGGCGTGTTCCAGTTGCCGCCGCGGGTATTCGTGCGTTGCGCTGCCTTCGCCTTCTTCGGCTTCACGGCCATGGTGCTGATCGAGGCCTATCGCATGCAGCTGGTGGACCCGAGCATGGCCTGGCTGCAGGTGTGGGTGCTGTTCATTCTGCTGGTCTGGCTGTGCCTGTTCTCCAGCTACGTGCAGGCCATGCGCAAACGCATGCGCCAACGCCGCTTCGCCTTGCAGGCGCATCAGGACACCCTGCGCGGGATGATGCGCCAGCTCGAGGATCTGGTCGCCACCGACGAACTCACCGGGCTGTTCAACCGTCGCCATTTCCTGCGTCTGGCCACCCGCGAACTGGAGCATCTGGAGCACGGGCGGCATCACGGTCTGGCATTGATCGATCTGGACCATTTCAAACGAATCAACGATGCTCATGGCCATGCCGCCGGGGATCGGGTGCTACAAACCTTCGCCGCCGTTGCCCGTGCCTGTCTGCGTGACGGCGACATCATTGCCCGCTACGGCGGTGAGGAATTCGTCCTGCTATTGCCCAATACCGATGCCGACCAGTTCACCGCCTGCTGCGAGCGCCTGCGCGAAGCCTTCGCCAGGGCCGAGCCGTTGGGCGTGAAGGTCGACAATCTCAGCCTGTCCGCCGGCATGACGCTGCTGGTCGCCGGTGACGATCTCGATGAAGCCCTGCAGCGTGCCGATCAGGCGCTTTACCAGGCCAAGCGCGGCGGGCGCAATCGTTGCGATGCCAGCTGGGAGAATGCGGGTGCCTGAACTGCGTGTGGGTGACCTGCAGTTGCAGGTCGTCCAACAAACCAACTTGCTCGATGCGTTGCTTGGAGGCGGTGTAGCGGTGCCTTACAGCTGCCGCGCCGGCAGCTGCCACGCCTGTCTGGTGCGCTGCGTAGCCGGTGAGCCGCTGGATCGTCAGCCCGAGGCGCTGGCGGCCGACAAGCGTGCCGAGGGCTGGCGCCTGGCCTGTCAGTGCCAGGTGATCGACGACCTGCAGGTCGAACCCTTCGACCCGCAGCGCGATGGCCTGGCGGCCAGGGTGGTCGCTCTGGACTGGCCCAGCCCGCAGGTTTTACGTCTACGCTTGCAGCCGGCCAGATCGTTGCGCTATCGCCCCGGCCAGCATCTGCTGCTGTGGAATGAACAAGGCGTTGCCCGGCCCTATTCACTGGCCAGTGTGCCAGGCGAGGACGACTGCCTGGAATTTCACATCGACTGCCGCCTGCCCGGTGCATTCTGCGATGCAGCGCGGCGCCTGCGGGTTGGCGACGCGCTGCGCCTCGGTGAGCTGCGCGGTGGCGCCCTGCATTACGACGTCGATTGGCAGGCGCGACCGCTCTGGCTGCTGGCTGCCGGTACCGGTCTTGCGCCGCTCTACGGGGTGTTGCGTGAAGCGTTGCGCCAACAGCACCAAGGCGCCATCCGCCTGCTGCACGTGGCGCATGAGCCGGCCGAGCACTATCTGGCGAGCGAGCTTCAGGCACTGGCGGCGCAATACGCCAACCTGCAGGTGGAGCTGGTAACGGCGGCGCAGTTGCCGGCTGCTTTGGCCGAACTGCGCCTTGTTTCGCGGCAGACCCTCGCCTTACTCTGCGGCGGTCCTTCCACGGTCGACAGCTTTGCGCGGCGCCTCTACATGGCCGGTTTGCCGCGCAGCCAGATGCTCGCCGACGTCTTTCTCACTCGCGCGTAGGCCGTGCGCGGCCGTCAGGCCCGATGCAGGTGCGTGCGACGTACCCATTGGAGCCTTGCATGAGCGAACACCTGCATATCGAACGCGACGGTGGTTTGTTGACCCTGCGCATGCACCGTGCGGACAAGAAGAACGCGCTGACCCGCGCCATGTACGCCGGTATGGCCGAAATGCTGGACGAGGCCGAGCGCGACCCCAGCGTGCGCGTGGTGCTGCTGACCGGTGGCGAGGCGTGCTTCACCAGCGGCAATGACGTTGTCGACTTCATCCAGGCGCCGCCCAGCGGCCTGAACAGCGAAGTGTTCCAGTTCATGCGCGCCCTGTTCGAATTCAGCAAGCCGGTGGTCGCTGCTGTGGCTGGCCCGGCAGTGGGGATCGGCACCACCTTGTTGCTGCATTGCGATCTGGTCTACGTCAGCCGTGATGCGCAGTTGAAGATGCCCTTCGTCAATCTCGGCCTGTGCCCCGAATATGGCTCCAGCCTGATCCTGCCGCGTCTGCTGGGGCATGCCCGAGCTGCCGAGCTGTTGTTGCTCGGCCAGGCCTTCAGCGGGGAGCAGGCTGCAGAGTGGGGCATTGCCAACCAGGCGCTCGATGGCGGCGCCGCGACGCTGAACAAGGCGCGCGAGATGGCGCAGCGTTTTCTCGACCTGGCGCCATCGGCTGTTGCCGACAGCAAGCGTCTGATGCGCGCGCCGGGGCGCGAGGAACTGCGCAAGGTGATCGAGGAGGAGGGCGCCCTGTTCGGCCAGCGCCTGCGCTCGCCAGAGGCCGTCGAGGCGTTGACGGCATTCATGCAGCGCAGGAAGCCGGATTTCTCCCGCTTCACCTAGGGTGCTGCCGGTGCGGTGGTAGCGGTCAACCGCCAGTAGGGTGCGCCGTGCGCACCGGGGGCAGTGTCGTACTGATCTATTCCCAAGGCGGTTCGAGCAGGCGCTGCTGGAGAAACTCGCAAAGCGCCACGACCTTGCGTGAAGCCCGCCGGGAGCGCGGGTACATGGCATAGATCGAGTAAGGCTTGGGCCGCGCCTGAGGCAGGATCTCGACCAGCGAACCGTCTTTCAGATGCCGGTGGACCAGGAAGCTTGGCAGCAGCGCCAGACCCTGGCCGGCCAGCACCAGTTCGCGCATGACTTCGCCGTTGTTGCTGGAAAAACGTCCGCGTGGTGCCACGCTAGCCAGTTCGCCTTGCTCATCGTCGTTTTCGAAGGACCAGAATTGCCGTGAAGCGACGTTGCTGTAGCCGATGCAGTCGTGCTCACGCAGCGCCTCGACATCCTCTGGTGTGCCCTGCCGTTGCAGGTACTCCGGGCTGGCGCAGAGTATCCGGGCGCTGCTGGCGAGCCTGCGGGCGATCAGCGCGCTATCGCCGATGCGTGAGATCCGTACACAGAGGTCGTACCCTTCGCGCTCGAAATCGCTGATGCGATCTTCGAGATACAGGCTGACTTCCAGCTGTGGATGCAGACGCATGAATTCGGCGATCAGCGGCGCCAGCCATAGCGTGCCGAAACTCATCGGCGCCAGCATGTTCAGGCGGCCGCAGAGACCACTGTCGTTGAAGGCTGCCGCCTCGGCCGCTTCGCTCAGTTCCAGTAGCGCCTGCTTGGTCTGCTGGTAGAAGGCCAGGCCGGTGTCGGTCGGTGTGATCTTGCGCGTCGAGCGGTGCAGCAGCTTGCTACCGAGACGTTTTTCCAGATCGCTCAAACGCTTGCTGATCACCGACTTGGATAGCGCCAGGTCCTCCGCTGCCCGGCTTACGCCACCCAATTCCACCACGCGCAGATAGGTTTCGATTTCCTGCAGATCAAGCTTCATGTGCGGGCTTCTCCCCGATTCGATTGGAGGAGGGTAATGCCTTCGTCGAGGTATTTTGTTCTGTTTTTTCGAAAAGCTATTTTCCCTCTGTGCGGTCGATTGCCTGCGGCCCCTGCCACTAGGCTGAGCGTCCTCCGAGATCGCAATGGTCTCGAGGTTCAGCCTCATCACCCGTACAGGAGTTTTCCCATGGCTTTCACTTACAAGCGTTTGGACAAGGACGATGCCGTCGTATTGTTGATCGATCACCAGGCGGGTTTGCTCTCGCTGGTGCGCGACTATTCGCCCGACGAGTTCAAGAACAACGTTATGGCACTGGCCGATATCGCCAAGTTCTTCAAGCTGCCGACCATTCTTACCACCAGCTTCGAGACGGGCCCCAATGGTCCCATCGTGCCGGAGCTCAAGGCCATGTTTCCGGATGCGCCCTATATCGCTCGCCCGGGGCAGATCAATGCCTGGGATAACGAGGATTTCGTCAACGCGATCAAGGCCACAGGGCGCAAGCAGCTGATCATCGCGGGTGTGGTCACCGACGTTTGCGTGGCATTTCCCACGCTCTCCGCACTGGAGGCCGGTTATGACGTCTTCGTGGTGACGGACGCTTCCGGCACCTTCAACACCGCAGTACGCGATGCCGCCTTGGCACGCATGGCCCATGCCGGCGCCCAACTGGTCAACTGGTTCAGCGTCGGTGGTGAGCTGCACCGCGACTGGCGAAATGATGTCGAAGGGTTCGGCGGTATCCTCGGCGGCCACTTGCCGGCTTACGCCAACCTGATCCAGAGCTACAACCAGAAATGAAGCGAGATCGCTGAAACGCAAAAGGCCGCTCGATGAGCGGCCTTTTGCATTCACGCGGGGATCACACCATCGGATCGCCGACGTGGAGGATCTTCATGGTGTTGGTGCCGCCGGTGCCGTGGTAGCTGTCGCCCTTGGTCAGGATGACCCAGTCGCCCGGCTCGACCACGCCGCGCTTGAGCAGCTCGTCCACCGCCGCCTGGCTGACCTTGTTGGCTGGCAGCGAGGCCGGGTCGAACGGCACGGTGTAGACACCACGGAACAGCGCCACGCGAGCCTGGGCTTCGCGGTGCGGGGTGAAGGCGAAGATCGGGATCGACGAGCGGATGCGCGACATGATCAGCGGGCTGTAGCCACTCTCGGTCAGGCTGATGATGGCCTTGACGCCCGGGAAGTGGTTGGCGGTGTACATGGTCGCCAGGGCGATGCTTTCGTCGCAGCGCTCGAAGGTGCGGCCCAGACGGTGGCTGGACTGCTTGCTGGTCGGGTGCTTCTCGGCGCCCAGGCACACGCGGGCCATGGCCTGCACGGCTTCGACCGGGTATTCGCCGGCGGCGCTCTCGGCCGACAGCATCACCGCATCGGTGTAGTCCAGCGCGGCGTTGGCCACGTCGGAGACTTCGGCGCGGGTCGGCATCGGGCTGTGGATCATCGACTCCATCATCTGCGTGGCGGTGATCACGGCTTTGTTCAGGCGACGGGCGTGGGCGATGATCTTCTTCTGGATACCGACCAGCTCGGCATCGCCGATTTCCACGGCCAGGTCGCCACGGGCAACCATCACCGCGTCACTGGCGCGGATCAGGCCGTCCAGCGCTTCGTCATCGGCCACGGCTTCGGCGCGTTCGATCTTGGCCACCAGCCAGGCTGTGCCGCCGGCTTCGCTGAGCAGGCGCCGGGCGTAGTCCATGTCGGCGGCATCGCGCGGGAAGGACACGGCCAGGTAATCCAGGTCCATCTCGGCAGCGACCTTGATGTCAGCCTTGTCTTTCTCGGTCAGCGCCGGTGCGGTGAGGCCACCGCCACGGCGGTTGATGCCCTTGTTGTCCGACAGCGGGCCGCCGATCAGCACGCGGCAGTGCAGCTCGTCGGCACCCTTGAGTTCGACGCGCATGACCACGCGGCCGTCGTCGAGCAGCAGTTCATCACCGACATCGCAGTCCTGGATCAGCGCCGGGTAGTCGATGCCGACCACGTCCTGGGTGCCGGCCGTGCGCGAGTGGCTGGAGGAGAGGCGGAACAGGTCGCCGTCCTTGAGCTCGATGCGCTTGTTCTCGAATTTGGCGATGCGGATCTTCGGGCCTTGCAGGTCGCCGAGCAGGGCGACATGACGGCCGTGCTTGGCGGCCAGCTCGCGAACCAGAGTGGCGCGCGCCTTGTGGTCGTCCGGCGTGCCGTGGGAGAAGTTCAGACGGGCCACGTCGAGACCGGCGAGGATCAGTTGTTCCAGCACTTCCGGCGAGTTGCTGGCCGGGCCCAGGGTGGCGACGATTTTGGTGCGGCGAAAGGTCATGCACGAACTCCCTAGTGAACTATGTCCGGGAGGCTACTACGGCGCCGGGCTGTAGTCATTGTTCCTGTGCACTACCCTTTGCCGTGCGGTTTTATCACCTGCTGATCGTACTCGACAGGTTCCAGCACCCGTTCTGCGGTGTGGCCGACCAGATGGACATGGGGGAGGGCGCCCATCACCAGCGGACCGATATTGTGCTCATGCACGAAACGCTGGATGACGTGCTCTGCAAAACCGTCCAGCAGATGGGCCTGCGCTCTATCGATGGCGTGCTGGGTGATCAGTCTGTCGCAGGCTTCGCGCTGCTCGCGGCTGCACCGAGTCACGTAGTCTTCATATGCCTGCGCTACCTCGGCGTCGAGCAATAATGATGGAGGGCGGCAGGTTTGCCGCTGTTCAGTTTTTGCCTGGGCTGTCGATACACTGCTCATTGGAGGAATTGCCCATGCGTACCCTGATCATTCTGGCCGTGGCCCTGGTTGCCACGGGTTGCACCCGTGTCTCGCTCGACCATCATCTGAACAACGCCTATCGCGCCTACCACGAGGGCGATTGCGCCCGTGTCGCGCTGGAGCTGTCGCAGGCCGAGCGCAAGAGCCGCTCGCGCAATTATCTGCAGCCGGAGATTTCCCTGTTGCGCGGCCAATGCCTGGAGCGCGAGAGCCTGTTCGTCGATGCCGCGCAGACCTACCAGTTCATCATCGCGCGCTATCCGGCCAGCGAGTACGCCTACCGTGCCCGCGCGCGGCTGCAGACGCTGGAGCAGTTGGGGCATCACAGCCCGGCGACTGCGGCCAAGGTCAGTCCGGCCACCCTCTGAGCCTTCGGTCGTCCTGCGTTCCTCGACGACGTGGTGCGGTATAAGCTGGCATATGTCGCTCATGGAGGATGAACATGCGCCACTTGTTGTTGATCGTTGCACTGTTGCCCACGCTGGCCACAGCCGAAATCTATCGCTGGACGGACGAGCAGGGGCGAGTGCATTTCGGCCAACGGCCCGTTGCCGGGGCTGAAACCGTGCAGGTGAGGCCGCAGGTGATCGAGCGCGATGAACACACGCGTGAGCGTGAGGAGCGCCGTCAGCGTTTCTACGATGCGCGTCGTGAAGAGCAACAGCAGGCTGCGGCGTCAGCAGCTGCGCAGCGCGAAGAACGGGCCAACGAATGCCGTGATCTGCGCCGACACCTGGCGCAGATGCCGGAAGGTTTTCGCTACTATCGCAAGGACGCCAGCGGCGAGCGCATCTACTACAGTGATGAAGAAACCGACACCGCTCGTCGCCAGCTGCGTGAGCGGATAGCCCAACGCTGTTCTTGAGGGTGGTTAAGTGGTCGTAGTAGGGCCATACTCAAGCTCCTTTGTAGCGATTTGCCACTATGCGTAGCCAGCGCCGAATCGAACGCCATCAGTTGCCCTACTACCTGAAGGTGTTCAATCGCATCACCGACAAACCGATGGGCTCCATCGGCAATGTCTCCCTCGACGGTCTGATGCTGATCAGTCAGTTGCCGATGCTGGTGGGCGCACGCTTCGACATGCGCCTGAAGATTCCAGGCCAGCCTGGCATGCATTTCATCGACTTCTCCGCCAACTGCCAGTGGTGCCGTGAAGATGTCACGCCCGGCATCTACGACTCCGGGTTCGCCCTGGTGGCACCGCCTGCCGACTACGTCGAGATGATCGACGCGCTGCGTTACTACTTCAGTTTCCACGGTCTGGCGGCGTCTGCCTGATAGGTCGCTCGTGCGAGCCGCCTGAGGCGGCCGTGCTCTGCCGCGTCAATGCACCGCGGGCGCATGTGCCAGGCTGCGCAAGCGCTGGCTCAACTGCAGGCGCAGCCCTTCTTCCTCACAGAACAGCAGCGCGTGTTCCAGGTCATAGCGCTCACCCTGGGGGCAATCCAGTCGTCGATAGACGTCCGCGCGCGCCAGGTGATCGACCAGGTTCGGCGGGCCGAGCTGCAGGACGCGCTCGGCATCCTTGAGTGCCGCCTCGGGCGCATCGTGCTGCACGTGCAGCAGGCGCAGATTGCGAGACAGGCGTCGCAGCATGTCGGCGGCATTGGCTGTCTGCAGGTGCACAGCGCTGAGTTCGACATCCGGGCCCACCTGGCGATAGAGCTGATCACGGCAGTCGCGGGTGTACAGGCGGCGCCCGCCGCAGGGGTCGAGCAGGTGATCGGCGCCAGGTACACGGAGCATGAAATGACCCGGGAAATTCACGCCCTGCAGTGGAATATCCAGGCGGCGCGCCACTTCCAGCGCGATCAATGCCAGGGGCAGCGGCTGGCCGCGTCGGCGGCGTAGCACTTCATGCAGCAGGGAATGGTATGGACGTGTCACGCCTTCGTCGTCTTCCTGGAAATCGAGCTCGGCCAGTCGGCGCAGCAACGGCTGCGCCAGTTCGCGAGCGGGCAGGGCGGGTAGCCCGGCGCTGACCTGCAGCAACAGGCTGTGCAGGTCGCTCAGTATCTGCGTGGGCTGGAGCTGATCATCGTGTTCGGCGGCGATCCACAGCGCCGCCTCGAACAGGGCGGGTGGATCGCGTTGCAGGCACTGCAGGCAGGCTTGGCGTGGGTTCATAGCATTCTCCACTGGATTGTGCTTTTGTAGCCCCTGGCAAGGTCGTCGTCCAGTGTGGCTCTCCTATACTGAGGCCTGAAGTCCGACCGGGAGCTCGCCCATGTTCAGCATGATGGAAGCCGCCCGCCTCGAGGCCCTGCACCTGGCCGAGGATCCGGCCAGCGGTCTCAAGGCCGTTATCGCCATTCACAGCACCCGCTTCGGGCCAGCACTCGGCGGCTGTCGTTACCTGCCCTATGCCGATGAACAGAGTGCCATTGGCGATGCCATTCGTCTGGCTCAGGGCATGAGCTACAAGGCGGCGCTGGCGGGCATCGACCACGGTGGTGGCAAGGCGGTGATCATCCGTCCGCCGCACCTGCAGAGCCGCGCCGCGCTGTTCGAAGCCTTCGGGCGTTTTATCGAAACCCTCAATGGGCGTTACATCACCGCCATTGACAGCGGCACCTCCAGTGCCGACATGGACTGCATCGCCCAGTACACCCGTCACGCAACCAGCACGACCAGCGAGGGTGATCCGTCACCGCACACCGCAATGGGCGTGTTCGCGGGTATTCGCGCCACCGCCCAGGCGCGTCTTGGCAGCGACGATCTGGAAGGACTGCGAGTCGCCGTTCAGGGCCTGGGCAATGTCGGCTTCGCCCTGGCCGAAGCGCTGCATGCCGCTGGCGTCGAACTGCTGGTCAGCGACCTCGATGCCGGGCGCGTGCAACTGGCCGTCGAGCAGCTGGGGGCGCACCCGATTGCCAGCGATGCGCTGCTCACCACGCCCTGCGACATCCTTGCGCCTTGCGGCCTGGGTGGCGTGCTGAATGCGCAGACGGTCGCCCATCTACGCTGCGCAGCGGTGGCAGGGGCTGCCAACAATCAGCTGGCCAGCCCCGAAGTGGCCGACCAACTGGAGGGTCGCGGGATTCTCTACGCGCCGGATTACGTGCTCAATGCCGGAGGGCTGATCTACGTGGCACTGCGTCATCGCGGTGAGGAACTGCCGGCGATCACCGCGCACCTGGCGCAGATCAGCCGGCGTCTGACCGAAGTCTACGCCCATGCCCAGGCTGAAAAACGTTCCCCTGCGCGAGTCGCCGACTATCTGGCGGAGGGCCTGCTTTATCGCACCTAGCTGCTATCCGAGCCTTTCCAGACGAGGGGCGAAGCGAAAGACCAAGGCCAGACCGAGCAGGATCGCGACCATCCCGACCAGAGCGCTGGCCGAAAGGCGGTTCCCCAGCAGCACGTAATCAAGGACAGCCGTAGTCACCGGCACCAGATAGAACAGGCTGGTGACATTGACCAGATTGCCGGTCTGGATCAGCCGATACAGCAGCAGCTGTGCGCCCACCGAAATCACCAGTCCCATCCACAGCAGCGGTACGATCAAGCCGACTTCAAATCGCACCTGCCACTCCTGACTGGGCAACACTATCAGGCTGACCCACAGACAGAGGCCATACTGCAGCGGCAGGGCACGCATGGGCGTCTGTCGCAGGTTCTTCTGGACGATGGTGCCGCAGGTGATGCAGAACAAGGCACCAAGAGCCAGCGCCACGCCGGACAGTGATATCGCGCTGCCCAGTAAGCCGTCCGCGACGATTATCACCAGTCCGGCCATGGCCAGCAGCAAACCGAGCATACGCAGCAGCGATGCGCGCCGCTCAAGCAGCAGGAGGGTCAGGATGGGTTGTACGCCGAGTACCGTCGTCAGTACACCGGGGGTTACGCCTTTGGCCAGCGCCAGCATGTAGCAGATGCTGTAGCCGCCGATCATCAGCAGGCCGGCCTTGGCGGTTGGCCAGCGCAAGTCAGGTTCGGGTAGCCGGACCCCGGAAAAACACGCGATCAGCAGCAGTGCTGCAAAGGCGAGGGCAAAACGCAGGACCAGAAAGGCGAAGGGAGAGGCATGGTCCAGCCCCAGGCGAGCGAATATCGCACCACCGGACCAGAGCAATACGAACAGAGCCGTCGCACCAAAGGTGCGCACAGAAGTCGAGTCGAAACACATGATGGAACACCTGTCGAAAAATCCGCATGAGCTCCGCGCAGGCGAAAATACGCGTATCGGCAGGGCCGACAGAGCGGAGCAAGGAAAGGCGGGATTAGCCCGCTTGGACGGAGGCCGGCGGTGGAGGTGTGCCGGCGCGACAGGCTGGTGGTGGCGCGCAGCCATCGGCAGCGGCGCGGCAGGCGACGCTGGCGAAATCGTGTAGGCAATGCGCGGAGATGGTCATGCAAGCAGGTTCGACTATGTTGCACAAGCCCGAAGGCTAGCCTGCCACGCCAGCCTGGTCAATCGTTGACAGCTTCCTTGGCCATGGCCGCTCAACCAATATCTGCTGGTCACCGCCGGCGTGAGCATCGAGATAGACCCCGCTTGCAACGGATCATCGGATGTCCTCCATGGCCTGCGGCAATGCCGCACCTGGCGCGGCTTGCGGGGCATCTGCCTGTGCGGCGGGGGGCGAGCAGGTGAGCGGCGCCAGGTACACCTAGCAGTGAATGACCAGGGTCAGCGGCTCTGGCTTCAGGCTCTTTTTTGCAGAGTGGCCAGACTGCCATACAGCGCCAGAAGACGCTGGTATTCATCCTCGTCGTGAAAGCGACAGGTGCCGTGCCCGAACTCCTTGGCCACTTCCACGACGAATTTCACCGCCAGAGCAATATCCACCTCATGGCTGGCGCCTGTGGCACAGCCGGGCACCAGCGACTCGCTGCACAGGGCGACGCCCACTACCGGCACGGGGGTGGCCGTCGAGGGTTGCAGGATGCTGTTGAGGTGGTACACGCCGTTGCCGTAAGGCGTGATGTCCTGAGTGGTGATCGGAAAGGTGACCGGCGCACGCCCACTGGTGGCCTCCATGATGCGCAGCAGGTCCTCGGCGACGCGCAGGATGTAGCCCTGCTTCACGGTCGGTGAGAGCGCGTAGCCCTTGTGGTTGAGGATTCGATTGCCCTTGGTGGCATCGATCGACAGAATCGCCTCAGCCTGGGCAATGGCTTCGTTATCGACCATCGTCACATCGTCGATGGGCGCGTCCATGAAGTCCACAGGCGTGCGTGGCAGGGTCGGCGCGTCGGGACAGATATGCGTGATGATGGTCACGTCGCCGGCCAGCACATCGCCTTTACCCTGCATTTCGGCCAGTTTCAGCGCGCTGGCCAGCGCCGCGATGGCGCCGTCGGCGTCAGAAACCAGGCCCAGTCGTGCCGGGCGCGCGCCAATGCCGCCCAGGCGGCCGATTATGCCCAGGGTCGGCGCCAGGCCGCCGGCTTCCTTGCCGTTGCTACCGATCACGTCGATGCGCACGAAATCCGTCGTACCCCGCGCGCCATCGACCTGCCAGGTTCGCGCTCTGACCCGTGGGCAATGCTCGAACAGCTCGATCACCTGCTGACCACTGATGAAGGCATCGTCGAGCAACTCGAAGATCTGCAGCGTCTGTCGCAAACTCATGGTCTATTCCTCGCGAGTAGGGTGAGCGGCGTGCTGCCAGGCTTTTCTCAAGGAACAGCCAGCGCCGGGCTGGCGTCACTTGCGTGCGCTGGAAAGCATCGAACTGAAGAAGCTGTACAGCGCGTCACCGGCAATGAAGCCGGCCGCGACGATATCCATCTGATCCTGGCCCTTCTCGCCCCAGCGGCGCAGTACCAGCAGGCGCAGGGCGATGCCCAGGAGCACCGCCCAGCCGGCAGTGGCACTGTTGATCAGCAAGCCGGTGGCGAGTAACACGCCGAGCTGGCGTTTCGGGCCGCCGCAGAACTGCACGATGGCGCCAGGAATGGCCCAGGTCAGCAGGGCGATGGCAATGCCTGGCTGCAAGCCTGCCTCGATGGTCTTGGCGAAAACCCGCGCAGCCGGTGGCACCAAGTCCTGCTGGAAATAGCTGGCGTGAGACAGATAGACCACGATGATGGCGATGACGAAGGCCAGCATGGCGGCGATCAACTGGGTGCGTCGTCCCAGCAGTTCCTGCGGCATGTCCTCGCCGTATCCGCGCAGAATGAAGCCCGTTTTCAGATCGAAGCCCATATCGGCGAACGCCGGCCCGGTGGCAGCGGTAAAGCCGGTGAGTACGCACAGGGCCAGAGGTGGAAAACCGAGCAGAATGCCGATGATCAACGTGATGAGGGCCACCGCGAAGGCCGGAAACCAGCCCGAATGCATGGCGGCAATGCCCACGATCAGCTCGTGCACGAATGCGGCAAAGGCCGCGTACAGCACGAATGCCGTGAGCATGACCAGCGACATCTCGCTGTACAGGCCCGTCGCCAGTGCGAGCAGCGCGGCAATCGTGACGTAACCCAGCGCACCCAGGCCCAGCGCCACGCGCACTTCGCTATCGGGCTGGCTGTGTGTCGCGGCCGTGCCCGCGGTTTTCCGGCAGATGATCAGCACTACCTGAGCCAGCGCTACCAGGCCGGCGCCGACCATCACGCCATGCGGCAGGTAATGAGCGTTGAGGTCGAACCCGGTCAGTGGTTCGCTATAGGCCCGGATCAGCAGCCCCACACCGAACATCGTCAGTGCCCAGATATTGCCGATGAAGGCGGTACCGAAGGCCGCCATCGGGATTTTCAGGATGGAGCCGACAATCCCGATGGCCACGCCAATCAGCAGCAGGCGTGCCTGGATGCCGCCACGGTCACCGGCCTTGATGGATTCGGCTGCGGCGATACCGGGGGGCCAGGCGGCGGTGGCGGGAAAGACTTTGGTATCGAAGAGCCGATACAGCAGGTAGGCATCGAGCAGCATCGCGACGGCCACGCCGCAGAACATCGGCATGATCAAATGCGGCAGGCCCATCACGTAGGGCAGGGCAATGGGCGCCAGCAGGCTGTTGGCTGCACCGAAGGTGGCCGAGGAAATGACCGTTTGCGCCAGGTTCTGCGTCTCCAGTACCCGAAAGCGTTGAAAAGCCTGCCAGGGCAGGCGAGCCAGCAGCATCGCCACCAAGGCGCCGATGATCGAGGTGATCGGCGTTACCCCCAGTGTAGTGATCAACTGTATGCCGATGATTGCGCCCACCACGGACAACAGCACCATGACGAACAGTATGCCGATATCGCTCAATAAAGGGTTGTGCTGCGCAGGCTTCATAATTGGTCCCTGACGGGTTCGGTGGTTATTGCGAAGGACGTGCAAATTGTTTTTATGAGTTTCGCTATAAGGAACTTGTGGGGCGCAATTACGGGTAGGACTTTAAATGGAGAGTTGGGCTTCTGTAGGTTGTGTGCAAGTGTTTACAGTGCGGATGCTGGCAATTGGCTGGGTGGCTCCCAGTAACTGTCTCCCAGTGTTTCGCCCAGTGTTCGCGATACAGCCATCAAGGCTGCGAGCACTTCGGGTGCACAGGGTTGACCCTCGCTCAGTGAGGGGTACGACAGGCACAGTCCCACCGTTTCGCTGCGGTGCTTGTTGCAGACGGTCGTCGCCAGCGAGCTGATGCCGGGCAAGATTTCATTGCGTGCCAGTGACCAGCCGCGCGAGCGGATTCGCGCGAGCTCGGTCAGCAATGCCTCGAGTGTCTGTGGGGACCCAGGCGACTGCACGCGGTAGCCTTCGGCATAGTGGCTGCGCACCTGCTCATCGCTCTCTCGCGCCAGCAAGGCGCGGCCTACGGAGGTTTCGGCGGCAGGCGACAGGGCGCCAACCGGCGTCACGACATGCATGAAGTGCCTGCCCGGCAGCGCGCGCATCACCCGCCCCTCGCACCCTTCCAGCACCGCGATGTACCCCGTGCACACGCTCAGGTGATCGAGTCGCCTCATGGCCGTCGCGGCACTCTCGACCAGCGGTGTCGACAGGTAGAAGCCGGCCACTTTCAGCAGCAGACTGCCGATGTGGTAGTGGCGAGTGTGCGGGTCGCGTTCCAGCCAGTGCTGACTTTCCAGGGTTTTCAGTAAACGCGACACGGTACTTTTTGGAAGTTCCAGTTGCGCGACTACTTCACTGAAGCTAATGCCTGGCTGACTGAAGTTTGTTTGCCGTTGCGCAAATAAAGACAATATTGCAGCGGCGTTTTCCAATGTGCTCATACCACTCCTTGTTCCGTTATATGGAACTCTATATGTGGCCGATTTTGGAAAAATTAAAACTCGCGCTAATGATCGTCAAGTCATTTATTGGTTATTGTTGAAGTGGCTATTATTGTGGGTGATATCTATTTAGTGGCATCGGAATTGACCTGCGCGCTGCCGTTATAAACCGCGCACGCGTTGCGATTACCGCTGAGAAGCGGTGTCGCGCTGGCGTTGGCGCCTGCGGCAATGCTGCACTTGGCGCGGGGGCCGGGCTGGATTAGCGTGAGGGGAGGGGGAAATTGCCATGGACTATTTCATTGTCGTCGTCACTAGCGCTGCAGGGCTGTATTTCCACTGGTGGCTGTACCGGCGCATCCGCCAGTGGAGTGACCGTGACCTGGCGCTGTCACTGGCCGAAGGCGATGCAGCCAAGCGTGCGTACATGCTGGAACAATTGGCCAGTGCGCAGCGTGAGGGAGTCAGGCGACGTGACCTGCCCACCTGGTTGCAGGCGGCGGCTGCAGATTATCGGGTGAGCAAGGGCTGAAACGATGCTGGCCGGACCCGCATTGCGCGTGCCCGGGCTGTGTGCTTGATCACTCGCTGGCTGCGTCGACCTCGAGTTCGTCGAGGGCATCGGGCTGGCTCTTGAACGCCTTGGCAAACACGTCGCGATTCTTGGCCATGAAGATACCCAGTTCCTCGCCCTGTTCCTCGCTCAAGGACGGCACCGCCTTGTGCAGCACCTCGCTCAGGCGCTCGGCCAGCTCCAGCATCTTGTCGTAACGATCGGCTTCGGCCTTATCCATAAACAAACGCTCCGGATCGCGACTGCTGCGGTACACCACTTCGACGGCCATTCATCACCTCGTCTGCCTTCATGCGTGTCGGTCAGTATTTAACTGGTTGTTTGTACAGTGGTGGCGAGAATAAAGGACTCGCTGCCGTTTGGCCAGTATTGAGTTCGACGCAGAGTATGGATGGCTCGGTTCGCATCTGCTCGCGGTGACTGGTTGCTCCTTGGTGGTGAATGGGCAAAGGCAGTCAGAATCACTCGCTCTGTAAAAGTATTTGTACAGGTGTGTCTGATGCCGGAATGGCCATGCAAGCTTTTCCAGATTAGCGCTTGTACGGCGGCTCAGCAGGCATCTATAGTCTGGCCAGATGTGCCGTCGCGGCCCTTTGCAGTGCCCATTTCATGAGGTGTCCAGCTTGAGTTCAGTGGGTCGGATCGAGCGCAAGCTGCTCGCGCTGGTGGCGCTGTTCTACCTCAGCCTGATGCTGCTGGTCGGCGCGATATGGGGGAGCCAGACGAGCCTCTCCAGTGGTCGTGATGTACAAGAATTGTATCGATCTCTCTACCGGCTATCGTCACTGCTTTCTACCCTGCAAGATGCAGAGATCGGTCAGCGCGGTTATCTGCTGACCGGTGACCTTCAGTACCTCGCACCTTATGAACGAGCCATCGGACGCCTGGACGAGCACCTGTCATTGCTTGTCGAAAGCTCCATGCTGAGGGCTTACAGGCCTGATATCGATGCGATTGCCAGACTTAGTGAGCTCAAGCGCAACGAACTGGCACAGACCATCCTCGTGCGCAGAGAGCAGGGACAGAGCGCTGCGCAGCGTATGCTGGCCGAGGACGTCGGCAAGCTTTACATGGATGAAATGCGTGTCCGCATCGGCAATATCGCACGAGGCGTGACGGCGTCCCTTGAGGAGCAGAAGGCGGATCTGGAGTGGCGCTCGGAGCTGGCGCTATGGGGCGGTGGCGGTGGTGCACTGTTGATGCTCGGGCTGCTCACGCTGCTGTTTATCGATTTGCGTCGTGATCTCGGTGAGCGTGCCGAGTTGCTCGAGCGCCTGGCCTTCGAGTCGCAGCATGACAGTCTCACCCAGATAGCCAATCGACGAGCCTTCAACGAAACGCTGGATCAGGCATTGGCGCTCGCCAGGCGGGGAGAGCGTCAGGTGGCGCTGCTCTATCTCGATCTCGATGGCTTCAAGCCGATCAACGATCAGCATGGCCATGCTGCCGGAGACGCGATACTCAAGGCGGTGGTTGCACGGTGGCAGGGTTTGATGCGTGAAGGTGAAGTGTTGGCACGACTCGGCGGGGATGAGTTCGCTGTCATCGCGGCCGGTGATGCCGAGGCTGTCGAACGCCTGGCTCAGCGTCTGATCGAGGCGCTGGATGCGCCACTGCTGGAGCGGCTTCCCGGCGTGCGGGTCGGCGTCAGCGTGGGGCTGGCGCGCTATGCCGAACATGGCGAAGATCGCCGCCGGCTTATCGCGGCGGCCGATACGGCCATGTATCGCGCCAAACAGGCGGGCAAGCACTGCTTCGCCTGGCCTGAATCACGTCAGCCGGTGCGCGCCGTCGTCTGAACGGCCTGTGTCTTTCCGTCACATCGCTGCATCATCCTCAAGCGGGTGTTTTTCCTGCATGCTCGTCGGCGTGCATCCATGTCGGATGCACGGGCGTCATGTCTGGTTGGGGAGAAGTGACACGATGAATTGGGCGGAACGTCTGCGCACGGGCATGCATGGCCTGGCGGAATCCTTGGGTAATCTGCTGATGGAGGCCTTCCATTACCTGGCGCTGTTCGCCATTGGGGCGATCACGGCCTGGGCGGGGGTGATGACCTTCATCGGCATGCTCGAGAAGGGGCACATCACGGTCGATGACATTCTGTTGCTGTTCATCTATCTGGAATTGGCGGCGATGGTCGGAATCTACTTCAAGACCAACCACATGCCGATTCGCTTCATGATCTACGTGGCGATCACCGCGCTGACCCGTTTGCTGATTTCCGACATTTCCCACACGCACAAGCCAAGTTGGGGCGTGGTGATGGTGTCGGGGGCGATCCTGCTGCTGGCCCTGGCGATTCTGGTGGTGCGCTACGCATCGTCGCGCTTTCCCGCCGTGGCCGGCCCGCATCCGCGCAGCCAGGCGCGCAACCGCGAGGACGCCGAGTCCGAGCGCGACGATGCGTCTGACTGAAATTTAGGGGGATGACGCTGTTTTCATCCACCACTGTCGGCGTGATGGTGGATCGATGAAGCGTGATCCACCCTACGAGGCCTGGCGTCAGTCGAGCGGCGCGAACAGCGCTGCCAGATCGTCTTCATCCAGTCGCCACTGACCCTGGCTGCCACCGTCCAGCACGCCTTTGGCCAGGTTGGCCTTGGTCTGCTGCAGTTGCTGGATTTTCTCTTCGACGCTGCCACGGGCGATCAGCCTGTAGACGAATACCGGCTTGTCCTGGCCGATGCGGTAGGCGCGGTCGCTGGCCTGGGCTTCGGCGGCCGGGTTCCACCAGGGATCGAAGTGGATCACGGTGTCGGCGGCGGTCAGGTTGAGGCCGCTGCCACCGGCCTTGAGGCTGATCAGGAACACCGGAAACTCCCCGGCCTGGAAGCGCGCGACCGGTGTGCGCCGGTCCTGGGTGCTGCCGGTCAGCTTGGCGTAGGCGATCTTGCGTGTCTGCAGTTCTGCTTCGATCAGCGCCAGCATCGAGGTGAACTGGGAAAACAGCAGCACGCGACGACCTTCGTCGACCAACTCCACGAGCATGTCCAGCAGGGCGCTGAGTTTGCCCGAGTCGGCGGCCGTCAGTTCGCTGCCGGCCTCACCGAGCAGGCGCAGGTCGCAGCAGCTCTGGCGCAGGCGCAGCAGGGCTTCGAGGATGACGATATGGCTGCGGGCCAGACCCTGGCGGGCGATTTCGTCACGCACCTTCTGGTCCATGGCCAGGCGCAGCGTCTCGTAGCGGTCGCGCTGCAACTGGGTCATCTCGACCCATTGGGTGATCTCGGTCTTCGGCGGCAGTTCGCTGGCCACCTGTTCCTTGGTGCGGCGCAGCAGGAAGGGGCGGATGCGCCCATTCAGATGGTTCAGGCGCTGGGCGTCGCCACGTTTCTCGATGGGCGTGCGGTAGTCACGGGTGAAGGCCTTGGCGTCGCCGAGCCAGCCGGGCATGAGGAAATGGAACAGTGACCAGAGTTCGCCCAGGTGGTTTTCCAGCGGCGTGCCGGTCAGGCACAGGCGCAGGTCGGCCTGCACCTGAGCCGCTGCGGTGGCCGCCTTGCTGCGCGGGTTCTTGATGTTCTGCGCTTCGTCGAGGATCAGCAGGCGGTAACGCTGCTGGTTCAGCGCCTTGAGGTCGCGTGGCAGCAGGGCGTAGGTGGTGAGGATCAGATCGTGCTCGGCGATCTCCTCGAACAGCGCCTTGCGCTTGTTGCCATGCAGGGCCAGCACGCGCAACTGCGGGGTGAAGCGCGCCGCCTCGTCCTGCCAGTTGGGAATCAGGCTGGTGGGCATGACGATCAGCGCTGGGTGCTTCAGGCGCCCGGCCTGTTTCTCGCACAGGATATGCGCCAGGGTCTGCAGGGTCTTGCCCAGGCCCATGTCGTCAGCCAGCACGCCTCCGACGCGCAGTTCGGCCAGGGTCTGCATCCAGTTCAGGCCCTGCACCTGATAGGTGCGCAGTTCGGCCTGCAAATCCCCGGGTGGCGCAATCTCGCGCACCGCCAGGTTCTGCAGGCGCTCGGCGAAGCCGCGCAATTCATCGCCGCCCTGCCAGCTGAGTTCGGGTCCCTGAGCCAATTCGGCCAGGCGTGCGGCGTCGGCGCGCCCGAGGCGCAGCGGCAGGTGATCGTCGCCGGGGTCGCGGAAATACAGCTCGCCGAGCGTGGCCAGCAGCGGTTTCAGGCGGGCAAAGGGCAGGGCGATGCGTTTGCCGCCCTGCGGCAGGCTGACCAGCAGGCGATCCTCGTCGGCGCGCTGGGCCAGCGCTTCGGGCGCCAGCAGCCAGGGCGTGCGGCGAATGGCCTGGAGCAGGATCGGCAGCAGACTCAGGCGCTGGCCTTCGACTTCGATGCCCAGCTCCAGATCGAACCAGTTCTGCTGCGGATCTTCCTCGACCTCGGCGTACCAGTCGTCGACCTCGGCGAGGTTGTACTGGAAATCTGGGCGCATGTGGATCTGCCAGCCCTCGGCACGCAGTTGCGGCAGTTGCTGCTGGACGAAATCCAGCCAGTCGCGCTCGCGCTCCAGCTCGAACGGCTCGCCAGCTTCGGCGGGCAGCGCTTCGCTCTGGCGCAGGGCGACCTGCAGACCGAAGCTTTCCAGGCGTCTGCGCAGGCTGGCTTCGGCGCCGCCGTCGCGGATCAGGCGCAGGTTGGTTTGCTCGTCCAGGCGTTTGACCAGATCCTTGGCCGGCTTGCCGAAAACCCTGTGTCCGGCGTAGTCGAAGGCCAGCGCCGCACGGTGCTGGGTCTGTTCATGCATGCGTCCCTTGCGTGCGTCGAAGTGCACGCGCACCTGGCTGCCAAGGCTGAGGATGGCGGTGGGGATGACGCCTTCGAGGCGCGTTTCCGCCAGCTCCTTGTTCAGCACGATGATGTCCGAGAGATCGCAGCCGGCACGTTGCTGGTCTTCCAGGGTGAGCAAGGCGGCGACCACGTGCTTGCAGTTGAAACCGACCGGGCAATTGCAGTGGCCGGTCACGCTCCACTTGCGCCCGTAGGGGTGCAGGGTGATGCGCTGCTGATAGGTCTGCCCACCTGAGCCCCGGCAATTGGCGAGCAGGCTATGGTCCTTGAGGCTGAGCAGTTTGCTGCGCTTTTCTTCGGCGTAGGCAATGCCGCGGCGCAGGTCGCCCGCGCCGAACTCGGAACGCCAGTCTTCCTGGCGTAACTGATGGATATCCAGAGGCATCAACGAAGCCCCATGGGGAACAGTGATGGGCGCATGACTGGGCCGTGGCAATGCAAAGCCGCAGATTTTCGCATAGCCGCGCAGGGATTAGCAGGCGTTGCCAGCAGATTGCCGACGGTAGGGCGGGTGGAACTCGTCAGCGCAGTTACTGGAATGCCGCGCGGTACTGCCCCGGTGTGGCGCCCAGTGCCTGGCGAAAACGGTTGCTGAAATGGCTGGCGCTGGCGAAGCCGCAGGCCAACGCCACCTCGCTCAGAGCGGGACCTGGCTGACGCAGCATCTGGCAGGCACGCGCCAGGCGCCGGGCCAGCACGTAGCGATGAGGCGACAGGCCGAAGCTGCTCTGGAACATGCGCGCGAAGTGGTATTCCGAGAGGGCACAAAGCGCCGCCAGCTGGCTCAGCGGCAGTGGCGTCTCCAGATGCTGCTCGATGAACTCGCGCACACGCCTGCGTTGCAGCGGTGCCAGGCCACCCTTCAGGCGCAGGCCCTGGCGCAGGCCGACCTGATTGAGCAGCGCATGGTCGAGCAACTGGTGCGCCAGGCTGCTGGCCAGCAGGCGTTCGCCCGGCTCCTGCCAGTCGAGGGTGCACAGTTGACGAAAGCGTGCGGATTGTTCGGCGTCCTCGAGAAAGGTCGCTTCTTCCAGTTGCAGGCTGCGCGGTTCGCGATCGAGCAGGGCGACCGCGCCGAGGGCGAACTGCTCCTGCTCTATATAAAGATGGGCAAGCTGAATCTCGCCGTTGATGATCCAGGCCGACTGATGCTCGGCCGGCAGGATGCACAGTTTGTCTGGGGCGCCCTTGTTGCCGGGCTGCTCGCGGCGAAAGGTGCCAGTGCCGCCACTGAGGTAGCACGACAGCGTGTGATGGCTGGGGGCCAGGTAGTCACGCGCATCATGGGCGTTGCTCCAGCGTGCCACGCCCATGCCGTTGCCCAGTTCGGCCATGGCGTGCAGCCTGGCGTTGGGCGAGCGGCTCATGCTCTGGAATACCTGCAGGTGTTCGAATTGCGCCATCATTTCCTCCCGAATGCGGCCATGCTACGCCTGCCGACATGCAAAACCAGTGTCGACGAAAAAAATGCGCAAGTTTGTGAAAGTCTGGGGTCGTAATAGCTGGAACGCCTGTGAATGGTGCTTGAGTTTTTTTGCGCCGACCGGCGGCGCGGCACGAGGACTCGGAGTATCGTGGCGGCCATTCAAACAATGATTCGCATCCCGGATGCCGCTCTCGATGAAATACCTGCACCACTTCGCGCTCGCCTCTGCCCTGATCGTCCCCAACCTGCTGGCTGCCGCGCCTTCGATCGATGACAAGTCGGCCTTCATCGCCGATCTGGTAGGTCGCATGACCCTCGAGGAAAAGGTTGGCCAGCTGCGCCTGATCAGCATTGGCGGCGACATGCCGCGTGAGCGCATCCGTGAGGAGATGGCCGCAGGGCGTATCGGCGCCACCTTCAACTCGGTGGTGCGTCCGGAGAACCGCCCGATGCAGGAGGCGGCGCTGCGCAGCCGTCTGGGTATCCCGGTGTTCTTCGCCTATGACGTCATCCATGGCCATCGCACGACGTTCCCGATTGGGCTGGGGTTGGCTTCGAGCTGGGACATTGCGGCCATCGAGAACAGTGCCCGGGTCGCGGCCTTCGAGGCCAGCGCCGACGGCCTGGACATGACCTTCGCGCCGACCGTGGACATTTCCCGCGATCCGCGTTGGGGCCGCACTTCCGAAGGTTTCGGCGAAGACCCGTATCTGGTTTCGCGCATCGCCGCAGCCATGGTGCGTGGCTATCAGGGCGAGCATCCCAGCGACCCGCAGCGCATCATGGCCAGCGTCAAGCACTTCGCCCTGTACGGCGCCGTGGAGGGTGGGCGCGACTACAACGTGGTCGACATGAGCCCGATGCGCATGTACCAGGACTATCTGCCGCCTTATCGCGCTGCCATCGATGCCGGCGCCGGCGGAGTGATGGTGGCGCTGAACGCGATCAATGGCGTGCCGGCTTCGGCCAACACCTGGCTGCTGCGTGATCTGCTGCGTCGCGACTGGGGCTTCAAGGGCGTGGCGCTGAGCGACCACGGCGCCATCACCGAACTGCTGCGCCATGGTGTGGCGGCCGATGGTCGCGAGGCTGCAAAACTGGCGGTCACGGCGGGCGTCGGCATGAGCATGGCCGACACGCTCTACGATCAGGAGCTGCCGGCTTTGCTGCGCAGCGGCGCGGTAGCGCAGAGCGTGCTGGATGAAGCCGTCACCCATGTGCTGAACACCAAGTACGACCTTGGCCTGTTCCACGATCCGTTCCGCCGTATCGGCCGCGCCGAGGACGACCCCGCCGACGTCAATGCCGAAAGCCGCCTGCACCGCGCCGATGCACGGGTCATGGCACGCGACTCCCTGGTATTGCTGGAAAACCATGGAGACACCCTGCCGCTGAGCAAGCAGACCACCGTCGCGCTGATCGGCCCGCTGGCCGATTCGCCGGTGGACATGCTCGGCAGCTGGTCGGCGGTCGGCGTGGCCGAGCAGGCCGTCACGCTGCGCAAGGGCATGGAGGCGGCGCTCAACGGCCGGGGCACGCTGCTCTACGCCGTGGGCGCCAACGTCACCGACGATGCCCATGTGATCAATTACCTCAACCAGCTCAACTGGGACCGTCCCGAGGTGGCGCTGGACAAACGCACGCCACAGGCAATGCTCGAAGAGGCCGTGCGTGTCGCCGCGCAGGCCGACGTCATCGTCGCGGCCGTAGGGGAGGCGCGCGGCATGTCCCATGAGTCGTCCAGCCGCACTCGCCTGGACCTGCCGGACAGTCAGCAGGCGCTGCTGCGCGCACTCAAGGCCACCGGCAAGCCATTGGTGCTGGTGCTGATGAACGGCCGGCCGCTGGCGCTCGGCTGGGAGAAGGAAAACGCCGATGCGATACTGGAAACCTGGTACAGCGGCATCGAGGGCGGCCATGCCATCGCCGACGTGCTGTTCGGTGAGCACAACCCTTCCGGCAAGCTGCCGATCACCTTCCCGCGTTCGGTCGGGCAGATTCCCACCTACTACAACCATCTGCGCCTGGGGCGTCCGTACACACCCGGTACGCCGGGCAACTACACCTCGCAATATTTCGAGGAGCCCAACGGCCCGCTCTATCCCTTTGGTTACGGTTTGAGCTACAGCGACTTCCAGCTGTCGGCGCCTAAACTGTCTGCCGAGCGCATGATGCCGGGCGAGAAAATTCGCGTCAGCGTCACGCTGAAGAACGCCGGGCCCAGGGCTGGCGCGACCGTGGTGCAGCTGTACCTGCACGACGAGGCCGCTTCGGTGATCCGTCCGGTGAAGGAACTCAAGGATTTTCGCAGGGTCAAGCTTGAGGCAGGTGAGGCGCGCGAGCTGAGTTTCGAGATCGACGAAAGCATGCTGCGTTTCTACAACGCGAGCCTGCAGCATGTCAGCGAGCCAGGTGCCTTCCGTGTTCAGTTGGGGCTGGATTCGGAGAGCGTGCAGGAGGCGCGTTTCGAACTGTTGCCACGCCAATGATGGCGTGGCCCAAGGAGGCGAAAAATATACTCGCGCGAGCACCTGTGCCGGACTTCACTATCTGGTAATAATGCGCAGAAAGAATCCGCGCATGCGGAGACGTCGCCGTTCGGTTGGCTGTCTGCATCGTGCTCGCGTTGCTTTATACCTTTCGCCCGTTTTCAACTCCCTGCAGCGGCAGCCCGTGGGCTTGCCGCTGCCTGTCAGTACGTGTTGCCCTGGAGGCTGTGTGTCGATGAGTCGTTGTTCTGGAGCCCGTATGGGCAAGGCCGGCAAGCTGGCCCTTTGTGTGCTCCCTCTGCTGTTCGCTGCCCAGAGTTGGGCCTTCGATCTGGACGATGTGGCGGTCAAGGCCAAGGCTCTCGCGGCCGAGAGCTACAGCGCACCGCAAAGCCGGCTGCCGGCTTCGCTGCGTGAGCTGCCGTTCGCCGGCTATCAGAAAGTTCGCTTCCTCGAGGAAAAGGCGCACTGGGCGGACGGCAAGACACCGTTCCGGCTGTACTTCTTCCACCAGGGCATGCACTTCGACGTGCCGGTGAAGATCAACGAAGTGACCGCCAGCGGCACCCAGGAGATCAAGTACGACCCGTCGATGTTCGACTTCGCCGACCTCAACCTGAACCCGGATGACCTGAAGGATCTGGGTTTCGCCGGTTTCAAGGTGATCCACGAGCTGAACGACAAGGGGCGTCACGACGAAGTGATGAGCGTGCTCGGCGCCAGCTACTTCCGTATCGTCGGCAAGGGCCAGGTGTTCGGCCTGTCCGCCCGTGGTCTGGCCATCGACACCGCGCTGCCGTCCGGCGAGGAATTCCCGCGCTTCAGCGAGTTCTGGATCGAGAAGCCGCAACCGGACCGCCGTAGCCTGGTGATCTACGCGCTGCTCGATTCGCCGCGGGCCACCGGTGCTTACCGCATGGAAATCAAACCGGGCCGCGACAGCGTGCTCGATGTGCAATCGAAGGTCTACCTGCGTGAGAACGTCGAGAAACTCGGCATCGCGCCGCTGACCAGCATGTACCTGTTCGGTGCCAACCAGCCCTGGCCGCGCCCGAACTACCGTCCGCAGTTGCATGACTCCGACGGTCTGGCCATTCATGCGGGCAATGGCGAGTGGATCTGGCGTCCGCTGAACAACCCGCAGCGCCTCAACGTCAGCAGCTATCGTATCGACAACCCGCGTGGCTTCGGCCTGATGCAGCGTGGTCGCGACTTCAGCCAGT
The DNA here is from genome assembly GCF_048269965.1 of Pseudomonas sp. Classification (GTDB taxonomy): domain Bacteria; phylum Pseudomonadota; class Gammaproteobacteria; order Pseudomonadales; family Pseudomonadaceae; genus Aquipseudomonas. The sequence continues at coordinate 66,984 of NZ_JBLWTV010000016.1, read as the reverse complement.
ACCAGGATCTCGACGACCGCTACGAGCTGCGTCCGAGCGGCTGGGTGGAAACCGTCGGCGATTGGGGTACAGGTCATATCGAACTGGTGGAGATCCCCACGCCGGACGAAACCAACGACAACATCGTCGCCCTGTGGCGCCCGGAGAAGCTGCCGGCCCCGGGTGAGTCGCTGGATGTGGCCTATCGCCTACACTTCAGCCGGGATGACGCCAAGCTGCACGACCCGCAACTGGCCATGGTCAGCCAGACCCGTCTGTCCGAGGGCGATATCAAACAGGCCAACCTGATCCGTCAGGCCGATGGCAGCACTGCGCTGATGGTCGACTTCGTTGGTGAAGAGCTGGCCAAGCGCTCGCCTGATGCAGCGCCGACCGTTCAGGTCAGCGTCGATGGCAACGCCGAATTGCTGGAGGACAGCCTGCGTTACAACCCGGTCAGCAAAGGCTGGCGCCTGACGCTGCGCATCAAGGTCAAGGACCCGGTACAGCCGGTGGAAATGCGTGCTGCCCTGGTCGAGGACGGCAAGCCCTTGTCGGAAACCTGGAGCTATCAGCTGCCTGCCCATGAATAACACTCTAGACCCTACGCAAATCCAGGAGTATCTGGAGGAACTGCCGCTCGATCCTGAGCAGCAGGAGGCTTTGGCTCATCGCCTAGAAGAGGAGGGCGGGGATCTCGCCACCTTGCACCGTGCCCTGCACGAGGACGATCTCGCGGTTGCCGAGCCCCTGGAAGAAACCCGCGAGATGCTCGAGTCGGTGCCGGCTCGTCTGTCGCTGGGCTGGCCGGACGCGCTCGAGCGCGGCTGCCGCATCGTGCAGGATCACCAGGGCCGGCCCACCATCGATTCGACGCCGCCGATCAAGCGCACACGCATGGTGCCGGAACCCTGGCAGACCAATATCCTGGATCGCGGCTGGCGTCGTCTGAAGGGCGAGAAACCCGCGCCGCGGCCGCGCACGCGTGAGAGCGAAGACTTCGCCGAAGAGCGCTGGCGCCACGTCGCGGCCGTGCGCCGTGCGGCGCTGCTGGTGCTGATGCTCGTGCAGACGGTGGTCGCCACCTGGTACATGAAGTCGGTGCTGCCCTATCAGGGCTGGTCGCTGGTCGACCTGGGCCTGGTGTTCGAGCAGCCCTGGCAGGAGTCGGCGCGGCAGATCCTGCCTTACGTGGTGCAGACCAGTATCCTGGCACTGTTCGCCCTGCTGTTCTGCTGGGTGTCGATGGGCTTCTGGACCGCGCTGATGGGCTTCTTCCAGCTGCTCAAGGGGCGTGACCGCTACAGCATCTCCGCCAGCAGCTGCGGTGATGAGCCGATTTCGCCGCGGGCACGTACCGCGCTGGTCATGCCGATTGCCAACGAGCACGTGCCGCGCGTGTTCGCCGGCCTGCGCGCGACCTTCGAGTCGCTCAAGGCCACCGGGCAACTCGAGCATTTCGACTTCTTCGTGCTCAGCGACAGCAACGACCCGGACATCTGCGTGGCCGAGCAACAGGCCTGGATGGACCTGTGCCGTGAGGTGGAAGGCTTCGGTCATATCTTCTACCGCCGCCGTCGGCGCCGGGTGAAGCGCAAGAGCGGCAACATCGACGACTTCTGCCGGCGCTGGGGCAGCAACTACCGCTACATGGTGGTGCTCGACGCCGACAGCGTGATGAGCGGCGAATGCCTGACCCGCCTGGTGCGGCTGATGGAAGCCAACCCGGGTGCAGGCATCATCCAGACCGCGCCCAAGGCGTCCGGCATGGACACCCTCTATGCGCGGCTGCAACAGTTCGCCACCAGTGTCTACGGGCCATTGTTCACGGCTGGCCTCAACTTCTGGCAGCTGGGTGAGTCGCACTATTGGGGGCATAACGCGATCATTCGGGTCAAACCCTTCATCGAGCACTGCGCCCTGGCACCACTGCCGGGCACCGGTTCTTTTGCCGGCGCGATCCTCTCCCACGATTTCGTCGAAGCCGCGCTGATGCGCCGCGCCGGTTGGGGCGTATGGATCGCCTACGACCTGCCGGGCAGCTATGAAGAGTTGCCGCCGAACCTGCTCGACGAGCTCAAGCGTGACCGCCGCTGGTGCCATGGCAACCTGATGAACTTCCGCCTGTTCCTGGTGCGCGGCATGCACGCCGTGCATCGCGTGGTGTTCCTCACCGGTGTCATGTCCTATCTTTCGGCACCGCTGTGGTTGCTGTTCCTGCTGCTCTCGACCTGCCTGCTGGCGATTCATACGCTGATGGTGCCGGAGTACTTCCTGCAGCCCAACCAGCTCTACCCCCTGTGGCCGCGCTGGCAACCGCACGAGGCTATCGCTCTGTTCTCCGCCACCATGACCTTGCTGTTCCTGCCCAAGCTGCTCAGCGTGCTGCTGATCTGGATCAAGGGCGCTGAAGCCTACGGTGGTCGCACGCGGGTGCTGTTGTCGATGCTGCTGGAAGCCTCCTGCTCGGTGTTGCTGGCGCCGGTGCGCATGTTGTTCCACAGCCTGTTCGTCACCGCGGCCTTCCTCGGGTGGTCGGTGCAGTGGAACTCGCCGCAGCGTGTGGATGATTCGACGCCCTGGAGCGAGGCTTTCCGTCGTCACGGTACCCAGGTGCTGATCGGTATCGGCTGGACCGCATTGGTGGCCTGGCTCAACCCTGACTTCCTCTGGTGGCTGGCGCCTATCGTGGTCTCTTTGGTGCTGTCGCCCGTGGTGTCGGTGCTGACCAGCCGCACGGCACCGGGGTTGGCGGCGCGGCGCAGCAAGCTGTTCCTGATCCCGGAAGAGCACAAGGTACCGGTGGAGCTGAGCAACACCTCCGAGTACGAGCAACTGAACAGCGCGCGGGCGCTGCGCAAGGGCTTCCTGCGTGCAGTGGTCGATCCGCTGTACAACGCCCTGGTCTGCGCCATGGCCCGTGCTCGCCACGCCAAGGTGGTGCCTGCCGCCGAAGCGCTGCGCGACGAGCGTATCGATGAGATCCTCAGCGCCGGGCCTGAGGGCAAGGTCGAGGCGACCCGCTGGCGTCTGCTCAACGACCCTGACGGCATGGCGCGCCTGCATGCGCGCATCTGGCAGGAGCCGCAATACCACGCCTGGCGCGAAGCCCTGCGCGACGCCTGATCATCCGCCACGCCCCCGGCTGCCGGGGGCGTGGCGTGATGCATTGCTGACATACCCGCTAACATCTGTAGGCGCATCAACGCTCTGCTGCGCGGCACCATTGCGACTGGGTCGGGTCTTTGCCTCGGATGGAGCATTCTGCCGCCTGGCCCGAACACCGTTTTCGTACATGACATTGGAGAGGAACCAGGATGTCGAATCTGCATGATTCCGCGCAGCGCTATGGTGCGGTTACACGCTGGCTGCACTGGGGGATGGCCGTTGTGCTGGGGTGGCAATTCTCGACCGTATTGGCGCATGCCCTGATGGAAGATAGCGCGCTGGATAAATTCCTCTGGGGTACGCACAAGGCGACCGGGCTGTTGCTCATGGTGCTGGTGGTGATTCGCCTGCTCTGGGCGCTGTACAACAGCCGCCGCCGGCCGGCGCCAGTCAGTGCACTGGCACGTTTCGGCCATCTGGCGTTGTATGGTCTGCTGTTCGTGATTCCCTTTGTCGCGCTGCTGCGCCAGTACGGCTCGGGCCGCGAGTTCGTGGCCTTCGGCATGACCATCATGCCCGGCTTCAGCGACGCCAAGATCGAGTGGATGATCGCCCCCGCCAGCCTGCTGCACGGCAACCTCGGCTGGCTGCTGCTGTTCATGGTCATCGGCCACGTGGCCATGGCGTTCGTTCACCGCCGCCAGGGCGGTGAGGATGTGCTGGCGCGGATGATCGGGCGCTGACTGCCAATGGCAACCGTCTTGCACGCAGTGACGGTGGGCACCCCTTTGGCGAGGCCGACCTGATCATGAGTCTGCACACATCCTTCTGCAGCGACGGATCGCTGAGCATCGGCTAACCGACCCGGCCAGGACTGGCTGACGACAGGATGTCCGGAACCCGCTTCGGTGGGTTTTTTCTTGCCCGTGACAGCTCAGCCCAGGGTCAGGTGATTTCGGCCGGCCTGCTTGGCCTGATAGAGCAGGCTGTCTACTCGGCGATACAGCTCTTCGCTGCTTTCTCCATCCTTGGCCAGGCGTGCGCCCATGCTGACGGTGAGGTGGTTGGCCGTCGGTGAGGCCGCATGGGCAATGTTCAGTGCGGCCAAACCGCTACGCAGCGCTTCTCCGAGTGTTTGCAGCTGCCCAGCATCGCAGCCATACAGCAGCAGGGCGAACTCTTCCCCGCCCAGGCGTACTGCCATGTCCATGGGGCGACGAGCGAAGCCCTGCAGCACTCGGCCCACCTGACGCAGAGCATCGTCGCCGGCTTGATGCCCGTAGTGATCGTTGAAACGCTTGAAGTGGTCGATGTCGAGCATCAGCAGCGCGACCTTGGCCGACTCGCGTTTGCCCTGGCGCAGGGCAAGGTCCAGATGTTGAGTGAAGCTACGACGGTTGTTCAGGGCGGTCAGTGGATCGTGATTGGCTTGCCAGTCCAACAGTTGCAGCAGCAGAAACTGCTCGCGCTGAGTGTGATCTCTGACATAGGCCCCCATGGCACAGATCAGCAGGGCCAGGCTGAAGATGAAGCACAGGCGCAGGTAATCGACCTGTTGCGTCTGCCCCAACAGCCAAAGGCCGGGCGCCACGACCAGTGGCAGGCTGGCCGTTGCCAGCAGCAGATTGCTGCGAAACGACAGGCCGAGGGGAAAGAACAGCGTGATGGCCATCAGCAGCAGCACGCTGTTGGAGATGGGCACGTTGAGCCTCTGGTAGAAAATGATGGTCAGCGTGGTACCCAGCACCAGACTCAGCAGAGTGACGGTGATCACCAGCGGGCCGTAATGCCTGCGGCTGCCGTTGAACAGCAGCAGGGTGAGCAGGAGGAGGGTGAGGATGATCGACCAGCGCACCAGCAGCAGTGCCCAGAGCTCTGCTGGATAGTCGGGGAAGCGTTGCCACAGATCCAGGCGCAGCAGGTCGACAAGGGTGAAGATCATCCATACGCCCAGCCCGAGGAGCACGGCGATTTTCTGATAGCGTGCCTGCACCTTGCTGATGTACTGGTGATATTCCTGTTCCAGCGGCTGGCTGAAACGCAAGAAACGAAAACCGCGGCGCAACTGTTCGGCGTAGCGGTTTTCCGGGAGTGCACGGAGAGCTTGCGGGACAGAATGCATGACGACTCCTTGTTTCACTGAGCATAAAGTGCCCGGTGGGATCGTCGATCAGTAACGCTGTAGTCAATGTCTTACACGCTCTGACGCCAACCGCTGCTATTGCTACTGAGGCTTGATCAGTAGTCTACACACATCCCCTGCAGCAATGGACCGCTGAGGATCAAGGACGATGACCAGGCCAGGATTGGCGACCGACAGGATGTCGGTGGTTGGGAAGAAACCCGCTTCGGCGGGTTTTTTGTTGCCTGCCGGAAAGCGCCAGCGCTTGACAGGCCACTCGCTCAATACCCCGAGCGGGCAGGAGCGGCGCCCTGTCGCGAAGCTGGGCGACCTGAAAGGCCGCGCCCCGGGGCGCGGCTCCCAGGCAAAGGTGCCTGGCGGGCGTCATGACGTCGGAGTCAGCCAGTCTCTATGTCGCCGGGCGATTTAGCCGACCAGGCACTGCGTTGGCCCCTGCGCCTTGCGCGTGTACCACAGCACACGGCTCACACCTCGGGTGATGGCCACGTAGGCCAGGCGACGGGCTTCGTCCTGCATGGCCTGGTCGTAGCTGCCGGCGAAGAAGCCGCAGTGGGCGTAGAGCGCGTTGCGCAGCGGGTGCTTCTCCACCGGCAGGCAGTCGTCGAGGATGATCGCTACCTCGGCCTGCAGACCCTTGGCGCGGTGGATGGTCATGGTTTTCACCGGAAGGTGTTTGTCGAGCTGCGCGCGCACCTGTTGCAGCGGCTCGTTGCGCCGGCTGAGCAGCAGCACGGCGGTGCGATCCGCGTTGGCGCGCTGGCTGACGTGCTGGCACTGCGCGGTGATTTCCTTGAGCAGCGCCGGCAGGCCGCTGACCAGGTCGAAGCGCTGGATCAGCCTGACGCCATGGTCGCCGGGTTGCATCGCCTTGGCCGCAACGCAGGTCTTGGTCTGCTTGTTCTGCACCTCGGCCAGCACTTTCTCGCCGTCGCGGATCACCGGCTCGATGCTGCGGTAGTTGGTGCCCAGCAGCAGCGTGGTGCTCTTGCTGCGACCCCGGCTGGGGAAGTGCCGGTCGAAGTCGATGAACAGCTCCGGCGAACTGCCGCGCCAGCCGTAGATCGATTGCCAGTCGTCGCCGATGGCCATCAGGCTGATACGCTCGCCTGCGCGGTGCAGCCGGCGATGCACGGCCTGCAACCACAGCACGATCTGTGGCGAGATGTCCTGGAATTCGTCGATCAGCAGGTGGCTCAGGGCGAGCAGGGCCGGGCCGGGTTTGCCGTCGTCAGCGCCTTGCAGGCGCTCGCTCAGGTGCGCGAATGCACCGTTGAAACTGATCAGCCCCTGATGCTTCAGCAGGGTGTTGAAGTGCTGGTGCAAGCGCTGCATGGCCTCGATGACATCGCGCTCGCGTGCGCCGCAGTCCAGGGTTTTCACGTCCAGACGGTCGAGACGAATCCCCAGGCTCTCGGCGAAATCGATCTGCCCGTGCAGCAGCTCGAACAGTGGCTGGGCGGCGAACTCGCCGGCCAGCTTGCAGGCATCCAGCGGCGCCTTGGCTTTGCCCTTTGGCGGCTCCTCGGGGGCGGGTAATCCGAGCAGACGATGGGTCAGGGTGCGAAAGCGCGCGTCCTCGGCGTAGGCATTCTGGTAGGCCTGCCTGAGCAGGCGCTGCTGCGCGGGGCGCAGACGGGCGCCGGCAAGTGGGTTGTCCGGCTCGTCGCTGGGGTCGTCCAGTTGCTCGAACCAGCGCGGGTTACCCAGGTTCTCCTTGGCCAGCGTGGCCATGGCCGCATGGAAGGTACGCACGCACTGGCGTGCATCGTGCGGGTAGCGCCAGAAGTCGAGCAGGCGTTGCAGGCGCTCGCGCAACTCGCTGCAGGAGGCGTTGGTGAAGGAAATCACCGTCAGGCGCTTGGGGTCGACCTCCAGGTGGCAGAGCAGGAACACCACGCGCAGTACCAGGGTGCTCGACTTGCCCGAGCCGGCGCCGGCGAAGATGCGTGCCAGCGGCGCACGGCAGAGGATCATCGCCCATTGTTCGTCTGACGGTGCGCCGATCAGCCTGGCGTTCACCGCCTGCGCCACGCGTTCGCGCATCGCCTGTACCTGAGCGTCTTCGACCTTCAGCCGGGTGCCGGGGTAGATGCCGGCAGGGCCGGGTTTACCGCTGCCAGCTTTGCTGCTGGCGGCTTTCTTGTTGCCGGTGGATTTCTTCTTGCCTTGCTTGCGTGCAGGTTTGCGGGGCTGCGCGGCTTCGCGCTCGGCGCGCAGGTAGGCGGTGGTGTGAGGGAAGTAACGGGCGAGGGCGCTGGACAGCAAGTGTTTGTAGCGCGCGACGGCAGAAAGCATGTGCTGAGGATGACCTGGCTGGCAAAGCCGGAATGATAAGCCCTGTGACGCGATGGCAGGCAACGATGGCGCTTTGATAAATGCGCAACTTTGTGCAAGCGCCTGGAGTTCTCCGGTTCCAGACTGTAGTCAGTCTTGGAGAACCTACGATGAATCTGTCGCTATACCTGCTTACCGTACTGATCTGGGGCACGACCTGGATCGCCATCAAATTGCAGATGGGCGAGGTGGCTGTCGCCGCTTCCATCGCTTATCGCTTTGCCCTGGCTTCGGCGGTGTTGTTCGCCATACTCTGGTTCAGCGGCCGCCTGCAGCCGCTGGATCGCCGTGGCCAGGGCATCTGCCTGGTGCAGGGGCTGTGCCTGTTCTGCCTCAACTTCCTGTGCTTCTACACCGCCAGCCAGTGGATACCCAGCGGCCTGATCGCGGTGATCTTCTCCACGGCCACCCTGTGGAACGCGATCAATGCGCGGTTGTTCTTCAAACAGCGCATCGCGCCCAATGTGTTGTTCGGCGGTGCGCTGGGGCTGGCCGGTCTGGGCTTGCTATTCTGGCCGGAGTTGGCCGGGCATGAGGCCAGTCGTGAAAGCCTGCTGGGTATTGGCCTGGCGCTGTGCGGCACGCTGTTCTTCTCGGCCGGCAACATGCTTTCCAGTCTGCAGCAGAAGGCGGGCCTCAAGCCGCTGACCACCAACGCCTGGGGCATGCTTTATGGCGCGCTGATGCTGGTGGGGATCTGTCTGGTCAGCGGCACGCCGTTCGCCTTCGAGTGGAACGCGCGCTACGTCGGCTCGTTGTTGTACCTGGCGATTCCCGGCTCGGTGATCGGCTTCACGGCCTACCTGACCCTGGTCGGGCGCATGGGGCCGGAGCGCGCGGCGTACTGCACCGTATTGTTCCCGGTGGTGGCACTGAACATCTCGGTGTTCGCCGAGGGCTACCAGTGGACGGCTCCGGCGCTGTTCGGCCTGGGGCTGGTGATGTTGGGCAATGTGCTGGTGTTTCGTAAGCCCAAGCCGGTGCTCTCGGAGGCCAGGGTTTGATTGCCGGGTTAGTTCGATGCGCATGGCGCACCCTACGCGGCTACACGGCAGGGTGCGCCGCGCGCCCGTCGATCAGCTCCCGCGAATCAGCTTGCGCAGCATGAAGCGGTTGGGGTGGCAGGCCTCGGCCACCTCACGTGGCAGCGGCAGGGGTTCGTTCTCCAGCCAGGCGGCGATCAGTTCGCCCGACAGCGGGGCGCTGATCAGCCCGCGTGAGCCGTGGCCGCTGTTGATGTACAGGCCGTGCAGCCAGGGGCAGGGTGCGTCCGGTACCTGGCGGGCGTCCTTGGCCAGTACCGCATAGGCCTCGGCGAAGGCTTCGGCATCGGCCAGCGGCCCGACGATCGGCAGGTAGTCCGGGCTGGTGCAGCGGAACGCGGCGCGGCCCTGCAGCGTCGCCGGGTCGAGCGTCTGTGCATCCAGGCGTTCGGCGAGATCCGTGGAAATGTCCCGCAGCAGTTGCAGATTACCGGCGTGCTCGGCCGCGCTGGGCGTGAGGTCGTCGCTGTGGAAGTCGAAACTGGCGCCCAGGGTGTGTTCGCCTTCGCGCGGCGGCGCGACATAGCCCTCGGCGCAGACCACGGTGCGCAGCGCACCGCTCGCGTCACTGGCCGGCAGGCGGCTGATCTGCCCACGGATGCGCTTGAGCGGCAGGTTCGCCGCCGGCAACAGGCGGCCGATCTCGGCAGCGCAGGCCAGTACCAGCACCGGGGCTTCGACCAGCGTGCCGCTCGACCCTTCGACGCGCCAGCGATCATCCTGCCGGTACAGGCTCAGCGCCTCGTGATAGGGGCGCAGTTCGATCGATGGGTGTTGCACCAGTTGCCGGCACAGCGCCGGTGGATGCACCCAGCCGGCGTCGGGGTAGAACAGACCGCCAGCCGGCAGGCCGATGCCGGCCAGCGCTTCGGCCTGCTCGCGCGCCACGGTGTGCAGCAGGTCGGCAGGGAAGGCGTCGGCCAGCTTGGCCTGGCGCGCGGTTTCCTTGTCATCGAAGGCCAGTTGCAGCACGCCGCAGGCGTCCCAGTCCGCACCGCGCTGCAGGCGTTCGAGCAGCCGGCGAGTATGAGCGAAGCCGGCGACGATCAACTGCGACAGCGCGGTGCCATGGGCCGAGAGCTTGAGGTAGAGCACGCCCTGCGGGTTGCCCGAGGCCTCGCAGGCAACCGCCGCGTGGCGCTCCAGCAGGCTCACTCGCCAGCCGCGCGCGGCCAGGCTGGCGGCCGTGGCGCAGCCGGCCAGACCGGCGCCGATCACCACCGCGTGTTTTGCCTGCGCGGGGAGGGCGGGGCGGGCGAACCAGGGTTTGCCCTCGCCTTGCGGGTGGCCGATGAAGTGGCCCCTGAGCACCTCCCATTTCTTGCCCAGGCCGGGCACTCGGCGCATTTTGAAACCGGCCTCGTTCAGCGCCCGGCGCACCACGCCAGCGCTGCTGAAGGTGCCCAGGGTCGCGTTTGCCGCAGACAGTCGGGCCAGTTCGGCGAACAGTTCGGGCGTCCACATCTCAGGGTTTTTCGCGGGGTTGAAACCGTCGAGAAACCAGGCGTCGATGCGCGCATCCAACTGCGGTAATTGTTCCCTCGCGTCGCCGATCAACAGGGTCAGCACCACCCGACCACCGGCCAACAGCAGGCGCTGGAATCCGGGGTGAATGGCGCGGTATTGCGTCAGCAGTTCGGTGCTGAACGGCGCCAGCTCCGGCCACAGGGCCAGGGCGCGCTGCAGGTCGTCGTGACGCAGCGGGTACTTCTCCACGCTGACGAAGTGCAGGCGGGCGCCGGCGGGCGCCTGTTGCTCGAACAACTGCCAGGCGCAGAGAAAATTCAGCCCGGTGCCGAAACCGGTCTCGCCGATGTTCAGGCATTGGCCGTCGGCGAGAGCGGCGAAGCGCGTCGTCAGGTCGTTGTTGGCGAGGAACACGTAGCGCGTCTCTTCCAGGCCGTTTTCCTGGGAGAAATAGACGTCGCCGTAGCTGCGCGACAGAGGCTGGCCGCGCTCGTCCCAGTCGAGCTGGGCGTGATGGGTGTCTGGCATGGCAGGGGTCCGCTGGATCGTGTTGCGATTCTACCGTGCTCGGCTACCCCGGCGCTGGGACAAGGCGCCGCGGCTGCAGGCAAAAGCGGGCTTCATCCGTTACTCTGTGAGGATCGTTTCCAGGGAGGTTGCCGCATGTTCGAATCCGCCGAAATCGGCCGCAGCATTGATAAAACCGTGTTCGAGGCCGAAGAGCCGGCACTGCGCGAGGCGCTGCTGGAAGCGCAGTACGAGCTCAAGCAGCAGGCGCGGTTTCCGGTGATCGTGCTGATCAACGGCATCGAGGGCGCCGGCAAGGGCGAGACGGTGAAACTGCTCAACGAGTGGATGGACCCGCGGCTGATCCAGGTCAGCACCTTCGACATACAGACCGACGAAGAGCTGGCGCGGCCGCCGGCCTGGCGCTACTGGCGGCAGTTGCCGCCCAAGGGGCGCATGGGCGTGTTCTTCGGCAACTGGTACAGCCAGATGTTGCAGGGGCGGGTACACGGCAAGTTCAAGGATGCGGTGCTGGACCAGGCCATCGACGGTGCCGAGCGCCTGGAACGCATGCTCTGCGACGAGGGTGCGCTGATCTTCAAGTTCTGGTTTCACCTGTCCAAGAAGCACATGAAGTCGCGCCTCGAAGCGCTCAAGGACGACCCGCTGCACAGCTGGCGCATCAGCCCGCTGGACTGGCAGCAATCGAAGACCTACGACAAGTTCGTGCGCTATGGCGAGCGTGTGCTGCGCCGCACCAGCCGCGACTATGCGCCCTGGTACGTGGTCGAGGGCGTCGATCACTATTACCGCAGCCTCACCGTCGGGCGCATTCTGCTCGAAGGCTTGCAGGCGGCGTTGGCCAATCCGCAGCGCAGCCAGTTGCAACCGCATGCCGCGCCGCTGGTTTCCAGTCTGGACAATCGCGGTTTGCTGGGCAGCCTGGACATGACCCAGGCACTGGGCAAGGACGACTACAAGGAGCAGCTGGCCACCGAGCAGGCGCGTCTGTCCGGCCTGATGCGTGACAAGCGCATGCGCAAGCACGCCCTGATCGCGGCATTCGAGGGCAACGATGCTGCCGGCAAGGGCGGCGCCATCCGCCGCGTGACCGGTGCGCTCGATCCGCGTCAGTACCGCATCGTGCCGGTCGCGGCGCCGACCGAGGAAGAACGTGCCCAGCCCTACCTGTGGCGCTTCTGGCGACACATTCCGGCGCGCGGCAAGTTCACTATCTTCGACCGCAGCTGGTATGGCCGCGTGCTGGTGGAGCGGGTCGAGGGCTTCTGCAGCCAGGCCGACTGGCTGCGCGCCTACGGTGAGATCAACGACTTCGAGGAGCAACTGACCAATGCCGGCGTGATTCTGGTGAAGTTCTGGCTGTCCATCGACCAGCAGACGCAGCTGCAGCGCTTCAAGGAACGCGAGCAGATCCCGTTCAAGCGCTTCAAGATCACCGAAGAGGATTGGCGCAACCGCGACAAGTGGGACGACTACGGCGATGCGGTGGGCGACATGGTCGACCGCACCAGCACCGAGATCGCGCCCTGGACCCTGATCGAGGCCAACGACAAGCGCTTCGCCCGGGTCAAGGTGCTGCGCACCATCAACGAGGCCATCGAGGCGGCGTTCGCCAGGGATTGAAGCGTTAATCGCGGCTAAAGCGGAATGCCGCCCAGCCGCTCCTACGGTATTCACTGCACTGTGGGAGCGGCTTCAGCCGCGATGCTTTTGTGCCGCTCCCGATGTCCCCGGATTGCATCCGGGCTACGTCCCCGCATCGCCCCGTATACGCCAGATCAATGATGGTCGCATCCTGGGATCGGCTGGATTTATCTTCACGCCATTCGCCATCCAATAACAACGAGGTGCGTCATGCGTGAAGTGGTGATCGTCGACAGCGTCCGGACCGGCCTGGCCAAGTCCTTCCGCGGCAAGTTCAACATGACCCGGCCGGACGACATGGCCGCCCATTGCGTCGATGCGCTGCTGGTGCGCAACGGCATCGACCCGAAACGGGTCGATGACTGCATCGTCGGTGCCGGTTCCAACGAGGGTGCGCAAGGCATGAACATCGGCCGCAATGTCGCCGTGCTCTCGCGTCTGGGCAATCCGGTGGCGGGCATGACCCTCAACCGCTTCTGCTCCTCGGGCCTGCAGGCTATCGCCATCGCCGCCAACCAGGTGGCGTCCGGCTGCAGCGAGATCATCGTCGCCGGCGGCGTCGAGTCCATCACCATGACCCTGAAAAGCATGAACATGGACAACCTGTTCAACCCGCTGCTGCAACAGGACAACCCTGGCATCTACTACCCCATGGGCAAGACCGCCGAGATCGTCGCCAAGCGCTACGGCATCACCCGCGAAGCCCAGGACGCCTACGCCCTGCAGAGCCAGCAGCGCACCGCGCGGGCTCAGACCGAAGGCCTGTTCGCTGACGAAATCGTGCCGATGACGGTGCAGTATCTGGTCGAAGACAAGACCACTGGCGAGAAGAAGATCGTCGATGGCGTGGTCGAGGCCGATGATTGCAACCGCCCGGACACCACCCTGCAATCCCTGGCCAAGCTGCAACCGGCGTTCGACCCGGCTGGCAGTGTGACGGCCGGCAACGCCTCGCAACTGTCCGACGGCGCTTCAATGACCCTGGTGATGAGCCTGGAAAAAGCGCTGGAGCTGGGTCTCAAGCCAAAAGCCTATTTCCGCGGCTTCACCGTTGCCGGTTGCGAGCCGGACGAGATGGGCATCGGCCCGCTGTTCTCGGTGCCCAAGCTGCTCAAGGCCAAGGGCCTGAGCGTGGCCGACATCGACCTGTGGGAGCTCAACGAAGCTTTCGCCTCGCAGTGCCTTTACTGCCGCGACACGCTCGAGATCGACAACGAGAAATACAACGTCAATGGTGGCTCCATTTCCATTGGCCATCCCTTCGGCATGACCGGCTCGCGCCAGGTCGGGCATCTGGTACGCGAGCTCCAGCGACGCGAGCTGCGCTACGGCATCGTCACCATGTGCGTGGGCGGTGGCATGGGCGCCAGCGGGTTGTTCGAGGCGTATCGCGGCTAATCGTAGGGTGCGCCGCGCGCACCACCGGCAATACGCATCGCATGAGCGAACCACGCTGCGCACGGCGCACCCTAGGGTTTGAACGGTGCGCTGTTTATACTCGCGCTCTGCCCTGTTGACGGAGCGCCTGCCGATGCCCTTTGCCGAAAACCTGGTCGCCTTCACTCTGGCTGCCACACTGCTGACCCTGACGCCAGGGATCGATACGGCGCTGGTGCTGCGCACTGCCGCAGTCGAGGGCCGGCAGCAGGCGTTTCGCGCAGCGCTGGGCATCAATGCCGGCTGCTTGCTTTGGGGCGTGGCGGTGGCCTTCGGCCTCGGCGCGCTGCTGGCGGTTTCCGAGTTCGGCTACAACCTCCTCAAGTATTGCGGTGCGGCTTATCTGGCCTGGCTCGGGCTGAACATGCTGCTGCGCCCGCGTACCTCGCTGACACCCGCACAATCGAGCGGCATTCCCGATGCCAACTGGTTCCTGCGCGGTCTGCTGGGTAACGTGCTCAATCCCAAGGTGGGGATTTTCTACGTCTCCTTCCTGCCGCAGTTCATTCCGCCGGGGCAGCCGCTGATCACCTGGACATTCGCCCTGGTGGGTATCCATGTCGCGCTCAGCCTGGTCTGGGCGCTGCTGCTGATCGGTGCCACCCAGCCACTCGGCCACTGGCTGCGGCGCGAGGCGGTGATCAAGTGGATGGATCGCAGCACCGGGCTGATCTTCGTCCTGTTCGCTGCGCGTCTGGCCTTGAGTCGGCGTTGATTCTGGACGCGGCCTCGGCATGAGGTACGCTGCGTCGATGCAACGAAGAACCAGGCGGTGACGATGGATCGGTTTCAGGAAATGAGGGTGCTGCTGGCGGTGACCGAGGCCGAGAGCTTCGCCGGTGGTGCCAAGCTGCTGGGCATTTCGCCGCCCAGCGTGACCCGCGCCGTCGCGGCGCTGGAGGCACGCCTGGGCACGCTGCTGCTGGCGCGCAGTACCCGCAGCCTGCGCCTGACCGAAGCCGGCCAGCGTTATGTCGAGGACTGCCGGCGCATCCTGCTGGAGCTGGAAGAGGCCGAGGAACTGGCCGCCGGCGGCAGCGTGCGCCCGCGCGGGCGGCTCACCGTGACGGCGCCGGTGATGTTCGGCGAACTGTTCCTGATCCCGCGCATCGCCCAGTACCTCGACACCCACCCGGACGTGGAGGTCAATGCGCTGCTGGTCGACCGCGTGGTGAACATGATGGAGGAGGGCATCGACGTGGCCGTGCGCATCGGCTCGTTGCCCGAGGGCGATCACCCGGCGTTGCAGGTCGGGCAGATCCGCTCGGTGGTGTGCGCCTCGCCAGCCTTTCTCGACCGTGTCGGGCGCCCGCGCCACCCGGATGAGTTGCGCGCTGCGCCCATCGTCATGTCCAGCGCCAGCACCCTGCTGTCGCACTGGCAGTTCGTCGGCGCGGACGGCCCGTTCGGCTTCATGCCGCAGCCACGCTTCACTGTCAGTTCCAACCAGGCGGCAATCAGCGTGGCGCGCCTGGGCTGGGGCTATACCCGCGTGCTGTCCTACCAGGTGGCAGCCGCAGTGGCGCGTGGCGAGATCGAGCTGGTGCTCGAGGCCTTCGAACCGCCGGCCTTGCCGGTGCACATCATTCACCAGGGCGGTCGCCAGGTCTCGGCCAAGGTGCGTACCTTCGTCGACCACTGCGCTGCCAGTTTTCGTGCCGACCCGGCGCTGCGTGCGGCCGGTGCAGCGCCTGTTTCATGAACGCTCACCGCGAGATGCAGGTGTTTCTCGCCGTGGCCCAGGCGGGCAGCCTGGCGGCGGCTGCTCGGCAGTTGCAGCTGTCGCAGGCCACGGTGATGCGGACCGTTGCAGCGCTGGAGAACCGCCTGGACAGCACCTTGCTGCTGCGCGGGCCGCGCGGTGTGAGCCTGAGCGCGGCGGGTGCGGCGTTCGCCGATAGCTGCCAGCGCATCCTGCGGCGGGTGGAGGAGGCCGAGCGCTCCGTGACCGGTCTGCACGCCAGTCCCGCCGGACAGCTCAATCTGGCCTTGCCGCTGCTGATGACGCATCAGGTGCTGACGCCCATCGCCGTCGACTACCTGGCGGAATTTCCCGACGTGAGCCTGGCCACCCTGGCGCGCGAAGAACCGCCGAGGTTGCTGGAGGAGGGCATCGACCTGGCCGTGGTGGTCGGCCATCTACCCAGTTCGTCCGGTTTTGCCGTGCCGTTGGGTTGGGCGCGGCCGCTGGTCTGTGCAGCGCCGGCCTATCTGCAGCGCTGGGGCTGGCCGGCCAACCCGCAGGCCTTGCTCGCGCACCGCACCATCGCCCGTTCTTCGACCGGCCACGCGGGGCAATGGCGCTTTGCCGACGGCGCGGTGAAGCTCGCCCCGCGATTGACCTGCAGCACGCCGCAGGCCGCGATCCGCGCAGCGCTCGCCGGTTTTGGCCTGACCCGCTGCCTGAGCTACGAGGCCTATGAGGAGTTGCACAGCGGGCAATTGCAGACGGTGCTGGAAAACTTCGCCGCAGCGCCCGTGCCGGTGCAGCTGTACTACCGTGAAGGGCGCCGGGCAGCGGCGCGGGTACGCAGCTTCCTCGACTTCGCCGTGCCGCGTCTGCGCGCCCATCCGGCGTTTCAGGCTTGATGTGAGGTGATTGCAGAAAGTGAAATAGTGGATTGTTCTGTGTGGTGATTCTTCTTGGGTTTGGATAGGGCGAAGATGCCCCCATCGTCGCGAAGACAAGCTGTCTCGCGGTGACCTTATCCAATCACGCTCGAAGGAGTCATCGCCATGTCCCGTCCCGCCATCAAGCTGTACAACTTTCCGCGCTCTGGCCACGCCCACCGCGCCGAGCTGATGCTGTCGCTGCTGCAACTGCCCACCGAGCTGATCTTCGTCGATCTGGCCAAGGGCGAGCACAAGACGCCGGCGTTTCTGGCCATCAACCCCTTCGGCCAGGTACCGGCGATCGATGACGGCGGCACCATCATCAGCGATTCCAACGCCATCCTCGTCTACCTGGCCAAGCGCTACGGTAATGACGACTGGCTGCCGCAAGACCCCGCCGCCGCCGCTCGCGTACAGCGCTGGTTGTCCGTGGCCGCGGGTCCGGTGGCTTTCGGCCCTGCTGCCGCGCGCCTGGTTACCGTATTCGGCTACTCGTTCAACACCGAAGAAGTGATCAACCGCGCTCATGCGCTGTTCACTGTGATGGAAGGCGAG
Organism: Pseudomonas sp.; assembly: GCF_048269965.1. Lineage (GTDB taxonomy): Bacteria > Pseudomonadota > Gammaproteobacteria > Pseudomonadales > Pseudomonadaceae > Aquipseudomonas. The sequence goes on along the minus strand of NZ_JBLWTV010000016.1, from coordinate 50,133 downwards.
TTGGGCGAAACCCCGTTTCTCACCGGTGACAAGCCGAGCATCGCCGACGTCGCCAACTATTCCTACATCGCTCATGCGCCGGAGGGCAACGTCTCGCTGGAGCCCTACCCGAACATCCGCGCCTGGCTGGCCCGCATCGAGGCGCTACCAGGTTTCGTGCCGATGCCGCGTACCGCCGCCGGTCTGCAAGCCTGATACACAGCCGCTGCCGGGTACACCGGCAGCACCTCTGAAGGAGGGCGCAGCATGCAACAGCTCCCCAGCCATCGGCACTCGCCCTGGCATGCCGGTGAAAAGCAACTGCAGGAAAAGGTCGGCGTCGGCGAACGCATGGAAGTGCTCGGACAGAAGGTGATCCGCGACTACATGCCGGATCAGCATCGTGAGTTCTACCAGCAACTGCCGTTCATGATCGCCGCTTCGGTGGATGGCAGCGGCCAGCCCTGGGCCACTTTGATCGAAGGCGAAGAAGGGTTCGTCACCTCGCCCGATCCCCGTCACCTGTCGTTCGACCTCGCCGCCATGGCGCTCGACCCGCTCGATCCGGCCACGCCCGGTCTGGGCAGCGGCGAGGCCATCGGCCTGCTTGGCATCGAACTGCATTCGCGGCGGCGCAATCGCATCAACGGGCATATTCATCAGGCGTCGGCACAGCGTCTGGACATCACCGTGGAGCATTCCTTCGGCAACTGCCCGCAGTACATCCAGCTGCGCCATTACCGCCGCGTACCCGAGCGGGGCGTCGAGCGCTTCGATGCGAGCGAACTGGATGCCCGCAGCGCCGAGATGATCCGCAGTGCCGACACCTTCTTCGTTGCCAGTTACGTCGAGCACGACGATGGCCAGCGCTCGGTGGACGTCTCCCACCGTGGTGGGCGCGCCGGCTTCGTGCGGGTGGAGGGCAATCGCCTGACCATTCCCGACTACGCCGGCAACCTGTTCTTCAACACCCTGGGCAATCTCAGCGTCAATCCGCGCGCCGGCCTGCTGTTCGTCGACTTCACCTCGGGCGACGTGTTGCAACTGGCTGGCCGCGCCGAGATCATCCTCGACAGCCCGCTGATCAACCTCTTCGAAGGCGCTGAGCGACTGTGGACCTTCGACGTCGAGCAGGTGGTACTGCGCCCGGCGGCGGCCTCGCTACGTTGGGCCTTCGAGGAATATGCGCCGACCAGCCTGATGACCGGCACCTGGGCAGAAACCGATGCGCGCCTGCGCGAGCGTGAGCAGCGCAATCAGTGGCAGCGCTGGCGTGTGCAGCGCCAGCAGCAGGAGAGCACCGATATCCGCTCGTTCGTGCTGGCGCCGGAGCAGGGCGCTGCACCGCGCTTCGCCGCCGGTCAGCACCTGCCGATACGCATCACCACCGCCACGGGCGACACCCTGCTGCGCACCTATAGCCTGTCCAGCGCGCCGTCGGATGGCCAACTGCGTATCAGCGTCAAGGCGCAGGGCCTGGTCTCGCGGCACCTGCACGAGCAGATCCGGGTTGGCGATGTGCTGGAAGTACGTCCGCCGCTGGGCAGCTTCACCCTTAATAGCGACACCAACCGGCCGCTGGTGCTGATCGGTGCCGGTGTCGGCATCACGCCGTTGCTGTCGATGCTGCGCGAGCAGGTGGCGCTGAGGCAGGGCAAACGCATCCATTTCTTCCAGGGCGCGCGGACGCTGGGCGACCTGCCCTTCCAGGCCGAGCTGCGCGAGCTGGTGCAACGTGCGGGTGGCCTGCTGCACGTTCACCGTGCCCTCAGTGCGCCGGAGCAGGACGCAGTACTCGGGCGCGACTACGAGCAGCACGGGCGCATCGAGCTGGCGCAGATCAAGGCGGCGCTGTCGTTCGACGATTACGATTTCTACCTGTGCGGCCCGGCCGCCTTTACCCAGGCGATCTACGACGGCCTGCGCGACCTGAACGTCGCTGACGCGCGCATCCATGCCGAGGCGTTCGGCCCTTCGACACTGGCGCGTCGCACGGATGGGCAGGGGACGACCTTCGTGCAGCCGCCAGCGGCAACCGAGCCGGTGCCGGTGTATTTCACCACCTCGAGCAAGGAAGCGCGTTGGACGCCGGATAGTGGCAGCCTGCTGGAACTGGCGGAAAGTCGTGGCCTGACGCCCGAATTCAGCTGCCGTGGCGGTTCCTGCGGCACCTGCAAGACGCGCCTGGTCAGCGGCCAGGTGCATTACCCGAACCCGCCAGCCGAGTTGCCGGAGGGCGATAGTGTGCTGATCTGCTGCGCGGTGCCGGCACAGGGTGAGGATGGCGTGCAACCCCTCGTGCTCGATCTGTGAGAGGGCCGAGTCGATGAGCATTCGATCTGAACGTCGTGACATCTGGCCAGATGGTGAAACAGGCGAAGTGCGCAACTCGCCTGGGCGTTACGAGCACGGCGAAATGGAGGTCGGCTATCTGGCGTCGCAGTTGTTGCTGTCGCGCGAGTTGCCCAGGCATGCACCTGAACGCTCGAGGTTCTGGCTGCATATGCTGTGGTGCCTGCGCTATTGGTCGGCGAGGGATTGTCGGGGCTTGCAGGCTGCTGGCGAGGGAGCGTCGGTGGCGCGGTTGAGGGCGCAGAGTGCGTTGGGCTGAGTGCTCGTCTGAAGCTGTTGCCGTTTCGCTCGAAACGGCAACAGCCTCCGCTTAGCCTTGCGGCTGCGCGTCTTCCAGCGCTTTGCGGTAGGCATCGGCTTCGTCCTGAGACGGGAAGATACCGACCAGCTGTCCATTCTGGATCACGTCCCAGACGAGCATCCCCATGGCACGGGCTTCACGGGAAAGGTGCTGGTGGTCACGTTCACGTACGATCACGTTCATGCTGTCTCCTCGAAATGCGGATGCGGCGAAATGTCGCGGTTCGTTTATACACTTCGTTAGCAAGCTAATTAAACCGGAGATTTAGCAAAGGACTGTTCTTTTAATGCAACGAACAGTTGGGTTTTTATTCAGTCGTTTCCTGTCCGGGACGTTTTGAATCATCTTGAAATATTCAGTGGTAAGGATTGGGCCGGAAACTCTGTTTCAGGTCTTTCCGAATTACTGACGACCGTACTGCTGGCGATATTTCGCAGGTGTCAACCCGGTCAGCGCCTTGAACATGCGCCGCAGATTGGCCGGGCTGCTGAAGCCGAAGTTCTGCGCGGCTTACTGCACTGCGCGTCTCTCCATCCGCCGCCGATATTGGCGAGTACGGAAGAGGTCTTTCACCTGCTGCGTCACCAGCGCCCACAAGGGGAATACGCCGGGCTGGGTATCCCGGCCCTGGCTGAGCTTGTGCAGCTGATACTTCACCACCGCCATATTGGCCAGCGAGGCCAGCACCTTGTTGTTCCAGGTGATCGGTGGCAGCTGGGGGGCGCTGCCGAGGCCGAGCTGCCAGTCACGCGGCAGGTTCGGGTCGATGGCCAGGGCCGTGCCGATGCCGACCATCTCGATACCGCTGTCCAGCACCTCTTGTGCAACGGTTGCACGGCGGATGCCGCCAGTGACCATGATCGGCATGCTCGCCACTGCACGAATCTCGCGGGCGAACTCCAGGAAGTAGGCCTCGCGCGCCAGGGTGCGACCGTCGCGGGCCTGGCCCAGCATGGCCGGCGCCTCGTAGCTGCCACCGGAAAGTTCGACCAGATCCACATTCATCTCGCCGAGCAGGTGCACCACCTGTTGCGCGTCCTCGGCGCTGAAACCGCCGCGCTGGAAGTCTGCCGAGTTGAGCTTGACCGCCACGGCGAAGCCCGGTGACACCACGGTACGCACTGCCTTGACGATCTCCAGCAGCAGGCGCGCGCGGTTTTCCAGCGAGCCGCCCCATTGGTCGTTGCGCTGGTTGGTCAGTGGCGACAGAAACTGGCTGAGCAGGTAGCCGTGCGCCGCGTGGATTTCCACGCCCGTGAAACCGGCCTGCTCGGCCAGGCGCGCAGTGCGGGTGAAGCGCTCGATCACGTCCTGAATGACTGCCGGGGTCATTTCCCGCGGCGTGGCGAAACGCTTGGACAGGTTGCCCAGCTCCAGCGCTACGGCCGAAGGCGCCCAGGTTGGCTGGCCCAGGTTGGACTGCATCTGCCGGCCGGGATGATTGATCTGTAACCAGAATTGCGCCCCCTTGGCGCGGCCGATACGGGCCCAGCGTTCGAATCGCGCCAGTTGTTCGTCGTCTTCCAGCACCACGCCGCCGGGGCCGGTCATGGCGCGGCTGTCGACCATCACGTTACCGGAAATGAGCAGGCCGGCGCCGCCCTCGGCCCAGGCCTGATAGAGACGCATCAGGTGCTCGGACGGTGCGTGGTTGGCGTCCGCCATGTTCTCTTCCATCGCCGCCTTGGCGATGCGGTTGGGCAGGGTCGAACCATTGGGCAGGACAAGGGGATCGAACAGGGTCATGGGCGCTTCCTCGGTTGAGTCAGCGCCGACCTTAACTTTAAAGTTCACTTTAATGTCAATGGGCGTGCTCGCCCACTAACGTTCCGAGTCTGCATATGGCCGTGAGTCGTGCAGATGGGGTGCGGTGCAGTGCGTTCGAAGGTGGAAAGGGTCTCAGGTGCGCCCACGGATTTTGCCGGCAGGTCTGGGTAGCTCGCTCGTCTCGCCCAGGTTCATCTTCGACAGCACCCGCTTGGCGTTGGTGGCGCAGTCGATATCGTCCGGTTTGCTTTCGATCTCGTCGATCAGTGCCAGCAGGTGCGCCTTGCTCTGCGCGAGGCGCTGCTCCAGCGCTTCGATGTCCTTCACTTTTGCCTGCAGGGTATCGAGCAGCTTGCCCTGTTCCCACTGCGCCAGATCCTGCGGCAGCAGGGTGCGCAACTCGTCCAGGCTGAAGCCGGCCTGCTGGGCTGTGGTGATCAGGTTGAGCACCAGCACGGCTTGTTCCGGGTAACTGCGATAGCCGTTGGCTTGGCGCTCCACCAGCTTGAGCAGGCCGATGCTTTCGTAGAAGCGAATGCGCGAGGCCGCAAGGCCTGTGCGCTGCGCGAGTTCGCCGATCTTCATCTGGGTGTATCACCGTGGCAGGGGCGTTGAGTTCAAGGTTAACTTTAACCTTCGGCTCTGGCCATGAGGCTGCAACACTGGCATAGCGTCTATGCTTGCCGAGCCACCCTGATCAGAGCCGCTCTTGAACCGCATCCCCTCCAGCAGGTACAGCCCGTGAAGCACTCGATACTCATCGCCGCGCTGCTCTGCCTGCTGATGGGGGCGCTTGCCAAGGCCGAGACGTATCAGCTCGTCACCGAGGAGTGGGCACCCTACAACTACCGGGAGAACGAGCAGATCACCGGCATGGCCACGGAAGTGGTGCGGGCCATCATGGCGCTGACCGGCGACGACTTCGAGATCAGGATGAGACCCAGCATGCGCGCCACTCGCGTGCTGCACACTCAGCCCAGAACCATCATGTATTCGCTGTTTCGCACGCCTGAGCGAGAGCCTTTGTTCAAGTGGGTCGGGCCCATCGCCGAGGAGTCCATCTATCCCTACCAGTTGGCCGCTGCAGCGCAGCCGATCCACACGCTGGAGCAATTGCTGAATGCCCCGCGCATCACCACCCGGCACGCAGGCCTGGTGCCCACGATGCTGGCTTCGATGGGGTTCGACAACCTCGACACGAGCGCAACGGAGAGCGAGCAGCTCTACCGCATGCTGTTGGCCGGTCGCACCGAGGTCATCATCGGCGACACCGACGCCGGCGTGGCCTACTACAGTCGCCGGTTGAACATCACTCCCGACACGATGCGCCGAGTCCCCATCGAGCTGTATCGCTCATCGCTGTACATCGCTTTCAGTCGTGACAGTGACGATGACCTGGTAGCCAACTGGGCCAGAGCGCTCGAGCATCTGCGCGAAACGGGTGAGCTGGAGCGCATTCATGGCCGCTATCGGTAATCCCTCATACCGCTGAGCGGTGGTCACCCGCCGCGCAGCGAAACCGCAGTGACGCTGCGGGCCAGCCTGCGCTAGCCGACGCCTCTCATCTCGCACAAGCAAAGGCATGTGCTTTTGCCGACAGCTCGCACCGAGACTGCATACAATGGGCGCCTGATCATTCCAGGCCATCAACATGGCTGCAGCAACCAAGGAACCCGCCTTATGGCCTCCCCTGACAAACAGAAGAAGCGCGCCCAGCGGGCCAAGACCAAAGCGAAGCAGAACCGCATGGGCAAGCCCAAGGCGCAGGCCAATGTCGTCCATCCGATTCTCGCCAACCCGTTGATCAATGAGCCGTTCGATGATGTCGAGATCGACCTGAGCACCTTCGATTTCAAGGACATCGAGGAGAATGGCTTCGACCCTGCGCTTTTCGATGATCTGTTCCAGGCGATGAAAGTCGGCGAGGGCATCAGCCTGCTCGCCTTGTGCCTGATATTCCTGCAGTACCCGGTGCTGGAACTGGTGGTCGCCGAGGAGTCGGAAGAGGCCGCGACCGACTTCATGATGGGCCTGCTGATCGTCTACCGCGGCATCTTCCACGATGAAGACGAAGAGGCGGCGATCACCTGGATCGGCAGCGACGCCTTCCAGAGCGCCTATAACGAAGCGTCGCTGATCCTGCAGAAGAAGAACGCCCGCGCCTGATCCGCCACGCCGATCAGCCTTTCAGCGCCGCCTCGATGCTGGCGATGTCGATCTTGCTCATGCTCATCATCGCCTCGAAGGCGCGCTTGGCGGCTGCGCGGTCGGGGCTGGCGATGGCGGCGCTGAGGAGGCGCGGGGTGATCTGCCAGGAGATGCCCCATTTGTCCTTGCACCAGCCACATTCGCTGGCCTGGCCGCCGTGGTCGATGATCGCGTGCCACAGGCGATCCGTCTCGGCCTGATCGTCGGTGGCGACCTGAAACGAGAACGCCTCGTTGTGCTGGAATGCCGGGCCGCCATTCAGACCCAGGCAGGGAATGCCCATCACGTTGAACTCCACCGTCAGCACGTCGCCCTGCTGGCCAGAAGGGTAGTCGCCTGGGGCCTGATGCACGGCCAGCACGGCGCTGTCGGGAAAGGTCTCGGCATAGAAGGTCGCTGCCTCCAGCGCGTCGCGGTCGTACCAGAGGCAGATGGTGTTCTTGCTGGTCATCCTGAGTCTCCCACCGTGGGTTGAGACTCAGCAGTCTAGACGGCAGTGGGGCGCTGGCTTGTCCTTGCCTGTTCGTCGTTACGGCTGCGGTTCTGTCATCCAGAACGTCGGGAACTGATCGAAGGGGTAGTGCTTGCCATCGTAGCGGACGGTGGTGCTGACCTTGCGTAGCACGGGCTCCTGCCGGCCAGCACTAACATGAGCGGTTAGCATCAGGTCGGCGTAGCCATGAGCATGCTTGGGCCCAAGGCCCAGCGTCAGGTCGGCACGCTCCGATTGGAAGTCACTGTCCATCACGCAGGACGTGCCCTTTACCGTCGTCCATGAATGCAGATAGGTAGCAAACACCGGCCTCAGCCGAGGGCCTTGCGGCACTACCAGCGTCAGCAGGTCATTGAAGCCGGCATCCGGACAGCTCGCCCCGCGCGCGACACTGCGCACCACTACACCGAACGCGCGAACGCCTGGCGCCAGGTGATAGCGCGCGGTATCCAGCCACAGGCTACCGGCATCGATTTCCAGTGCGGCATCTTCGCCAAGGTAGTCGTCATGGCGTTCGCGCAATTGCCCGCTCTGCGTGTCCACCTTCGCCACCAGCCAGTTGAGGCTGCGCTCGCCCGCTGGCGTGGCGTCCTCGGCGTCACGGTAAGCCAGGGTCACCACGGACAACGCCGGATCATCCGGCCAGGGCTTGCAGGCAGCCGCCAGCAATGGCCCGTCGCCGCGCCCGTCAGGGGGCGTCCACCCGCGCTGCCCCAACTGGGTGGCCAGTGAATCCAGCACTGCAGCGTCGCAAGGCTGTGGCTGGCGCGTATCGGCATGCGCGAGAGGCAACAGGCAGAGCGCCAAGGCGGGCAGGGTGCTGCGTAGACGATCCATGTGGGGGAGTCCTTGTTTGGCGCCATTCATCTGAACGGCAACCTGGGGTGTGGGGTGTGGGGACTTTACGCTGATCGACAACAAGGGAAAGGGGGAAATAGCCGGACTATTTGGGGAGGGCTGCGTCTTCGGGGAAGCGAGGTGGACAAGCTTCGCGTTGTCCACCCTACCCGAGGTTTCACCGGGTGGATGACGCTCTTTGCATCCACCATTGATGGTTCCCACGCTCCGGCGTGGGAGCAAGCCCGTGACGCTCTGCGTCACAGCACAGCGCGCAACTGCCCGTGGTGGACGCTGGAGCGTCGAGGGCTGCATTCCCACGCAGAGCGTGGGAACGATCATGAACTCAGAACGCTAAATAGCGGCAGCGGAGTGAAAAAGACCACGGCTTCTCCGTGGTCTTTTTTATTTGCCTATCCGCCGGGGATTGGTTCTTTCTGAGTAACAATCTATGAGCTGATCAGTGCTCTATTGCAGGCAAGAGGCTCAGTAGCATCGACACAACTTTTCAGAAGTGACCGTTGTCTCTTGCCGTTAATGAGGTGTGCCATGCCCAAGGTTGTCCATTTTCACCGTACCGGTGACGCTGATGTTCTGACTCTCGATGAGGTCGCCGTACCATCGCCGAAAAGCGGCGAGGTTCAGATCGAAGTAAAAGCCATCGGCCTGAACCGTGCTGAAATCATGTACCGCACTGGGCAGTACGTGATCGATCCGCAGTTCCCGGCCAAGCTTGGCTACGAAGCGGCCGGCATTGTCCGCGCGGTCGGCAGTGACGTTAGCGACTTTGTTCCGGGTGACGTAGTAAGCGTCGTGCCGGCGTTCTCCTTCGCTGACTACGGCATGTATGGTGAGGTGGTCAATGCGCCTGTGCATGCTGTCGTCAAGCATCCGTCCAACCTCAGCTTCGTGGAGGCAGCGGCCAGTTGGATGATGTTTGTGACTGCTTACGGTGCCTTGATAGAGTACGGAAATCTCCAAGCTGGTGAAACCGTGCTCATCCCTGCTGCTTCGAGCAGTGTCGGGCTGGCAGCGATCCAGATCGCAAACATGCAGGGTGCCATCCCGGTGGCCCTTACCCGCACAAGTGCCAAGCGTCAGGCATTGCTGGATGCGGGTGCAAAACATGTCATCGCTACCCAGGAAGAGGATCTGATTGCCGAGGTGGCATCGATCACCGATGGCAAAGGTGCGCGTATTGTTTTCGATCCCGTTGGTGGCCCCGAGGCAACCAAGCTGATCAAGTCCATGGCCAACACTGGGATCTTCTTCCAGTACGGTGCGCTGGATCATCGCGATATCCCGGTTCCGGTCTTCGATATTCTTGGCAAGCATCTGACCGTGCGCGGCTACGAGCTGTTCGAAATCACCATGGATATGCAAAAGCTGGCCAATGCCAAGGCTTTCGTTGCCAAAGGCTTGGCAAGTGGTCAGCTCAAGCCTGTCATCGACCAAGTTTTCTCACTCAAGGACATCGCGGCAGCACACCGCCGAATGGAGTCGAACGCGCAGATCGGCAAGATTGTCGTCGTGGTTGACTGAGTAGCCCCCTGCGGCAGTCGATTTGGCTGCTGTATGCCATCGCTGCTCGGGAGCAGCGATGGCATTTTCCGTTGTTGATGCCTGAGAGAGGTAGCCCAGCTTCGCTATCATCCTCAGTGCATAGAACTTCTGGCCCGTGCGCAGGTAGGTAGAGGATGGCGATGAACCTGATTGAAGCCATGCAAATGTTCGTGGCAGTGGTTGAGCATGGCAGCTACACCAAAGCTGCCGAGGCGCTCAATGTGCATCGCCCGGCACTCTCAAAGCTTATTCAGAATCTTGAGCGCGAACTGGGCGTGCAGCTGCTGCACCGCACCACACGTAGAGTGAACACAACACCTGCCGGCGATGAGTTCTATGAACGCAGCCTGAAGTTACTCTCCGACCTTGCAGACACACTGGACTGGTTTTCGCCGACTCGTCCGCCACGAGGAAAGCTCAGGATAGACATGCAGACCGTACTCGGTCACGCCGTCATCATCCCACGACTGCCCGAGTTCATGGAGCGCTACCCCGGCCTGGAAATATCCCTGGGCGCCTCCGACAACCTGAACGACCTCATCGCGGGAGGCATCGACTGTTCGGTGCGGCTAGGCGATTTGGATGATTCGAGCCTGATTGCCAAGCGTATCGGCGAGGTTGCTTTGGTGACCTGCGCGGCCCCCGCATACGTAAAGAAACATGGCTTACCAGACACGCTGGATGATTTGCAGGCGCACGTTGCAGTCAACTTCATGGTTGAGCAGCGTCGCCAGATTATGCCCTGGCGGTTCAGGAGAAACGGTAAAACTATCAGTGTGAAGATGCGCAGCGGCATCGTCGTCGACAATGCCGAGGCGTTGCTCTACTGCGCCTTGGCGGGTATTGGGATGGTGCAGGGGCTGCGCCCAGCGTTGCAGCGATACATCGATAGCGGCCGCTTGGTAGAGGTGCTGCCGGATGTTCCAGTCGAGCCGAAGGTCGTTTCCGTATTGTTCCCAGATAGACGTCATCTCTCACCCAATGTGCGGGTATTCGTCGAATGGGTGAGCGCGCTTTTCCAAGAGAAAAGGCGTTAGTGCGGATCAATTGGTATTGGTTCGAATAACAGTCCATGAATCGTTAACGAATTTATCCCGCCTTTCTCGACGCGTACCGTTCTCTCTACAACTGAATATGACGCCAGTCGCGCAGTGTGGGGGCCTTGCTCGATGAGCTTGCCCATTTGGCAGAGCCCCTCGCGATGAGGTTCACGAACCAGTCAAGCAGCCCGCTTGGCCAACTGGCTTTAACACCTGAGAGAGCGATGATGTCGGAGAAAAGAGTGCCCCCGCATGGACTGGTTGAGAGTGTTTTTACCAAAGTTTTTGTCCCTGGAAAATTGACGTTCGGCCTGTTAACGCCATTAGAGGGCTATCCCCTGAGCGATACTCCGACCATGGCAGAACATACCGGGCTAGCTGCGCTTGCTGACGATCTTGGTTTCGCTGCACTTTGGCTACGTGACGTACCGCTACGCGACCCGGCTTTTGGGGATGTAGCCCAGATATACGACTCTATGGTGTATGCAGCATGGCTTGCTGCGGCAACTCGGCGTATTGCAATCGGCACAGCCGGAGTGATCCTTCCGCTACGAGATCCTATAGCCGTAGCCAAGCAGGCGCTGTCAGTTGATCAGCTTTCCCAAGGGCGATTCCTATTGGGAGTTTCGACGGGAGATCGCCCATCGGAGTACCCTGCGTTTGGAGTCGATTTCGACAACCGAGAATCTCGCTTTCGTGATGCATATGCAGTTATCCGTGCCGTCTCGAACGGGTCATTTCCCATTCACAAGTCGAGTCACTACGGTAGGTTGGACGGAACCCTAGATCTGGTTCCCAAGGCATTTCATGCACGGCTACCGATGTTGGCGCTAGGGCGCTGTGGCCAGGAACTAACTTGGTTGGCAGAGCATATGGATGGCTGGATCTGGCATCAGAGTAACCTTGAGCAATTACCTTCATTGATCAGCCTCTGGCAGTCCGCGTGTGGGCCAGAGGCGTTCAAGCCCTACGGTTATGGAACCTTCTTTGAGCTGGACAAAGACCCCAATGCCCCTATTCGCTGGGGACGAGGACTGCGCGGGGGGCGAAATGCGCTCATCAGTCTCTGGCAGCGACAGCGTGACCAGGGTGTGTCGCACATTGCCTTGAATATGAGGGTGTCGTACCGCTCAGTGAAAGAAAGTACTCAAGAGCTGGCGGAGTATGTGCTTCCACTCTTTGCCTGAAGGAATATGAAGACTTACTGCGTGTCCGCTCTTGGCCGCTTGCCGCCTGTCACCCCCGACTCACCCAGTCAGCTTCTTCACAGACCACATCGGCAATGACAGTGCCGAGTTTCACCTTGGCCGTCAGGCTCTGGAACAGCTTCGGCGACACGTTAAGGAGCAGTTCCAGGCCTTGGCCAGGCGAGGATGACAGGGGCGATCGAGAGCGTGCTGTAACGCTGTAGCCGGTCAGGCCCGATGCCTTGACCGGCTCAGCTCACCCAGCGCTGCCGCGCCCAGCCGCTCAGACCATCGACCGCCAGCACCAGCAGCAACATGGCCAGGATCACCGTGGCCGCCTGGGCTTCCTGGAACAGGCTGAGCGACACGTAGAGCATCTGCCCCAGGCCGCCGGCGCCGACGAAGCCGAGCACGCTGGCCATGCGGATGTTGTTTTCCCAGCGGTACAAGGTATAGGCCACCAGTTGCGGCCAGACGCCGGGCAGGGTGCCGTAGCAGAAGGCGAGCATGCGTCCGCCGCCGCTTTCGCGAATGGCGTCGGCGGGTTCGCGCGGGGTGTTTTCCAGCGCTTCGGCGAACAGGCGGCCGAGCACGCCTGCAGTGTGCAGGCCCAGGGCCAGGGTGCCGGCGTTGGGGCCGAGGCCGGCGGCCAGCACCATCAGCGCCGCCCAGACCAGTTCGGGGATGGCGCGCAGGGCGTTGAGCAGCAGGCGTGTGAGGTGCAGGGCGAAGCCGCCGAAGCGCCCGGCGGCCGGCAGTGCCAGGGCCAGGCCGAGCAGGGCAGCGAGCAGGGTGCCGATGGCGGACATGGCCAGGGTTTCCAGCGCGCCACGGCCGATGGCCTGCAAGTGTGCGGCCGAGAAGTCTGGCTGCAGAAAACCGCTGGCGTACTGGCCCATCTGCGCCAGGCTGTCGCCGGCGACCAGGGCGCCGAGGTCGATGCCCAGATAGAGGAACGAGGCGAGCACCGCGCCGAGCATGGCGGCAAGCAGGACCAGATTGCCGGCTCTCATGTCAGCCTCGCGCGCAGCAGGCGGCTGAACTGGTCGGCCAGCAGTACCAGCAGAAGGAAAGTGAGCAGCATGCTCGCCACTTCGCCGCCGGCGAACATGCGCAGCGACAGGTCGATCTGCTGGCCCAGCCCACCCGCGCCGACGAAGCCCATCACCACCGAGGCGCGAATGGCGCACTCCCAGCGGTACACGGTGTAGGAGAGCATCTCTCCCGCAGCATTGGGCAGCACGCCGTAGGCGAAGGCGGCCAGGCGGCTGCTGCCGGCACCCAGTAGCGCGCGTGTGGGGCGGGCGTCGACCGATTCGAAGATTTCCGCATACACCTTGCCGAGCATGCCGGCATAGGTGATGGCGATGGCCAGTACGCCGGCAGTGGGGCCGAGGCCGACGGCGCGGACGAACAGCAGTGCCCAGACGATCTCCGGCACGCTACGCAGGAAGATCAGCAGGCCGCGCACCGGCCAGCGCGCCAGGTTCGCCCACCAGGCCGGGCGGCCACCCCGGTGCACGGCCGACAGCGACAGCGCGCGGCTGGCCAGCAGCGCGGCGGGGACGGCGATCAGCAGGGCCAGGCTCATGCCGGCGGTGGCGATGGCCAGGGTTTCCAGGGTGGCGCGGCCGAGCAGAGCGAGGAACTCGGCGTCATGCGCAGGCGGCCAGAAACCGGCGAGGAAGTTGCCCATGGCGCGGGTGTTGTCGCCATCGACCAGCACGGTCAGGTCCAGCTCGCTCAGGCTCAGGCCCGGCCACAACAGCAGCAGCGCCAGTGCGCTGATCAGCAGGCGCGGCAGGGCGGCGGGGTCGCGTGGGGCGGTGGTCAGCATCGCGGGATATGCACCGGCTGCGGTGGCACGGGCGAGCTGGGCGTGGTCTGCAACTGCTCGTTGGCGTACAGCGCTTGCAACTGTTCGGGCCGCACCTGCGCGGCCGGCAGGTCGAAGGCGATGCGCCCGTCGCGAATGCCGATGACTCGTGGGAAGTGCGTCAGGGCCAGGTCGACGGCATGCAGGCTGGCCAGCAGGGTCATGCCGCGCTCGGCGGCCTCGCGGTTGAGCACGGCCAGGGTGTGGCCGGCCAGCACTGGGTCCATGGCCGAGACCGGTTCGTCGGCGAGAATCACTTCCGGCGCCTGGTACAGCACGCGGGCGATGCCGACGCGCTGCAACTGGCCGCCGGAGAGCTGGTCGCAGCGCTGGTAGAGCTGTTCGCTGATGTCCAGCCGCGCCAGGGCGGCCTGGGCACCCGTGGCATCCAGCGGATGCAGCAGGTTGATCAGGCCCTTGGCCAATGACCACTGGCCAAGCTTGCCGGCCAGCACGGCGGTGACCACGCGCTGGCGCGGCGGCAGCGGCGGCGCCTGGTGGATCAGCCCGATGCGCGCACGCAGACGCTGGCGCTGGCGAGCGGCCAGGCGCCAGGGGTTGTGCTGCAGCAAGTCGATCTCGCCGTGCGTGGGTTGCAGGCTGGTGGCCAGCAGGCGCAGCAGGGTGGTCTTGCCGGCACCGGAAGGACCGATGATGGCCACCCGTTCGCCGGGACTTACCTGCAGATCGATGTTTTCCAGCGCCACCTTGCCGTTGGCGTGGGCCAGGCCCACGCCACGCAGGGCGATGCTCACTTCAACAGGCCAGCGGCGCGAGCGGCTTCTTCGATGCCTTCGTAGTTTGCAGGCTGGGTCTCGATGAAGCGGCTGGCGGCCTGCAGGTCGAGAATCGCCTTCTGCTCGGGCTTGGCCGGGTCGAGGGCGAGGAAAGCCGCCTTGATCTTCTCTTGCAGCGCCGAATCGAGGTTGCCGCGCACGGTCCAGTTGTAGTCGTAGTAGGTCGGGGTGGTGGCGAAGACCTTGACCTTGTCGGTGTCGACCTTGCCGGCGTCGACCAGCTTCTGCCACACCGAGGCATTGAGCACGCCGGCATCGGCCTTGCCGGCCTGCACCCAGGCAGCGGTGGCGTCGTGGGCGCCGGAATAGGCCACGCGGCTGAAGAAGTCTTCCGGCTTGATGCCGTCCTGCAGCATGAAATAGCGCGGCATCAGGCTGCCGGAGGTGGAGGACACCGAACCGAAGGCGAAGGTCTTGCCTTTCAGATCCTGCAGGGACTTCACCGCCGGATCGGAGGTGATGAACTTGCTGGTGAACTCGGCGTCTTGCTCACGCTGTACCAGCGGCACGGCGTTGCCGGTCTTCAGGCGCGCCTGGACGAAGGTGAAACCGCCCAGCCAGGCCATGTCGATACGGTCGGCGGCCAGCGCTTCGACCACGGCGGCGTAGTCGGCCACTGGCACGAACTCCACCTTCATGCCTAGTTCCTGCTCCAGGTAGGCACCCAGCGGCTTGAATTTGCGCAGCAGTTCGGTGGGGGCTTCGTCAGGGATGGCCGAGACCTTGAGGACGTCGGCGGCTTGTGCAAATACGGCAGATACGGACAGGGCGATGCCGGCGGCGAGCGCCAGGGTGTTCTTGAACATGTCGGATTCTCCGGTTCAATAGCGGGGAAGGCGCGCGGAGTATAGTGGCCTGGCGCTGCCGATGCAGCCCCGGCAGCACACAACTGACGCCGAGGTTAAGATGCGGGTCTGCTCTTCATTGCCTGGAGTTGATCGATGACCGCAACGCTTCCCGCCCTGGCTTTCGCCGGGATTGGTCTGATGGGCCTGCCGATGACCCGCCGCCTGCTCGCCGCAGGCTACCCGCTGACCCTCTGGAACCGCACGCCGGACAAATGCGCGTCGCTGTTGGCGCAGGGCGCGCACCGCGTGGAGAACCCTGCCGAGCTGTGTCGCGATGCCAATGTGGTGATGCTCTGCCTGGCCAACACCGAGGTGGTGCGCGAGGTGGTGTTCGGCCCGGGCGGGATCGTCGAGGGCGCGCGGCCTGGGCAGTTGCTGGTGGATTTCTCCAGTCTGGAACCGGCGGCTACCCGGGAGATGGCCGCCGAGCTGGAGGCGCGTACCGGCATGCGCTGGGTAGATGCGCCGGTTTCCGGCGGCACGCCCGGCGCCGAGGCCGGCACCCTGGCGATCATGGCTGGCGGCCGCGAAGAGGACGTGGAGCGCGTGCGCCCGGTTCTCGCGCACCTGGGCCAGCGCCTGACGCGCATGGGCGAGGTGGGCGCCGGGCAGGTGACCAAGGTGTGCAACCAGATGATCGTCGCCTGCAACGCGCTGGTGATCGCCGAAGTGGTGGCGCTGGCCGAGCGCTCCGGCGTCGATGCCAGCCTGATCGCGCAGGCTTTGGCCGGTGGTTTCGCCGACTCCAAGCCGCTGCAGATCCTCGCGCCGCAGATGGCCGCCAGCCAGTTCGAGCCGATCAAGTGGCACGTGCGCACGCTGCTCAAGGACCTCGATACGGCGGTGAAGCTGTCGCGCGAGCAGGGCAGCGCCACGCCCATGAGCGGCCTGGCGGCGCAGCTGATGCGCCTGCACGGCAGCCAGGGCTTTCTTGAGCGTGACCCAGCGACGCTGGTGGAACTGCTGCGGGAGCAATGCCCATGAAGATCGCCGCCAACCTGTCCATGCTGTTCACCGAGCTGCCGCTGCGCGAGCGCGTGCTGGCGGCGATGACGGCGGGTTTCGAGGGTGTGGAAATTCAGTTTCCCTACGAACTGCCGGCGGTCGCCCTTAAAGAGGTACTGGAGTTGACCGCGCTGCCCTTGGTGTTGATCAACGTGCCGGCCGGCGACCTGATGACCGGCGGCCCCGGCCTGGCCGGCGTGCCGGCGCGACAGACGCAGTTCGATGCCGCACTGCAGGAGGCGCTGACCTACGCCGCCATGGCGCGCCCGGCCTGCATCAACGTGCTGCCCGGCCGCCTGGCCGAAGGCGTGAGCCGCGAGCAGGCACTGGATTGCCTGGCCGCCAACCTGCGCAAGAGCGCTGAGGCCTTCGCAGGCCTGGGCATTGGCGTGCTGGTGGAGGCGATCAACCCCATCGACATGCCGGGCTTTCTGATCAATACGCCGGAGCATCTCGATGAGTTGCTGCGCGCAGTGGATCACCCGAACCTGGCGGCGCAGTACGACCTCTACCACATGGCGCGCCAAGGGATCGACGTGGCCGCAGGCATGCGTCTGCTGGCCGGGCGTATCGGCCACGTGCAGTTCGCCGATGTGCCGGGGCGCGGTGCGCCGGGTACCGGCGAGTTGGCATTCCCGCCGTTGCTGAGCGCGTTGTGTGACAGCGGTTACAGCGGCTGGCTGGGCGCCGAGTACAAGCCCGGTGAAGCGGGCACGCAGGCCAGTCTGGGTTGGTTGGCGCAGTGGCAGCAGCGCACCTAGGGGGCGCCGGCAGTCCAAGCGGGTTGGCGGTACGTGTCGGTGATTACTGTTGCGGCTCGGTGCGCACGGCACACCCTACGGTGCCTGCGTATCGGCCCTGGTGCGCATGGCGCACCCGACTGGAGCTCGACGGGTAGGGTGCGCCGCGCGCACCGGATGGCTCGCGCTGCCGCAGGGTTCTAGAAGCGTGTGCCGACGCGCTCCAGCGGCCGGTAATGCGGAGGGAAGAGGGCCACGATTTCTTCCAGCGGTACCGGTTTGCTGAACAGATAGCCCTGTACCTGATCGCAGTCGCGCTCCTGCAGGAACGCCAGTTGCTCGGTCGTTTCCACGCCTTCGGCGACGACCTTCAAATGCAGGGCGTGGGCCATGGCGATGATGGCGTGGACGATCTCGCGATCCTGATTGGAGTGGGCCACGTCCTGAATGAAGGAGCGGTCGACCTTCAGCGTATCCAGGGGTAGGCGGCGCAGGTAGGCGAGCGAGGAGTAACCGGTGCCGAAGTCGTCGATGGACAGGCTGACGCCCAGCGCGCGGATGTTTTCCAGCAGGCCGATGGCGCGGTTGATGTTGCTCAGCAGCGCACTCTCGGTCACCTCCAGCTCCAGGCAGTGAGCGGGGCAACGGGTCGAGTTCAGCAGCTGTTCGATGCGGCCAGGCAACTGGTCGTTGGCCAGGTTCAGCGCCGAGCAGTTGACCGCGATCTTCAGCCCCGGATAGCCCATGTTGTCGAGGCTGTTGAGGTCGAGGCAGGCACGGCGTAGCACCCAGTTGTCGAGCTGATCGATGAAACCGTTGGCTTCGGCGATGGCAATGAAGCGCTCCGGTGTGAGCAGGCCATGCTGGGGGTGATGCCAGCGCACCAGGGCTTCGAGCTTGCTCAGCGCGCCGCTGCGCAGGTCGATGATCGGCTGGTAGTAGAGGATCAGACCGTTGTCCTGTTGCAGGGCCTGGCGCAGGTCTTCTTCCAGCTGCAGCTCGAACGAGGCTTTCTGCTTCAGATGCGGGTTGAAGAAGTGCACCACGTTGCGCCCGCTGCCCTTGGATTGATACAGCGCCAGGTCGGCGTGCTTGAGCAACTCGTCGGCGCTGCTGCCGTCCTGCGGGAACAGGCTGATGCCGACGCTGGTGGTCATCACGATCTTGCGGCCGGCCAGGCCAATCGGCTCCTTCATGTGCTCCAGCATGCGCGCGGCCAGCGCGCGCGGGTCGGCGTTGCTGTCGAGGCTGGCGACCACGCAGAACTCGTCGCCACCGAAGCGCGCGATGATGTCGCGCTCACGCAACGCGCTGCGGATGCGCTGCGCCACCACGCGCAGCAATTCGTCGCCAGCGTCGTGGCCAAGGCTGTCATTGATGCGCTTGAAGTGATCGATATCGAGGAACATCACCGCCAGGCAGCGGCCGGTGACGGCGTGTTCTTCCAGGGTGGCGGCGAATACCCGGTTGAAGCCCCGGCGGTTGAGCAGCTCGGTCAGGGGGTCGAAATGTGCCACCTGCTCCAGCGATGCCTTGGCCTGATCGAGCTGCACCAGCAGGGTGTTGACCCGTTGCAGGTCGCGCTCCTTGTCGTCGAGCTTGCGACCGATCCAGGCCGCAGCCAGGCTCAGGCTGAGAATCAGCAGGGTGATAGAGGCGACGATCAGTACCAGTTGCACGCTGTTGTCGGCGCTGCGCAACTGCAGCGGCGTGCCGTCCGGCACCACCAGGTGGAGTGCAGTCATGCCGGTGTAGTGCATCGAGGCGATGGCGGCGCCCATCACCAGCGCCGCTGAATATTTCATCCAGCGTTGGCGGCGCTGCGAGCCATGGCGCACGTAGCGGTTGAGCAGGAGCGCAGCGAAGCTGGCGCTGACGGCGATGACGATGGACAGGGTGAACAGGCCGACGTCGTAGTAGGCCTGCGCCTGCGAGCGGATCGCCGCCATCCCGCTGTAGTGCATGGCGCTGATACCCAGGCCGATGATGATGGCGGCCAGCAGCTGCCGACTCAGGCCGGGACGCGGCATGGCCATGTAGTAAACGGCCAGGAGGGCGGCAGCCAGGGCTACCAGCAGCGACAGCACCGTGGTGGCGAGGTCGTAGCGAATGGCGACAGGGGCCTGGAACGCCAGCATGCCGATGAAGTGCATGGACCAGATGGCGCCGGCCAGGCACAGCCCGCCAAGCAAGCCCCAGATCAGGCGCATGCTGCGCCTTTGTACCTGATCGAGATGCTTGGCGATGGTCAGCGTGCTGAGGCTGCCGACGCTGGCGATGGCGTACGACAGGGCCACCAGCCAGGGGTCGTGTTCACAATCGAGCAGGAGCTGACCCTGCTCGGGCAGGTCGGCGAGAAAGCGGATCGATAGTCCTTCCATAGTCACCCCGCTTGGCGGCGGCTTGCGTGCCTTGTTCAGTGAAGCACAGGCACGCGCGTACCACCTATTTTCCGTAATCGTTGAGCGAGATCACCCGCGTTTTGCCGATGCGGTGGCGATAGATTTCGCGCAGGTACTTGATCGCCTGCTTGACGCTTTCGCGTGTCAGGCGGATGTCGTTGATCGACACGAACTTCTCCGCGTCGTGGATCAGCTCGCGGTACTTCTTCTCGTACATCGGTTTGATCGCGTACCAGTTGGTGTCGAGGATCTTCGCCGGGTCTTCGTGCTCGTTGAGCATGGCGTCGAGCTGCGCTTCGTTGAAGCGTTCGGAGACGATGAAGTCGAGCATGGCGTCGTCCAGGCTGTCGTCGAAGCGGTACTGGTCGCGCGCGAAGCAGCGCTTGATGTAGGCGACGATCAGGGTCAGGAAGTCGTCCGACAGGCACGGGCTCTTGACGATCAGGGTGGTCAGTGACAGGTTCGCCGAGGCGCCGATCACCAGCGCATAGCGCTTGAGCGTGGTGTTGGGGAAGAGGTTGTTGAGGTGGGTCTTGAGCCGGTTCAGGTCCATGTAGGACAGCTTGTAGTCCTTGGGCAACGAGACGATGGACACCACCGAGGAGCAGTTCTTGAAGAAGTGCAGGTCGCTCAGTTGCGTGGCGTCATAGCCGCTGGACTTGTACTGCTCCAGCGCCTGGCGATAGCGCTTGGACTCGATCGGCAGCAGGCTGATGCCCTCGATGGCCTGGGTGACCTTGTTGAAGTGCGGCAGGTCGATGGAGCGGAAGAACAGATCATCGATGTTCAGCCGTGGCGGGCTCTGATCCTTGTCCAGCACGCGGAATTTTTCCGAGAGCTGGGCGTGCTGTTCGGGCACCACGGACTCGGCGTAGGCCACGGCCACCGGGCCGGCTAGGCTCATGAACAGGTCGTTGGCGTCGAGGCGAATGGTCTCGCCGATGTCGATGCCGGCGCGGCGGAAGTAGTTCTGGTCATAGTCGCTGGTCACCGCCTGGGCGGTGAGGATGTTGAAGATCTGCTGCGAGATGTACTGGTTGGCGTGGCGCTCCATGGCGGTCACGTCGATGTTGTGGATGCTGCCGTCACCGCTCTCTTCGGCGTACCGCATGATGTCGTTGGAGATCAGCATCATCGCGTTCCACGGGCGGATGCGGCGCATCACGCTTTCGGCGCTGTTCTGCTCGTTGTCGAAGTTGTAGGAGAAGTCCCATTCCTCGGCCAGGTATTTGCACAGCAGGCGCCCGGCGTTGATGTGCAGGGCCTCGGACATCTCGCTGCGCTGGTCGGAGATGTTCGGCAGGATGCAGATGCCGCTGGTGAAGATCGGCTCGAAGACGAAACCACGTTCGCGCTCGGCCTCGCCGTCGTCCGGCGTCTTGCTGTCGAAGGTCTTGCTCATGTAGGCGAACTGCTGTGCCAGGCCGAACTCCGAGGCCATGCCCGAGCCGGTGCCGCCGCCGGCGCTGAAGATATAGAAGTACAGGCGCGACTGGTTGGCCTTGATCCCGCAGGAGTCGATCAGATAGCTGTGGATGAACTTCCAGTCTTCGTTGGAGAAGCGCTGGGTGTCCTTGTTGAGAATGATCTTGGCCAGGTACTGACCGAGGATCGGCGCATTGCCGGCCCCACCGGCATGCACCTCGGACAGGTCCATGATCTTCATCTTGCTGTAATCGTCGAGAAACCCGCTCATCTCGCCCTTGCGCGAGAAACGAATGCGTCCGGCGATGTCCTTGTCCAGGTCGCCGAGCATCACCAGCGGTTCGATCAGGAACACCGGCTTGCTGTTCTTGCGCGGCGCGCGCAACAGGTTGCTGCGTATCCAGCGGCTGGGGCGCGAGGCCTGCTCGATGGCGGCAGTGGCTTCGCTGTGAAACTCTTCCAGATAGAACTGGCGCGCGTTGTAGACCAGGGATGCGACGTCCAGTGCGATGTTCGAGCCGCAGCGGCCAAGGCCGATCAGGCACACCGAGGGAAACTGCTGGATGCGGCTCGACTCGCCCTCGTCCAGCGGCTCGCCCAGCGGGAACACCATGTTGCGCAGGCCGTCGAGGTTATCGAGGATGCGCTCGATATCGCGTTCGGTGAAATACAGATACTGCTCGCCACTAGCGCTGCGCCCCGGCAGCGCGGGGGGCGCCAGCAGGTTGTCGGCGATATCGGCCAGGGTGGCTTCCTTTGCGGGGGCTACGGCGTCTTTTTTAGTTTTCATCGGTGACAGTCCGGCGAGTCAGTGGGGTATTGGCCATTGGCCATAAAATGACCAACCCCATAGGTTCTAGCACGGAAAAAAGTACTTTGCCTTATTCCCCACAGATATGAGCTGCTTTGGCCGGTCGGCCTCATCGCTGCGCATCAGGCAAGCGAATGGCAGTGGCACTGCCCTGCGTAGGGCGTACTCGCCGCAGGCAGTACGCCGCGAGTAGGGGGGCGCACCCTGCAGGAACAGGGGCGCCGGGCGTATTTCGGAAGTAGGGTGCGCCGTGCGCACCAATCGCTGTACGTCTCAGGGCACCAGCAGAATCTTGCCGTCCCGCTCGCCGCTGGCGGCTGCCGCCACGGCGTCCTTGATGTGCTCCAGGTCATAGGTGGCGGCGACGCGGGTCTTCAGTTTGCCGCCGGCGATCAGTTGCACCAGCTCGCCGAACACCTTCATCTGCTGCGCCGGGCTGGCGTTCTGGAACCACTTGGCTAGCCAGAAGCCGCGCAGGGTCACGTCACGGAACACGAAGGAGGCTGGCGAAACCTGGCAGGGCTGGCCGCTCATCATGCCGTAGTTGACCAGCACGCCGCCGTTGGCCAGGACCGCTGCGAGGTTGTCGGTGCTGACGCCGCCGACCGCGTCGATACCCAGGCGCACCTCGGCGCCGCCAGTGGCTGCACGCACACGCTTGGCCAGGTCCGGGCCGTCCACCAGTACCAGATCACCGCCTTCGGCCTCGACGCCGGCAATGGCCGAATCACGACGTACCACGTTGATGGTCTTGAAGCCGCGCAGCTTGGCCAGTTGGATCAGGTAGCTGCCGACGCCCGAGTTGGCGGCGTTCTGGATCACCCAGTCGCCCGGCTTGAGATCGACGAACTCGCTGAGCAGCAGCGAGGCAGTGGGTGGGTTGACGGTCAGCATGGCCAGTTGCAGCGGGTCGGCATCCGGCAGCGGGATGAGTTTTTCCGCCGGAGCATTCAGCGCCGTGACCCAGGTACCGCAGCCGACCGGCAGCAGCACGGTCTGGCCGACCTTGAAGTTGCTGACACCCTCACCGAGCGCCTCGACCTTGCCCACGCCTTCGTTGCCGCCCACGGCTGGCAGCGGCGGCAGCATGCCGTAGGCGCCGGTCAGGGTCAGCACGTCGGACGGGTTGATCGGTGCAGCCAGTACCTTGACCCGCACCTGCCCGGCCGTGGGCTCCGGCAACTGCAGTGGCACGGCGCTGATCACGTCCTGCGGCACCGGGCCGCGTTGTTGGTATTGGGCTTTGAGCATGGTCTTGGTCTCCTGAAGGCAGGCGCAAAATGCGTGCAGCCAGTCTAGCCGCGATAGGGCAAAGCGGAATGAATCGGCTGGCATCCATTCTGGTTATGAGGGGCGCATGGGGTCTATGCTCTGGCAGGGTCATTACCGGAGGTGGCATGTACAGAGGGTGGATGCTGGTGCTGTTGTCGTGCTGGGCCGTAACGGCGACGGCGCAAGTGCTGCACGTCGGCTTTGGCACGCACAAGCCGCCTTATGTCTACGAAGGTGAGCCGCGTGGCCTGGAATATGAACTGGTGGAGCGCGCCGCGCACAACGCCGGTTTCGACGTGACCGCCTATTACGCGCCGATGGAGCGCCTGCACCTGATGCTGCGCCGCGGCGAGATCGACGCCATTGCCACCACTCACGAGCGCAGTGGCGTGCAGGCCTTCTATTCGGACGTCTACATCCAATATCAGAACGTGGCGGTGGCGCTGGCCAAGCGCGGTTATCAGATCGAGCAGATCGCCGACCTCGGTCAGTACGCCGTCAGCGCTTTCCAGCGTGCGCGACTGCTGATGGGGCCTGAGTTCGAGCGCATGGCCATGAACAATCCGCGTTATCGCGAGGAGGCGCTACAGATCAATCGCAATCGCCTGCTCTACAGCGGCCGCACCGATGTGGTGGTGGGCGACAAGCGCATCATCCGCTACCTCGACCGTGAGGTCGCCGATCAGGTCGACATCCATCAGCCATTGGCCTGGTTCGATATTTTCCCGCCCACGCCGTACCGCGTCGGCTTTCGCCGGGACGAACAGCGTCGGCGCTTCGATGAGGGGCTGCGCATGCTGCGTGAGTCCGGCGAGTACCAGCGCATCGAGCAGCGCTACCTGACGGACTGAAACCTGAGGAAACTTTTGCGGGGCTGCCACGGCTCAGGGGCTGTTGCACTATGGCCGCCTGTCTGACGCCTGGAGACGCCACGATGCCGCGCCTGAAACCCCTCGCCGCCCTCGGTCTGCTCGCCCTGTTCGGCTACCAGCACAGCTTCGCCGAAGACCGGCAACTGAGCTCCGAGCTGGGGCCGCTGAACGTTCACACCGTCGCCGAAGGTCTGGCCAATCCCTGGGCCGTCGCCTTCCTGCCGGATGGCCAGGGTTTCCTGGTCAGCGAGCGGCCAGGAGCCTTGCGCCGGGTAAGTGCCGAGGGCGAGGTTTCGCCGCCGCTGCGCGGTGTGCCCAGGGTCTTCGCCGTCGGCCAGGGCGGCTTGCTCGACGTGGTGCTGTCGCCTGATTTCGCCGAAGACCGCCTGGTCTATCTGTCCTATGCCGAGCAAGGCGACGGCGCTGCGGGTACGGCTGTAGGGCGTGGCAAGCTGTCGGCCGATGCCACGGCGTTGGAAGGCTTCGAGGTGATCTTCCGCCAGCAACCGAAGCTGTCCAGCGGCACGCACTTTGGCTCGCGGCTGGTGTTCGACCGCGATGGCCATCTGTTCATCGCCCTGGGCGACAACAACAATCGCCCCACCGCGCAGGACCTCGACAAGCTGCAGGGCAAGCTGGTGCGCATCTTCCCGGACGGGCGCATCCCCGAGGACAACCCCTTCGTCAGCCGTGACGGCGCGCGTGAGGAAATCTGGTCCTACGGTCACCGCAACCAGCAGGGCGCGGCGCTCAATCCCTGGAGTGGCCGCCTGTGGACCCACGAGCATGGCCCGCGTGGTGGCGACGAAATCAACGTTCCTGAAGCGGGCAAGAACTATGGCTGGCCGCTGGCGACGCACGGGGTGAACTATTCGATGCTGGCGATTCCCGAGGCCAAGGGCGAAACGCTGGAAGGCACCGAGCCGCCGCATCACGTCTGGGAAAAATCACCGGCGATCAGCGGCATGGCCTTCTACGATGCCGAGCGTTTCCCGGCCTGGCAGCACAACCTGTTCATCGGCGCGCTGTCCGGCCAGGCGCTGATTCGCCTGCAGCTCGATGGCGACACGATCGTGCATGAGGAACGTTTGCTGGAGTCACTGAACGCACGGGTACGCGACGTACGGCAAGGGCCGGACGGCTATGTCTATGTGCTGACGGATGCGCCGAAAGGGCAGTTGCTGCGCCTGGGGCTGGCGAGCGAGTAGTTATGAGGGGGGGGGCTGGGTGCGCGATGCGCACCCGAGGCGATCACTTCTTGCTGATGGTGATCTGGCGCGTGCCGCCGTAAGTCTGGCCGCTGACGCCCTTGGCGATCTGCTGGATCTCGCCACCGCCCTGCAGGAAGGCAGCAATCTGCGCCTCGATGGACTCGCGGGTTTCCACGGCAGGGGCGGGTTTGCTGACTTTGCTGGAGGAGGACTTCACGCGCAGGGTGGCCATGACCTTGATCTCTTTCAGATGGGCGGCCGGCCATTATGCCTGAAGCAGCCCCTTTCTGCTTGGTTAATCGCCGTGATGAATAGCGTAACGCTGCCTCTCACCCACTTTTCGCAGCAACTTATGGCTTGTTTCCCAGGCACTTATGCCACCAATCGACCGGCCGTCGTTTTGCCACGCGGCCAGCCCGGTCGCGCGTCAACTCGGGTAGAATGGCCGGCTGTTTTGGTGAGGTGAAACGCGATGGCCTTGATTGGGCGGATGAATTCTTTGCAGGTGGTCAAGCACACCGACTTCGGTCTGTACCTGGACGGTGGTGCGGATGGTGAAATCCTCCTGCCCAAGCGCTACATCCCCAAGGATACACCGAGCGAAGTCGATGACTGGCTCAACGTGTTCCTCTACCTCGATAGCGAAGACAAGCTGATCGCCACCACCCTGAAACCGAAGATCCAGCTCGGCGAGTTCGCCAGCCTCAAGGTGGTGGATATCAACCGCGTCGGCCTGTTCTTCGACTGGGGCCTGCCCAAGGACCTGCTGCTGCCGCATTCCGAAGAGAAGCGTCCGCTGCAGATCGGCGACTACTGCGTGATCTACCTCTACCTGGACAAGCGCACCCGCCGCCTTACCGCCACTGCACGCCTGGACCGCCACCTGGACAAGGTGCCGGCCAATTACCAGGTCGGCCAGGAAGTCGACCTGCTGGTAGTCGAGCGTACCGATCTCGGTTTCAAGGCCATCATCGACGGCAAGCATTGGGGCCTGATCCACAAGAACGAGCTGTTCAAGTTCATCCGCAGCGGCATGCGCGAGAAGGGCTACATCAAGGAGCTGCGCGCCGATGGCAAGATCAGCCTGAGCCTGCAGCCCATCGGTCACGAAGCCGCCAGTGGCCTGGCCGAGCAGATCATCGAACGACTGCGCGCGCAGGGCGGTGTGCTGGCGCTGGGTGACAAGAGCCCGCCGGAACTGATCTCCGAGCACTTCCGGGTCAGCAAGGGCAACTTCAAGAAGGCCATTGGCGGCCTCTACAAGCAGGGGTTGATTCGCATCCACGACGACCGCATCGAACTGCTCGACAGCTGACCTCACAGCGACTTGAGCGCGAGCGTGGCAACTCGCATAATGCCGTCGTTTTCCCGCCGGTGTAGCTCAGTCGGTAGAGCAGCGCACTCGTAACGCGAAGGTCGTAGGTTCGATTCCTATCTCCGGCACCATGTCCAGCAAAGGGTCAGCTTCGGCTGACCCTTTGTCGTATCAGCGCTGAAAATTCCCTCGCGCTGTTGTCCAACCCGGTGTGATGATGGTTTTCGGCTCAGGCGCGTGACGTCTGGCCCTGACTCGCAGGGGAGGTGCTCATGTTCATTCGTTCGCTTGTACTGATTCTGGCTGCGTCGTTCGCCGGCGCTGCGTTCGCCGATCAGCCGCAGACCATTCGCGTCATTCCCAAGAGCTACGTCAGCCCCGGCGCCAGTGGCAGCGTCTCGGGTTCGTCGAGTTATCAGCAGCACAATCTCTACGGTGGGCAGCGTCTGCCGCAGGGCAGCGTGCGTCAGGAAAGCAGCTATGGCAGCCATTCCAGCGAAAGCCGTGGTGGCATTCGGCAGAGCATCGAATATCCGGGCGGGCTGATCATCGAGCGCCAGCCGGGCAGTGGCAGTTATCAGCAGCAGCGCAGCCGCTGACGCCTCAGTGGCTGGTGGCAGTCTTGTTCGGGCTGCTCGGGGCATCGGCGATCACCGCGCGATTGCGCCCCTCGCTCTTGGCGCGATACAGGCACTCATCGGCGCGCTGCAGCCAGCTTTCCCAATGCTCGCCACTGTGCAGAATGGCGCCGCCGATGGAGACGGTCACCGCGCCGCCCGGGCTTTTCAGCTCCTGCGCGACCCAGCTGAGCAGATTCTGCGCCGCGGCCTGCAGGCCCGCCAGCTCGGTATTGGGCAGCAACAGGAGAAACTCCTCGCCACCAAAGCGGAACAAGCGATCTTCCTTGCGTGAACAGCGCTTGATCAGCTCGACGAAGGCCACCAGCACCTGGTCGCCAACGTGATGGCCGAAGCGGTCGTTGATCTGCTTGAAGTGATCCAGATCCATTACCAGCAGGCCGTAGCTGTCGCTGTGGCGGCGATGGCTGGCCATGGCGATCTTCAGTTCTTCGTTCATCGCCCGGCGGTTGCGTGCGCCGGTCAGCGGGTCATGAATGGCCAGCAGTTGCAACTGGTCGCGTTGGTTGCGGGTGCGGAAGGCGAAGATGAAGCTGAGCACGCTGGCCATCATGCAGGTGACCAGGAACGACACCATCTGGTAGTGGCTTTCGAACACGCTGCCGGGTACCAGCAGGGCATGGCTGACCAGGCTGACCAGCACCAGCGCAGTGGCCAGCAGGGCCTTGCCGGGGGTGACCATGAAGAAGTTGAAGAGGATCAGCGGGTAGATCCAGAACAGGCCGTTGACCCCCAGGTTGATGGCGATCAGCGTGGCGCCGACAGAGAACACGGCCGCCAGGTAGATACCGGGTTTGACCGTGTCGCGGGTGACCCAGGCATAGAGCACGGCGAACAGCGTGGACAGAACGATGATGGTGTCGGCAATGCCGACCAGATAGTTGCCATTTAGCAGGCGGTAGACGGCATAGGGCGAGATGCCGATGACACCGAACAGACCCATCAGGGTGATGATCGACAGCTGGAAATCGTTGCGCAGGCGCTTCAGCAAACGAGCGGTCTGGGTAGCCATAGCGTTTCTTTTCGTTGTTATGGGGCAAGCATGCAGAGCTTTGACCGCGTATGGCAAGGGGCATTCCTGAGCAAAGTGCCAGTATTTTTGCCCAGGGCGACAGGCTGTTCAGTGGATGCGCAGCGAGATGAGCGATTTGGTGCGCTGATAGCGGGTCAGCCGTTCGGCCAGCGCGGCCGGCAGGCTTTGACAGTCCTCGAAGCCCAGGCGCCGATAGAAGCTGCGCAGCTCGGGATGGCAGAACAGCCAGACGGGTTCGGGATGCAGCGCCAGGCTGTGATCGAGCAGCGCCGCCGCCACGCCTTGACGTCGCCGTGCAGGGGCGACGAACAGGCCGGTCAGCCAGTGCCCGCCCGCCAGTGGGCGCAGGCCGAGGGCGGCAACGATCTCGCTGGAGCTTTGCGCCACCCACAGTTCGTCCCCTGCCTGGCTGCGCATCGGCGAGCGGTGATCGCGGTAGAACTTGTCGACCAGAGGGCGCAACTGCAGGGGCAGATGGCGAAAGTGCGGTGTGATCATGGATTCAGTGGCGGCTTGTTTGGCCATGGCATTTTGGTTAACGGTTACGCATTTACGACCTGGCGGGCGGTGACAGCCCGTTCGCGTCGCCGCATCATGGACAATCGCATTTTGCTCGAGGATTCGCCGCGTGTCTCAGCCTTTCCCCGTATCCGTGGTGTTCGCTGCGCAGAGCGTTGCCGGCCAGGTACGCACGCACAACGAGGATGCCCTGGTCTGCCGTCCCGATCTGCGGCTGTGGGCGCTGGCCGATGGCATGGGCGGGCACGAGCGTGGCGAGGTGGCCAGTGCCCTGGCGCTGGAGGAACTGGTCGGCGCCGTGCAACAGGGCGCGCCGTTGCCGGCAGCGGTGCATGCCGCCCATCGGGCAATCGCAGCGGCGGCGCAACCGGCTGCGGACGAGGCCGGCATGGGCAGCACCCTGGTTGCCGTGCGCCTGGACGGGGATGAGTTCGAGCTGGCCTGGGTCGGCGACAGCCGCGCCTATCGCATCGGCAGCGAACATATCGAGCAACTCAGTCACGACCACAGCTGGGTCCAGGCCATGGTCGACGCCGGCCAGATGAGCGCCGAGGAGGCGCGTGAGCACCCGCGTCGCAACGTGATTCTGCAGTGCCTGGGACAGGTCGGGCAGGTGCCTGATGTCGGTTTGCTGCGCGCCCGGCTGGCGTCGGACGAACTGCTGCTGCTGTGCAGCGACGGGCTGACCAGCGAGCTGGACGACGCCGTTATCCAGCGCTGTTGCGCCGAAGCGGCCACGCTGGAGACGATGGTCGAGCAACTGGTGGGGCTGGCTAATAGCCATGGCGGCAGAGACAATATCAGCTGCATCGTCCTGGGCCTCGGCCCGGCTGCCGAACCGCGCGAAGCACCGCCCCCCGGGCTGCTGCGCAAGCTGTTCAAGTCCCTTCAACCCTGAGTGCCAGTCGAGCCGCATGAGCCAGCCTTCCATCAGCGTACCCGGTTACAGCATTCACCACCGCCTGGGCAAAGGCGGCATGGCCGAGGTCTATCTGGCTACCGAGCAGGCGTTGCAGCGCCAGGTGGCGCTCAAGGTGCTGCTGCATCGTGAGGACGCCGCCTTCACCCAGCGCTTCATCAAGGAAGGCCATACCGTCGCCTCCCTGCAGCATCCTTCGATCATCACCATCTACCGCATCGACCAACTGGATGACGGCCGCCACTTTCTCGCCATGGAATACCTGGCTGGCGGTGATCTGGCCCAGTACAAGGGCCAGCGCCTGGAGCCGGCGCGTGCGCTGCGCATCGTCCGGCAGATCGCCAGCGCCCTGGCGCTGGTACACGACAAGGGCCTGGTGCACCGCGACATCAAGCCCGGCAACATCCTGTTTCGCGACGATGGCACCGCCGTGCTCAGCGATTTTGGCGTGGCCAAGGAGCTGCAGCTCGACAGCGAGCTGACCCAGTCCGGTATCGCCGTCGGCAGCCCGGCCTACAGCAGCCCCGAGCAGGCGCAGTGTCAGGCGCTGGACGCACGCAGCGACATCTACAGCCTCGGCGTGATCCTGCTGGAGATGCTCAGCGGGCATAACCCCTTTCGCGGCGGCAACTACACCCAGACCCTGATGAACCAGTTGCAGCTGGAGGCGCCGCCGCTACCGGAACCGCTGGGTGAGTTGCAGTGGCTGCTCGACCGCATGCTGGCCAAGGACCCGGAAGATCGTTTCGCCGACTGCCACGTACTGCTGGCCAGCCTCGATCAGCTGCAGGATGCCGAGCAGGACCAGACCCGCCTGAGCCCGGCCGTCAGCCTGCCGCCTCGTCGATCCCGGCGGCGCTGGCTGCCCTGGGCCGTGCTCGGTCTGTTGTTGCTCGGCATGGGCAGCGCGGGCGGCTACTACTGGCAACTGCAGCAGCGCATCGCCGGGCTGCTCGCGCTGGCTGAAACGCGCCTGAGCGAGGGGCGTCTGCTGACCCCCGGCGCAGGACAACGCCGACTACTATTTTCGCCAGACGCTGGCCCTGGACGCAGACAACCAGCAGGCCAGCGACGGCCTGCAGCGCGTGCTGCAGGCACGCATCCAGCAGTATCTCGAGCTGGCCGAGCAACGCCTGGGCGAGGGCTTGCTGATCCTGCCCGAGGACGACAGTGCGGTGCATTACTTTCGCCAGGTGCTCGGCTGGGAGCCTGACAACCTGCTGGCCCTGGCTGGCATCAATCGCGTGGCGCAGCGCTTCATCGAACAGAGCGAGGCGGCCTATGCGCGGCGTGAATACAACCTGGCGCTGGAACAGATCAAGCAGGGCCTCGAGGCAGAGCCCGACAACGAACGGCTGCTGGCCCTCTATGACAGCCACGAGCAGCGCGTGCGCCAGGCGGCGAACCGTCCACGCGGCGCGCAGCCGGCCCAGCAGAACCCGATCAAGCGTCTGCTGAACAACCTATTCGACTGATCCGAGGCGACCACGATGCTCAGACTGCAGTTCCTGGATAACCGCCAAGCGCCGGTCTGGCTGACCGACGAGCGCCTGACCATCGGCCAGGACAGCCGTAACCAACTGGTGCTCGGCGATGCCGGCATCGCCAGCTTCCACGCCGAGATCCGTCAGGATCACGGCTACTACTACCTCAGCGATGCCGGGCAGGGCGCCACCTGGGTCAACGACCAGCGCGTCGGTACCCGGTTTCAGCTGCGCGATGGCGATCGCCTGCGCCTGGGCGCCGTCGAACTGCAGCTGGTCGACCCGGCGAAAAGCGCGGCCAGGCCCGAGGCCGCTGCGCCGCGCTGGTTTCTCCAGGTGATCCAGGGTGAGCACCAGGGACGCAAGTTTCATGTTCACGGCTCGATGACCTTCGGCCGTTCGAGCAAGTGCGAGCTGTGCTTCAGCGATCTGGAACTGTCGCGCCGGCATTGCGAGTTCTTTCTCAAGGACGACGTGCTGGAGGTCAAGGACCTCGCCTCGGCCAACGGCGTGCTGGTCAACCAGCAGAAGGTCAGGACCGCCGTGCTGCAACCGGGCGATCAGTTGAAGATGGGCACGGTGACGCTGCTGGTGATCGGGCCGAAGGTGAACGTGAGTGATGCGCCCGACGAGGATGCCACTCAGTTCATGCGTGTGGCGGACCTGCCGCCTGCGTTGGCTGCCAAGGCGGCTGGCGGCGCCACGCAGATCGCCCCGGTACCGCAGGCGGCGCGCGCCAGTGCCAGGGCTGCGCCAGCGGCGGCCAATCCACTGCGAGCAGCTCAGGCCAAACCCGCGCCCGTTGTCGTGGCGCCTGCGACCAGTGCGGGCAAGCTGTGGCTGGGTGGCATCGTATTGCTGCTGATCGGCGTGGGCCTTGGCGCTGTCGCGGTGCGGCTATTGGGCTGAGCCGGGCGCACCAGCCATTTAGCGTCCAGACTGAGGCGCGCGTCGCCCGACAGAACCGGCATGGCGGGTTGCACCCGCCCTACGGGGTCGCGATCGTGTCGTAGGGCGGGGGCACCCCGCCGTTGTGATCCCGGTGGGTTGGTGCGCACCGAAGCCACCGAGACACGCCACGTCTCAAGCCGGTGTCAGGCGCCGCCGCTCGGCGTGGATTTCCGGCAGGTCGCTGCGGCGCAGGTAAATGCGCAGCGGTTCGCTGAGGTTGACCCGGTCATCGATGCGCTGTTCCTGCAGCCAGGCCAGGCGCTGGCGATCCAGGCGCATCAGTTCGCCTTCGGCGCTGCTCCACACGTACTCGCAGGTTGGGGTGATGGTTTCGGCCGGCACGTCGAGGCCGAAGCTGTCTTCGGAAAAACGCAGCAGGTACTGGCCGGTCTTGGCATTGAAGCCGACGAAGCCCTGCAACTGGTCGGCGGCCTGGCAGATATGGGCGGAGCTGATACTCATGGCAAACCTCGGAGTCCTGTGGGGTTTGCACGCAAAACGAATGGTTCTGGTTATCGGCGCAGCCTAATCGCTGGCATTGTCACCCGCGTTGTCGTGGATCAAGAAACGGCCGGGAGCGGTTTTTGATGTCGCTGGCGACGGCCCTACAGCGATGGCTGGCGTTGCAGGGCCGGCAGCACCTGATCACGCAGCAGCGGTGCCAGGTCATCGGGCAGGGGTAAGGTGGTATCGAGCCAGCGCAGCTCTTCCAGCTCGGCGGCCGGCTGCACCGCGTGGGGCAGGGCGGCGCGATAGATGTCTGCCTGCACCCAGGTGTCGGCCTCGTTGGCGGCGGGCGCCTGGAACTGGCCGAGCGGTCGCAGTGCGCCGGCCTGCAGGTGCAGCTCCAGCTCTTCGAACAGCTCACGCTCGAGCGCCGACAGCGCGTCTTCGCCCGCCTCACGCTTGCCACCTGGCAGCATGAAGAATCGGGTGTTGCGCTTGCGCACGAGCAGCAGGCGACCTCGTGCGTCGAACAGGCAGGCGGCGGCGATATGCAGGGTGGTTGTCATGGGGGTGTGGCCGTTGCATGCCTGGCTGCAAAAATTTATCGACGATGCCGCGGATGGCTCGGCTGGTGTAGGAGCGAATTTATTCGCGATTGTGCCGCGAATTTCGCGAATCAATTCGCTCCTGCAGCGTCAGGCTGGGAACCTGGCGAACATCAGCCAGCGAGGCCGACGTAAACGTTCTGCACGTCATCGTGGCCGTCGATGGCTTCGAGGAAGGCTTCGACTTCTTCCATCTGCTCCGGCGTCAGGCTGCTTACCGGGTTTTTCGGGCGGTAGCCGAGCTTGGCCGAGTTGACGGTGAAACCCTGCTCCGGCAGTGCCTTGCACACGGCGTCGAGGTCGGTCGGGTCGGTGATGAACAGGGTCGAGCCCTCGTCATCGGGCACGAAGTCCTGGGCACCGGCTTCGATGGCGGCCAGTTCCGGGTCGGAACCTTCTTCGGTAGTGGCTTCGATCAGACCAACGTGGTCGAAGTCCCAGCTGACCGAGCCGGATGCACCGAGCTGGCCCTTGCGAAACAGCACGCGGATCTCGGCCACGGTGCGGTTGACGTTGTCGGTCAGGCACTCGACGATCACCGGCACCTGATGCGGGGCGAAGCCCTCGTACTGGGTGCGCTCGTAGTTGATCACTTCCCCGGACAGACCGGCGCCTTTCTTGATGGCGCGTTCGAGGGTGTCCTTGGGCATCGAGGCTTTCTTGGCCTGGTGCACGGCCAGGCGCAGCTTGGGGTTCATGTCCGGGTCGGCGCCGTTACGCGCGGCGAGCATGATTTCCTTCACCAGCTTGCCGAAGATCTTGCCTCGGGCATTGGCGGCGGCTTCTTTGGGTTTGGCTTTCCACTGGGCGCCCATCTGGGGTCTCCTGGCCGATAGGTGAGAGGGTGTCGCGGCGCGCAGAGGCGGCCGGACGATCACTTAGGCTGCGGATTCTAGTGCCTTGCGGCGCCGGCGGCACGCGCAATTTCCCGGATGGTGTTTTTGCGGCAGGGGAGGGCCGACGCAGCGAGGCTGCGCCGGCAGGCTGGAACTCAGGCGTCCGCTGAGTGGCTGCCGAGCAGGGTCTGGCCGTGCTTTTTCTCGCGCTTGGCCATGCGCTTCTCATGCGCCGTTTTCAGCGGTTTCTTCTTGCCTTCTTTGTGTGAATCCATGCTTTTGCTCATGGTCGCGTCTCCGGGAAGCAGTTCATTGACTGGGGGGATGCGTTCGGGTCACTGCCACCTCCTCGGCCCCTGTAGCCGACTGCAATGCAATATCGCCTTTCAAGCATAGCTGGCGGGCAACACCCTGTTGCGAATCCTTGGTCGTCCTGGTGTCCGGTTTTTCTATGCTTGCTCTTCGTCGTCACTCGCTCGAGGAGCTCACCATGCCCCCTTTACTTCAGCGTTTCGCCGCCGCGCTCGGCCTGCTTGTGCTGCTGGGCGGCGCCCCAGTGCTGGCGCACGCGGACGCCTTGCGTATCGGCATCATCGGCACCGGCAATATCGGCGGCGCGCTGGCGCGATTGTGGGTCGAAGCGGGGCATGAGGTGATGATGTCCTCGCGCAATCCCGAACGCCTGCAGGCGCTTGCCGATGAGTTGGGCGAGCGTGCCCGCGTCGGCACCCCGCGTGAGGCGGCGGCCTTTGGCGAGGTGATTCTGCTGGCCGTACCCTATGGCGCGACGCCGCAGGTCGGGCGCGACTACGCCGCTGAGCTGGCTGGCAAGGTGGTGCTGGACGCCGGTAATCCCCGTCCGGGACGCGACGGGCCGATGGCCGAGGAGGCGGTCGAGATGGGCGCCGGATTGGCCTCGCAGCAGTTTCTGCCGGGCGTGCGCCTGGTGCGCGCGTTCAATGCCATCTCCGCGCACAACCTGCGCAGCCAGGCCCACCGCAGCGGCGAGAAGCTGGCCATCCCGCTGGCCGCGGATGACGAGGCGGCGCTGGAGGTGGCGGCGCGCCTGGTGAGCGATGCCGGCTTCGACCCGGTGATCGTCGGGCCGCTGGCCAGCGCCAAGGCCTTCGATTTCAACAGCGGTGTGTCGGCGCGCATGCCCACCGCGCGTGAGCTGCGCGAATTGCTGGGGTTGTGATGGCGCTTGCCTGGCTTGCTCGGGCCAGGGAACATGACGGCCCTGCGCAATCATCAAAAGGAGTTGTTCATGTCGCGTCGGATGCTGATCTCGGCTCTGCTGCTGGCGGCGGGAATGGTCCAGGCAGCGCCCGAGCAGGTGCCGCTGTACCGGGAAATCAAGGACTGGGTGATCGCCTGCGACAACCTGCGGGCATGCCAGGCGATCAGTGCTGCGCAAGGCTTTGATTACACGCCATTGAGTCTGCATCTGCAGCGTGCTGCGGGTGCGCAGGCGCCGTTGGCGTTGTCGCTGCACCATGCCGGGCGAGGTGGATATGCACCGCTGCAGCTCGATGGTCACGCATTATCCAGTGCCGGTCGCCTGCGCCTGGTGGACGAGGATGGTGAAACACTGCTGGCGGCCGAGGGGGCCGATGCCCAGGTCGTGCTGGCCGAATTGCGTAATGGTGCGCAGCTGCGTATGGCAGGCGATGGCGAGCACCAGGCGCTGGTGTCGCTCAGTGGGCTGTCCGCCGCATTGCTGCTGATCGATGCCGTGCAGGGGCGGCTGGATACCCGCACGGCGCTGTACCGGTCGGGTACGCGCCCTGACAGCGAGGTCCCGGCGCCGCCGCAGGCGCCACGCCTGCGTGCCTATCCTGGCGCTGCGCCACTGAGCGAAGTCGAACAGCAGGACATCGCCCGGCACCTGATGGCCACGACGCGCAACCAGTGGTTCGAGGAGGGCATGACAGACGAGCCTGAGGCCGAGGCCTTCGCGCTCAACGAGCGCGAGGCGCTGGTCATCATCCGTACCTGGTGTGCGGCCTACAACTGCGATTTCGCCGTCTATCGCGTCAGTCGTCAGTCGCCGTATGTCGAGCAGGACATGCAGATCGATCCGCTGCCGTTGGGGCACGATGGCTTATCCGGCTGGGTCAGTTATCAGCCGCAGACAGGCGAGCTGGCTTACCTGCACAAGGGGCGTGGCATTGCCGATTGCGGCGAGTCGGGCAGTTGGCGCTTCGATGGCGAGCGTTTTCAGTTGGCCTCGTTCAGCTTCCTGAACCGCTGTGCAGGGCGTAACCCCGGCGAGTGGCCGCAGCTGTGGCGGGTGATCGAGCCCTGAACCGGCGTGGGCAGTGAGGCGCGGTGCGCACGGCGCACCCTACGGGCGGGGGATCTACAGGTAGCGCCAGATCAGCTGCAGCCCGGCCAGCAGAATGCCCAGCCGCGCGATACGGTAGAACCACAGGTGGTTGACCCGTGATTGCAGCCACAGGCCGCTCCATACGCCCAGCGGTACGATGGGCGCGAGCATCAGGCTCAGCAGCAGATTGTCCTCGGTGAACTGGCCCAGCGCCGCGTAGGGGAACAGCTTGGCGGCGTTGGTCAGCAGGAAGAACAGGTTGATGGTGGCGACGAAGCGCACCTTGTCCAGTTGCTGCGGCAGCAGGTGCATCATCACCGGCGGGCCGCCCGCGTGGGCGACGAAGCTGGTGAAGCCCGCCAGGCTCGACAGCAGTGTGCCGCGCCCTTTGTGCAGCGGGCGTGGCGCCTGGTTGCCAGCCACCAGGCCGAGCCCGACGAAGGTGATGGCGATGGCGCCTATCAGCAGGCCAATGGCGCGTTCGTCGAACAAACCGAAGGTCATCGAGCCGATGGCGATGCCGATCACTGCACCCGGCAGCATGACCTTGAGATTGGCCATATGCCACTTGCCCCAGTAGGCCTTCAGGCCCACCACATCGGCCAGGCAGAGAATCGGCAGCATCACCGCCACCGCCTGTTTCGGCGAAGTGGCCAGTGCCAGCAATGGCACGGCGATGCCGCCCAGGGCGCCGCCGAAGCCGCCCTTGGACAGCCCGGTGAGAAACACGGCGGGCAAGGCGAACAGAAGGAAATCGTGCAGAGTCATGGGGCTGGCGTAACGCTACAAAAGCGCGCAGGTTAGCAGCCGCCAGTGGCTGTGTGGCTTTTTTCCATGGCGTCTGTGTCTATCTGCTGCGGGGTGAGGCTGCTCTAATGCCGGCTCACTCAACCTGAGGTTTGTGCTCATGACACCCAAGGATCTGCTGCTGGCGCTGCTGGTGATCGTCGTCTGGGGGCTGAACTTCGTGGTGATCAAGGTCGGTCTGCATGGCATGCCGCCGATGCTGATGGGCGCCCTGCGCTTCATGCTCGCGGCCTTTCCGGCGATCCTCTTCGTGCGGCGGCCGCAAGTGCCGCTGCGCTGGATGCTGGCCTATGGCATGACCATTTCAGTGGGGCAGTTCGCCTTTCTCTTCTATGCCATGTACGTCGGCATGCCGGCTGGCCTGGCGTCGCTGGTGTTGCAGTCGCAGGCGTTCTTCACCCTGTTCTTCGCCGCGCTGTTTCTCGGCGAGCGGCTGCGTCGCAGTAACCTGTTCGGTTTGCTGGTGGCGGCCAGCGGTCTGGTATTGATCGGTCTGCAGGGCGGGCAGGCGATGACCCTGGCGGGCTTCGCCCTGACCATCGCGGCGGCCTCGATGTGGGCGCTGGGCAACGTGGTGACGCGCAAGCTGGGCAGGGTCAATCTGGTCGGCCTGGTGGTCTGGGGCAGCCTGATTCCACCGCTGCCATTTCTGGCCCTGTCGCTGTGGCTGGAAGGGCCGGAGCTGATCAGCCAGTCGCTGCGCACGCTCAGCCTGGACTCACTGCTGGTGCTGGCCTACCTGGCATTCGGCGCCACCATTCTCGGTTACGGGCTCTGGAGCCGCCTGCTGTCGCGCTATCCGGCCAGCCAGGTGGCGCCGTTCTCGCTGCTGGTGCCGGTGGTGGGGATCAGCTCCTCGGCGCTGTTGCTCGGCGAGCGCCTCGGCAGTCTGCAGATGGTGGGGGCGGCGCTGGTCATGACCGGGCTGCTGATCAACGTCTGGGGCGGGCGTTTGCTCGATGGCTGGCGTCAGCGCGAGGCGACGCTGCGGTAGGGTGCGTCGTGCGCAGCGCTGTCTGGATCATGACCCGATACTGCCTGGAGCCTTGGTGCGCACGGCGCACCCTACGACAACGGGCTCAGTCGTGCGGGCGCTTTTGCGGCAGACGTTCGGGGGATCTGATCGAAGCCCAGGCGGGCAGCCAGACGATCTTCATCGCCTGGCCGCGCTGGCGACTCTTCGGTCCAGTCAGATCAATCCTGGCGGCTGGTGACTTCCAGCAGGTGGTAGCCGAACTGGGTCTTCACCGGGCCCTGCACCACGCCGACCGGCGCGCTGAAGACGACGGTGTCGAATTCCTTGACCATCTGGCCGGGGCCGAACGAGCCCAGGTCGCCGCCGCTGCGGCCGGACGGGCAGGAGGAGTTGTCTTTGGCCAGTTGGGCGAAGTCGGCACCGCCTTCGATGGCGGCTTTCAGTTCGTTGCACTTGTCTTCGCTGGCAACCAGGATGTGGCGGGCAGTGGCGCGGGCCATGGGAGTACCTCCTATCAATGAAGGTGCAGAGCCTAGCGCAATAATGCGGTGATGGTCGATCTGCGGGGGTGACCGGCACAGGCAAAACCTTGCCCCGTGGTGGCAAGCCGCTGCCGCGAATGGATGCGCAGCCCGCGTAATGACGGGCCTGCAGTGGCTGGCCCGGAACCTGCTTTGCATGAGGCGAACGGATTTCGCGGAGGCCGCATGACCAGTATCAACAACAGCATGCCTGCCATGCTCAGCTACTACGGCAGTCAGCTCAACAATCGCTCGAGTGCAGGCACTGGCGACACCGGTGATCAGGCCGGTCAGGACCCGCTGGCCGACCTGCGGCGTTTCGCCCAGCAGGTGGTGGCGCGCAGTGAGGGCGGACTGCTGCGTGCGATGAATGGCGGCGCGGCGCAACCCGGCAACGCCGTGCAACCCAGTGGCGACAGCCAGCCGGCGGCACCTGCGGTGATTCAATTGCCGGACGTGATGCAACTCGATCGCGACGATGCCGCCACGCTGCTGGCGCAGGTACAGAAGATGGTGGATGCCGGCATGGAGGGCAGCGTGCGCATCTCCGGCTACAACGGCGACCAGCAGACCGACTCGCTGGAGACCTACCGTCAGTGGCTGCAGGAGAAGGGTGGGGTCAGCATCTACGTCTGATCCGCACCCGTTCAGCCCGGAACGGGCTCTCCGTTCTCTCGGGTGATCACCCGGTTACGCCCGGCGCGTTTGGCCGCATAGGTGCGCCTGTCCGCCGCCAGCATCAGCTCGTCCAGTGATTGCCCGTCCACCCCGAAGCAGGCCACGCCGGCGCTCAGGGTCATGCGCAGCGTGGTCTCATCCACCGCCAGCGGCTGTGCCGCCAGGCGTTCGCGCAGGCTCTCGGCGATTTCTCGAGCGTGCGCCGCCGTGCTGCCTGGCAGCAGCACGGCAAACTCCTCGCCGCCCAGGCGGCAGAACAGATCATTGACCCGCAAACGCTGCGCCAGCACCGTGGCGAAGTGAACCAGGGCGCGGTCGCCGACCTCGTGGCCGAAGCGGTCGTTGATCTGCTTGAAGTGATCGATATCGACGAATACCAGCGAAAGCGGCGTGCCATTGCGCAGCGCATGGGCACGCTCGCGCTCGAATACCTCGGCCAGCTTCAGCCGGTTTGGCAGGCCGGTCAGGGAGTCGGTGGTCGCCTGATCGGTCAGACGCTGCTCGTTGAGAAGTCGGCTGCGCTCGTAGATGTGCGCAAAGATCATCACCGCCAGGCTGGCCAGGCCAAGATTGGCGATGATCTCGATGTTTTGCAGCCATTGATCGGAAGAAAACCGCCGGCTGAAGACGAACAGACCGATACCGACGAACAGCACCGAGCCGTACATGCCCAGGCGCAGCCCCAGCAGCAGGTAGCAGATGATCGGAATCGACTGTATCCAGGCGAACACCGCGAAGCTGGTGTGGGTCTGAGCCAGCGCCAAAATCATGATGCTGAAGAACGGCAGCAGGTAAACCGCGGTCAATAGCTGCAGGTTGTGCGTTCGCTCGACGATGCTCAGCAGATACAGCGACACAGCGGCGTAGCCGATCTCCAGAGCGGCCAGCAGCCAGTTGTCGTGCAGCAGATTGACCACGGAGAAGAACAAACCACCGCTCAAGGTGATCCATAGCAAGGCTTTGAGGACCAGGCGACGATGTTGTTCGTTCTTGGCGAAGTAACCGGGCATCAGTGTTCTCGAGCGGGAGAGGCCAGTGCGCAAATTGTTCGATGACGGCAGATGGCGTCATGCAGCAAGCCTGCCGTTCGGCCGCGATGCCAGTGCATGCGGGCGTTCGATGGGACCAGGCAACCGGCCATGATCCTGCGCCGGAAATTGCGTCAGAATTGCGACGCTAGTTGGGAGAGGGCGGTATGACAACAACAATGGACAAATGGGGATGGCAACGCTGCTTGCTGGCGCTGCTGCTGATGGGCTTTTGGGGCGCGGCTCAGGCCACTGAGGACCTTGCGCTGATCGAGACGATCAACAACTACCGCAGCGAGGTGCAACGCTGCGGCGTGCAGGCCTCCGAGCCACTGCCACCCTTGACCAACGATCCACGCCTGATCCTGCCTGCCAATGGCACCGCGGATCTGCAGGATTCGCTGAGCGCGGCCGGTTATCCGTTGGTCAACGTACAGGCCATCACGCTCTCCGGCCCGCGCAATGCGCAGGCGGCCATGCAGGCCTTGAGCGAGAGTTTCTGTCGGGTGTTGCTCGATCCGCAATTCATCGACATCGGTGTCAGCCAGCAGGATCGTGACTGGCGCATCGTGCTTGCACGGCCGCTGCTCAGTGCGCGCCTGCAAACCTGGCAGACCGAGGGGGAAAGTCTGCTGCTGCTGATCAACTCGGCCCGCGCCGAGGCGCGCCAATGCGGTGACCAGCGCTTTGCCGCTGCCGCGCCGCTGGTATGGAACGCCGAGCTGGGCAACGCTGCCGAGAGCCACAGTCGGGCCATGGCCAACGGCAACTTCTTCGCCCACCAGGGGCGTGACGGCCTGACGCCGGGTGACCGCGCGGAGCTGGCGGGTTACAGCGGTAGCAAGGTTGGCGAGAACATCGCGGCGGCGCTGGATAGCACCGCCAAGGTGGTCGAGGGCTGGCTGGCCAGCTCCGGGCACTGCGCCAACATCATGAACCCGGCGTTCAGCGAACTGGGCGCTGCCTACGCCAACGACCCGCAGAGCGATGCTGGCATCTACTGGACGGCGCTGTTCGGCGGGCAATGAGCCGGTGGCTCAGGCGACGCCGAACACCTGGGCCAGGTGCTGCTCGTAGCGCGCCACGTCGCGCTCGATGTTCGGCACCTTCATCACGTCGTTGCAGATGAAGGTGGGCAGGCCGCTCATGCCGAGGAACTCGTTGGCCTTGTGGAAGGGGAAGTACACCGCGTCCACGCCTTTGCCTTCGAAGAAATCGGTCGGGTCCTCGAAGGCCTGCACCGGTGCGTTCCAGGTCAGCGACAGCATGTACTGCTTGCCCTGGATCAGGCCGCCGCTGCCGTACTTCTGCGAGGCGTCGGAACGGGTACGGCCGTCGCTGGCATAGAGGCTGCCGTGACCGGCGGTGAACACCTCGTCGAGGTACTTCTTCACCGTCCAGGGGGCGCCCATCCACCAGCCGGGCATCTGGTAGATCACCACGTCGGCCCAAAGGAATTTCTGCACTTCTTCTTCCACGTCGTAGCCGCCGTCGATGAAGGTGGTCTTGACGTCGAAGCCGGCGCGGTCGAGAAAGGCCAGCGCCGCGTCATGCAGGGTGCTGTTGTACTGGCCGTGGGAGTGGGCGAAGGCTTTGCCGCCGTTGAGCAGGAGGATCTTTTTCATGGGGGTTCTCCAAAAATGTGGCGGCAGGTTATCCGGCCTTGCGCGTGCGAAACACCCCGGAACGGTCAAATGATTGTTGACTTAAAGTCATTAAAGGCTTGCCGAATGCTGCGTTATGGTGAGGCGTCTTCCCACATCGAGGAACCTGCTCCATGTACGGCTTCATCCTTCACGCTCACACCAGGCCCGAACAGGCCGAGGCCTTCGAGCAACTGTTTCGCGCTTACGTCGAACCCAGTCGCGCCGAGCCCGGCTGCATCGAATATCACATGCTGCGCGACGCGCAGGACCCGACGCTGTTCATCTTCTTTGAGGTGTGGGCGTCACGGGAGGCGCTGGCCGAGCACACGGCTCTGGCGCACATGCGCGCGTTTCACGACACGCGCATGGACTACCTGCGTGGTGATGTCGAGATGCGTGAAATCGAGATGCTCAGCCCGGCCCGGTGAGTGAGTCGCTGAAAACCCGCTGCGCACGACCTGGGCGGCCCCGCGACAGCCTACGGAGCGCGTCGCTGTTGTAGGGTGCGCGGTGCGCACCGAGGCCAAGACGATGCAGCCGCAGGCCCCAGCACAAGCCGACAACACAGGCGTTGCGGCCGTTCAAGCCCGTTCGGCAGCGGCAGGGCGCTTTCGGCCCATCTGCTTGCTGGCCATGCTCATCAGGCGCTGAAAGGTGGGGCAGCTCAGGTGGTTGTCGGCCGGGCACAGCGCTGCATGGCGCAGCCCGTCGCGAATGGCGGACAGGCGGCGAATGGTGTGATCCAACTGCTCTGCCTTGCGCTCCAGTTGCGCACGGTCGATGGCAGGGCCGCCCTCGGCTGCCAGCATCTCGGCGATGGCGTCCAGTGAGAAACCGGCCGTGCGCCCGAGTGCGATCAGCGACAGGCGCTGCAGCACCGACTCGGCGAAGACCCGCTTCAGGCCATCGCGCCCGATGGAGTGGATCAGCCCTTTTTCTTCGTAGTAACGCAAGGTCGAGGCCGGCAGACCTGACCAGCGCGCGACCTTGCCGATATCCAGCTCTTTCATGCTTGACCTCAAGTCGACTTTAACTGGCAGCCTTGTTTTGAAGGCTTTCCAGATAGGTTAGATGGAGATGTGTATGGCAGTCGAGAGCATCATGCTGGGTATTGGCGCAACGCTGTTGATGGATATCTGGGCGCTGGCGCGCAAGCGCTGGTTCGGTGTGGCGGCGCTGGATTACGCCTGGGTCGGGCGCTGGCTGGGGCACATGGGCCATGGGCAGTTTCGCCATGCGGCGATTGGCAAGGCGCCCACCCTGCGCGGTGAGCGTGCGCTGGGCTGGGGCGTTCATTACCTGACCGGGTTGTTGTTCGCCGCGCTGTTCCTGGCCTGGGTTGGCGAAGCCTGGTTGCAGCATCCCACGCTCGCGCCGGCGCTGGCCTTCGGTGCGCTCAGCGTGGTTGCGCCCCTGCTGCTGATGCAGCCGGCGTTCGGCATGGGCGTGGCCGCTTCACGCACGCCGCAGCCCTGGCGGGTGCGGGTGCGTGCGTTTCTGACCCATCTGGTATTCGGCCTGGGCCTGTACCTGATGGGGCTGTTGGCTCAGTGGCTGTAACCCGGCTTCTGGCGAATGGTCTTGAGCAGGTCGTCCGGGCTGATGTGGCCGACCACCTGAGTGGCGGCGCTGCCTGGGTGTGGCAGGTCGAGGATATGGCCCTTCATCTTGCCGATCACGTGCATTTCGCACGGCTTGCAGTCGAACTTCAGGGTCAGCACTTCATCCCCATGTACGAGCTGCATCGGCGCCACCTTGGTGCGTACGCCGGTCACGCCCTTGGCCTGCTTCGGGCACAGGTTGAAGGAGAAGCGCAGGCAGTGCTTGGTGATCATCACCGGCACTTCGCCGGTTTCCTCGTGCGCCTCGTAGGCCGCGTCGATCAACTGCACACCATGGCGATGGTAGAAGTCGCGCGCCTTCTGGTTGTAGACGTTGTAGAGGAACGACAGGTGCGACTCCGGGTACACCGGCGCCGGGTCGGTCTCGGCCTTGCGGCTGCCGCGTGGGTGAGCGGCGACGCGCGCTTCGGTCAGCGCTTCGATGGCCTCGCGGCGCAACGCCTTGAGCTGCGAGTTGGGCACGAAGAACGCCTGCGGCGCGTCGAGGGTGACGCCCTGGGCGTGGTAGATGGTGGTGCCGAGCTGAGTGAGCAGGTCGCGCAGGCCGTCGAGCGCCTGTTCGGGTTTGTTGGCGACACCGAACGGGCCGGGCAGGGCGACGTCGACGCTGATGCCTTCTTCGCTGGTGGCGGTGAGCGTGAGGGCATCTTCATGCAGCTCGGCCTTCCAGCTGACGCCGATGCGGCGTTCGGCGCTGGTGCGTTGCAGCGCCTGCTGCCAGTTGTGGTCGAGGTTGCGGCTAAGCGGATGGTTCGGACGCAAGCGGAACAGCCCTTCGGGCATTTCGTTGGGCTCGACGCGGTAGCGGTAGCGCTTCTCGCCGTCTTCCTCGAACTCTGCCTTCAGTTCGGCGATATTGGCGCGGAACCCCACCACCTCGCGCTTGACCAGCACGTTGAGGCCGTCGCCATTGGACAGCGGCTCGTGAGTGACGGCGATCAGGTCGCGCTTGCCCACTTTCTCGACAAAGCCCACAGACAGCCCGGTGAATGTGGGCGAGTCGAAGGCGCCGATGTCCACCTTGCGCTCGGTGACGAAGTAATCGGTGCTGCCGCGATGGAAGGTCTTGTCCGGGTCGGGCACGAAGAAGTGCGCGGTACGGCCGCTGGAAGCGCGGGCCAGGTCCGGGCGGTCTTCGAGGATGGCGTCGAGTTCGCGGCGGTAGTGGGCGGTGATGTTCTTCACGTAGGCCACATCCTTGTAGCGGCCCTCGATCTTGAACGAGCGCACGCCGGCCTCGACCAGGGCGCGCAGGTTGGCGCTCTGGTTGTTGTCCTTCATCGACAGCAGGTGTTTCTCGTAGGCGATCACGCCGCCTTTTTCATCCTTGAGGGTGTAGGGCAGGCGGCAGGCCTGCGAGCAGTCGCCACGGTTGGCGCTGCGCCCGGTCTGCGCGTGGGAGATGTTGCACTGGCCGGAGAAGGCCACGCACAGCGCGCCGTGAATGAAGAACTCGATGGCCGCGTCGGTGGCGTCACTGATGGCGCGGATTTCCTGCAGGTTCAGCTCGCGCGCCAGCACCAGCTGGGAGAAGCCGGCCTGGTCGAG
Organism: Pseudomonas sp.; assembly: GCF_048269965.1. Taxonomy (GTDB): domain Bacteria; phylum Pseudomonadota; class Gammaproteobacteria; order Pseudomonadales; family Pseudomonadaceae; genus Aquipseudomonas. The sequence continues at coordinate 5,245 of NZ_JBLWTV010000016.1, read as the reverse complement.
GAATTTGGCCCGCTCCAGCGTACGGATATCGGTCTGGGTGCTGGCATGCAGCTCGATGGGCGGAATATCCAGCTCCATCACCCCCATGTCCTGCACGATCAACGCATCCACGCCCGCGTCGTAGAGCTGGTGGATCAGCGCGCGCGCCGGCTCCAGCTCATCGTCATGCAGAATGGTGTTGATCGTGGTGAACACCCGCGCGTGATAGTGGCGGGCGAACTCCACCAGCCTGGCGATATCGCTCACCTCGTTGCAGGCATTGTGCCGCGCGCCGAAGCTCGGGCCGCCGATGTAGATGGCGTCGGCGCCATGCAGAATGGCCTCGCGGGCGATCTCGACATCACGCGCAGGGCTGAGCAGTTCCAGGTGGTTCTTGGGCAAGGACATGGTGTTTTCTTTTATCAGGCTGGCACACGGGCAAGGCGCGCATTGTACCGGGCTGTTGGCCTGTGGGCACTCGTCAGATGCCGGACGGCTGGTAATACGCACCGATGGCGGTACAGTAGCGGCCTTTTTCAGGCGGAGGCGTGGCGATGGACAACAGAGGGTTGGAGAAGCTCGATCAGTGGCTGCTCAAGTACGGCAACGATGACTCGATCCTGTCCGCCAGCGAGCTGGACGGTTACTTCGCCGCCATCGTCTCCGGGCCGCGCCAGGTCGCGCCTGCCGTCTGGTATTCGGCGATCTGGGCCGACCAGCCGCCGCAATGGCCGAGTGACAAGGATGGCGAACGCTTCATGAAGCTGGCCGTCGAGCTGATGAGCGAGGCGGCCTACATGCTCAGCGAGGAGCCGGATGACTACGAGGCCATCTTCCTCGCTGACGACAACGGCAAGGGCGAGAAGCTGATCGTTTCCGAGTGGTGCGCAGGCTACCTGCGCGGCGCTGTGGTTGCCGGTTGGCTGGAGGAGGCACTACCCGACTCGGTACAGGCAGCCCTGGCGCTGATCACCCTGCATGGCGATGAAAGTGGCAGCGAGACGCTCAAGGCCATGTCCGACGCCGAATACGAGGCCAGCACGGCGATGCTCGAACCGGCTGCCGTCGAGCTCTACGAGTACTGGCAGCAGAACTTGCAGCCGGTACTGCCGGTGCGACGTGATGACGCCAAGGTGGGGCGCAACGACCCCTGCACCTGTGGCAGCGGCAAGAAGTACAAGCAGTGCTGCATGCGCTGACCGGTTGCCGTCACCCGGCCCGGCGCGCGAGCCCCGATGTCGTGCTCAACTGCAGGGCGGGTCCTCGGTCATGGCCAGCAGTTCCGGCCGCGTGCCGAAAACCTGCATCACATCATTGACCGACATCCACCAGTCGTCGTGCCACTTGATTACGCGCAGGCGCTTGTCTGCCGTGCTCAGCTGTCGATAGCTGGGCAAGCTGGCGCTGTTGAACAGGTGCGGCAGCAAGACCTGGCAGAGCCAGCTGCGCAGACGCTCAGCGCGTGAGCTGGTGGTGCTCAGGCTCAGGCGCAGCAGGTTCTCCAGGTCGATCATGGCGTGAGGCGCTTGCTCATTGCCGAAGAGGATGCCCTCCGGTCGGCAATGCAGCAGCAGGGCGGCTTCTTCGTCCGCCAGTTCCAGGGCCTGGCAAACGGCCTGTGCGGCGAACCAGTAGCGGCCGTCGGCGGCGCTGCGCACGGTGAGACGAATGTCTTCGAAGACGGGATTGATCGGACGGGTCATGGCGCCCTCCCTCGTGCATCAAACAATGGCCTGTTGAGCGCGATGAAACCATAAATTTCATTTAATATACAACAGACTGTTCAATCAAGCATGGAAGCGGAATTTAACGTCCGCGTCCATGACCGATAAAATCGAATTCGCCCAGCGCCTGCGTGGCGCCATGATTGCGGCTGGATATCCAGATCGCCCTACCGTGCTCGAGCGCGAGTTCAATTCGCGTTACTGGGGCCGTTCCGTGACCTTCCAGGCGGTCTCCCGCTGGTTGCGTGGCGAGGCCATACCGTCGCAGGACAAATTGCAGGTTCTGGCACAGTGGCTGCGTATCGAACCGCAGGTACTGCGCTTTGGCGAGCAGGCCGGCGCTGCCGTACGCGAGCAGCGTGGCCGTTGGGAAGATCCCAAGTTCTATCAGGAACGTGAGGTCATCGAGGCCTTTCTGGACCTGCCGGCAGCACAGCGCAAGGTGGCCCGCGAAGTGGTGATGGCCCTGGCTCTTGCAGCCAAGGCCGAGAAGAAGCCCAGCGAGCACTGAGCGTGCATTCGCCTGGCCCGGAGGGGCCCAGCCGGCGTTACTGACGCGGCGCGGTGCTGGTTTCGGCCGCTGCAGACCACAGGCGGTAGCGCACTTCGACATCCTTTGGCGCGTAGATCACCAGCGGCAGCTTGCTGTTGTAGCGCACCAGTTGCGGCTCACCGCCAACGCGTACGAAGGCCTGCTTGCGGCTGCCGTCCGGGCAGGCCATCAGGGTGCTCATGGCCGGGCCGACCTGGCCCAGCTCGTAGTAGCTGTAGCCCCAGCCTTCCACGGTTTTTTCCTGCCACTGGCCGCCCAGGTGTTGCGGGTTGCAATCCACTTCCAGGGTCTTGCCGGCGATGATCTCTACCTGGTGTTCGGCTTCGTTGGCTTGCGCCGGTAGTTCGATTACATGGCGGTTATAGCCGTCGGCAGCGGCGGGGTAGGGCTTGAGCGCTTCCGGGGTTGCCGCGCAGGCCACCAGCGGCAGCGCGCAAGCGAGGGAGAGCAGTGGCAGTTTGAGTCGGTTCATGATGATTCCTTGCTGAAAGGCCTTCTGGCCTGTCCGTGGTTGGGAAATCGCCTGATCGGCGGCGCAGCACTGACCTTGGTGAATAGGCCAAGTTCCTGCGCTTTTCAAGAAGTTTCAGGGCGCCTCGGTTGAGGGTTTAAGCTCGGCGGGCAAGGCTTGCTGAAGGTAATCCATGAACAGGCGCACCTTGGGCGTCAGCTCGTAGCGGTCGCGTACGCACAGGTAATAGTCCAGCGGGGCGCTGGTCGCCCGGCTGTGCGTTGGCGTGGCCGAGGAGAACAGTTCGACCAGTTCACCGCGAGCCAGATAGGGGGCGGCGACAAAGGACGCCAGTCGGGTGATGCCGCCGCCTGCCACGGCGCACTGCGCCAGGACATCGATATCGTTGCTGCTCATGCCCACTCTGACCTGGGCATCGAAATGCACGCCCTCGCGGACGAAGCCCCAGCGCAGCAGGCGTCCGTCGGTGGCGAAGCGAAACAGCAGGCAGTCGTGGTCGCGCAACTGTTCGGGTTCGCTGGGGTGTCCGGCGCGTTGCAGATAGGCCGGTGCGGCGCAGAAGCGCGTCTGCGCGGTGGCGATGCGCCTGGCCACCAGGCCCTCCTGCAACTGCTGTGCGATGTGGATGCTGATGTCCACGCCTTCCTGGACGTGATCGACCGTGGCGTCGGTGGTCAGCAGTTCGCAGCGGATACGCGGATGTTGCGCCATGAAACCGGGGAGCAGCGGCGCCAGTACATGACGACCGAACGCTGCGCTGGCAGCAATGCGTAACTGCCCGCGTGGCTCGTCCTGCAGGTCGGCGATGGCAGCGCGAGCGAGTTCCAGCTCCTGAAGCACAGCTTGCACGCGCTCGAAATACAACGAGCCCGCGTCGGTGAGTGCCAGCCTGCGGGTGGTGCGGGTGAGCAGGCGCAGGCCGAGGCCTTGTTCCAAACGAGCGATATTCTGGCTCGCTGCGGCTGCGCTGATACCCAGCAGGCGTGCGCCGGCGGCGATGCTGCCGCTCTCCACGGCCTTCACGAAACTCTCCAGGCCGCGCAGGGTATCTGTGCCTTTGCTTTCCAATGTTTCATTCATTCGTAAGTTGATCTTGATACTCAACTTACCTTTCGCCCTCTACCGCCGCAATCGTCTTCATCGCTAGAGTGCCCGACACTTTTATCGAACAGGGAACCTGAGCATGTCCGATCTCGACCTCGCTGCAACCACCAGGCGCAACTGGAAACTGCCGGCCCGCGCCATGCCCGTGGCCTTCGCCTTCTTCATGTCGGGCATCATGGCCATGCTCATGTCGCTGGTCATTACTGCTGCAAACCGGGGCATCGGCGAGGGTTATCTGCAGGCGGTATTGGGCGCTTACAGCCTGGCGATGCCGGTGGCGTTTGTCTGTGTGATGCTGGTGCGGCCGATCGTGATCAGGCTGGTGAGCCTCACGGTACGGGTGTCCTGAGCAGCGCTACGCCGCCATCCAGAGTGAGGGCTTCAGGATTGGCGCGGGCGACAAGCAAGGGCAATCGGTGGGCGCCGTGCTGGGCGCACACGGATACGAGGTGCTGCGATCAGGCGAACACGAAGTACTTGCGCACCGTTTCCACCACTTCCCAGGTGCCTTTCATGCCGGGCTCCACGACGAAGATGTCGCCGGCCTTGAGGTGAATCGGCTCCATGCCGTCCGGGGTGATGATGCAGTAGCCTTCCTGGAAGTGGCAGTACTCCCACTTCACGTACTCCACGCGCCATTTTCCGGGCGTGCAGATCCAGGTGCCCATGATCTTGCTGCCGTCATCGCTGGTGTAGGCATTGAGGTTGACGGTGTGCGGGTCACCTTCGATGCGCTCCCACTTGCAGGCATCGACGACGGGCATCGGCTGGGTATCGCGCAGAACGGTGATCGGTTTGTTGGCCATGGGGGGCTCCGGTGAGAGATCAAAGGGGCGTTCACCATAGAGCGGGGGCGGGGCGGTCGATTGCCTGGGGTCGACACGGGGCTACTCATTCGCGCAGTGCGCGGGGCTTTCTATCGCTGAAAAAACCAAGGCCGGCTTATCAGGCCGGCCTTGTGGGGCTGCGTTTGGCATCGAGTCATACGACGTTCTCGATCAGGTCATCAGGAAGGTATCAGGCGACGCGGTTCTCGATCAGGCGATCCGAGCCACCTTCGGCAACGCGGTTCTCGATCAGACGGTCCGAGCCACCTTCGGCCACGCGGTTCTCGATCAGGCGGTCCGAGCCACCTTCGGCGACGCGGTTCTCGATCAGACGGTCGGAGCCACCTTCGGCCACGCGGTTCTCGATCAGACGATCCGAGCCACCTTCGGCAACGCGGTTCTCGATCAGGCGATCCGAGCCACCTTCGGCCACGCGGTTCTCGATCAGACGGTCCGAGCCACCTTCGGCGACGCGGTTCTCGATCAGACGGTCCGAGCCACCTTCGGCGACGCGGTTCTCGATCAGACGGTCCGAGCCACCTTCGGCGACGCGGTTCTCGATCAGACGGTCCGAGCCACCTTCGGC
>NZ_JBLWTV010000015.1:0-130390 GCF_048269965.1 Pseudomonas sp. | reverse complement strand
AGGCGGTGAAGCCTTCGTGATGTTGAAGCCGCAGTGAAAGGATCGTCGTAGGGCGGATGACGCTTTTTTCATCCGCCAGCCTTGAAAAGGTGGATCGGTGAAGCGTGATCCACCCTACGCGTGTGAAGGCGGTGAAGCCTTCGTGATGTTGAAGCCGCAGTGAAAGGATCGTCGTAGGGCGGATGACGCTTTTTTCATCCGCCGGCTTTGAAAGGTGGATCGGTGAAGCGTGATCCACCCTACGCGGCTAGGCGCTTTTGCCTGGCCGCGTGGCCAGCAGCAGGCCGCCGAAGATCATCGCGGCGCCCAGCCAGTGATAGAGCTGCAGGCTCTCGTTCAGCAGCACCCACCCCAACAACGCGGTGAATACCGGCATCAGGTAGTTGGTCAGCGCCGCCTTGGCCGCGCCGATCACGCGGATGCCGTGGTTCCAGGCCAGGTAGGCCAGCAGCGAGGCGAACACGGCGGTGTAGGCGACAGCCGAGAGGTTGGCGGCATTGAGCGCCAGATGCGCGCCCTGGCTCAGTTCATATAGATAGAACGGCAGAATCAGCGGTACGCCGAGCAGGATGAACACGCCCAGCAATGCCAGCGGCGGGATCGGCTGCAGGTAAGCAGCCCAGCGCCGCAGCAGCAGCGAGTACAACGCCCAGTCGACCACCGCCAGCAGCATGATCAGGTCGCCCTGGTTGAACGACAGGCTGGCCAGGCGGCTCCATTGCCCCTGACTGATCAGCACCGCCAGGCCCATCACCGCCACCAGCATGCCCCACCAGGCGCGGCGCGCCGGCCATTCATTGAGCAGCAGCCCGGCGCCGATGAATGTCACCAGCGGCAGGCAGGTATTGACCAGCGAGATGTTGATGGCCGCCGTGGTCTGCGCCGCGCTGTAGAGCAGCGAGTTATAGCCGGCGATACCCAGCCCGCCGAGCACCAGCAGACGCCAGCCGGCAGTGCGCACGGCTACGCGATGACGCCACAACGGCATGGCGACGAAGGGCAGCAGCAGCGCCAGGGCCAGGCACCAGCGCCAGAACGACAGGGTGAACGGGGCAATCTCGCCCGCGAAGGCGCGCGCCACCAGGGCATTGCCGGACCAGCAAAGGTTAGCCAGCAACAGGCCGAACAGCGCCAGCGGGCGCGAATGATTGAGTGCGTTCATGAGACGAGTGCCACGCCAGGGGCACGACATTTATCCGAGTGGGGGTTGGCCGGCTGTGCGCGGTCACCGAGCGGGCAGTGCTGAGCGATCATTGCGTAGCTTCCGAATCAGGCGGTTTTGCACCATACGGAGGCACGCCTTGCTTGGCAAGGTGGCGGACCGTAGGGTGCACCGTGCGCACCAGCTCTGCGGTGACAGCATCGCGGCTACGACTGTATGGATGCAGGAGGTAGAGCGAAGCAGGATGCCCGAGCCGAAAGCCCCTCCCACGAATCGGCCGGTACCAAACCGCAGGAGGCGCTTCAGCGGCGAGCGTTGCAGCATCTCGGTATATCTCGGCGTATTCGGTGCGCGCGGCGCCCCCCAAGACGCGCAAACCGCGTGAGATCCCGTGGCGCGCACCCTACGATGCACAAACCGAGCGAGATCCCGTAGGGTGCGCCGTGCGCACCAACCCAACGGCGTCATTCCCGGTGCGCGCGGCGCACCCTACGCCGTCAACGCTGACTGCGGCGGCGCAGCGGGCGGCTCAGCAGCCAGAGGATCAGCAGCACGCCGGCCAGGATCACCGCACTGGCGCCCCACTGCATCGGCCCGGCCAGGCGGAACAGCTCGGCGGGATGCAGGCTCGGCGCGCGGATCATGCGCGCTTCGGCAGCCGCACCATTGGTGGGAATATCGGCCAGGCCATCGCCATCGAGGTCCGGCAGGCTGCGGATATGGTCGAGCAGCACCTGCCATTCCTTGAGTTCCTGCACGCCTTCCCTATCCGGGTCCTGGTCGATGATGGCGTCTTCGATACGCGGCAGCGGGCGGCCCTCGGCATCCTTGGGGATGACGTCGAGCAGGCCCTTGGTCAGGTCCGGCACCAGCCAGGTGAAGCTACCGACGTAGCTGGTGGCGCCGATGCTGTAGAGGCGCGTGTCGTTCAGGTCCAGGTCACGGTAGCTGCCGTGCGCATCGCTGATTTCGATGCGGCTGACGCGGTCGAACGGCACGCGCCAGGGGTTGTAGGTGAAGCGCAGGCCGGAAACGCGCGGGTAATAGCTGTCGCTGTCGCGCAGCTGATAGGCGAGCAGCAGCACTTCGAGCAACGACTTGATTTCCCGCGCGCTGATGTAGGCCTTGATCATCGGGTAACCCGGTTCGTCGTCGAACTGGCCGATGCCCAGCGGGGCGATGCGAAACAGATCGGAGACATCCTGCACGCCATCACGCCCCTTGAGCAGGTCATCGCGGATGGTGCCGTTGCCGGTGAACGCCAGGTCGGCATCGACGGTATGACGCAGTGCATCGGTGACCAGGTTGGCCAGGGTCTGGTCGGTGAAATCACGGCCCAGGCTCTGGTCGACCTTGGCCAGCGGCTGGTCGAAGCGATAGCCCTTGGGCGTCAACATGCGCTCGCTGACCACCTGCTTGAAGTCCTCGACCCTGGCGGTGATGGTCGCGTCGCCGACGATGCTGTCGTTGACCGCATGCAGGCGATAGTCACGCACACGCGGCACGCCGTCGTCGCCCAGGCTCATGCGCAGCTCGCCGAGGTACTGGATCTCCGAGCCGGCCTGCACCACCGGGGTACGCCCATTAACCAGCACAGGTTGCGGCAGCGCCACATGCGAGTGGCCGCCGACGACGATATCGATGCCCGGCACCTGCTCGACCAGCTCCACTTCCTCGCCGCGCCAGCTGCCATCGGCCTGCTGGGTGACGCCCATGTGCGAGAGCAGGATGACCACCTCGGCGCCCTCTTCGCGCAGCTTGGCCACGGTTTCCCTGGCGGTGGCGACCGGGTCGGCGAAGGTCAGCGGCTTGATCATCGGGCTGACCGCCACGGCGTTGTTGCCAAGCAGACCGAACAGGCCGAAACGAATGCCGCCGCGCTCGATCAGCTTGTACGGCAGGATGCGCCCGGCCTCAGCGTGCGCCTGCAGGCTGTCGTCGGCCTTGCTCGCGGTATCGAAACGCATGTTGCTCGACAGCAGCGGCAGCAGCGTGTCGCCTTTGGCCCTGTGCGCAGCGCTGATCATCGCGGCGAGGCCGGCTGGGCGGAAGTCGAATTCGTGGTTGCCGATCACCGCCGCGTCGTAGCCCAGCTCGGTCATCAGCCGCAGTTCGCTGCCCATTTCGCGGGCGATGGTGTGAAACAGCGTGCCCATGGTGAAGTCGCCGCCGTCGAGCAACAGCAGAGGTTGTTCACCGGCTGCTGTGCGGCGTTCATTCAATAAGGTGGCAAGCCGGGCGACGCCGCCGATGGTGTCGTCATCGTCCACCGTCGCCGGGCTGTATTCATTGTTGGGGCCGAAGCCGAGCAGACGCGACTGCCAGTCGTTGCTGTGCAGGATGGTGAAATGGCGCTCGGCAGCGACCAGCGGCGTTGCACTCAGCAGGCCGGCGAGCAGGAGGGAGAGGAACAGGCGCATGGACGATCCTTGACGATGACTGCGCACAGTATGGAGCAGGCCATGACGCCAGGCAGCGACCAATCGAGACGCAGGTTGTCGCCAATCGAGTCAGACTTTAATTGCCCCAGGTCAGCCCCAAGCCAGACGGCGGTACTAAGCTGTAATCAGGGCCGCGAAATGGAGAAGCGCCATGGACCACTATCACCTGATGCTGTTGCTGCTGATCGGCGGCTTTGTGCTGCTGGGCGTCGGCTTCAACTTTCGCGAGCACGAATGGGGCGTGCGCGTGCTGGGTTTGGGCGTATTGCTGATGCTGGTGCCGATTGCGTTGCGGGTGCATCTGGCGCTGGCGTAACCCTAGGGTGCGCCATGTGTTCAGCCGGGAGACATAGGTAACGGGTGTCGCGGTTCATTCGGGCACGGCGCGGCGAAGAGCCGGTGCGCGCGGCGCACCCTACGGGGATCATCGCCAGGTGATTCGAAAGGCGGCGCGACATGTCGTAGGGTGCGCCATGCGCACCGCGCGATAGGGATGGTGTCGCGGTTCTTTCGGGCACGGCGCCGCCAAAAGCCGGTGCGCGCGGCGCACCCTACGGGGTTCATCGCCAGGTGATTCGAGAAAGGCGGCGCGACATGTCGTAGGGTGCGCCATGCGCACCGCGCGATAGGGGCGCCTAGGTTTTTTTCCAGCGCTCGGCGGCGCTCTGGTCGCTGCTGCGGCCTTCGACCCAGCGCGGGCCTTCGCTGGTGTCTTCCTTCTTCCAGAACGGCGCGCGGGTTTTCAGGTAATCCATGATGAAGTTGCAGGCGTCGAACGCGGCTTGCCGGTGAGCGCTGCTGGTGCCGACGAAAACAATGGGCTCGCCCGGCTCCAGGCGACCGATGCGGTGGATGATCTCGATGCCCAGCAGCGGCCAGCGCTCGCGCGCTTGATCGGCGATCTTGGCCAGGGCCTTTTCGGTCATGCCGGGGAAGTGCTCGAGGAACATGCCACCGACTTCGCGGCCGTCATTGAAGTCGCGCACGTAGCCGACGAAGGTGACCACCGCGCCGATGCCGAGGTTGGCGGCATGCAGGGCGTTGAGCTCGGTGCCGGGGTCGAAGGGTTGGGCTTGAACGCGGATGGTCATGGAGGCTCGTTCGATGGGGAGTTTTCAGAGGCAGCTGGTGGGTTGATGGTGGGCTAAAACGGAACGCCGCCCGGCCCACCCTACGGCTGAATCTGCGTTAGCCACCGGTGACGGTGGGGAAGAAGGCGACTTCATCGCCTTCGGCCAGCGGTTCGTCGAGGCTGCACAGTTCCTGGTTGCGCGCGCACATCAGGTTCTGCTCGCCCAGCACTTCCCATTCGCCGCCACGAGCGACCAGGTGCAGGCGCAGGTCGTCGAGGGTGGCGAAATCGCCGCTGAGTTGTTCGTCATCACGGCCCAGGGCTTCGCGATAGCGGGCGAAGTACTGCACGCGGATCATGCTTGTTCCTCCAGCTTGTAGTGGCCGCTCTTGCCGCCGAGCTTTTCCAGCAGCCGTACCTGTTCGATGACCATGCCGCGATCCACGGCCTTGCACATGTCATAGAGGGTCAGCGCGGCGACGCTGGCGGCCGTCAGTGCTTCCATCTCGACACCGGTTTGCCCGGACAGTTTGCAACGGGCAGTGATATGCACGGTGTCGTCACCCTCTGCACTCAGCTCGACCTTGACGCCGGTGAGCATCAGCGGGTGGCACAGCGGGATCAGGTCGCTGGTCTTCTTCGCGGCCTGGATGCCGGCGATACGCGCCACGGCAAACACGTCGCCCTTGGGATGCTCACCGGCGACGATCATCTGCAGGGTGGCAGGCAACATGCGCACGCGCGCTTCGGCAGTGGCTTCGCGGAAGGTGGTCGCCTTGTCGGTGACGTCGACCATGTGCGCGCGGCCTTGGGAATCGAGGTGGGTCAGCACGGGAAAGCTCCAGACGGGAATCGACCGATTGTAAACCTGCAAGTCAGGATTTGCAGTCATCTTGTCGCCCGGATGAAATCCGGGGCCAGAGCGGCAAAAATCCCCGGATTTCATCCGGGCTACGAACCCTCTCCCCCTGCCCCCGCCCTGCGCCCCAGCCCTTCGCAGAGCTCAGGGCGCTTCAGCGAGCGAAGCAGTGCTTCGCTATTTCCGCGTACGCCCCGCAAGCGGGAGAGGGGAGCCAAACGCGCGCTTCTGTAGGAGCGGATTTATCCGCGATCATCGCGGCTGAAGCCGCTCCCACGGGACTTGTGGAGATTCGTTAATGCAGACTAAAACGCCCCTGCTCTTGCGAACAGGGGCGCGGGTGTTTCACAGCCCGAGGGTTACATATGGGTTTCAGCGTACTCCGCGAGGATCGAGCGCGGTACACCCTGCAGGGTGATGTGCACGCCGTGCGGGAAGTCCTTGAAGCGTTCGGTGAGGTAGGTCAGGCCCGAGCTGGGCGCGGACAGGTAGGGGGTGTCGATCTGCGCCAGGTTGCCCAGGCACACCACCTTCGAGCCGTTGCCGGCACGGGTGATGATGGTCTTCATCTGGTGCGGGGTGAGGTTCTGGCATTCGTCGATGAGGATCAGGCTCTGCTGGAAGCTGCGCCCGCGGATGTAGTTGAGCGATTTGAACTGCAGCGGCACCTTCTGCAGGATGTAGTCGACGCTGCCGTGGGTGCTCTCGTCCTCCATGTGCAGCGCTTCGAGGTTGTCGGTAATCGCGCCGAGCCAGGGTTCCATCTTCTCCGCCTCGGTGCCGGGCAGAAAGCCGATTTCCTGATCCAGCCCCTGCACGCTGCGGGTGGCGATGATGCGCCGGTAGCGCTTGCTGACCATGGTCTGCTCGATGGCGGCAGCCAGCGCCAGGATGGTCTTGCCGGAACCGGCGGCGCCGGACAGGTTGACCAGGTGAATGTCAGGGTCGAGCAAGGCGAACAGCGCCAGCGCCTGGTGGATGTCGCGCGGTTTCAGGCCCCAGGCTTCCTGATGCAGCAGCGGCTCCTGATGCATGTCGAGGATCACCAACTCGTCGCCCTTGATCGCCTTGATCCAGCCGACAAAGCCCTGTTCATCGAGGATGAACTCGTTGACGTGCACCGCCGGCAGGTTGTCGATGAGTTGCACGCGATGCCAGGTACGGCCGTGGTCCTGACGGGTGTCGACCTTGCTCACGCGATCCCAGAACGAGCCGGGCATGTCGTGATACCCCTTCGACAGCAGCGAGACGTCATCGACCAGTTGGTCGGTGTGGTAGTCCTCGGCGTCGATACCGCAGGCGCGCGCCTTCAGGCGCATGTTGATGTCCTTGGTCACCAGCACCACAGACAGGCCGGGGTTGCGCGACTTCAGCTCCACCAACTGGTTGATGATCTTGTTGTCGTTGAGGTTTTCCGGCAGCCAGGTCACCGGCGCCGCGCTTTTGCTCATGAGGATGGAAAGACGACCGCAAGGGCCGCTCTTGCCGCGCTGGATGGGGACCCCGTACTCGACTTCCTCGGGTGCCGCCCCGGCGAGGATCTGGTCGATCAGGCGGATGGCCTGGCGACATTCGGCGGCGACGCCGTGCTTGCCGGATTTCAGTTTGTCGAGTTCCTCCAATACGGTCATCGGGATGGCGACGTGGTGTTCTTCGAAGTTGAGCAAGGCGTTGGGATCGTGAATCAGGACGTTGGTGTCGAGGGCGTAGAGGGTTGGAGCGGTGGGCTTGGAGCGTCCGTGGTCATCCATACGTCGGTCACCTTCTTGTAGTAGCCAGGCGACGCAATACCTGGGGCGGTGCTGCGCCGGACAGAGACCGCCGACTTTTTCAGGTCGGGGCCGAAAGGTGGCAAACAAGGTGAGGGCCAATGGCCGCCACCTGTCTGCAGGTTTCGGCGGTCTTGCTTTTTTATTACTCCAATTCACATGACAGAAAAACGTTTTTTTTCCGCCACGCAGGTTTATTTGCAGACGCGACAAATAGCGCTTGGCGAGCCACCAGCACCCCGTTACAGTCCGAAGTCCTACCTGCTGCAACTCACCTCGCTTACCCGCCCCCACATGCAGCATGCCGCGCCAATCAGGTGCAGGCGCCTTTCGCGTCGCCACGAATCTGCTTTCCTGCAGGAGCCGGCTTGCCGGCGATCAGTGCTGACGGGATCGCCGGCAAGCCGGCGCCTGCAAAGGCATCAATACCGCTCTTCTCAATCGTTCCGATAGGTGGTCTTGCCGTCCCCTGACCTCTAGAATCGCCGTCACGCTTTCTGGAGACTCCGCACATGCTGATGGTGATTTCACCGGCCAAGACCCTCGACTACGAGACGCCGCCCGCCACCCCGCGCTTCACCCAACCCGAACACCTCGACCACGCCCAGGAACTGATCGCCCAGCTGCGCGACTTCAGCCCGGCGCAGATCGCCGAGCTCATGCATCTGTCGGACAAGCTCGCCGGCCTCAATGCCGCCCGTTTCGGCAGCTGGGAGCGGCCGTTCAACCCGTCCAACGCCAAGCAGGCGCTGCTGGCCTTCAAGGGTGACGTGTACACCGGGCTGAACGCCGAGGATTTCTCCGAAGAGGACTTCGACTTCGCCCAGACTCACCTGCGCATGCTCTCCGGCCTCTACGGTGTGCTGCGCCCGCTGGACCTGATGCAGGCCTATCGCCTGGAAATGGGCACCAAGCTGGCCAACGGCCGCGGCAAGGATCTTTATGCTTTCTGGGGCGAGCGCATCAGCGGCTGGCTGAACGAAGCGCTGGCTGCCCAGGGCGATGACGTGCTGCTCAACCTGGCCTCCAACGAGTACTTCGGCGCGGTCAAGCGCAAGGCGCTGAACGCACGCCTCATCGATACCGAGTTCAAGGACCTGAAGAACGGCCAGTACAAGATCATCAGCTTCTACGCCAAGAAGGCCCGTGGCCTGATGGCGCGCTACGTGATCAAGGAGCGTCTGACCAACCCCGAAGGTTTGAAAGACTTCAACTACCAGGGCTATCGCTACTCGGCCGAGCATTCCAAGGCCGACAGCCTGGTTTTCCTGCGCGACCAGCCGCAAGACTGACCTCTTCTACGCCGGCTAACCCATGCACCGCTCATCGGTTGCTGCATGGGTTTGGCCGCTACGCTTGCCGCCCCCCTCCTTCCTCGTCCTGGCGCTTCGTTGCGGCCTGAGCGCTGCGCCTGGCAAAAATTCCCTCACCGTTGCGCTTGATTCTCAAAACCTGTTTGGCATCACAGTTTCAGCGCGCGCGCACTTTCCACAGAACTTATTGCGCCATTGAGTTATCGGATAGTTTCGAGCGCATTAATGAACACATTGCCATCATGCATTTTGCAACTTGCCATTATATTGCAATCAAATTAGCCGTTCAGCTTCGGTTCAGCTTCGGTTCAGCTTCAGGACGAACGGTAGGAACTATCTGAAAGGGCCGCCACTCATACAGCCCGTAACACATTTCAATACATAACTTTCCAATCACTTGAACCTGCCAAATAGCGAATTAACTTTCGCCGGACAGCTTCACCCAAAGAAAAGTTCGTGTAGTTCAAAGGGAGATATAGCAACCCGCAAAAGTACCGAGATAGAGGCCTCAATCGAGGCGGCAGCGACAACATCAAAGGGCCACTTTTCAATATAAAGGCCCACATTTGGTGCCACTTCCGGCGCCCCACTCTATTTATGCCTGAATGAACTTGCTCATATTAAAGCAGCACGTTCACGGACTAGTTTTGGCCATAAGGCCAGTATTTGAAACCGCATCGAACGGACGAGGTGAATACCATGCGAATCAGTATCTTCGGTTTGGGTTATGTAGGTGCCGTTTGTGCCGGCTGTTTGTCGGCACGGGGGCACGACGTGATTGGCGTGGATATCTCCGCGAACAAGATCGACCTGATCAACAACGGCAAATCGCCCATCGTTGAACCGGGTCTGGAAGAACTGCTGCAACAGGGTCTGCGTCAGGGTCGCCTGCGCGGCACCACCGACGTCGCCGCTGCCGTTCTGGAAAGCGATGTGTCGTTCATCTGCGTCGGCACGCCGAGCAAGAGGAACGGCGACCTGGAGCTGAACTACATCGAGGGCGTGTGCCGCGAGATCGGTATGGCCATGCGCGACAAGAACGAGCGCCACACCGTGGTGGTACGCAGCACCGTGCTGCCAGGCACCGCCAAGAACGTGGTACTGCCGATCCTCGAAGACTGCTCGGGCAAGAAGGCCGGCGTCGATTTCGGCCTGGCGGTGAACCCCGAGTTCCTCCGCGAGAGCACCGCGATCAAGGACTACGACTTCCCGCCGATGACCGTCATCGGTGAGCTGGACACCGCCTCCGGCGACCTGTTGGCCAGCCTCTACGAAGAGCTCGACGCACCGATCATCCGCAAGGACATCGAGGTCGCCGAGATGATCAAGTACACCTGCAACGTCTGGCATGCGGCCAAGGTCACCTTCGCCAACGAGATCGGCAACATCGCCAAGGCCGTCGGCGTCGACGGCCGCGAGGTGATGGACGTGGTCTGCCAGGACCACAAGCTCAACCTCTCCAAGTACTACATGAAACCCGGCTTCGCCTTCGGCGGCTCCTGCCTGCCCAAGGACGTGCGCGCGCTGAACTACCGCGCCGGCAGCCTGGACGTGGAAGCACCGCTGATCGGTTCGCTGATGCGCAGCAACGCCGCCCAGGTGCAGAAGGCCTTCGACATCATCGCCAGTCACGACTCGCGCAAGGTCGCCCTGCTCGGCCTGAGCTTCAAGGCCGGCACCGATGACCTGCGCGAAAGCCCGCAGGTGGAGCTGGCGGAAATGCTCATCGGCAAGGGTTTCGACCTGAGCATCTACGACCGCAACGTCGAGTACGCCCGCGTGCACGGCGCCAACAAGGAATACATCGAGTCGAAGATCCCGCACGTCTCCTCGCTGCTCAACAGTGACCTGGACGACGTGGTGGCCAAGGCCGACATCATCGTCCTGGGCAACAGCGACGAGCGTTTCGCCAGGCTGGCCGAGCAGGCGCCGAGCGGCAAGCGGGTGATCGACCTGGTCGGTTTCATGCCCCACGCCAGCAATGGCGTGGCCGAAGGCATCTGCTGGTAAGGACCCGAACGTACCTGCACGTCCAGCGCGTGCAGGTACTCGGAGACGCATATGGACAAGCTCAAGAACGGCCTCAACCAAGCCAGCGGCTGGATGCTCTATCTCAGCCTGCTGATGCTGCTGGCACTGGCTCTGCCACGCACGGTGTTCGACCCCGAGTCGCGGGATTTCCTCCTGCTCATCGGCATCGTCGGCATCTGGCGCTATTCCATGGGCGCCATGCACTTTGTGCGCGGCTGCCTGTTCCTTTACCTGGTGTACCCCTGGTATCGCCGCAAGGTTACAAAACTCGGCAAGGACGCCGACCCCTCTCATGTGTTCCTGCTGGTCACCAGCTTTCGCATCGAGGCGCTGACCACCGCCATGGTCTACCGCTCGGTGATTCGCGAAGCCATCGACTGCGGCTACCCAACCACCGTGGTGTGCTCGATCGTCGAGCTCTCCGACGAGTTGCTGATCAAGAACCTCTGGGCCCAGGCCGAGCCGCCGGCGCATGTCACCCTGGACATCGTGCGCATTCCCGGCACCGGCAAGCGTGATGGTCTGGCCCATGGTTTTCGCGCCATCTCCCGGCAGATGCCGGACCGCGATGCGGTGGTGGCGGTGATCGACGGCGACACCGTGCTCGAGCCTGAAGTGGTACGTAAATGCGTGCCCTGGTTCAAGCTCTTCCCCAACGTCGGCGGGCTGACCACCAACGAGTTCTGCGAGGTACGCGGCAGTTACCTGATGAGCGAGTGGCACAAGCTGCGCTTCGCCCAGCGCCACCTCAACATGTGCTCGATGGCCCTGAGCAAACGCGTGCTGACCATGACCGGGCGCATGTCGGTGTTCCGCGCCAGCGTGGTGACCGACCCCGAGTTCATCCGCGACGTGGAAAGCGATCACCTGGAGCACTGGCGCCTGGGCCGCTTTCAGTTCCTCACCGGTGACGACAAGTCCAGCTGGTACAGCCTGATGCGCCTGGGCTACGACACCTTCTACGTGCCGGATGCGGCGATCAACACGGTCGAGCACCCGCCGGAGAAGAGCTTCATCAAGGCCAGTCGCAAGCTGATGTTCCGCTGGTACGGCAACAACCTGCGGCAGAACTCGCGCGCCCTGCGTCTGGGCATGGGTCGCCTCGGCGCCTTCACCAGCCTGGTGCTGTTCGATCAGCGCGTGTCGATGTGGACCTGCCTGCTGGGCCTGTGCGTGGCGATCATCGCCAGCATCAAGTACAGCCTGATGTACCTGCTGATCTACCTGCTGTGGATCGGCACTACGCGGCTGATCCTGACGCTGCTGCTGATGCTCTCCGGCCACCGTGTCGGTCCGGCCTACCCGGCGCTGCTCTATTACAACCAGATCGTCGGCGCGATGGTGAAGATCTACGTGTTCTTCCGCCTCGACCAGCAGTCCTGGACGCGCCAGAACACCAAGCTCAATCGCGGCCTGTCCAGCTTCGCCAACTGGTTCAACAGCTGGTCGTCGCGTGCCATGACCTTCTCTGCCGCCTCTGTCTTCATCGCCGCGCTACTGGCGCTGGTGTGACCGTACTCGAATAGGAATTAGCCACCATGAACTCCGTCGCCACTCACAACGTCGTCCATGAGTCCGAGGCCCAGCGCCAGCACGCCCGCGTCAAGCTGCCGGGGCGTCTGCGCTTCACCAATGCCAAGGGCGAACGCATCGATGCGCGTCTGCAGGATATCTCTGCCGGCGGTTTCAGCTTCACCAACGAGAAGACCACGCACAAGGTCGGTGATTTTCATCGCGGCCAGTTGCAGTTCCAGCTCGACAGCCTGGTGCTGGGCCTGGACGTGGAGTTTCAGGTCAACTCGGTACAGCCCGAGCAGAACCGCATCGGCTGCCAGTTCCATGGCGTCGGCGCACGTGAAACCGCGGCCCTGCGCCACCTGATCAGCGCGCACCTGGCTGGCGAGCTGGTCAACGTCGGCGAAGTGCTGCACATCCTCCAGCGCGACAACTTCACCAAGGCGCGCAAGAACGGCGGTAGCGGCGGTATGGGCGTGTTCGGCCGCCTGCGTGCGGTGACGTTCAGCGGCGCGATCTTCCTCATCGGTCTGGCCGCCTTCGGCTATATCGGCAAGTCGATCTACGGCCTGTACTTCGTCACCCACGCACAGTCGGCGCAGATCAGCCTGCCCGCGCTGCAGGTGACCATGCCGCGTGAAGGCAGCGTGCAGAGCCTGGCGCAGCCCGACGGCATCGTCGAGAAAGGCGCACCAATCGCCACCTTCACCACCAGCATGCTGGAAATGCTCAAGGGGCACCTGGGTGAAGACCAGCTCGACCCGAGCCAGATCGAAGCGCTGTTCGCCCGTGAGATGCAGGGCACTCTGACCAGCCCATGCAACTGCAAGATCTCTCGCCAACTGGTGGCCGACGGTCAGTTCGCCAGCAAGGGCGACGTGATCTTCGAACTGGTGCCGCAGGACGGCATCGCCACCGTCGCCGCCAGCTTCCCCTACCGCCATCTGGAACAGGCACGCCCCGGCACGCCGGTGACCTTCAAGGTGGCCGGCGAAGACCAGGCGCGTCACGGCGAGATTGTCAGCAGCGCCCTGCATGACGGCGGCCTGAGTTCGGACATCCGCGTGGTGATCAAGCCCCGGGAAACCCTGCCGGCCAGCCTCGCCGGGCAACCGGTGGATGTGGTCATCGACCGTGGCCCGTCGCTGGGCTGGCTGGTCGACCGCGCCGTCGCGGCAGGCCGCTAAGGAGGACGTGTCGTGAGCATGCCCCTACTTCGCCCCGCCCTGCTCGGCCTCGCCGTCAGCGCCACGCTGGCCGGCTGCGCCGGTCTGCCGGATGAGCGCCTGGCGCGTGAAGCCCTGCACAGCGGCGATGCGCAGACGGCCGAATGGCATTTCCGTCAGCTCGCCGAGATGGGCTACAGCGACGCGCAGATCGGCCTGGCCGACATCTATGCAGCAGGTGGCCAGACCCAGGATCTGGATGAGGCCGAGCGCATCTACCGCCAGGCTCAGGACGGTTCGCCACGGGCCGAGGCGCGCCTCGGCAAGCTGCTGGCGCGCAAGCCCGGCAGCAGCCTGGCCGAGCGCCAGGAGGCCGCCGAGTTGCTGGAGAGCGCCGTCCAGGCCCGCGAGCCCAGTGCGCTGCTGCCGCTGACCGAACTCTACCTGTTCTACCCACAGGACTTTCCCGCCATGAACCTCGCGCAACGTATCCAGGACTGGCGCCAGCAGGGTCTGCCGCAGGCAGAGCTGGCGCAGATTCTTCTGTATCGCACCGATGGCACCTACGACCAGCATCTGGGTGAGATCGAGCGCATCTGCCAGGCGCGCCTGGCCAGCAACGACGCCTGCTACGCCGAGTTGGCCACGGTCTACCAGAAGCAGAACCGCGAAGACGACCGTCAGGCGCTGATCGAGCAACTGCTGGCGGGTTACCGCGCCGGCACTGTCTCGCCCAACCAGGTCGACGCCGTGGCCCAGGTCCTCAGCGACCCTGAGGTCGGCCAACCGCAACCGCAGCAGGCACAGGAGCTGCTCGAAGCCATTGCACCGAACTATCCGGCCGCCTGGGTCAGCCTGGCGCGCCTGCTCTACGACTATCCGGCGCAAGGCGATATCGACACGCTGCTCGGTTATCTGGACAAGGGCCGCGAGGCTGCCCTGCCACGCGCCGAGCTGCTGCTCGGGCGCCTGTACTACGAAGGCAAGTTGCTGCCGCAGCAACCGAAGAAAGCCGAAGAGCACCTGCGCAAGGCCGCGCCCAGCGAACCCAGCGCCAATTACTACCTGGGGCAGATCTACCTGCGCGGCTACCTCGGCGAGGTCTACGCCCAGCAGGCGCTCGACCACCTGCTCAGCGCTGCGCGCGCTGGCCAGCTCAGCGCCGACTTCGCCCTGGCGCAGATGTTCAGCCAGGGTCGCGGGGTCAAGCCCAACCCGGTCAACGCCTACGTATTCAGCCAACTGGCCCTGCCACGCAACACGCCGCCGACCGTCGAGCTGGCGCAGACGGTGGCCGAGAGCCTGACCCCGGCACAACTGGCCGAAGGCCAACGCCTGCTGCGCGAAGAGCGCGATGCACGCGGCATCGTCCTGCAGCAGCAGGCCGCCCTGCAGGTCAGCCAGCCATGAACAAGGATGCACGCATGCAGTTGAACAAAATCGTTAGCCAGCTGGGGTTGAGTGCCAGCCTGCTGGCAGCCAGTACGGCCTGGGCGGCGGATGCACCGAAGAATTTCGGTCTGGATGTGAAGATCACCGCGCAATCGGAAGACGACCGCGACCTCGGCACCCGCGAAGGTGGCGACGTCAGCGGTATCGGTCTCGATGTGCGCCCCTGGGCCTACGGCGAGCGCGGCAACTGGAGCGCCTTCGCCATGGGCCAGGCAGTCACCGCCACCGACACCATCGAAACCGAC
The DNA here is from genome assembly GCF_048269965.1 of Pseudomonas sp. Classification (GTDB taxonomy): domain Bacteria; phylum Pseudomonadota; class Gammaproteobacteria; order Pseudomonadales; family Pseudomonadaceae; genus Aquipseudomonas. The sequence continues at coordinate 115,365 of NZ_JBLWTV010000015.1, read as the reverse complement.
CCGCTGCAGGATGACGGCGAAGACAGCACGCAGCGCAGCGACGCCCGCCAGCCGGACAAGAGCTACCTGGCCATGCGCGAATTCTGGGTCGACTACGCCGGCCTCACCGCCTACCCGGGTGAGCACCTGCGCGTCGGTCGTCAGCGCCTGCGCAGTGACGAAGGCACCTGGTGGGACACCAACATCGAAGCGCTCAACTGGCGCTTCGATACCACCCTGCTGCAGGCCAACGTCGGCATCGCCGAGCGCTTCTCCGATTACCGCACCGACCTCGACGACCTGGCGCCCGAAGACGAAGACCGCCAGCATTTCTTCGCCGGCCTCGACTACCAGTGGACGCCCGGCCACCGCATCGGCACCAAGCTGCATCACAGCCGCGACGACGGCCGCCTGGCCAATCCCGGCGAGCGCGTCGACGAGCTGAGCAAACGCTACACCGGCGACCTGACCTGGTTCGGCCTGCACGCCGACGGCGGCTTCTTCGAGCGCAATTCGCGCAACCGCCTCAACTACTGGGCGCAGCTGACCTGGCTCAAGGGCGATACCGACCAATTGCAGCAGCAGGTGGTCGGCAGCGAGCGCATCGCCAGCGGCTCGCGCAGCCAGGACGTCGACGCCTGGGCCATGGACCTGGGCCTGCGCTACAGCCTCGACGACAACTGGAAGATCGGCGCCGCCTATGCCCGTGGCAGCGGCGGTGGCGACGACGGCAAGTCGCGCCAGTTCATGCAGACCGGCCTGCACAGCAACCGCGCCAACTTCACCGGCGTCGATTCGCGCCTGCACCGCTACGGCGAGGCCTTCCGTGGCGAGCTCTCCAACCTGCAGGTGGCCAGTGCCTTCAGCTCCTGGCAACTGGGCGAGGACTACGACGCCAGCGTCGTCTATCACCGTTTCTGGCGCGTCGATGGCGACCAGGACGTCGGCGACAGCGGCATCACCGCGCCGCTGGTGGCTGGCGAGAAAGACATCGGCCAGGAAGTCGACCTGGTGCTGACCCGCTATTTCAAGCAGGGCCTGCTGCCGGCCGCCGTCGCCGAACAACTGGATGACCGCTCGGCCCTGGTGCGCCTGCGCGCCGGCGTGTTCCTGCCAGGCGACGCCTACGGCAGCGGCACCGACTCGGTGATGCACCGCGCCTTCGTCGACTTCATCTGGCGCTTCTGAGGGATCGGATCATGCAACCCAACGGCTTAGCCCTACCCCTGCTGCTCGGCGCGCTGTGCCTCACGGTGCCCCTGGCCCAGGCCAACCCGACGCAGCACCAGTTCGACTATCGCGTGCGTAGCGCACCGGCGGACGAACTGCATCTGCAAGCGCCCAAACTGCCGGACCTGTCCGGCTACACCAAGGAGGCCGTGCTGGCCAGGATCCCGCGTGAAAAGCGCGGTCAGGTGGTGGTACGGCGCATGCTGCGCCAGGACGCGCTGAAGGACTTCACCGGCGGCAACGAACGCCTGCGTGAATGGATCAAACGCCAGCAAGGCATGCCCCAGGCGATCTTCATCGAAGGTGGCCTGGTCACCGCCCAGGACATCGCCAAGGCGCTGCCTGACAGCCAGTTCGCCGAGCAGGAACCGGGCGTGTACCTGGCCCGTCTGCCCATCGTCGTGGCAGAAGGCGCGGCGCTGCACGTCGGCAAGGAAACCCGCGAACTGCGCCTGTCGCAGGAGCGCGGCGCGTTCCTGGTCAACGACGGCCTGATGTTTCTCACCGACACCCGCGTCACCGCCTGGCGCGAGGCCGACAACGGCCCGGCGACCCTGCGCGACGACGGCAAGGAGTTCCGCCCGTTCCTGGTGTCCTGGGGCGGCAGCGAGCTGTACATCGCAGGTAGCGTGCTGACCAGCCTGGGCTACGACAACTCCAAGTCCTATGGCGTGTCGATCACCCAGTACACGCCGAACATGCACGAGCGCCTGCAACGTGAAGAACCGACCGGCTGGCTGATCGATTCGGAGTTCGTCGACCACTGGTACGGCTTCTACTGCTACGAAGCGCAGAACGTGGTGATCAAGGGCAACACCTACCGCGACAACATCGTCTACGGCATCGACCCGCACGACCGCTCGCACGGCCTGATCATCGCCGAGAACACCGTGTTCGGTACGAAGAAGAAGCACGGCATCATCATCTCGCGCGAGGTCAACGACAGCTGGATCTTCAACAACGAGAGCTACGACAACAAGCTCTCCGGGGTGGTGATCGACCGTAACAGCGAGCACAACCTGATCGCCTACAACCGCGTGCATGGCAATCATGCCGACGGCATCACCCTGTACGAGAGCGGCGACAACCTGCTGTGGGGCAACCAGGTGCTGCGCAACCAGCGCCACGGCATCCGCATCCGCAACAGCGAGAACATCCGCCTGTACGACAACGTCTCGGCGATGAATCAGCTCACCGGCGTGTACGGCCACATCAAGGACCTGTCCGACACCGACCGCGACCTGCAACTGGACCCGTTCGACACCAAGATCTCGATGATCATCGTCGGCGGCACCCTGGCCGGCAATGGCTCCAGCCCGATCAACATCGACTCGCCACTTTCCGTCGAGCTGTACCGCGTGAAGATGCTCGCGCCGCGCAAGAGCAGCGGCATCCAACTCGCCGGCATCCTCGGCGAGAAGCAGGACGAAATCCTCGACCTCATGGTGCGCCAGCGCCTGCCCGTGCTGATCGACCCGATCGATCCCGAGCTGCTCGGAGCCGACTCACGATCTCGCGAGCTAGAGCCATGCAAGGCGAAAGCAGGCGAGGACGCGGAGTTTACGAGTTGTAAATGAGCAGTCCGAGCCTGCTTTCAACGCCGCTGGGCCGACGCGCAGCAGATCGTGATCGAGCTCTGACCAACTGACGAGACCTCCCATGACCGCACACACACTCAAGACCCTGGCCCTGGCAGTGACCTGCGCCGCCTTCGGCAGCACCCTGCAGGCCGAAGAGCGCCAGGCGCCGCACTACCAGGTGGAAGATTGCTGCTCGCTGTGCCCGGCTGCGCACGACGCCAGCCGTTACACCACCAACTACATGAAGAACTTCGTCACCCTGATGGATGCCGACGAGGGCTGGCTGTTTCGCAGTGTCGAAGACCTGCGCACCGAATTCGGCACCAGCGAAGTCGGCTACCAGCGGCTGAAGGAACTGCGTGACGGCCTCAAGCAGCGCGGCGTGGAACTGGTGGTGGTCTATCAACCGACCCGCGGCCTGGTCAATCGCAGCAAGCTGCGCCCGGCCGACTATCAGCGCTTCGACTACGACAAGGCGCTGCGCAACTATCGCCAGGCGCTGACCCGCTTCGAACAGCTGGGTATCTGGGTGCCGGATCTGGTCCCGCTGACCGACGAGGACAGCGACAAAGAGTTCTACTTCCGCCGCGACCAGCACTGGACACCCTACGGTGCCGAGCGCACCGCGCGTCTGGTGGCCGAGACGGTCAAGCGCATCCCCGGCTTCGAAGACATTCCGCGCAAGGAGTTCGTTACCGAGCGCGTCGGCCTGATGGGCAAGACCGGCACCATGCAGAACGTCGCCAGCCAGCTGTGCGGCACCGGCTACGCCGTGCAGTACGTCGACCAGTTCATCACCGAGCCCAAGGACGCCAGCGATGGCGACGCGCTGTTCGGCGACGACAGCAGCCCGCAGATCACCCTGGTCGGCACCAGCCACAGCGGCAAGAACTACAACTTCGGCGGCTTCCTGGAACAGTACCTGGGCACCGACGTGCTCAACGCCGCCTTCCCCGGCGGTGGCCTGGAGGGCGCGATGCTCGAGTACCTGGCCAGCGATGCCTTCCAGAACGACCCGCCGAAGGTCCTGATCTGGGAATTTTCGCCGCTCTACGACCTGGCCTCGGACAAGATCCACCGCCAACTGATGGCCAGCCTGAACAACGGCTGCAGCGGCCAGACCGAGCTGCTCGCCAGCGAGAAACGCCTGCATCCGGGCAGCAACGAAATTCTCGTCAACGGCCAGAACAAGCTGCTGACCCTGGCCGGCAATCGCCACCAACTCGACCTGCGTTTCAGCGATCCGTCGGTCAAGCGCGTCGACGCCACCATCTGGTACCTCAACGGCCGCCGCGAACAGCTCAAGCTGGAGAAACCCAACACCGTCGACACCGACGGCCGCTTCGCCGTCGAACTGCGTGACGAACCGGGCTGGGGTGAGCAGAACTTCTTCGCCCTGGAAATCCAGAAGCCCGAGGACAGCGCCGACGACCTGAAAGTCCAGGCCAGCCTGTGCCAACGCCCTAGCGGGCCCGGCCAGCAGGTCGCGCAGCACCGCGCGAACGACTGAGGAGGCTCCCATGCCCAAACGACTCGCTCCACTCACTCTCATGGCGTTGCTGCTCAGCGGCCCGGCCTTTGCCGAACTGCAACCGCCGGCGGGCTACTACGCCGCCGTTGACCAGCGCGACGGCAAGGCGCCCGCCTGCCCGGCGGTACCGCAGCCCTACACCGGTGAATTGCAGTTCACCAGCAAGTACGAGGGCTCCGACAGCGCGCGCGCCACGCTCAATCGCCAGGCGGAGAAGAACTTCCGCAAGCAGACCGCGCACATCACCCGCCTGGAAAAGGAGGCCGGGCGGATGATCACCGGCTACATGCGTACCGGTCAGCGCGAGCGCCTGGAATGTGCCATCGAATGGCTGGACCAGTGGGCCAGCGCCGATGCGCTGGAGTCCGAGCAGTTCAACCACACCGGCAAGTCGATGCGCAAATGGGCGCTCGGCAGCCTGGCCGGCGCCTGGCTACGCCTGAAATTTTCCGAGTCGCAGCCGCTGGCCGCCTACCCGCAACAGAGCGCACGCATCGAGGCCTGGTTCACCCGCCTGGCCGAGCACACGGTGCGCGAGTGGAGCGACCTGCCGCTGAAGAAGATCAACAACCACAGCTACTGGGCTGCCTGGTCGGTGATGGCGGTGGCGGTGATCGATGATCGCCGCGACCTGTTCGACTGGTCCGTGGGCCAGTTCCGCATCGCCGCCAATCAGGTCGACGACGAGGGCTACCTGGCCAACGAGATGCGCCGCAGCCATCGCGCCCTCGCCTACCACAACTACGCCTTGCCACCGCTGGCGATGATCGCGGCATTTGCCGAGGCCAATGAAGTCGACCTGCGTGGCGAGAACCACGGCGCCCTGCAGCGCCTGGCAGAACGTGTGCTGCAAGGCGCGCGCGACCCGGCTGCGTTCGCCCAGCGCACCGGCTCCAAGCAGGACATGAGCGAGCTGCGCAAGGACTACAAGTACGCCTGGCTGGCGCCCTACTGCAGCCTCTACGCCTGCAGCGAAGAGACCCGCGAACTGAACCAGGAGATGGGGCCGTTCAACAGCTTCCGCCTCGGTGGCGAGGTGACCCAGGTCTTCGGTGACGGGCGCTGATGCACTGCACTTGTAGGAGCGGCTTCAGCCGCGATTTTTTTCGCGGCTAAAGCGGAATGCCGCCCAGCCGCTCTTACAGGACGCAACAAAACAACCCCTCCGCTCGCGGGGGGAAAGGGGGGCGCTGCCCCGGCTGTTCACGGAGAAGCACGGATGGTTTTTTCATCCAACGTCTTTTTGTTCCTGTTCCTGCCGATCTTCCTCGGCCTGTACTACCTGTGCCCGAATCGCGGGCGCAACCTGCTGATCCTGATCGGCAGTTACGCCTTCTATGCCTGGTGGCGGGTGGATTTCCTCCTGCTGTTCGCTGCGGTGACGCTGTGGAACTACGTCTTCGGCCTGCGCATCCAGGCGCATGCCGGCACCGAGGCGGCGCGCCGCTGGGTGGTGGCCGGGGTGGTCGGCAACCTGGCCACGCTGGGCTACTTCAAGTACGCCAACTTCGGCGTGGCCAACATCAATGCCGTGCTCGAATCCTTCGGTCTCGAGCCCTTCGTGCTGACGTCGGTCATCCTGCCGATCGGTATTTCCTTCTACATCTTCCAGTCGATCAGCTACCTGATCGACGTGTACCGCAAGGACACCGAACCGACGCGCAACCTGATCAACTTCGCCGCGTTCATCGCCCTGTTCCCCCAGCTGATCGCCGGCCCGGTACTGCGCTACAAGGACCTGGCCGACCAGTTCACCGACCGCACCCACAGCCTCGACAAGTTCAGCGAAGGCGCCACGCGCTTCATGCAGGGTTTCGTCAAGAAGGTGTTCATCGCCGACAGCCTGGCGCCGCTGGTAGACCATTGTTTCGCCCTGGAAAACCCCAGCACCGGCGACGCCTGGCTGGGCATGATCGCCTACACCGCGCAGCTGTACTTCGACTTCTCCGGCTACAGCGACATGGCCATCGGCCTGGGTCTGATGATGGGTTTTCGCTTCATGGAGAACTTCAACCAGCCCTATATCAGCCAGTCGATCACCGAGTTCTGGCGGCGCTGGCACATCAGCCTGTCCACCTGGCTGCGTGACTACCTCTACGTACCGCTGGGCGGCAACCGTCACGGCACCTTCAACACCTACCGCAACCTGTTTCTGACCATGCTGCTGGGCGGTTTCTGGCACGGCGCCAACTGGACCTTCCTGATCTGGGGCGCCTGGCACGGCATGTGGCTGGCCATCGAACGAGCGCTCGGCGTGAAAGCCGCAGCGACTGTGTTCAACCCGCTGAAATGGGCCTTCACCCTGCTGCTGGTGATGCTCGGTTGGGTGATCTTCCGTGCCGAGAACCTGGAGGTGGCCGGGCGCATGTACGCCGCCCTGTTCAGTTTCGCTGATTGGCACCTGAGCGAGCTGACCCAGGCGCACATCACCGGGCTGCAGATGGTCACTCTGGTGCTGGCCTGGGTGGTGATCGCCGTCAACGGCGCCCGCCAGTTCCTTGCCAGTCGTAGCCATGAACCGGGCCTGACCCTGGCCAGCGCCGGCGTCGCCCTGCAGGCCATCGACCTGCGCCTGGTGGCCGTGCGCGGCGCCCTGCTGCTGTTGTTCTGCGCCTCGCTGCTCAAGCTCTCGGCGCAGAGCTACTCCCCCTTCCTGTACTTCCAGTTCTGAGCGGAGGCCGAGCATGAACCGCCCCATCAAGACCCTGTATGTCGCGCTGTTCGCCCTGCTGCTGTTGCCAGTCAGCCTGCTGGCTCTGAGCAAGCTCGGCGCCTACCGCATGCCGGCGCAGCCGAGCGTGCTCGACGGCCGCCTGGCCAAGAGCATCGAGCGTCACTACGACGAGAACTTCCCGCTCAAGCAGGCTGGCATCAACCTCTGGGCCGCCCTCGAATACCTGGCGTTCGGCGAAGGCCGCAGCGGCCTGGTGGTCGGCGAAGACGGCTGGCTGTACTCGGACGAGGAGTTCGATCCGCTGGCCGACGGTCAGCGCCAGCTGCGCGACAACCTGGCGCTGATCCGTGGTGTACAGCGCCAGCTGGAGAAACGCGATATCCAGCTGCTGCTGGCCATCGTCCCGGCCAAGACACGCCTGTACCCGGAGCACACCGGCAGCCATCGCCCCAGCGCGCTGCAGCGCAGCCTGTACCCGCGTTTTCACCGCGCGGTGCGTAACGCCGGGATCGCCGCGCCGGACCTGCTCGGCCCGCTGCAGGCAGCCAAGCGCGAGGCGCCGATGTTCCTGCGCACCGACACCCACTGGACCCCGGAAGGGGCCGACATCACGGCCCGCGCCCTGAGCGAGGTGGTGCACAGCGCCATGCAGCTGCGCGGTGAGCCACAGCAGTTCGTCACCGAGACCGTGCAAACCCGCTCGCACCAGGGCGACCTGACCCGCTTCCTGCCGCTGGCGCCGCTGTTCGAAAGCCTGATGCCGCAGGCCGACCGCCTGCAGCAGCGCGAAACCCACGCCGCCGACGGCAGCGGCGACGACCTGTTCGGCGACAGCGACCTGCCGGTGACGCTGGTCGGCACCAGCTACAGCGCCAACCCGGCCTGGAACTTCGCGGGTGCCCTGCGCCAGCACCTGCAACGCGACCTGGCCAACCACGCCGAGGAAGGCGGCGGCCCGCTGGTACCGATGCTCAAGTACCTGCAAAGCGACGAGCTGAAGAACAACCCACCACAGCTGGTGATCTGGGAATTCCCCGAGCGCTACCTGCCGATGGCCAGCGATTTCACCGATTTCGACCCGCAATGGCTCACCGCACTCAAAGACGGCGGCGAGCGCCAGGGGCTGGCTGCTGCCAGTCACTGATTCATCCCCCCAAGGAGGACTATCCGATGAACACTCACACCACCCTGCGTCGTTTCACTCTGAGCGCCTGCGCCCTGGCCCTGGGCCTGGGCCTCGGCATGCTTCAGGCGCATGCCGATGACGGCGCCCTCTACGGGCCCAAGGCACCCAAGGGTTCGGCCTTCGTCCGTGCCTACAACGCCAGCAGCGCCGAACTCGATGTCAGCGTCGGCCAGACCCAACTCAAGCAGATCTCGCCGCTGGGTTCGAGCGACTTCAAGTTCCTCCCGGCCGGCAGCTATCAGGCCCAGGTGGGCAACGCGCAGATGCCGGTGGATCTGCAGGCCGCGCGTTACTACACCCTGGTCAGCCAGACCGGCGCCAAGCCGCGCCTGGTCGAGGAGCCGCCCTTCACCAGCCGGCAGAAAGCCCTGCTGCGCGTGCAGAACCTGACTGACAGCACCCTCAGCCTGAAAACCGCCGACGGCAAGACCGACGTGGTCGCCGATGTGAAGCCGGACGGCCGTGGCGACCGCGAGATCAACCCGGTCAAGGTCGGCCTGGCGCTGTTCGACGGCGAACGCAAGGTCGCCGACCTGAAACCGGTAACGCTGGAACGCGGCGAAGTGGTCAGCCTGTTCGTCACCGGTGGTCAGGGCAAGTTGTCGCCGGTATGGGTCAAGCGCCCCATCGACGGTTGATGCAGTGAGTTTCTAGAACAAGGAAAACGGCGGGTACACGCCGCACCGACACGACACGGGCAAACCACTTGATCAATCGTTCAGGAGAGACACAACCATGACCCCCATCATCCTATCCGGTGGCAGCGGCTCGCGACTCTGGCCTCTTTCGCGCAAGCTGTATCCCAAGCAGTTCCTCGCCCTGACCGGTGAGCAGACGCTGTTCCAGCAGACCCTGCAGCGCCTCTCCTTCGACGGCATGCAACCGCCAGTGCTGGTGGCCAACCAGGAGCACCGCTTCATCGTGCTCGAGCAACTGGAGCAGATCGGTCAGCAGACGCAGATGCTGCTGCTCGAGCCGTTCGGCCGCAACACCGCCCCCGCCGTGGCCATGGCCGCCCTGCAGCTGGTCGCCGAAGGTCGTGACGAACTGATGCTGGTGCTGCCGGCCGATCACGTACTGGACGACCAGCAAGCCTTCCGCCAGGCCCTGGCACTGGCCACCGTGGCCGCCGAAAAAGGCGAGATGGTGCTGTTCGGCGTACCGGCCGACCGTCCGGAAACCGGCTACGGCTACATCCGCGGCCAGGCCGACGGCACCCTGCCCGACGGCGTGGCGCGCGTCGCCAGCTTCGTCGAAAAACCCGACGCCCAACGCGCCACCGAGTATGTGAACAGCGGCGACTATTACTGGAACAGCGGCATGTTCCTGTTCCGCGCCAGCCGCTTCCTCGAAGAGCTCAAGCATCACGACGTGGACATCTACGACACCTGCCTGCTGGCCCTGGAACGCAGCCAGCGCGACGGTACGCAGATCGCCATCGACCCAGCCACCTTCGCCTGCTGCCCGGACAACTCCATCGACTACGCGGTGATGGAGAAGACCAGCCGCGCCTGCGTGGTGCCGCTGGCCGCCGGCTGGAACGACGTGGGCAGTTGGTCGTCGATCTGGGAGGTGCACGACAAGGACGACGCCGGCAACGTGACCAAGGGCGACGTGGTGCTCGAGGACAGCCGCAACTGCCTGATCCACGGCAACGGCAAGCTGGTCTCGGTGCTGGGCCTGGACGATATCGTCGTCGTGGAAACCAAGGACGCCATGATGGTGGCGCACAAGGATCGCGTGCAGGACGTCAAGAAACTGGTCGGCAAGCTCGACGCGCAGGGCCGCTGCGAGACCCAGAACCACTGCGAGGTGTATCGCCCGTGGGGCTCGTACGACTCGGTGGACATGGGCGGTCGTTTCCAGGTCAAGCACATCACCGTCAAGCCGGGCGCACAGCTGTCGCTGCAGATGCACCACCACCGTGCCGAGCACTGGATCGTGGTGTCCGGTACGGCCAAGGTGACCTGCGACGACCGTGAGTTCCTGCTCACCGAAAACCAGTCCACCTACATCCCGATGACCTCGGTGCACCGCCTCTCCAACCCGGGCAAGATCCCGCTGGAGATCATCGAGGTGCAGTCCGGCACCTACCTGGGCGAGGACGATATCGAGCGCCTGGAAGACGTGTACGGCCGCAGCGATGCGCTAGCCGCTGGCGCCGCCCACTGAGCTGTTCGTAGCCGGATGCAATGCGGGTCGATCTCGGCCCCGGATTGCATCCGGGCTACGCCCCAGTTCATCCAAGGCATGCGCAACGAACTCCCCTCTCCCATTCATGGGAGAGGGGTTGGGGGAGAGGGCAGAAGACGCCATGCCGTTGCAGGTTCAGCCTTTCCCTGCCCCATTCCAGCCAGGTGAAGGAAGCTGTCACACCCTGCGACAGCCCACGCGATTACCCTGACCTGACACCTTGTGTAGGATGAGCACAGACTTCGCAAAAGGCTGCCCTCATGCTGTTCGGTATCGTACTCGTCATCACCTGGCTGATCCTGCTGATCCGCTACCCGACCAAGGCGCTGCCGGTGTCCATGGCGGCGCTGGTCGGTCTCGGCCTGGTGGCCACCTGGGTGCTCTGGCAGGAAACCCGCGACGAACGCTACCTCGCCCACCTCGAACTGCGCCTGCACTACGACCCGCAGCGCTGCCCTGCCGATCGCCCCCTGGCCATCGACCTGAAGAACGGCAGCGACGCCGCCCTGCTGGAGCTACGCTGGGAAGTCGCCGCCTACCGTCCCGGCAATGCCACCAACCTGGCCCAGCGCCTCTACGAATCGCCGCGCTACAGCGGCCCGGGTGAACTGTTGCCGGGCGCCAGCTGGAGCGACTGCATGCCCCTGCCCGACCTTCGCAGCGGCTATCGCCCGGCTACGCTGGAGTTTCGCGCCGAACGTCTGCAAGGCAAGTTCATTCGCTGATACCTGCTACATGCCTGACGCAGGAGCGCCAACTCCGTAGCCCGGATGCAATCCGGGGATGCTGCCTATGGCGGTTCCCGGATTGCATCCGGGCTACGAAACACGCGCGCCACCACCTCGAGCAGTCCCCCAACATCCCCAGCCTGCTAAGCTGCAGCCCCGTTCGCGTCTCAGGGAGTCCCGCGCATGCCTCAACCCAGCGTCCTTATCACCGGCTGCTCCAGCGGCATCGGCCGCGCCCTGGCCGAGGCCTTCAAGGCGGGTGGCTACGCCGTCTGGGCCACGGCGCGCAAGGAGAACGACCTCACAGCGCTCGAGCAGGCCGGTTTCAACGCGGTGCTGCTCGACGTCAATGATGGCGAGGCGTTGCAGCAACTGGCCGCACGCCTGAACGAGGAAATTGGCGGCCTCGATGTGCTGATCAACAACGCGGGTTACGGCGCCATGGGCCCACTGCTCGACGGCGGCGTGGAAGCGATGCAGCGGCAGTTCGAAACCAATGTATTTTCCATCGTCGGCGTCACTCGCGCGCTCTTCCCGCTGCTGCGCCGCAGCCGTGGTCTGGTGGTCAATATCGGCAGCGTTTCCTCGGTACTGGTGACGCCCTTCGCCGGTGCCTACTGTGCCTCCAAGGCTGCCGTGCATGCATTGAGCGACGCGCTGCGCATGGAGCTGGCGCCCTTCTCCATCGAGGTGATGGAAGTGCAGCCCGGCGCCATCGCCTCCAGCTTCGGCGCCAACGCCAGCCAACAGGCCGAAGCGCTGATCCATGAGGATTCGCCCTGGTGGCCGCTGCGCGATGGCATCCGCGCCCGCGCCAACGCCTCGCAGGACAACCCGACCCCGGCCAGCGACTTCGCTGCGCAGCTGCTGGCCGCCGTGCAACGCGACAAGCGCCCGCGCCTGCTGCGCCTGGGCAATGGCAGCCGCGCCCTGCCACTGCTCGCCATGCTGCTGCCCAAGGCCCTACTGCAACGGGTACTGAGCAAACGCTTCGGCCTGGTGCAAAGCCTGTGAGCCAGAGCCTGCAACTGCGCTACTACGCGGCTGCGGGAATAGTCGCGGCCATCGTGCTGAACCTGCTGCTGCGCACCTTCGTGCGCCTGGGCGGCGTGTTCACCACATTGCTGATCGCCGCCGCCATCGCCGCTGGCCTGGCGCTGGTGTTTCACTGGCGCCAGGGGCGCGCGCCAAGCAGCGCCGAACGCTGGCGTTTCACCCTGCTCTATGGCGGCGTGCTCGGGCTGCTCTATCTCGGCCTGCTGGGCATGATGTATCTGCAGGACACACCCAGCCCCATGGGCCTGTTTCTCTTCAGCCTGCATTATCTGTGCTACCCGGTGCTGGCCTGGCTGGCGTTTTCGCCACGCCATGGTCGCTGATCGTTTTGTCAGGATGACTCCGCCATGCTGCACACCCTCGCCGTCGCCAACTACCGCTCGATCAACAGCCTGATCCTGCCATTGGGCCGCCTCAACCTGATCACCGGCGCCAATGGCAGCGGCAAGTCCAACCTCTACCGCGCGCTGCGCCTGCTGGCGGAAACCGCGCAAGGTGGCGTGGTCAACGCGCTGGCACGCGAAGGCGGGCTGGAATCGAGTTTCTGGGCCGGACCGGAGAAGATTTCCCGACGCATGCTGGGCGGCGAGGTGCCCGTGCAGGGTGGCCCGCGGCAGAACGTGATGCGCCTGCGCCTGGGCTTTGCCGGCGAGGATTTCGGCTACGCCATCGCCCTCGGCCTGCCCGAGCCAAGCAGCTCGGCCTTCGCTCTCGACCCACAGATCAAGCGCGAGTGCATCTGGGCTGGCGCCAGCTACCGCCCTGCCTCGCTGCTGGTGGATCGCGCCGGGCCCATGGTGCGCATGCGTGAAGGTCGCAGCTGGCAGGTACTGGCCCAGCACGTGCCGAACTACGACAGCCTGTTCGACCAGATCGGCAACGACCCGAATTGCCCGGAAGTCTTCCAACTGCGCGAAACCATTCGCCGCTGGCGCTTCTACGATCACTTTCGCAGTGATGCCGACGCACCGGCGCGCCAGCCGCAATTGGGGACGCGTACACCGGTGCTGCATCACGATGGCCGCGACCTGGCCGCCGCGCTGCAGACCATCCGCGAAATCGGCGACCGCGCGGCGCTGGACGCCGCCATCGACGATGCCTTCCCCGGCAGCCGCCTGCATATCGATTTTCAGGCCGGCGGGCGCTTCGCCGTGGAACTGCGCCAGGAGGGTTTGCTGCGCCCCTTGAGCGCAGCCGAGCTGTCCGACGGCACGTTGCGCTACCTGCTGCTGGTCGCCGCCCTGCTCACGCCTCGGCCGCCTTCACTGATGGTGCTCAACGAGCCGGAAACCAGCCTGCACCCGGATCTGTTACCTGCACTTGGCCGGCTGATCATCGCCGCATCGAAGCACACGCAGGTGTGGGTCGTCTCTCACGCCAGCCGACTGATCGCCACGCTCAAGGAAAGCCCCGACTGCAACACCCTGGAGCTAGACAAGCAGCTCGGCCAGACCTGCATACGCGGCCAGGGCATGCTCGACGAGCCGCCCTGGCACTGGCCGGATTGAGACGTCCGCATCGCCCGTAGGGTGTCGCGGGGCCGCCTAGGCTGTGCGCACCGGCTTCTAATCGCTATCCGCTACGGTCCAGCAAAGCGCGGTGCGCACAGCGCACCCTACGCGTTCTCACAGTTGCGTAGCCCGGATGAAATCCGGGGACAATTGTCAGCGTTCTCGCGGCTGAAGCCGCTCCTACAGGCGCAATCGGACTCAATGTCCGTCGAGGTAACGCTCGACATCCAGCGCCGCCATGCAGCCGGCACCGGCCGAGGTGATCGCCTGGCGATAAATCGAATCGGCCACGTCGCCCGCAGCAAACACGCCGGGAATGCTGGTCGCGGTGGCATTGCCCTCGCGCCCGCCGTTGACCACCAGGTAGCCATCCTTCAGCGCCAGTTGGCCTTCGAACAGGCTGGTATTGGGGGTATGGCCGATGGCGACGAACAGACCATCGACCTTCAGTTCGCGGTAAGCGCCACCATACTGCTTCAGGCGCACGCCCGTGACGCCGCTGGCATCGCCCAGCACCTCGTCCACCTCGGCATTGAGCTGCAGCTCGATCTTGCCCTCGGCCACGCGCTCCTGCAGCTTGTTCTGCAGGATCTTCTCGGCACGGAAAGTCTCGCGGCGGTGAATCAGAGTCACCTTGCTGGCGATATTGGCCAGGTACAGCGCCTCCTCTACAGCGGTATTGCCGCCACCGACCACTGCCACCTCGCGCCCACGATAGAAGAAGCCATCGCAGGTTGCGCATGCCGAAACGCCGCGCCCCATGAACGCTTCCTCACTGGGCAAGCCCAGGTAACGCGCACTGGCGCCGGTGGCGATGATCAGCGCGTCGCAGTGATAGGTCGCACTGTCGCCAACCAGGGTGAAGGGCTTGCCGGCCAGGTCCACGGCATTGATGTGATCGAAGACGATCTCGGTCTCGAAGCGCTCGGCGTGTTCCTGCATGCGCTGCATCAGCGCCGGCCCAGTCAGACCGTGGGGATCGCCCGGCCAGTTGTCCACCTCGGTGGTGGTGGTCAGTTGGCCACCGGCCTGGATGCCGGTGATCAGCAGCGGTTTCAGGTTGGCGCGCGCGGCATACACCGCTGCGCTGTAACCGGCAGGGCCGGAACCCAGGATGATGACGCGGGCATGACGGATGGCAGACATCGCTAACTCCTCGCTGGCCCACAGGGCCGGCAGGCCAGATAAAAAGGGACTCTCGAAGCACTAGGGGAAGGCTTGGAAGGGTGAGAGCCCCGCAAAAGGAAAGCCCTACGGAAACACTGAAAAGGCCGTCATGCCCGCGCAGGCGGACATCCAGAACCCACGAATCACCTGGGCTCCCGCCTTCGCGGGAGTGACGATGAATGGCTTTTTTCAGGAAATCCCTGAAGGGAAACTGGACGCAAGCCTATCGGGGCGACCTGCGAAGCGGAAATATCCATTACCAATTCCGCGAATAGAATCCGCCTATGGCCACTGGGGTTGAGCCCTGCCCCATGGCTGAACTTTCACCGCGCAGGCAAAGTCGGTATGGTCGCGCGCATCAACCACCCTGGAGACCGCCATGCCCGCTGCTCCCGTTCTGTCCGGCCCGCAATACCTGCGAGAAGGTCTGAGGCTGATACTCAGCCCCGGCCTGCGCCTGTTCGTATTGCTGCCGCTGGCGATCAACCTGCTCCTGTTCGTCACCCTGATCAGCTTTGCCGTGCAGCAATTCAGCGGCTGGGTCGATACCTTCATGCCTTCCCTGCCGAACTGGCTGAGCTTCCTGCAGTACATCCTCTGGCCACTGTTCGTGGTGCTGGTGCTGCTGATGGTGTTCTTCACCTTCACCATGCTGGCCAACATCATCGCCGCGCCGTTCAACGGTTTTCTCGCGGAGAAGGTCGAAGTGGTCGCGCGCGGTGAAGATCATTTCCCGCCATTCAGCTGGGCCGAACTGGCAGCCATGGTGCCGCGCACCATGGGTCGCGAGATGCGCAAGCTGGCGTACTTCCTGCCGCGTGCCATCGGCCTGCTGATCCTCAGTTTCATCCCGGTGGTGAACCTGATCGCTGCGCCGCTGTGGCTGCTGTTCGGCGTGTGGATGATGGCTGTGCAGTACATCGACTACCCGGCGGACAACAACAAGATGAGCTGGCAGGACATGCTCGCCTGGCTGCGCGAGAAGCGCTGGCAGAGCCTGAGCTTCGGCGGCATCACCTACGCCGCACTGCTGGTGCCGGGGCTGAATATCCTGATGATGCCGGCGGCCGTGGCCGGCGCGACGCTGTTCTGGGTGCGCGAGCGCGGCTAGCGACGTCACATAATCGCAACACACCTGTCACAGTCATTACATGGCACAGGCAGAGACTGCGTACATGAACGCACCGTCTCTGCATGTCGCCCTGATCAGCGAAACCTTCCCGCCGGAAATCAACGGCGTGGCCAATACCCTCGGCCGCCTGGTCGACGGCCTGCGCAGCCGTGGCCATCGCGTGCAACTGATACGGCCGCGCCAGGAGGTCGATCAGGAACAGGACGCCGGCAATGATCTGCTGCTCACGCGCGGCTGGCCGCTACCCGGCTACCCCGGCCTGCAATGGGGTCAGTCATCCCTGCACAAGCTGCTCAGGCGCTGGCAACGGCAGCGACCGGATGTGCTCTATATCGCTACCGAGGGCCCGCTGGGCCTGTCCGCCTTGCGCGCGGCCAGGCGCCTGGCGATTCCGGTGGTCAGCGGTTTCCACACCAACTTCCAGCAGTACACGGGGCACTACGGCGTCGGCCTGCTGACGCGGGCGATGACCAACTACCTGCGCTGGTTCCACAACCGCACGCAGCTGACGCTGGTGCCGAGCATCGGCCAGAAGGTCGACCTCGAACGCCGTGACTTCGAACGCCTGGCCTTGCTTGCCCGTGGCGTCGACAGCCAGTTGTTTCACCCCCGCAGGCGCAGCGACGCCCTGCGTGAAAGCTGGGGGCTGGGGCCGGATGATCTGGCGGTGCTGCATGTCGGTCGCCTGGCGGCAGAGAAGAACCTCGGCTTGCTGGTCAAGGCCTTCCGCGCCCTGCAGAAGGCACACCCACAACGACGCATGCGCCTGATTATGGTCGGCGACGGACCGCTGCGCGCCAGCCTCCAGACGCAATTACCAGAGGCGCTGTTCTGCGGCCTGCAACGCGGTGAAGCGCTGGCCACGCACTACGCTTCGGGCGATCTGTTCCTGTTTCCCAGCCTCTCGGAAACCTTCGGCAACGTGGTGCTGGAAGCCCTGGCATCGAGCCTTGCCGTGGTGGCATTCGACCAGGCGGCGGCCGCCCAGCATATCCATCACGGCCACAATGGCATGCTCGCTCGCCCCGGCGACGAAGCCGGTTTCTGCGAAGCCGCCTGTGAGTTGCTGGAAGATGCCGAAGTGCTGCGGCGCATCCGTCTCAATGCGCGCCGGCATGCCAGCCACCTGAGCTGGGACGGCATCGTCGCGCTGTTCGAGCAGCACCTGCGCAGCGCCATGCAGCCAACGCACCTCTGCGTCAGCACGGAGCTTCCCAGTAGAGCGGGTGAAACCCGCCACTGAGACAATCTGGCGGGTTGCACCCGCCCTACGGGGCCACGTAGCAGCAGACGTAAAAAAGCCCCGATGTGCCGGGGCCGAAACGGGGCGCCGGATCGCGACGCCCGCTAGAAACAGAGTCAGACCAGCGTGGTCAGCGCATCGCGACTGAAGGGCAGGATGTCCTGCTCGCGCCCTTCACGCACCTTCAGCGCCCAGTCCGGGTCGACCAGCAACGCACGGCCCACGGCCACCAGGTCGAACTCCTGCTTGTTCAGGCGCTCGAGCAGGTTCTCCAGGCTGGCAGGCTCGGCCACCTTGTCGGTCTTGACCATGAACTGCAGAAACTCGCCATCCAGGCCGACGCTGCCGACGGTGATGGTCGGCTTGCCGGTGAGCTTGCGCGTCCAGCCGGCCAGGTTGAGGTCGCTGCCTTCGAACTCCGGTTCCCAGAAGCGACGCGTCGAGCAATGGAAGATGTCCACGCCGGCATCGGACAGCGGCTTGAGGAAGGCCTCCAGCTGCTCCGGGGTCTGCACCAGACGCGCGCTGTAGTCCTGCTGCTTCCACTGCGAGAAGCGCAGGATGATCGGGAAGTCCGGGCCGACTGCCGCACGCACCGCCTGGATCAGCTCGATGGCGAAACGCGAGCGCGCTGCCAGGTCACCGCCGTATTGGTCGGTGCGCTGGTTGCTGCCCTCCCAGAAGAACTGGTCGATCAGGTAGCCGTGGGCGCCGTGGATCTCCACGCCGTCCATGCCGATGGCCTTGGCATCGCGTGCGGCCTGGGCGAAGGCGGCGATCACCTCATCGATATCGGCCTGGGTCATGCCATGCACGAGCACGTCACCGTCCTTGAGCTTTTCCATCGGGCCGTAGCCCGGCACGCTGGCATCCGGTTCGGTGCCCAGACGGCGCACGTTACCCACGTGCCAGAGCTGCGGAACGATCTTGCCGCCTTCGGCATGCACGGCGTCGACCACCTGCTTCCAGCCGGCCAGGGCATCTTCGCCATAGAAACGCGGCACGTTCGGGTAACCGTTGGCGGCCTTGTGGCCGACGGTGGTGCCTTCGGTAACGATCAGGCCCACGCCCGCCGCTGCGCGGCGACGGTAGTACTCGATGACCTTGGCGTTGGGCACGCCGCCGGGCGAGAAGGAACGGGTCATCGGCGCCATGACCACGCGGGTCGGCAGCTCCAGGTTACCGAGACGGAACGGGGCGAACAGGGCTTGAACGGGAGCGCTCATCATCTTTCCTCTGGGGTCGAAGGGTAATCAGGCCTGCAGCAAACGCTCCAGGCGGGTGACGAAAGCTTCCAGCGGCTGCAGGTTGCGGCCCACCTTGAGGCGAGCGAGCACGCCCTGCCAGGCGTCGCTGATGAAGGTGGCGAGGTTGCTGCAGTCCTCGTCGACTGGCAGTTCAGCGGCGGCCTGCGCCTGCTCCAGGCAGTCACGCAGGATGTCCACCGAGGCCTGCTGGATGGCCGCGACCTCGGCGCCGATGGCCGGCAGCATCTCGCTCATCTCGAAACTCAGGCTGCCGATGAAGCAATGATATTGCGGCGTCTCCTGGCGGGCGAAATGCGCCAGCAGATCTCGGTAGTAAGCGAGGATGCGTGCACGCGGGCTCAACGCCGGGTCGTTCAGCGCCTGGGCATAACGTGCCAGGCGCGGCCTGTAGATGAAGGCCAGCGCCTGCAGGGCGAAGTCTTCCTTGCTGGCGAAATAGTGATAGAAGCTGCCCTTCGGAATCCCGGCAGCCTGGACGATCTCCAGCACGCCGGTGCCGTGGTAGCCACGGCGCGTCATCACCGCCGAGCCTTTGCTCAGGATCAGGTCGCGCTTGTCGAGTCGAATGCTGTTCATGACGCCGAGCATATGACCGGTCGTCTCGCTTGCGACAGCACTATTGATATTGGTGATTGAGCTCTAGAACGCAGCCCCCGGATGGATAGACCCTTCGAGCCCTACGCCACGGTGAATCGATGAAGCGTGATCCGCTGGCCGCAGGCCATGGAACAACCGCGAACCTGTGGGAGCGGCTTCAGCCGCGATACATTTCGCGGCTAAAGCCGCTCCTACAGCCCATACAGATCGCTGTGCCAGCTATTTTTCGGATGTACATAGGCGGCTGGACGGACGCTGATCTGGTGGATCGACAGAGCGTGATCCACCCCACGCTCAGGACTGCAGCCAGATCAGCGAAGCGAAA
Organism: Pseudomonas sp.; assembly: GCF_048269965.1. GTDB lineage: Bacteria > Pseudomonadota > Gammaproteobacteria > Pseudomonadales > Pseudomonadaceae > Aquipseudomonas. The sequence continues at coordinate 95,965 of NZ_JBLWTV010000015.1, read as the reverse complement.
CGCCCGGTGCGGGCACTGCGGCGATAGGAGTAGAAACGCGGATCATTGTAGGTACACAGGCCACCGCCGCTGACGGCGGTCACGCCGATGGCGGCCAGGCGGATGCGCGCCAGCTGGTAGATATCGGCCATGAACTTGCCGGCATTGGCGCTGGGCACGAAGGCGCCGGCCGCCTCGGCATGTTGCTGCACGAAGGCCTCGCGCACTTCAGCCCCCACCTCGAACGCGGCCGGGCCGATGGCCGGGCCGAGCCAGACCAGCAATTCCTGCGGTGCGACGTGCAGCGCCTGCACAGTCGCCTCCAGCACGCCACCGGCCAAACCGCGCCAGCCGGCATGGGCCGCCGCCACACGCGTACCGGCGCGGTCGCAGAACAATGCCGGCAGGCAGTCGGCGGTCATCGCCGTGCAGGCGATACCGGCTGTAGCCGTCCAGTTGCCATCGGCTTCGATGACTGTTGCCGGTTCAGCTTCGACCACAACGGTGCCATGCACCTGACGCAGCCAGGCAGGCTGGCAACCCAGGGCATCGACCAGATGCCGGCGGTTGCTGGCCACTGCAATCGGCTCGTCCTCGACATGATCGCCCAGGTTGAAGCTCTCGAACGGCGCCGCGCTGACGCCGCCGCTACGCGTGGTGACGCAGGCGCGCACGCTGGCCGGCGCAGGCCAATCGGGAATCAGCCAGTCGTGGGCACTCACCCGACGAAGGCCTCGCGATCCTGACGCAGCAGGGTCAGCAGCCAGACCAGATCGTCCGGCAGCTCCGACTCCCACTTCATGCGCTTGCCGGTAGCCGGGTGATCCAGTTCGAGGAAACGCGCATGCAACGCCTGACGCGGGAATTCCTTGAGGCTCTGCACCAGGGTCGGGCTGGCGGCAGGCGGAATGCGGAAACGGCCGGCGTAGACCGGATCGCCCACCAGCGGGTAGCCAACGTGGGTCATGTGCACACGAATCTGGTGGGTACGCCCAGTTTCCAGCTTGACCCGCACATGGGTGTGCGAGCGGTAGCGTTCGAGCACGCGGTAGTGACTGATCGCCGGCTTGCCGCCGTCGGTCACTGCCATGCGCTGACGCTGGCTGGAGCTGCGCCCGATCGGTGCATCGATGGTGCCGCCGGCGGTGATCACGCCAATGCAGATGCATTCATAGATGCGGCTGACGCTGCGCTTCTGCAGTTGCTCGACCAGATTGGTCTGCGCCTGCAGGGTCTTGGCCACCACCATCAGGCCGGTGGTGTCCTTGTCCAGACGATGGACGATGCCGGCGCGCGGCACGTTGATGATGTCCGGTACGTGGTGCAGCAGGGCGTTGAGCAGCGTGCCGTCGGCATGTCCGGCGGCCGGGTGGACGACCAGACCGGCCGGTTTGTCGATCACCAGCAGGTGTTCGTCTTCATAGACGATGTTCAGTTCGATGTCCTGGGCGATCCACTCGCCCTGTGCTTCCTGCTCGGCATCGAGCACCAGGGTCGAGCCGGCATGCACGGTGTCGCGCGGGCGCGCCACGGCGCCGTCGACGGTCAGGCGACCTTCCTTGATCCAGCTGGAGAGGCGCGAACGGGAGAACTCGCCAAACAGCTGCGCAGCCACCTGGTCGAGGCGTTGACCGCCCTGTTCGAAGGGGACAATGGCTTGGAGTTGGATCAGCTGCTTGTTTATAGAAGTCATCTTCGGCAACGGCGGGGGCCAGGCCTTTGGTTTCGGCGACAGGCTTGTGGTTAAATACGGCGTCTTTGCCCCAGGGGTTTCCGGGGGCGCTCATCATAACAGGACGGCCGCGCGGCCGTCACAGGGACGCAAGCCGCCATGCAAGTGAAACACCTGCTGCTGATCGCCATCCTCGCCCTTACCGCCGCCTGCTCCTCCAAGCAGCCGGAGGTCGATGAAAACCTCAGCGAGGTGGAGCTGTACCAGCAGGCCCAGGCCGACCTGGACAACCGCAGCTACACCCAGGCCACCGCCAAACTGAAGGCGCTGGAATCGCGCTATCCGTTCGGGCGCTATGCCGAGCAGGCGCAGCTGGAACTGATCTACGCCTACTACAAGAATGCCGAGCCGGAAGCTGCCAAGTCGTCCGCCGAGCGCTTCATCCGTCTGCACCCGCAGCACGCCAACGTCGACTACGCCTACTACCTCAAGGGCCTGGCCTCATTCGACCAGGACCGTGGCCTGCTGGCACGCTTCCTGCCGCTGGACATGACCAAGCGTGACCCGGGCGCTGCGCGCGACTCCTACAACGAGTTCGCTCAGCTCACCAGCCGTTACCCGACCAGCCGCTACGCCCCGGATGCCAAACAGCGCATGATCTACCTGCGCAACCTGCTGGCGGCCTATGAAGTGCATGTCGCCCACTACTACCTGACCCGCCAGGCCTATGTCGCCGCCGCCAACCGTGGCCGCTACGTGGTGGAAAACTTCCAGGAAACCCCGTCGGTCGGTGACGGCCTGGCGATCATGACCGAGGCCTATCAGCGTCTGTCCCTGGACGACCTGGCTGCCACCAGCCTGGAAACCCTCAAGCTCAACTACCCGGATCACCCGAGCCTGGAAAGCGGCGAGTTCGTCCCGCTCGAAGAGGAAGCCGACAACCGCTCCTGGCTGGCCAAGGCCACCCTGGGCCTGATCGAAACCGATACGCCGCTGCCGCCGGGCGAAACCCGCGCCAGTCAGGACGTGGTTCGTCAGTACGAGGAAGCCGAGCAGCAGATACCGCGCGAACTGCAACAGGACGCCAAGACCGGCGAAACCGCCAAGAAGCGCTCGATCTGGAGCTACATGACCTTCGGTCTGTTCGACTGATCGACGCGTCAGCGCAGAAGGGAGGCCACGGCCTCCCTTTTTTCTGCCCGCAGATTTCATCCGTGGCTGCGGGCCCATCTCCAACTTGCAGCCCGCCCCTCGGAATCAGCTCACAGCCTGCTACCGCCCCCCTGTGCCGATGCTCTCAGCTTGGCTAAACTGCCGGCTTTAACCGGATAAAAGAGCACACCATGGGCCTGTTCCGCCTGCTGTTCTGGGTTGCAGTGATCTTCGCCGCAATCTGGATCTGGCGTCGCTTCATCAGCAAAGCCAAAAGCATTCGCCCCACCGAGGACGCCGCCGCCCCGATGGTGCGTTGCGCGCACTGCGGCGTGCACATTCCCAAGACCCAGGCGCTGAGCCAGGATCAGCAGTGGTATTGCAGTCAGGCCCACCTCGAACAAGGCTCAGACACCGGTGACCGCTGATATCAGCGCGCCCGGCAACACTCAGGGACGACGCATCCTCAGGCTCTATCACTTCTATCGCCTGAGCATCGGCCTGGCGCTGATCCTGATGATTTCCAGCAACCTCGACGAGCAGTTGCTGGATGTCGTGCATATCGAGCTGTTTCGCACCGGCAGCTGGGTTTACCTGATCCTCAACATCTTCATCGCCGTTCTGGTGCAGAAACCCAAGCACCTGATGCAGCTGTTCAGCCTGGCGCTGGTCGACGTGATCTTTCTCTCGGCGCTGTTCTACGCAGCCGGCGGCACGCCCAGCGGCATCGGCAACCTGCTGGTGGTGGCGGTGGCCATCGCCAATATCCTCCTGCGCGGACGCGTTGGTCTGCTGATCGCCGCCGTCGCCGCCATGGCGCTGATCTACCTGACCTTCTACCTCAGCCTCAGTCGCCCGGCCGCCGCCGCCCAGTACGTGCAGGCCGGTGCCCTCGGCGCGCTGTGCTTCGCCGGGGCACTGTTCATTCAAGGCATCACCCGCCGCCTGCAGGTCAGCGAAAACCTGGCCGAACAGCGCGCGGCCGACGTGGCCAACCTGGAGGAACTCAACGCGCAGATCCTGCAGCGCATGCGCACCGGCATCCTGGTGCTCGACACCCAGCATCGTGTGCTGCTGGCCAACCAGGGCGCGACGCAACTGCTCGGGCGCGGCGAACTGACCGGCAAGATCATCGACCCCCATTGCCCCGAGCTGGTCAAGCGCCTGCAACAGTGGCTGCACAACCCGACCCTGCGTCCAGACAGCCTGCAAGCACAGGTCGATGGCCCGGTGCTGCAGCCCAGCTTCATTTCCCTGCAACGCGGCGACCAGCAGCACATTCTCGTGTTTCTCGACGACATCTCGCAGATCGCGCAGCAGGCGCAGCAGCTGAAACTGGCCTCGCTCGGCCGCCTGACCGCCGGTATCGCCCACGAAATTCGCAACCCGCTCGGTGCCATCAGCCATGCCGCGCAGTTGCTACAGGAGTCGGAGGACCTGCACGGCCCGGATCAGCGACTGGCGCAGATCATTCAGGATCACTCCAAGCGCATGAACCTGGTGATCGAGAACGTCCTGCAGCTGTCACGCAGGCGCCAGGCCGAACCGCAACTGCTTGACCTGAAGTACTGGCTGCACCGCTTCGCCAGCGAGTTTCGCAGCTCGGCACCGGCTGATCGACAGATCCACCTGGAGACCCAGGGTGGCAGTCTGCAAACGCGCATGGACCCACACCAACTGACCCAGGTGCTGACCAATCTGGTACAGAACGGCCTGCGCTACAGCGCCAAGCAGCACAAGATCGGCCAGGTCTGGCTGCGCCTGTTCCGTGACGAGAACAGCGACCTGCCGGTGCTGGAAATCCTCGACGATGGCCCCGGCGTGCCGCCCGAGCAGGAGCAGCACATCTTCGAGCCCTTCTACACCACCGAGAACAAGGGCACCGGTCTGGGCCTGTATATTTCTCGCGAGCTGTGCCAGGGCAACCAGGCCCGCCTCGACTATAAACCTCGTGAAGGTGGCGGCAGCTGCTTCCGTATCACCTTCGCCCATCCGCGCAAACTGAGCTGAGCATGAACCGTCAGAGAGCCCTGATCGTCGACGACGAACCCGATATCCGCGAGCTGCTGGAAATCACCCTCGGACGCATGAAGCTGGACACCCGCAGCGCCCGCAACGTCAAGGAAGCGCGCGAGTGGCTGGCGCGCGAGCCGTTCGACCTGTGCCTGACCGACATGCGCCTGCCCGATGGCACCGGCCTGGATCTGGTGCAGCACATCCAGCAGCGCCACCCACAGGTTCCCGTGGCGATGATCACCGCCTACGGCAGCCTGGACACCGCCATCAACTCGCTCAAGGCTGGCGCCTTCGACTTCCTCACCAAACCGGTCGACCTCGGTCGCCTGCGCGAACTGGTGGCCACCGCCCTGCGCATTCGCTCTCCCGAGGGTGAGGAAACCCCGGTCGACAGCCGTCTGCTCGGCGAATCGCCCCCGATGAAGTCGCTGCGCAAGCAGATCCAGAAACTCTCGCGCAGCCAGGCGCCGGTCTACATCAGCGGCGAATCGGGCAGCGGCAAGGAGCTGGTCGCCCGCCTGATCCATGAGCAAGGCCCGCGCGTCGAACAGCCGTTCGTACCGGTCAACTGCGGCGCGATTCCCTCGGAGCTGATGGAGAGCGAATTCTTCGGCCACAAGAAAGGCAGTTTCACCGGCGCCATCGAAGACAAGCAGGGGCTGTTCCAGGCGGCCAATGGCGGCACCCTGTTCCTCGACGAGGTCGCCGACTTACCGCTGCCGATGCAGGTCAAACTGCTGCGAGCGATCCAGGAAAAGGCCGTGCGTGCCGTCGGTGGTCAGCAGGAAGTGGTGGTCGATGTGCGCATCCTCTGCGCCACCCACAAGGATCTGGCAGCCGAAGTCGCGGCCGGCCGTTTCCGCCAGGACCTCTACTACCGCCTCAACGTCATCGAACTGCGCGTGCCGCCGCTGCGTGAGCGTCGCGAAGACATCGCCCAGCTGGCCGACGTGATGCTCGCGCGCCTGGCCGATGGCACCGGCCTGGCCGCCGCCAAACTGCACCCCGATGCCCTGGAAAAACTGAAGAACTACCGCTTCCCCGGCAACGTGCGCGAGCTGGAAAACATGCTCGAACGCGCCTACACACTCTGCGAAGACGACCAGATCACGCCCAGCGACCTGCGCCTGGCCGATGCCAGCGGCCCGAGTAGCGAAGGCGGCGAAGCCAGCCTGGCGCAAATCGACAACCTCGAGGACTACCTCGAAGACATCGAGCGCAAGCTGATCATGCAGGCCCTCGAAGAGACGCGCTGGAACCGCACGGCGGCGGCTCAGCGCCTGGGCCTGACCTTCCGTTCGATGCGCTATCGTCTGAAGAAACTGGGTATCGACTGACCACGGAGCACGCGCGTGGAGGAGCCGGCTTGCCGGCGATCAAGACAACCTGCGCCGAGTCCTGAAGCTCCTTGATGCGGGGATAACAAGGTATTAGTGCAGCCGCCCCGCTGGCGCATAAGGCGCCGGATCGATGATCGGCTCGCGCCCCAGCAGCAGATCAGCCAACAGCCGGCAGGAGGCTGGCGCCAACACCAGCCCGTTGCGGAAATGTCCGCAATTGAGCCACAAACCGGGATGCGCAGGCAGCTCGCCAATGAAGGGAATGCCTTCGGGCGAGCCGGGGCGCAAACCGGCCCAATGCCCCACCACCTCGGCCCCCTTGAGTGCCGGCAACAGTTCTTCGGCCGAGGCTTTCAGGCTTTCCAGCGCATTATCGGTCGGCGTCTTGTCGAAGCCGGCGTATTCCAGCGTGCTGCCAATCAGGATATGCCCGTCACGCCGCGGGATCGCATAGCGGCCCCTGGCCAACACCATGCTGGGCAGAAAGTCCTCGGCGCACTGGTAGAGAATCATCTGCCCCTTCACCGGCTCGACCGGTAACGCCAGACCAAGCGTTTTGAGCAGTTCGCCACTCCAGGCCCCGGCAGCCAGCACCACGCGCTCGGCACGAATCTCGCCATCGGCCGTAGTCACGCCGCAGATCCGACCCGCCTCCTGGATAAAGCCCGTGACCGGGCAATGCTCACGCAACTGCACGTTCGGCATGGCCGCCAAAGCCGCTCGCAACGCTTTGACCAACCGAGGATTACGCACATTGGCCACGCCCGGCATATGGATGGCGTGCTTGAAACCGCCACCCAGAACAGGCACCTGTCGATACGCCTCGGCGATATCCACTGGAAAAAGCGCACGCCCCTCGCGTGCAGCCCAGGCCAGCGCCTCGGCCTCATCATCGAGATCCAGCCAGTACAACCCGGTGGCATGCACCTCGGGATCGATACCGGTGCCTTCCAGCAACTGCCGCGCAAAACCCGGATAGAAATCCTGCGACCAATGCGCCAGCGCCGTCACCGCCGCGCTGTAACGCCAGGGATAGAGCGGGGAAACGATGCCGCCGCCGGCCCAGGAGGATTCGCGGCCGACACCGGATGACTCGGTCAGCACCACCGCAACACCCACACGCGCCAACAACAGGCTGGTCAGCAGGCCGATAGCACCACCGCCAACTACCACCACATTTTTCACCCTATCGCCTCCACACTTGCCAGATTAATAGCAGCGGTCTACACCTGTTCGATGCCAGGAAGGCACTCACCACTGCAGGGATACTCACCATGCGCAACTCGCTGCAACGAGCCACAACCCTCCCCGAACTCCTCGTCACCCTCGCATTGCTGGCGCTGCTCAGCACCTACGCGGTACCAGGCTTCGCCAAGTGGGTTACCAGCAACAAACAAAGAATGCTGCGCGAGAAACTCTTCCACAGCCTGCAGATGGCAAGAACCCAGGCCGTGCTGAAGAGTCGTTCCATGGAGTTATGCGGATCGACGGATGCCCTCGACTGTGACGGTAACTGGCACAAAGGCTGGATTCTACGTGTTGCTGCCAGCAAAGAAATCCTCGCAGTCGAACAATTGCATCAAGTCGACTTGCCCCTGCGCTGGAAGGGCTCCAGAGACCGGATTGTGTTTCGCGATAACGGCCAAACACCCCTGAGCAACGGTCGTTTCATCCTCTGTGAGGACGACGGCAAACTGCTCTGGCAACTGATCATCAGCCGACAGGGGCGGATCCGCCAAGGCACCGCCAGAGAAAACCTTGACGAGGCCCGCCGCTGTATTTAGCCGCTGTGAATCGTGAACTGACGCAAATATTCCGTGCACCGCCCGCCGGTCGTCCCGTCACTTGCGCCAGTTATCCCGCGACAGGCGACCCGGGCACTCATTTAGGCGAGCATTGGCCTGACATTCATAGTGGAGTTCACCATGTCAGGCCCAGTGACAAGCCGTGGTTTTACCCTGATAGAGCTGATGATCGTTCTGGCACTGCTGGCCATCGTCTCCTTTATCGCGGTACCGAACTTCATGGACTTCATCGAGCGCAACCGCATACAGACGCAGGCACAAGAGCTGCAAGCCTTCCTTCTGTATGCCCGCGGCGAAGCGGTGAGCCGCAACACCAGCATCACGGTGGCCCTGGACGAAGACGACGATGACCTGTGGGTAGCCAAGCGCAACTCGGGCGAAGTCATCCGCCAGCTCACCCAGAACCCCGAGCTGGTGCAGATAGATTCCAGCGTCGACGAAGTACGTTTCAGAAGCAACGGTACCGCTACCCTGGCCAGTTTTGTCGTCTGCAAGGACGGTGATACCGAGCGAGGGTTTTCCCTGCAAATTCAGGCCAGTGGCGCTATTACGCTGAGCCAGGCGGGCAAGAATACCGACGGCAACGACCTGAACAGCTGCACTCTGTGAGGAAGACGATGACAACTGCAAAAGGCTTCAGCCTGATCGAAGTACTTGTGGCGCTGCTGCTCACCACCATCGGCGTGCTTGGCATGGTCGCACTGCAGGGCCGCAGCATTCAGTACACCCAGGACTCGGTACAACGTAACACTGCAGTGGAACTGGCCAACGACCTGATCGAGATCGTCCGCGCCAACCCTCAACTGATGTTCAACAACGTACCGCCGACGTTCCCCATGAACAGCGGCATGCGCAGCTCCTCAGCCTTCTACAAGACCAAGACCGAGGATTTCAGCAATCGCGAAGATTGCGTCGTCAGCGCCACCGAACTCGCAAAAACAGCCATGGAGCAACGCGATTGCTGGGCTGATCGTGTCGAGCAAATGCTTCCTGGCGGCAGCGAACTGTTTACCAGCGATATGTACGTCTGCCGCAGTGCCACACCGGGGCAATGCAACAACAACCAGGGCTCGATGCTTGAAATTCGCCTGGCCTGGCAAGTTCGTGAGGGCGCCTGCCTGGACGCCAGTGATCCCCAGGCCACCATTTGTACCTACACCGTGCGGGTTCAGCCATGAAGAGCAGCCAACGCCAGAACGGCCTGTCAATGATCGAGCTGCTGATCAGCCTCGCTATCAGCAGTTTCCTGATTCTCGGTATCACTCAGGTCTACATCGACAACAAGCGCAACCAGGTTTTCCAACTGAACCAGATGGGCAACCTCGAAGGCAGTCGTTTTGCAGCGCTGGTCATTGACCAGTACCTGGGCAAGGCCGGTTATCGGCGCAACCCCGCCGCCCTGATCGAGACCAGCTTCCCTAGCCGGCCGGCCGGAGGCGACTGCCTTGAGTTCAAGCTTGGACACTCGGCAACAGGCCTGGACCCTGACGTCGGGGAGGGGTTCTGCATCCGTTATCAACCTCAGGTAAGCGGTGAGCTGGATTGCCAGGGAAGCAGCAGCGGTGTCAATTACACCGAAGCTTTCCCCGGTAACTTCCCCAGCGCCGACCAGGTCATTCTTGCCTTCAAGTATGAGTCTGGCGGTAACACCGACCTGCAAAAGGGACGATTGCTGTGCAAGAACCTCAACGCCACTACCCCCCAATACAGTGAGCTCTTGAGTGGCATTGCCGATATCCGCCTGGAGTTTGGTGTCGGCAACAACGACGCGCTGGATAAGGAAGTGAGCACCTTCATTTCGCAGAAAGACTGGACCGCCGACTCCGGCGCCATTCGCAGCATTCGCTACAACCTGCTGCTGAGCAGTGGCGCAAAACTGCGCGACAACGATGATTCGTTGGTACTGGACAAATGGCTGGAAGGCGCCCCCGAAGCGAGCAAGACGCGCCTGCAGAGCGCTGACAACCGCCGCATCTACCAGATCGCCAGTAGCACGCAAAACCTCAGGAATCTCATGCCATGACAGCTTTCCCTCGTCACCGCCAAAACGGCGCCGTTCTGCTCGTCGCTCTGGTCATGCTTCTGGTGCTGACGCTGCTGGCAGTCAGCAGCATGCGCAGCGTCACCCTGGAAACGCGCATCACCGCCAATCGCGCGCAAAGCGTGCAACTGGTCAATGTCGCCGAGGCGGGCCTGCGTGAAGCGGAATTCCGTTTTTACGGTCCAGGCAACCTGGCCGACAAGCTCAACGCCAACCCCGACAACTGCAACACCAACAACACCTTGAAGAGCAACGGCCTGAACAAACCCTGCCTGCTGGAAATTCTGGGCGCCAAGTTGCAGGACTTCGTGGAAGCGCCTCAGGAAATAAACGACAGCTTCCTGGACGCCAATTCAAATGGCGGCCTGGCCTGGATGCCTTATCGGGGTACCGACCCAGCCAATACCACCGCCCCCAGCGGCAGCCATACGGCCCAATGGAACAGCATGTTGGCAGGCCAAAGCGAGACAGCGGCAGTCAATGCCGAATATGGCATGGCCCTCGAAGGGCAGGGCACCTACTTCTACCTGAACAACGCCAAGGCCACTCCGAAAGAGGGCCAGAGCGGCGGCGTTTCTTACGTACAGTCGAGCCACGCCAATATCTACCTCGGCCTCAATAACTGAGATCAGCCAACATGAACGCCATTCGTGACATTCGCGCCAAGACATTGGCCAGCACCCTGTTCGGCATCGCCCTGCTCAGTGCGGCAAACAGCTATGCCGATGTATCCCAGACACCGCTCAGTCTTACCGTCGGCGTGCCGCCGAACATGCTGGTGACGCTGGATGACTCGGGCAGTATGCGCTGGGCTTTCGCACCCGATAACGTCAACGATACTCATGCAACCCGTCGGGCCAAGTCGAGCGCCTTCAACCCGCTGTACTTCAACCCCACTATCACCTATCGCGCCCCGACCGTGTTCACCACTGCTGGCGTCGAGCAGCAGTTGTCCACCAGTTACAGCAACGCGCTATTGAATGGCTTCAAGAGCACATACGGCGGCATCGACCTGAGCAACAACTACCGGTTCACCTGGAGTTACGACCTGCGAAGCACCCAGGCCACCACCTATGGTTACAGCAATACATCCAACCGTCTGGGTGAAAACCCCTCCGCTGACTTTCCATCCTGCTCAGTAACGTCCCTGAATGTAGGACAAAGCAAAGATTGTACAAGCGCAGGTCGAGTAGTAACCATAACGCGCACAGCCAATACCGGAAATTCTTGGAACCCGACAATAAACTGCACGGCCACTACCAGCGGCTGGGCGAATGGAACCTGTTCATATAATAGTAACAACGGAAGATATACCGGCGGCTGGTTGAGAGCTGGAGTACCAGCCTACTACTACACCTACGATGCCACGCTGGCCAGTAACTGCACCACGGCCAACGACGACTGCTACAGACTGAACTTCGTCAGCGCTGAGCAGCAGCAGAATTTCGCCAACTGGTATTCCTTCTATCGTAACCGCGCCCTGGTGACGGTTTCCGCAGCAGCGCTTGCCTTCTATGACCTGTCGTCTTCGGTACGTATGAGTTGGCAGGGCCTGGGTAACGAGTCCACTGGAGCTGGCTGCACCTCATTCGATGGTAGCGATACCAGCAGCTGCTACAACAATGCCTTTAAAGAATACTCGCCCGCTCACAGAGGCCAACTCTATGCCTGGCTGCAGGATATCAACTTCAACCAGAGCACTCCGCTGCCAGCTGCGCTGAAACGTGCCGGCGAGTTCCTCACCACTGACACCCCCTGGCAGAAGAACCCCAACGGCAGCGGTAATACCACGCAAAATACTTATTCCTGCCGCGCCAGTTACCACATTCTGATGACCGACGGCATGTGGAACGCCACCACCAGCATGCCCAGCAATTTCCGTGACGACGCGTCAACCTTCAACCTGCCGGACAGTCGCGCCTATAGTCAACGTCGCCCCTACTACGACACGACTGCCGAAACACTGGCCGACCTGGCCATGCATTACTGGGCCACTGACCTCAACCCCAACCTGGGTAATCGCATCCCCGCCTACATTCCTTTCAAGAGCGGCGATGCGACCACCGATTACTGGGACCCGCGTAACGACCCAGCCACCTGGCAACACATGACCAACTTCGTCATGGGCCTGGGCCTGACCCAGTCGCTCAACAACGCCAACGTGCCCTGGGCTGGCAGCACCTTCGCCGGTACGGGTTACAGCAGCCTCGTGTCCGGCACAGCGGACTGGCCGGCGGCCTCCAGCAGCAGCGCCAACAACGTCTATGACCTGTGGCATGCCGCGATCAACTCACGCGGCGAGTTCTTCAGCGTGGACAGCCCCGAGGCCATGGTGCAGGCCTTCGATGACATCCTCAAACGAATTGCCGATCGCAAATCCACTGCGGCCCGCCCGGCGATCAACTCCGGCCAGGTCAGTGCAGACGAAAACGATGAGGGCAAGGTCATCACCGTGTCGTACCAGACCTCCTACGCCAGCGACGACAACTGGTCGGGTGATGTGAAGCGTTTCGAGAAGTCCTGGAACGCACAAAACAATGCCTTCGAAACCGCTCAAATCTGGAGCGCTGAGTCCCAGGTCCCGGCGTGGGCCAGCCGCAATATCAAGATCGCTGGCGACAGCAACAATGGCATGGTGAATTTCACCTGGGCCAACGCAGGCTCTGCCAGCACCGTAGGCACGCTCGCCTACTGGCTCAGTCGCGACCCGGAAAACAGCAACGTCGTCGACGACCGGGCAGAGCAGCGTCTGGAATACCTGCGTGGCAACCGCAGTGGCGAAGGCACCACCTTCCGTCAGCGCAGCGGTGTGCTGGGCGACTTCTTTTCCTCCACGCCTGCCGTGGTCAGCGGGGCGCGCTACCTGGTCAACGTGACCAATGCCCTCGAAAACACCAATACTTACAGCGAGTTCGCCACAGAAGCAGCCAAGCGCACTCCCCGACTCTATGTCGGCGGCAACGACGGCATGCTGCATGCCTTCAATGCCAAAACCGGCGCGGAAGAGTTCGCCTTCATTCCCAGCAGTGTGTTCAACAAACTGAATAAACTCACGGGTAGCAACTACAGCCATGAATTCTATGTAGATGGCACCCCGGTGGTAGGCGATGTCTTTACCGGCACCGAATGGCGCACCATTCTGGTCGGCACGCTCAAGGCAGGGGGAAAGTCCATTTTCGCCCTCGACATCACGACGCCCGGCGAAGAAAAACTGCTGTGGGAATTTGACGACAGCAAGCTCAGCGAAGCGACGGTGAAGATGGGCTACAGCTTCGCACAGCCGACGATCGCACGCCTGCACACTGGCAAGTGGGCGGTGGTGATCGGCAACGGTTACGACAGCGCGGGCAATACCAGCGGCAAAGCCGCACTGTTCGTCATCGATGCCTTGGAGGGCAACCTGCTCAAGAGCCTCGAGGTGCAAGGCACCGACGGTGTCGCCAACGGCCTGTCGTCAGCCAAACTCGGCGACTTCAACGCTGACGGCGTAGCCGACTATGCCTATGCCGGCGACCTGCAGGGCAATGTATGGCGTTTCGATCTTCTGCGCAGCGGCCGTAGCGAAGACACACCCTTTACCCGTGAAGATGACAGCGAGACGGCGATCTCCGACTTCAAGGTCGCTTATGGCGGCAATCCACTGTTCAGTGCCACCTTCAACAGCACTCCACAGCCCATTACCTCGGCACCGAGCCTGGTATTGCACCCCACCGGCACGGGCTATCTGGTGGTCTTCGGCACTGGCAAGTTCTTCGAAACGGGTGACAAGGAAGGCAACAAGAACATTGCCCAGACGGTCTATGGCATCTGGGACAAACAAACCCGGGGCCAGCCCTCCAGCAACCCGGGAATCAACCGCAGCAGCCTGCAACAGCAGAGCATCAGCGAGCAGACCACTGTAAGCGCCGCGGACGGCAGCACTCGTCAGGGCCGCGTTATCAGTAACAACGCCATGGACTGGAGTACGCAGAACGGCTGGTACCTGAACCTGGTGCAAAACGATGGTGAGATGGTCGTGGAGAACATGTCTCAGCTGGGCCGGACCATTTTCATGCAGTCTCTGGTCCCCAATGACGATCCGTGCGGCGATGGTGCAGCCAACTGGACGTATGCGCTCAACCCATTCACCGGCGGACGAACCCCTCAGAACTCGTTCGGTTACACGCCGACGGGTGAGGCCGAGAGCACCAATATTTCTGCAGTTCGTCAGGACGGCGAAGGTGGCGGTACCATATCGCAGAACTCCGACGGTGGCTTCCAGTACTGCACTGGCCAGACCTGCACGAATATCTATCCCGATCCGTCCAGCATCGGTCGCCAGACCTGGCGGCGCGTGGAGACTGAGGACTAAACATGAGCAAGCAGTTGAACCGACAGCAGGGTTTCACCCTGATAGAAGTGATGATCGTGGTACTGATCATCGGCATATTGGCCGCCATCGCGTACCCAAACTACAGCGAGTACGTCAAACGCGGTAACCGCAGCGAGGGCCAGGCATTCCTCAATGACGTCTCGGCACGCCAGGAACGCTATTTTTCGCAGAACAATGCTTACGTCACCAGTGACGCCGACGTTGGCAAACTCGCGCTGAAGAATGGAAATACCTCAGAGACCGGCAAATACGAATTGGCGCTCAGCAAAGTCGACGATGATGGTGGCTATACGCTGACCGCCAATCAGCAGTTCGACGATACCAAGTGCGGGAACCTGACCCTGAACGCCCGCGGAGTCAGGGGCAGCAGCGGGAGCGGCATGAGTACAGCCGACTGCTGGCGTTGACATAAGCTGGAAAAAAATGCCCCGGTTTCTGTGGAAACCGGGGCATTTTTTATTTTGAATCGCTGACTTTATCGAAGCAGGAACGAGCAGCGCTCAGAGCGCTTTCACCCTCAACTCCTTCGGCATCGAAAAGGTAATGTTCTCCGGCCGGCCATCCAGTTCGGTCTCCCCTGCCGCGCCCCAGGTGCGCAGTTGCTCGACCACGCCACGTACCAGTACTTCCGGCGCGGAAGCGCCCGCGGTGATGCCGATGCCACTCACGCCATCGAACCACTCACGCTTGAGATCTTCGGCGCCGTCGATCAGGTAGGCCGGAGTCCCCATGCGCTCGGCCAGTTCGCGCAGGCGGTTGGAGTTGGAGCTGTTCGGGCTGCCGACGACCAGCAGCACATCGCAGTCGCTGGCCAGCTGCTTGACCGCGTCCTGGCGGTTCTGTGTGGCGTAGCAGATGTCGTCCTTGCGCGGGCCGCCAATGGCGGGAAACCTGGTGCGCAGGGCGTCGATCACCTTGCTGGTGTCGTCCATCGACAGGGTGGTCTGGGTCACGAACGCCAGGTTTTCGGGGTTGCGCACCTGCAGCTCAGCGACATCCGCCTCGTCTTCCACCAGGTAGATGGTACCGCCGTTGCTCGCGTCGTACTGGCCCATGGTGCCTTCGACTTCCGGATGGCCTTCGTGGCCAATGAGGATGCACTCGCGGCCTTCACGGCTGTAGCGCACCACTTCCATATGCACCTTGGTCACCAGCGGGCAGGTGGCGTCGAACACCTTGAGGCCACGACGCGCCGCTTCGTCGCGCACGGCCTTGGAGACGCCATGAGCGCTGAAGATGACGATGACGTCGTCCGGCACCTGATCCAGCTCTTCGACGAACACCGCGCCACGGGCACGCAGGTCTTCGACCACGAACTTGTTGTGCACCACTTCATGGCGCACGTAGATCGGTGGGCCGAAGACTTCCAGCGCGCGGTTGACGATTTCGATGGCGCGATCGACACCGGCGCAGAAGCCGCGGGGGTTGGCGAGTTTGATATGCATATTGACTGTCTCGATTAACGCCGCGCATTGAATGCGGTGCGGTAGAAACGCTCAGGGATATTCTTGGCGAGAATGAAGGACGCTGACCACTTCTATGCAATCGGCCGCCACTCTGTAGACCAGGACATAATTGGGGTGGGCGACCAGCTCGCGAGTGCCAGGAATCCGACCGGGACGATACAGATAGGGGTGATCGGCCAACGGCAGGACGGCAGACTCCAAGTAGCTCTTTAGCTGCCTGGCAGCCTGAGGAGCTTCGTCAGCGATATAGCGGATGATTTCCGCCAAGTCGGCTCTGGCGCTATCGCGCCAGATGATCGGCAGCATTAGCCAAGACCCCGCCGCCGAGCTTCGGCCTGGGTGATGATGGCTTCCATCTCAGCCATTACCTGGTCATGCGGAACGCCAGGGCGCGAGTCATCCAGGGACTCCTGTACCTTGCGGCGGAACCAGCGATCATGACGATCTGCCTGCTCCTGCGTCTCGAACTCCGACACGATGGGGGAAAGTTGCACACTCATAAGGGTGGCCTCCGTGTGAGAAATCCAGTCTACACCGCATTTAGCGCCTTGACCTCGATGATCTCCACATCGAAGTCGAGCACCTTGCCGGCCAGCGGATGATTGAAGTCGATGGTGACCTGCTTGTCATCGAACGCCTTGACCACGCCCGGCAACTCGGTATTGGCGGCGTCATTGAAGATCACCAGCAGCCCTTCGGAGAGCTCCATGCCGTCGAACTGGCTACGCGGCATGATCTGCACGTTCTGCGGATTCGGTTGGCCGAAGCCCTGCTCCGGCTGCACCTGCACGCTGCGTTTGTCGCCGGCCTTGAAGCCATATAGCGCTTGCTCGAAGCCTGGCAGCAGGTTGCCGTCGCCGACCTTGAAGGTCGCCGGCTGCTTGTCGAACGTGCTGTCGACCACATCGCCGTTTTCCAGCTTGAGGGCAAAATGCAGGGTCACTTCCCTGTCCGGCCCGATGCGTACGTCTGTCATTGCGCAGCCTCCTTCGCGGACTTGTCGCTCTTGAACATATCCAGCGCCAGCAGGATGGCACCGATGGTGATGAAGGTGTCGGCCAGGTTGAACGCCGGGAAGAACCAGCGGCTCTGCCAGTGCACCAGAATGAAGTCGACCACGTGACCAAGCACCACGCGGTCATACAGGTTGCCCAGCGCGCCGCCCAGGACCATGGCCAGCGCTACCGCCAGCAGGGTCTCATGACGCTTGAGGCGCTTGAGCCAGATCACCAGCACGACGCTGACGACGATGGCGATGGCCGCGAAGAACCAGCGCTGCCAGCCGGCGGCATCGGCCAGGAAGCTGAATGCCGCACCGGTGTTGTAGGCCAGGGTCCAGTCGAAGTAGCCCGGAATGACTTCGATGCGCTGATACATGCTCAGCGTGCCCTCGAAGATGTCCTTGGTCACCCGGTCGGCGACCAGGATCAGCACGCTCAGCAGCAGCCAGGGCAGATGCCCGAAACGCGAGGACTCAGGCATGCTTGCGCACCTCACCGATGCCTTCGATGTTGCTCACGCAACGACCGCACAGCTCCGGGTGCGCGGCATGGCTGCCGACGTCGGCGCGGAAGTGCCAGCAACGACCGCACTTGGCATGGGCGGACTTGAGGATCTTCAGCTTCAGGCCTTCGACCTCGGTCACCACCGCATCACTCGGCGCATCGGCCAGCGGCGCGGTCTGCGCCGCCGAGGTGATCAGGGCGAAACGCAGCTCGTCACCGAGCTTGGCCAGGTCGGCCTGCTTGGCCTCGTCGCAGAACAGGGTCACTTCCGCCTGCAGGCTGGCACCGATGGCCTTGGCCGTGCGCAGGTTCTCCAGTTCCTTGTTGACCGCAGCCTTGACCTGCATGACGCGGTCCCAATAGGCACGATCCAGAGCGAAACCTTCCGGCAGGCGCTCAAGGCCGGCGTACCAGGTATTGAGCATCACCGATTCGTTGCGCTCGCCCGGCAGGAACTGCCAGATTTCCTCGGCGGTGAAGGCCAGGATCGGCGCGATCCAGCGCACCAGCGCCTCGCTGATATGGAACAGCGCGCTCTGGCAGGAGCGACGCGCCACGCTGTCAGCAGCGGTGGTGTACTGGCGATCCTTGATGATGTCCAGGTAGAAACCGCCCAGCTCCTGCACGCAGAAGTTGTGCACCTTGGAGTAGACGTTCCAGAAACGGTAGTCGGCGTAGGCCTCGATGATCTCTTCCTGCAGGCGCAGGGCGGCGTCGACGGCCCAACGGTCGAGGTCGAGCATCTGCTCGGGTTGCAGCAGGTCCCTGGCCGGGTCGAAGCCGTTGAGGTTGGCCAGCATGAAGCGCGCAGTGTTACGGATACGCCGGTAGGCATCGGCGCTGCGCTGCAGGATCTGGTCGGAGACGGCCATTTCACCGGAGTAGTCGGTGGAGGCGACCCACAGGCGCAGGATGTCGGCACCCATGCTGTCGATCACCTTCTGCGGTGCGACCACATTGCCGAGCGACTTGGACTGCTTGCGGCCCTGCTCGTCGACGGTGAAACCGTGTGTCAGCAGCTCCTTGTAGGGGGCATGGCCATCGATGGCGCAACCGGTCAGCAAGGATGAATGGAACCAGCCACGGTGCTGGTCGGAGCCCTCCAGATAGAGGTCGGCAGCCGGACCATCGGCATGCGCCAGCTCGGCGTGGGAGCCGCGCAGTACGTGCCAGTGGGTGGTGCCGGAGTCGAACCACACGTCCAGGGTGTCGCGGCTCTTGTCGTACTGGTCGGCCTCGGCGCCCAGCAGCTCGGTGGCGTCCAGTTTGAACCAGGCCTCGATGCCTTCCTGCTCGACACGCTTGGCGACCTCTTCCATCAGCTCGACGGTGCGCGGATGCAGCTCGCCGCTTTCCTTATGGGTGAAGAACGGGATCGGCACGCCCCAGTTGCGCTGACGCGAGATGCACCAGTCCGGGCGGCCGGCGATCATGCTGTGCAGACGCGCCTGTCCCCAGGCCGGGACGAACTTGGTATCTTCGATGGCGGCCAGCGAACGCTCACGCAAGGTGGCGCCGTCTTTCGGCTTGGTATCCATGCCGACGAACCACTGCGCGGTGGCGCGGTAGATCAGCGGCGTCTTGTGGCGCCAGCAGTGCATGTAGCTGTGGCTGATGGTGGCGTGCTTGAGCAACGCACCGACTTCGGCGAGTTTCTCGACGATGGCCGGGTTGGCCTTCCAGATGAACTGGCCGCCGAAGAACGGCAGCGAGTCGACGTAGACACCGTTGCTCTGCACCGGATTGAGGATCTCGTCGTTACTCATGCCGTAGGCTTTGCAGGTGCGGAAGTCGTCCTCACCGTAGGCCGGCGCCGAGTGGACGATACCCGTACCGGCACCCAGCTCGACGTACTCGGCCAGGTACAGCGGCGACAGACGATCATAGAACGGGTGGCGGAAGTTGATCAGTTCCAGCGCCGAACCGGGTGCAGTGGCGATCACCGTGCCTTGCAGGTCGTAGCGCTGCAGGCAGCTTGCAACCATTTCCTCGGCCAGCAGCAGGATGCGCTCGCCGGTGTCGACCAGGGCGTAAGTAAATTCCGGGTGTGCGTTGAGCGCCTGGTTGGCCGGGATGGTCCAGGGCGTGGTGGTCCAGATGACGATGGCGGTCGGTTTGCTCAACTCGCTCAAGCCGAAGGCAGCGGCCAGCTTGTCGGCATCTTCGACCGGGAAGGCGACGTCGATGGCTTCGGATTTCTTGTCCTGATACTCGACTTCGGCCTCAGCCAGCGCCGAGCCACAGTCGAAGCAGAAGTTGACCGGCTTGAGCCCCTTGAACACGAAGCCGTTCTTGACCATCTCCGCCAGCGCGCGGATCTCGCCGGCCTCGTTGGCGAAGTTCATGGTCAGGTACGGGTTGTCCCAGTCACCCAGCACACCAAGACGGATGAAGTTGGCTTTCTGCTCTTCGACCTGCTCGGCCGCATAGGTGCGGCAGCGCTCACGGGTCAGGTCCGCCGGCTGGTTCTTGCCGAAGGTGGTTTCGACCTTGTGCTCGATCGGCAGGCCATGGCAGTCCCAGCCCGGCACATAGGGCGCATCGAAGCCGGCCATGGTCTTGGAACGGGTGATGATGTCCTTGAGGATCTTGTTCAGCGCATGACCGATGTGGATGCTGCCGTTGGCATAGGGCGGGCCGTCGTGCAGGACGAACTTCGGCCGATCTTCGCCAATCTTGCGCAGCTTGCTATACAGACCAATCTCGTTCCAGCGCTGCAGGGTCTGCGGCTCGCGTTGCGGCAGGCCGGCCTTCATCGGGAACTGGGTATCGGGCAGGTTCAGCGTAGCTTTGTAGTCGGTCATTTCGGGCTCTTCATCAGCGGGTGGCTCTGCCAATAATCACGGGCAGCGGCGATATCGGCGGCAATCGCCGCCTTCAAGGCCTCCAGCGAGGCGAAACGCTGCTCATCACGCAGCTTGTGGTGGAAAGCCACCGAGAGACGCCGGCCATACAGATCGCCGGCAAAATCCAGAAGGTGAACTTCCAGATGGGCGCTGCCGTCACCGGCAACGCTGGGTCGCACGCCAATATTGGCGACGCCCGGTTGAATCACGCCATCGACTTCGCAGCTCACCAGATAGACGCCGGTCAGCGGCACCTTGCGCCGCTTGAGCTGGACGTTGGCGGTGGGCGCATCGAGCTGGCGGCCGAGCTTCTGTCCGTGCAAGACGCGCCCGGCGATACGGAACGGTCGACCGAGCAAGGCTTCGGCCAGTTCGAAATCGCCATCGGCCAGTGCCTGGCGCACACGCGTACTGCTGACCCGGCCACCCAGCACTTCGACGGTGGTCGAGGCATCGACGCTGAAGCCGTGGCGCAGGCCGGCGGCCTTGAGAAATTCGAAATCCCCGGCGCGGTCGCAACCGAAGCGGAAATCGTCACCGATCTCCAGATCCTTCACCTTGAGCCCATCGACCAGCACGCGCTGGACGAACTCGGCTGCCGACAGTTCGCGCAGGCGGCGATTGAAGGCCAGGCACAGCACCATGTCGACGCCTTCGGCAGCCAGCAACGCGAGCTTGTCACGCAGGCGGGTCAGGCGTGCCGGCGCGGTATCCGGGCCGAAGAATTCACGCGGCTGCGGCTCGAAGATCACCACGCAACTGGGCACGGCCAATTCTGCGGCACGCTCACGCAGGCGCCCCAGGATGGCCTGGTGCCCACGATGAACGCCGTCGAAATTACCGATGGTAACCACACAGCCCCGCGCCTGGGGCTGCAGGTTATGAAGACCTCGAACCAGCTGCATAGCACGCTTCTTGTTCACAAAGTGGCCGATTATACGCACAGCAGGCCATGCACAACAGGCATCGCGACGCCTTGAATCGCAGGGTGCGCCATGCGCACCACTCCTGCGCCGGCCCGACGGTGCGCACGGCGCACCCTGCAATGGCTACAGCGACCGCCGGGCGAAATCGCGCAGGCGAAAACCCAGGACCAGCAACATGCCGAAGTAGGCGATCAGACCGGCAAACACCAGCGCGCCTAACCGCAACAGGCGCACCAGCATCTCCCCTTCTGCCCAGGCTGGCATGACCTGCAGCAGCCCCAGTAACACCGCGACCATCACCGCCACCGCGACCACCAGCTTGAGCAGGAACAGGCCCCAGCCCGGCAGCGGCTGGAAGATATCGGCGCGGCGCAGCTGCCAGTACAGCAGGCTGGCGTTCAGGCAGGCCGCCAGGCTGATCGCCAGCGCCAGGCCGACATGCGCCATCTCCAGGCCGAACACGAACAGCGCGTTCATCGCCTGGGTCGCCAGCAGGCTGACGATGGCAATGCGCACCGGCGTCTTGATGTTCTGCTGGGCATAGAAGCCAGGCGCGAGGATCTTGATCAGAATCAAGGCAAGCAGACCGACCGAATAAGCCACCAGCGCCCGCTGGGTCATCAGCGCGTCTTCTGCGCCGAACTTGCCGTACTGGAACAGCGACACCACCAGTGGCTCGGCGAGAATCGCCAGCGCCAGGGTGCAGGGCAGCACCAGCAGAAAACACAGACGCAGCCCCCAATCGAGCAGACGCCGGTATTCGTCGCGGTTCTTGCTCGCATAGGTCTTGGAGAGTGCCGGCAGCAGGATGGTCCCCAGCGCCACACCCAGCACACCCGAGGGCAGCTCCATCAGGCGGTCGGCGTAGTACATCCAGGACACCGAGCCAGCCACCAGAAAGGAAGCGAAAATGGTGTTGATGATCAGCGAAATCTGGCTCACCGAGACGCCGAAGATAGCCGGCCCCATCTGCTTGAGCACGCGCCAGACACCGAGATCACCGAAACTCAGGCGCGGTAGCACCAGCATGCCGATCTTCTTCAGATGCGGCAGTTGCCAGAGCAGTTGCGCCAGCCCCCCGACCAGTACCGCCCAGCCCAGCGCCATGATCGGCGGGTCGAAATAGGGCGTCAGAAACAGCGAGAAGACGATCATGCTGACGTTGAGCAGGGTCGGCACGAACGCCGGTACCGAAAAACGGTTCCAGGTATTGAGCACGGCCCCGGCCAGCGATGACAGGGAGATCAGCAATATATAAGGAAAGGTCACCCGCAGCAGATCGACGGTCAGCTCGAAACGCTCGGCCTCATCGGCAAAACCCGGCGCCGTGGCCCAGACGATCCAGGGTGCAGCGAGCACGCCGATGGCCGTGACCAGCGCCAGCACCAGGGTCAGCAAACCAGAGACATAGGCCACGAAGGTGCGCGTGGCCTCCTCGCCCTGCTGCATCTTGTACTCCGCCAGAATCGGCACGAAGGCCTGCGAGAACGCCCCTTCGGCAAAAATACGGCGCAGCAGGTTGGGCAGCTTGAAGGCCACCACGAAGGCATCCGACGCCACCCCGGCACCGAAGGTACGGGCGATGATGGTGTCGCGAACGAACCCCAGCACACGCGAAACCATGGTCAGTGAACTGACGGCAGCCAGGGACTTGAGCAGATTCATGGGGTGTTTCGGCTTCCATAAAGAGGTGCAGTAGCGGACAATCCGCCGCTCAACGAAGGCGTCGAGTGTAGCGAGCCACCACTGGTCAGGCCAGCACAGGAAAGCGTCATCAGACTTGACAGCAGGCAGATGGATCGGCATGATTCGCGGCCTTATTTGTCGTAACCCCCCAGTTTTCGAGGAGCTTGACGGTGGCCAACTCACCTTCTGCCAAAAAACGCGCCAAACAGGCTGAGAAGCGCCGTAGCCATAACGCCAGCCTGCGCTCGATGGTTCGTACCTACATCAAGAACGTGGTCAAGGCTATTGCTGCCAAAGATCTCGAGCTTGCCAAAACCGCTTACACCGCAGCTGTTCCGGTCATCGACCGCATGGCTGACAAAGGCATCATCCACAAGAACAAAGCCGCTCGTCACAAGAGCCGCCTGAACGCGCACATCAAGGCGCTGGGCGAAGCTGCTGCCGCTTAATCGCGACAGGTTCTTGAAAAACCGGCCCCAGCGGCCGGTTTTTTATTGCCCGCGATCAAGATCCGCAGCTCATGAAAAATGCCCGCCTTCTCAATGGAACGCGGGCATTCTTGTCCAGCAGACGAAAATCAGCCGCGAGCGGCCTTGATCACGTCGATATAGGGCTCGGCATTGCGCTGATCCTGAATCAGTGCGATGAAATCATGGCCCTGCGCATCGGTGGCCGAGAGGTCGTAGCCTTCGGCAACGAAGAAACCCACGAAGCGCTCGAAGTCATCGACACGCAGGCCGCGATAAGCCTTGACCAGCTTGTGCAGCGAAGGCGGTGTGGCGTCCGCCGGCTCCACCGCAAGGAACAGCTTGATCGAGTCATCGCTGATTTCTTCGCCAATCACCTGCTTCTTGTCTTTACGCATCGCCCGCTCCCGCCAGCATTACAGAGGGCCGGCAGTGTACCGCCGAGCCGCGCGCGGCTCAACGCGCAGCCGGGCAGGCTAACACGCGCACAATCGACACGACAGCCGACCTAGGTCATGCCGCGCCCAGCGAACTGGCTCCTATAATGCGCCCAGCCATTAGGGAGCCAGCATGTCACGTCCATCGTTACCGCTGTTCGCCGCCTGGCGCCAGACGCTGCGCGCGGGCTATTCCTGGAAGGCCCTGCGCGGAGATCTGAGCGCCGGCCTGACGGTGGGCATCATTGCCATTCCGTTGGCCATGGCACTGGCCATCGCCGTGGGTGTGGCGCCGCAGCACGGGCTCTACACCGTGCTGATCGCCGCGCCACTGATCGCCCTGTGTGGCGGCTCGCGCTTCAATATTTCCGGCCCCACCGCCGCGTTCGTGGTGATTCTGCTGCCGATCACCCAGCAGTACGGCCTCGGCGGCTTGCTGCTGTGCACGCTGATGGCTGGCGTGATTCTGATTAGCCTGGGCCTGCTGCGCGCCGGACGCCTGATCGAGTTCGTGCCCTATCCGGTGACGCTGGGCTTTACCGCCGGCATCGGCATCGTCATCGCCGTCCTGCAGATCAAGGACCTGCTTGGCCTGCATCTGGCCGCAGCGCCTCAACATCTGCTGGAACAGGTCACTCTGCTGGTCCGCGCCCTTCCCAGCCTGCAGCCCGGCGACAGCCTGGTGGGCGCCGCATGCCTGGCGACACTGCTGATCTGGCCACGCCTGGTGCCGAAGATTCCTGCGCACCTGGTCGCCCTCGCGGTTGGCGCGCTGCTCGCGCTTGCACTGGAACGCCTGGGGCTGCCGGTGGCGACCCTGGGCGAGCGCTTCAGCTATTCACTCGATGGCATCGAACATCCCGGCATCCCGCCTTTCCTGCCGGACCTGGCGCTGCCCTGGAACCTGCCGGGCGCTGACGGCCAGCCGCTGGTGCTGTCGTTCGAACTGATTCGCCAACTGCTGGCACCTGCATTTGCCATCGCCATGCTCGGTGCCATCGAGTCATTGCTGTGCGCCGTGGTCGCCGACGGCATGACCGGCAGCAAGCATGACCCCAACGCCGAACTGATCGGCCAGGGCCTGGGTAATCTGGCCGCGCCGTTCTTTGGTGGCATCACCGCCACTGCCGCCATCGCCCGTACGG
The DNA here is from genome assembly GCF_048269965.1 of Pseudomonas sp. Taxonomy (GTDB): domain Bacteria; phylum Pseudomonadota; class Gammaproteobacteria; order Pseudomonadales; family Pseudomonadaceae; genus Aquipseudomonas. Next base: position 71,110 of record NZ_JBLWTV010000015.1, on the reverse strand, counting down.
CCGCCAACGTGCGTGCAGGCGCCTTTTCGCCGATGGCGGCACTGGTGCATGCAGGCGTGGTGCTGGCAGCGATTCTGCTGCTCGCGCCGCTGTTCAGTTATCTACCCATGGCCGCTCTGGCGGCGCTGCTGCTGATAGTGGCGTGGAACATGAGCGAGCCCCAGCATGTCGCCCATACCCTGCGCATCGCACCGCGCAGCGACGTGCTGGTGCTGCTGACCTGCCTGGTACTGACGGTGCTGTTCGACATGGTACTGGCCGTTGGCGTCGGCCTGCTGTTGGCGGCCGGGCTGTTCATCAAGCGCATGAGCGAGCTGACCGATACCGCTGCGCTGAGCCGGCAGCAGCGTCAGGCCCTGCAGGATCTGCCCGAGCACGTGCTGGCTTACGCCATTCGCGGCCCGCTGTTTTTCGGCGCGGCGGAAAAGGCGCTGAGCGTGCTGCGCCGCTTTACCCCGGGAGTGCGCGTGGTGATCGTCGATATCAGCGCAGTGCCGCTGCTGGACATGACCGCCCTGGCGGCGCTGGACAACGTGCTGCGCGACTATCGTCAGCAGAACGTGGCGCTGATTCTGAGCGGGCCGACGGCGCAGGTACGCTTGCAGCTGCGGCGCGCCGGAGTGCATCGCCGCGAAGGCGAGCTGGCGTATACGCGCAACCTGCCACAAGCACGGGAAAAGGCGCTGCGCTGGCTGGATGGCACACCGAAAAAGGCGCCGCCCGAGTAGGGTGCGCCATGCGCACCGGGGACAGCGACCGGAAAGCCGGTGCGCACTACCTGGCCATTGTCCGAGCGGTGCTAACGCTACGTATGGATAAAGGGACTTACAGCCCCTTGACCGCAAAAATGCCGGCAGCGTTGCGCCAGTAACCCTTGTAGTCCATGCCGTAACCGAAGATGTAACGATCGATGCAGTGCAGGCCCACGTAGTTGGCCTTCAGGTCCGGACGCGCCTTGCGCTCGTGCTCCTTGTCGATCAACACGGCGGTATGCACCGCGCGCGCACCGGCGTGGCGACAGAAATCGATGATCGCGCCCAGGGTGTGCCCCTCATCGAGGATGTCGTCGATGATCAGCACATCGCGGTCGATGAACGAAACTTCCGGCTTGGCCTTCCAGAACAGCTCGCCACCACTGGTTTCGTTGCGATAGCGCGTGGCATGCAGGTAGGACGCCTCCAGTGGGAAGTTCAGCTTGGTCATCAGCTTGCCAGAGAAAATCAGCCCGCCGTTCATCACGCAGAACACCACCGGATTGCACTCGGCCAGCTCGGCGTTGATCTGACTGGCGACCTTGTCGATGGCCGCTTCCACCTCGGCTTCGGTGAACAGGCAGTCGGCTTCCGCCATGATTTGGCGAATGTGCGCGAGATCGGCGGACATGGTGTGTTCTCTCTTGATCGGGCTGATGAATGGCGGCAGACAGCCTGAAAGCTGATCGAGCCGTCAAATAAAAGCGGGCAAAGGTACAGACCCGGGCAACGCTTGCCAAGTATCGACTGACCAGCGTAGTCGATACAGGGCATGGCGCATCATGACTCGTCAGTCACCCACCACTTGGCATGAGCAATGCTTTAATCTAACGCGATTTTTTCCCAGAGCCCCGTTGGAGATCCCAGCCCATGCCCACTCGCGAGATCCGTCACCCGCTGATCCGTCACAAGATCGGCCTGATGCGCCGCGCCGATATCAGCACCAAGAATTTCCGTGAGCTGGCCCAGGAAGTGGGCGCCCTGCTGACTTATGAAGCCACCAACGACCTGCCGCTGGAAGCCTACGAGATCGAAGGCTGGGCGGGCACCGTGCAGGTCGAGAAGATCGCCGGCAAGAAAATCACCGTGGTGCCCATTCTGCGTGCCGGCATCGGCATGCTCGATGGCGTGCTCAGCCTGATCCCCGGTGCCAAGGTCAGCGCCGTGGGCGTGGCGCGCAACGAGGAAACCCTGGAAGCGCACACCTACCTGGAAAAGCTCGCGCCGGAAATCGACGAGCGCCTGGCGCTGATCATCGACCCGATGCTGGCCACCGGCGGCTCGATGGTCGCCACCATCGACCTGCTGAAGAAGGCCGGCTGCAAGGACATTCGCGCCATGGTCCTGGTCGCTGCTCCGGAAGGCATCAAGGCGGTCGAGCAGGCTCACCCGGACGTGACCATCTTCACCGCCTCCATCGATCAGCGCCTGAACGAGCATGGCTACATCATCCCGGGCCTGGGCGATGCCGGTGACAAGATCTTCGGCACCAAGCAGAAGGACGCCTGACATGTCGCAGACGGAATTCAACGACCCGCTGTGGCGCCAGGGCATTTCCGGCGCGCAGATGCTGTTCGTGGCCTTCGGCGCCCTGGTGCTGATGCCGCTGATCACCGGCATGGACCCCAACGTCGCGCTGTTCACCGCCGGTATCGGGACCCTGCTGTTCCAACTGGTGACCAAGCGCCAGATCCCGGTGTTCCTGGCCTCCAGCTTCGCCTTCATCGCACCGATTCTGGCGGCCAAGGGCGAGTTCGGCCTGCCTGCGGTGATGGGCGGCGTGATCGCTGCCGGCGTGGTCTACATCCTGCTTTCGGCGCTGGTGAAACTGCGCGGCCCCAGCTTCATCGACCGCCTGCTGCCGCCGGTGGTGATCGCCCCGGTGATCATCTCCATCGGCCTGGCGCTGTCGCCGGTGGCGGTGAACATGGCCATGGGCAAGGCCGGTGATGGCAGCGTCGAACTGGTGCCGTACAGCACGGCGATGATGATCTCGATGCCAGCGCTGATCACCACCTTGCTGGTGGCCGTGCTGGGTCGTGGCATCTTCCGCCTGGTGCCGATCCTCTCCGGTATCGCCGTTGGCTGCGCCATCGCTGCAGGGCTCGGCGTGATCGATACCAGTGCCGTCGATCAAGCGGCCTGGCTCGCCGTGCCCAACTTCATCACACCGGAACTGCACTGGGGCGCCATTCTGTACATGGTGCCAGTGGCACTGGCGCCAGCCATCGAGCACATCGGCGGTGTGGTGGCGATCGGCAACGTCACCGGCAAGAACTTCGTCAAGAAGCCGGGCCTGCACCGCACCCTGCTCGGTGACGGCCTCGCCACCTCGGCAGCCGGCCTGTTCGGGGGCCCACCCAACACGACCTACGCCGAAGTCACCGGCGCAGTGATGCTGACCAAGAGCTACAACCCGAAGATCATGACCTGGGCAGCGGTTTTCGCCATCGCCCTGGCCTTCATCGGCAAGTTCGGCGTGGCCCTGCAGAGCATTCCGGTACCGGTGATGGGCGGCATTCTCTGCCTGCTGTTCGGTTCCATCGCCGTGGTCGGCCTCAACACCCTGATCCGCCACCAGGTCGACCTGTCCGAAGCACGCAACCTGATCATCGTTTCGGTGACCCTGGTGTTCGGCATCGGCGGCATGGTCATCGGCGGCAAGGAATTCGCCCTGTCAGGGATCTCCCTGTGCGCGATCACTGCCCTGCTCCTCAATCTGGTGCTGCCAGGTGGCGCCGGCTGGAAACAACGGGAACAGGAACAAGCCTGATTCCGGCGCCCAATAAAAAGCCCGCGAGCAGATCGCGGGCTTTTCGTTTGCGATGCCGGGACTTACCAGCCGACTCCGAAGCCAAGGGTATAACGGGTTTCGTCCAGATCGCCCTCGGCACCACTGACCATATCCTTCTCGGCCTTCATGTTCAGCGACGCCCAGTCGGTGACCTTGTAGCGCAGCCCGACCTCGGCATCCAGGCTGTAATCCGCCGCCCCACTCAGCGGACGACCTAGCTCTCCGACACTGAACAGCTCGACAGTCTTGCCGACCAGATAGCGGTTGTAGTCCCACTTCACGCTCATGGCGTAGAAGCGATCCTGCTCACCGTTGCTGTAGCGGTAATCGCTGCGGTTGGCCAGGGTAGCGATGGAGAACGCGCCCAGCTCGTCATCCCAGAACTGGTAACCAGGACCGGTACCGAGAGTGCGCTGACGCTCCACCTCCTCGATACGGTCGCGCTTGTACTCGAAGCGCCCCTGCCAGAACCATTTTTCCGTGAGGAAGCGGTCGAGCGCGTACTCGGCGCTCCAGTTGTCGGTGCTGACGACGTCGTCTTTCAGCTCGCGGTTGTAGTCGGCGAGCGCATTGTGCCGCCAGAGACCGTGGCGGGCCTGGGTCTTGATGCCGACATCGTAGTCGTCGGAGTCGCGCTCACCGCGCTTGTAGTCCAGACCGAGGTCGATGTTGCCCTTCCAGGTGAAGTCTTCCACCAGGGGCTTGGGCTTCATGATCTGTTCGATCTGCGCCAGTTCGATGGTCTTCGGCGACTCGCCATTGGCCAGCGTGACCTTGCCCGGCTCAGCGGCCAGCAGCGACTTGGCACGCTCGCCATCTACCGGCCCGAGCTTGACCAGCAGCTCGTGGTCACTTTCCAGGGTGGCGATTTTCTTCCAGTCCAGCGGGATGGAGCCGCCGTAGTCGGTTTCCAGCAGCAGTTTGCTACCGTCGAAGAAGCGGATGGTGCCGGAGAGACGATCACCGTTCTTCAACCAGACGGTATCGGCGAAGGTGGCGCAACTGCACAGAGCGATGCTCAGGCCAAGCAGGGACAGCGATATAGGGCGCGACATAAGTTGGGTAATGGCGTTGGTGGGCGAAAGCCGGGCATTATCCGCAACCCCGGCGCCAGAGCAACAGCTGACCGGGCCGACTGCGCAGAGTTCAGCTTTTTCCGTCGGGCGGCGTTCCGTCGGGCGGCGTGCTGCGGGGCCGCACTCCGCCCGACGGCATCACCAGCCCACGCCGACACCGATCAGATAATGCCGATCCGAAACCGTCTGCCCCGGGGCACGCAGCTGATCCAGCTCGTACAGGAGCGACAAGCGCGCCCACTGATTGAGGCGGTAGCGCAGGCCGAATTCGCTATCGAGCACGTAGTCGATCTCGTCGATATGCGGGATCTGCAACTGGGCGTTGGCATAGAACTCCAGCCGCGTGCCCCACAGCAGGCGCTTGTAATCCATCTCCAGTGACGTGGTGTTGAACGCCAGGTCGGCAACGCCAGACTCCAGTCGCACGCGATTGAACTGGCCGATCAGGTCGAAACGCCCCAGCTCGTCATCCCAGAAGCGATAACCGGGGCCGGTGCCAACGATGCGCTGACGGTCGACGGTTTCGAACTCATCCTCGGCCTGCTCCACACCGACTCGCCAGAACCAGTGTTCGGTGAGAAAGCGATCGAGGTCGTACTCCAGTTCCCAGTTGTCCTCGACCTTTCTGTCGTTCTTGGTTTCACGCTCCAGCTCGCCACTGAGCACATGCCGCCAGCGCCCGTGCTCGAAACGGGTATTGCCCTTGAGCTTCCATTCGTCGACATCGTTCTGGTTGCGCTTCATGTCCAGCTTGGCATCGAGGTTGCCTTCCCAGAGACGATCCTCCAGCAGCGGCCGCGGCGGCACCAGGCGTTTGATCTGCGCCAGCGGCAGGGTGTATTCGCGCTCGCCTTGCACCCGTACCATGCCGCTACCAGCAGCCGACAACCTTTCGCTGCGTTCGCTGTCGAAGCCGCTACGGCGCACCAACAGGGGCTTGTCCGAACTGAGGGTATCGATATCCTTCCAGTCGATCAGCACCTGGCCGGCATATTGGGTCTTGAGCGCCAGCTTGCCGCCGTCGAGCAGGATGATCTCACCGCTGAGGCGATCGCCGTTGTCCAGCCAAACGGTATCGGCATAGAGCGGGGCTGCCAGGGTAAAAAGGAATAAGGCGATCAGTACGCGCATGATAAGGACGAACCCTATGGGCAAGACGAAACCGTCAGAGTCTGCATGGCCGGCACCACCACCGGCAAGCGCGCAGGCGCGCCGCGAAGCGCTGTACCTGGTACTGGCTCAGGTGCCGGCAGGCAAGGTCGTCAGCTATGGCGAACTGGCGCAGTTGGCCGGTCTTGGCCGCGCCGCGCGCTGGGTCGGGCGTACGCTGAGCCAGTTGCCAGATGGCACCACGCTGCCCTGGCACCGCGTCATCGCCGCCGGCGGGCGCCTCAGTCTGATTGCCGGCAGTCCCTCCGGCGATGAACAACGGGCGCGCCTGCGTGCGGAAGGCATCAGTATCCTGAATGAACGTGTGGATATGCGTCGTCACGGCTGGCGCCCGATGGAGTACAGCAGTTAGAGTGCGCGCTATTCATTTTCCACCCCAGATTCGAGCCTGATGCCACGCAAATCCTGGCGAGAAGCCCTCGCGACCTACGCCAACCCCGCCACACTAGCTTTGTTACTTCTGGGCTTCGCTGCCGGCCTGCCCTACATGCTGGTGTTCTCGACCCTGTCGGTATGGCTGCGCGAAGCCGGTGTGGCGCGCGAGACCATCGGCTTCGCCAGCCTCATCGGCCTGGCCTACGCCTTCAAATGGGTGTGGGCACCCATGCTCGACCAGTGGCGCCTGCCACTGCTGGGCAAGCTTGGTCGGCGCCGCTCCTGGCTGGTGCTGTCGCAGGGTCTGGTTGCCATCGGCCTGATCGGCATGGCCAATTACGACCCGCAGACGCACCTGTCCTCCTTGATCGCCCTCGCCGTGCTGGTGGCCTTCGCCTCGGCCACTCAGGACATCGCCGTCGATGCCTACCGCCTGGAAATTCTCGGCGACGAGCATCAGGCTGCGCTGGCTGCCGCCTACATGACCGGCTACCGGGTTGCCGCGCTGCTGGCCACCGCTGGCGCGCTGTATTTCGCCGAAGGCTTCGGCTCGACCGCCAAGGACTACCAGTTCGGCGCCTGGACCGGTACCTACATGCTCTTCGCCCTGCTGATGCTGCCGGGCCTGCTCACCTCCATCTGGATGCGCGAGCCACCGGCACCGCCGCACATCAATGTCGCGCCACCCAAGCACGGTTTCTTCCACCAGTTACTGGCGATCAGCGCGGTCATCATGCTGATCATCGCCGTGCCAACCATGTTCATCCAGTTCTACCAGAGCGATCTGGTACCGATGCTGCTCGGCGACATCAGCATGCAGGAGCTGCTCTACAACGACCGTGCCTTCCTGCGCGCCATGCTTTACAGCACCCTGGCCTGCCTCTGTGCATCCGGGCTGTTCTGGGGCGGGCTGGCACCGGTCCTGAAAACGGCTGCGGCGAGGTACGGATTCTTCCACCAGCTGCTGTCCGTGCTGCTGCTGATCATCCTACTGATCGCCATCCCGGCCATGGTCACCCAGTTCTACGAAAGTGACCTGATGCTGCTGTTCCAGGGCCAGATAAGCCTGCAGGAGTTGCTCTACTACGACCGCGCCTTCCTGCGTGCACTGCTCTATACCCTGCTCACCAGCCTGTCGATCTCCAGCCTGTTCTGGGGCGGCATGGCACCGGTGCTCACGCCGATCAACGACTTCATCGTGCGCTACCGCTGGCAGGCCCTGCTGCTGCTGAGCCTGATCGCTACCTATCGTCTGTCGGATACCGTGATGGGGGTGATGGCCAACGTCTTCTACATCGACCAGGGCTTCACCAAAGAACAGATCGCCAGTGTCAGCAAGGTCTTCGGTCTGGTGATGACCTTGCTCGGCGCCGGGGTCGGCGGCCTGTTGATCGTGCGCTTCGGCATCATGCCGATTCTGCTGATCGGCGCGACCGCATCGGCGGCCACCAACCTGATGTTCATGCTGCTGGTGGGCATGGGCCCACACCTGAACATGCTGATCGTCACCATCAGTTGCGACAACTTCAGCGCCGGCCTGGCCACCTCGGCCTTCGTGGCCTACCTGTCGAGCCTGACCAACCTGAAATTCTCGGCCACCCAGTACGCCCTGCTCAGTTCCATCATGCTGTTGCTGCCGCGCCTGATCGGCGGCTATTCCGGCGTGATGGTGGAAAGCCTCGGCTACGCCCACTTCTTCCTCGCCACGGCGCTGATGGGTATACCGACACTGCTGCTCATCGCTATCCAGTGGCGTCGCGACAAACGCCAAGCGGTGCCTGAGACGACGCCACCTGCAGTCGAAAATGCCTGATCACAGGCACAAAAAAGCCCCGGATCGACCGGGGCTTTTTTGTGGTGAGTGTCAATCGGCCTTGGCCAGATGCACCACCCGCTGCGGGAACGGAATGCCAATACCCGCCTCGGTCAGACGCTCCTTGGCCAGCTCGGTGAACTCGAAGGTCACCGGCCAGAAATCACCGGTCGCCACCCATACGCGCAGCGAGATGTTCACGGCGCTTTCACCCAGCCCGGTCACGAATACCACGGGCGCGGGGTCGAGCTGCACACGCGGGTCCTTGGCGATATCAAGCAGCACTTCACGGGCACGCTTGATATCGCTGGAGTAGTCGATGCCGATATTGATGTCGGCGCGCCGACGGGACTCACGCGAGTAGTTGGTGATATGGCCGTTGGACAGCGCGCCATTGGGCACGATCACCACCTTGTTATCCGCCGTTTTCAGCGTGGTGTGGAAGATCTGGATGCTGTCGACGCTACCGGAGACGCCCTGCCCCTCGATCCAGTCGCCCGAGCGGAACGGGCGAAACAGCATGATCAGCACGCCACCCGCGAAGTTGGCCAGGCTGCCCTGCAGCGCCAGGCCGATGGCCAGACCCGCCGCACCGATCATGGCAATGAACGAAGTGGTCTCCACACCGATCATCGACGCCACGCTGATCAGCAGCAGAATGCGCAGCACGATGCTGACCAGGCTGCTGATAAAACTGCTCAGCGCGCGATCGACCTTGCGCGCCTCGAGCATGCGCCCGACGCTGGAGGTGAGCCTGCTGATCAGCCACCAACCGATCAGCAGCGTGATCAGTGCCAGGGTCAGCTTGCCGCTGTACTCAAGCACCACAGGCAGCCAGGCCTCGGACAGCTTGACCAGTTCGTCGACGTTCATCTCCATAGGGGTACTCCCGTTTTCCTGTGCATGAAACGAAACCGCCATGGCATGCCATGGCGGTCAAAATGCTATCAACCTAGCCTGCGACGCCTCAGCGCCACAAAGGTTCAATCGCGAAAGTTGTTGTACTGCAGCGGCATGCCGAATTCGTGACCACGCAGCAGCGCGATGGCTTCCTGCAGGTCGTCACGCTTCTTGCCGGTGACACGCACCTGCTCACCCTGGATGGCGGCCTGCACCTTGAGCTTGGCATCCTTGATATGGGCGACGATCTTCTTCGCCAGCTCCTTGTCGATACCTTCACGGAAAGTGACTTCCTGCTTCATCACCTTGCCCGAGGCATAGGGCTCCTTGGTTTCCAGGCACTGGCAGTCGATCTTGCGCTTGACCAGGCTGCTGCGCACGATGTCGAGCATCTGCTCGAGCATGAACTCGGCTTCGGCGGTCAAGGTCAGCGCCTTGTCCTTGCTCTCGATGCTGCATTTGCCACGCAGGTCGAAACGGCGGTCGAGCTCCTTGATGGCGTTGTCGACCGCATTGGTCAGTTCGTGTTTGTCCAGTTCAGACACGATGTCGAACGAAGGCATGAGCGGGCTCCTGATGGACGGCGCGATCCTCTTCACGGAGTGAACGCGCCTGACTTGACGATAACTATGGCGGGCCCATTATATCCAGACTGATACGCGCCGTTTGGCGTCCTTCCTCTCTGCCTGCGAGTCTGCCCCATGCCCAACCCCCATCTCAGCATCCTGGTGGTGGACGACGCCAAGTTCTCCAGCGCCATGATCGGTCGCGCACTGAGCCAGGCCGGCTATCAGGACGTGCGCTTCGCCAGCAGCGCCAGCGAAGCGCTGCAGCTGCTCGAACAGCGTCCCGCCAGCGTGCTTCTGGCCGACTGGCTGATGCCCGAGATCGACGGCCTGGAACTGACCGCACGGGTACGCCAGCTGGATGAGACCGCCGACCATTACACCTACATCATCCTGCTGACCGGCAAGGAAGGCGAAAACGTCCTGGGCGAAGCCTTCGACCGCGGCGTCGATGACTTCATCAGCAAGGCGGCGATGAACGAACAGCTGGTGCCACGCGTGTACGCCGCTGATCGCCTGTGCAACACCCTGCAACGCCTGCTTCACGAAAACCGCATGCTGACGCAGAACATCGCCAGCCTGGAACGGCGCAATCTGGTCGATCCACTCACCGGCCTGGGCAACCCGCGCTATCTGCGCCAGAAGCTCACCGACAGCCTGCGCCAGATCGAATCGCGCGGCGGCGCCGTGTGCTACCTGCTGATCGGCCTGCAGGACGCCGGTCAACTGCGCAACCAGTACGGTGACCGCTTCTTCAACGAACTGCTGCATGGCGTCGCGCGACGTCTGCAGCAGCTTGTCAGGCCACTGGACGTGCTGACGCGCCTGGATGACAACCACTTCGGCCTTATCACCCTGCTCGAAGACCTGCACGAGTGCTCGCCGAGCAGCTTCAAGCGCCTGCACGAAGGCCTCAACTTCAAGGCGTTCAAGACCAGCGAAGGTTTCATTACGCTGAAAGCCGGCATCAGCCTGGTCGGTCTGGATGCCAAGGCGCTACCCACCGATACCGAACAACTGATTCAGCATGCGCAGAATCTGCTGCCAGAGTCTTACGCCAGCGGCCGGGTCGCAGCCATGCGCCTGCCTCTGCCGTGACCTGGCACATCCTCGGCGCCGGCAGCCTCGGCAGCCTCTGGGCTGCGCGCCTGGCCCGTGCCGGCCTGCCAGTCAGGCTGATCCTGCGCAACCCGCAACGCCTCGAAGCCTATCGACAGGCCGGTGGGATAACGCTGGTCGAGGCCGGCCAGCCTCAGCAATACGCCATTGCCGCAGAGTTGCCGCAAGCGGATACGCCCATCCATCGCCTGCTGCTCGCCTGCAAGGCCTATGACGCACAAGGCGCGGTGGCGACCATCGCCGGACGCCTGGCCCCGGGTGCCGAGCTGCTGCTGTTGCAAAATGGCCTGGGCAGCCAGGATGAAGTCGCCCAACGCCTGCCCAGGCAGCGCTGCCTGTTCGTCTCCAGCACCGAAGGCGCTTTTCGCCCCAGCGACTTTCAGGTGGTGTTCGCCGGCCACGGTCACAACTGGCTGGGCGACCCGCACGATCCCCGGCCGCCAGCCTGGCTGGGCGAACTGCAGCGCGCGGGCATCGCTCACCAGTGGAGTCCGGATATCCTCGCGCGTCTTTGGCGCAAGCTGGCGCTGAACTGCGCGATCAACCCGCTCACCGTATTGCACGACTGCCGCAATGGTGGCCTGGCCGAGCACCCGGCCGAGGTCGCCACGCTGTGCGCAGAACTCGGCGAGCTGCTGCAGCGCTGCGGTCAGCCCGCAGCCGCAGAGAATCTGCATGAAGAGGTACAGCGCGTGATAAGCGCCACTGCGGCGAACTACTCCTCCATGCATCAGGACGTTGCACAGGGACGTCGCACCGAGATCAGCTATCTGCTTGGCTACGCCTGCGCCTCGGCGCAGCGTCATCAACTGCATGTGCCGCATCTGGGGCATCTGCAGCAGCGCCTGCTGAGCCACCTGCGTGAACGGGGTTTGCCTCTCGATTGAGTACGCTGGGCGGGTGTAACCCATCACTCGCAGCCTGGCGGGTTGCACCCGCCTGCACAGGCAGTAGGCAATGGCCTGACAGCTGCGCTAACCTGCCGTCTTCACTCGCCACAACGATACCCTCATGAGACTGCGTCAGCGCCTCGAAAATCTGCCAGTGGGCCGCAAGCTGCTCGCCGCGCTGCTGGTGTTGCTCGCCGCTGTAATGCTGGTGGCCAACCTGGCTTTCATCAGCGCTGCCTACTGGATCACCCAGGAGAGCATGGCACCGCAGGCCCTGCACACCCTTGGTCGCCTGATCGCCAGCCCGACGCTGAGCAAGGAGGCCTTGCATTCCTCAGCCTCGGCCGAGGCCGTGCTCAAGCGCCTGGATGATTACGCGCCCCTGCGTGCAGCGGTCATCTACGACAGCAATGGCAACAGCCTGGCACAACTGCAGCGAGGGGAAAAATTGCAGCTGCCGCAGCAGCTCAGCCAGCTGCAGAACTGGCGCGAAACGGCCTTTCGCACCAACCTGCTGGTCGACCTGCCGCATCCCAGTGGTCGTCCCGGCGCCTTGCTGCTGGTGGCTTCCAGCGAATTGCCTGGCGCTTTCTATACCGGAACCCTGACCGCAAGCCTGGTCATTCTGGCGTTCAGCGTGCTGCTGTGGATGCTGGTGGCCAGGCAGATCAAACGCCTGGTGACCAAGCCCATTCGCCGCCTGGAGGAGCTTTCACGTCAGGTCACCCGCGAAGAGAACTATGCGCTGCGCGCCAATCGCGGCAATCAGGACGAGATCGGCAGCCTGGCCGATGCGTTCAACACCATGCTGATGCGCATGGAAGCCCGCGAACAGCAGCTCAAGCGCGCCCGCGACGACGCCCAGCAGGCCTTCGATCAGGCGCAGAGCCTGGCCGAGGAAACCCGCCACTCCAACCGCAAGCTGGAGCTGGAAGTGCAGGTGCGCAGCAAGATCGAGAAAAAACTCACCGGTTTTCAGAACTACCTCAACAGCATCATCGACTCCATGCCCTCGGCGCTGATCGCCCTCGACGAACAGCTCTACGTCACGCAGTGGAACCAGGAGGCCAGCGCCCTGTCCGGCACGCGCCTGGAAGAGGCGCTGAATCAGCCAGTATTTCTTGCTTTCCCGCCACTCAAACCCTTTCTCGCGCAGCTCAAGCGCACCGCCGAGCAGCATCGGGTGGAGAAGATCGAGCGCGTCACCTGGCACAAGGACGAAGAACCCCACCACTACGCCCTGACCTTCTACCCGCTGATGGGCAGCGCCGGCCGGGGCGTGGTGATCCGCATCGACGACATCACCCAGCGCCTGGCTCTGGAAGAAATGATGGTGCAGTCGGAGAAGATGCTCTCGGTCGGAGGCCTGGCGGCAGGCATGGCACATGAAATCAACAACCCGCTCGGCGCCATCCTGCACAACGTGCAGAACATCCGCCGGCGCCTGTCGCCCGGCCTGGAAAAGAACGTCGAACAGGCCGAGCAGGCCGGCGTCAGCCTGCCTGCCATTGAGCATTACATGGAGGCACGCGAGGTACCGCGCCTGCTCGACGGCATCCAGCAGGCCGGCCAGCGCGCCGCCAAGATCGTCAGCCACATGCTCAGTTTCAGCCGGCGTAGCGACCGCCAGCTATCGCCCTGCGATCTGCCGGCGCTGATCGACCAGGCCCTGGAGATCGCCGGCAACGACTTCGATCTGACCGACAGTTTCGACTTCAAGGCCCTGGAGATCGTGCGCCAGTTCGATCCGCTGCTGGGCCCGGTGGCCGGCACCGCCAACGAACTGGAGCAGGTGCTGCTCAACCTGCTGAAGAACGCCGCCCAGGCCATTCACCAACGCGACCAGGACACCGAGCCCGGCCGCATCATCCTGCGCACTCGGCAGGCCGGCGGTTGGGCGGAAGTCCAGGTGGAGGACAACGGCACCGGCATGAGCGAGGTGGTGCGCAAACGCATCTTCGAGCCCTTCTTCACCACCAAGGAGGTCGGCCAGGGCACCGGACTCGGCCTGGCGGTCTCCTACTTCATCATCACCAACAATCACAAAGGGCAGATGGAGGTGCACTCGACGCCAGGCCAGGGCACCTGTTTCACCCTGCGCCTGCCGCTGGCCTCCCTGCCCGAGCACACAGGACTCTGAGCCATGGGCTTTCGCCTCTCGAAGATCTATACCCGCACCGGCGACAAGGGGGAAACCGGCCTGGCCGACGGCCGCCGGGTCGGCAAGGACCACCCACGTATCGAGGCCATCGGCGAGCTGGACACGCTCAACAGCCAGCTCGGCCTGCTACTGGCCGAGCTCGACGAGGCCGCCACGACCTGGCCCGCACTCAAGGAGATCAGCGAGGTACTGAGCCCCTGCCAGCACCGCCTGTTCGACCTGGGTGGCGAACTGGCGATGCCCGAGTATCAGGCCTTGCAAGAGGTGGAAGTGCAGCGTCTGGAGGCGGCCATCGACCGTTGGAACGAAGAGGTCGGGCCACTGGAAAACTTCATTCTGCCCGGCGGCTCCAGGCTGATCGCCCAGGCCCATGTCTGCCGCAGCTTCGCGCGCAGCAGCGAACGTCGCTGTCAGCACCTCAATGCCGTCGAGCCATTGCGCGGTGCAGGTCTGGCCTATGTCAACCGCCTCTCCGACCTGCTGTTCGTCGCTGCCCGCCTGATCGCCAAGCGCCAGGGCATCGCTGAAGTGCTGTGGAAGGCGGCAGACAAGCCGTAGAAGTACGCCAGACCTGTAGGAGCGAATTCATTCGCGATCATAGCAGCCTCGGTGCCATCCGCTCCTACCGACCGTGCATACAGGGTAGTAGGGCGTACTCGCGGAGCAGTACGCCATTCTTGGGTACGATGATGGGTTGCGGAGCCAGGCCAGGTACGAACCTGCGGACTGTTCGCCTATGCTCCTGAGTCCGCCCTACGGCCAGAACGCGCGGATACCGGCCACACCCTGGGCGCCAGCCTGCCAGGCGCGCTCGATATCGGCCGGACCTACACCGCCCAGCAGATAAGCCGGCAGATTGAAATGGGTCAGCATCTCGCGCGCGGCTTCCCAGCCCAGCGGCTGCGCTTCGGGATGAGTCGCGGTCGCCTGCACCGGCGACAGGGTGACGAAGTCCACGCCCATCTGCATGGCCAGCGTCAGCTCCTCGGCACTGTGGCAGGACGCAGCCAACCAGCGATCCTCAGGGAACGGGCGGCCACCAGCGGCGTACTTGCGCAGCTGCTCGGCGGTCAGGTGCCAGCCGGCCGCAGGAAAATCCCCCAGCCACTCCAGCGGCCCTTTGAGCATCAGCTGCGCCTTGCCGGCACACAGGCCCTGCACATCGACAGCCAGGTCGCGGTATTGCGGGTCGAACATGTTCGGCGCACGCAGTTGAATCAGTCGCACGCCCTGCGCCAGGGCGCTGCGGATGCCGGCGAGCAGCTCACTCGGCGGCTGGCCATCCGGGGTGATCAGGTAGCGATCAGGCAGGCGCGCGGCGGCGACTATGGGTTTGTTCGCGGCAGGAAATTCGTACTCCAGCAATTGCCGCTCGCTGACCCAGGCCAATGGTTGGCCTTCCGCGCCATGCGGCTCGCCACTGAAGGCCGAGACTTCCCAGACGTCCAGCAACACCTGCTTGTCCGGGTAGTCGTGGCGAATCTGGATCAGCGGGCGCGCAGCCTGCGGACGAATGCCCAGTTCCTCCTCCAGCTCGCGATCGAGGGCGGCGCGCACGGCCTCGCCCTCCTCCACCTTGCCGCCGGGAAATTCCCACAGACCGCCCTGGTGCTTGTCCTGCGGGCGCCTGGCGATCAGGATGCGTCCATCGGCACCCCGAATCACCGCTGCTGCGACATGAACGCGTTTCACCCCTTTACCTCCTGCAATGCCGCCTGATACCAGCGTTGGAATGCCGGCCAGCGATAGATGGTTTCGACATAGGCCGCTGCCGCTGTCGGCAGCGCCACATGATAAGCGCGCAGACGCGCGGCGACCGGTGCATAGAAGGCATCGGCAATGCTGGCCTGACCGAACAGATAGTTGCCGGTGCTGGCGAAACGCTCGCGGCAGCCGGCCCAGATCGCGCAAATGCGATCGATATCGGCCTGCGCCGCGTCCGGTAGCTCGAGCAACGCCTTGTCTCGCGCCAGGTCCATCGGCAGGTGGCTACGCAGAGCGCCGAAGCCGCTGTGCATCTCCGCACAGACGCTACGCGCCAAGGCACGGGCCTGACGATCCTGCGGCCACAGCTGCGCCTCGGGATAGCACTCGGCCAGATACTCGGCTATCGCCAGGGAATCCCACACCGGCCCGTGCTCGGTCAGCAGAACCGGCACCTTGCCGGTGGGCGAATGACGCAGCAGTTGCGCACGGCTGTCGGGCTGGTACAGGCGCACCAGCACCTCTTCGCATTCCACGCCAGCCAGCTCGACCGCCAGAGCGGCGCGCAACGACCAGGAGGAATAGTTCTTGTCGCCAATCACCAGTTTCAGAGCCATCTCGCGCATCCTCGGGAATGAAGTCGCTCGACGTTAAAAGCCTGCCCCCCGAATAGCAAATTCCCGCGCGTCATGGGGGCATGAGGCGCGGGAATACGGACGAGCAGGACGCGATCAGGTGCGGTATTCGGCGTTGATCTTGACGTACTCGTGGGACAGGTCGGTGGTCCAGATGGTCTCGCTGCAGCTGCCACGGCCAAGTTCGATGCGAATGGTGATTTCCTCACGGGCCATCACCGCCGCGCCCTGTTCTTCGGTGTAGGTGGTCGCGCGGCAGCCCTTGCTGGCGATGCAGACCTCGCCGAGGAACACGTCGATCTTGCTCACATCCAGCTGCGCTACCCCGGCATAGCCCACGGCAGCCAGGATACGTCCCCAGTTCGGATCGGAGGCGAACAGCGCGGTCTTGATCAGCGGTGAATGGGCCACGGCGTAGGCCACGTCCAGGCACTCCTGATGCGTGCCACCGCCGTTGACCTGTACGGTAACGAATTTGGTCGCGCCCTCGCCGTCGCGGACGATGGCCTGCGCCACCTCCATGAATACCTCGAACACGGCCTGCTTGAGCTTGGCGAACAACTCACCGGAAGCCTCGGTGATTTCCGCCAACGCAGCCTGGCCGGTAGCGATCAGCATGCAGCAGTCATTGGTGGAGGTGTCACCATCGATGGTGATGCGGTTGAACGACTTGTTCGCCGCGTCGCGCACCAGATCCTGCAACACGCCCTGGGCCACCTTGGCGTCGGTGGCGATGTAGCCGAGCATGGTGGCCATGTTCGGGCGGATCATGCCGGCGCCCTTGGAGATGCCGGTGACGGTGATGGTCACGCCATCGTGCTGGAACTGCCGGCTGGCGCCCTTGGGCAGGGTGTCGGTGGTCATGATGCCGGTGGCCGCTGCTTCCCAGTTGTCGGCCTTGAGATCATCCAGCGCCGCCTGCAGCGCGGACTCGATCTTCTCGACCGGCAGCGGCTCGCCGATCACACCGGTGGAGAACGGCAGCACGGCGTTTTCGCTCACACCGGTCAACTCGGCCAGCCGCGCACAGGCACGGCGCGCACGGGCCAGACCATCGGCGCCGGTGCCGGCATTGGCATTGCCAGTGTTGGTCAGCAGGTAACGCACTTCACCACCCAGACGCTCGCGAGTGACCAGCACAGGGGCCGCGCAGAAGGCGTTGGTGGTGGTCACACCGGCGATGCGCGAACCTTCTGCGCAACGCATCACCACCACATCCTTGCGCCCGGGACGCTTGATACCGGCCGAGGCGATGCCCAGCTCGAAACCAGGAACCGGGTGCAGGGTAGACAGCGGGCCAAGACCAACAGCCATAAGGTGAGCTCCTTGTGAGACATTGCCGACCGCCAGGCGGTCTGGAAGATGGTAAAACGCCGCGAGCGGCAAAGCCGTCGCGGCGTCATCGAGGGCGCAGGCAGCATAGCCGAAGCCCTCTCTACTGCAAGCGCCTTCAGCGGCGCGCTACTGCCATGATCAGCCGATCTGACCGTGGCAGTGCTTGTACTTCTTGCCCGACCCGCAAGGGCAGGGCTCGTTGCGGCCGACCTTCTGCTCGGCGCGTACCGGTGCTGCGGCCACGGCGACGTCGCCCTCTTCGCCATTGCTCTGTTCAGCGGCCAGGGCCGAAGCATCGGCGTGCTGGAACTGCAGACGCTCGGCCATGGCTTCGGCTTCGCGACGCAGTCGGGCTTCTTCTTCGGCCGGGTCTTCGCGACGCACCTGAACGTGGCTGAGCACGCGGATGGCGTCGCGCTTGATCGACTCCAGCAGTTCCTGGAACAGGGCGAAGGACTCGCGCTTGTATTCCTGCTTCGGGTTCTTCTGTGCATAACCGCGCAGGTGGATGCCGTGACGCAGGTGGTCCATGGTCGACAGGTGGTCTTTCCACAGGTCGTCCAGCACGCGCAGCAGAATCTGCTTCTCGAAGGTACGCAGGGCCTCGGCGCTGGCCTGGGTTTCCTTCTCGTTGTACGCGCTCAGCAGCTCGGCAAGGATGCGCTCACGCAGGGTTTCCTCGTACAGCTTGTCGTCTTCGTCCAGCCACTGCTGGATCGGCAGCTTGATGCCGAAGTCGCTTTGCAGCGTCGACTCCAGGCCCGACACGTCCCACTGTTCTGGCATCGACTGCGGCGGAATATGGTTGTTGACCGCTGCGGTCAGCACCTCCTCGCGGAACTCGGCGATGGTGTCGCCAACGCTCTCGGCGGCCAGCAGGCTGTTGCGCATGTGGTAGATCACCTTGCGCTGCTCGTTGGCCACATCGTCGAATTCGAGCAGTTGCTTGCGCATGTCGAAGTTACGCCCTTCGACCTTGCGCTGAGCCTTCTCGATGGCGTTGGTGACCATGCGGTGCTCGATGGCCTCGCCGGACTGCATGCCGAGGGCCTTCATGAAGTTCTTCACCCGATCCGAGGCGAAGATACGCATCAGGTTGTCTTCCAGCGACAGGTAGAAGCGGCTGGAACCCGGATCGCCCTGACGGCCGGCACGACCGCGCAGCTGGTTGTCGATACGGCGCGATTCGTGGCGCTCGGAGGCGATCACGTGCAGGCCACCCGCTTCGATCACCTGCTGGTGACGCTTCTGCCACTCACCCTTGATCTGCGCAATCTGCTCGTCGGTGGGGTTTTCCAGCGCCGCGACTTCCACTTCCCAGTTGCCACCGAGGAGGATGTCGGTACCACGACCGGCCATGTTGGTGGCGATGGTCAGCGCCCCCGGACGACCGGCCTGGGCGATGATCTCGGCTTCCTTGTCGTGGAACTTGGCGTTGAGCACCTTGTGCTCGATGCCTTCCTTGTCCAGCAACTGGCTGACGTACTCGGACGTTTCGATGGTGGCGGTGCCGACCAGAATCGGACGCCCCTGGGCCTGGCAATCCTTGATGTCGGCGATGATCGCCTGGTACTTCTCTTCCTGGGTCAGGTAGACCAGGTCGTTGAAGTCCTTGCGCGCAACCGGCTTGTTGGTCGGGATCACCATGACGTCCAGACCATAGATCTGACGGAATTCGAACGCCTCGGTATCGGCGGTACCGGTCATGCCGGACAGCTTGTTGTAGAGGCGGAAGTAGTTCTGGAAGGTGGTCGAGGCCAGGGTCTGGCTCTCGGCCTGGATGTTCACGCCTTCCTTCGCCTCGATGGCCTGGTGCAGGCCCTCGGAGAGGCGGCGGCCCGGCATGGTACGGCCGGTGTGCTCGTCGATCAGGATCACCTGGCCGTTCTGCACGATGTACTCGACATTGCGGTTGAACAGCTTGTGCGCACGCAGGCCGGCATACACGTGGGTCAGCAGGCCGAGGTTGTGCGCGGAGTAGAGGCTTTCACCTTCGGCCAGCAGACCGGCAGTGGTGAGCATCTCCTCGACGTACTGGTGGCCGGCCTCGTTGAGTTCGACCTGGCGCGTTTTCTCGTCGACCTTGTAGTGGCCTTCCTGAGTCACCACGCCTTCCTCTTCCTCGATGTGCTGCTTGAGGCGCGGGATCAGCTTGTTGATCTCGATGTACAGCTTGGAGCTGTCTTCGGCCTGACCGGAGATGATCAGCGGGGTACGGGCTTCGTCGATGAGGATGGAGTCGACTTCGTCGATCACGGCAAAATTCAGCTCACGCTGGAACTTGTCTTCCAGGCTGAAGGCCATGTTGTCGCGCAGGTAGTCGAAACCGAATTCGTTGTTGGTGCCGTAGGTGATGTCGGCGGCGTAAGCGGCGCGCTTCTCTTCCGGCGGCTGGAAGGGGGTGACGATGCCAACGGACAGGCCGAGGAACTCGTACAGCGGACGCATCCAGTTGGCGTCGCGGCGGGCCAGGTACTCGTTGACCGTGACCACGTGCACGCCCTTGCCGGACAGTGCGTTGAGATAGACCGCCAGGGTACCTACGAGCGTCTTGCCCTCACCGGTACGCATCTCGGCGATCTTGCCTTCGTGCAGGGTCATGCCGCCGATCAACTGCACATCGAAGTGGCGCATGCCCATCACACGCTTGCCGGCCTCACGGGCCACGGCGAAGGCTTCGGGAAGCAGCTTGTCGAGGGTTTCGCCCTGAGCCAGACGGCCCTTGAACTCTTCGGTCTTGCCGCGCAGTTGCTCGTCCGAGAGGGCGATCATCTGCTCTTCGAGGACATTGACGGACTGCACCGCCTTGAGCAAGCGTTTGACTTCACGCTCATTCTTGCTTCCGAAAAGTTTTTTAAACAGAGGCGCAAACATATCGACAGGATCTTCCGGCGAATGGATGGAGGTCGGCGCAAATCGCGACCTGGCAGCCAGCATGGCTGCGGGCGAAGGGGGCATTCTACCCGGAAAACCCAGGGAGGAAAGTGACGTTGTCAGCCCGTTGCTGCCGTGTGATGGCGCAGGCCACGCATCCCCGGTCAGCCAGGGGCGCGGCGTGACACCTTATATGGGGATGAATGCTGGCAATTCAAGTCCAGCCAGCGACCCGGACTTACTCGACGCCGTTGGCGCGCGCGATATAAAGAGCGGGATTGACCTGTCGGCCATCCTTGCTGACTTCGAAATGCACGTGATAACCGGTGGAGCGACCGCTGCGACCGACCTTGGCGATGACCTGGCCGCGCTGCACCAGATCACCGATCTGCACGGTGTTGCTCTGATTGTGAGCGTAGAGCGTCACGTAGCCATCGGCGTGGCTGATTTCCACGGTATTACCGTAGCCATTCTTCCTGCCGGAAAAGGTCACTACGCCAGCAGCAACCGAAACCACGTCACTGCCGGGCTTGGCTGCGAAATCGATGCCCTTGTGGACACTGCTGCGGCCGGTCAGCGGATGCACACGACGGCCGAAGGGTGACGACACATAACCGTGCAAGACCGGGCGACCGGACAGGGTTTCGGCTTCGTTCAGACGGCGCTCGCCAAGCAGTTGCTCCAGCACTTCCAACTGCTGTTCACGACTCTCCACGCGCAGGGCCAGATCATCCAGCGTATTCATGAAAGGTGGAGGTGCATAGGCCGAGGCACCTAGCGCATCCTCCGCACCGCCCTGTCCGACACTGAGGGAGAAGTCGAACTCACCGGCGTCCAGCTCCGCCAGCTCAGTGAGACGCTCACCGAGCGCATCGAGACGGGTGAGGCGCGCCTGCAAATCCGCCACGTGCACGGCGAATGCGTCGAGCTGACGCTGAGCGTCCAGGCGCACGGCGCCGACCTGCTCACGCTGCTGGTCGAGCGCTTCGACCAGCGAAGTGTCGACCACCGGTTCGGCGATCAACCACTTGGCGCCCATTGCAGCACCGGCGGCAAGGCTCAGGACCAGCAGCAGGACAACCGACAGCAGCAACCAGCGCAGGTCCAGATGGATCGTTCGCGCCGAACCGTGACGGCTATTTAGCAAGATGATATGCATGACTTCCCCCTTTCGCAGAACACAGGCCGGCAGCACGCTCTGCTACCATGACGGTTCTGCAACCTAAGGCTTCCTGCCATGACGTTTCGTCCCTTGCCGGCCCAGGCACCCGCTAAGCTGTTACGCGAAGCCAAGCCCCTGAAAGCGCTGTTCGGTCAGGCGCAACGCCTTACCCACCTGCAGCGTCTTGTCGATGGCCAGCTGCAGCCTGCCGCCCGGGAACACTGTCATGTAGCGTCCTGGCGCGACGGCTGTTTGCTATTGATAGTGACCGATGGCCACTGGGCAACACGCCTGCGTTATCAGCAAAGAAGACTGCAACGACAACTACAGGCACTCGAAGAGTTCGAGACCTTAACGAAAATCCTCTTCAAGGTGCAACCTCAAGGCGGCCAGAATCGTGGAACCGGTCGCACCTTGCACTTGTCGAATAGCGCCGCGCAAAGCATCCAGGCAACAGCCGAAGGTATCAGCGACCCCAGGCTGCGCGCGGCACTTGAGCGCCTGGCCAGCCATACGCTGAAAGACCAATAAGCCCCCGCTCCGCTCGTCGGTAAAGTTCGCTTCGGCGCGCATGCCAGATAAATGGCGCCAGATTTCCTCACAGCAAAAACCACTCCACTGAACGACCAACCATAAAAAAGGCCACCCGAAGGTGGCCTCAATTGAAGCTGGAAAGAGAGTGCGTTTACACCGCCGCAACCGGACGCATGTAAGAGATCGGTGCGAGCTTGGCGTCCTCGAAGGTCACCATTTCCCAGGCATCGGTCTGTTCGATCAACGTACGCAGCAAACGATTGTTCAGCGCGTGACCCGACTTGAAGCCCTTGAACTCGCCGATCAGGCTGTTGCCCAGCAGGTACAGGTCGCCGATGGCATCGAGAATCTTGTGTTTGACGAATTCGTCCTCGTAACGCAGGCCGTCTTCGTTGAGCACGCGATATTCGTCGACCACGATGGCGTTTTCCACACTGCCACCGAGCGCCAGGTTCTGCGAACGCAGGAACTCGATGTCACGCATGAAGCCGAAGGTGCGGGCCCGGCTGACTTCCTTGACGAAAGACGTGCTGGAGAAATCCACACTGGCGCTCTGCGTGCGATTGCGGAACACGGGGTGATCGAAGTCGATCTCGAAGCTCACCTTGAAACCGTCGAAAGGCACGAAGGTGGCGCGCTTGTCGCCCTCCTCCACCGTCACCTCACGCAGGATGCGGATGAACTTCTTCGGCGCGTCCTGCTCCTGCAGGCCGGCGGATTGAATCAGGAATACAAAGGGACCCGCACTGCCATCCATGATCGGCACTTCGGACGCGGAGAGCTCGACGTAGGCGTTATCGATGCCCAGGCCTGCCATGGCCGAAAGCAGGTGCTCTACCGTATCCACCTTGACATCACCATTGATCAACGTAGTCGACATGGTGGTTTCACCGACATTCCCGGCCAGCGCGCGGATTTCCACGACAGGATCGAGGTCGGTACGACGAAACACGATACCGGTGTCCACCGGAGCCGGCTTCAGGGTCAGGTAAACCTTTTCCCCCGAATGCAGGCCAACGCCGGTGGCACGGATGATGTTCTTCAGGGTGCGTTGTCTGATCATGGCTTGGCCGCTATATCGCTAGTTGCGAACTGTTTTCAACAATGGTCGGGAATGATAGCAGAACCGACCTTTGCTGAACACCAATCACCCATATACTCCTGATAAATTCCATCAATCAGCCTGGCGACGCAGGAAAGCCGGAATATCCAGGTAATCGAGGTCATCCTGGGTATTGAGCTTGGCTGCAGTGGCCGCACCGCCATGGCTCTGGCGCTGCACGGTGGGACGCTCATAGTCCTTGTAGTTGACCGACTGCTCGCTGCGCGGCTGCGCGGCAGGCTGCTGGGCAACCGGCTGGCTGACGGCGACCTGAACGGTGTTGTCGACCACCTTCACCGGCTTCTCCATGCGCGCGCCGAGACCGGTAGCGACCACGGTGACGTGCAGTTCGTCGCGCATGTCGGCGTCGATCACGGTGCCAACCTTGACGGTGGCGTGCTCGGAAGCGAACTGTTCGATGATGTTACCCACGTCGGAGTACTCACCCAGCGACAGGTCCGGACCGGCAGTGATGTTCACCAGGATGCCGCGCGCGCCCTGCAGGTTGACGTCTTCCAGCAGCGGGTTGCGGATCGCCGCCTCGGTCGCTTCACGCGCACGGTTCGGACCGCTGGCGCAGCCGGTGCCCATCATGGCCATGCCCATTTCGCTCATCACGGTCTTCACGTCGGCGAAGTCGACGTTGATCATGCCCGGACGCTTGATGATGTCGGAGATACCGCGTACCGCACCCGCCAGCACGTCGTCAGCCTTGGCGAAGGCGGACAGCAGGCTGGCGTCCTTGCCGAGGATGGTCAGCAGTTTTTCGTTGGGGATGGTGATCAGCGAGTCGACGCTCTCGGACAGCGCGCGGATGCCTTCATCGGCAATGACCATGCGCTTCTTGCCCTCGAACGGGAACGGACGGGTGACCACGGCCACGGTGAGAATGCCCAGTTCCTTGGCCACCTCGGCAATCACCGGCGCAGCGCCGGTACCGGTACCACCCCCCATGCCGGTGGTGATGAACACCATGTCGGTGCCGGCAAGCACTTCGGCGATGCGCTCGCGATCTTCCAGCGCGGCCTGACGACCGACCTCCGGATTGGCACCAGCACCCAGCCCCTTGGTCACGCCCGGGCCGAGTTGCAGAACGGTACGTGCGCCGATGTTCTTCAGCGCCTGCGCATCGGTATTGGCGCAGATGAACTCGACGCCCTCGATGTTGCTGATCGCCATGTGATTGACTGCGTTGCCGCCGCCACCACCGACACCTATTACTTTGATAACCGCGCTTTGCGGAATGTTATCTACTAGTTCGAACATGATCCCTCTCCTTCCTTTCTAGTTGTAACGCCTACTGCAAATTTAGAAATTGCCTTGCACCCAACGCTTGATGCGTTCGAGTACCGGGGTTTTGCTTTCGTCCTGGTAAGGACTGCCCACCGACATGGAAATGCCGTCGTTCTGCTTTTGCAGCCCGTACAACAGCAAGCCCACACCGGTGGAATAAATCGGGTTGCGCACCACGTCGCCCATGCCCTTGACGCTGTGCGGCACACCGAGCCGCACCGGCATATGGAAGATTTCCTCGGCCAGCTCGACCGCGCCTTCCATCTTCGCCGTGCCGCCGGTCATGACGATGCCGGCCGGGATCAGGTCTTCGTAGCCGCTGCGACGCAGCTCGGCCTGCACCAGGGTGAACAGCTCGTCGTAACGCGGCTCGACGACTTCGGCCAGGGACTGACGCGAGAGGTCGCGCGGCGGACGGTCACCGACGCTGGGCACCTTGATGGTTTCGCCAGCACCGGCCAGTTTGGCCAGGGCGCAGGCGTAGCGAATCTTGATTTCCTCGGCGTACTGGGTCGGCGTGCGCAGGGCCATGGCGATGTCGTTGGTGACCTGGTCACCGGCAATCGGGATCACCGCGGTATGGCGAATGGCGCCTTCGGTGAAGATGGCGATATCGGTGGTGCCGCCGCCGATGTCCACCAGGCACACGCCCAGTTCCTTCTCGTCCTCGGTCAGCACCGAGTAAGCCGAAGCCAGCTGCTCGAGGATGATGTCGTCGACTTCCAGGCCGCAGCGGCGCACGCACTTCTCGATGTTCTGCGCAGCGTTCACGGCGCAGGTCACCACGTGCACCTTGGCCTCCAGGCGTACGCCGGACATGCCCAGTGGCTCGCGCACGCCTTCCTGATTGTCGATCACGTAGTCCTGCGCCAGGGTGTGCAGCACGCGCTGGTCCGCCGGGATCGCCACGGCCTGCGCGGCGTCGAGCACGCGCTCGATGTCGGCCGGGCTGACTTCGCGATCACGGATGGCTACGATGCCGTGGCTGTTCAGGCTGCGGATGTGATTGCCGGCCACACCGACGAACGCCGAGTGAATGCGGCAGCCAGCCATCAGCTGCGCCTCTTCCACGGCACGCTGAATCGAGGCCACGGTGGATTCGATATTGACCACCACGCCCTTCTTCAGCCCGCGCGACGGATGAGTGCCGATACCGACGATTTCCAGCTGACCGTCGGCCGTCACCTCGCCCACCAGCGCCACCACCTTGGAGGTGCCGATGTCCAGGCCAACGATCATCTTGCCGCTCTGCGCGCTATTCATTTAGTCCTGCCTCTCCTCAATTCACTTTCTGCTCGGCCGTAGCCGGCTCCACCGGCTCACGCCAGGCCACGGCCAGGCCGTTGGCATAACGCAGGTCGATGCGCGCGATGTTCGCGCTTTGTTCTTTCAGCTCCCGCTCGTAGATGGCGGCGAAACGACGCATTTTTTCCACCACGTGATCACGTCCCAGCAGGATGTCGATGCGCTGGCCGCTGGCATTCTCGGTGGCCGAGAGGAACCAGCTGCCGCGCTCGCGCAACTGCAGCCCGACCACGGTGAAGCCCAGCGGCCGCAGCAGTTGGCTGAGCATCTGATACTGCTGCATCACCTTCGGCTGCGCCCGCTTCGGGCCGGACAGCTGCGGCAGATGCTGATAGTTGTCCAGCTCCTGCGGCGCGAACGCCTGACCCTGGTTGTTGAGCAGTGCCTCGTCGCCCCAACGGGCGATGGGCAGCTGTTCTTCCAGGCGCACGTCGATCTGATCCGGCCAGACGCGACGCACTTCGGCGTGGGCGATCCAGGGCATGCGCTCGAGCTCCTCGCGCATGCCACGCAGGTCAGCACTGAAGAAGCTCGCCTCGATGTACGGCGCGATCCGCCGCTGCACCGCCTGCTGACTGACATAAGCCAGATCACCCTGCACGCTGATGCGCGCAATCGGGCGGTCGGCGTACGGCAGCAGGCGCAGCGCCCCTTCGTAAGCGCCAAAGCCCAGACCGACCAGCACCAGCGGCCAGAGCAGCCGTCCAACCCAGGAGAAATCCGCCTTGGGCATGCGCAGACGCATCGGCTCCTTGGCCACCAGACGGCTGGCGCCACGCGGCGCGGGCTTGCCGCGTTGCGGAGCCCTCAGCGAGTCCTGATGACGCAGAGCGATGCTCATCGCTTAACCCCTCGCCTCGACGCTGTCAGCCAGGATCGCCAGCACCAGTTGCTGGAAATCCAGACCGGCAGCACGCGCGGCCATCGGTACCAGGCTGTGATCGGTCATGCCCGGTACGGTATTCACTTCCAACAGCCAGAACTGGCCACTGGCATCCTGCATCACGTCGGCACGCGCCCAACCCTGAGTGCCCACGGCCTCGCAGGCACGCGCGGTCAATTCCTTGAGCTCGGCTTCCTTCTCGGCGGACAGACCACAGGGAATGCGGTACTGGGTGTCATCGGCCAGGTACTTGGCGTCGTAGTCGTAGAACGTGTGTGGCGTGCCGAGCCCGATGGGCGGCAGCACCTGGCCACGCAGCACCGCGATGGTGTATTCCGGGCCGGCGATCCACTGCTCGACCAGCACCTGGCTGTCGTAGCGCGCGGCGTCCTGCCAGGCAGCGATCAGCGCCTCGACGCTGTCGACCTTGGCCATGCCGATGCTGGAACCTTCATGCGCCGGTTTGACGATCAGCGGGAAGCCCAGTTCGGTGGCAGCGGCCTCGCAGTCAGCACGCGAGGTCAGCACGGCATGGCGCGGCGTCGGCAGGCCGAGGCTGTGCCAGACCTGCTTGGTGCGCAGCTTGTCCATCGCCAGGGCGGAGGCCAGGATGCCGCTGCCGGTGTAGGGAATGCCGGCGCACTCGAGCAGGCCCTGCATGGAGCCGTCCTCGCCACCGCGACCGTGCAGCACGATAAAGGCGCGGTCGATCGTCTCGCTGACAAGGCGCTGCAGGAAATCATCACCCACGTCGATGCCGAAGGCGTCCACACCACCGGCCTGCAGGGCGCTGAGCACGGCGTTGCCGGATTTCAGCGACACCTCGCGCTCGGCGCTCTTGCCGCCGAACAGCACGGCGACGCGGCCGAAGGCCTTGGGATCGAGGGTACTGTGCAAACTCATTTCGACTCCCCTACGAACAGCGGGTGTTTGATCAGTTGCGGTGCCACTGCGCCGATATCGCCAGCGCCTTGGCACAGCAGGATGTCGCCGGCACGCAGCAGCGGTTTGAGCAGCGGCGCCAGGTCGGCACCACGCTCGACATAGATCGGGTCGAGCTGGCCACGCTGACGGATGCTGTGGCACAGCTGGCGGCTGTCGGCGCCCGGAATCGGCTCTTCGCCAGCCGGGTAGACTTCCACCAGCAGCAGCACGTTGGCTTCGCCGAGCACCTGCACGAAGTCGTCATACAGATCACGGGTGCGGCTGTAGCGGTGCGGCTGGTAGACCATCACCAGGCGACGCTCCGGCCAGCCACCACGCACGGCCTTGATCACGGCGGCCACTTCGCGCGGGTGATGACCGTAGTCGTCGACCAGCATCACGCTGCCACCGTCCACCGGCAGTTCGCCGTAGATCTGGAAGCGTCGACCAACACCCTGGAAGCCCGACAGCCCGGCTACGATGGCGGCATCGTCGATGCCCTCGTCGCTGGCGATGGCGATGGTCGCCAGGGCATTGAGGACGTTGTGGTTGCCCGGCATGTTCACCGACACGTCGAGCGGCTCGCAGTCCGGGCGCAGCACGGTGAAGTAGGTGCGCATGCCTTCCTGGCGCACGTTGATCGCACGCACGTCGGCATCTTCGGCAAAGCCATAGGTCACGGTCGGGCGGCCGACCTGCGGCAGCAGCTCGCGCACCACCGGATCGTCCACGCAGAGCACGGCCAGACCGTAGAACGGCAGGTTGTGGAGGAACTCGATGAAGGTCTTCTTCAGCTTGTTGAAGTCACCGCCGTAGGTGCTCATGTGGTCGGCGTCGATATTGGTGACCACCGAGACCATCGGCTGCAGGTGCAGGAAGCTGGCGTCGCTCTCGTCGGCTTCGGCGATCAGGAAGCGGCTGGAGCCAAGCTGGGCATTGGTGCCGGCCGCATTCAGCCGCCCACCGATGACGAAGGTCGGGTCGAGACCACCGGCGGCGAACACCGACGCCAGCAGACTGGTGGTGGTGGTCTTGCCATGGGTGCCGGCCACGGCGATGCCGTGACGGTAGCGCATCAGCTCGGCGAGCATCTCGGCACGCGGCACCACCGGGATACGCCGCTCCAGGGCGGTGGCGACTTCCGGATTGCTGGTGTTGACGGCACTGGACACCACCAGCACGTCGGCCAGTTCGGCGTTCTCGGCAGCATGACCGATGAAAATCTGCGCGCCGAAACTCTTCAGCCGCTCGGTGACGGCCGAAGCCTTGAGGTCGGAGCCGGAGACTTCGTAACCCAGGTTCAACAGCACCTCGGCGATACCGCACATGCCCACGCCGCCGATACCGACGAAATGGATGCGGCGGATACGGCGCATGCGCCGAACTTCGGCTTTGACCGCAGCGGGAGACTTAGCCACGCATCACCTCCTGGCAGATGTCGACCACCGAGCGGGTGGCATCGGGCTTGGCCAGGCGACGCGCGGTGGCGCCCATGACATTGAGTTTTTCCAGGTGCATCAGAACCTCGGTGAGCTGCGCGGCGAGCGTGTCCGCGTCAGTGGCATGTTGCGCAAGAAGGACAGCGGCGCCCTCCTTCGCCAGATATTCGGCATTGCGGCTCTGGTGGTCGTCGATGGCGTGCGGCAGTGGCACGAGAAACGACGGCAGACCGGCTGCGGCCAGTTCGCTGACAGTCAGCGCACCGGCGCGGCAAACCACCAGATCGGCCCAGCCATAAGCGCGAGCCATGTCCTTGATGAAGGGCGCGACCTCGGCTTCGACCGCGGCATCGCGATAACGCTCCGCAGTGATTTCGGCATGTTGCTTGCCGGCCTGATGGAACACCTGCGGACGCAGGTCAACAGGGATTTTCCCCAGCGCGGCAGGCAGCAATTTGTTCAGCGGCTCGGCACCCAGGCTGCCGCCCAGCACCAGCAGTTTCGGCTTGCGACCGGCCAGCGGCTCGCGCGGCGTTTCCAGGAACAGCTCCTCACGCACCGGGTTGCCAGTGGTGCGGCGCTTGTCGGAAACCGCGAAGGTGTTAGGGAAAGCCTCGCAGATGCGCGTGGCGATGCGCGACAGCAGACGATTGGCGGTACCGGCCACGGCGTTCTGCTCATGAATCACCAGCGGCACACCGGCCATGCGCGCGGCCAGACCGCCAGGCCCGGTGACATAGCCGCCCATGCCGAGCACGCACACCGGCTGCAGTTCACGCACGATACGACGCGCCTGCAGCAGCGAACGCAACAGCTGGAACGGCGCCTTGAGCAAGGACAGCTTGCCCTTGCCACGCAGGCCGCTGACGTTGATCAGGTGCAGCGGCAGGCCTGCCTGCGGGACCAGTTCGTTCTCGATGCCACGCGGCGTGCCCAGCCAGTGCACGACGTAACCGCGCGCCTGGAACTCGCGCGCGCAGGCCAGCGCCGGGAATACGTGACCACCGGTGCCGCCGGCCATGATCAGCACATTACCGCGCATGGCTGACCTCCTCGGCAAAATCCGCTTCGGTGAAATCCACGTCCTCGTTACCCAGGATGTTGCGCCGCTCCCACTCGATACGCAGCAGCAGCGCCAGACTCACGCAGCAGATCACCAGCGACGAGCCGCCGTAGCTGAGGAACGGCAGGGTCAGGCCCTTGGTCGGCAACAGACCGGTGTTCACGCCGATATTGATCAGGAACTGACCGATCCACAGGAACGCCAGACCGTAGGCGACATAGGCAGAGAAGAACTGCTTGGCCTTCTCGGCCCACAGACCGACGTACAGCGCACGTACACTGACGAAGACGAACAGCCCCAGGGTGGCCAGCGCGCCAACCAGGCCGAGCTCCTCGGCCAGCACCGAGAAGACGAAGTCGGTGTGGGCTTCCGGCAGGTAGAACTGCTTCTGGATGCTGTTGCCCAGACCGACACCGAACCACTCGCCGCGGCCGAAGGCGATCAGTGCCTGGGTCAGCTGGTAGCCTGCGCCGTACTGGTCGGCCCAGGGGTCGGTGAAGGTGATCAGGCGCTGCAGACGGTATTCCTGGGTCTGCACCAGGACGAACACCGCGCCGACCGCCAGGGCCACCATCAGGCCGAAGCGCAGCAGGCCGACGCCGCCGAGGAACAGCATGGCCATGGCCGAGCCCATCATCACCACGGTGGCACCGAAGTCAGGCTCCAGCAGCAACAGGCCGGCCATTGGCAGCAGCACGACGAAAGGCTTGAAGAAACCGGCCCAACTCTCGCGCACTTCTTCCTGACGCCGCACCAGGTAGCCGGCCAGGTAGACCACCACGAACACCTTGGCGATTTCCGACGGCTGCACGTTGAACGCGCCGAAGCCGATCCAGCGCCGCGCGCCGTTGACCTCACGGCCGATTCCCGGCACCAGCACCAGCACCAGCAGGGCGAAAGCCGCCAGCAGCATGATCCAGCCGTAACGCTGCCAGATGCTCATCGGCACCAACAGCACCACGCCAGCGGCACCCAGGCCGATCACCAGGTAAATCAGATGGCGAATCATGTGATAGAGCGGGCTGCCGGTCTGCGCTGCAGCCACTTCCGAAGACGCCGAAGCGATCATCACCAGGCCGAGGCCGAGCAGGCCCAGGCAACCGGCCAGCAGCGGGAAGTCCAGATCGAGGCCGCGACCCAGTAGTGGCGAGGGACGAATCTGCAGGAAGGACAGCATCAGACGAGCCCCTCCACAGCCTGGGCGAACAGGCGTCCGCGCTCTTCGAAGTTCTTGAACATGTCCAGGCTGGCGCAGGCCGGCGACAGCAGCACGGCGTCGCCGGCCTCGGCCAGCTCGCTGCAGCGCTGCACGGCTTCCTCCAGACTCGCTACCCGCACCTGTGGTACGGCGTCGCCCAGGGTGTCGGCCAGGCGCTGAGCATCACGTCCCAGCAGCACCACCGCCCGGCAGAAACGCGCGACCGGATTCTTCAGCGCGCTGAAATCTGCGCCCTTGCCATCGCCACCGGCGATCAACACCAGCTTGCCGGCGATATCCGCGCCCAGGCCTTCGATGGCTGCCAGCGCCGCTCCGACGTTGGTGGCCTTGGAGTCATCGTAATAATTCACCCCGGCGCGCTCACCGACCCACTGGCAGCGATGCGGCAAGCCGGCGAACTGGCGCAGGGTGGCGAGCATGGCCTCCATCGGCAGGCCAACGGCATGACCGAGCGCCAGCGCCGCCAGGGCGTTGGACTGGTTGTGCGCGCCACGGATCTTCAGCTCGCTCACCGGCAGCAGCGCGTCGAAGCGAAACGCCAGGCACTTCTCGCCGTTGTCTTCGAGCAAACCGAAGCGTTTGAAGTCCGGCTTGCCCAGGCCGAATTCCCAGCAGGTGACCTGGTCGGCGATCAGCGGACGCGACAGTGCGTCGTCGCGGTTGATCACCACCTGACGGGCACCCCGGAAGATCCGATGCTTGGCCAGGTGATAGGCCGGCAGACCGCTGTAACGGTCCATGTGGTCTTCGCTGATGTTCAGGCAGGTCGCCACTTCGGCGTTGAGCTGATCGGTGGTCTCCAGCTGGAAACTGGACAGCTCCAGCACGTACAGCTCGACATCCTCGGCCAGCAGATCCAGCGCCGGCATACCGAGGTTGCCGCCCACGGCGACGCGCTTGCCGGCAGCGGCCGCCATCTCGCCGACCAGGGTGGTGACGGTGCTCTTGGCGTTGGAGCCGGTGATGGCGACGATCGGTGCCTTGGCGTGGCGGGCGAACAGGTCGATATCGCCGGACAGCTTCACCCCGCGCGCAGCGGCTTCGGCCAGCGCTGGAGTCGCCACGGCCAGGCCGGGGCTTACGTACAGTTCCGAGGCGCGGCAGAGGAAGTCCACCTCCAGCTCGCCGCAACGTACTTCCACCTGCGGGTAGTCACGCTTGAGCGTCTCCAGCTCCGGCGGGTTCACGCGCGTGTCGGCCACGGCAAAGCGCACACCCTGCTGCGCCAGGAAGCGCACCAGGGACATGCCGCTCTTGCCGAGGCCGACAACGATGCGGAACTGGTCGGAAGCGATCAATGACACGCTCTATTACCTCAGTTTCAGGGTGGCCAGGCCGATCAGCACGAGAATCACGGTGATGATCCAGAAACGGACGATCACACGCGGCTCAGGCCAGCCCTTGAGTTCGAAATGGTGGTGAATCGGTGCCATGCGAAATACGCGCTTGCCGGTCAGCTTGAAGCTGGCGACCTGGATGATCACCGACAGGGTTTCCATGACGAACACCCCGCCCATGATGAACAGCACGACTTCCTGGCGAACGATCACGGCGATGGTGCCCAACGCGGCGCCGAGCGCCAGCGCGCCGACGTCACCCATGAACACCTGCGCCGGGTAGGTGTTGAACCACAGAAAGCCCAGGCCGGCGCCAACCAGCGCGGCGCAGAACACGATCAGCTCACCGGCGCCCGGCACGTAGGGAATCAGCAGGTACTCGGCGAAGTTCACGTTGCCCGACAGGTAGCAGAAGATCGCCAGCGCACCGGCCACCATCACGGTGGGCAGGATGGCCAGGCCGTCGAGGCCATCGGTGAGGTTCACCGCATTGCTGGTACCGACGATGACGAAGTAGGTCAGCACCACGAAGCCGGCGCCCAGGGGAATGGCGACGTCCTTCAGCAGCGGCAGGATCAGGGTGGTTTCCACCGGGTTCTGCGCAGTCATATAAAGGAAGACGGCAGCAGCGAGGCCGAACACCGACTGCCAGAAGTACTTCCAGCGGCTCGGCAGACCCCGCGAATTCTTCTCGATCACCTTGCGGTAGTCATCGACCCAACCGATGGCGCCGAACGCCAGTGTCACGGCCAGCACCACCCAGACGTAGCGGTTGGACAGGTCGGCCCAGAGCAACGTGCTCACGGTGATGGCACTGAGGATCAGCGCGCCGCCCATGGTCGGCGTGCCTTTCTTCGACAGGTGCGACTGCGGGCCATCGTGGCGCACCGCCTGGCCGATCTGACGTATCTGCAGGGTACGGATCATCCACGGGCCAAGCCACAGCGACAGCGCCAGGGCGGTGAGCACGCCGAGGATGCCGCGCAGGGTCAGGTACTGAAAGACCGCGAAGCCCTTGTGGAACTGTTGCAGGTACTCCGCCAGCAGCAGCAGCATTTAGTGAATCTCCCCAGATACGCCACACAGCGCCGCCACGACCTTGTCCATGGCTGCGCTGCGTGAACCCTTGATTAGTAGTGTGCTGCCGGACTGTTCGGCACGCAGTGCTTCGATCAGCTCGGCCTGATCGACGAAGTGACGGCCTTTTGAGCCGAACTCCTCGACCGCATGGCGCATCAGCGGGCCAACGGCATACAGCGCATCGACCTTGCCGGCGGCATGGCGGCCGACATCGCGATGGCCTTGTTCGGCCCATTCGCCCAGCTCGCCCATGTCTCCCAGCACCAGAACGGTGCGACCGGAGAAGCCGGCGAGTATATCCACCGCCGCACACATGGACACCGGGTTGGCGTTGTAACTGTCATCGATGACTCGCACGCCGTTCGGCGCCAGCTGCGCTACGGCGCGGCCCTTGACCGGTTGCAGGCTTTCCAGCCCTTCGACCATGGCGACCAACGGCATGCCCAGGGCATGAGCGGCAGCACAGGCCGCCAGCGCATTGGCCACGTTGTGCTCGCCCAGCAGGTTGAGCTGAATGCGCGCGCTGCCGAGCGGGCTACGCAGGGTGAAACCCTGGCAGCCACGCGCGTCGCGGGCCAGATCGCTGCCGTGGAAGTCAGCGCGGGTGTCGCGCAAGGCAAAGCTCAGCACCTTGCGCCCGGCAGCGCGGCGCTGCCAGGTGATGAACGCCTTGTCATCCAGGTTGAGCACGGCCACGCCATCGTTCGGCAGGCCTTCGAGAATCTCGCCCTTGGCCTCGACGATCTTTTCCGGACCGCCGAACTCGCCGACATGGGCATTGCCGGCATTGGTGATGATCGCCACCTGCGGTCGGGTCAGGCTGACGGTGTAGGCGATCTCACCTACATGGTTGGCGCCCAGCTCGATCATCCCGGCGCGATGCTCGGGCGCCAGTTCCAGCAGGGTCAGTGGCGCACCGAGGTCGTTATTGAGATTGCCACGCGTGGCCAGTACCGCGCCGCCAAGACCTGCCCGCAGGACAGCCGCGAGCATTTCCTTGACGCTGGTCTTGCCACTGGAGCCGGTCACCGCAGCCAGCGGGCCGGTGAAGGCCTGGCGATTCAGCGCGCCCAGTTGACCGAGCGCCAGGCGGGTATCGGCCACCAGCAATTGCGGCAACGGTGCATTCGCCACCTCACGCTCGACCAGCGCGGCGACCGCGCCCTTGGCGGCAACCTCGGCCAGATAGTCATGGCCGTCGAAGCGCGGCCCGGTCAGCGCCACGAACAGCTGGCCCGCAGCGATGGTGCGGCTGTCGGTGCCCACGGACGAGAAGGCGACATCGGTGCCAATCACGCGCGCGCTCAAGTTGGCGGCGACTTCGCTGAGCAGCCAGGGCTTAAGCATGCGCAGCCTCCCAGGCCGCCAGGGCCTTGTTCGCTTCGATCAGATCGGAGAACGGCTGACGCACGCCCATGATCTCCTGGTAATCCTCGTGCCCCTTGCCCGCCAGCACCACTACATCGGCGGCTTCGGCCTGGGCGATCAGCCGGGCGATGGCATCGCCACGGCCATGAATGAACTGCACCTGCTCCGGCGCTTTGAAACCTGCGCGGATATCGGCGACGATCTGCGCCGGTGCTTCCGTACGCGGGTTGTCATCGGTCACCCACACCGCATCGGCCAGGCGCTCGGCAACCGCGGCCATCAGCGCACGCTTGCCACGGTCACGATCGCCGCCGCAGCCGAACAGGCAGACCAGACGCCCTTCGACGTGCGCACGCATGGCTTCGAGCACTTTCTCCAGCGCATCCGGGGTGTGCGCATAATCGACCACCACCAGCGGCTTGTCGCCGCCACCGAGGCGCTGCATGCGACCAGCAGGCCCCTGCAGTTGCGGCAGGACCTTGAGAATCTCGTCGAGGGCGTAATCCAGCCCCAGCAGCGCACCGACCACGGCCAGCAGGTTGCTGAGATTGAAGCGGCCGAGCAGATTGCTGCGCAGCACACCTTCACCACGCGGCGTCACCAGGCGCGCACGCACACCCTGATCATCGAAGTGCGCTTCGCTGCAATAAAGGAAGGCGCTGGCATCGTTCAGGCTGTAACCGATCAGACGCGACTCGTGCGCCTGCATAGCCAGTTCACGACCGAAAGCGTCATCCAGGTTGAGCACCCGGCAACGCAGGTTCGGCCAGGCGAACAGCTTGGCCTTGGCAGCGCCATAGGCCTGCATGCTGCCGTGATAATCAAGGTGATCACGCGACAGGTTGGTAAACACCGCCACGTCGAACTCCAGCGCCGCGACACGGCCCTGATCCAGACCATGGGAAGAGACCTCCATGGCCACGGCACGGGCACCGGCCTGCTTGAGCGAGGCCAGGGTCGCCTGCACGCCGACCGGATCCGGCGTGGTGTGCTTGCCCTGCTCCAGCGCGCCATGGAAGCCGGTACCCAGGGTGCCGACGATGCCGCAGCGCTGACCGAGCAGATCCAGCGCCTGAGCCAGCAACTGGCTGACGCTGGTCTTGCCGTTGGTACCCGTAACACCGATCAGGTGCAACGCGCGGCTCGGCTCACCGTAGAAGCGCCCGGCAATGGCCGAAAGCTGACCGGCCAGCCCCTTGACGGGCACCAGCACAGCACTTTCAGCATGCATGGGTGCAGCACCCTCGGCCTCGAAGGCCACTGCCGCAGCGCCGCGCGCGATGGCATCGGCGATATGTACGCGGCCATCCTGCTGGGTGCCCGGCACCGCCAGGAACAGATCACCCGGACGCACCTTGCGGCTGTCCAGGGTCAGTTCACGAATCAGCACGCTGCTCCCGGCAGCTGGCAACAATTGATTGAGCGACATGGGCATCAGTTGTGCCCTCCCTGGCCAACGGCGGCCATCTTCTGCTCGGGCGGCGGCAGATTGTCTGGCGCAATGTTCATCAAACGCAGCGAACCTGCCATCACCCGGCTGAATACCGGGGCGGAGATCAGGCCGCCGTAGTAGGCGCCCTTGCCTGGCTCGTCGATCACCACGACCAGCGCGATACGCGGGTCCTGTGCCGGGGCAAAGCCAGCGAACAGGGAACGGTAGGAATTGGTCTGGTAGCCCTTGGCACCAGAGTTGGTCTTGCGCGCGGTACCACTCTTGCCCGCGACGTGGTAACCCGGCACCTGGGCGCGGAACACGCCACGCGGCGCTTCGATGACCTGCTGCAGCATGCCTTGCACGGTCTTGGCCACCTCAGCCGGAACCACCTGCATCGTACTGGGTTTCTCATCCACGCGGATCATCGACAGCGGCGTCATCCCACCGCCATTGGCCAGCGCTGCATAGGCATGGGCCAGCTGCACCGCCGTGACCGACAGGCCATAGCCGTAGGACAACGTGGCCGTTTCGGCCTCGCGCCACTGGCGATGATTGGGCAGGTTACCCACCCGCTCACCGGGGAAGCCCAGCCCGGTATCACGGCCGAAGCCGAGATTGCTGAATACATGATGCAACTGCTCGCCGCCGACATCGAAGGCAACCTTGCTCATGCCGACGTTACTGGAATTGATCAGAATGCCGGTCAGGTCCAGCGCCGGCCCCTGGGTGCGGGACACGTCGCGAATGGTGTAACGACCGATCTGCAGCGTGCCGTTACCGACCTGAACGATGTCACTGGGCTTCCAGCGCCCCGTTTCCAGCGCGGCGGCCATTGACAGCGGCTTGATGGTCGAACCGGGCTCGAATACGTCGATCATGGCGCGGTTGCGCATGGCGGCCGGGGTCAGGTTACGGCGATTGTTCGGGTTGTAGGTGGGATGGTTGACCATCGCCAGCACTTCACCGGTCTTCACATCGACCATCACCAGGCTGCCCGCCTTGGCGTCGTTTTCCAGCAGCGCATTGCGCAGTTCGCGATGGGCCAGGTACTGCAGGCGCAGATCAATGGACAACGCCAAGGCCTTGCCAGCCTTGGCGTTCTGCGCGACCTGCACGTCCTTGATCAACTTGCCACGCCGATCCTTGAGCACCTGACGCTTGCCCGGCACACCGGCCAGCCAGTCTTCGTAGGCCAGCTCCATGCCTTCACGCCCACGGTCGTCGATGTCGGTGAAGCCGACGACATGAGCAGCCACCTCGCCAGCCGGATAGAAACGGCGAAACTCTTCGATGGCATAGACGCCTGGCACTTTCAGATCCAGCACACGCTGACCGTTTTCCGGGGTCAGGCCACGCACCAGATACATGAACTCGCGGTCCTTGTTCTGCTCGAGACGCGCGGTGAAGCTGGCGGCATCCTGCCCGAGTGCGGCAGCCAGCGCCGGCCACTGTTCACGACCGGCCTGCAATTCCTTGCCATTGGCCCACAGCGTGGTGACAGGAGTACTGACGGCCAGCGGCTCACCATTGCGGTCAGTGATCAGACCGCGGTGCGCGGGAATCGGGATGTGTCGCACGCTGCGGGCATCGCCATGCGCCTTGAGGAAGTCATGATCGAGCACCTGCAGGTCGAGCATGCGCCAGGCGATGGCGCAGACCATCAGCGCCAGCAACACCAGCACCAGGCGGAAGCGCCAGGGATAGAGTGCGCCTTCGAGCCCGATCATGGACGCACCATGCGCACGGCGGCAGGGTCAGGAATGTGCATGTTCAGCTGTTCGCTGGCCAGCGCCTCGATGCGATTGTGCGCGGTCCAGGTACTTTGCTCGAGAATCAGTCGTCCCCACTCGGCCTGCGACTTGTCGCGCACGCTCAGTTCGCCATACAGCTCATTGAGCAGCAGACGATTCCAGTGCGCGCTGTAAGACACCGCCACAGCGGAAACCAGGACAGCGATGAACAGCAGCAGCATCAGGAAGCTGCCGCTGGGCATGGACTTGATCAGTCGGCGGCTCACCGCAACTTCTCCGCGATGCGCATCACCGCGCTGCGCGAGCGCGGATTGGCCTTGAGTTCGGCCTCAGCGGCGTAGACCGGCTTGCCGATCAGCTTCAGGCGCGGCTCGAAGGCCTTGGGAATGATCGGCAGGTCACGCGGCAGCTTGTCTGCTTCGCCCTTGGCCTGACGCTTCATGAACTGCTTGACGATGCGGTCTTCCAGCGAGTGGAAGCTGATCACCACCAGACGACCACCCACCTCGAGCGTTTCCAGCGCCGCCTCGAGGCCGCGCTCGAGATCGCCGAGTTCGTTGTTGACGTGAATGCGAATGCCCTGGAAGGCACGAGTCGCCGGATTCTTGCCCTTTTCCCAGGCCGGATTGGCCACGGTCAGCACCTGCGCCAGATCGGCAGTGCGGGTAAACGGCTGCTCGGCGCGGCGCAGCACCACAGCGCGCGCCATACGCTTGGCGAAACGCTCTTCGCCATAATCCTTGAGCACACGGGCGATTTCGTCTTCGGCCGCCGTGGCGATCCAGTCTGCCGCGCTGACGCCGATGTCCGGGTTCATGCGCATGTCCAGCGGGCCGTCATTGAGAAAGCTGAAGCCACGCTCGGGATCGTCCAGCTGCGGCGAAGACACGCCGAGATCGAGCAGGATGCCGGAGACCTGACCGCAAATGCCGCGGACAACAGCTTCATCGCCAAGTTCCGCAAAACTGCGCTGCACAACGACAAAGCGGCCGTCTTCGGCCGCCAATGCTTCCCCGGTGGCTATCGCCAGGGGATCCTTGTCGAACCCCAGAAGCCGTCCATCTGGCCCGAGCTTCTGCAGAATCAGCCGGCTATGCCCGCCACGCCCGAAGGTGCCATCCATATAACGGCCATCACCGCGCACAGCCAGCCCCTCGACGGCTTCGTCGAGCAGCACGGTGATATGGCGGAAGTTGCTATCGGTCATGGTCACAGGATCAGGTCACGCAGGTCATCGGAAAGGGCACCCGGCTGCTTGATGGCAGCGAGGTCGGCTTCGGCTACGGCATTCCAGGAATCTTCATCCCAGAGTTGAAACTTGTTCAGCTGACCGACGAGCATCGCTCGCTTGTCCAGCTTGGCGTATTCGCGTAAGCGCGGAGGGACCAGGAAGCGGCCACTGGCGTCCAGCTCGAGGTCGACGGCATTACCGATCAACAGACGCTGCAGGCGGCGGTTCTCTTCACGAAAGGAGGCCAGCTCGCGCAGCTTGTTCTCGATCAACTCCCACTCGGCCAGTGGATAAACGCAAAGACAGGGATCGACGGCGTCGATGGTCACGATGAGCTGGCCACTGCAACGCGCAACGAGCTCGTCACGATACCGACTCGGCATCGCGAGGCGCCCTTTGGCGTCGAGACTGATGGCGTTAGCTCCGCGAAACACGGCTGCGCTTCCCCTGTAATTAGCTTTCCATGCCCAAAAAAACCCACTTCATGCCACTTCTTACCACTTGCGCACACTATAGGAACGCGCACGCCCCACCGTCAAGGCGCGCCAGAAGGGAAAAATCCTTACAGGACGGAGATTTAGCGAACAAAAGCGAGGGAAAAAGGGATGCCGGAACCGGCTTTTGACAGATAAAACTCAACCATTCCAGCCAGCTGAAATTCGAACTTAAAGTGATTTGTTAAGAGTAAGATTTTTTTGGTATCAGACGAGCGGGGAATAGAAGCGCGAAACGAGGGAGAAAGGAGGAGAGTCGATCTGTAAGCCGGGTTCTGTCGAGGACAGTCATTCCTCTACGGCGTACATCACTGCACGCCTTTAGCAACCTACCCGGTTCCAGCGCGGGCCACGCCGATGGAACCCTATTTGGTCTTGCTCCGAGTGGGGTTTACCTAGCCACGGACTGTTGCCAGCCGCGCGGTGCGCTCTTACCGCACCTTTTCACCCTTACCGGCGCCGAAACGCTTAGGCGGTTATTTTCTGTGGCACTTTCCGTAGGCTCACGCCTCCCAGGCGTTACCTGGCACTCCGCCCTATGGAGCCCGGACTTTCCTCCCCCTTCTTGCGAAGGCAGCGACTGCCCGATCGACTCTCCGCCGGCAAGGGTACCGGGCGTGATGGCAAGCTGCAAGCTGGACCGACAGCGCGAGACCTAGTTCTTGCGCGCCAAAGCAACCTGATAAAGCAGGTTCTTGCGCACACCGGTGATCTCCGCCGCCAGCGCCGCCGCCCGCTTGAGCGGCATTTCCGCCATCAGCAGATCGAGTACGCGCAGGGCTTCGGCGCTGACCGCCTCCTCGCCCTCCGGCGCCTGCCAACCCGCCACCAGCACCACGCACTCGCCGCGCTGCTGATTGCTGTCTGCGGCCACCCAGGCGCACAACTCATCCAACGGCAAGCCCTTGAGGGTCTCGAAGGTCTTGGTCAGTTCACGCGCCAGCAACGCCGGGCGATCACCACCAAAGACTTCGCGCATGTCCTCCAGGCACTCGAGGATGCGGTGCGGCGCCTCATAGAAGATCAGCGTGCGCGGCTCCTCCCGCACCTGCTCCAGGCGCGCACGGCGCCCCGCCGCCTTGGCCGGCAGAAAACCTTCGAAGATGAAACGATCCGAGGGCAACCCGGCAGCCGAAAGCGCGGCGATCAGGGCGCAGGCGCCGGGCACGGGCACCACCGCGATACCCGCAGCGCGCGCCTGGCGCACCAGGTGGTAACCCGGATCGGAAATCAGCGGCGTCCCTGCATCGGAAATCAGCGCGACGTCCTCGCCTGCCTTAAGGCGTGCCAGAAAACGCCCACCCTGGTCGCGCTCGTTGTGTTCGTGACAGGCCGCCAATGGCGTCTCGATACCAAAATGCTGCAGCAGGCGCACCGAATGCCGCGTGTCTTCAGCAGCGATCAGCGTCACCTCGCGCAAGATCCGCAACGCCCGCGCGCTGATGTCATCCAGGTTGCCAATGGGCGTGGCGACCACATACAGGCTGCCTGGCTGGACGCTTGAGACTGCGGGCTGACTCACTGGAAACACCTCGTTAATTGAAAGAGCGCTCATTCTAGCCGGTTCCGCCCCAGCGGCATCGCATGGATGTCGCCCCTTGGGTACAATCGCCGCTCGTTTTGCTCAAGTATCAGGATGACCCGATGATCGCTAGCCTGCGCCCTCTTTCTGCTCTTTTCCTGGCCGGCCTGCTCGCCGCCTGCGCCAGCTCGCCCTCCAATAACCTGGGCCAGTTGCCTCGCACGCCACAAGCCAGCATCGAGCAGATGCTTCAGCAAGCTGCCGAGAGCAAACCCGAGCAGGCCGCCCTGCTGCGTCTGTCCGCTGCCGACCAGAGCTACCAGCAAAACGACGTGGCCCGCGCCACTCGCATTCTCGAGCAGATCGACATTGCCAGCCTGCAGCCTGCCCAGCAGATCTTCGCCAGCACCCTGAAGGCCGAGCTGGCAATGGCCCGCAAGCAACCCAAGAGCGCCCTTGCAGCCTTGCAGCACCCCAGCTTCGAGCGCTTGGCTGAGCTGCCGGTCGAGCAACAGATTCGCACCCAACTGGTCCGTGCACGCGCACTGGAAGCCGACGGTCAGACCCTGGCCGCCGCCCGCGAGCGGGTGTTCATCGCGCCGCTACTGAGCGGCCAGGCCGCCCACGACAACCATGAAAGCATCTGGGGCCTGGTTTCCGTCCTGCCGCCGCAGACCTCGGCCGGTGCCGACAGCGACCTGGCTGGCTGGCTGGAGTTGGCGCGCGTGACCAAGGCCGGGGCCACCCTGGAGCAGCAGCAAGCCGCCATCGACCAGTGGATCGCGCAGAACCCGCAGCACCCGGCAGCCGAACAACTGCCCGAGGCATTGAGCAAACTGCGCGAGCTGGCCAGCCAGCCGCTGACCCGCGTCGCGCTGCTGCTGCCGCAGGAAGGCCAACTGGCCAATGTCGCCCGCGCCCTGCGTGACGGCTTCCTCGCCGCGCATTACGAAGCCCAGCAAGCCGGACAGAACCCACCGCAAATCAAGCTCTACGACAGCTCCCGCATTGGCTCGCTGGACGCCTTCTACCAGCAGGCGCAGGCCGATGGCGTGCAACTGGTGGTCGGCCCACTGGAAAAACCGCTGGTCAAGCAGCTCAGCGATCGCGAACAACTGCCAATCACCACCCTCGCCCTGAACTACAGCGACCCAGGCCAGGAAGGTCCGGCGCAACTGTTCCAGTTCGGCCTGGCCGCCGAGGACGAAGCACGCGAAGTAGCACGCCGCGCCTGGAATGATGGCATGCGCCGCGCTGTGGCCCTGGTGCCGCGTGGCGACTGGGGTGACCGCGTACTGGACGCCTTCCGCCAGAGCTGGCAAGCCCAGGGCGGCACCCTGATCGCCGCCGAGCACGTCGATCAGCCCGTGGAGCTGGCTCGCCAGATCGCCGACCTGTTCCAGCTGCGCGAAAGCGAAGCCCGCGCGCGCCGCCTGCAGAACACCCTGGGCACCAGCCTGGACGCACAACCGGCGCGCCGCCAGGACATCGACTTCATCTTCCTCGCCGCCACGCCGCAACAGGCGCAGCAGATCAAGCCGACCCTGGCCTTCCAGTACGCTGGCGACGTGCCGGTCTACGCCACCTCGCACCTGTTCACCGGCGCCCATAGCCAGGCCCAGTACCAGGACCTGGAAGGCATTCGCTTCTGCGAAACGCCCTGGCTGCTCGATACCCACGCACCGCTGCGTCAGGACGTCAGCAATCAGTGGCCGCAGGCCGGTGGCAGCCTGGGCCGCCTGTATGCCATGGGTGTCGACGCCTACCGCCTGGCGCCACGCCTGGGCCAGCTCCAGGCCCTGCCGGACTCGCGCATCGACGGCCTGTCGGGCAGCCTCAGCCTCAACGCCACGCAGCGCATCGAGCGCCAGCTGCCCTGGGCCGAGTTCCGTGGCGGCCAGATCCAGCGCCTTCCTGACAGCATCAATTGAGCGCACACAACGATCTGGGACGAGCCGCCGAACAGGCGGCTCGTCAGCATCTGGAACGCAGCGGCCTGAAACTGATCGAACAGAACTGGAGCTGTCGCCGTGGCGAGCTCGATCTGGTCATGCTCGACGGCGATACAGTAGTATTCGTCGAGGTCCGCGCCCGCCGCCACAGCGCCTGGGGCGGTGCCCTGGAGAGCATCGATGCGCGCAAGCGTGGCAAGCTGGTCATCGCCGCAGAGCTCTTCCTTCAGCAACACTCACGCTGGGCCCGCTACCCCTGCCGCTTCGACGTGGTCGCCATCAGTACCGACGGCGCCACTCGCCTCGACTGGATCAAAAACGCCTTCGATGCCTGACGGCCGTAAATTCAAGGTTTAACCGATGGACATGCAATCCCGAATCCGCCAGCTCTTCCAAGCCAGCATCGATACCAAGCAACAGGCCATGGAGGTTCTGACTCCATACATCGAGCATGCCAGCCTGGTGATGGTCCAGGCCCTGCTCAACGAGGGCAAGATTCTTTCCTGCGGCAATGGCGGCTCCGCCGGCGATGCCCAGCATTTCTCCTCCGAGCTGCTCAACCGCTTCGAGCGCGAGCGCCCGAGCCTGCCGGCCATCGCCCTGACCACCGACAGCTCGACCATCACCTCCATCGCCAACGACTACAGCTACAACGAAATCTTCTCCAAGCAGATCCGCGCGCTCGGCCAACCCGGCGACGTGCTGTTGGCGATTTCCACCAGTGGCAACTCAGCGAATGTCATCCAGGCCATTCAAGCTGCACATGATCGCGAGATGACCGTCGTCGCCCTCAGCGGCCGTGACGGCGGCGGCATGGCCTCGCTGCTGCTGCCGGAAGATGTCGAAATCCGCGTTCCAGCCAAA
The DNA here is from genome assembly GCF_048269965.1 of Pseudomonas sp. Lineage (GTDB taxonomy): Bacteria > Pseudomonadota > Gammaproteobacteria > Pseudomonadales > Pseudomonadaceae > Aquipseudomonas. Next base: position 26,988 of record NZ_JBLWTV010000015.1, on the reverse strand, counting down.
GTCACCGCACGCATCCAGGAAGTCCACCTGCTGACTATCCACTGCCTCTGCGACCTGATCGACAGTCAATTGTTTGGGAGTGAAGAATGAAGCGTTCCGCCCTGATTCTGGCCGCCCTGGCCATTACCCTGACCCTGGCAGGCTGTGGCAGCCGCAGCATCGGCAACAAGATCGATGACCAGTTCCTCGGCCCGGAAGTCGCGTCACGCATCAGCAATGCACACGCCGACCTGTCCAGCCCGACCTCGCGCATCGTGGTTACCAGCTATAACGGCGTGATTCTGCTCGCAGGGCAAACCCCACGCAGCGAGCTCAAGGATCGCGCCGCTCAGACCGCACGCGGCGTTCAGGGTGTGAAGAAGATCTACAACGAGCTGCAGGTGCAGCAACCGGCCTCCCTGCTGGCCCGTAGCAACGACTCGCTGCTGACCACCAAGATCAAGGCGCAGATGTTGACCGACAGCAACGTACCGAGCGCGCGGATCAAGGTCGTGACCGAGAACGGCATCGTCTACATGCTCGGCCTGGTCACGCGCGAAGAAGCCAACGCCGCCACTCGCGTGGTACAGAGCGTATCGGGGGTGCAGCGGGTCGTACGCCTGTTCGAATACACCAACTGATTCGAACGCAGAAACGACAAGGGCGCCCATGGGCGCCCTTTTCATTGCTCACTTGACCACTTTCAGGCTTGGCCGGCCGCTAGGACGCGACGGCTCGCCACCGGAAGGCCCATCATCATCCGGCTCAGGCTCTTCTGGACCACCCGCAACCGACGGCTCCATATCGAAGACCATGCCCTGACCGTTCTCCCGCGCGTAGATCGCCAGGATCGCCGCTGCCGGAATGTACAAACTATGCGCCACACCACCGAAGCGCCCTTCGAAGCTCACCGCCTGATTGTCCATATGCAGATGACGCACAGCGCTGGGCGAAGCATTCAGCACGATCTGGCCATCACTGGCGAAGCCGGGCGGCACCTGCACGCCCGGATACTCGGCACTGACCAGCAGATGTGGCGTGCAATCGTTATCGACGATCCATTCGTAGAGGGCGCGCACCAGATAGGGACGACTGGAATTCATGGTTTCCTCCTTCTCAGCGCATCGCGCGCTCGGCAGCGGAAAGACTGGCCTGAAAGGCCTCACGAGCAAACTGACGCTCCATATAGTCGAGCAAGGGCTTGGCCGGACGCGGCAGTTCGATACCCAGGACAGGCAGACGCCAGAGAATGGGCAGCAGGCAGCAATCCACCAGGCTCAGCTCGTCACTGAGGAAGAATGCCTTGTCCGCGAACAGCGGCGATACACCGGTCAGACTCTCGCGCAGCTCCTTGCGCGCCAACTGGCGCTCGGCCTCCTTGCTGCGCTTGTCGAGAATGCGGTCGACCAGCACACACCAGTCACGCTGGATGCGGTGCATCAGCAGACGGCTGTTGGCGCGAGCAACCGGATACACAGGCAGCAAAGGCGGATGCGGGTAGCGCTCGTCCAGATATTCCATCACCACGGACGATTCGTACAGCGCCAGGTCACGATCGACCAGCGTCGGCACACTACCATAGGGATTGACCTCGGCAAGCCTGGGCGGACAACGGCCCTGCTCGACATCGATGATCTCGACGCTGACACCTTTCTCGGCGAGCACCAGACGCACGCGATGGGAATAGTGGTCGGCGGGGTCGGAGTAGCAGGTCAACCTATTGGTCACCGCCATGGCGATCCTCCTCGCTTGTTGTGATTTTGCAGAAACACGAAAAATTGCCCAGGGCAATTCTTGAAGTTGCAGGTGACGACACCGCAAGGTGGTCACTCGGAATGGCAGGGCACAAAAACCTGCGCGCCCATGTGGGCGCGCAGGTGTATGCAGAGAACTGCGACGGCTTAATGCACGTCCTTCCAGTACTCACGCTTGAGCAGGTAAGCGAACACGAAGAAGAACGCCAGGTACAGCAGCACATAGGTGCCGATGCGCTGGGACTTCAGCTTGACCGGGTTGGCCGAATAGGCCAGGAAGGTCACCAGGTTCTTGATCTTCTCGTCGAACTCGGCCTCGCTCAGCGCGCCGCTCTTCTCCTCGACGGTCAACTGATCGCAGGCCTCGTGCGTGATCGGCGCACCGGTCAGCGGGTCGAATTGCTTCTTGCCGTCGGTGACGACCTGAACCTGCTTGCAGCCGATGACCTGGTTGCCCTGCAGACCCACCAGCACGTTGGGCATACCCACGTTCGGGAACACCTTGTTGTTGGCGCCCAGCGGACGGCTCGGATCGGCGTAGAAGGTGCGCAGGTAGGTGTACAGCCAGTCGTTGCCACGCACACGAGCGACCAGGGTCAGATCAGGTGGCGCTGCACCGAACCAGGCCTTGGCGTCGTCCGGCTTCATGCCGATCTTCATGTGGTCACCGATCTTGGCGTCGTTGAACACCAGGTTGTCCAGCATGATTTCGTGCGGGATGCCGAGGTCATCGGCAACACGCTCGTAACGCTGATACTGAGCCGAGTGGCAACCCATGCAGTAGTTGGCGAAGGTCCGCGCGCCGTCCTGCATGGCAGCCTTGTCGGTCAGGTCGATGTCGACCTTGTCCAGCGGGTAGTTGCTGGCAGCGCCCATGGCCAGGGCCGGCAGCGCAGCGAAAACAAATGCAGCAAAGAGCTTTTTCATCAGCCAGTCACCCTTTCCGGAACCGGTTTGGTCTTCTCCATCCTGGTGTAGAACGGCATCAGGATGAAGTACGCGAAGTACAGGAAGGTGCACACCTGCGACAGCAGGGTACGACCCGGGGTCGGCGCCAGCACACCCAGCACGCCCAGGATGACGAAGGAGATGCAGAACACCACCAGCCAGATCTTGCTCATCCAGCCCTTGTAGCGCATGGATTTGACCGGGCTACGGTCGAGCCAGGGCAGCACGAACAGGACGGCGATGGCTGCGCCCATGGCGATCACGCCGAGCAGCTTGTCCGGCACTGCACGCAGAATCGCGTAGAACGGCGTGAAGTACCAAACCGGGGCGATGTGCTCAGGGGTCTTGAACGGGTTGGCAGCTTCGAAGTTCGGCTTCTCGAGGAAGTAACCGCCCATTTCCGGGAAGAAGAACACCACGAAGCAGAACACGAACAGGAACACCACCACGCCGACGATGTCTTTCACGGTGTAGTAAGGGTGGAAGGCGATGCCATCGAGCGGCACACCGTTCTCGTCCTTGAGCTTCTTGATGTCGACGCCGTCCGGGTTGTTCGAACCCACTTCGTGCAGCGCCAGGATGTGCAGCACGACCAGGCCAAGCAGCACGATCGGCAGTGCGATCACGTGCAGGGCGAAGAAGCGGTTCAGGGTAATACCGGAGATCAGGTAGTCACCGCGAATCCACTGGGTCAGGTCGTCACCGATGACCGGAATGGCACCGAACAGCGAGATGATCACCTGGGCGCCCCAGTAGGACATCTGGCCCCACGGCAGCAGGTAGCCCATGAAGGCCTCGGCCATCAGCACCAGGTAGATCAGCATGCCGAAGATCCACACCAGCTCGCGCGGCTTCTGATAGGAGCCGTAGAGCAGACCGCGGAACATGTGCAGGTAGACCACCACGAAGAACGCAGAGGCACCGGTGGAGTGCAGGTAACGCAGAATCCAGCCGTACTCGACGTCACGCATGATGTATTCGACGGAGGCGAAAGCGCCTTCGGCCGAAGGTTCGAAGCTCATGGTCAGCCAGATACCGGTAACGATCTGGTTGACCAGCACCAGCAGAGCCAGCGAGCCGAAGAAATAGAAGAAGTTGAAGTTCTTCGGGGCGTAGTACTTGGAGAGATGATCTTCCCACATTTTGGTGGCGGGGAAGCGCGCATCCACCCATTCCATGAATTTGCTCATCACGCGTTCTCCTGGTCCACACCGATGATGATCACATCATCCGTTTCGTAGGTGTGCGGCGGCACTGGCAAGTTCAGCGGTGCAGGCTGCGACTTGTACACGCGACCGGCGAGGTCGTAACGCGAACCGTGGCAAGGGCAGAAATAGCCACCCACCCAGTCCGGACCCAGGTCAGCCGGGGCCACTTCCGGACGGAAGGACGGCGCACACCCCAGGTGAGTGCAAAGACCTACCAGAATCAGCAGCTCTGGTTTGATCGAGCGGGTCTTCTTGTCCACGTACTCCGGCTGCACGGAGGCAGCGGACTCGGGATCGGCGACACTGCCTTCGATCTTGGTCAGATTGGCCAGGATCTCCTCGGTACGGCGCACGATGAACACCGGCTGACCGCGCCACTCAGCAACCATCTGCTGACCCGCCTCGATCTTGCTGACGTTCACCTTCACCGGTGCACCGGCCGCCTTGGCCTTGGCACTGGGGAACCATGACCCCACGAACGGAGTCGCAGCACCTACCGCTCCTGCTGCACCCACCACGGAGGTGGCTGCAACCAGGAAGCGACGCCGGCCTGCATTCACGCCGTCATTGCTCATTCAGTCGTCTCCCATCAGCTTTGTGGCCTGTTGTTCAGGCCTCTACTAAGTAAAAATCGGGCCGCGCAAAAAATTCGCCAAATGGTAAAGAAAAGCCCCTTTTCTGACAAGGTAATTACCCCCGAAGAGACTGGCGAAAGCCTTGGAGGATGCGGCTTACGCGTATGCGGCACGTTGTCGCAGCATTTTGCCACGCCCATAAAAAACGCCCAGCTCCGTAAGGAAACTGGGCGCTTTGGGAAGCGTAGTCGCGATTAACGCTTCGAGTACTGCGGACGCTTACGCGCTTTACGCAGACCGACTTTCTTACGCTCGACTTCACGGGCGTCGCGAGTAACGTAACCGGCTTTACGCAGCGGGCTGCGCAGGGTTTCGTCGTACTCGATCAGAGCGCGGGTGATGCCGTGACGAATGGCACCAGCTTGACCACTGACACCACCACCGGCAACGGTGACGAAGATGTCGAACTTCTCGACGGTCTCGGTCAGCTCCAGCGGCTGACGCACGACCATGCGAGCGGTTTCACGACCGAAGAAGGTATCCAGGGCGCGATTGTTGATCGAGATGTTACCAGTGCCCGGACGCAGGAAAACGCGCGCGGTTGCGGTCTTGCGACGGCCAGTGCCGTAATTTTGAGTCGCCGACATAATGAACTATTCCGTTAAATCTTCAGTTCTTGGGGCTGCTGAGCGGTGTGCGGGTGAACTGCACCCTTGTACACCTTCAGCTTACGGTACATGTCGCGACCCAGCGGGTTCTTCGGCAGCATGCCTTTGACCGCAGTCTCGATCACGCGCTCAGGAGCACGAGCGATCAGCTTCTCGAAGTTGATCTCTTTGATGCCGCCCGGGAAACCGGAGTGGGAGTAGTACTTCTTGTCGCTGGCCTTGGCACCAGTTACACGCACCTGCTCGGCATTGATCACGACGATGTAGTCGCCAGTGTCAACGTGCGGGGTGTACTCGGGCTTGTGCTTGCCACGCAGACGGCTCGCGATTTCGGTGGCCAGACGACCCAGGGTCTTGCCAGCAGCATCAACGACGAACCAGTCGCGTTTTACTGTTTCCGGTTTAGCAGTAAAAGTTTTCATTCTTTATAGCCTCAGGGGCCGCCCAGCAAAAATAGACGGCGGATCTTACTGGATAGTGCGTACTTTGACAAGTCAAAGGCAGCCGCATACGGACGCTATCGGGGGCTCGGGTCAGCGCGTCCACAATACGGCAAGATTCTTCGGCAGGCGGCGCATCACTTCCACCGCAGAAAGAGGTGCCGAATTATCCTGATTGCGAAAAAAATTTCAACCTGCTTGTATGACTCTTTTGCCGAAGGAGTCAATCATGGAATACCGCAAGCTAGGCCGAACCGATCTCGATGTCAGCGCACTGTGCCTGGGCACCATGACCTGGGGCGAGCAGAACAGCGAGAGCGAAGGCCATGCCCAGATCGAGCGGGCCAAGGCCAGCGGCATCAATTTCATCGATACCGCAGAGATGTACCCGGTGCCACCGCGCGCCGAAACCTACAGCAAGACCGAGCAGATCATCGGCAGCTACTTCAGGCAGCGTGGCGACCGCGCCGACTGGATCCTGGCCAGCAAGATCGCCGGCCCCGGCAACGGCATCTCGCACATCCGTGACGGCCAGCTGAAGTTCAACCGCCAACACATCGTCAACGCACTGGACGCCAGTCTCGAGCGCCTGCAGACCGACTGGATCGATCTGTACCAACTGCACTGGCCGGAGCGGCCGACCAACTTCTTCGGTCAGCTCGACTACAAGCACAAGGACGTTGAGTTCACGCCGCTGGAAGAAACCCTGGAAGTGCTCGACGAGCAGGTCAAGGCCGGCAAGATCCGCCATATCGGCCTGTCCAACGAAACCCCGTGGGGCACCATGAAGTTCCTGCAACTGGCCGAAAGCCGTGGCTGGCCGCGCGCCGTGTCGATCCAGAACCCCTACAACCTGCTCAATCGCAGCTTCGAAGTGGGTCTGGCGGAGGTGGCGATTCGCGAGCAATGCGGCCTGCTGGCCTACTCGCCACTGGCTTTCGGCATGCTCAGCGGCAAATACGAAGGCGGCGCTCGCCCGGCCGGCGCACGCATCAGCCTGTTCAGCCGCTTTGCCCGCTACACCAACCCGCAGTCGGAAGCAGCCTGCTCACGCTACGTGGCCCTGGCGCGCGAGCACGGCCTGGATCCGGCGCAGATGGCCCTGGCCTTCGTCACCGCGCAGCCCTTCGTGACCAGCAACATCATTGGCGCCACCAGCCTGGAGCAACTGGACAGCAACCTGGCCAGCGCCGAGCTGAAGCTCCCCGAGGACGTGCTCGCCGGCATCGAGGCGATCCACAAGGCGCAACCCAACCCCGCGCCCTGACGCACCCTACCTAGGGTGTGCCGTGCGCACCGACAAGCACCTCAGCGTTGCAGGTGCGCACAGCGCCCCCCTACGGATTTACACCAGTGAACGAGCGATGATTTCCTTCATGATCTCGTTGGTGCCGGCGTAGATGCGCTGCACCCGCGCGTCGGCCCAGGCGCGCGCCACCGGGTATTCCCACATGTAACCGTAGCCGCCGTGCAGCTGCACGCACTCATCGAGCACCTTGCACTGCAGATCGGTGGTCCAGTACTTGAGCATCGCCGCCGTCGGCACATCGAGCTTGCCCGCCAGGTGCAGCTCCAGGCAGCGGTCGATGAACACCCGACCAATCTGAATCTCCGTCGCCATTTCGGCGAGCTTGAAACGGGTGTTCTGGAAGTCCGCCACGGCCTTGCCGAAAGCCTTGCGTTCACGGGTGTAATCCAGCGTCCACTGCAGCGCCGCTTCCGCCGAAGCCAGGGCACCGATGCCGACGGTCAGGCGTTCCTGCGGCAGCTCCTGCATGAGGTAGGCGAAGCCCATACCCGGCTGGCCGAGCAGATTTTCCTTGGGTACGCGCACGTCCTGGAAGAACAGCTCGGAGGTGTCCTGCGCCTTCATACCGACCTTCTCCAGGCGCTTGCCCTTGGAGAAACCGGGCGTATTGGCTTCGACCAGAAACAGACTGGTGCCCTTGGCGCCGGCCTTGGGGTCGGTCTTGGCCACGACGATCACCAGATCGGCCAGCCAGCCATTGGTGATGAAGGTCTTCGAGCCGTTGATCACGTACTCGTCGCCATCGAGAACGGCAGTGGTCTTCACGCCCTGCAGGTCGGACCCCGCCCCCGGCTCGGTCATGGCGATGGCCGTGACCATCTCGCCGCTCACCAACCTGGGCAGGTAGTGCTGCTTCTGCGCCTCGCTGCCGTAGTGCAGGATGTAGGGCGCGACGATGTCCGAATGCAGCGAGAAACCGATGCCGGTCAATCCAAGCCGACCGATTTCCTCGATCACCACGGTGCTGTAGAGGAAGTCGGCCGCCATGCCGCCGTACTCCTCCGGGATATGCGAACACAGCATCCCCGCCTCGCCCGCCTTGTTCCATAGCGCGCGGTCGACATGCCCGTCCTTCTCCCATTGCTGGTGATAAGGCACGGCTTCCTGCTCGAGAAACTTGCGCACGCTGTCGCGAAACAGTTCATGGTCGGAGCTGAATAGAGTTCTGGGGATCATGGCGCTACCTGTGTCTGAGGCGGGAGAAAAAGCATGGCCTCGACTTTAGCCAAGCAAACGCTTGGTCGCACTGGACACAAGCGCCAAAAAATAAGACGATCCAGCCGCTGCATGACCACTTAGCCTTGAACAAGAATAAATACTTATGGTTATTCCAGAGCCGCGCACGGCGTTGCGCCGCGTCAGCATTCTCGCCACCGACGGCGTGTTCGCCTCCACCCTGATGCAGGCCAAGGACTTCTTCCACATGGCTGGCATTCGCTATGCCAAGCAGCAAGGCCTGGGCTTCGAACCGCCGTTCGACATCCATCTGGTCAGCCCGGATGGACTGCCGGTGAACAGCTTCAGCAAGGTCAAGGTGCCGGTAGACGGCGGCCTGGACAGCTGCGACGTGATCATCCTGCCCGCCTTCTGGGACGACTTCGACGCACTCAGTCGTCGTTATCCACAGGTGCTGGACTGGCTCAAACGTCAGCATGCCAGCGGCACGGCGATCTGCGGCGAGGCCAGCGGGGTGTTCTGGATGGCCGAAGCCGGCCTGCTCGACGGCAAGGAAGCGACCACCTACTGGCGTTTCTTCCGCGAATTTGCCGAGCGTTTTCCCAAGGTGCTGCTCAATCAGGACAAGCACCTGTCCGATGCCGACAATCTGTATTGCGCAGGCGGCGTCACGTCGGCCTGCGACCTCTATATCTATCTGATCGAACGCTACTGCGGCGCCGGCGTGGCCCAGGGCGTGGCGCGCGACATTCTCTACGAGGTACAGCGCAGCTATACGCCAGGGCGCATCGGCTTCGGCGGCCAGAAGCTGCATCAGGACGTCACCGTGCTGCAGATCCAGCACTGGCTGGAGGAGCACTATGCCGACAAGTTCCGTTTCGAGGACGTGGCCCGCGAGCACGGCATGAGCATCCGCAACTTCATGCGTCGTTTCCAGGGTGCCACCGGCGACAAGCCCCTGCACTACCTGCAACGCCTGCGCATCGAAACCGCCAAGAGCCTGCTGTCTTCCACTCGCAAGAGCATCAAGACCGTCAGCTACGAGATCGGCTACGACGATGCCAGCTTCTTCGCGCGCCTGTTCCGCCAGCATACGGGGCTGTCCCCCAACCACTATCGCCGCCAGTTTCAGCAGCAGCCCCAGTGAAATCGCGCAGGCGCCATTCGCCGCGCCTGCGGCGATTCGGTAACGCTCAGCACTAGACACCCCGTCCACCACTCCGCCACACCCACCAGAAGATTGGGTATCAGCCCAACCCGCTGCCAGTAGAGTGCTTGGGTGGTCGGCCCGCTTACGCCTGGCCGACACACAAGACCCTGCGCTGGATGCGCCTCTACAACAATAACGATGGAGAACGTCATGGGAGCCTCTCGTGTGCTGCGCCTGTGTGCCCTTGCATCGCTGGTGCTACTGACAGCCTGCACCCCGATCAAGCGCTTCGGTGCCAACCAATCGCTGCGCTTCATGGAAAACAACCTGGTCGGCCCCATGCTCGAAAGCCATGACGCCGACATGGCCTGTTATTCCGGCGCGTCCGTCGCCCCACTCATCCAGTCCACCAGCGGCATGGGTGCCGACAACCAGCAGTTGCTGACCCTGCTCTACCTCACCGCCGCCACCTGTGCCGAGCAGACCGCCTTCGAGCAGGAGCTGCGCTACCTGCGCGCCTCACGCAGCAAGCAGATCGAAGAGGCGCAGGACGCACGCATCACCCAGAAGCGCTATGCCGAACTGGCGGCACGGCGCCAATACCAGTCGTACCAGAACTTCGCCAACCACTACGAGAAGCGCTTCGATATCCGCATTGGCGATAGCTGCCCGGCCTTCGACAAGGACCTCGACGAACTGATCTACCTGCTCGGCCTGATCCAGGGACTGCAAGCCATTCAGAACGACATCAACTCGCAGAATGCCGTCGGCGTGCCCAAGGACATCGCGGCCAAGACCGAGCGTGCCATGAGCTGCCTGGACAACGAGAAGTGGTGGGGCGCCCCGATGGCGGCGCGGGCCCTGGTCTGGAACATGCTGCCAGGCAGCGGTGAGGGACAGAACCCCTGGCAGGTGCTCGAGCAGTCGCGACAGATCGGTGAGCGTCACGGCGTACGCCTGGCCCACGCCCTCTACGCGATCTCCGCCGCCGCGAAGAACGATGAGCAGCACCTGCGCAGCGTGCTGCGGGCCTTCGGCGCGACCGAAGCGGCGAACAGCAGCTTCAGGCTCAACGAACCCTATGCCCAGGTCGATGCCATCAGCAGCAGCACCGTCATGAACAATGCCGATCGCTACTGGACGACCAATGCCGGCACACGCACGCCAATCGGCGGCCTGCTGCGTTTCTGGGACGAGCAGCAGCCGGTCGATACCGCCATCGAGATCGACGACCTGCTCTAGTCAGCTCGTCACAAGCCTTCCCGCCTCAGCGGCATGATCCGGAGTATCCGCCATGAAGTGTTCCAACCTAGCCGCCCCCGCCCTGCTCTGTCTGGCACTGGGCGCCGCCCCCCAGGCCTTCGCCCAGAAGATCTGCGTGTTCGACATCCTCGGCGCCCAGGGCGACATCTACAGCCTGATGAAGGACTACCAACTGGCCGCCAACCAGTTCGGCGCCAGCCTCGAACTCAAGCCCTACACCGACGAGAAAATCGCTGCAGAAGACTTCAAGGCCGGGCAATGCGATGGCGTGATGATCATGGGTTTGCGCGCTCGTCAGTTCAACGGGTTCACCGGCAGCCTGGAAGCCCTGGGTGCCCTGCCCAGCTACCAGGCGCTGGAAACGGTGATCGCCACCCTGAGTTCAGCCAAGGCCAGCAAGTTCATGCTCAACGGCCCCTACGAAGTGGCCGGCATCGTGCCCATGGGCGCGGCCTACCTGTTCGTCAACGACCGCACCATCGACGACATCAGCAAACTGTCGGGCAAGAAGTTCGCGATCATGGACTACGACAATGCCCAGGCGAAGATGGTGCAGCGCATCGGCGCCCAGCCAATCGCCTCCGATGTCACCAACTTCGCCGGCAAGTTCAATAACGGCTCGGTGGATGTGGTCGGAGCACCGGCGGCAGCCTACAAACCGCTGGAACTGCAGAAGGGCATGGGCCAGCGCGGCGGTGTGGCGCGCTTCCCGGTGCTGCAACTGACCTACCAACTGGTCATCCGTCCCGACCGTTTCCCCGAAGGCTTCGGGCAGCAATCACGCGAGTTCGCCCTCAGCCAGTACAGCCGCGCCATGGACATCATCACGCAATCGGAAAGCGAGATCGACAGTCACTACTGGATCGACATCCCGCCCGAGGACATGGAGAAGTACAACGTGATGCTGCGTGAAGCGCGCATTTCACTGACCGAAGAAGGCATCTATGACAAACGCATGATGGCGGTGATGAAGCGCGTGCGCTGCCAGATCGACTCAGCCGATGCCGAGTGCGCCCAGAACCTCGAATAACAATAACGAACGGGGGCACGCCCCCGGACTCGGCCTTGACCGTAGAGCCTGCCATGCCCATTGCCTCGACCATGATCAGCCATGACCAGCCTGCGCCAGCCCAGACGTTCAAACGTCCTCTGCTTGGCCGCTGGCTTTCCACCCTGCCGGTCTTCCTTCTGCTGACCCTGACCCTGGTCATAGGCACCGGGGAGATGCTCCATGGCCAACTTCTGCGCATGGGCGAGCGTCTGTTCGGCGATCCGGCTGCCGGTGTGCAGTACTTCATGCTGCGCGCCGATCCGGTGACCCCAACCTGCGATCCCAGCCCCGACCTCGATGCTCCGCTGGCCAGGCAGCCCGCCCAGACCAGCAGCGATATCGACGACCTGTTCGACGCGACCGAGGTCGACCCGCAAGCGCAACGCAGCGCCCTGCAACGTGCCGCTCGACTCTGCGCGCAGCGGCATACGCTGCACGCGGCCGTCGTCGCGCACATGACGCCCGAACTGAAACTGTTCCGCAGCCTGGAAACCTCGTTCTTCGGCATCTTTCGCTTCGGCACCGACAACCGCGCCCTGCTCCTGCTGCTGCTCATCGCCATCGCCGGCATCACCACCACCCTGCGCAACCACCATATCTCGCTGCGTCCCGCCAAGAGCCGGCTCGATCACCGCGTCTCGGCTGCTGGCATGGTCATCGCCAATGCCTTGCTGGTGTTTTCCTGCAGCCATTACCTGCATACCCTGCTCAACGCCGACCTGCCACTGAACAGGCCGTATCTCAATGGGCTGTGGATCGCGCTGTTCAGCTGCCTGTGCCTGATCAGCGTCTACCACTTGCTCAAACCACCGGCGGACGCCGAGCCTGGCGGCAATCTGGGACTGGCGCTGCTCTGCACGCCGCTGTACGCCATCATGGCGATCAGTTCCTTCACCTCGTTTTCGCTGCAAGGCCACCATGGCGGCATCGCCATCTACCTGGGTCAGTTGGTCGAGCTGTCGGGTATTTTCCTCAACCTGGCCCTGTTCATCTGGGCCGGCATGCTGCTCAAGCAGACCAACGTGGTCGACCGCTTCCTCGATCTGGTTCGCCCCTGGCGTCTGTCGCCGGAGCTGCTGACCTGGATTCTGCTGATCGGCGCCGCCGTGCCGACGGCCTACACGGGCGCCTCGGGCATCTTCGTCATCGCCGCTGGGGCCATCATCTACCGCGAAGTGCTGCTCTCCGGGGGCCGCCGGCAATTCGCCCTGGCCGTCTCGGCGATGTCCGGCTCGCTCGGCGTGGTACTGCGCCCCTGCCTGCTGATCGTGGTGGTGGCAGCACTGAACAAGCAGGTGACCACGGCCGAACTGTACAACTGGGGGATCGCCGTTTTCGTCCTGACCTCGTCGCTGTTCCTGATCGCCTCGCAGGTGCTGCGTCAACAACGATTCAACATTGCCCATCCACGTGACGCCATGCCCGCCATGGCTCGCGCGCTGGTGCCAGTGGCCCCGTATATCCTCATCGCCATCATGGTGGTCTGGATCTACAGCTACCTGCTCGACACCCGGCTGAACGAGTTCACCGCGCCGGTGATGTTGCCGGTCATCCTGCTGGTGGTGCTGATCTTCGACAAGCTGCGCGGCGAGTCACTGCTGGAAACACCGAGCGCCCGCGCCATCGAGAACGATCAGGGCAACAGCCAGCGCAACTTCACCCAGGCCGTGGGCGCCGCCACTTACGACACTGTCGGCCATATCGGCGCGCTGACCTTGCTGATGGCCTTGTCGGTATCCACTGGCGGGGTGATCGAACGCTCCGGCCTCATGGAGCTGATCCCGCAGGACTTCCAGAGCATCTGGCTGGCACTGACCGCGTTGATGGTGGTGCTGTTCCTGATCGGTATGGTGATGGACGCCTTTGGCGTGGTGATCCTGGTATCGGCCACCATTGCGCCGATCGCCTATGCCAACGGCATTCACCCGGTGCATTTCTGGATGATCGCCCTGACCGCCATGGAGCTGGCCTACCTGTCACCCCCCGTGGCGCTCAACCATCTACTGGCCAGGCAGGTAGTGGGCGAGGCGGAGATCGCCGCCGCCGACAAGGAGGTGCGTCATATGGGCTTCTACTACCGCTACGAGCGCTGGATCCTGCCGATGACGGTAATGATCGTGGCGCTGCTGATCGTCACCTATGGCGGTGAACTGATCGTCGAGCACGGTGCGCAGACGCTGGAGCTGTGGCGCGGCTGGCTGCCACAGTGACCGGGCAACGCCCGCCCAGCGCAGGGCGGGCGCCAGTTTTCAGGGCCGGTGTGGGCGCGAGAGGAACTCGTGCGACTGCATTTCCAGCAGACGGCTCAGCGTGCGCTGGAACTCGAAGCTCAGGCGGCCGCCGGTATAGAGATCCTTGAGTTCCACCTCGGCGGAGATGATCAGCTTGACGTTGCGGTCGTAGAACTCGTCCACCAGGTTGATGAAGCGGCGCGCCATGTCGTCCTTGGCCACGCTCATCTGCTCGACATTGGCCAGGATCACCGCGTGGAAGATCTTGCCCAGCTCGATGTAATCGTTCTGGCTGCGCGGGCCGTCGCACAGCTCGCGGAATTCGAACCAGGCCACGTCCTCGCATATCCGCACGGCGTGGATCGCGCGGTTCTCGATCATCAGCGCCTCGTTCTCCACCATGTGGGTGCAGTCCGGCAGCAGGCTCTGGAAGCTCTTGCGCAGGCTGTCTTCAGCGGCCGGGCCGAGCGGGAAGTGGAACAGCTCGGCCTGCTCCAGCGCACGCAGGCGATAGTCGACGCCGCTGTCGACGTTGACGATGTCGGTGTGTTCCTTGAGCAGGGCAATGGCCGGCAGGAAGCGCGCGCGCTGCAGGCCGTCCTTGTACAGGCCGTCCGGCACGATGTTGGAAGTGGCCACCAGGGACACGCCGTTCTTGAACAGCTCTTCCATCAGCGTGGCGAGGATCATGGCGTCGGTGATATCGCTGACGAAGAACTCATCGAAGCAGATCACCCGCGCCTCGTCGGCGAAACGCTTGCCGATGATGGTCAGCGGGTTCTTCTCGCCCTTGAGGGTCTTCATCTCCTCGTGCACGCGCTTCATGAAGCGGTGGAAGTGGGTGCGCATCTTCTGCTCGAACGGCAGTGCATCGAAGAAGGTGTCGACCAGGTAGGTCTTGCCACGCCCGACGCCACCCCAGAAATACAGGCCCTTGACCGGCCCCTGCGGCTTCTTGCCGAACAGCTTGCCCATCAGCCCGGATTTGCTCTGGTCACGCGCGATCAGATCGTCGTACAGACGCTGCAGATGACGGACGGCATTTTCCTGGGCCGCATCATGGAAGAAGTCTGGCCGCTTGAGATCGGCCTGATAACGCTCTAGGGGGGTCATGATTCGTTAGCCGGGCAAGTAAAAACGGGGGCGTCACTTTAGCGACGCCCCCGTTGCTTGGCAATCATGGCCGTAGTCCGGATGCAATCCGGGGGATAGTGGCGATGCGTGCCCCTGATTGCATCCGGGCTATTTCATTCCTGCGGCGCCAGCGCCTCACGCAGACGGGCGATGGCATCTTCCAGCGCCTGGCCGTCAGCGAACTCGGGGCTGCTCGCCACGCTTTCACCGTCGATCCAGACCGAGAACAGCTGACCTTCGGCACGCACATCCAGCGGTTCGCCAGATTGCAGACGCTTGTTGATCATGCCGGCCGACTTGCCATCGGCGAAGGATTTCGACAGCAGCAATTGCTCGCCATCGGCATCGAGCAGACGGAAACGGAAGCTGCCGTCTTCATCGCGGAAGCTGACGAAGCGTGCGCTCTTGGCGGCTTTCTTCTTCTCGCCAGCAGTGACCTGCACCTGTTCGCGGAACGAGCGCAGGCCCACCGCCTCGCGCAGCTCGCCGAGGAACGGCGTGGCGATCTTGCGCGCCTTGGCTGCTCCGGCGAGGAGGATGTCCTCGAGATCGGCTGGCCTGGCGATCAGCGCGTTGTAGCGCTCGCGCGCCTCGCCCAGAGTGTCTTCGAGCAACTGGTACAGACAGTTCTTCGCCTCGCCCCAGGCCAGGCCGCCTTCCAGCTCGGCACGGAACTCGGCCTGCTGCGCGTGGCTGGCAAAGGCCTGGTACAGGGTGAACAGGTGCGAACCCTCGGCATCCTTGGGCTCGCCCGGCAGTTTGGAATCGGTGACGATGCGCGCCACGGCGTCCTTGAGCTGCTTGGCGGTGCCGAACAGCGGGATGGTGTTGTCGTAGCTCTTGCTCATCTTGCGCCCATCGAGGCCGGGCAGCGTGGCCACTTCTTCCTCGATCACCACCTCGGGCAGGACGAACAGGTCCTTGCCCTTGCCGAACAGATGGTTGAAGCGCTGGCCAATGTCGCGGGCCATCTCCACGTGCTGGATCTGGTCGCGACCGACCGGCACCTTCTGCGCGTTGAACATCAGGATGTCCGCCGCCATCAGCACCGGGTAGCTGAACAGGCCCATGGTCACGCCGGCATCCGGGTCTTCGCCCTGCTCGACGTTCTTGTCCACCGACGCCTTGTAGGCGTGCGCACGGTTGAGCAGGCCCTTGCCGGCGACGCAGGTCAGCAGCCAGCACAGCTCGGGAATCTCGGGAATGTCGGACTGGCGGTAGAAGGTCGCCTTGTCGGTATCCAGGCCCAGTGCCAGCCAGGTGGCCGCGATTTCCAGGCGCGAGCGCTGGATGCGCGCCGGATCATCGCACTTGATCAACGCGTGGTAGTCGGCGAGGAAGTAGAAGGAATCCATCTGCGGATCGCGACTGGCAACGATGGCCGGACGGATGGCGCCGGCGTAGTTGCCCAGGTGCGGCGTGCCGGTGGTGGTGATACCGGTAAGGATACGGGTGGTCATGATCAGATTCGCTTTGCTTGAACTATTTCGCTGATCGCGCGAGCCGGGGCCGCGGGACGCCTTGATGCCAGATTGGTCGTAGGGTGCGCACGGCGAACCCTGCGCCACGTTCACAGACGCGGCAGAAGGAGTTCCTTCAGATCCGTCAGCTTGCCGTGAAAAAAGTGACCGCATTCTGCCACTTTCAGCAGCTCATGGGCACGCCCGAGATGGGTCGACCAGTCGTACACGGCCTGCGGCTCGACCACTTCGTCGCTATCGGGCTGGATCACCACCAGCGGGCACTGGCTGGCAGGTGGCGTCTCGGCGGTCAGCCGATGCACCGCCGGCGCCACCATGAACAGCTTGCTCGGCACCTGCCCCTGCGCCTCCAGGCGCGCACCCAGCGCCGCAGCGACGAAGCCACCGAAGGAAAAGCCCAGCAGCGTGACGGGCAGGTTCGGATATTCCTCCTGCAGCCAGGCGGCAACGGCTTCGGCATCGTCCACCTCGCCGGTGCCCATGTCGTGACTGCCGGAACTGGCGCCAACGCCACGATAATTGAAACGCAACGTGTGATATCCATAGTCACGTGCGGTGCGCTGCAAGGTGCTCACCACCTTGTTGAGCATGGTGCCGCCCTGCACCGGGTTGGGATGGCAGATCAGCGCCACGCCTCGGGCGTCCGGTACTTCCAGCAGAAGGGCTTCGAGTTGACCCACCGGGCCTTGAATGAAAAGAGGGGTTTCGCGACTGAGCAACACTGAACTCCGTGACCCCGCAACGGGTCGACTCGTCTAGCAAACTGCCTGTGCGGCAAATGAACCTGTTCAGCGTCTCGAGAGCTCGCGCAATGCACGGCAAGAACAGGAGAGAAAGCGCAGTGTACTGGTGTACATGAGCATTCCGAACCTGTTTTTAACCCAGCAGTGCCGACGCGCAGTAGACTCTGAGCAGGTTCTGGTCGTATACAGCACAGGCTCGAGCCGCTAACGTAAAGCAAAGCCGTTTTGAGAGGAAGGACTCGTGGAACAGACCGTTACAGCCTGGTTGATACCCGCCCTGACCCTGGTGGTCGGCATCGCCGTGGGCTTTGTGCTCGCCCGCCTGGCCCCCAATGCTGCACCGGGCCGTACGCAGCGGCAGATGGATGAAATGCAGGCACGCTTCGAGGCCTACCAGAACGAAGTGGTGACCCACTTCAACACCACCGCCAGCCTGGTGAAGAAACTCACCCAGAGCTACCAGGACGTGCAGGAACACCTGTCCGACGGCGCCAACCGCCTGGCCCTGGATGAGCTGACCCGTCAGCGCCTGCTGGCCACCCTGAACAGCACCGAAGCAGGCGAAAAGCGCGAGCGCCTGACCCCGCCGAAAAACCATGAAATGCCCAAGGACTACGCGCCGAAAAGCGACGGCCCGGGCATGCTGGACGAGAGCTACGGGCTTAAGAAGTAACCCGCCAGGCAAAACACGGAGCCCCGCGGATTGCGGGGCTTTTTATTGGGCAACGATTGCAGGAGCGAGCGCTGTTCGCGAACGCTTCGCGAGCGGAGCTCGCTCCAACGACCGGCCGGTGCCTTGCGGGGCAAGCAATGAAAAAGCCCCGCTAATAGGCGGGGCTCATCATGCTGCATCGCGAGTTTTAGATCGCGCCGCGGCTACGCAGCAGATCCAGCACCGCCTTGACGCCCTCCTCGACCGACTGCGCCTGGGTGTCGATCACCAGATCGGCATCCAGCGGCACATCGTAGGGGAAGCCTTCGCCCGGAATGTTGTCGCCACCAGCGGCATACAAGCCCTGCGGATCGCGCTCGGCGCAGATCTGCGGCGAAGCCTGGACGTAAACGGTGATGACGCGCTCGCTGCCGATCAGCGCCTTGGCCTGCTCGCGCCCTTCGGCATCCGGTGCCACGAACGCAGCCAGGGCGATCAAGCCGGCCTCGTTGAACTGACGCGCTACATGGGCGGCGCGGCGCCAGTTTTCGGCGCGGCCGGCGCGATCCTGCGGCAGGCCCTTGTTCAGGTCGTGGCGCAGGTTCTGGCCATCCAGCACGTACACAGCGCGGCCCATATCGAACAGCTTGCGCTCGACCGCATAGGCCAGGGTGCTCTTGCCCGCTCCAGACAAACCGCTGAACAGCACGGTGGCTGGCTGCTGACCGAAGCGCGAAGCACGCTCCTCGGTCGACACATGCGCCAGACGACCATGCTGACCGCCGCCATGAGCGACCGGATCGGCGATGATCATGCCGGCACCGACGGTGCCGTTGGTCAGGCGATCGACGATAATGAAGGCGCCGGTGGTGCGGTTGTACTCGTAACCATCCAGGGCGATCGGCGCATCCAGTGCCACCTTGACCCGGCCGATCTCGTTGAGCTTCAGCTCGCTGGCCGCGCCCTGCTCCAGGGTGTTCACGTCAACGCGATGCACAATGCTCGGGATAGAGCCCGGCACGTAGCTGGTGGCGCGCTTGATGTCGTACTTCTTGCCCGGCAGCATCGGCTCTTCGCCCATCCAGACCAACATGGCCTCGAAGCTGTCGGTGACCTGCGGACGGTTGTCGGCATGCACCAGCATGTCGCCACGAGAGACGTCGATCTCGTCTTCCAGGGTCAGGGTAATGGCCTGGCCCGGGCCGGCCTGCTCCAGCTCGCCCTCGAACGTGACGATGGACTTGACCTTGCTGGTCTTGCCCGACGGCAGCGCCATGATCTCATCACCCTTGCGCACGATGCCGCTGGCCAGGGTGCCGGCGAAACCGCGGAAGTTCAGGTTCGGGCGATTGACGTACTGCACCGGGAAGCGCAGGTCGTCGAAGTTGCGGTCGCCAGCGACCTCGACGGTCTCGAGAATCTCCATCAGCGACTGGCCGGTGTACCAGGGCGAGCGCTCGGACCTGTTGACCACGTTGTCGCCCTTGAGCGCCGACATGGGCACGAACTCAAGGGTGGTCGGGCGCAGGTTGATCTTCTCGGCGAAGGCCAGGTAGTCGGCCTTGATCTGCTCGAACACGCCCTGGTCGAAGTCCTTGAGGTCCATCTTGTTGACGGCGACGACGATGTGCTTGATGCCCAGCAGGGAGGCGATGAAGCTGTGGCGCCTGGTCTGGGTCTGCACGCCGTAACGGGCGTCGATCAGGATGATCGCCAGGTCGCAGGTCGAAGCGCCGGTGGCCATGTTGCGCGTGTACTGCTCATGGCCGGGGGTGTCGGCGATGATGAACTTGCGCTTGGCGGTGCTGAAGTAGCGGTAGGCCACGTCGATGGTGATGCCCTGCTCGCGCTCGGCCTGCAGGCCGTCGACCAGCAGTGCCAGGTCGATGTCATCGCCGGTGGTGCCGACCTTCTTCGAATCCTTGGTGATGGCTTCCAGGTGATCTTCGTAGATCATCTTGGAATCGTGCAGCAGGCGGCCGATCAGCGTGCTCTTGCCGTCGTCGACGTTGCCACAGGTAAGAAAGCGCAGCAGTTCCTTGCGCTCGTGCTGAGCCAGGTAAGCGAGAATGTCCTGGCCGATCAAATCGGATTGGTGACTCATGGTGCGCGATCCTCAGAAATAGCCCTGACGTTTCTTTTCTTCCATCGACCCGGCGGCATCGTGATCGATCACGCGGCCCTGGCGCTCGGAAGTACGGGTCAGGAGCATCTCCTGGATGATTTCGGGCAAAGTCAGTGCCGTGGACTCCACCGCCCCGGTCAGCGGGTAGCAGCCGAGGGTACGGAAACGCACCATCTTCTTGGTGATGCGCGCCTTCTCTTCATCGGACAGGTGCTCGAGGATGCGCTCGTCATCGATCATGATCAGCGTGCCGTTCTTCTCGATCACTTCGCGTTCGGCGGCGAAGTACAGCGGCACGATCGGAATCTGCTCCAGGTAGATGTACTGCCAGATGTCCAGCTCGGTCCAGTTCGACAGCGGGAAGACGCGGATCGACTCGCCCTTCTTGACCTTGCCGTTGTAAACGTTCCACAGCTCCGGCCGCTGGTTCTTCGGGTCCCAGCGGTGCTTGCTGTCGCGGAAGGAATACACGCGCTCCTTGGCGCGCGACTTCTCTTCGTCGCGACGCGCGCCACCGAAGGCGGCATCGAAGCCGTACTTGTCCAGCGCCTGCTTGAGGCCTTCGGTCTTCATCACGTCGGTGTGCTTGGCACTGCCGTAGGTGAAGGGGTTCATGTCCTGCGCCACACCATCAGGGTTGATGTGGGTGATCAGATCCAGACCCATCTCGCTGACCATCTTCTCGCGGAAGCGGTACATCTCCTGGAATTTCCAGCGGGTATCGACGTGCATCACCGGAAAGGGCAGCTTGCCTGGGAAGAACGCCTTGCGGGCCAGGTGCAGCATCACGGCTGAATCCTTGCCGATGGAATAGAGCATCACCGGGTTGTCGAATTCGGCGGCCACTTCACGAATGATGTGGATGCTTTCCGCCTCCAACTGCTTCAGATGGGTCAATTTGTCGAGCATGGCTACTCACGGTTTGCTGTTATGGGGCCGGCGGGCCGTGGACGAGCGCGCACTCTAACACAGCGTCTGCTTATACTCAGGACGCTGGTTAGACCGAAACGATCTAGCGTTATGCCTGCCCGTGCGGGCGATTCAGATCGGGTTGGGGCAGTCGATGAACAGGTGTTCGAGGGCGAAACGCCGCGCCAGATAATCCCCCAGGGCCTGCACGCCGTAGCGTTCGGTAGCGTGATGGCCGGCGGCGATGAAGCTCACGCCATTCTCTCGCGCGCTGTGGAAGGTCTGCTCGGAGGCTTCGCCGGTCAGGTAAAGATCGACACCTGCAGCAATCGCCTGGTCGATATAGCCCTGCCCGCCGCCCGTGCACCAACCAACTCGACGAATCAGCCCATCGCCCTCGACCAGCAGCGGCTCACGCCCCAGCGTTTGCTGCACGTGCCGGGCGAAGTCGGACGCGCTCATCGGCTCTTGCAGCGAGCCGACGAGGCCGACGGTGCGCGGATTTTCCGGCTCCAGCGGCCCCTCGACGACGATGCCCAACTGCCGTGCGAGCTGCACGTTGTTGCCCACCTCGGGATGCACGTCCAGCGGCAGGTGATAGGCCAGCAAGCTGATGTCGTTGGCCAGCAACGCTTTCAGGCGGCGCTGCTTCATGCCGGTGACACAGGGGTTCTCGCCCTTCCAGAAATAGCCATGATGCACCAGCAGCACATCGGCCTCGGCCTCGATGGCCGCTTCGATCAGCGCCTGGCTGGCAGTGACGCCGCTGACGATGCGACTGACCTGCGGACGCCCCTCGACCTGCAGGCCATTGGGGCAGTAATCATTGATACGCGACGCGTTCAGAAAGGTGTCAGCTTCTTCCACTAACGTGCTCAGGGCAATGGCCATGAAGATTCCTCACAAGCTGTTGCGGGCCGCTGCCTAATTGGCGAGCTCCTCATTATAATGCGCCACCTTAAGGGCCGGATTTGGCCCCCGCAACCCTCAGGATTGTCTCGATGCCCCAGGCACTGCGTTTTCTCGGTTGGCCCCTGCTGGTCGGTGTGTTGTTCGCACTGCTGCTGATTCAGCGCTACCCGCAGTGGGTCGGCTTGCCACGCCAGGACGTGCAACTGGTGCAAGCACCGCTCTACAGCCGCCTGCAGGAAGGCCCGGTGTCCTACTCCGAGGCAGTCGATACCGCATCGCCAGCAGTGGCCAACCTGTACACCACCAAACTGGTGAGCAAACCGGCCCATCCGCTGTTCGAAGATCCGACCTTCCGCCGCTTCTTCGGCGACAACCTGCCCCGCCAGCAGCGCATGGAGTCGAGCCTCGGCTCGGCCGTACTGTTGAGCCGTGAAGGCTATCTGCTGACCAACAATCACGTGGTCAGCGGCGCCGACCAGATCGTCGTTGCCCTCAAGGATGGCCGCGAAACCCTGGCACGGGTGATCGGTAACGACCCGGAAACCGACCTGGCCGTATTGAAGATCGACCTGCCCAATCTCCCGGCGATCACCCTGGGGCGCTCCGACAGCATTCGCATCGGCGACGTCACCCTGGCCATCGGCAACCCCTTCGGCGTCGGTCAGACCGTGACCATGGGCATCATCAGCGCCACCGGGCGCAACCAGCTGGGCCTCAACACCTACGAAGACTTCATCCAGACCGATGCGGCGATCAACCCCGGCAATTCCGGCGGCGCACTGATCGATGCGCACGGCAACCTGGTGGGCATCAACACCGCGATCTTCTCCAAGTCCGGTGGCTCGCAGGGCATCGGCTTCGCCATTCCTGTGAAACTGGCCATGGAGGTGATGCAGGCAATCATCGAGCATGGCCAGGTGATTCGCGGCTACCTCGGCGTCGAGGTGCAACCACTGACGCCGGAGCTGGCCGAGTCCTTCGGTCTCGATGGCCGTCCCGGCATCGTCGTCGCCGGTGTCTATCGCGACGGCCCGGCACAGAAGGCCGGCCTGCAGCCTGGCGACCTGATTCTCAGCATCGATGGCGAACCGGCCAGTGACGGTCGCCGTTCGATGAATCAGGTCGCACGCACCACGCCTGGCGACAATATCCGCATCGACGTGCTGCGCAACGGCAAGCCGCTGCAGCTGACCGCCGAGGTCGGTATTCGCCCTCCCGTTAACGGCAACTGATCGGCGCTCATTTTCAAGTGGGAACTTTTCTCGGTTGAGGTTATTGTAATGTTATTACATAAACACCAATCATCCAGAGACTCTTCCCCTTGCGCGTCACTTCCGCCTTGCTTGCCGGCAGCCTGTTAACACCCTGCACTCTTGCCGCCGAATCTCCGGCCCAACTGGCCGACAGCATCATCAGCGCCCCCAGTGAACAAGCCGATGGGCCGGTGCAGGGCTACCGCGCCAAACGCTCATCCACTGCCACCCGCACCGACACACCGATCAGCGAAATTCCCCAGGCCATCAGCGTGGTCCCCGCCCAGGTGCTGGACGATCTCGGCAGCAGCCGTATCGACCGCGCCCTGGATTTCGCTGGCGGCGTCTCGCGGCAGAACAATTTCGGCGGCCTGACCTTCCTCAACTACAGCGTGCGCGGTTTCACCACCGGCGAGTTGTATCGCAACGGTTTTGCCATCAACCGCGGCAGCTACAGCTCGCCGGACGCATCGGCCATCGAGCGCCTGGAAGTGCTCAAGGGGCCGGCGGCGGCTCTCTACGGCCGTGGCGACCCCGGTGGCCTGGTCAATATCGTCACCAAGCGCCCGCAACTGCAGCCCTTCACCCAGTTCAAGGCCAGCGCCGGACGCTGGGATCGCTACCGCAGCAGCCTCGATGTCAATACGCCGCTGAACGAGGACGGCACCCTGCTTTCGCGGGTCAACCTGGCAGTGGAAGACAACGGCAGCTTCCGTGATCACCTCGGCAACCAGCGACAGATCATCAACCCGACCTTCAGTTGGCAGTTGTCGCCAGACACTCTGCTGATGATCGACAGCGAGTTTTCCCGCACCGACTCGGTGTTCGACCGTGGCATTCCCGCCGTCAACGGCAAGATGGGCGCGGTCAAACGCTCGACCTTTCTCGGCGAACCCAATGACGGCAAGATCCGTAACGACAACCAGTTGCTGCAGGTCAGCCTCGAGCACTATCTGAACGATGCCTGGAAGCTGCGCCTGGCCAATCACTACAGCCAGGGCACGCTGGACGGCAACAGCTCCGAACCGTCACGCCTGATTGGCGATCAGGTCACGCGCTTCTATCGCGAACGCAGCTTCGAATGGAACGACAGCATTACCCAGGCCGAACTGCATGGGCAGTTCGAGCTGGCCGGCTGGCAACATCAGACGCTGCTGGGGCTGGAGTACGAGAACTATCGCAACAGCCAGAAGTACCCGCAAAGCGTTACCGGTCTGGGCTATGGCCAGGACATCTACAAGCCGATCCATGGGCAACCGAAACCCACCATCGTCAATCCCAACGACTTCCACGAGCACAGCGAAAGCTACGCCCTCAACCTGCAGGATCAGATCAGTTTCAACCAACGCTGGAGCGGCCTGCTCGGCGTGCGCCTGGAGCGCTTCGAACAGACCGCATTGAACCGCAGCGCCCGCGTCAGCAACGAGCAGAGCAAGGATGTCGCCACCCCGCGCGCGGGCGTGCTCTATCAGCTGACACCGGAGGTCGGCGTGTTCGCCAATGCTTCGATGTCGTTCAAACCCAACGCCATCGGCGCTCAGGGCCAGGTGTTCAAACCGGAGAAGGGCCTCGGTTACGAAACCGGCCTCAAGCTCGACCTGCTCGACAGTCGCATCGGCGCCACCGTGGCGCTGTTTCATATCGACAAGGAAAACGTGCTGACTGCCGACCCGAACAACCCCGGCGACAGCATCGCCGCCGGCAAGGCGCGCAGCCAGGGTCTGGACCTGCAGATCAGCGGTCAACTCAGCGAGGCCCTGAGGGTCATCGGTGCCTATGCCTACATCGACGCCGAAGTGACCGAGGACAACAACATTCCTGAAGGTAGCGACCTGCTCGGCATCGCCCGCAACAGCGCCAGCCTGATGAGCGTTTACCAGTTCCAGAGCGGCGCACTGCACGGCTCCGAACTGGGCGCCGCGATCACCTACGTTGGCGACCGTTCCGGGCAGACCGGCAGCGATTTCGAGTTGCCGGCCTACACCACGGTCGACCTGCTCGCACGCTGGCAGGCCAGCAAAGACCTGAGCCTGGGCCTGAATCTCAACAACCTGTTCGACCGCAAGTACTACGAGCGCTCGTTCAACAGCGTCTGGGTAATGCCCGGCGACCCTCGCAATCTCAGCGTCAGCCTGACCCTCAACCTTTGAATCGGAGATTCACATGCGTATTCCTGCCTACCTGCTGCTCGCCGGCCTGTTCGCCAGCAACAGTGCACTGGCCCACGGCCTCTGGACCGAAGAGCGCCGTGGCAATATCGAAGTCGTCTATGGCCATGGCGCCGAGGACAATGCCTTCAAGGCACAAAAGATCAGCGGCGCCTGGGCCTATGACGCAGCCGGTCGAATGATTCCGGTGACCGTCGAACGCCTGGCCGATCACGCACGCCTGCAACCCTTGAAGACACCCGCCGTGCTCGGCGTGGCGCTGGACAATGGCGCCTGGTCAAAGACCCCGGAAGGCCAATGGATCAACCAGGGCCGCAGTCAGGTGCCGAACTCGACCCAGTCGCTGCACACCTACAAGTACAGCCTGGCGATCTACAGCGAGGGCGCCAAGCTGCCCGACCTCGAGCCGCTGAAACTGGTCATCGTTCCGCAGGTCGATCCGCTCAAGGTCGGCCCTGGCAAACCGCTGCCCGTGCGCGTGCTGGCCGACGGCAAGCCGCTGGCGGGCGTCGAGCTGGTCGGCGACTATCGCGGCGCGCCGCATCAGGTCAGCGCCAAGACCGATGCCGAAGGCCGCGCTCAGGTGATAGTGCGCAACGAAGGGCTGAACATCATCAGCGCGGCGGTCTACCTGCCGGTAGAGAACGACCCCAACATCGAAAGCCGCGGTCTGTTCACCTCGCTGACTTTCCTCGGCGAGCCGCATCACGAGTAAGCCCCCTCTGTGCCATGAAAAAAGCCGGTGACGCTGACGCGCCACCGGCTCTCTTCAGACTCGCCTGGATCAAAGGCCTTGCAGGGCGTCCAGCAGTGCCTGGTTCTGCTCCGACGTACCGATGGTAATGCGCAGGAACTGGGCGATGCGCTGTTGTTTGAAATGGCGCACGATCACCCCCTGCTCGCGTAGCCCGGCCGCCAGCGTGGCGGCATCCTTGCCCGGATGACGAGCGAAGACGAAGTTCGCCGCCGAGGGCAGCACCTCGAAGCCCAGTCCCTGCAAACCGGCGACCACCACCTCACGGCTCTCGATCACCTGTTGGCAGGTTCTCTCGAAATGATCGCGGTCCTCGAACGCCGCCGCAGCACCGGCGATGGCCATGCGATCGAGCGGATAGGAGTTGAAGCTGTTCTTGATTCGCTCCAGCGCTTCGATCAGATCCGGGTGGCCGACCGCGATGCCAACGCGCAAACCAGCCAGCGAACGCGACTTGGACAGGGTCTGGGTGACCAACAGGTTCGGGTACTTGTCGACCAGGGCGATGGCCGTCTGACCACCGAAGTCGATATACGCCTCGTCTACCAGCACCACGCTGTCCGGGCTGTTCTGCAGCAGGCGCTCGATGGCCTCGAGCGGCAGCAGGCAGCCGGTCGGCGCATTGGGGTTGGGGAAGATGATGCCGCCATTGGGGCGGGCATAGTCCTCGACGCGGATCTGGAACTGCTCGTCCAGCGCCACCTGCTGGTAATCGATACCGTACAAACCGCAATACACCGGATAGAAGCTGTAGCTGATATCCGGGAACAGCAGTGGCGCCTCGTGCTGGAACAGGCCATGGAAGGCGTGCGCCAACACCTCGTCGGAGCCGTTGCCGACGAACACCTGAGCGGGCTGCACACCGTAATAGGCGGCCACCGCATGCTTCAGGCGATCCCCATTGGGATCCGGGTACAGGCGCAGATCATCGTTCAGCTCGGCCTGCATCGCCGCGATGGCCTTGGGCGACGGGCCGTAGGGGTTCTCGTTGGTGTTGAGCTTGACCAGCTTGCTCAGTTTGGGCTGCTCACCCGGCACATAGGGCACCAGGTCCTTGACGAAGGGGCTCCAGAATTTGCTCATCTGCCCTTCTCTCCTCGAATGC
>NZ_JBLWTV010000014.1:0-143948 GCF_048269965.1 Pseudomonas sp. | reverse complement strand
GGCTAAGCAAGACAGCCGTGAACTGCATCATTGCCCGCAAGCTCCTGCGAATTGCCTTCGCCGTCTGGCGTTCCGGAATACCCTTTGATCGCAATAGGATCGGACAACAGGCTTGCGGCCGAACATAGGATCTACACCATCTTAAAGCGTCTTGGCCATGCGGTTGGCCAGCAGCGCCCAGCCCAGCAACAGGGCGCAGAGAATTGCCAGCGGCCAGATGCGCCATTGCAGATAGGGCGTGAGCCCCTGCATGGGCAGCACTTCGCCGTAGAGCACGCCTTGTTCGAACTGCGGCAAGCCGAACTGGATGCGTCCTTGCGGGTCGATTACCACGGTCATGCCGTTGTTGGTGGCGCGGATCATCCAGCGTCCGGCCTCCAGTGCGCGCATCTGCGCCATCTGCAGGTGCTGCAGCGGGCCGATGGAGGTGCCGAACCAGGTGTCGTTGCTCACCGTGAGGAGGATCTCGCTGTCCGCTGCCAGTGCTGCGGCGAACTCCGGGTAGACCACTTCATAGCAGATAAAGGGCGCGATGCGATGCCCCTTGGCCAGCAGCGGTGGCTGGTCGGCCGGGCCACGGGCGAAGTCGGACATCGGCAGGTCGAAGAAGGCGATCAAGCCGCGCAGCACTTCCTGCAGAGGGACGTATTCGCCGAATGGCACCAGCTTCTGCTTGAGGTAGGTGCCCTGGCCTTCACCAAAGCTGGTGATCGCATTGTAATAACGCAGCTCGCCACGCTCGTTGGACTGGCGCACCGGCACGCCGCTGATCAGTGCACTGTTACGATCACGGGCGAAGCGATCCATCACGCCGATATAGCCCTGGGCCATGTCCTTGAGCACCGGGATCGCCGTTTCCGGCCAGACCAGAATGTCGACCCGCTCGGTGCTGAAACTGAGGTCGCGATACAGCGCCAGCTGCGCGTTGAGGTGGGCCGGGTCCCACTTCAGGTTCTGCTCGACGTTACCCTGCACGGCGGCAACCGTAAGGCTGTTGCCTGCGGCGCGGGTCCAGTGGTGATCCTTAAGCGCCAGGCCGGCGATCCAGGGACTAAGCAACAGGAGCAGGGCGCAGACGTAGCGGGGTTTGTGCTTGCGCAGGCGCTCCAGATTGATGATCAGCGCTGCCGACAGGGCGATGACGAAGGACGAAAGCCACACGCCGCCGACCGGTACCAGGCCGCTCAGCGGGCCGTCGAGCTGGCTGTAGCCGGCATAGAGCCAGGGAAAACCGGTGAGGAACCAACCGCGAAACACTTCCTGTGCGACCCACAGCGCGGCGAACGCCAGCGCGTCCGCCAGTGGTGCTTCGTTGCGGCGTATCCAGCGCGCCCAGAGGGCGCCAGTCAGGGCGAACAACAGGCCCAGGCCGGCGACGAAACCCAGGGTGAGAATGCCGGCCAGTGCCGGTGATGCGGCGCCGTAGTCGTGGATGCTGACATAGACCCAGCTGGTACCGGCGGCGAACAGCCCGAAGCCATAGCTCCAGCCGCGCAGCGCTGCCTGGCCGGGGCGCAGATGGCGCAGGCCGAAATACAACAGGGCAATGGACAGCACGGCCAATGGCCAGAGATCGAAAGGCGCGAGCGCCAGGGTGGTCAGGGCGCCAGCGCCGCAGGCGAGCAGGTGGCCGGGCCAGCCCGGGCGAGTGATCCATTGCAACATGAGCAGATCCTTGGAATCGGGGTGGCACAAGGGTAGGGGCAGGCAGTGGCGGGCGGCAAGTGGTAGGGATGTTCTGAAAAAGCCACTTATCGTCACTCCCGCGAAGGCGGGAGCCCAGGTGATCCGCTGGTTCTGGATGCCCGCCGTTGCGGGCATGACGGCTTTTTCAGTGCTTCCCTGGCCCGGATACCCGCCGTCAGCGGCTGACTGGGGTCAGGCGCAGCAGGTGGATGCGCCGGCTGTCGGCATTGAGCACGCGGAAGCGGAACTCGCCGATCTCGGTGACTTCGTTGCGCTTGGGCAGGTGGCCAAAGGCACTCATCACCAGGCCACCGACGGTGTCGTACTCGTCGTCGGAGAACTGGCTGTCGAAGGTTTCGTTGAAGCTGTCGATGGGCGTCAGCGCCTTGATCAGGTAGTCGCCGGAGGGCAGCGGCTTGATGTAGCCGTCTTCCTCGACATCGTGCTCGTCTTCGATGTCGCCGACGATCTGCTCGAGTACGTCCTCGATGGTCACCAGGCCGGCAACACCGCCGTATTCGTCGATGACCACGGCCATGTGGTTGTGGTTGGCGCGGAACTCGCGCAGCAGCACGTTCAGGCGCTTGGACTCGGGCACGAAGGTGGCCGGGCGCAGCAGGTCCTTGATGTTGAAGTTGGGTTGTTCACCCTGCAGGATCAGCGGCAGCAGATCCTTGGCCAGGAGAATGCCGATGACGTCGTCGAGGCTCTCGCCGATCACCGGGTAGCGCGAGTGCGCCGCGTCGATGATGGCGGGCAGGAACTCGCGTGGCGTCTGGCTGGCCTTGATGCTGATCATCTGCGAGCGCGGCACCATGATGTCGCGTACCTGCAGGTCGGCGACCTGAATGGCGCCTTCGACGATGGCCAGTGCTTCGCTGTCGAGCAGCTTGTTCTGGTGGGCTTCGCGCAGGACTTCCAGCAGTTCCTGGCGGTTTCTCGGCTCATGAGCAAAAGCCTGGGTCAGCTTGTTGAACCAGGACTTCTGCTCGTTGCTCGATCGGTCTTCGCTCATGGCGTTTTACTCGGGGTCCTTGTCAGGAGGGGGTTCGTCGTCCGCATACGGGTCGGGATGACCCAGTTCGGCGAGCAATTGTCGTTCCAGTTCTTCCATCTCGAGGGCTTCGTCTTCCTCGATGTGGTCATAGCCCAGCAGGTGCAGGCAGCCGTGGATCACCAGGTGTGCCCAGTGCGCCTCGGGCGTCTTGCCTTGCTCGGCGGCCTCGCGCTCGACCACCGGCACGCAGATCACCAGGTCGCCCAGCAGCGGAATGTCGAGGATTCCATCGGGAATCTCGGCCGGGAAGGACAGTACGTTGGTGGCGTAGTCCCTGTGCCGCCACGTGTGGTTCAGCTCGCGGCCCTCGGCCTCGTCGACCAGGCGGATGGTCAACTCGGAATCGGCCGTGCGCTGGCGCAGGGCCAGTTCGCACCAGCGGCGCAGCTGTGCTTCGTCCGGGTGCTGGCCGTCAGTGGCCAGTTGCAGGTCGAGTTCAAGCATCGTGGCTGTCGGCCTTGCCGTGCAGGCGCGCGTCGTGGCGCTCGTAGGCTTCGACGATGCGCTGCACCAGCGGGTGACGCACTACGTCCTTGGGCTTGAAGTGGGTGAAGCTGATGCCGGGCACGTCACGCAGTACCTCGATGACGTGCGCCAGGCCGCTCTTGGTGCCGCGCGGCAGGTCGACCTGGGTGATGTCGCCGGTGATCACGGCGGTGGAGCCGAAACCGATACGGGTGAGGAACATCTTCATCTGCTCGACGGTGGTGTTCTGACTCTCGTCGAGAATGATGAAGCTGTTGTTAAGGGTGCGGCCGCGCATGTAGGCCAGTGGCGCGATCTCGATCACCTGCTTTTCGATCAGCTTGGCCACGTATTCGAAACCGAGCATCTCGTACAGCGCGTCGTACAGCGGGCGCAGGTAAGGGTCGATCTTCTGCGCCAGGTCGCCGGGCAGGAAACCGAGCTTCTCGCCGGCCTCGACCGCCGGGCGCACCAGCAGGATGCGTCGCACCTGTTCACGCTCCAGGGCGTCCACCGCGCAGGCTACGGCCAGGTAGGTCTTGCCGGTACCGGCTGGGCCGATGCCGAAGTTGATGTCGTTGTCGAGGATCGCCTTGACGTAGCGCTGCTGGTTGGCGCCGCGTGGCTTGATCACGCCCTTCTTGGTGCGCAGGGTGACCTGCGGCAGGTTGCTGGGGGTGACCAGTTCCTCGACGCCGGATTCCTGCAGGTACAGGTGCACCAGGTCGGGCGACAGCTCGGTGGCTTTGGTTTCGCGGTACAGCTTGCGCAGCAGGGTTTCGGCGGCCTGGGTCTTTTCGACGGCGCCGAGCATCTCGAACTGGTTGCCACGGTTGCGGATTTCCAGGCCGAGGCGCTCTTCGATCAGGCGCAGATGCTCGTCGAACTGGCCGCAGAGATTGGCGAAACGGCGGGCCTCGAAAGGTTCGAGGGTGAAACGATGAGGTTCTAGAGAGGCGTTCAAGGTGATGGTGTGATCGTCACTT
Organism: Pseudomonas sp.; assembly: GCF_048269965.1. Classification (GTDB taxonomy): domain Bacteria; phylum Pseudomonadota; class Gammaproteobacteria; order Pseudomonadales; family Pseudomonadaceae; genus Aquipseudomonas. The sequence continues at coordinate 139,754 of NZ_JBLWTV010000014.1, read as the reverse complement.
GTCTGGGTATGGAAAGGCAGCATAACGCCGGTCGCCCACAACGCAAAGTGTGGGCAATTACGGCTTTAGTTGAGGGTGCTGGCATCGAGCAGGGTGCCGCGCAGGGAGTGGGGCAGGGCGTCGTCGATGTGCACGTCGACGAACTGGCCGATCAGGCGCGGATTGTCGCAACGGAAATTGACGATGCGGTTCTGCTCGGTGCGGCCCTGGAGCATGCCCGGGTCTTTCTTCGAGTAGTCGCTGACCAGGATGCGTTGCACCGTGCCGACCATGCGTCGGCTGTTCTCGAAGCCGTTCTGGTTGATGCGGTGCTGCAGCAGGGCCAGGCGCTGTTTCTTCACCTCGTCCGGGGTGTCGTCGACCAGGTCGGCGGCCGGTGTGCCGGGGCGCGAGCTGTAGATGAAGGAGAAGGAGAAGTCGAAACCGACGTCCTCGATCAGCTTCATGGTCTGCTCGAAGTCCTTCTCGGTCTCGCCGGGGAAGCCGACGATGAAGTCCGAGCTGATCAGGATGTCCGGCACGGCAGCGCGCAGCTTGCGGATGCGCGACTTGTATTCCAGGGCGGTGTGGTTGCGCTTCATCGCCGCGAGGATACGGTCGGAGCCGGACTGCACCGGCAGATGCAGGTATTTCACCAACTGCGGGATCTCGGCGTGGGCCTGGATGATCGCGTCGGAGAACTCCAGCGGGTGGCTGGTGGTGTAGCGGATGCGCTCGATGCCGTCGAGCGCCGCCACGGCATGCAGTAGTTCGGCGAAGTCCGCGATACGGCCGTCCGGCGTTTCGCCACGGTAACCATTGACGTTCTGCCCGAGCAGGGTGATTTCCTTCACGCCTTTCTCGGTGAGGGAGGTGATTTCCATCAGCACGTCGACCAGCGGTCGGCTGACTTCCTCGCCACGGGTATAGGGCACCACGCAGAAGGTGCAGTACTTGCTGCAGCCTTCCATCACCGAAACGAAGGCGCTGGGGCCGTCGACGCGCGGTTCGGGCAGGCGGTCGAATTTCTCGATCTCGGGGAAGCTGATGTCGACCTGCGCGGTCTTGGTCAGGCGCGCGGCGTCGATCATCTCCGGCAGGCGGTGCAGGGTCTGCGGGCCGAACACCACGTCGACATAGGGCGCGCGATCGCGGATCGCCGCGCCTTCCTGGCTGGCCACGCAGCCGCCGACGCCGATCACCAGGTCCGGGTTGGCCTGCTTCAGCTCGCGCCAGCGGCCGAGCTGGGAGAACACCTTGTCCTGCGCTTTCTCACGGATCGAGCAGGTATTGAGCAGGATCACGTCGGCGTCTTCGGGTTTTTCCGTGACCTCCAGGGCCTGATGCTCGCCCAGCAGGTCGACCATGCGCGAGCTGTCGTACTCGTTCATCTGGCAACCGTGGGTTTCGATATAGAGCTTCTTGGTCATGGCACTGTCTGAGGTGGTTAAAAAATGACCGCGCATTATAGGCCTGTGCCAAAGGGGATGCTACCGCTCAGTTCCCGTGGCCCGGATGCAATCCGAGGCCTTGCGTCGTCCGCCCCGGATTGCATCCGGGCTACGCATGCGGCGCTGTGCTATCCTGCGCGCCCCCGTTTTTCCTCACTCCGAGTCTTCATGAGCAAGCGCGATCCCATCTACAAGGTGATTTTCCTCAACCAGGGCCAGGTGTACGAGATGTACGCCAAGCAGATCTATCAGAGCGATCTGTGGGGCTTCCTGGAGGTTGAGGAGTTCGTCTTCGGCGAGCGCAGCCAACTGGTGGTCGACCCCAGCGAGGAGAAGCTCAAGGCGCAGTTCGAGGGAGTGGTACGCAGCTTCGTGCCGATGCACGCGATCATTCGCATCGACGAGGTAGAGCGCCTGGGCACGGCGAAGATCAGCGAGGCCAAGGGCGGCGGCAATGTGATGCCGTTCCCCATGCCGATGCCGGACAAGTAAGCACAAGCCCCAGGCTATAGCTAGGTAGGATGGGCTTCAGCCCACCAGCTTTATTGCGATGCCACTTGGTGGGCTGAAGCGGAACGCCGCCCGGCCCACCAAGCGGGGTCAGGGCAGCGGCGCGAAGGGCGAACGGCCTTCGGCGGTCTGCAGCTCGAGCAGGTAGCTGCGGAAAATCTGTCCCAGCACCTGGCTGGCGATTTCCAGTTCATCGCGGCGCATCTGCGCCGATACCAGATCAGCGCTGTCCATGGCTTCGTCCGAGCCATTGACCGATGCCATCTTCAAGACGATGTAGGCCTGCACGTTGTTGGCAGGTACGCCTTCGCCACGGAAGAACATGGTGCCCAGGCGCAGCTGGGCTTCTGCATGACCCTGCAGTGAGGCGCGTTCGAACCAGGTCAGGGCCTGCTTGAGATCGCGTGGGGTGCGTTTGCCGTCGTAATAGTACTCACCCAGCTCATAAGCGGCCTGCATGTTGCCGGTGCGTGCCATTTCCTGGCAGCTTGCCAGGGCATCGGGCATTTCTTCGGGGGAGGCGTTCAGCGCGCAGCTGCCGCTGGCGGGGATCAGCAGGGAATTGCCGCCTGCAAACGCAAACAGCGGGAGGAAAAGCAACAGGCAGCCCAGTGACAGGGTGCGGCCGGTGCGGTTCATCTGGATAACGGGACCTCGGCAGTTCAGGTCGGGTGACGTGCCCGGTCGGCGCAGAACGTGCCGACCGTCGCATTATGGAATAACCGCGGGCTTGTTACAAAGGCTTTACCCGGTCTGTCGTTTCGCACTTCCCGGCAGGCTCAGCAGCAGCCAGGCCAGCAGCGGATAAGCCGGCGCCAGCAGCACGTGGAACAGGTCGATGCGGCGCAGTGGCCCGATCACGCCTTCGGTGCCGACTGCCAGGCCGGCCAGCAGGAACAGGCTCACCACCACGGCTGCACTGATCACTGGCGCGCGGCGTGGCCATTGGACTGCGCCGGCATAGAGGATCAGTACCAGCGTGGCCAGGTTCAGCGCCAGGCGGTAGTCCTCCAGGTAGCCAAGCTGGCGGAACAGCTCGAAGAAGGCGCACAGCCCGAGCAGGATGCGCCCCCAGTTCGGCCGGCTCCAGGCCCAGCCACGGCCCAGCGCCAATGCAGCAGCGCCCAGCAGTGGCAGGCCGAGAAAGCTGCTGGCCTGGGAGAGCCACAGGTGCGCAGGCTGCCAGCTTGGATCGAAACCGTAGCGAATCACCCCGACGCTGGCCGCTGCGGCCGGCAACAGGAAGCCGAGCAGGGCGCAGAACAGCGCCGGCTGGTCGCCCTCGCCGTAGCGCCCGCGTGCCCGACCGATAATCCAGACGCAGGCGGCGCAGGCCAGTGCCAGTAACGCATCGCTGAAGGCAGTGCTGTATTGCATCAGGCTTTTTTCAGCTCGGCGAAGGCGCGCTCGGCGGCAGCGAAGGTGATTTCCAGTTCCTTGTCGCCGTGGGCAATGGAGGTGAAGCCCGCTTCGAAGGCGCTCGGGGCCAGGTATACGCCGCCGTCCAGCATCAGGTGGAAGAAACGGTTGAAGCGTGCGCTGTCGCTGGCCATCACGTCGGCGAAGGTGACGATGTCGTCGGCGCCGCTGAAGTACAGGCCGAACATGGCACCTGCCTGGGTGGTGACGAAGGGAATGCCGGCGGCATCGGCGCGCTCCTGCAGGCCGGTGAGCATGCGCGAGGTGTAGTCGGTCAGCTCGGTGTGGAAGCCCGGACGGCTGATCAGCTTCAGCGTGGTCAGGCCGGCGGCCATGGCCAGCGGGTTGCCCGACAGGGTGCCGGCCTGGTAGACCGGGCCGAGCGGGGCGATGCATTCCATGATCGCGCGCTTGCCGCCGAAACAGCCCACCGGCATGCCGCCGCCGATGATCTTGCCGAAGGTGGTCAGGTCCGGGGTGATGCCGTAATGCGCCTGGGCGCCGCCGAGGGCGACACGGAAACCGGTCATCACTTCGTCGAAGATCAGTACCACGCCGTGCTTGTCGCACTGCTCGCGCAGGCCTTCGAGGAAGCCCGGCGCCGGCGGCACGCAGTTCATGTTGCCGGCCACGGGCTCGACGATGATGCACGCGACTTCCTGGCCCACCTGCGCCAGGCACTCGGCCACGGCGTCGATGTCGTTGAACGGCAGGGTCAGGGTGTGCTTGGCGAAAGCCGCCGGCACGCCCGCGGAGTTCGGCACGCCCTGGGTCAGTGCGCCGGAGCCGGCCTTGACCAGCAGGCTGTCGGAGTGACCGTGGTAGCAGCCCTCGAACTTGATGATGCTGTCGCGGCCGGTATAGCCACGGGCCAGGCGGATGGCGCTCATGGTCGCCTCGGTGCCGGAACTGACCATGCGCACCATCTCCATCGACGGCACCAGGCTGCACACCAGCTCGGCCATCTCGGTTTCCAGCGCGGTCGGCGCGCCGTAGGACAGGCCGTGCTGCAGCTGGCGACGCACCGAGTCGAGCACGTCCGGGTGGCTGTGGCCGAGGATCATCGGGCCCCAGGAGCCGACGTAATCGACGTAGCGCTTGTCGTCTTCGTCCACGACATAGGCGCCTTCGGCGTGCTTGAAGAACAGCGGTGTGCCGCCGACGCTGCGGAAGGCGCGCACCGGCGAGTTGACGCCGCCGGGGATGTGTTTCTGGGCATTGGCGAAGAGGATTTCGGAACGGGACATGGCAGGTCTCTCTGGAAACGAATCAGACGAACAGCGCGGCAAAGGCGCGGGCGCGGTCTTCCACCTCGGTGGCGGAGTCCGCAGCGAACAGGGCGTGGATCACGGCGACCATGCTGGCGCCACGGGCGATCAGGCCGGGCGCGGTGCCCAGGGTCACGCCGCCGATGGCGACGATGGGCTGGGCAAAACGCGCACGCGCCTCGTCCAGCAGCTCCATGGTGGCAGCCGGAGCGCCGGGTTTGGTGTTGGAATTGAAGAAGCGGCCGAAGGCGATGTAACTGACGCCTTCGCTGGCGGCGCGCTCGGCCAGCTCCAGCTGGGCATGGCAGGTGCCGCCGATCACGACATCCGCGCCGAGGCGGGCGCGGGCGGTGGCCAGCGAGCCGTCGCTCTGGCCCAGGTGCAGGCCGACGCCCAGGCGGGCCGCCAGCTCCAGGTCGTCATTGATGATCAGTATGGCGCCGTGGCGCTGGCACAGTTCGGCCAGGGCCTGGGCTTCGTCGAAGCGGCGTGCGGCGTCGCCCGACTTGTCGCGGTATTGCAGCAGACGTGCGCCGCCGACCAGCGCCGCTTCGGCGTAGGGCAGCAGCTTGCCGCCGGCCAGCAGTGGGGTGTCGGTGATGGCGTAAAGGCCGCGCAGCGCCGCAGTCATTGGGCGAAGTCCAGCGGCAGGCGGCGCGGCACGTACTGGCCGTGGCCGGGTTGTTCGGCGTCACGCAGGGTGCGCCAGGTGTAATCCAGCGCGCTCTTCACGGCGCTGACCAGTTCCTCGCCCAGCGCCAGGCGGCCGGCCAGGGTGCTGGCCAGGGTGCAGCCGGAACCGTGGTAGCTGCCCGGCAGGCGCGCGCAGGTGAAGGTATGACGGCTGCCGTCGCGGCAGTACAGGCGGTTGTGCACTTCGGCTTCGTCGCCATGGCCGCCGGTGATCAGCAGGTGCTCGATGAACGGCAGCAGCTTCTCGGCGCACTCGTCGGCGCTGCCTTGCGGCAGTTCGGCGAGGATGCGCGCTTCCGGCAGGTTCGGTGTGGCGATGGTGGACACGGCGAACAGCCGTTCGCGCATGGCGTAGCCGACGTCGTCCTTGCCCAGCGAGCCACCGCCGCCTGCGCGCAGCACCGGGTCGCAGACCAGCGGTACGTCCGGCAACTGGCTCATCACCTCGAGTACGGTATCGATCATGTCCACCGAGCCAAGCATGCCCAGCTTGACGGCGGCCACCGGCATGTCGGCGATCACCGCGCGGGCCTGGGCCAGCACCCAGTCGCGGTCGAGCACGCGGAAGTCGGAGACGTTGACAGTATCCTGCACGGTCAGGGCGGTCACCGTCGGGGCGGCGTGGCAACCTTGAGCCAGCAGGGCTTCGATATCGGCCTGCAGGCCGGCACCACCGCTGGGGTCGTGACCGGACATGCAGAGCACTACGGGGCGGGAGTTTGGCGTTTTCATGGTGCGCGAGCTTATCACTAACAGGTCGTCAGTCGCTGCATGCCATGCCGGTTGCTAGCCTTTCTGATTCTCGTGCGTATTGGCCTTAGCCGGTCTGGAAATGGCATCATGCGCGGCCCTGCCGCCTTGCCCGATTATCCCCAATGACGCTGCGTACCTGCCTGATCATGATGACCGCCCTGGCGGTGATCACCGATAACCTGATCATTCCTTTTTATCCGCAGTATTTCGCCGAGCGTTTCGACAATCCGCCGGAGCAGCATGTCGGCCTCTATCTGGCGGTGGTCAGCCTGGTGGTGATGGCGGTGTTCCCGCTCTGGGCGCGGCTGGCCAAGCGCGTGCACCCGGTGCGCATCCTGATCAGCGCGCAGCTGATGGCCGGCAGCCTGACCGCTGCCTGCTATTTCATCGATTCGCTGCCGCTGTTCTGGGTGGTGTCGCTGCTGATGGTGGTGTTCAAGGGCAGCTACCTGCTGATGTACCCCTACGTGATGAGCCTGCAGCAACAGGACAGCCACACCCAGACCATCGGCACGCTGTCGGTGGTGGTGCACTTCGGCGCGATTCTCGGTGCCGCGCTGGGTGGCCTGATTCTGCAGATCATGAACATCGGCGACGTGTTCCTGGTGATGGCCGCCGGCGACTTCATCCAGATGGCCATCTGCATGCATCTGGTGCGCGGCTACCTGCCGGCACCGGGTGAGCAGCCGGCGAGCGACGAGGCGCCGGTGAAGAACGAGTCGCGCAGCCTGCCGGCGATCTACCGTCTGTGCCTGGTGATGCTGCTGTTCTATTTCGTCGGTTACGTCACGCGTCCGTTCTTTGCCGTCTATTGGCAACAGGTGGCGCACTGGAACAGCGAGATGGCGGCCGGCTTCGTCTATGCGCTGCCCGGCGCCGTGGCGGTGCTGGCGCTGTGGTGGGGGCGCCGCGCGACGAAACAGGGCAACACCCGCGATGGCATTCTTGCCGGTTTGCTGCTGGGCGCGGCGGCCACCTTCATCCAGGGGTTCGGCGATCAGTGGCTGATTCTGCTCGGCCGCGTGCTGTTTGGCTGGGCGCTGTATCAGGTCACCGTGCGCCTCGATGCCTTGCTGTTCGAGCTCAGTTCGCCAGAGCACTACGCCGTGGACTTCAGCAAGATCAACATCTTTCAGTGCCTGGGTAACATGGGCTCGGCCTATGGCGCGGGGCTGCTGGTCAGCCATTACGGCCAGGCCATGCCGTTCTGGGTCGGTGCGGTCGGCCTGCTGCTGACCGCCGCGCTGTTCCCGTTGCTGGTGCGCAAGCCCGGGCCGGCCTGAGTCTTGAGTGGCGAATGATAATTTGATGCAGGTGCGTATCGATGATTAAATTCGCCCTCCGCACTGCCGCCGTCGTCCGGGTTCGCCGTGATGCAAGACCTCCACCACCTGCTCGATGTCATTTTCCGTAGCCTGCCCGGGCATTCCGGCCAGCGCCGGGAACCGATTGGCCTGCCCAGGGAGCTGGCCCAGGCATGCTGAACCTGCGTGATATCGAAGTACGCCGCGGCGAGCGGCTGACGCTGGCGCTGGACGAACTGCATCTGGACGGTGATCGCTTCACCGTGATCCTCGGCCACAACGGCTCGGGCAAGTCGACGCTGATGAACCTGCTGGCGCGGCAGCTGCAGCCGACCCGAGGTTCGCTGCAGCTGGACGGGCGTGCCCTGGCCGGTTTTTCCGCCCGTGACTTTGCCCGGCGCGTGGCCTTTCTGCCGCAGCATCTGCCCGATGTCGCCGGCCTGACCGTGCGTGAACTGGTGCGCCTGGGGCGCTTTCCCTGGCGTGGGTTGCTCGGTCGCTGGCGTACCGAGGATCACACGGCCGTCGACCAGGCGCTGGCCCAGACCGATGTCGCCCACTACGCCGATCAACTGGCCGACAGCCTCTCCGGCGGCGAGCGCCAGCGCGCCTGGATCGCCATGCTGCTGGCCCAGCAATCGCCGCTGCTTTTGCTCGACGAGCCGACCTCGGCGCTGGACCTGGCCCACCAGTACGAGTTGATGGGCCTGCTGCGCCAGCTCAATCGCGACAGCGGGCGTGGCATCGTCGCCATCCTCCACGACATCAACCTCACCGCGCGGCATGCCGACCGGGTGATCGCCCTCAAGCAGGGGCGGATCTTCTTCGACGGCAGCCCGGACGAGCTGCTCAGTGGAGCGTTGCTCAGCCAGCTCTACGACATCGATATCGAACTGATCGAGCAGCCCGGCAGCGCCCGCAAGATCGCCGTGGTGGCCTGAGCATGACGGCTGTTTCGGCGCCGTCCCGCCACCTTCTGACGCTGCTCGCGCTGCTGCCCCTGGCCTTGCTGCATCTGTGGCTGGCGGCCGATCTTGATCCGTTCGAACTCTGGGCGATGCTTGATTCTGCCGAGCACGGCTTCGCGTTTCTCCAACTGCAATTGTCAGCGCTGCCCAGGCTGAGCATGGCGCTGCTGACGGGCGCTGCACTGGGTTTGTCCGGCAGCCTGCTGCAGCAGATCACGCAGAATCGCCTGGTGTCGCCCATGACCATCGGCGCCTCGTCCGGGGCCTGGCTCGGGCTGGTCCTGGCCACCTTGCTGGTGCCGGCCTTCGCCGCCAATCACGGGCAGTGGGCGGCGCTGGTCGGCGCGCTGGCAGCGGTCTGCCTGGTGCTGCTGATTGCCGGGCGCAGCGGCATCGGCGGGCTGCCGCTGGTGCTGGGCGGCATGGCCATGAACCTGCTGCTCGGTGCGTTGGCCGCCGGGCTGGTGCTGATCAACAACCAGTACACCCAGGGCTTGTTCGTCTGGGGCGCGGGTGATCTGGCGCAGATCGACTGGCATTGGGTGCAGTGGCTGTGGCCCAAGCTGTTGCTGGCGGTGCCGCTGCTGATCCTCGCGCCGCGCCCGTTGAGCCTGCTGCAGCTCGGCAGTGATGCCGCACAGGCCCGTGGCCTGGCGCTGTGGCCGGTGATGCTGGTGCTGTTTCTGGCGGCGCTGTGGCTGTGCGCGGTGTCGATCACGGCGGTCGGCCTCATCGGTTTCATCGGCCTGCTCACACCGAACATGGCGAAGATGCTCGGCGCCCGCACGGCGCGTGACGAGCTTTTCTACAGCGCGCTGCTTGGCGCCTTGCTGCTGCTCGGCACTGACACCCTGGCGCTGCTGGCCAATCGAGTCAGCGGTCAGTTGGTGCCCAGTGGCGCCGCAGCAGCGTTGATCGGTGCGCCGGTGCTGTTGTGGCTGGCGCGGCGACACCTGGCGGCGGAAGACCCGCGTGGCCTGCAGTTGCCGCGCGGCGCCGAGCGTTTCAGCTGGCGCAGTGCGCTGTGGGTGGCGGCCCTCGCCCTGCTGGCGTTGAGCGTTGCGCTGGGGCTGGCGCGCGGTGTCGACGGCTGGCGTCTGCAGTGGCCGTCGGCGCTGGTCTGGTCGCTACGCTGGCCGCGTGTGCTCACCGCAGCTGCAGCTGGCGCCGGTTTGGCGATTTCCGGTCTGCTGCTGCAGCGCCTGCTGCGTAACCCGCTGGCCAGCCCGGATATCCTCGGTCTTTCTGCGGGTGCCACCTTGGCGGTGATGCTGGCGCTGATCGCCTTCGGTGGCGCGGTGTTCGGCGCGGTCGCACCGCTGGCGGCCTTCGTCGGTAGCCTGGCGGTGCTGGCGGTATTGATGCTGCTGGGGCGGCGCCATCACTACTCACCGGCGTTGATGGCGCTGTTGGGGATTTCCCTTGGCGCGCTGCTCAACGCTGCCTTGCAGTTCGTGTTGGCCAAGGGGACCGGGGACTCGTTCGCGTTGCTCGGCTGGCTGGCCGGCTCCACCTATCGCGCCACACCCGCGCAGGCGTTGTGGCTGACATTTGGCGTGCTGCTGTTTGGCGCCCTGGCGCTGCTGTTTCAGCGCGCGCTGACGCTGATCGGCATCGGCGACGGAGTAGCCGCCAGCCGTGGCCTGAACGTGCCGCGCTTACGGCTGGCGCTGCTGGTGCTGGTGGCACTGCTGTGTGCGCTGGTCACCAGTCTGCTCGGGCCGGTGGCGTTCCTGGGGCTCTTGGCCCCGCATATCGCGGTGATGCTTGGCGCGCGTCGGGTGATGCCGCAACTGCTGCTGGCGGCCTCGTTGGGCGCGGTGCTGATGCTGCTGGCGGACTGGGTCGGCCGCACCCTGATCTTCCCGCTGCAGATTCCGGTGGGCATCGTTGCCTCGGTGTTATGTGGCGGTTACTTCGTCTTCCTGCTGATTCGCGGGCGGCTGACATGAGCCGTTGGCTGCTCGGTGCGCTGCTGCTGTGGCTGACTCCGGTATGGGCCGGCGAGGCACCACGGGTGGCGGCGCTGAGCTGGGAGGCCACCGAGCACCTGCTGATGCTCGACGTGACGCCGCTGACCGTGGCCGATGCTGATGACTATCGCGCCTGGGTGGTGCGGCCGACGCTGCCTGAAGGCGTGCCGTCGGCCGGCTCGCGTCTGGAGCCCAACCTCGAGTTGCTGGCCGAGTTGCAGCCCGACCTGATCGTCATTGCGCCGTTGCTGGAAGACATTCGTCCGTTGCTCGAACGTATCGCACCGGTGCAGGTGTATCAGGGTTTCAGCCAGGAGCATGACAATCAGCAGGTGCAGCGCGAGGCGTTTCTCGATCTGGCGCGCTCGCTGGGACGCGAGGCGCTGGCCGAGCAACGCCTGCAGGCGATGGACGCCGAACTGGCGCAGTTGCGTGAGCGGCTACGGGCCCATTACCGGGAGCGTTTGCCGGCGGTCACGGTGATTCGCTTCTCGTCGCCGACGGCCGCCTTCATCAATGGCCCCAACTCCATGCCGCAGCATGCGCTGGCGCTGCTCGGCCTGCAGCCGGCCATGGACCTGGCACCGAGCCCCTGGGGCATCACTCAGGTACCGATCACCGCACTCGGTCGCATCGAAAAAGGCGTCGTGCTGCATATCGAACCCTTCGCTCAGGAGGCGCAGTTGTTCGCCTCGCCACTGTGGCAGGCGATGCCCTTCGTGCGCGAGCAGCGCTTCGCCGCGATGCCTTCGACCTGGACCTATGGCGGCGTGTTTTCCCTGCAGTATCTGGCCGAAGCCATGGCTGACGCGCTGCTTAAACTACCGTCTGAATCTGGAAAAGCGCCCCAACAGTCCCTAGAGTAGGGCGATTCGAATATAAGTCTGCCGTGCGTGACGGTGCCATCTGATGGGCTAATGGGGGCCTGGGCGCCGTTCGACAGGGTTCTGGAGTCGTATGTACCGGCTGCTCCTGCTCATCGTGAGCTTCGTTTTTCCCTCGCTCGTGGGCGCCGTTACCTTCGACGAACAGACGCGTGCACTGCCGCTGGGGCAGAGCATGTACGTGTTCGAGGACGTACGTGGCGACGCCAGCATCGACGATGTTGCCTCGCCGGCCGTGCAAGGCAGTTTCCGCCTGCATGACAAGCCCGTGCTCAATGCCGGCTATTCGCGTTCGGTGTTCTGGCTGCGACTGGATCTGCACTATCTGCCGCAGCAGGCGACGGGCCCGCGCAACTGGTTGCTGGAGCTGGCCTACCCGCCGCTCGATCATCTGGAGCTGTATCTGCCGAGCGAAGCGGGCGGCTTCGCCTTGGCTCAACGTACCGGTGATGCCTTGCCCTTCGACAGCCGGCAGATCCGGCAGAACAACTACCTCTTTGAATTGAACCTCGAGCCGAACCAGGAAAAGCGCATTTATCTGCGCCTGGAAAGCCAGGGTTCGATCCAGGCGCCGCTGACCCTGTGGGCGCCCAATGCCTACCTGGAAGAGCAGCCCGCGCGTATCTACGTGCTCGGCATCATCTACGGTGTGTTGCTGGTGATGCTGGTCTACAACCTGTTCATCTTCCTCAGCGTGCGCGACACCAGCTACCTTTATTACATTCTCTACATCGCCTCGTTCGGCCTGTATCAGGTTTCGGTCAACGGTGCCGGCATCGAGTATTTCTGGCCCAACCGTCCCTGGTGGGCCAACGCCGCGACCCCCTTCCTGATCGGTTCGGCCGCCTTGTTCGGCTGCCAGTTCGCTCGTAGCTTCCTGCACACCTCCGAGCACAGTCCCTGGGTCGACCGCCTGTTGTTGCTGCTCATGGCCTGTGGTGCCGTGGTGATGATCCTGGCGCTGAGCGTCAGCTATGCGACCGCGTTGCGCCTGGCCACCTACCTTGCGCTGCTGTTCACCGTGGTGATCTTCGCCGCCGGGGTACTGGCCTGGCTGCGCGGCATGCGCGTGGCGCGCTACTTCATCTTCGCCTGGACCGCCTTTCTCGTCGGCGGCCTGGTCAACACGCTGATGGTGCTGGGCTACCTGCCCAACGTTTTTCTCAGCATGTACGCCAGCCAGATCGGCTCGGCGCTGGAGGTGGGCCTGCTGTCGCTGGCACTGGCCGACCGCATCAATGCAATGAAGGAAGAGCGTACGCGCATTCTCCAGGAGGCCGGGCGCAAGCTCGAAACGCTGAACCAGGAACTGGCCGACAGCAACCGCTTCAAGGACGAATTCCTCGCCACCGTCACCCATGAACTGCGTACGCCGATGAACGGGGTGATCGGCTCACTGGAGCTGATGCAGACGGTGAAGATGGACATCGAGCTGGAGCAGTACCAGAAGACCGCAGCCGCATCCGCGCGCGACATGATGCGCATGGTCAACGACATCCTCGCGCTCACCGAGCTGCAGGCCGGCAAACTCTATCCGCGACGTGAAACGTTCAGCCTGCGCGGGCTGTTCGATGGCCTGCGTGCCCAGTATGCGGCGCGTGCCGAAGACAAGGGGCTGACGTTCGCCCTGGAGTTGGACGACAACCTGCCCGATACCCTGGAAGGGGACGCGACCAAGCTGGCGCAGGCGCTGGGGTATCTGCTGGACAACGCCATCAAGTTCACCAGCGAGGGCGGTGTGGCCCTGCAGGTCGGCCGTGCCGGCAGCGTGGGCAGCAACCTGCCACTGACTGTGGTGGTCAGCGACAGTGGTATCGGCTTCGCCCATGAGGGCGATCTGTATCAGCGTTTTCACCAGCTCGACGGTTCAATGACCCGCAAGTACGGCGGGTTGGGCATTGGCCTGGCGATCTGTCGGCAACTGGTCGATCTGCTGGGTGGCAGCCTCAGTCACGAGTCTCAGTCGGGGCAGGGCAGTCGTTTTCGCCTCGACGTGCCGCTGACTCTGCCGCTGCAACCACAGGCCAGCGATGTACGCCCGGCACGGCCGCGGGGTGGCGCGCTGCAGCGCCAGGCACAGCAATGCACGGTACTGATCGTCGAGGACAATGCGATCAACCAGCTGGTGACCCGCGGCATGTTGCTCAAGCTCGGCTACCGCGTGCGCACCGCCGACAACGGTGCCGAGGCGCTGGAGTTGCTGCGCGGCGAGACGGTCGATGCGGTGCTGCTCGACTGCCAGATGCCGGTGATGGACGGTTTTGCCACCTGCCGCGCATTGCGCGCGCTGCCGGGCTGCGCGGAGCTGCCGGTGCTGGCGATCACCGCGCACAGCCACAGCGGTGATCGCGAACGCTGCCTGGCGGCGGGCATGAGCGATTACCTGGCCAAGCCGGTGAAGTTCGACGAGTTGCGCGTGCTGCTGCATGACTGGGTGCTGTGCCGCCCGGCGACGGTTTCCGGTGGCGCCGCTCCGGCCTGACGACTTCTTCGTCGGGCGTGATGGAGCCGCTCCGCCCTGTAGGCGCTGGCTTGCCGGCGATGCTTTGCTCCGGTGTGATCGAGACCCGCCAGCCAGCAGACTCCTGCACGTGCCGCTTTGCACGGCCACCTCATTCCCGGTTCGGCGGCAGATTTGGCCGTATCGTCCCTTTAGCCATGGTCTGAATCCTGATTCACTGAACGCAGATGAATCAGGATTCAGACCATGGCTTACCGCACCAGCGAAGCTCGACTCGACCGCGATCAGGCACAGCGCCAGCGCATTCTCGACTGCGCCTTGCTGCGCGTTGCCGAGGGCGGTTTCGCCGCGCTGACCATGCAGGCGCTGGCCGACGATGTCGGCATCGCCACCGGCAGCCTGTATCGCCACTTTCGCAGCAAGGGTGAACTGGCCGCCGAAGTCTTCGCCAGCGCCAGTCAGCGTGAGGTGGATGCCCTGGCCGCCGCCTTGCGCGGGCCGGGCCGACCCAGTGAGCGCCTGCGCCTCGGCCTCGAGCAGTTCGCTGCCCGCGCCTGGCATAGCCGCCGCCTGGCCTTTGCGCTGATCGCCGAGCCGGTCGACCCCGAAGTCGACGAGCAGCGCCTGCTCTATCGCGAAGCCTACGCCGAACTGTTCAGTGACCTGCTGGAGGAGGGCGCCGCTGCCGGCGAGTTTCGAATCGAGCCGATCGGCCTGATGGCGGCCTGCCTGGTCGGCGCCATTGCCGAAGCGCTGGTCGGGCCGCTGTCGCCACCTGCTCGCGCCGCTCGCGAAGCGGGCCAACCCACTCTGGAGCTGGCGCAGGTCAGCGCCGCCCTTGCCACCTTCTGCCTGCGCGCCGTCGGCGCCGAGGAGTCCACGCGATGAAACCCAGTCTGCATGCCGAAACCCACGAGGTGTTCAACCAGGTGCCAAGCCTGGACGGCGCCAATCTCTATCGCCTCGACCTGCCGTTGCAGGAGTGGATTCGCCGCTACGACGGCGCCTGGGCGGATGAACGCTTGAGCGCTTATGGCGCCCTGGCAGGCGGTGCCCTGATGCAGGCCGGCTTTCTCGCCAACGAGAACAAACCGGTGTTCAAGAGCCACGACCGCTACGGCAACCGTATCGATCTGGTGGAGTTTCACCCGGCCTACCACGAACTGATGCGCACGGCGGTGGAGCACGGCCTGCCGTCGCTGCCCTGGACAGATCCGCGCGCCGGCGCTCATGTCGCCCGCGCCGGGCTGACCTACATGCACAGCCAGGCCGAAGCGGCCAGCGGCTGCCCGCTGACCATGACCTTCGCCGCCGTGCCGGCCATTCGCCTGCAGCCCAACGTGGCCGAGCAATGGCTGCCGAAGATCCTCGCCAGTCAGTACGACCCGCGCAACCTGCCGATGGAGCAGAAGGCCGGCGTCACCATCGGCATGGCCATGACCGAGAAGCAGGGCGGCACCGATGTGCGCGCGAATACCACGCGGGCCTATCCCATCGGTCTTGGCGGGCCGGGACAGGGCTATGAACTGGTGGGGCACAAATGGTTCTGCTCGGCGCCGATGTGCGACGCCTTTCTCACCCTGGCGTACACCGACAAGGGTCTGTCGTGCTTCCTGCTGCCGCGTCACCGGCCGGATGGCACGCGCAACGCGTTCTACATCCAGCGCCTGAAGAACAAGCTGGGCAACTGGGCCAACGCCTCCAGCGAGGTGGAATATCGCGGTGCCTTCGCCTGGATGCTCGGCGAGGAAGGACGTGGCGTGCCGACCATCATCGAGATGGTGGCCATGACCCGCTTCGATTGCATGGTCGGCTCCAGCAGCCTGATGCGCCAGGCGCTGACCCAGGCCGCGCACCACTGCGCACACCGCCAGGTCGGCGGCAAGCTGCTCGCCGACCAGCCGCTGATGCAGAACGTGCTGGCCGACCTGGCGCTGGAGAGCGAAGCCGCGCTGGCGCTGTGCATGCGCATGGGCCGTGCGCTCGATAACCCGCATGACGCGCAGGAAGACAAGTTCGCCCGCCTGGTCACTGCGGTGGGCAAGTACTGGATCTGCAAGCGCGCGCCGGAAATGATCTATGAGGCCAGTGAATGCATGGGCGGCGCGGGCTACGTCGAGGACACCATCATGCCGCGCCTGTATCGTGAAGCGCCGGTCAACTCGATCTGGGAAGGCTCGGGCAACGTGCAATGCCTGGACGTGCTGCGCGCCTTGTCCAAGGAGCCCGGCGTGCTCGACGCGTTGTTCGCCGAGCTGGGTGATGGCCACGGTGATGTTCGCCTGAAGGCGCATATCCAGCGGCTGAAGGCCGATTTTGCCGATACCTCCGACATCCAGTACCGCGCCCGCCAGCTCACCGAAGACATGGCCGTCGCGTTGCAGGCCAAGCTGCTGCTGGAGGCGGGCAATGCCACCGTCTCCGATGCCTTCATCGCCAGCCGCCTGGAAGGCCGCGGCCGCGTCTACGGTACCCTGCCGCGCGGTGTCGACGTCGAGGCGCTGCTGGCGCGCAGCACGCCCCACCTGGTCTGAGCGAGGGCCGAGGGTGGATTGCCCGGCGCGCTGTTTTTTGGCCGGGCAGGCGAGTAGTCTTGCGGCCGATGGTTCTGCGTGCACGCCTGTGGCGCGGATGAAAAGGGAACAGGGTGCGGCGAATCTCGCCAATGCCCTGGCTGCCCCCGCAACTGTAAGCGGCGAACGATGCCCTGATGCCACTGACTTCGGTCGGGAAGGCGGGCGAAGTGCCAAGCCGTGAGCCAGGAGACCTGCCATCGACAACGGGCGTTTCGCCCACTCCCTCATCCGAATCGTCGCGCGGTGGGCGCGGCAAAGGAACTCGCATGCATATCGAACCGGACGTCGTCGAAGGCGCCAAGATCCTGCTCAGCCACGCAACGGCCGTCACTGCCTTCGGCCTGACCGCCAAACTCGCTCTGGACAGCGTACGCAACAACGGTGGTGTCGCCGCGCTGGCGCTCCGCGGCCTGCTGACCAGCGCCCTGGTGTTCTGTTTCTTCGAGGTGTTCCCGCATCATGCGGTGGGTGTTTCCGAGGTGCACCTGATCCTCGGTTCGACCCTGCTCCTGCTGTTCGGTGCCGGTGCTGCGGCCATCGGCCTGGCGGCAGGTCTGCTGCTGCAGGGGCTGCTGTTCGCCCAGTTCGACCTGCCGCAGTACGGCATGAACGTCACCACGCTGTTGATCCCACTGTGGGGCATCAGCCTGCTGGCCAAGCGCATCGTCGCGCCGGGCACCGCCTACGTCGACCTTTCCTACAAGCAGGCGCTGGCGCTTTCGACCGCTTATCAGGGCGGCATCGTCGCCTGGGTAGCGTTCTGGGCCTTCTACGGCCACGGTTTCTCCAGCGAAAACCTGGCGGCCGTGGGCAGCTTCGGCCTGGCCTACATGAGCGTGATCCTGATCGAGCCGCTGATCGACCTGGGCGTGCTGGCCGCTGCCAAGGCGCTGTCGCGTTTCAGTCAGGGGCCGCTGTTCAACGTGCGTCTGCACCAGCCGGCCTGAGTCCGTCGATCTGACGGTCATGCGGCAAGAAGCGTCCTGGATGATGAAAGCCTGTGCTGCCTGCCTGCCCTCATCCGGCGCTTCGCGCCACCTTCTCCCGGAGGGAGAAGAACACTAAGGAAGGCGTCGCTGCGCGACTTTCGCGCTAATGGCGGCGCTGCCAGATCATCTTGCCGGTATTGCTTTCGGTGACCAGGTACGGGTCGCTGAAGCGGTAATAGGCGGCGGGGCGATAGTCGGCGGCGCCTGTCAGGCGCACCATCAGCATGCCGTCCTGGCTGCGCCAGTGGCCGCTGTACTGCACCTCGCCGGGGCTGTCGTAATTCCAGTCGCTGCCGCCACCGACCGAACGAGTCCACTGGGTGACGCTGCCATCGGCGTTCAGTTGCAGGGTCATCAGGGTGTTGAACGAGGCGAAGTCGGCGCCACCGCTGTTGATGATCTTCTCGTGTACCCAGGTGCCGACAAGCGCCGGGTCCCGAGCGCCGGCAGCGGACGGTGTCGCCGCTGTTGCTGCCGCTTCGCGCTGAAACAGAGCCTGGCGCTCCAGCACTTCGCCGTTGCGTGGATCGCGTGCGGCGATGCTGGTGTTGAGCATGGCATTGGCATAGGTGGCGTTCATGTTGGCCAGTAGCAGTCCGGTCTGCGGGTCGCTGATTTCGGCACGCAGCAGCTTGCCGTCGTAGCGGCCTTTGACGATCAGACGCAGGCGCTGGCTCTCCACGTACTCGCCTTCCACCACGGCGCCGCTCTGACGCAGGATCAGTTCGCTCGGCTGGCCGTCGAGGGTTGCTCGGTAATGACCGTCGAGTTCACCGGCCTGAATGCTTGAGCATGAGGCGATGGCCAGCAGCAGAGCGATTGCACGAGGCATTGCGGTGACCTCTGACGAATTTATCCAAGCCTAGCCGTTGGCAGCGACAGGCGGGGGATCGCGCTATGTTTTCGTCACCGTATGCAGGCAAGATAGGGGCGTACGTTCAGTCAGGAAGATGCACTGTGAAAGCCTGCTCAGATGATTTCATCATTGCCCACACCCCCGAAGAGGCGGTCGACCGTCTCGCCGCCTTGCACCAGGAAGCCACCGGTGCGTTGAGCCAGGCGCTCAAGCGTTACCTCAAGGAGCGCATCCGCCCCGATGCCAGCGAGCACTGCCTGTTCCGTTATCCCGAGTTGCGCCTGACCTACCTGTGCCAGGGCGAGGTGCCGACCACCGTGCGCGCCTACGCCAAGGTGCAGGTGCCGGGCACCTATGCAATCACCGTGACCCAGCCGGCGGCCTTCCGCAAATACCTGCTGGAGCAGCTGAGCCCGCTGATGAACGACTTCACCCTGCGTGTGGAAGTCGGCCGCAGCCAGCAGAACATTCCCTACCCCTACGTGGTCGAGGGTGGCGATGAGCTGGCTGGCAGTGGCGTGACCGCCGCAGAACTGGCACGGGTATTCCCCAGCACCGACCTGTCCGCCGCCACCGACGGCACCGCCGATGGTCTGTACGACTGGGAGAACATCGACCCGCTGCCGCTGGCGCTGTTCGACGCGGCGCGCACCGACTTCTCCCTCAAGCGCATCCAGCACTACACCGGTAGCGACTGGCGCCACGTGCAGCCATGGATCCTGCTGACCAACTACCACCGCTACGTCGACCAGTTCATCCGCCACGGCCTGGACATGCTGGTGGGCGACTCGCGCTTCACCCGCATGGTGTTGCCGGGCAATGTGGTGATCGAGCGCGGCATGGCCGAAGGCGAGATGCAGGCGATCATCGAGAATGTGGTCTGGCACCGCTACCAGATGCCGGCCTACCACCTGCAGGCCGAAGACGGTCACGGCATCACCCTGGTCAACATCGGTGTTGGCCCATCCAACGCCAAGAACATCACCGACCACCTGGCCGTGCTGCGCCCGCATTGCTGGCTGATGATCGGCCACTGCGGCGGCCTGCGTCAGTCGCAGACCATCGGCGACTACGTGCTGGCCCACGCCTACATGCGCCGCGACGGCATTCTCGACCGCGTGCTGCCGCCGCATATCCCGCTGCCGGCGTTGGCCGAGGTACAGCAGGCGCTACAGGAAGCCGCCAAGCTGGTGACCGGCGAGCAGGGCGACGAGCTGAAGAAGCGCTTGCGCACCGGCACCGTGCTGACCTACGACGACCGCAACTGGGAACTGCGCTGGGCCCAGGAGCGGCCGTTGATCAACCTGTCGCGCGCCGTGGCGGTGGACATGGAAAGCGGCACCATCGCCGCGCAAGGCTATCGCCTGCGGGTGCCTTACGGCACGTTGCTGTGCGTGTCGGACAAACCCCTGCACAGCGAGATCAAGCTGCCCGGCGCGGCTGGCGCCTTCTACGAACGCGCCGTGACCCAGCACCTGCATATCGGTATCGCGGCGCTGGAGCTGATGCGCAGCCAGCTCAACTCGCTGCACTCGCGCAAGCTGCGCAGTTTCGACGAGCCGCCGTTCCGCTGAAGGCTTGAGCGCGGCCAGCAGGCTGCTGTCGCGCTCAGGCATCTGTTTGTCAGCGGTGTGCACAGCGCACCCTACGCCATTCAGCCACCGTTGGTCGGGGGAACTCAGGCCGCGACCGGCGCCTCGTCACGCAGCAGTTCTGCCAGCGCCGCGCGGTCGATGTTGGCGCCGCTGAGCACCACGGCCACGCGCTGGCCGGCATTGAGCTCGCGCTCCTGCATCAGGGCGGCGAGAGCAGCGGCGCCGGCGCCTTCGGCGAGGTTGTGGGTGTCCTCGTGATAAGTGCGGATGGCGGTGCGGATTTCCTCGTCGCCGACCCGCACGATGCGCGCGGCGCCGGCGCGGATCATGTCCAGCGCCAGTTGCTGCGGCTGGCGGCAGGCCATGCCGTCGGCCAGGGTGTCGGCGCGGTCGGTCTGCACCAGGCAGCCCTGCTCGAAGCTCTGCGCATAGGCGTCGGCGCCGCTGGCGACCACGCCGACGATCTCGGTGTCGAGGCCAAGCAGGTCGCGGGTGCGGATCATCGCGCAGATGCCCGAGCCGAGGCCGATGGGCACGTACACCCGGCGCAGGTTCGGCACCGCCTCCAGCAGTTCCAGTGCATAAGTGGCCACGCCACGCACCAGGTCCTCATGCAATGAAGGCACCCAGTGCAGGTCGTCGCGTTCGGCCAGGCGCGCGGCCTCGGCGCGGGCTTCGTCGAAATCGCGACCATGCTCGATCACCTCGGCACCGAGAGCGCGCATTGCCGCGTTCTTCTCGCGGGCGTTGCCATGCGGCACCAGGATGCGGATCGCCAGACCGGCCGCGCGCGCAGCCAGCGCCAGGCTCTGGCCGTGGTTGCCACGGGTGGCGGTGACCAGCCCGCGCACCTGCGGCTCGCGGCGCAGCAGGGCGTCGATATAGACCAGCCCGCCGCGCACCTTGAAGGCGGCGGTGGGCGCGTGGTTCTCGTGCTTGACCCAGACCTCGCAACCCAGGCGCTGGGCCAGCAGTGGCCAGGCCAGTTGCGGTGTGGACGCCATGTGGCGGTGAACCAGTTCAGCGCTCTGGCGCAGTTGGGCAAGGTCGAACATGACGGGCACTCCGAGTGGTGTTGACCCGGATGCTAGTGCGGTGCATTGTATGGGTAAATGTTTATATTGCATGGCAAGCAATGTGGCTTCCTGATCTTCAAGACAACTCCCTTCCGACGTATCTCGCGCTGGTCGAGGCCATCGCCGCTGCCATTGGCCGTGGCGAACTCAAGCCCGGTGAGCGCCTGCCGCCGCAGCGACGCCTGGCCTGGACGCTGGGCATCAATCCGAGCACGGTGATGCTCGCCTATCGCGAAGCGGCGCGTCGGCACCTGGTCTCCGGTGAGGTCGGGCGCGGTACCTACGTGCTCGCCAGCAGCCACGAAGCGAGCCTGTTCCGCCTCAAGCAGCCGGCCGCGCAGGGCGAGCTGATCGACCTGTCGACCAACGTGCCGGTGCATGACTCGGATAACCGCGATCTCTCCACGAGCCTCGCCGCGCTGGCTGCTCGTGGCGAGCTGGACGCGCTGCAGGCCTACCCGTCGGCCGCATTGGTCGAGCGCGCGCACCTGGCTGGGGTCACCTGGCTGCGAAGGCGTGGCCTGGAACTGGCGCCGGGCGCTCTGCTGCTGTGCGCCGGCGCTCAGCAGGGCGTCTCGGCCGCGCTGCTGGCGCTGTGCGAAGCGGGCGAGCCGATTCTGGTGGAGCGCTACACCGCACCGGGAATCAAGGCCGCTGCGCGCCAGTTGCGCCTGCCGCTGCATGGCGTGGCGATGGACGAGCACGGCATCCTGCCCGATGACCTCGACAGGCTGGCCCGTGCCACCGGGGCTCGCGTGGCGGTGCTCACACCCTGTTTGCAGAACCCCACCGGCGCCAGCCTGGACGCCGAGCGCCGCGCAGCCATCGCCGAGGTGGCGCGGCGGCGCGGGTTGTGGATCGTCGAGGATGATGTCTACGGCGTGCTGGGCAGCGAGGCGCCGCTGGCGGTGCAGCTTGCCGAGCGCTGCCTGCTGATCAGCAGCCTGTCCAAGAGCGTCGCGCCGGGCTTGCGCCTGGGCTTTATCGCCGGCGCGCCCGAGCTGCTCGAACGTATCGACCCCGAGGCCCAGGCCACGCGCTGGGCGGTGACGCCGCTGAGCCTGGCCTTGGCCTGTGAGTGGATCGAAAGCAGCATTGCCGAGCAGCGCCTGGCCTGGCAGATCGAGGAGTTGCAGCAGCGCTGGCGCCTGGCTGCGCGCGTGCTCGGCCCGCGCATGCCGCAGGGCAGGGCGGTGGCGCCGCATTTGTGGCTCGATGGCGAGCCTCCGGCCGGTTTGGCTGAGGCCTGCCGGCAGCATGGCGTGGAAGTGGTGCCGGCCGAGGTGTTCGCGGTCGAGGCCAGTCCGGGGAACGCCGTGCGTGTAAGCCTTGCGGCGGCAGCCAGCCGGGTCGAACTCAAGCGGGCGTTGGAAGGGATAGTGGCTGCTTGGCCTATCAGCTGAGCGTCATATGCAGGATCGGAAAGGGCCGGCCGCCGGCGTCCAGGCGCGAGCGATCGGTCACCACGAATCCCAGGTGCTGGTAGAACCCCACGGCTTGCGGGTTCTGTTCGTTGACGTCGACCCGAGTGGCGCCCAGTTCGTCGATGGCATGGCGCATCAGCCGCTTGCCCACGCCCTGGCCGTGGCAGGCCGGATCGACGAAGAGCATTTCCACCATGCCCTCGTTCGTACCGAGAAAACCCAGTATCCGCCCCGTTTCGTCCCGCGCGCAGGTCAGTTGCACGGCCGGGAAATATTGCTCGCGCAGCAACGGCTTGATCACCTGCAGGTCGCTTTCCGGGAGGAAGTGGTGGGTGGCGCGCACGGCAGCTTCCCAGATGTCCACCAGGGTGGGCAGTTCGGCATCGGTGGGGGTGTCGAGAATCAGCATGCTAATTGGTATCGGTAGGCAAGCGGGGGATGGAGTATACCCGTCGGTTGAGTGTCTCAAGGCCTCTCAACCCTGTAGGTGCGGATTTGTCCTTGGCGCGCAACATCCAGGCGATAGGTAGGAGCCCGCTTGCGGGCGATCCTTCCGGGCCTATGATCGCCGGCAAGCCGGCTCCTACACCCACGTTACGCCGACAGCTTTCGCCCGTGCTGTCATTTGCTGGCGTCGAGTACCACGCGGTAGCGCGCCTTGCCGCTGCGCAGGTGATCGATGGCCGCATTCACCTGGCTCATGGGGAAGTGCTCGACCTGCGGCAGGATCTGGTGGCGCGCGCAGAATTCGAGCATGGTCGCCATGCTCGAGGGCGAGCCCACTGGCGAGCCGGACAGGCTCTTCTGTTGCGGGATCAGGTTGAACACGTGCACCGGGATGGCGCTGGGCACGATGCCGACGAAGTGCAGCCGGCCCTTGCCGCGCAGGGTGCCGAGCAGGGCGATCCAGTCGAGGTCGGCGCTGGCGGTGACCAGAAGGAAATCCAGGCTACCGGCAATCGCCTTCATCGCCGCACTGTCGGTGGAGGCCACCACCTTGTGCGCGCCCAGACGCTTGGCCTCGTCCTGCTTGTTCAGCGACGAGGTGAAGGCCGTCACCTCGCAGCCCCAGGCATTGAGAAAGCGCAGCGCCAGGTGGCCAAGACCGCCGATGCCGACCACGCCGACGCGGTCGGTGGGCTTGATGTCGAATTCCAGCAGCGGGCTGAACACCGTGGAGCCGGCGCAGAACAGCGGCCCGACCAGGGCCGGGTCGAGGCCGTCGGGCAGCGGCACGGCCCAGGCCCAGTGCGAACGCAGGCGGTCGGCGAAACCGCCATGGCTGCCGACGATGGTCGGCTTCACCGAGCGGCACAGCTGGTGCGAGCCTTCCATACACGAGCCGCAGTGCATGCAACTGCCCTTGTACCAGCCGATACCGACCCGTTGCCCCAGCTTGAGGCCGCGTGCCTGCTCGCCAAGGCGAACGATGGTGCCGACCACCTCATGGCCGGGGATGAAGGGGTAACGCGCGTTGCCCCATTCGTTGTCGATCATCGACTGGTCGGAATGGCAGATGCCGCAATACTCCACCGCCACTTCGACTTCTTCGGCGCCGAGCGGGCCAGGGTCGTAGGTCAGGCGCTCCAGCGCTGCCTTGGGTGCGGTGGCGGCCCAGCCGCTGAAGGTGGCGAGTTCGGCACTGTTGCTCATCGGTGGCTCCTGAATGCAGGGGGTGAATCTGCAGCTTAGTTGCTCTGGCTGGGGGTGGAAGCACCATCAGCGGCGCTTATCGTGGGTTACACTGCGAAGCCCGGTTCCATTGAAGTCCGCCGCATGTCTCGCCCGCGTCTACCTGCCAATCACCGTCCTGCCGCGCCTCGGCGCGTCGCCAAGGCGCCGCCTGCCCAGCCGCGTTTGCTGGTGTTGAACAAGCCGTTCGACGTACTCACCCAGTTCAACGATGACCAGGGTCGTGCCACGCTCAAGGATTTCGTCGAGGTGCCTGGCGTCTATCCGGCAGGGCGCCTGGATCGCGACAGCGAAGGTCTGTTGCTGCTGACCAACGATGGCCGCCTGCAGGCGCGTATCGCCGACCCGAAACACAAGCTGCCGAAGACCTATTGGGTGCAGGTGGAAGGCGAGCCGAGCACCGAGCAACTGCAGCAGTTGCGCGATGGCGTGACGCTCAATGACGGCCCGACCCTGCCGGCGGAGGCGCGGCGCCTGGACGAGCCCGAACTGTGGGAGCGCAACCCGCCGGTACGCTTTCGCAAGAGCGTGCCAACGACCTGGCTGGAACTGGTGATTCGCGAGGGGCGCAACCGTCAGGTGCGGCGCATGACCGCCGCCGTCGGCTTGCCGACCCTGCGCCTGGTGCGCGTGGCCATCGGCCCCTGGCGTCTGGACGGATTGCAACCCGGTCAGTGGCGCGAGGTGCCGGCGTTATTGCCATAGGGAGCGTCATTGCAGGCGAAGTTGGTGCGCACGGCGCACCCTACGGCCGGCGGTGTCCCTGTAGGGTGCGCCGCGCGCACCAGGGTCACGCTGATTGTTCCCGTGTCGCCGCTGGGGGGAGAATGGCGGCGGCCGCGGTGATCAGTGAGGCGCACCGCGCAGCGGACGTTTTGTCGCAGAGGCCGGCTCAGCGAGCATGACCTGAATCAATAACCGGCCTTGATCACGGCGATACCTTTGTTCAGCACTTCACGCCAGGCCTGGCGCACGTCTGCGTCGCACTCCTTGTCGTGTTCGCCGATGGTCAGCAGCAGCGCGTCGAGCCACAGGTCGTAGAGTTCGGGGCGAATGTCCAGGTGCTGGCGCGAGTGTGATTCGCCGAGGGCACGCAGCTTGGTGTCGGGCATGCCGCGGGCGTGCATCACCAGGTTGAGAATGCCCTGGCGCAGCAGCTGCTTTTGCGCGCCCATGTCGGTGTCGACGAACTTCTCGCGGATCAGCGGCGAGCTGGCGAGGAAGTGGCGATAGAAACCGTCGAAGAAATCCGGGCTGGCGCAGCAGCGTCCATAGCTCTGCATCACCAGATTGGCGGCGCTCATGTGTGACTCCTTGAGTAGGCGGCAGGTCGCATCGAGACGATGGCCTGGAGGCGATCAGATTTGGCGCGCGGGCTACTGCGGCCGTTCAGCCGTGAATGCCGCGCGCGGTCTCGATGATGTAAGTGATGATCGGCTTGGCGAGGAAGGCGAACAGGCACAGGCCCAGGCCAAGGAACAGGATGGCGGTGCCCAGGCGGCCGGCCTTGGACTTCTTCGCGAGGTCCCAGATGATGAAGAACATGAACAGCATCAGGCCGCCCACCAGAACGTACATCATCAGAGCTTCAAATTGTTCGGTTTCCATGGTGCCTCGTGATTCGGACGGAAAACGCAGGGCGCAAATTATACGCGCCCTGACCTGGTGCGCGGCATGATCCGCTTCACCCTGCGACTTTCAGTCGCGCAGGTGCTGCAAGGGCAGCTGCGTGCTGGAGAGAATCTGCTGCAGCACGAAGCTCGAGCGCACGCTGGAAACACCGTCGATACGGGTCAGGGTGCCGAGTAGCAGCTTCTGGTAATGATCCATGTCCGGCACCACCACCTTGAGCTGGTAGTCGGCGTCCATCCCGGTCACCAGGCAGCACTCCAGCACCTCGGGGCATTTGCGGATTTCATCCTGAAAGTGCTCGAAGCGCTCGGGGGTATGCCGGTCCATGCCGATCAGCACGTAGGCGGTCAGGCTCAGGCCAAGCTTCTTGCGGTCGAGCAGGGCGACCTGGCCGGTGATGTAGCCGTCGTCTTCCAGCTGTTTGACCCGACGCGAGCAGGGCGAGGGCGACAGGCCAATGCGCTCGGCGAGTTCCTGGTTGGACAGGGCAGCGTTGCGCTGCAATTCGGCGAGAATGTTCAGGTCGTAACGGTCGAGTTTGTCCATTTTTCATCTGGCTAATTATTGGATTGCGCTAGATAGTGCTCCTTTAGTTGTTAATTGCGCAATTGCTAAGTTTGTAAGCAATCTTAGCAATCTTATTTAGCGGCCCAAGGCGTAAGCTTTCTCTCAGTTTCACGGCCCGGACGACAAGTCCTACCGGCCTCGCCCAACCAGGTGAGCCGGCGCCGACGGTCCTACCGGATCGCACCGGCACCCGGGTCCGCACTGCCCAACCAGGCGGGCGACGAAAGCGGCGACAGCATCGCCAGCACCGGACAGATTTCCCGAGGGGGCCGCAAGGCCCCTTTTTATTGCCTGGGATTTCTGCAGGAGGCCCGTGGGCTTTGGCGGTTTTCCAGAGGCGGGGCGCTGCGGTCAGTGCTGGACCACTTCCGACGGATCAGCGTGTACCAGCACTTCGGCGCGTGGATAGTGGCCATGGATCGCCTTTTCCACGGCCTCGCAGTGCGCATGCGCGTCGGACAGGCTCATCTCGCCCGGCAGCTCCAGGTGCAACTGGACGAACCAGCGCGTACCGGAAATACGCGTGCGCAGATCGTGCGCGCCGAGCACGCCTGGCACCGAGGTAGCCAGCTCGTACATATGCTGAGTGGTTTCGCTTGGGAGTTCTTCATCCATCAGTACGCCGATCGCACCGCGCACGATGCTGATGGCGCTCCAGAAAATGTAGACGGCGATGCCGATGGCGAAGATCGCATCCATCTGCAGCCAGCCGAAACGGGTCAACAGCAGGGCGAGCAGAATACTGCTGTTGAGCAGGATGTCGGAGCGGTAGTGCAGCGAGTCGGCATGGATCGCGGTGGAGCCGGTTTCGCGCACCACCTTGTGCTGGAACATCAGCAGCGCGACGGTCAGCGCCAGCGACAGCAGCATGACGGCAATGCCGAGGCCCTCGGCCTCCAGCGGCTGTGGCGCTTGCAGACGCTCGATGCCTTGCAGGCCAATGAGGATGGCACTGATACCAATGAACAGCGCCTGGGCCAGCCCGGCCAACGCCTCCGCTTTGCCGTGGCCGTAGCGATGATCCTCGTCCGCAGGGCGCAGGGCGAAGTGCACGGCGATCAGGTTGATCAGCGAGGCGGCGCTGTCGAGCAGCGAGTCGGTGAGGCCGGCCAGCAGGCTGACCGAACCACTCAGCCACCAGGCAATCGCCTTGGCCAGCACCAGCGTCAGCGCCACGCTCAGCGCGGCGCGAGTGGCCAGGCGCATCAGCCTGGCATGCGGCGGATTGTGCACGGGCTCAGGCAGCCGGGCGCAGGCCGTAGGCGGCCAGTTGCTCAGCACTGCCGCTGTGCTGGATCAGACGCGGGTCGTCCAGCGGCAGCTGGTGGCCGGTGCGGGTTTCGATCAGCGTCTTGAGTGCGTACTGGTCGACCTTGCCGTCTTCGCCGATCAGTTGCTTGAGCTGCTGCGGGTCGACTTGTGCGGTCTGGCCTTCGGGCAGGTAGATGGCGCCGGTGGCGAAGTCCACGGCGAAGGCGATCAGGCCCGGGATGACGAAGAAGAGGATGCCGACGGCGTTGGCCCCGGCGATCAGCGGGTCGATCTTGCCTTCGATCTGGCCACGCCGATCCGGGTAGAAAATCGTGCCACAGGCAGAGAGTTGAGTGAGCAGGGTAGCGGCGATAACGCCGACGATGACGCGGGATTTCGTGCGCATGAGCACCTCCAGAAAAAAGTGGCGCAACTATAGCAAGGCGGTAATTGCAAAACTGCAGCGCGCTGTTTCAGACCAGCAAGTTGACAGGCGGTTCGCCGTTATAATCGCCGGCCTGCTGTGGAGAAATGATGAACACCCTGCCCATCGATGCCCTGTTACCCGCCCTGCGCGACGCGCTGGCCGATCGCCACGAAGTGGTGCTGGAAGCGCCACCCGGCGCCGGCAAGACCACCCGCGTGCCGCTGGCGCTGCTCGACGCGCCCTGGCTGGCCGGGCAGAGCATCCTCATGCTCGAACCGCGTCGCCTGGCAGCGCGCGCCGCTGCCGAGCGTCTGGCCAGCGAGCTGGGCGAGCGGGTGGGTGAGACGGTCGGCTATCGCATTCGTCTGGATAGCAAGGTGGGGCCGAACACGCGCATCGAGGTGGTCACGGAGGGCATTCTCGCTCGTCGCCTGCAGGATGATCCGGCGCTGGACGGCGTCGGTCTGGTGATCTTCGATGAATTCCATGAAAGAAGTCTGGACGCTGATCTGGCCCTGGCGCTGACGCTCAATGGCCGCGCCATGTTTCGCGGTGCGGACAGTGGCGAGGCGCCGCTCAAGGTGCTGCTGATGTCCGCCACCCTGGAAGGCGAGCGCCTGGCCGCATTGCTGGGTGATGCACCGGTGCTGCGCAGCGAAGGGCGCATGTTCCCGGTGGATATCCGCTGGAGTGTGCCGCTGGCGCCCGGTGAGTGGATCGAGCCGCGCGTGGTACAGACGGTGCAGCAGGCGCTGGCCGACGAGCCGGGCAGCCTGCTGGTGTTCCTGCCGGGGCAGGCCGAGATTCGCCGCGTGGCCGAGCAACTGGGGGATGTCCTGGGCGGTCGCGACGACATCCTGCTCTGTCCGCTGCATGGCGAGCTTGATCTGTCCGCCCAGCGCGCCGCCATCGAGCCAGCGCCCGCGGGCAAGCGCAAGGTGGTGCTGGCCACCAACATCGCCGAGACCAGCCTGACCATCGACGGCGTGCGCGTGGTCATCGACGCCGGCCTGGCGCGAGTGCCGCGTTTCGACCCGGCCAGCGGCATGACGCGGCTCGACACCCAGCGCATTTCCCGCGCCTCCGCCACCCAGCGCGCGGGGCGTGCCGGGCGCCTGCAGCCGGGCGCCTGCTATCGGCTGTGGTCGCAGGCGCAGCACGAGCAGCTCAGCGCCTATTCCAGTGCGGAAATCCTTGCGGCCGATCTGGCCGGGCTGGCCCTGCAACTGCTGCGTTGGGGCGTGACACCATCGGAGCTGAGCTGGCTCGACGTGCCACCGCCGGCCGCATACGCACAGGCGCTGGATCTGCTCGGCCGTCTCGGCGCCCTTGATGAACGTGGTGCGCTCAATGCCCACGGCCAGGCCATGGCCGAGCTGCCGAGCCATCCACGTATTGCCCACCTGCTGCTGCGCGGCCAGGCTCTGGGCCTCGGTGCGCTGGCTTGCGACCTGGCGGCGCTGTTGTCCGAGCGCGATATCCTGCGCGGCGGTGGCGCCGACTTGCACAGTCGTCTGGCCCTGCTTGGTGGCGAAAGCCGCGCCGTGCGCTCGGCCCAAGGCGGCGTGCAGAGGGCGCGGCAACTGGCGAAGCAGTTCCACGGATTGCTTAGAGGCCGGTCGATAAGCCAGGCCGTGAGCGACCCCGAGCACCCGCGCTGGCTCGGCTGTCTGCTGGCCTTCGCTTACCCCGACCGCATCGCCCAGCAGCGCCGCGCCGGTGGCGCCGACTACCGACTGGCCAATGGCCGCGCCGCGCAGTTCGGCGAAGCCGATGCCCTGATGAAGCACGAATGGCTGGTGGTGGCCGATCTGGGCAGCCGCCAGGGCCAGCGTGAGGAGCGCATCTACCTCGCCGCCGATCTCGACCCGGCGCTGTTCGAGCGTGAGCTCGCCGAGCAGGTCGAGGCGCTGGACGTGCTCGACTGGGACGAACGCGAAGGCGTGTTGCGCGCCGAGCGCCAACGCAAGGTCGGCGAACTGGTGCTGGAACGCCAGGCGCTGGCTGCGCTGGACGAGGCCGCGCGCAGCCGTGCGCTGGTCGGCCTGGTGCGGCGCAAGGGCCTGGAGCTGCTGCCTTGGACGCCCGAGCTGCGGCAGTGGCAGGCGCGAGTGGCGCTGCTGCGCGAGCTGGACATCCAACAGCAAGGGCAAAGCGAATGGCCGGACCTGTCCGATGTCGCGCTGCTGGCCAGCCTCGAACAGTGGCTGACGCCCTATTTGGGCAAGGTCAATCGCCTCAGCCACTTCGCAGGCCTCGACCTGCCGTCGATCCTGCAGACGCTACTGCCCTGGCCGCTGCCGCAGCGCCTCGACGAGCTGGCGCCGCGCGCGCTGAACGTGCCGTCCGGTTCACGCATCGCCATCGACTACAGGGAGCACCCACCGGTGCTCGCCGTGCGCCTGCAGGAGCTGTTCGGCCTGGCCGCCACGCCGCGCATCGCCGGTGGCCGCCTCGGTCTCAAACTGCACTTGCTGTCACCAGCGCGGCGGCCGGTGCAGGTGACCCAGGACCTGGCCAGCTTCTGGGCCAATACCTACCTGGATGTAAAGAAGGATCTCAAGGGGCGTTATCCGAAGCATTATTGGCCGGATGACCCGCTGATTGCCGAGCCCACTGCACGGGCCAAACCGAGAAAATGAGAAGTCGATGCTGACCCTGGATGTCGGGCCCCTGGCCCTTGGTGTATCCCATGTGCTGCTGTTTGGCAGCCTGCTGCTGGCCACCCTGGTTGGCTGGTTGATCGGTCGGCGCCACGGCTGCAATCCGGAAAGTCAGCTGTTCCGCATGCTCATGCTGGGGCTGCTGGTGGCGCGGCTGGCGTTCGTGCTGCTGTATGCCGGGTACTACCGCGATGAGCCGTGGCGGGTGGTGGATATCCGCGATGGTGGTTTCATCGCCTGGCCAGGCGTGCTCGCAGGGCTGGCGCTGGGCGCCTGGTATCTCTGGCGTCAGGCACCATTGCGGCGGCCGTTGGGGGTGGCGATGAGCGTCGGGCTGGCACTGTGGCTCGGCGGCAACCTGATGTTGCATGCGCTCGAGCAGGGCACGCGGTTGCCCGGTCTGCAGGTGCGGGATATGCAGGGTGAGCCGGTGAACCTGCGTGACTACGCCGGTCAGCCGCTGGTGATCAACCTGTGGGCGACCTGGTGCCCGCCATGTCGGCGCGAGATGCCGGTGTTGATGCAGGCGCAGCAGCGTGAAGCAGGGATTACCATCCTGTTCGTCAACCAGGGGGAAAGCGCTGCGTTGGTGAGTGACTTCCTCCTGACGCAGCAACTGAGCCTGGACAACCTGCTGCTCGACGAGCAGGTGCAGCTGGGTCAGTTGGTGGGCTCGCGGGCGTTACCCACCACACTGTTCTACGACGCCGAGGGCCGGCAGGTCGGCAGTCATCTGGGCGAGCTGTCGCATGCCAGTCTGGAGCGGGCACTGGCCCGATTGCGGGAAGATTGAAGCCTCAATTCAGCCACAGATCCTCGCCGGCATCCTGCAATTGCTGATACACCCGATCCAGCTCCTCGCGCAGGCGCTCGGCATCAGGCGCATGACGGGAGTAGATCAGCCGCAGCGGCAAGCGCTGTACCTCGACGAAGGGCAGGTCGCCCATGCCCAGTGCGCGTTTGGCCTGTTCGACGGGGGCCTGATAGTCCAGCAGGTAGTCGCCGCGTCGGCGCGCCAGCATTTCCAGGGCCGAGCTGTGGTTGGCGGTACGGTGATGAGTGATATTGCGCGCCGGATCTTCCAGCCATTGATTGACGTCCTGCCAGTAGCTGTAGCCGGTGATCAGGATCACCCCACGATCCTGCAGATCATGCGGAATGCGCGGCGCAGGCGTGTCATGGCGAAAATACAGGTTGAGGGTGATCTCCCCCAGCAGGTGCTTGCCTTCGAGGGTGTGCTCGGCCAGCTCCGGCTTGCCTGAGGCGCCGGCCCAGATATGTATGCTGCCGTCGAGCAGGCCGCTGTAGAGGCGGGCACCGGGGTAGGCGCGAAAGTCTGCCTGGTATCCCGCCTCGTCGAGCAGGCGTGCGGTCAGCTCCAGGCCTGAACCACTGGGCTGGCCTTGTGCGTCGGTATAGGAAAAGGGTGGAAACTCGTAGTAACCCACGTGAACGCGTTGCCTGGCCTCGGCAGCATGAGCGGCGTGCAGCCATAGCAGGACGATGAATATCAGGCAGAAGCGTCTTGGCATCCGGGTATTGCGGCTCTTGGCCGTCATTTGTTGTTATCGAGTGGTGCCCCACGAGCATGGACAAGTCGCGGTGGACTTGTCCAGTTCTGCACGTTTATTCCTGACTTGGCAGGAAAAAGCGACCGATCACCGGCAAATGGTCGGAAATGCTCAGGGTATCGTGCTGGCGAACCTGGCTGGCGAAGGGCGTCAGGCGCGGGCTGTAGAACAGGTAGTCGAGGGTGCGATCCGGGCCGCTGGCGGCCGGGTCGTTGGGGTAATGGGTGTACCACCTGGCCTGATCCGCACCGCTGGCCTGTTGCAGGCTGGGGATCATCGGGTAGCGCCGGGCCAGGTCCTGCAGTTCGCTGTCGGCGGCGTACCAGCTACGTTGATCCTCCGGCAGATGCTGGAACTGGCCGGGCGGCAGCAGGTTGAGATCGCCACCCAGCACCCAGGTCTTGCCGGTGCCTTGCAATTGCTGGAGCAGGCCATCGGTCATTTGCACCTGGCGCTGCATGGTGTCCGCGCCCTGAGCGAAGGCATCGAAATGGGTGTTGATCGCCACCAGTTCGTCGCCGCCACGAATCGGCAGGTAGCTGACCAGCAGGGCGCGCTTGAGCTGGAACTGACGGCTCAGCAGGTCGCTTTCCAGCATGGGTAGTTGCAGGCGCTCGGCGCGGGCGATCTGGAAGCGGCTGAGGGTGCCGAGCTTCATGCCGACGCTGCCGAGGATGCGCGGGTGCGGGACGAAGCCGGCCTTCCAGGAGAACGCCTGGGTGCTGCAGGGGTAAAGGTCGCTCAGACGCGCCTGCAGCAGGGCCAGCTGATCCTGGTAGTCGCTGGCCCTGGCGTTGTCGTGCAGCTCCTGCAGCAGCACGACATCCGGTTGTTCGTCGCGCAGCACGCGCACCACTTCGTCCAGAGTGACGGCCAGGTCGGCGCTGCTCGGGCGCTCATCCGGGCCATCGCCGCCGGGCAGGTCGTACCAGAACACATGGCGTTTGCCGGCCAGGTACTGCAGGTTCCAGGTCATCACCTTGAGTGCCTGGCCAGGTTGCAGTTGAGCGACCTGGCCGCTGCATGACACGGCTGCCTCTTCCCGGGGGAGCGGGCGCCAGGTCAGGCTGTAGACCAGCGCAATCAGCACCGCGAGCAATGACAACACAGTGATCAGGAGCAGACGAAGCGGGCGGGGCAGGGACATGGCGAAACGGGCGACTATGCTGGAAGGAGGCGAGGATACCTGACTGCGGCCTGTCGGCCCAGGCATGCGCGATCCTGCCGGGAGGTTGCGATGAACCAGCCGCTGATCGCCCAGCGTGGCCCCTACGCGGTGAATGTGGAAGCCGGGCGGGATTATTTCTGGTGCCGTTGCGGGCACAGCGCCAGCCAGCCATTGTGCGATGGCAGCCACAAGGGCAGTGGACTGACGCCACAGAAGTACCATGCAGAACGCACCGAACGGGTATTTTTCTGTGGCTGCAAGCACACGGCCACACCACCCTGTTGCGATGGCAGCCATAACAGGTTGTAGTGTCGGCGAGGCCAGGGCAGTGGGAGCAACGCATGTATCGCAAGGTATTCGCCAACAAGGTGTTCGACCGCAAGGTCGTACTCATCACGGGAGGTTGTGCCGGCATCGGTCGCGCCCTGGCGATGCGTTTGGCCCAGGCCGGTGCGCGGCTGGTGATTCTCGATCTGCAGCAGGCGTCGCTGGACAGCCTGGTGCAGCACCTGGTCGATCATCACAACGCCGAGGCTCTGGGCCTGCTCTGCGACGTCGCTGACGCCGAGGCGGTGCAGCGCGCCGTGGCGCTGGCAGTGGAGCGTTTCGGCGGCATCGATGTGCTGGTCAACAATGCCGGCATCACTCATCGCAGCACCTTCGCCGAGACCAGTCTGGAGGTCTTCCAGCGGGTCATGGCGGTCAACTATTTCGGTGCGCTGCACTGCACTCAGGCAGCGCTGCCCAGCCTGATTGCGCGGGGCGGGCAGATCATCGTGCTCAGCTCGCTATCGGGCATCGCGCCGTTGCTCTATCGCAGCGCTTACAACGCCAGCAAGCACGCGCTGCACGGCTTGTTCGAGACACTGCGCTTTGAGCTCAAGGGCTCGGGTGTGAACGTGATGCTGGTGTGCCCTGGCTTTACCGCGACCGATCTGCGCAAGAATGCCCTGGTCGGTGACGGCTCGGTGGCCGCCCAGCCACCCTTGGCGATGGGCAAGGTGGCTTCGCCGCAGGATGTCGCCGAGGCCATCTACCATGGGGCGCTCAAGCGTCGGCGTCTGCTGGTGTTGTCCAACGTCGATTGGCGCGCCCGGGTGCTGGCGCGCTTCTTCCCGAGGCTGTTCGAGCGGGTGCTGCTGCCGCGGCTTTCCGGGCTGCGGCCGCAGCGTTCGGGGCGCAATTGATGCGCCTCTGGCTGCTCGCACTGCTGATCCTGGCGCCTCTGTGCCGTGCTGGCGAAGGCGAACCCCTGCGGGTGATGACCGACCTCTGGCCGCCCTTTCGCATGGAAGACGAGAACGGTCAGTTGCAGGGCCTGGATATCGATCTGCTGGCCGAACTGTCACGGCGCACCGGGCTGCGTTTCGACGTGGAGCGGGCGCCCTGGGCGAGAGGCCTGGCTGCGCTGGAGCAGGGCAAGGCCGACCTGATGACCGGGCTGGCCAGGACGGCGGAGCGTGAGCGCTATATCCAGTATCTGGATGCGCCTTACTACGCCTGCTCGCCGCGTTTCTACGCCAATCCGGTGCTGGCTGCGCGCCTGGACGACTACGAGAAGCTTCGCGGGCTGCGCATCGGCCATGTGCTGGAGTCGGTGTACTTCCAGCCGTTCGATGGCGATCAGGCGTTGAACAAGGTCGGTGTCAGTAACGAGAGCCAGTTGCTGCAGATGCTCGTGCGCGGTCGTATCGACGTGCTGGTGGGCACCGACTGCCAGGTCGACTACGCCTTGCTGACCCCCGAACTGGGCGGTCGCATCGTCAAGGCTGCCTACCGTCCCGAGGCGCGCACCGATCTCTACATCGGGTTTTCCCGTCAGCGCCTGGAGCGTCTGCCGCAACTTGCGGCTGCGCTGCAGACCCTGCTACGCGAGGGTTGGGTAGCGCGAGCGGCTCGGCGTTACCAGGTGGTGGTGGCGCATCAATAGCAGGCCCTGTCAGCCATGATCGTGTGGCTCGACGTACAGCTCGTACATCAGCTCCATATCCCAGTAAGCCGCCTCGATCTTGTGGCCGTCGAGGTCCCTGACGAAACAACCGTAGTAGGGCTCGCCGTAGTCCGGGCGCGGGCCTGGCTGGCCTTCGTCCGTGCCGCCGGCTGCCAGCGCCGCCTCGTGAAAGGCATGTACCGAGGCCTTGTCCGGGGCGACGAAGCCGAAGTGGCTGCCGTTGCCGAGCGTCGCCGGCTGACCATTGATTGGCGTCTGCACCCAGAACTCCGGGTACTCGCGGCCGAAGGCCACCGCCCCGGGATGGCGCATGATTTCCCGGCAACCGAGAGTGGCCAGCACCTTGGCGTAGAAGGCGCTGGCGGCGCCGAAGTGGTTGGTGCCGATGGACACGTGGGACAGGATGCTGGGGTTCGTTTCGCTCATGGCGCTCTCCTTGATCGGGCCAAAGCTGCAAGCCTAGTCACTGTTCTCGCTATTCGCCGCCTGCTGCGGTTCGAGCAACATGAACAGGCGAAATAGCACCACGATGGCGAACAGCTGCAGGAAGCCGTTGCCGGTCTGATGCAACACCCACAGCAGGGTGTCGCTCGGGTTGGGTTGCGTCCACCAGTCGAGCAGCCACAACGGCACCAGCACGTTGGCCAGGCAGGCGAACACCGGCCAGAAGCGCCCTTCGGTCAGTGTGAAACTGGCCTGCAGTGCGCGCAGCGGCGGCTCCTGGCGCAGTACCAGGATCAGCTCGGAGAAAGCCAGGCGCATCATGAGCCAGATGCCCGGCACGATGAACAGCGACAGACCGAGCATGATTGCCAGGGTGCTCAATCCGGTCATCAGGGCGAAGGTCGGCCACAGCTGCAGCCCGGCCGCGAACAGCGGCGCGTTGGCGGGTGTCTGGCCGATGCTGCGCGCGTGCAGGAAGAGGATCAGCGGCGCGGCATACAGCGGGTAGAAGAGAATGCCGAGCAGCACGCCGTAGGCCGGGTTGGCGCCTTCGCCGAGCTGGGCGGCGAGGATCGTCTGGGCGATGGCCTCGAGCAGCAACAGCGGCAGGGTCAGGCGGGCAATGGCCAGCAGGTTGTGGCTGGAGAAAAACCAGGCGTCGCGCAGGACGGACAGAGGCTTCATCGGCAGGTTACCAAGTGTGTGGGCGTGGGCGCTGTAGCCGTTCGCCGGGGCAGTCGAATGAGTTCAAGGGTACTCCAGCTGCGCGTTGGGCAGTGCGGCGAGCAGACGCGGTAGTTCGTTACCAGGCACTTCCAGAGTCAGCTCGGGCGGGCCGGGTGAATACAGCAGAAAGTCGCAGGCCAGCACCGCACGGTCGATCAGCAGGGGGATGCCAGCGTCATGGCCGAACGGACAGGCGCACATCGGCACGCAGCCGGTGTGCTCGATCAGTTCCTCGTCGCTGGCGATGCGCGGGCGACTGCCGAGCAGCGCTTTGAGCCTGGCCCAGTCGGCGCGGGCGCCTTCGAGGGTGATCAGCATGGCGTAGTGCTGTGCACCGGTGCGCAGGAACAGGCTCTTGCTCTCCACGCCGCGCAGCCCAAAACGCTGGCGCACGGCATGGGCGGTGGGGTAATCCAGCACCGGCTCGTGTTCGACCAGGCGATGAGCGATATCCAGGCGTTGCAGCAGTTCGAGATTGCGCTGGCAAAGCAGTTGTAGAGGCGTCATGGCGGCAAGGATAGGGTCTGCGCCGCGCCCGGGCCAGCCCCGGCCGCATCCGTGGCCCGGCTCTGGCATACTGGCGCCTTCGTTGCCCCCGAGGACTCCCGGTGAAGAAGATCGCCGTATTCGCCGATGTGCAGAACCTCTACTACACGGTGCGCCAGGTCTATGGCTGCCACTTCGACTACAGCGTGCTGTGGGCCGAGGTCAGTCGCCGTGGTGTGATCGTCGAAGCGTATGCCTACGCCATCGACCGTGGCGACGCCAAGCAGCAGCAGTTCCAGCAGATCCTGCGCAAGCTGGGCTTCACCGTGAAGCTCAAACCCTACATCCAGCGCAGCGACGGCTCGGCCAAGGGCGACTGGGACGTCGGCATCACCATCGACGTGCTCGATGCCGTCGAGCGCGTCGACGAAATCGTCCTGGCCTCTGGCGATGGCGATTTCGACTTGCTGCTCGAGCGCGTGCGCAGCCGTGGCGTCGAGGCCATCGCCTATGGCGCGCCCGGGCTGACGGCGCAGTCGCTGATCCGCGCCGCCAGCTTGTACGTGCCCATCGAGGGTGAACTGTTGCTGCGCAATCACTGAGAACTTGTAAGCAGGTCTACTGCGCTCGGCATCCCGCGCTTCGGCTCTGCTCGCAATGCTCATGCATTTCAATACACTCCGCTTGCTGCGCGCAGGCGAAACGCGACCTGCCTGCGTTCGCGACGACTTCTTCAAAAGCTCCGAGGTTCTAGTTGGAATCCATCGCCGTCATCGACTTCGAAACCACCGGCGTGTCGCCGAGCCAGGCGCGCGCCACCGAGATCGGCGTGGCCATCATCGAGGATGGGCGCATCGTCGACCGCTACCAGAGCCTGATGAATAGCGGCGCCTGGGTGCCGCCATTCATCGAGCAGCTCACCGGTATCAGCAACGCCATGCTGCGCAAGGCGCCGCCGTCTGATCAGGTGATGAACGAGGTGGCCGACTTCATCGGCGAGCGGCCGCTGCTGGCGCACAATGCCTCTTTCGACCAGAAGTTCTGGGACGCCGAACTGGCGCGGGTGCGCCGTCGTCGTGCGCAGCCCTTCGCCTGCTCGTTGCTGCTGTCGCGACGTCTGCTGCCCGAGGCGCCGAGCCACAAGCTGGGCAATCTCAACGCCTGGGCCGGCCTGCCGGATACCGGCCGCGCTCACCGCGCCCTGGCCGATGCCGAGATGGCGGCGAACCTGACGTTGCACCTGTTCGGCCTGCTGCGCGAGCGCCATGGTCGGCACCAGGCCGATCATGCGTTTCTCTGTCAGTTGCAGAACCTCTCCGCCGCCAAGGTGCGAGCATTGCTGGCCGCGGCCTGCTGAGCTTGCCTCGTACCTGTGGGAGCGGCTTCAGCCGCGAGCTTTTATCGCGGCTAAAGCCGCTCCTACGGTTCTGTGGTTTGCCGTCAGAATTTCGCGACTGAAACGGAATCCCGCCCAGCCGCTCCTACGGCGGGTGTGAACGGGTAAACTACTCGCCAGTTCTTCTACTTCCTGCGGTTACCCTTCATGACCTTCGCCTCCCTCGGTTTGATCGAGCCGTTGCTGCATACCCTTGCTGATCTCGACTACCAGATGCCGACCCCGGTGCAGACTCAGGCCATCCCAGCCGTACTCAAGGGCCGTGATCTGATGGCCGCGGCGCAGACTGGCACCGGCAAAACCGCTGGTTTCGCCCTGCCGCTGCTGCAGCGCCTGACCCTGGAAGGCCCGCAGGTCGCCAGCAACAGCGTGCGTGCGCTGGTGCTGACGCCAACCCGCGAACTGGCCGAGCAGGTACTGCAGAGCTTCTTGAGCTACGGCCAGCACCTGCCCCTGACCAGCTATGCGGTGTACGGCGGCGTCAGCATCAACCCGCAGATGATGAAACTGCGCAAGGGCGTCGATGTGCTGGTGGCCACGCCGGGGCGGCTGCTGGACCTGTATCGGCAGAACGCGGTGAAGTTCTCCCAGTTGCAGACCCTGGTGCTGGATGAGGCCGACCGCATGCTCGACCTGGGTTTTGCCCGCGAGCTGGACGAGCTGTTCAGCGCACTGCCGAAAAAGCGCCAGACCCTGCTGTTCTCCGCCACCTTCTCCGATGCCATCCGGCAGATGGCCGGCGAGTTGCTGCGCGACCCGTTGTCGGTGGAAGTAAGCCCACGCAACGCCGCCGCCAAGAGCGTCAAACAGTGGCTGATTCCGGTGGACAAGAAGCGCAAGAGCGAGCTGTTCCTGCACCTGCTGCAGGAAAACCGCTGGGGCCAGGTGCTGGTGTTCGCCAAGACCCGCAAGGGCGTCGATCAGCTCGAACAGGAACTGCTGGCGATGGGCGTGTCTGCTGATTCGATTCACGGCGACAAGCCACAGCCGAGCCGCCTGCGTGCACTGGAACGCTTCAAGGCCGGCGAGGTGCAGATTCTGGTGGCCACCGACGTGGCCGCGCGTGGCCTGGACATCGACGACCTGCCGCTGGTGGTCAACCTCGACCTGCCGATCAATGCCGAAGACTACGTACACCGCATCGGCCGCACGGGGCGTGCTGGCGCTACGGGTGAGGCGATTTCCCTGGTCTGCGCCGACGAGGTGGATCAGCTGGCGGCTATCGAGAACCTGACCCAGCAATTGATCAAGCGTGTCGACGAGCCGGACTTCATTCCCGATCACCGCGTACCGCAGACGGCGGTCGGCGGCCAGGTGCTGAAGAAACCGAAGAAGCCCAAGCAGAAGCTGATCCCAGGTGCGGCCAAGCCTGCCGGCAAGGGCAATATCCACCTCGGCCGCTGGTTCGAGGATGAAGACGCCAAGCCCAAGGCCAAGGCGGTGCGCAAGGTGCCGAGCTTCGGCAGCAAGCCCAAGGGCGGCAAGAAATAGGGGGTCTTGCCATGTGGGAGGGGCTTTAGCCGCGACAGTGCGTAGGGCGGACAACGCGAAGCTTGTCCGCCAATGAGGCTCAGGTGTTCTGGCCGATTCGCCACAGCACGCCGCTGGGGTCGAACACCATGAACTCGCGCATGCCCCAGGGCTGATCCTGCGGCGCGATCAGCCGCGTGTCGAACCGCTCATCCAGGCGGGCTGCCTGAATTTGCGCCCACCAGGCATCGACTTCTTCCACGAGCAGGTGCATGACGAAGTTCTCCGCCTGTTCCTTCACGTAGAAGTTCTGCAGCAGGAAGGCGCAGTGCTCGCCGTGGCTGAAGTAGGCCAGCTGTTCGTCCGCCCAGCCGAGCTTGAAGCCCATCGTCTGGTAGAAGTCCTTGCTCAGTTCGAAGTCCCGTGCCGGGACGAAGGTTTTCAGTTCAACGCTGCGCAGCATGTAAATCCCTTTTTCGTCAGAGCCGTAGCCCGGATGCAATCCGGGAGCACCTGGCACCGGCCCCGGATTGCATCCGGGCTACGACGTTTTTATCGAGCCGGTTGCGCTCGTGCCGCCACGGCCGCCGCCGTCATGTCGTAGATCACCAGGCACACGTGTTCCACCGGCTGGCCGGCCAGCGGCAGCAGGGTGACGTTCTGGTACATGAAATCGGCCTGGCCGGTGATCGGCTGGTAACTCTTGAAACGCATCAGGTACGGGCGTTGCTGCCACAGGCTGAAGGCGCGAGTGCCCAGCTGCACCACGCTTTCCACCTTGCGCTCCAGCCAGGGCCGGTCGATGTCCGG
The DNA here is from genome assembly GCF_048269965.1 of Pseudomonas sp. GTDB lineage: Bacteria > Pseudomonadota > Gammaproteobacteria > Pseudomonadales > Pseudomonadaceae > Aquipseudomonas. The sequence goes on along the minus strand of NZ_JBLWTV010000014.1, from coordinate 99,321 downwards.
GAACAGCTCGAACAGCGAGCGCCCCTGTACCTTGTCCGGGCCCAGCCCGGAGTGGTTCTCCATGAAGGCATTCCACACTTCGACGCGGTATTGGCGGTCGAGCACCACCACGCCGACGTCGATGCATTGCACGATGTCGAGCAGCCAGTGAACCTCCTTGATATCGATCTGCGTGGGCATCGCCTCACTCCATCAGGTAGCCGATCTTGTCGGTCAGACGTTTGATCGAATCTTCGGTGAACAACAACAGCAGGTCGAAGTGGATGGCATGGCCTTCCAGGCTGTAGCTGATCTCCACGGCCAGGGTCTTGCGCCAGCGCTGGCGGTTGATCTGGATGAGCTGGTCGAGACTGGCATGCTGGCCGAGCAACTGCGGGTGGCCCTGGGAGAAGCGTAAGTCGAGTTGCTCGGCGACGCCGGCCAGGCAGGCGCCGATCAGGATGCTGGCCAGGTCCAGCAGCATCTCCGAGCTTTGCGCTTCGTTCTCCGGTTGCCAGCCGAGCAGGCGCGCCATGTCGTCCACTTCCGAGTCATGGAACAGCAGCAGCGCCTCGCCAGCGATGGCCTCGCCGATGAAACCCTGGCAGATGGCGCTGAAGCGCTCGCCGCGTTGGGCGTCGAGCAGGGTCATGTGCAGTTCGCTGACTTCGAAGATGTTCACCTGCGGCACCGGCAATTGCACGAATACACCCAGTACCTTGGCCAGTAGCGCGGCGGCGCGACCCATGGCGACGTTGCTGACTTCGCGCAGGGCATCGCGGAAGCTGACCTTGAGTTCCGACAGCGCAGCGGCCTGGGCCTGCGCCGCTGGCGTGGCCTGCGGGTCGAACAGCTTCAGGTCGATCAGCGTCTGGCGCAGGATCTCGGGGTCGGCGGGTTTCTTGAGGAAGGCCAGGGCGCCCAGCTCACGCACGCGGCGTACGGCTTCTTCCTGGACGTCGCCGGACACCACGATGACCTGGCTGCTGAGCCCTTCAGCGCGCAGTGCGGCCAGGGTCTGGTAGCCATCGAGCACCGGCATGGTCAGGTCGAGCAGCATGACCTGGCCCAGGCCCTGGCGGATCGATGCCAGCGCCTCTTCGCCGTTGCTGGCCTGGCTGAGGGAAACCGGCCACTCAGCCGGCAGCGCGCGGATCAATTGCTTGCGCGCCATGTTGGAGTCGTCGCAGACCAGCAGCGGGATCACGGCGGGGAATTACCTGTGTGGGAAGCGCCAATTCTGAGCATAGACGCAGCCCGTGTGAGGGCACAGCGGTTTTCAGGCATAGGCGGGTGAAACTCGCCAGACCATGGTGGCGGGTTGCACCCGTCCTACGGACTCAGCCAGTCGGTAGGGTGGGCTTCAGCCCACCAAAAACGGTCAGCTACGTGAGGGCACAGCGGTTTTCCTGCGTAGGGCGGGTGAAACTCGCCGGATCAAAGTGGCGGGTTGCCCCCGCCCTACGGACTCAGCCAGCGCAGCATGCCCCGCGCTGCCACCCGCCCGCTGGCGAAGCAGGCGGTCAGCAGGTAGCCGCCGGTGGGCGCTTCCCAGTCGAGCATCTCGCCAGCGCAGAACACGCCGGGTAGCCCTTTGAGCATCAGTCCATCGTCCAACGCCGCGAAGGGCACACCGCCAGCGGAGCTGATTGCCTCGTCCAGCGGTCGGGTGCGCACCAGGGTGATTGGTAGCGCCTTGATCCACGCTGCCAGTGCGGCTGGATCGGCGAAGGTTTCAGCGGGTGCCAGCTCGCGCAGCAGGGCGGCCTTCACCCCATCGAGGCCGGCCTGGCGATGCAGGTGCTTGGCCATCGAGTGTTTGCCGCGTGGTTTGGCCAGCGCCTGTTGCAGCCTGGCCAGCGGCATCTGTGGCAGCAGGTCGAGGTGGATCAGTGCCTGGCCATCGGCCTCGATGGCGCGGCGCATGTCTGCGGAAAAGGCGTACACCAGGCTGCCTTCGATACCGCCGGCAGTCAGCACGAACTCGCCGATGCGAGGCGCCTGGCCGGGCAGGCCGAGGGCGACGTTCTTCAGCGGCGCTCCAGCGAATTTTTCCCTGAGATGATCGCTCCAGCCGGCCACCTCGAAACCGCAGTTGCTCGGTTTCAGCGCCGCCACCTCGACGCCGCGCGCTTGCAGCAGGGGCACCCAGGCGCCATCGGAACCCAGCCGCGCCCAGCTGCCGCCGCCCAGTGCCAGCAGGCAGGCATCGGCGGCCAGTGCGTGCTCACCATCCGGGCCAGCGATACGCAGGCTGCCATCGGCGTTCCAGCCCAGCCAGCGGCTGCGCGTGTGGATCGTGACGCCCAGTTCGCGCAGGCGGCGCAGCCAGGCGCGTAGCAGCGGCGCGGCCTTCATGTCGGTGGGGAATACGCGGCCGGAGGTGCCGACGAAGGTGTCTATGCCCAGACCATGAATCCAGCTGCGCAGGGCATCGGCGTCGAACTCGCGCAGCAGCGCCGCGACGTCGGCCTGACGCTCGCCATAACGACCAATGAAGGCGTCCCTGGGCTCGGAGTGGGTGATGTTCATGCCGCCGACGCCGGCCAGCAGGAATTTACGCCCCACCGAGGGCATGGCATCGAACAGCTCCACGCGCACGCCGCCCTGTGCCAGCACTTCGGCAGCCATCAGCCCGGCAGGGCCGCCGCCGATGATGGCGACGTGATGAGCGGTGGTCGGGCTGTGTGTGGTCATGGTGGCGGGGCGGTCAGGGAACGGCTGCGTATTCTACCCGAGTGCTCCCCGGCCTTGTCATTTGCTCAGGCTTAGGGCAGGTTCTGGTCGAACCTTTTCGGCTGGAGTCCGTTATGTCCCAGATCTGCCCTGACATCGATCCCGATGGCCTGATCGAATATTCGGTGGTCTACACCGACCGCTCGCTGAACCATATGTCGCAGTCGTTCCAGGGCGTGATGCGCGATATCTCCGCCACCCTGAAACAGGTCTACAACGCCCATGCCGTGGCGGTGGTACCGGGCAGCGGCACCTATGGCATGGAAGCGGTGGCGCGGCAGTTGGCGACCGCTCAGAAGTGCCTGGTGATCCGCAACGGCTGGTTCAGCTACCGCTGGACGCAGATCTTCGACATGGGCCGGATTCCTGCCGAGGCGCGGGTGCTCAAGGCGCGCCCGGTCGCTGACGGCCCGCAGGCGGCCTTCGCCCCGGCGCCGCTGGACGAAGTGCTGGCTACCATCGCCACCGAGAAGCCGCAGGTGGTGTTCGCCCCGCATGTGGAAACCTCCTCGGGCATGATCCTGCCGGACGACTACCTGCGCGCGGTGAGCGACGCGGTGCACGCCGTCGGCGGCCTGTTCGTGCTCGATTGCATTGCCTCCGGCACCCTCTGGGTGAACATGCAGGCCTGTGGCATCGACGTGCTGATCAGCGCCCCGCAGAAAGGCTGGAGCGCCTCGCCTTGCTGCGCCCTGGTGATGATGAGTGAAGCGGCTCAGGCGCGTGTCGAATCGACCCAGAGCACCAGCTTCGCCTGCGACCTGAAGAAGTGGCTGCAGATCATGCAGGCCTACGAGCAGGGCGGCCATGCCTACCACGCCACCATGCCCAGCGACGCCCTTGCGCGTTTCCGCGATGCCATGCTCGAGGCCAAGACCCTCGGTTTCGACCGCGTACGTCAGCAACAGCAGGAACTCGGTGACCGGGTGCGCGCACTGCTGGCGGCGCGTGGCTTCAACAGCGTCGCGGCCGAGGGCTTCGAGGCGCCAGGGGTGGTGGTCTGCTACACCGATGACGCGCAGATCAAGACCGGCGCCAAGTTCGCCACCATCGGCCTGCAGATCGCCGCCGGCGTGCCGCTGCAATGCGACGAGCCGGCGGACTTTCAGACCTTCCGCCTCGGCCTGTTCGGGCTGGACAAACTCGGCAACATCGACCGCACCGTGGCCACTCTGGAGCAGGCGTTGGACAGGGTGCTGGCCGGCTAATCACGGCTCTGCTCGTCAGCGATTCTTCACGGCCTGCAGCGTGTAGCTCAGCGGCAGGCGCTCGGGCCGTGAACGCAGACGCCATTCGCCGTCTGCGCCCAACTGCATCTGCCCGGGCAGGGCTTCCCAGGGCAGGCACTCGTGTTCTTCCAGGGCGGTGAGCGTCATGCCATGGCGCAGCAAGGCCGAGATGATCTCACCCAGGCCGTGATTCCATTCGTGGGTAACGCTGGCTGTGAGCGTCGCTTCGGTCTGCACGTAGGTTTGCTCGTCATCCCAGACCAGCGGTTCGCGGTGTTCGAAGTACGGATGGGCGATGCGCAATTGATCCACGCACGTCTCGTCCAGGCTCAGCAGAACGGGATGCGCCTCGCGCAGAAAGAGGCGCCCACCGGGCTTGAGCAACGCCGCAACATTGCGCGCCCAATCATCGATGCGTGGCAGCCAGCTGAGGGCGCCGATGCTCGTGTAGATCAGGTCGTATCGCCGCTCGTCGAGCGCTTGTGCCGCATCGCAGACCGAGGCTTCGACGAAGTAGATGCGCTGCAGGCAGGCGTCAGCCAGGCGGCGCGCCTGCTCCAGCGAGGCGCAGGAGAAGTCCAGGCCGGTAAGCCGCGCGCCCAGGCGGGCCAGTGACAGGGTATCGGTGCCGATATGGCATTGCAGATGGAGCGCCTCCAGCCCTTGGATATCTCCGAGGCGAGGCAGATCGAAGCGCACGACATCGGACAGGTGTTCGGCCGACTCGATGAATTTCTGCACCTGATAGTCGGGCGAGGCCGCGTGCAGTGCGGCGCGTTCGTTCCAGTTGGCCTTGTTCAGCTCGAATGAGTCATCCATGACGCTGTTTCCATGAAGTGACAAAACGCGATTATGCCAAGGTGTCGCCGGGCATGCAGGTCAACCCAGCCCGCGCGCCGCCCACACCTTCGCCGCGCTGTGGTGCAGGATGCCGTGGCGGCGGGCGAGTGCGGCGTGGTCCTTCGAGTAGCCGCCGCCGATCACCCCCAGCACCGGAATGTCGCGGCCCAGGCAGTGCTGCAGCACGGCTTCGTCACGAGCCGCCAGGCCCGCGTCGGTGAGTTGCAGGTAGCCCAGGGCATCGTCCTTGTGCACGTCGACGCCCGCATCGTAGAGCACCAGGTCCGGCTGATAGATCGGCAGCAGGTAATTGAGTATGTCGTCCACCACCTTCAGGTAGTCCACGTCGCCCATGCCGCGCGGCAGGGGGATGTCCCAGTCGCTCTGCGCCTTGCGCGCCGGGAAGTTCTGCTCGCAATGCAGTGACACGGTAACGGCATCCGGCTCGTCTTCCAGCAGCCGCGCGGTGCCGTCGCCCTGATGAACGTCGCAATCGAAGATCAGTACCCGGTGCACGCGGCCGGCTTCGAGCAGGTAGCGGGCGATCACCGCCAGGTCGTTGAAGATGCAGAAGCCTGACGGAAAGTCGTAGTGCGCGTGGTGCGTGCCGCCAGCCAGGTGGCAGGCCAGGCCGTGACGCAGCGCCAATTCGGCGGTCAGCAGCGAACCGCCCACGGCGCGCACGGTGCGCCGCGCCAGGGCATCGCTCCAAGGCAGGCCGAGGCGGCGCTGGTCTTCATGTGACAGCTCGCCGGCCATGTAACGGGCGATGTAGTCGGGGCAGTGAACCAGGGCGAGAACCTCCGCCGGGCACAGTTCGGGGCGTTGCAACTCGGCATCGGTGGTCAGGCCGCTGTCGACCAGGTGATCGCGCAGCAGGCGGAATTTTTCCATGGGGAAACGATGTCCGGCCGGAAAGGGCGGGCTGTAATCCTCGTGGTAGACCAGCGGTAGCGGCATGCAGTGAGTGCTCATCGAATCGACGCCCTATGGTCGCAGCCAATCGAGACAATCGCCATGCCCCTGATCGAAACCTTCTTCGAGCGACAACTGACTCTCTGCACTGACGTCCACTCGTCCACAGCACCGGACAGGGTCGGTGCTGTGGGAATGGCCTGGCGGTGTAATCGGTGATCAAACCGATAGGCACAGTGGGTACGATGATCCCCGTCAGGGCACGGACGATGCGGGCAGTGGTGCGATCTGCTGCCTTATTCTCCCGGCCACACGCGCATCACGCGATAAGGCGGTTTGCCGCTGTCGGTGCCACCGGTGAAGGCCGGGGTTTTGTACAGCTGGTTGACCGAGATATACAGCCAGCCGTCGTGACCCACATGTACGCTGTCCGGCCAGTCCAGTCGGGCGTCGCGTACCAGCGGCTTGAGCGCGCCGTCGGTATCGAGCAGGTCGATGCCATTGTCGTTGAGGTTGGTGAAAAAATGCCGGCCCTTGGCGTCGGTGCCGGCACCGTCGGAAACGGGCTTGGCGCCGACTCGCTGGATGGCAGCCGCGATCTGCTCGTCGCTGGCGCCGTCACGCAGCAGCTTGCTGGGCAACGAGTACCAGCTCTTGCCGTTCATGGCGCCGAAGTACAGGGTGGCATGGTCGGCCGACAGGGTGATCGGATTCACCGCCACGTTGGCAGGTTTGCCCTGGAACTGAATCGGCACGCCGCCGATGACCATCCTCGCGTCGGGCTCTGCTTGCAGCGCGGCATGGCCGCTGAAGCGCCGCGTCTTGCCGCTGCTGATTTCCACGGCGATCAGGCCGGGGTTGGCGATGTCCGCCAGGTAGATCCAGCCGGCGTCGTCGTCGACGGCCAGATCCTGGATGAAGCTGCCTTTGGGCGCGATATCGGCAGGCAGCTCGATGCGATATAGCTCGCTGCCAGTCGCCACATCGAAGCCCCACAGACGTGTCTTGCCCAGGTTCAGGCCCATGTCGGTTATCCACAGGCGATTCTTGCCGTCGATGGCGATGCCCAGCGGCGTATCGATCTGCGCATCGTTGGCAGCGGCGGTGCCGCGTTGCACCGCGCTGCTGGGCCAGGGTTTGTAGCTGTCGCGGCCAGTGATCTCGATCAGTTGAGCGGCAGCGGGCGAGCCGAAGGGATGGACCGTGGCAAACACCCGGTTGTCCGCGCTGGGGGCGACGTTGCCGGGGCGGATCGGCAGTTCGGCGACCACTTCCAGGTCGCCGACCTTGGCAGCAAGGGCCGAGTTGAAGAACGCTATGGAAAGAGCCAGCAGGGTGGCGCTGGCTGCCCGGCGGATGGGGTGAGAAAGAGACGTCATGACAGGTTTCCTGTTGTGCGCTGGGAAGGGCGAACGCGCTGCACAAGCGTTATCCGCCGTTGCGGCTGCCTCGGTGATTGATGGCGTCGAGTATCCGCCCTGAGGCCGGTAGGCAGTGAGGCTCAGTTTGGCTTTATCAGCAAGGATGAAAAAGACTGGCCAGGTTGAACGTCTTTCAATCGGCGCAAGAAAGTCGTCACAGCACGTAGAACAGAATCGCCACGAAGTGCAGCAGGCTGCCCGCCATGACGAACAGGTGCCAGATGCCATGCCAATGGCGAAAGCGGCTGTCGTAGGCGAAGAAGATGATGCCCACGGTGTAGAGCACGCCGCCAGCCGCCAGCCATGTGAAACCGGTCATGCCCAGGGCGGCGATCAAGGGCTTTACCGCCACCAGCACGATCCAGCCCATCACCGCGTAGATGATCAACGACAGCACGCGTGCTTCGGAGCGGGGTTTGATTTCCTGCAGCATGCCGATCAGCGCAAGGCCCCATACGATACCGAACAAGCTCCAGCCCCACGGGCCGCGCAGGGTTATCAGGCAGAAAGGGGTGTAACTGCCGGCGATCAGCAGGTAGATCGACAGGTGATCGAGCTTTTGCATCACCCGTTTCGCCGGGCCGCGCAGGCTGTGGTAAAGCGTGGAGATGCTGTACAGCAATACCAGGGTGACGCCGTAGATGGCCACCGCGACGATCTTCCAGACGTCGCCCGTGGCGCTGGCCAGTGCCAGCAGCCATACCGCACCGATGGCCGCCAGCACGGCGCCGATCAGGTGGCTCCAGGCGTTGAATTTTTCTCCGTGGTACATGCTATCTGCCGTCTTCCGTTACGCCTGGCTTTGCCAGACCTTTTCTGCGCGGGTTTTCGTATCACAGCTCGCCAGCCCTGTAGCAAGCGATATAGCCGGAGGGCGAGGCCCACCGCTGGATACCGTTCGAGACGATGCGGCTCGGCATCGGTGGTCAGGCCGCTGTCGACCAGGTGCTCGCGCAGCAGGCGAGAAAGGCGGGCTGTAGCGGCTTACAATGAGTGCTCATCGAGTCGACGCCATATGGTCGCAGCCAATCGAGACAATCGCCATGTCCCTGATCGAAACCTCCACCGAGCGCCTGCTGCTGCGCACCTGGCGCGACAGTGACCTGCCGGCGCTGGTCGCACTCAATGCCGACGCCGAGGTGATGCGTCATTTTCCCGCACCCCTGGACGCCGAGCAGAGCGCGCAAATGCTGGCGCGCATCCGTGCGCATTTCGATGAGCACGATTTTGGCTTCTGGGCGCTGCAGCGGCGCGACACTGGCGAGCTGATCGGCGTCACCGGCCTGGCCCTGGTCGGTTTCGACGCGCCGTTCGTGCCGGCTGTGGAAATCGGCTGGCGTCTGGCGCGGGCGCACTGGCGTCAGGGCTATGCCAGCGAGGCGGCGGGCGCTTCACTGGCCGTGGCATTCGAGCAGCTTGGGTTGGACGAGGTACTGAGTTTCACCGTACCGGCCAATCTGCCGTCGCAGGCGGTGATGCGCAGCATCGGTATGCAGCGCGACGAGAGCGGCGATTTTCTCCATCCGCGCGTGCCGGCCGGTCATCCGCTGCAGCCGCACGTGCTCTATCGCATCCGCCGCGATCAATGGCAAGCGCAGCGATGACCGACGTGCTCGCTTACCACCAGCTCAGCAAACATGCTCCCGAGCGTTTCGCACCGGGGCCCGGGCAGTTGGATTGGGCGACCCAGCCGGCGCCCTTTCGCCGCTACGCGGGTGCCCGGCTGATCGAGCTGTACCACCGTCCGCTGGAGGAGGGACCGGCTTACGACTGCGCTTTCGCCGGAGCGCAAACGTCGGCCGCACCACTGGGTCGCGCCAGCGTCTCGCAGCTGCTGTACGACAGCCTGGCCATTTCCGCCTGGAAGGAGGCCGGCGGCAGCCGCTGGGCGCTGCGGATCAATCCGTCATCCGGCAACCTGCACCCGACCGAGGCTTATCTGCTGCTGCCGCCGGGCGTCGTGGATGAGAGCGCTGTGCTGGCCCACTATGCCCCGGATCTGCATGCGCTGGAGGTGCGCAGCGACCTGCCTGCGCCGCTCGGCCAGCAGCTTGCCAACAGCCTGCCGCCGGGTGGTTTTCTCCTGGGCCTGAGCAGCATCGTCTGGCGCGAAGCCTGGAAGTACGGCGAGCGGGCTTATCGTTATTGTCAGCACGACCTGGGGCATGCCCTGGCGGCGTTGGCCATCGCTGCCAGCGTGCAGGGCTGGCAGGTGCGCATGCTGCACGGCCTGGCCGAAGTGCGTCTGGACGGCTTGCTGGGGCTGGATGATGAGGGCTTTCATGAGGCCGAACACGGCGACTGTCTGCTGTGGATCGGCCCGGCGCAGGCGATGGAGTTTGCGCTGCCCGAGACTCTGCTGACGGCATTGGCGCAGCTCGAGCGGGCCGGTGTGCCCAATCGCCTGTCACGCGACTATCGCCACTGGCCCGAGCTGCAGCGCATACATGGGCTGTGCCGTGCACCGGCACGTCCTCGCGCCGCCTGGAGCGTGGATGCTGCTGGTGTTCGCAATGACAACCCCGGCCTGCCCTTGAGGCCCATCCTGCATCGCCGGCGCAGTGCGCAGAGCATGGACGGCCGCAGCGGTATTCAGGCTGCACTGCTGCTGGCCTGGCTGCGCCGCCTGATGCCGGTGCAATCGCCGCTGCCATTCGCCGTCACCGGTGAGCCGAGCGAGATCGACCTGCTGCTGTTCGTCCATCGCGTGCAGGGCCTGGCGCCGGGTCTGTACTGGCTGGATCGCACGGGCAGCGGTGTGCAGCCGCTACGCGAGGATTACCTGTGGCAGCGGGTGGACGAGGAGCTGCCGCTGTATCGTCTGCTCGAAGGCGACGCCCGTGGCCTGGCGGGTTTTCTCAGTTGCGGCCAGGACATTGCCGCCGACGGCTGTGTCGCCCTGGCCATGCTGGCGCGAGTGGAGCGCGCCGTGGCGGATGGCGCCTGGCGCTATCCACGGCTCTACTGGGAATGTGGCCAGATTGGTCAGGTGCTCTATCTGGAGGCCGAAGCGGCCGGGCTTTCCGGCACTGGCATCGGGTGTTATTTCGACGATGCTTTGCGGGAATTGCTCGGCGATGCCGACAGCGACTGGCAAAGTCTTTACCATTTCACCCTTGGCCGCGCCGTGTGGGATGAACGCCTCACATCGCTGCCGGCCTACCCGCAATCGCGTATACCCCCCGTGCAAGGAGACGATACCCCATGACTCAGGTTCTCGATGATCTGGTGGCGCTGCTCAGCCTGGAGCAGATCGAGGAAAACCTGTTCCGTGGCCGCAGCCAGGATCTCGGTTTTCGCCAGCTGTTCGGCGGCCAGGTGCTTGGCCAGTGCATTTCCGCCGCCAGTCAGACGGTCGAGGAAGCGCGCCACGTGCACTCCATGCACGGCTACTTCCTGCGCCCGGGCGATGCCAGCCTGCCGGTGGTCTACCAGGTCGAGCGCACCCGCGATGGCGGCAGCTTCAGTACCCGCCGCGTGGTGGCGGTGCAGAAGGGCAAGCCGATCTTCTTCTGCAGCGCCTCGTTTCAGTACGACGAGGAAGGTTTTCACCATCAGAGCCAGATGCCGGACGTCCCCGGCCCCGAGGATCTGAAGTCGGAAACCGAGCTGGCGCGCATGGTCGCGCCGATGATTCCCGAGCGCATGCGCGAGCGTGCGATCAGCGACAAGCCTATCGAGATTCGCCCGGTCACCCTGATCAACCCCTTTGCCCCGCAGCCGTGCGAGCCGGTCAAGTACGTGTGGTTCCGCGCCGCCGGCGAGCTGCCGGACGACCCGCAGCTGCACAAGTACCTGCTGGCCTACGCCAGTGACTTCAACCTGCTGACCACCTCGATGCAGCCCCACGGCGTGTCGGTGTTCCAGAAGTTCATGCAGGTGGCCAGCCTCGACCATTCGCTGTGGTTCCACCGCAACCTGCGCATGGACGACTGGCTGCTGTACGCCATGGATAGCCCCTGGGCCGGCAATGCCCGTGGTTTCTCCCGCGCCAGTATCTACAACCGCCAGGGCGAACTGGTGGCCTCCGTCGCCCAGGAAGGCTTGACCCGTGTGCGCGAGGACTGGAAGTGAAGACACTGCGTGAGGCGCGTCACTGGGTGTTCGACATGGACGGCACCCTGACCCTGGCGGTGCACGATTTTCCGGCGATCAAGCGGACGCTGGGCATTCCCCAGGAGGATGACATTCTCCATCACCTGGCGGCGCTGCCGGCGGAGGAGGCCGCGCAGAAGCATGCCTGGCTGCTCGAGCATGAGCGCGAGCTGGCGGTGGCCTCGCGCCCGGCACCAGGTGCCATCGAGCTGGTGCGTGCCCTGAGCGAGCGCGGCTGCCAGCTCGGCATCCTGACCCGCAATGCTTACCAACTGGCGCTGCTGACGCTGCAGGCCATCGGCCTGGATGACTGCTTCGCCACGGCGGACGTTCTCGGCCGCGATGAAGCGCCGCCCAAACCCCATCCGGGCGGATTGCTGCACCTGGCCGAGCGCTGGAGCGTTGCGCCGCGTGAGCTGGTAATGGTCGGCGACTACCGCTTCGACCTGGAGTGCGCGCAGGCCGCCGGCGCGCGCAGCGTACTGGTCAACCTGCCGGACAACCCCTGGCCGGAGCTGACCGAGCTGCATGCGCAGGACTGTGCGCAGCTGTTGGCAGGGCTGAGCTGAGCGCGGAACAGCGCCAACGGCCCCCGGATTTCATCCGGGTTACGGGGAAGCCGCCAGTAGCAAGAAAGCGCCTCCGCAAGGACTGTGGGGACGGCGCATTGGACAAGGTCGTTCTTGACGCAGGCTAGGTGCAATCGCTTTCTGGCATCGCTGATCTGCAATGCCTCAGTTGCTGAGGGCTTGCTGCGAGGTGGTGTCCATGCCCCGAGCCTGAGCGAGGATGGGTTGCCAGTCGCTGCGCCACTGCGTCAGTGCCGCGCCATCGCCGCGAAATACCAGATCGAGGAAAGCCAGGCTCAGGTCGGCCGTGGCTGCCTTGGTCTTGGCGTTGAGCGAGGGGCCGCCAGTGAACGCGCGATCGGTGAAGATGCTGTGGGAGCCATCGCGAAATACCGCCAGAAACTTGGTCGGGTTGGCCACCGCATCGTAGATCGCCAGGCGATCATCCGCGCCAGAGCGATAGCCCGGAATCTGGATCACGTCATCGGTGGCGGTCACATGCAGGGTCGGTACCGAGACCTGGCCGAGCACCGCTGTCAGGTTGTACTCACCGTAGAACGGCGGGGCCGAGATGATCACCGCAGCGGCAAAGCGCGGATCGCGATAACTGATGACCTGGCCGTCCCTGACCACCTGTGCCCCTGCCGTGAGCAGCGCCGTGTTGGCGCCGTAGGAATGCCCGGCGACGACGATGCGTTGTGGGTCGACCGCAGCGCCCATCTTCCCTGTCGCAGCGGAAAGCATCTGGTCGAGGGCGAAGCTCACATCGCTGGCGCGGGCCATCGCTTCGCTTTCCTGGGCGGCATCGTGCAGGCGCTCCACCACGGCGAACGGGTTACCCCGCCACAGCGTGGAATCACTGCCGACATGCTGCACGTGCAAGCTGGCGACGCCGTGGCTCGACCAGTGCTTGCCGAGGTAGCTGTAGCCTTTGCGTGAGCCGCCGATGCCATGGGAGAACACCACCAGTGGCACGCTGGCGCCTGGCTGTACGTTGGCCGGCCAGTAAAGGCGTACCGGAACGGCGCGCGAGCGGGATTGATCGAGCCAGTCGAAATCGCTGATTGCGTAGGTCGGCTCCTCTGCTTCGGTGGTATTGGCCGTGGCCGTATTCGACACGGCCAGCATGGCCAGCAATGCGCTTGCCAGCAGCTTCCAGCCTCTGTGCTGTGGCTGTGCGGTGAGGTCGGCGACTGCGCAACCAGCAATGTCGTCGGTGTTGGCGTGGTACTTCGGAGTCGAGTTCATCGTGGTGCGGGTTCCCTGGCGGCGGTTCAGACTATGGAAAGAGTTGGTAGGGCTTGGTGACCCGCAAAGGCGCGGCGGGAAATGACAGGCCGGTGAGGCGTTCGGATTCGTTCCACAGGCGTCTGGCCATACCCAGGTCCATGGCCTGCAGAGGCGTTCTGGCGAGCACGGGGTAACCGCGGGTTTCGCTCAGCCTGTTCGGGCCGTAGTAGGCGCCGCCCTGAGCCTGCGCGGCAGTGGCGGCGAACAGTGTTGGCAGCGCGCCCTGAGCCGCTGGCTGGAACAGGAACCAGAGAAAACGTCGGGCACTGCCGGCCGCGCTCCACTTGCCGGCGCCATTGGGCAGCAGTTCGGTACGTGACACACCCGGATGTGCCGCGATGCTGCGGATACCCCAGCCAGCCGCGTTGCTGCGGCGCTGCAGCTCCAGGGCGAACATCAGGCAGGCCAGTTTGGATTGGCTGTAGGCGACCATCGGCTTGTAGTCGCGGGTAGATTGCAGGTCGCCCAGGTCGATGGCGCCTTGCCTGGCGGCGATGCTCGAAAGGCTGACGACGCGCGGCTGGTCGCCCTTGCGCAGCAGCGTTAACAACTGTGCGGTCAGGGCAAAGTGGCCGAGGTGGTTGGTACCGAGCTGCAGCTCGAAACCATCGGCCGTCTCCTGGCGCTGCGGCGGTGTCATGACGCCGGCGTTGTTGATCAGCAGGTCGAGGTGGCCATCGGACTCTCCAAGGCGTTTGGCGAACGCGTCGATGGAGTCGAGGCTGGCCAGGTCCAGCTGCTCGAAGCAGACGTCGCAACCCGGAGTGAGTTGACGGATCTGCTCGACGGCAGCCTCGCCGCGAGAAGGGTTGCGGCCGGCGAGTATCACCCGTGCTCCCGCCTCGGCCAGGACTTTTGCGTCTTCGAAGCCGAGCCCACCGGTACCGGTGATGACGGCGGTGCGACCCTGTAGCGAGGGAATGTCGGAAGTGGTCCAGTTGGCCATGATCGTTGCCTTGCCTCAGAATGGGGCGCTAATCTGAATGTATAAATAACTGCACTGAGTGCAAACATTAGTGCACTCAGTGCAATTATCGCAATAGGCTATTGGAATGTCCGAATCTCTCCCTCCCGAGGGCAATGCACCTGCCGAAGGCCTGCGAGAGCGCAAGCGCCGGGCTACTCGGCAGCGTATCGCCGAGGTCGGGCTGCAGCTGTTTCTCACAAATGGTTACGAAAGCACCACGCTCGACGCGATTGCCGCCGAGGCTGGTATCTCGCGGCGTACCTTCTTTTCCTATTTCAAGTCGAAGGATGACGTCATCCTGTCCTGGCAGGAGGCCGGCTGGGCCAGCATCCATGGCGAGCTGCTGCAGGTGTCGCCGGATATCGCACCGCTGGACGCCGTGCGCGATGTATTGGTGAGTCATATTTCCCGCTACACCACCGAGCAGATGGCGGCCATCGACCGGCTGATGCGCTCCAGCGAGTCGCTGCTGGCACGCAAGCAGGCGCATTACGCCGAGCAGGAGAGGCAGCTGTTCGCCACGCTCTGCGAGGTATGGCGCCAACCCGAGCGGCGCATGACCCTGCGTGTGGTGGCCATGGCGTCTCTGGGCGCCATGCGCCTGGCGATCCAGACCTGGCAGGAGCAGGTGGGTCAGCCCAGGCCCGTGGCCAGTTATCTCGAGGAAGCGTTCGAGACGCTCAAGTCCGAACTCTGACTGCACCGGCAGCTAACACTTAATTGCCAGTCCGGTATCAACCCGCACTTTCCCCAAACTTTGTGAAGAACCAAAAAAACGCCCCCGCAAAGACTGCGGGGGCGGCGCGTTGGATAAGGTCGTCCTTGAAGCGGGTTACGCGCGGTCAACCTTGTGGGGTGTTGCTCCCCGTATTGCTCCAGCCACCACCCAGAGCCTTGTACAGCTCCACTTCGCTGCTGAGCTGGGCCAGGCGGTCGGCGATCAGTTGCTGGCGCACGCTGAACAGCTGACGCTGGGCGTCGAGCAGGGTCAGGTAGCTGTCCACGCCCGTGCGGTAGCGGCGCTCGGCCAGGTCGTAATAGGTCTCGGTGGTTTCCAGCAGGGCGCGCTGGGCGTCCAGTTGCTGGCGGTAGGTGGTACGTGCGGCGAGGCGGTCAGCGACTTCCTGGAAAGCCACCTGAATGGCTTTCTCGTACTCGGCGACGCGGATGTCGCTCTGCAGTTCGGCATAGTCGAGGTTGGCGCGCAGACGTCCGGCGTTGAAGATCGGCAGGCTGATCTGCGGCTGGAACAGCCAGGTGCCCGAGCCGCCGTCGAACAGGCCGGACAACTGGCTGCTGGCGGTACCGGCATTGGCGGTCAGGCTGATGCTGGGGAAGAACGCCGCACGCGCCGCGCCGATATTGGCATCGGCGGCCTTGAGCTGGTACTCGGCCTGCAGCAGGTCGGGGCGACGCTGCAGCAAGTCGGCGGGCAAGCCAGCCGGTACCTGCTCCAGCAGTTCGGCGTTCAATGCCAGACCTTGCGGCAGGTCGGCCGGTAGGCCAGTGCCGAGCAGTTGAGTCAGGGCGTTGCGATCCTGAGCGACCAGGCGCTGGTACTGCGCCAGGCTGACGCGGGCGCTGTCCACCGAGCTGCGTGCCTGGCTCAGGGCCAGGGCATCGGCGACGCCGACGTCGAAGCTGCGCTGGGTCAGCTGGTAGCTTTCCTCGAAGGTCTTCAGGGTGTCCTGGGTCAGTTGCAGCAGCGCCTGATCCGCCTGCCATTGCAGGTAGGCGTTGGCGACGCTGGCGACCAGGCTGATCTGCGTGCTGCGCTGGGCCTGTTCGGTGGCCAGGTACTGCTGCAGGGCCTGCTCGCTGAGGCTGCGGATACGACCGAAGAAATCCAGCTCCCAGGCGTTGACGCCCAGGGTCGCGCTGTACTGGCCGCTGGTGCGGGCTTCGCCGGTCTGGCTCAGATCGGCAGGCAGGCGCTGGCGAGTGCCGGCGCCGTCGGCGGAAACCGAAGGCAGCAGGTCGGCACGCTGGATGCGGTACAGCGCGCGATAGGCTTCGACGTTCAGCGCAGCGACACGCAGGTCGCGGTTGTTCTCCAGTGCCACCTGCACCAGTTGCTGCAGCGCCGGGTCGCGGAAGAACTCGCGCCATTGCAGGTCGGCCGCCGCACGGCTGCCTTCGCTGGCGGCGCTGCCATAGGCTTCGCCTTGCGGCCAGTCGGCGGCCACCGGAGCGTCAGGGCGCTGATAGTCGGGAATCAGGCTGCAGCCGCTGAGCAGAGCGGCGGCCACGGCCAGGGACAACAGGGACTGCCTCATTGCAGTACCTCCTTCTCGTTTTCACGGGTCGGCTCGGGGCGCTTCTTCTCGAAAATCGAGCAGACCACGACGTAGAACAGTGGAATCCAGAAGATCGCCAGGATCATCGCGCTGAGCATGCCGCCAATCACCCCGGTGCCGATGGCGTGCTTGCTGCCGGCGCCGGCACCACTGGCGATGGCCAGTGGCAGACAGCCGAGGATGAACGCCAGCGAAGTCATGATGATCGGGCGCAAGCGCATGCGGCAGGCTTCGATGGCCGCTTCGGCGAAGGTCATGCCCTGTTCGTACTGGGCCTTGGCGAACTCGACGATGAGAATCGCGTTACGCGCCGACAGGCCGATGGTGGTGAGCAGGCCAACCTTGAAGAATACGTCGTTGGACAGGCCACGCAGCTCGGTGAACATCAAGGCGCCAATGATCCCCAGCGGCACCACCAGCATCACCGCGAACGGGATCGACCAGCTCTCGTACAGGGCTGCCAGGCACAGGAACACCACGATGGCGGAGATCACGAACAGTGCAGTGGTCTGCGAGCCTGCCAGGCGCTCCTCGTAGGACAACCCGGTCCAGGAGTAGCCGACGCCCTGTGGCAATTGCGAGGCGATTTCCTCGACGGCGGCCATGGCATCACCGGTGCTGTAGCCAGGCGCCGGAGCACCGAGGATTTCCACCGCCGAGACGCCGTTGTAGCGCGCCAGCTTCGGCGCACCATAGGTCCATTCACCGCTGGCGAAGGCGCTGAACGGCACCATGCGGCCCTGGTCGTTGCGCACGTACCACTTGTTCAGGTCTTCCGGGCTCATGCGTGCTTCGGATGTGCCTTGCAGGTAGACCTTCTTCACGCGACCGCGATCGATGAAGTCGTTGACGTAACTGGCACCCCAGGCAATCGACAGGGTGCTGTTGATGTCCGCCAGCGACAGGCCGAGGGCGCGGGCGCGCTCGTCATCGATCAGCAACTGGTACTGCGCCTCGTCGCGCAGGCCGTTGGCGCGCACGCTGTCGAGCACCGGGTGCTGGTTGGCCAGCTGCAGGAACTTGTCGCGTGCCTCGTTCATCACCTGGTGGCCAACACCCGCCTGATCCTGCAGGAAGAAGTTGAAGCCGGTGGCGTTACCCATCTCCATCACCGCCGGCGGGGCGAAGGCGAACACCATCGCATCGCGGAAGCTGAAGAAGTGCATCTGTGCACGTTGCGCCAGCGCGGCTACGCCATTCTCCTCACCCGGGCGTTCGCCCCAGGGCTTGAGCATGATGAAGGCCATACCGGAACTCTGACCACGGCCGGCGAAGTTGAAGCCGGTGACGGTGAACACCGACTTGACCGTGCTCGCTTCGTCCTCCAGCAGGTACTGGCGCATCTCGTCGACCACCACCTGGGTACGCTCGGCACTGGAGCCGGACGGCGTCTGTACCTGGGCGAAGAGCACGCCCTGGTCTTCCTCGGGGAGGAAGGCGGTGGGGATGCGGGTGAACATCCACGCCATGATGATGACGATCACCAGGTACAGCAGCAGGTAGGGCGCCTTGCGCTTGATCATGCCCGCAACGCCGCGCTGATAGGCATTGCTGCCGCGCTCGAAGGTGCGGTTGAACCAGCCGAAGAAGCCGCGCTTGGCCTCGTGGTGATCGCCATCGATGGGCTTGAGCAGGGTGGCGCACAGCGCCGGGGTGAAGATCAGCGCCACCAGCACCGACAGAGCCATGGCCGAGACGATGGTGATGGAGAACTGCCGGTAGATCACCCCGGTGGAGCCGCCGAAGAACGCCATCGGCAGGAATACTGCCGAGAGCACCAGGCCAATGCCCACCAGTGCGCCCTGGATTTGCCCCATGGACTTGCGCGTCGCTTCCTTGGGCGATAGCCCATCCTCGCGCATCACTCGTTCGACGTTTTCCACCACCACGATGGCGTCGTCCACCAGCAGGCCGATGGCCAGGACCATGGCGAACATGGTCAGGGTATTGATGGAGAAACCGAACGCGGCAAGTATGCCGAAGGTGCCGAGCAGTACCACCGGCACCGCCATGGTCGGAATGATGGTGGCGCGCAGGTTCTGCAGGAACAGGAACATCACCAGGAACACCAGCACGATGGCCTCGAACAGGGTGTGCACCACCCCTTCGATGGAGGCCGAGATTACCGGCGTGGTGTCGTAGGGGAAGACCACTTCCATGCCGGCCGGGAAGAACGGCTCGAGATTGGCGATGGTTTCACGCACCGCCTTGGCGGTATCCAGGGCGTTGGCGCCGGTGGCCAGGCGAATCGCCAGACCGGAGGCCGGCAGGCCGTTGAACTGCGCGTTGATGGCGTAGTTCTCGCCGCCCAGCTCGACCTTGGCGATGTCACCCAGGCGCACCTGGGAGCCATCGGGCTGAACCTTGAGCAGAATCTTGCGGAACTCTTCCGGGGTCTGCAGGCGCGTCTTGCCAATGATGGTGGCGTTGAGCTGATTGCCCGGCGCCGCAGGCAGGCCGCCGAACTGGCCGGAGGAAATCTGCACGTTCTGCGCCTGGATGGCGCTGCGCACGTCAACTGGAGTCAGCTGGAAGCTGTTGAGCTTGGCCGGGTCGAGCCAGATACGCATGGCGTACTGCGCGCCGAACACCTGGAAGTCGCCGACGCCCTTGGTCCGCGAGATCGGGTCCTGCAGGTTGGAGACGATGTAGTCCGACAGGTCTTCACGGGTCATGCTGCCGTCTTTCGACACCACGCCGATGACCATCAGGAAGTTGCGCACCGACTTGGTCACGCGGATGCCCTGTTGCTGGACTTCCTGTGGCAGCAGCGGGGTGGCCAGTTGCAGCTTGTTCTGCACCTGGACCTGGGCGATATCCGGGTTCACCCCCTGTTCGAAGGTAACGATGATCTCCATGCTGCCGTCGGAGTTGCTCGACGAGCTGACGTAGCGCAGGCCGTCGATACCGTTGAGCTGCTGCTCGATCACCTGCACCACGGTGTCCTGCACCGTCTGCGCCGAGGCGCCCGGGTAGCTGACCTGGATGGCAACGGCAGGTGGCGCGATGCTCGGGTACTGGTTGATCGGCAGCTTGAGGATGGACAGGCCACCCGCCAGCATGATCACCAGGGCGATCACCCAGGCGAAGATCGGCCGGTCGATAAAGAATCTGGACATTCAGTACTTCTCCGTTAGTCCTGGCCGCTGGCTGGTTCGGCGTCTTGGGCAGGCTGTTCGGTGTTGACGTTGCCGGCCGGCACGGCCTTGACCTCGGCGCCAGGCTGCACGAACTGCAGGCCCTCGGTGATCAGGCGGTCGCCTTCGTTCAGGCCTTCCTCTACCAGCCAGGCACTGCCGGCGGTGCGATCAGCCTTGAGCACGCGCAGTTCGACCTTGTTGTCGGCACCCACCACCATCGCCGTGGGTTCGCCGCGCTGGTTGCGCGTCACACCCTGCTGCGGGGCGAGGATGGCGTTCTGCTTGACCCCGGAGAGCAGCTCGGCATGCACGAACATGCCCGGCAGCAGCAGGTGGTCCGGGTTGGGGAACACGGCGCGCAGGGTCACCGAGCCGGTGCTTTCGTCCACTGCCACTTCGGAGAATTCCAGGGTGCCTTCATGGGCGTAACGGCTGCCGTCCTCCAGTTTCAGCGCGACCTTGGCGGCGCTGTCGCTGGCTTTCTGCAGGCGACCATCGGCCAGGTCACGGCGCAGACGCAGCAGTTCCTTGCTCGATTGGGTGACGTCGACGTAGATCGGATCGAGCTGCTGGATGGTGGCCATGGCGCCCGCCTGGCCATTGCTGACCAGCGCACCTTCGGTCACGGCGGAGCGGCCGATGCGACCGCTGATCGGCGCCATCACCCTGGTGTAGCGCAGGTCGATGCGCGCCTGCTCCAGCGCGGCGTCAGCCTGCAGGGCGGCGGCGCGCGCTTCATCGTAGGCCTGTTGGCTGACGGCCCGGTCGGCGACCAGCAGTTTGTAGCGATCAGCCAGGGACTTGGCGGACAGCTGCGTGGCCTGGGCGCTCTTGAACGTGGCTTGGTAGGTGGCTGGGTCGATCTGGTACAGCTGCTGACCCGCCTTGACCTCGCTGCCTTCGGTGAACAGGCGCTTCTGAATGATGCCGTTGACCTGTGGGCGCACCTCGGCGATGCGATAGGCACTGGTGCGGCCTGGCACTTCACTGGTCAGTGCAAAGGGTTTGGCTTCGAGCGTGACCACGCCGACTTGCGGGGTTTGCTGGGTCTGTGGGGCGCTGGATTCCTGGCAGCCGGTGAGACTGAGCATTGCCACGGCGATGGCGGAAACCAAGACAGCGAAGGCTGGCTTCGAGTGCATCTGAGAACCTCGTTTTATCGAATCATGGCCCAAGGGGCGAAGGGGACGAAGGCAGGGGAAAAAATCGATGGAGGAATATACTTACGTACGTGAATGTTTGTAAATGCCTAAAGCTGCCTGCATACTCTCGCTTGTCCTTCCTTACCGAAGGGTTACGGCAAAGCGACAGTAGGTGACAGATGGCCAGAAGAACCAAAGAGGAAGCGCAGGCGACACGGGTGCAGATACTCGATGCCGCCGAGCGGGTGTTCCATGCCCAGGGTGTTTCCCATGCGTCTCTGGCCCAGGTGGCAAAAGAAGCCGGCGTCAGCCGCGGCGCCATCTACTGGCATTTCGAGAACAAGATCGACCTGTTTCAGGCGATGCTCGAACGTCTGCGCCTGCCGCTCGAGGAACTGTCGCGTGCCAGCGAGAGCGAGGATGAGCCGGACCCGCTGGGCTGCATGCGCGAGTTGCTGATCAAGGCCCTGACGCGCCTGGCTTGCGAGCCGCAGACCCACCGCACCCATGACATCCTGCGTTACAAATGCGAATACACCGGTGAGCTGCTCGGCCTGCGCGAACGCATGCAGGCGCTGAGCCTGGAGTGCGATCAGCGTATTGCCAGGGCGCTGAGCAACGCGGTCAACAAGGGCCAGTTGCCGAGCGACCTGGACTGCGCGCGCGCGGCGGTCTGTCTGCATGCCTATATGGAAGGCATCGAGGCCAACTGGTTGCTGGTGCCCAACTTCGACCTGGCGCAGCAGGCGCCCGCGCTGGTCGATACCGCGCTGCACATGCTGCGCAGTCAGGCGCTGCGCCTGATGCCGGTCAGTCAGCTGCCTGACGAGAGGTAGGGCGCGCCGTGCGCACCTGGGGCTAGCCGGTGTTTTCGCTGCGCACAGCGCCCCCTACGGCTGTTCGATACCGCGCTGCACATGCTGCGCAGTCAGGCGCCTGGCGAGGTAGGGTGCGCCGTGCGCACCAGGGGCCTGCACCCTACGCCATCGCAAGCAGGGCTGAGATTCAGCTCGCCTGACGCTGCGCGGGCCAGTCGGGCAGGTTGTGTGGCGCGCGCAAGCGGGCTTGCAGCCTGACGACGAACTGGCGGGCCTCCTCTTCGCTGCGAAAACTCACGCAATGCTGATCCAGTCGAACCTGCCACAGGCATTCGCCGCCCTGATTGCGTGGCTGAACGAGAACTTTCATGCGAACCACCTCTTTAAGCTGCGACGAGTCGCCGGTGCTTGTTGGGGACAATCAGGATAGTTCGCTTGCATGACCTTGTTCTGATCTGGATCAAATGGCCGACCCGCGTGACGCCGCTTCGCGATAAGCGGTACCGTGAAGTCAACGCTGGGTCAGGCGAGGGGGCTGAAGCAGGGAGGTAGGGTGCGCTGTGCGCACCAGGTATTAGCCGGTTTTTTCGGTGCGCACAGCGCACCCTACGACACCGCAAGCAGGGCTGAGATTCAGTCTGTAGGGTGGGCCGGGCGGCGTTCCGCTTCAGCCCACCCCTACCTAACGACCACACTGACCGACCTCATACGACCCAGCCCCGCATCGCGCCTCAGAACCCTTCGAGGACGATCTTGCCCTTGGCCTTGCCGCTCTCCAGCAACGCATGGGCGCGGCGCAGGTTGGCGGCATTGATGGTGCCGAAATGCTCACCGAGGGTGGTCTTGATCACGCCGGCGTCGACCAGATCGGATACCCGTTCCAGCAGACGATGCTGCTCGATCATGTCTTCGGTCTGGTACAGAGAACGGGTGAACATCAACTCCCAGTGCAGCGACAGGCTCTTGCGCTTGAGCTGCATCACGTCCAGCGGTTGCAGCGGGTCGTCGATCAGCGCCAGGCGCCCCTGCGGCTCCAGGGATTCGACCAGTTGTGCGTAGTGCTGGTCGGTCTGGGTCAGGCTGGCGACATGGGTGACCTGGCCGATGCCAATGCGCGCCAGTTCCTCGCTCAGCGGCTTGCTGTGATCGATCACGTGATGTGCGCCCAGCTCACGGACCCAGGCCTGGGTTTCCGGGCGCGAGGCGGTGCCGATCAGGGTCAGGCCGGTCAGGTGGCGCGCCAGTTGGGTGAGGATCGAACCTACACCACCGGCAGCGCCGACGATCAGCAGGCTCTGGCCTTGATCGGCCGAGCCCTCGGTAACCTGCAGGCGCTCGAACAGCAGTTCCCAGGCGGTGATGGCGGTCAGTGGCAGGGCCGCAGCTTCGGCGAACGACAGGCTGCTCGGCATATGGCCAACGATGCGTTCATCGACCCGGTGCAGTTCGCTGTTGGCACCGGCACGGTCGATGGCACCGGCGTAGAACACCCGGTCGCCGGGCTGGAACAGGCTGACTTCGCTGCCCACGGCCTTGACCACGCCGCTTGCATCCCAGCCCAGCACCTTGGCGGCGCCGTTCTCCGGTTTGACGCCGAGGCGGATCTTGGTATCGACCGGGTTGACCGAGATGGCCCGAACCTCGACCAGAAGATCGTGCGGACCCGGAGTGGGTTCGGCCAGTTGCACGTCCTGCAGTGCTTCGGGATGGTCGGCAGGCAGGGATTGGTAGTAAGCGACGGCTTTCATGGAAATGTTCCTCTGTGAGGTATCAGGTAAGGGGTTGCAGCGATAGCAGATCAATGCCCGCAAGCCGCTCACCGAATGTGTTGGTGAAATATAGGAAATGGGGCGCTGCGCGATGCTGATCCAATGCCTCGGCGTCGCGCCATTGTTCGATCATCACGAACTGGTGCGGGTCCAGCTTGTTGCGGTGCAGCGCGTATTGCAGGCAGCCGGGCTCTGCGCAGGTGGCCGTGACCAGACGTTGCAGGCCTGCAGCCACTGCCTCGGCATGACCTGGCAGCGCCTTGATGGTGGCGATCAGTGTGAGAGCAGTGGTCATGGCTGGCTCCTGTAGGGGGATTGGAGTCATGCTCGTTTATTTGTGTGGCGAGAAAAAGCGGCGGGTAATAGAGTCTCTTTCATCATTATTTTGAAAGTGAACGACCATGCTGCGTTTCGACGACCTGCAACTCTTCGTGCGTACCGCCGAAACCGGCAGCCTGTCCGCTGCGGCGCGCCTGCTGGATGTATCGCCAGCGGTGGCCAGCGCCGCCCTCAAGCGTCTGGAGCAGCAACTGCAGGTGCGCCTGCTGGCGCGTTCGACGCGCAGTCTGCGCCTGACGCCCGAGGGCGAGCTGTATCTGGTGCATGCCCGGCTGGCGTTGCAGAGCCTGGAGGAGGGACGTCAGCAACTGGTCGGCAGTCAGGAGGGAATCTGCGGTGTATTGCAGCTGTCGGCGCCCTCGGATCTGGGGCGTAACACGCTGTTGCCCTGGCTCGACGAGTTCCAGAGCGAGCATCCACAACTGCAACTGCGCCTGCTGCTGGCCGATCGGGTGGCCGACCTGTTTCGTGAACCGGTGGATATCGCCCTGCGCTACGGCGCGCCGGAGGATTCCAGCCTGGTGGCGCTGCCGGTGGCAGCGGACAATCGTCGGGTGCTCTGCGCTTCACCTTCCTATCTCGCCCGGCATGGTTCGCCGCAGAGCGTTGAGGAGCTGCATCAGCACAACTGCCTGCTCTATATGCTGCATGGCCGTGCGTATGACCGCTGGCGCTTTGAGGATGGCAAGCGCGAAGTGCTGATGAACGTCGCGGGTGACCGGGTCTGCGACGATGCCGATGTCACGCGACGCTGGGCCGTGGCCGGGCGGGGCGTGGTGTACAAGTCCTGGCTGGATGTCGCCGAAGACGTTCGCGAAGGACGCCTGCAGGTGCTGCTGCCGCATTGGCTGGGCGAGCCGACGCCTTTGTATCTGGTCTGTGCGCACCGTGCCCAACTGAGCAAGGCGGTGCATCTGCTGCGCGAGTTCGTGCAACTGCGCTGCCAGCGTCTGCTGGACGCTGCGCCCTGGCGTTAGCACTCGACGCGATATAGCCCCGAGGCACGGTGGTGCTGCGTTACAAGCCGGTTGCATGCGAGCGTTCATAAGCAGCCTGCGTCTGCCCGAACGTTACGTGTGCCTGCCCATTGCCTGGCGGTACTGCTGCGGCGTAAAGCCGGTGAGCTGCTTGAACTTGCGGCTGAAGGCGCTGTGGTCGGTATAGCCGCATTGCAGGGCGATATCGGTGATGGGCAGATCGGTCAGCAGCAGGCCATGGGCATGCTCAAGGCGGGCCTTGCTGATCATCTGCCGGGGCGTGAGGTGGAAGACGCGCTTGCAGTAGCGCTCCAGCTGGGCGACGGACAGGCCGGCGATTCGGGTCAGCGTCTCCAGGGTGATGCTTTCGTGGAAATGCTGGCGGATGTGTTCGTCCACGGCGGCCAGGCGCTCGTAGGCGGGATGGCTGGCACTGGCCGACTGCAGGTCCACGGAGATGCCCACCAGCCCGATGATGCGTCCGTCGCGGTCGTGCAGGGGGCGCTTGTGCGTCAGGCACCAGCCAGGTTCGCGGCTGCCGTAGAGGTGCAGCTCCAACTGGTCTTCCAGCATCTGGCCCTGTTGCAGAACGCGGCGGTCCTGCTCGGTGTAGCCGGGGCCGAGCTGGGCGGGGAAGACCTCGGCACTGGTCTTGCCCAGCAGGGGGCGCAGATCCCTCAGCCCACAGCGCTGAACCAGGGTGCGGTTGGCCAGCAGGTAGCGCGCCTGGGTGTCCTTGATGAAGATCACCGCATTGGGGATCGCATCCAGCATGGGCAGCAGCAGCCTGGCGCTGCCCAGTAACTCTTCCATGTTCTTCGGACGCGTCTGCTCGCTCTGTGCGAACAGGGCGCCGAGCGCGTTTCGCGACATTTTCCTTTCTCCAGCGGTGGGCCCGACCGTCCGGCAGGTTGCCCCAGGGCCATGGCTGCTGTCGAGAGGCACTCGGCGACATCGCGCGGGATGGGCGCTCTGTGCCGATTTCGTCATGGTGGCCGGGGAAAAGTATCAAGCCCGGGCACCCTGCGCCGGGCCAATCTATGGCCGCTGCAGATGGCGGGAGATCTTTGCCCGGCTCCTGGCGGGTGCCTGAGTCGCCTCCAGAGCAACACGCTGCAGCAGACTCTCTCCAGCCCATCCAAAACATACAAGAGGGCGGCACCATGTCTGGAAAGTTCAAGAAACAACTGTCTCTGACGGACCTCACCTTCATTGGCCTGGGGGCCATCTTCGGTTCCGGCTGGCTGTTTGCCGCCAGCCACGTCTCCGCCATTGCCGGTCCGGCAGGCATCATCTCCTGGTTTCTCGGCGGCTTCGCGGTGCTGCTGCTGGGCATCATCTATTGCGAGCTGGGCGCGGCACTGCCACGTGCCGGTGGGGTGGTGCGCTACCCGGTGTTTTCCCACGGTCCGCTGCTGGGCTACCTGATGGGATTCATCACGCTGATCGCCTTTTCCAGCCTGGTGGCGATCGAGGTGGTGGCTGCACGTCAGTACGCAGCGGCCTGGTTTCCCGGCCTGACCCAGTCCGGCAGCAGCAATCCGACGCTGCTCGGCTGGTTGCTGCAATTCGCCTTGCTGTGCCTGTTCTTCTGGCTCAACTACCGCAGCGTGAAAACTTTCGCCCGCGCCAACAACCTGGTCAGCGTATTCAAGTTCATCGTGCCACTGCTGGTCATTGGTGTGCTCTTCACCTTCTTCAAGCCCGAGAACTTCCAGGTGCAGGGCTTCGCGCCGTTCGGGCTGGCAGGCATCGAGATGGCGGTGTCGGCCGGCGGCATCATCTTCGCCTACCTGGGCCTGACGCCGATCATTTCGGTGGCCAGCGAGGTCAAGAATCCGCAGCGCACCATTCCCATCGCGCTGATCCTCTCGGTGCTGCTCTCCACGGCTATCTATGTGCTGCTGCAGGTGGCGTTTTTGGGCGCCGTGCCGACCGACATGCTGGCCAGCGGCTGGGCTGGGATCTCCAAGGAGTTCGCCCTGCCGTACCGCGACATCGCGCTGGTGCTCGGGGTGGGCTGGCTGGCCTATCTGGTGGTCGCCGATGCGGTGGTTTCGCCCAGTGGCTGCGGCAACATCTACATGAATGCGACGCCACGGGTGATCTATGGCTGGGCGCAGACCGGCACCTTTTTCCGCATCTTCACGCGCATCGACGCCGCCTCTGGCATTCCGCGTCCGGCGCTGTGGCTGACCTTCGCCCTGTCGGTGTTCTGGACCCTGCCGTTCCCCTCCTGGGAAGCGCTGATCAATGTGGTGTCCGCCGCCCTGGTACTGAGCTATGCGGTCGCGCCGGTCACGGTGGCTGCGCTGCGCCGCAATGCGCCGGACATGCCGCGGCCGTTCCGTGTGCGTGGCCTGGCGGTGATGGGACCGCTGTCCTTCGTGATTGCCGCGCTGATCGTCTACTGGTCCGGCTGGGGCACCGTGTCCTGGCTGCTGAGCCTGCAGATTGTGATGTTCGTGATCTACCTGCTGTGCCGCCGCTTCGTGCCGACCGAGCACCTGAGCCTTGCCCAGCAGGTGCGCTCGTCCGCCTGGCTGATCGGCTTCTACGCCGTGACGCTGCTGCTTTCCTGGTTGGGCAGCTTTGGCGGGCTGGGAGTGCTCGCTCATCCCTATGACACCCTCAGCGTCGCGCTCTGTGCCCTGGGCATTTACCACTGGGGCGCAGCCACCGGTGTACCGGCCGAGCTGATTCGCCTGAGCGGCGAAGACGAGAGCGAGGACGGTGATGAAGCGGACGTGGCGCCAGCCTCGACACTGCTGCCTGACCGCGCCCAGTCGGTATGAACCGGAATGGGTACGACCATGACTGATCTCGTCAATCTCAGCCTCGATCAGGTGCACGCCCTCGCGTTGCGTGCCCTGACCGTCAACGGCATGGGCCAGGATCACGCCCGCGTCATCGCTGACACCATCACCCAGGGGCAACGCGATGAGTGCCATTCCCACGGCTTGTACCGCGTGCTGGTGTGCGTGCACTCGCTGCGCTGCGGCAAGGTGGACCCGCTGGCACAGCCTCGCGTGAGTCGCCCGGCACCGGCCATCGTCCGCGTCGATGCGCAGCGGGGCTATTCGCTGCTGGCCTTGCAGACCGGGCTGCCGCTGTTGCTTGAGCAGGCCCGCGAGCTGGGCGTGGCGGCGCTGGTGATCCGCAACTGTTTCCACTTCTCCGCGCTGTGGCCGGAGGTGGAAGCCATTGCCGCCGAAGGTCTGGTGGGCCTGGCCATGACTCCCAGTCACGCCTGGGTGGCGCCGGAGGGCGGCAGCCAAGGGGTGTTCGGCACCAATCCGCTGGCATTCTCCTGGCCACGCCAGGGCCGTGAGCCCTTCGTCTTCGACTTCGCCACCAGCGCCATTGCCCGAGGGGATATCGAGCTGCATGCGCGCCAGGGCAAGCCGATTCCCCCGGGCTGGGGACTGGATGCCGACGGGCAGCCCAGCACCGATGCCCGCGCCGTACTGCAGGGCGCCATGCAGGCCTTCGGCGGTCACAAGGGCTCGGCCCTGGCGGCGATGATCGAACTCATGGCCGGGGCACTGATTGGTGACCTGACCAGTGCCGAGTCGCTGGCGTTCGACGCCGGCGCCGGGGCGACGCCCTGCCATGGCGAACTGTTGCTGGCGTTCGACCCGGCGCGTTTTCTGGGCAGCGAACTGGAAACCGGACGACAGCGCGCCGAGGCACTGTTCAGCGCCATTACCGAACAGGGCGCACGCTTGCCCTCACAGCGCCGCTTCGCGGCCCGCCAGCGCAGCCAACAGGCCGGCGTCCGGGTGAGCCGAACGCTGCTGGACGATATCCAACGGCTGATCGATCAGCCCCATTCCCTGACCTGACGGACCTGGCCATGAAGCGTATCCATGTCATCGATTCCCACACTGGCGGCGAACCCACGCGCCTGGTCATAGACGGTTTTCCCGATCTGGCCGGCAGCACCCTGGCGGAGCAGCGCGACACCTTGCGCGAGCAGCACGACCGCTGGCGCCGTGCCTGTCTGCTGGAGCCGCGCGGCAACGACGTGCTGGTGGGCGCGCTGTACCGTCCGCCGGTTTCGCCCGGCGCAACCTGCGGGGTGATCTTCTTCAACAACGCCGGTTACCTCGGCATGTGCGGCCACGGCACCATCGGCCTGGTGGCGTCCTTGCAGTACCTGGGCCTGATGGCGCCCGGCGAGCACCGCATCGACACCCCGGTGGGCACCGTCAGCGCCACGCTGCACGAGGACGGCAGTGTCACCCTCGGCAATGTGCCGGCCTATCGCTATCGCCGTCAGGTGCCGGTGGACGTGCCGGGACACGGTGTGGTCCACGGCGATATCGCCTGGGGCGGCAACTGGTTCTTCCTGGTCAACGACCACGGCCAGACCCTGCGCCTGGACAATGTCGATGCCCTCAGCGCATACACCTGGGCGCTGTTGCAGGCCCTGGAGGCACAGGGCATCAGCGGCGAGGGCGGAGCGCCTATCGACCATATCGAGTTGTTCGCCGAGGACGACGAGGCGCACAGCCGCAACTTCGTCCTGTGTCCCGGCAAGGCTTATGACCGTTCGCCCTGTGGCACTGGAACCAGCGCCAAGCTCGCCTGCCTCGCCGCAGACGGCAAGCTCGCTGCCGGGCAGACCTGGGTCCAGGCCAGCATCACCGGCAGTCGCTTCGAAGGGCGCTACCAGTGGGAGGGCGAGCGCATTCGTCCCTTCATCACGGGCCGCGCCCACCTGACCGCCGACAACACCCTGCTCATCGATGCGCAGGACCCTTTCGCCTGGGGCATCTGAGCCCCTTCGCGCCATTCTCAATCCCTGCTCAAGGAGCGACAGCATGAATATCGATATCTTCCGTGGCTGCATTCCCGCCCTCATGACGCCCTGCACCGAGACGCGTCAACCCGACTACGATGCCCTGGTCGCCAAGGGCCGCGAACTGATCCAGGCCGGTATGAGCGCCGTGGTCTACTGCGGCTCCATGGGTGACTGGCCGCTGCTCAGTGAGGCGCAACGTCAGGAAGGGGTGGCGCGTCTGGTGCAGGCTGGCGTGCCCACCATCGTCGGCACGGGGGCGGTGAGTAGCCGTGAGGCGGTATCGCATGCCGCCCACGCAGCCAGGGTGGGTGCCCACGGGCTGATGGTGATTCCGCGCCTGCTCTCCCGTGCGGCCTCGCCGGCGGCGCAGAAGGCGCACTTCAGCGCCGTGCTGCAGGCGGCGCCGGAGCTGCCTTCGGTCATCTACAACAGCCCGTATTACAGCTTCTCCACCCGCGCCGATCTGTTCTTCGAATTGCGCGGGCAGCACCGCAACCTGATCGGCTTCAAGGAGTTCGGTGGCGCGGCCGACATGCGCTACGCCGCCGAGCACATCACCTGCCGCGATGACGACGTGATTCTCATGGCCGGTGTCGACACTCAGGTGTTCCATGGTTACGTCAACTGCAACGCCACCGGCACCATCACCGGCATCGGTAACGTGCTGCCCCGTGAAGTGCTGCAACTGGTCGCCCTGAGTCGTCAGGCTGCCAGTGGCGACGCGCGCGCACGGCGCCTGGCCCTGGAGCTGAGTGCTGCGCTGGAGGTGCTCTCGTCCTTCGACGAAGGCTGCGATCTGGTGCTGTTCTACAAGTACCTGATGGTGCTCAACGGCGACCGCGAGTACCGCTTGCACTTCAACGAGAGCGATGCCCTCAGCGACTCCCAGCGCCGCTATGCCGAGCAGCAGTACAGCCTGTTCCGCCAGTGGTATGCCAACTGGACGGCCGAACACGACCTCGCCTGAGTTCGCCCGCCCCGCCGACCGCCGGTACGGCGGGGCCAACCCCTGAACGCTAAGGATGCACCATGACTCTTACAGGCAAGATGCTGATCGGCGGCGCGGCCGTGCCCGGCGTCGGCAAGGCGTTTCACGCCATCGATCCCGCCACCGGCCAGGCCCTCGAGCCTGCCTACCACGGCGCCACTCGCACGCAGGTGGAGCAGGCGTGTGCCCTGGCCTGGGCCGCCTTCGATGACTTTCGAGAGACCACACCGTCAGCCCGCGCGGCTTTTCTGGAGGCCATTGCCGAGTCCATCGAAGCCCTGGGCGAGGCGCTGATCGAGCGGGCCATGGCCGAGACCGGCCTGCCCCAGGCGCGCCTGCAGGGCGAGCGTGCGCGTACCTGCCAGCAACTGCGGACCTTCGCCCGCACCCTGCGCGCGGGTGAGTGGCTGGACGTGCGCATCGACCGCGCGCAACCTCAGCGTCAACCCCAGCCTCGACCCGACCTGCGTCAGCGCCAGGTGCCACTGGGGCCGGTGGCGGTGTTCGGCGCGAGCAACTTCCCCCTGGCGTTCTCCGTGGCCGGTGGCGACACCGCCTCGGCGCTGGCGGCGGGCTGTCCCGTAGTGGTCAAGGCCCACGGCGCTCACCCCGGCACCAGTGAGCTGGTCGGCCAGGCAGTGCGTCAGGCAGTGGCGCGCTGCGGTCTGCCCGAGGGTGTGTTTGCGCTGCTGTTCGGCGCAGGGCGCGAGGTCGGCCTCGGCCTGGTCGGTGATCCGCGTATCAAGGCGGTCGGCTTCACCGGTTCGCGCAGTGGCGGCCTTGCCCTGTGTCAGGCGGCCCAGTCCCGGCCCGAGCCGATCCCGGTCTACGCCGAGATGAGTTCGATCAACCCGGTGTTGCTGTTTCCGGCAGCGCTCAAGGCGCGTGGCGAGGAACTGGCCCAGGGCTTCGTCGCTTCGCTGACCCTGGGCGCCGGTCAGTTCTGTACCCATCCGGGCCTGCTGCTTGCCCCGCGCGGCGCGGCGCTGGATGCGTTTCTCGGCGCGGTGGCTGAACAGCTCAGGCAGTGTCCGGCACAGGTGATGCTCACGCCGGGTATCCACCAGGCATTCAGCGTCGGTGTCGAGGCGCTGGCTGCACACCCCCAGGTGAGCAAGGTCGCCAGCGGCTTGCCGGGAGACGGGCCGAACCGTGGCCAGGCGCAGGTGTTCGTAACGGATGCCGAGTCCTTCCTCGCCGACCCTGCTCTGCATGGCGAAGTCTTCGGCGCGGCGGCGCTGCTGGTGCAGTACGACGACGCGGCGCAGGTTCGCCGTCTGCTTGACGCGCTCGAAGGCCAGCTCACGGCCACCTTGCAACTGGACGCTGCCGACTTCGATGCGGCGCATGCCCTGTTGCCGACCCTGGAACTCAAGACCGGTCGGGTGCTGGTCAATGCCTGGCCGACAGGTGTGGAAGTGTGTGACGCCATGGTTCACGGCGGGCCGTTCCCGGCCACCTCGGATGCGCGCTCCACCTCGGTGGGCACGGCCGCCATTCGCCGCTTCCTGCGGCCGGTGTGCCTGCAGGGCTTCCCGGATGTGCTGCTGCCGTTGGCCCTGCGTGACGCCAATCCGCTGGGGCTGCGGCGACTGATCGACGGCGAGCGGGAGGTCTGATCGATGAGCGATCACCTGTCGGTCGATGTCGATGTGGCCGTGGTCGGCGCCGGTATCGTCGGTGTCGCCTGCGCCCTGCAACTGGCGCGTCAGGGGCTGCGGGTGCAGGTCTTCGACCCGGATGGCGTGGGGCAGGGTGCCTCGTTCGGCAATGCCGGGCACCTGGCCACCGAGCAGGTGTTCCCGATTGCCGACTTCTCCATCCTCAAGCGCCTGCCGGCCATGCTCCTCGACCCGATGGGGCCGCTGCGTCTGGATTGGACCTATCTGCCGCGGGCCACGCCCTGGTTTCTGCGGCTGCTGCTCAATCTGCGGACCGCGCCGTTCGCGCGTACCGTGGCCGGGCTGCGTGCGCTCAACGAGGCCAGTCTGAGCGCCTGGCGGCGTACCTTGCAGGCCATCGGACGGCCAGAGCTGTTGCGTGAGGACGGCTCGTTGCTGGCCTATGAGCACGAGCAATCGCGCCCGGCGCTGCTGGCCCTGCAGGCGCGGATGACGGCGCAGGGTGTGCCGGTCGACTACTGGGACGCGCAAGCCGTGCGTGCGGCGCTGCCCGCACTCAGCGATGGCCTGCGCGGCGGGCTGTTCTTTCCCGCCACCGGGCACTTCATCGATCCCTACCGGGTGGTGGGTGAGCTGGCCCGCGCCGCTCAAGCTCTGGGCGTGGTGTTCCACCAGCGCCGGGTGGTGGACGGGCACCTGTTGCCCGACGGCGTTGCGCTGCGTTTCGATGGTGGCACGCTGCGCGCGCGCCGGGTGCTGCTGGCCTGTGGTGCCCATTCGGCGGCACTCACCGCGCGCCTCACCGGCAGGCGGGTGCCGTTGGATACCGAGCGCGGCTATCACCTGATGCTGCCCCGGGAGCAGGGGCGCTTACCCTTCGCCGTCACCTCCTTCGAGCGTCGCTTCATCATGACGCCCATGCAGGACGGCCTGCGCCTGGCAGGCACCGTGGAGTTCGCCGGGCTCAACAAGCCTGCGAACATGGCCCGTGCCTGGCAGTTGCAGCGTCTGAGCGATGGGTTGTTTCGTGATGAGCTGAACCTCGAGGGCGCCAGCCCATGGATGGGCATGCGGCCTTCGTTGCCGGATTCGCTGCCGGTCATCGATCAGGTCGAGCAGGGGCGTGTCTTGCTCGCCTTTGGCCATCAGCACCTGGGCCTGACGCAGGCCGCCATCACTGCCGAACACATTGCCGGGCTGGCTCGGGGGCAAGCGTTGCCGGAGCTTGCGGCCTATCGGTTGGGGCGTTTCGCTGGTTAGCTGACGGCGGCACGAATCGCACGATCACGGGCCGGTCGGTGCCGGCCCGATCGTGTTGAGCGCCGATAAGTCCCCACTCCCATTACTTTGCTAGACTCTCGTACGCAATGCCTGCAGCAACGCACCGCAGTGTCGCGCTGCCATCCTCTGTTTAGAGTCGCGCCCCATGAAACTGGCCCGCAAAGACCGCTCACTGACCGCCTGGGTGCTGTACTTCAGCATCCTGTTCAGTGCGTTCGTCTGCGCGATCAGCCACGGCCAGATGGCCGGCATGCAGCTCAGCGGTCTGGACGGCCAGTACTGCTCGTTCGATGGCAACTTCGGCGCTGGCGCCGACCTCGACGGCTCCGGCATCGTCGCGTCGAACCCGGCTACCGGCGCCAACTGCGCCCTGGCCAGCCTGTTCAGCGCGATCATTCTCGCCGCCTTCTTCGGCTTGCTCGGGCTGCTTGCCACCGAGCGCAACTGGCCGCTGTCCGCGCTGCATTTGCCGCGGCTCGACCGTTATCGCTGGCCTCCTGCCAACCCTCGCGCTTCTCCGTTGCTCGCCTGATCCGTCCGCCCGCTCAGGGCGTCCCTATCATGCGAATGCCTCGCCGTGTGTCCACGACTGCGGCGGGCTGGAGAAAGCTTCATGGCGTCTTCCCCCGATTGCACTGCACCTACCCGTGAGCGTGCGGCCCCGTCGTTCTACAACCTGGCCTGGCGCTGGCACTTCTATGCCGGGCTGTTCGTCATCCCGTTCATGATCCTGCTGTCGATCACCGGGATCATCTACCTGTTCAAACCGCAGCTCGACGCCTGGATGTACGCCGATCTGATGCAGGTGCCGGTCGCCGAGCAGCGCCTCAGTGCCGATCAGCAACTGGCCATCGTCCGCGAGGCCTACCCGCAGGCTGCGATCAGCCAATACCTGCCGCCCGCTGCGGCGGATCGCAGTGCGCAGTTCGTGATCGATCAGCACGGCCAGGCGTTGAACCTGTTCGTCGATCCCTACAACGGCCACCTGCTTGGCAGCCAGGATGCGCTGTGGAACCTGCAGGCTGTGGTGCGCAAGCTGCACGGTGATCTGCTGATCGGCACCGTCGGCGACCGGCTGATCGAACTGGCCGCAGGCTGGGGCATCGTGCTGGTGGTGTCCGGGATGTACCTGTGGTGGCCGCGCGGCAGCAGCGGGGCGGGCGTGCTGTGGCCACGTCTGAGCGCGCGCGGGCGCCTGTGGTGGCGCGACCTGCATGCGGTCACGGGCTTCTGGGGCAGCGCGTTGCTGCTGTTCATGCTGCTCACCGGCATGACCTGGACGGGCTACTGGGGCGCGCAGTTTGCCGGCGCCTGGAACCACTTTCCCGCCGCGATGTGGGATGACGTGCCCAGGTCCGGGCAACTGACCGGCAGCCTCAACAGCAGCAGCCAGCAGACCGTGGCCTGGGCGGTGGAAGTCACGCCGCTGCCAGCGTCCGACCCGCATGCTGTGCATCAGGGGCATGCCGGGCATCAGCCCGCTGCTGCCTCCGCCAGCCTGCTGCAGCATGTGCTCGACAGCGCCGCCGAGCGCGGGGTCCAGCCTGGCTACAGCATCAGCCTGCCCCAGGGCGAGCGGGGCGTTTACACCGTCGCGCTGTTCGCCGACGACCCACGCAACGACGCCACGCTGCATGTCGATCAATACAGCGGTGCGGTACTCGCCGACGTGCGCTGGCAGGACTACGGCCCGGTGGCGAAAACCGTGGAAACCGGGGTGATGCTGCATGAGGGCAAGCTGTTCGGCCTGGCCAACCAGTTGCTGATGGCGGCGGTCTGTCTGCTGATCATCTTCAGCTCCGTCAGCGGCCTGGTGCTGTGGTGGAAACGCCGCCCGGCCGGACGCTTCGGTGTGCCGCCGCTGCGCCACGACCTGCCGCGCTGGAAGACCGCCATCGGCCTGATGATCGTGCTCGGCGCGATCTTCCCGCTGGTCGGCGCTTCGCTGCTGCTGGTCTTCGTTCTTGACGGGCTACTCTCGCGCTTTCGCCAACTGCGGCCATCGACCCGGCCGCTGGCATGAGTGAACAGTTTGATCGTCGCAAGACCTCATAGGCTCGACCCATGATTCGATTCCAAACCAGGAGGCAATACCCCATGACCCTGAAGAAAACCCTGCTCGGCTTGACCCTGCTGCTGCCGACGCTGTTGGTGCAGGCCCACGAGTACGAAGCCGGCCAACTGCATATCGACCATCCCTGGTCGCGCGAGATGCCGCCGGTGGCGCCGACTGCCGCCGCCTACTTCGTCATCCACAACAAGGGCAGCGAAGCGGATCGCCTGCTCGCCGTGAGCACCCCGGTAGCCGGCAAGGCCGAGTTGCACGAGCACGTGCATGAAGGTGGTGTGATGAAGATGCAGCAGGTGCAGGACGTGGCCATCCCCGCGGGTGGCGAGGTGAAGTTCGAACCCATGGGCTACCACGTCATGCTGTTCAACCTGAAACAACAGGCCAAGGACGGTGAGCGCTTCCCGCTGACCCTGACCTTCGAGAAGGCCGGTGCTGTCGAGGTCGAAGTTGCCGTGCAGAAAGATGCACCGGCAGGCCATGAACATGGCGACGCTCACGACCACGGCAAGCATCAGCACTGATGCTGTGCACGGCACGCAGACGCACGCTCGCCGCCCAGCTTGGGCTGCTGGCGTTCGTCCTCATCGTGCTGGCGCCACTGGCGTCGCAACTGCGTGCCGAGCCGGCTGACTGGCGCTGGCTGAACGAGCTTGGCTGTCATGACGGTTCGGGCAGTGTGCCGGTCTCGCTCGACAGGGGCCTGCCGGTGCTGCAGGCGGATGCCTGCGGCTACTGTTCGTTGTTCTCCCACTGCCCGGCGCTGGCCGACGACAGCTTACCGGTTGCAGGGTGGCAGGGCCCACTTCATCAAACGGGCAGCGTGCAGCCGACGCAGCCGCTGCCTCGCGCTCATTTCCCACACGCGTTGTCACGCGCACCGCCGATGCGCGCCTGAAGTCACCCTTCTCATGAGGCAATGACCAAGCCTCTTCGCCAATCGACTTTTCAGGTATTCGCATGTCCGTTTCCTTCGTTTCGGGCGCTGTTTCCGTGCGCCCTCGTTTTCCCCTGTCCGTCTTGGCTGTCGCCTGCAGCCTGTGTTCCATCACGGCCCTGCAGGCTGCCGAGGCGCCTGTGCACGAACTGCCACCCAGTGTGATCACGGCGATCCAGCAAAGCTCGCCGCTGACCGTGGTGGCCGACCCCAAGGACCCGCGCCAGCCGGTGCCGGCCAGCGATGCAGCCGACTACCTCAAGACCATTCCCGGTTTCTCCGCGATTCGCAGCGGCGGCAGCAACAGCGATCCGGTGTTGCGCGGCCTGTTCGGCTCGCGCCTGCTGCTGCTCACCGATGGCGGGCAGATGATCGGCGCCTGCCCGGGCAGGATGGACGCGCCCAGTTCCTACATTTCGCCGGAAACCTATGATCTGCTGACCGTCACCAAGGGTCCGCAAACCGTGATCTGGGGCCCGGGCGCGTCCGCTGGCGTGGTACGTTTCGACCGCGAACCGGAGCGTTTCGGCGAGCTGGGCACGCGCCTGCATGCCAGTGTGCTGGCCGGCTCCAATGGCCGCTTCGACCGCCTGATCGATGGCGCCGTCGGCAGCGAGCAGGGCTACCTGCGGGTGATGGGCAACCGCTCGCAGTCGGACGATTACGACAACGGTGACGGCGACACCATCGCCTCGCGCTGGGACAAGTGGAACGGTGACGTGGCCCTGGGCTGGACGCCGGATGCCGATACCCTGATCGAGTTCACGGCTGGCCGTGGTGATGGCGAGGCGCGCTACGGCGGTCGTGGCATGGACGGCACCCAGTTCAAGCGCGAAAGCCTCGGCCTGCGCATCGAGCGCAGCAACCTCGGCGGCGTGCTGGACAAGGTCGAGGCCAAGGTCTACTACAACTACGCCGACCACATCATGGACAACTTCCGCCTGCGCGTGCCAGACCCGAGCAGCATGATGGCCGGGCCGATGGCGGCGCAGGTCGACCGTCGCACCCTGGGCGCGCGCCTGGCCGCGACCTGGAAGTGGGACGACGTCGAGCTGATCACCGGCGTCGATGCGCAGCGCAGTGAGCACCGCCAGCGCAGCTCCAGCGGCGGCATGATGGGCATGCCCTATGTCGACGCCGATCGCTCCCCCTGGGACAAGGACGCGCGGATGCACAACTACGGCGTGTTTGCCGAAGCCACCTGGCGCCTGGCCGAACGTGATCGGCTGATCTCCGGCGCACGCCTGGATCGCGCCTCGGCCAAGGACTACCGGCAGAACTTCAGCAACATGATGGGCATGTCGCGGCCCAACCCGACGGCGGGCGAGACCCGTGCCGATACCCTGCCCAGTGGTTTCGTGCGCTACGAGCACGACCTGTCCGGCTCGCCGACCACCGTCTATGCCGGCATCGGCCACGTGCAGCGCTTCCCCGATTACTGGGAGCTGTTCTCCGCCGGCCTCAACGGCCCGGCCGGCGCGGACAACGCCTTCGCTGGCATCGAGCCGGAGAAGACCACCCAGCTCGATATCGGCATCCAGTATCAGGACGACAAGCTGCAGGCCTGGGCCTCCGCCTATGCCGGGCAGATCCGCGACTACATCCTGTTCGACTACCGTGGCATGAGCACCCAGGCCGACAACGTCGATGCGCGCATCATGGGGGGCGAGCTGGGTGTGGCCTATGCCTTCGATTCCAGCTGGAAGGCGGACGCGACCCTGGCCTACGCCTGGGGCAAGAACAGCAGCGATGGCGAAGCACTGCCGCAGATGCCGCCGCTGGAAGCGCGCCTGGGCCTGACCTACCAGCGCGACGACTGGAGCGTCGGCGCGCTGTGGCGTGTGGTCGACGGCCAGGGCCGCATCGCCGAAGGGCGCGGCAACGTGGTGGGGCAGGACTTCGGCGACAGTGCCGGCTTCGGCGTGCTCTCGCTCAATGGCGCCTACCGCGTCAGCCAGCAGGTCAAGCTCAGCGCCGGTGTGGATAACCTGCTCGACAAGCGCTACGCCGAGCACCTCAACCTGGCTGGTGATGCCGGCTTCGGCTTCCCGGCCGAGACCCGCATCGACGAGCCGGGCCGCACCCTCTGGGCCAAGGTGGATTTCGACTTCTGACGTTTCAGTGCTGTTGCTCCCCTCTCCCATTCATGGGAGAGGGGTTGGGGGAGAGGGGCGAATACACCGCAAAACTGACAGTTTTCCTTTCACCGAACGCGGCTCGCAGCACCGCAGCCCGGATGCAATCCGGGAGTTTCCCTGCCGACCTCCCCGGATTGCATCCGGGCTACTGATTTGCATGCGCTAATAGAGTCTTAAGGTTCAGGCGCCAGAGTAGTCCCCGCAGACACACTTTCCCCTGCATCGAAGAGGACTCCACCATGCACAAACTGCTTCTGCTGTCCCTGGCTCTGGCCAGCCCGCTGACCTTCGCCGCCACTCAATGCACCACCGCCGACAAGGCTCAGTGGCAGGATCAGGACAAGTTCCAGGCCGACCTCAAGGCCCAGGGCTACGAGATCAACAAGTTCAAGGTCACTGACGGCAACTGCTACGAAATCTACGGTTTCAACAAGGACGGCAAGAAGGTCGAGATCTACTTCGACCCGGTCAGCGGTAACGCCATCAAGAGTGACGTGGAAAGCTGATGAGCGCACCGACCACACGCCTGTGGGACCCAGTGGTGCGCTTGTTCCACTGGTCCTTGGCCGGCGCTTTCCTGGCCAACTACTTCTTCACCGAAGAGGGCGAGAGCTGGCATCGCTGGCTCGGCTATTACGCCGTGGCCTGGCTGGCGATTCGCCTGGTATGGGGTTTCGTCGGCACGCCGGCGGCGCGCTGGGCGGATTTCTGGCCGAGCCGTGCGCGTTTGAGCGAGCACCTGCGCGCACTGGTTTGCGGGCAGCCGTATCACCGCCTGGGGCATTCGCCGCTGGGCGCGCTGGTGATGCTCCTGATGATGGCGTTGATGCTCGGCCTGGGGGTGACCGGCTTTCTGATGGAGGAGGTCGATTACTTCTGGGGCGCTGACCTGCCGCTGCAGATCCATGAATTCTGTGCCAACGGCCTGATGGCGCTGGTCGGCCTGCATATCGCCGCGGCCTTGTTCGAGAGCTATCGGCTGCGCGAGAACCTGCCGCTGTCGATGGTGACCGGCAAGCGGCGCAAGCTCTCGGAACACTGATACCACAGTCGCGCGTCCAGGCTGTTCTGCGCCAGGCGCCTGGCTTGGGCTTCGGTCATGCCCAGGTGTTCGTGCAGGGCGGCGAAGTTCTCGCCGACGTAGCCGCCGAAGTAGGCCGGGTCGTCCGAGTTCACCGTCACCTTCACGCCGCGCTCGAGCATCTCGAGGATGTTGTGCTGGCCCATGTGCTCGAACACGCAGAGCTTGATGTTCGACAGCGGGCAGACGGTCAGCGGGATCTGCTCGTCGATGATGCGCTGCATCAGCCGCTCGTCCTCGATGGCGCGCACGCCGTGGTCGATGCGCCTGATCTTGAGCAAATCCAGCGCTTCCCAGATGTATTCGGGTGGACCCTCCTCGCCGGCATGCGCCACCGCGTGCAGGCCCTCACTACGAGCCTTGGCGAACACCCGCTCGAACAGTCGGGGAGGGAAGCCCTTCTCCGAACTGTCGAGGCCGACGCCGATGAAGGCATCGCGGAACGGCATGGCCTGTTCCAGGGTCTTGAAGGCTTCTTCCTCGGGCAGGTGACGCAGGAAGCTGAGGATCAGGCCGTGGCTGATGCCCAGTTGCTTCTCGCCGTCGAGCAGCGCCTGCTGAATACCGCGCAGCACCACCTCGAAGGGAATGCCACGGTCGGTGTGGGTCTGCGGGTCGAAGAAAGGTTCGACGTGAATGACGTTCTGCGCCTTGCAGCGTTGCAGGTAGGCCCAGGTCAGGTCATAGAAATCCTGCTCGGTGCGCAGCACGTTGGCGCCGGCGTAATACAGGTCGAGAAATTCCTGCAGGTTGTTGAAGGCGTAGGCCGCGCGCAGGGTCTCGACATCGGTCCAGGGCAGGGCGATCTGGTTGCGTTCGGCCAGGGCGAACAGCAGCTCAGGCTCCAGCGAGCCCTCCAGGTGCAGGTGCAGTTCGGCCTTGGGCAGGGCGTTGAGCCATTCGGGCATGGTCGGTTCTCGTTGTCAGGCTTCGGTGACGGCAAAGTTTAACCGCTGAGACAGGATCGTGCTGCGTCTACGGACCGGCAGCGTAGGTGGACTGATCGTTCCCACGCTCCGCGTGGGAATGTCCTCGCAGACGCTCCGCGTCTGAGGGACGCAGAGCGTTCCAGGCGGGTCTCCCACGCGGGAGCGTGGGAGCCATCATCACAGGATCGTGCTGCGCCGGTGGGCCGGCAGCGTAGGTAGGCTGATCGTTCCCACGCTCCGCGTGGGAATGCCCTTGCAGACGCTCCGCGTCTGAGGGACGCAGAGCTTCCCAGGCGGGTCTCCCACGCCGGAGCGTGGGAGCCATCATCACAGGATCGTGCTGCGCCGGTGGGCCGGCAGCGTAGGTGGACTGATCGTTCCCACGCTCCGCGTGGGAACGCCCTTGCAGACGCTCCGCGTCTGAGGGACGCAGAGCGTCCCAGGCGGGTCTCCCACGCCGGAGCGTGGGCCATCATCACAGGATCGTGCTGCGTCTACGGACCGGCAGCGTAGGTGGACTGATCGTTCCCACGCTCCGCGTGGGAATGCCCTCGCAGACGCTCCGCGTCTGAGGGACGCAGAGCGTCCCGGGTTGGTCTCCCACGCGGGAGCGTGGGAGCCATCATCAGCCCTACGCTTCCTCACGGCGGTAGGCATAGGTGTCGGCGAAGCGCGACAGCAGGTACTCGGCGCTGGTCACCGGCGAATACTTGGCCGGCGCGTCTGCGCTGGAGCAGTTCGGCAGGCAGTCGATCAGCGTGTCCGGGTGCGGTTCGGCGAAGAACGGCATGGAGTAGCGATCCACCCCCAGCGGGCTGATCACCCGATGCGGCGTGGAGGTGTAACGGTCGTTGCTCCAGCGCGCCATCATGTCGCCGATGTTGACCACGAAGCTGCCGGCAATCGGCGGCGCGTCGATCCATTCGCCATCGCGCGCACGCACCTGCAGGCCGCCGGCATCGTCCTGGTAGAGCAGCGTGATGCAGCCGTAATCGCTGTGCGCGCCGGCGCCTTGCTGATCACTGCTGCTGGCGGTGTGGCGCGGTGGATAGTGGATCAGGCGCAGCACGCTGATCGGCTCATGGAAGCGCGCGTCGAAGAAGTCGTGCTCGACGTCCAGGGCCATGGCCATGGCGCGCAGCAGGGTCTTGGCCAGCTCGTGCATGTCGGCGTAATGCTGTTCCATCAGCGCGGCCCAGCCGGGCATGTCCGGGTGACGGTTCGGCCCGCGCAACGGTTTGCCGGCCAGCACCTCGGGGTGATTGGAGGGCATGTGGAAACCCATGTCGAAGGTTTCCTTGAGGTCGCTCGGTTTGCTTGGGTCGAGCTGCTCGGTGGCAATCGCCCCGTAGCCACGGTGGTGGGTGGTCCGGGTGATATCGATCTTGAGTTTTTCCTCGGCGGGCAGGGCGAAGAAGCGCTTCGCTGCACCGAGCAGGGCGTCGATGCGCTCGCTGCCGATGGGGTGGCCGACGATGTAGAAGAAGCCCCAGTCGCGGCAGGCGCGGTCGATCTGCTCGGCCACGGCGGGCCAGGCCGAGGCGTCGTCGGCGTAGAGAGGGGCGATATCGATGATGGGTAGGCTGTTCATAAAAGCTCCGGGGTGTTGCTGCGAGTCTTCTCGTACCCAGGGCAGCGAAAAAGGACGCTTCTGGTGAAGCGTCCCCTTGATGCGGTTCTGCCAATGGCAGGGACGGCATCGGTAGTTGCCGGGTGGCGGGTTGCACCCGCCCTACAGACCGTAGGACGGGTGCAACCCGCCAGCCACTTACTTCGGTATTTCGGCCTTCACGTTTTCCACGTAGTAATTCATCGAGGCCAGTTCGGCGTTGGTCGCACTCACGCCTTCGGCGATGCGCACCGCGCCGCTCTGATCCTTGATCGGGCCGGTGAAGGGGTGGAGCTTGCCGCTGCGAATGTCGGCGATGATCTGCTGGGCCTCGCTCTTCACGTCAGCCGGCACCAGGTCGCTGATCGGCAGTGAGAGGGTGTCTTCGGCCAGACCGCCCCAGAAATCCTGCGGCTGCCAGGTGCCGTCGATCACCGCCTGGGTGGATTTCACGTAGTGCGGGCCCCAGTCGTTGACGATCGAAGTGAGCACGGCTTTCGGCCCGAAGTGGGCCATGTCCGAGGCGTAGCCGACGGAGTAGATGCCCCGGCGTTCGGCGGTCTGGATCGGTGCCGGGCTGTCGGTGTGCTGGAACATCACGTCCACGCCCTGATCGATCAGCGCGTTGGCGGCGTCGGATTCCTTGCCCGGATCGAACCAGGTGTTGACCCACACCACTTTGATCTCGGTGCCCGGGTTGTACTTGTCCAGCGCCAACTGGATGGCGTTGATGTCGCGGATTACCTCGGGGATCGGGAAGGAGGCGACGTAGCCGACCTTCTTGGTCTTGGTCATCTTCGCGGCGAGGAAGCCGCCGACGTAACGCCCCTCATAGGAGCGCGACAGGTAGGTGCCGACGTTCTTGTCCTGCTTGTAGCCGGTGGCGTGCTCGAAGGTGACCTTGGGGAATTGCTTGGCCACCTTGATGGTCGGGTTCATGTAGCCGAAGGAGGTGGTGAAGATCAGGTCGAAACCACCCTTGGCCATGTTGCGGATCACCCGCTCGGCGTCGGCACCTTCCGGCACGTTCTCGACGAAGCTGGTGGTGACCTTGTCGCCCATTTCCTTGATCAGCATCTGCCGGCCCTGCTCGTGCTGGTAGGTCCAGCCGTGGTCGCCGATGGGGCCGATGTAGACGAAGCCGACCTTCAGCGGGTCGGCGGCGGAGGCGCTTAGCATGGCGCCGAAGCCCAGGGCGGCGACGAGGGTGCGCAGCAGCGGTTTTTTGCTCTTCTTGTGCATGGTGGATGCAGCTCCAGTCTTGGTGTTGGGGTGGCCGTTGGTTGGCTGATCCCCTGACTGCAAAAAGCTGACCAACAAGACAGATAGCCGTACTGAAAGCCTTTGTGGGCAAGAGCGGAGAACGGTGTGGAGCG
Organism: Pseudomonas sp.; assembly: GCF_048269965.1. Lineage (GTDB taxonomy): Bacteria > Pseudomonadota > Gammaproteobacteria > Pseudomonadales > Pseudomonadaceae > Aquipseudomonas. The sequence continues at coordinate 55,962 of NZ_JBLWTV010000014.1, read as the reverse complement.
CTATTGGTGCGATGGGCGTGCAGATGCTGCGTTGTGGTGCGATTGCCCTGCTGCAAACCGTAGGGTGCGCCGTGCGCACCGGCAGTTTTCCGGTGCACACGGTGCACCCTAGGGTTCGGGATCAGGCGTTTACCAACTGCTTCGCTGCCTGGCGGTGATCGGCGATCAGTTGCGCCACGTCCAGTCCCTCGATCTGCCCGTCGATGACGCGCCAGGTGCCGCCGATCATCATCCGGTCGGCGCGGTCGGCGCCGCACAACAGCAGCGCGGACAGTGGATCGTGGCTGCCGGAGAAGCGCAGCTCGTCGAGCTTGAACAGCGCCAGGTCGGCCTGCTTGCCCACCGCCAGCTCGCCGATATCGCTGCGCCCCAACAGGCGCGCCGAACCACGCGTGGCCCAGCCGAGCACGCGTTGCGGGGTGATCTGCTCGGCGCCGTAGCGCAGGCGCTGGATGTACAGCGCCTGGCGCGCTTCGAGGATCATGTTCGAGGCATCGTTGGACGCCGAACCGTCGACACCCAGGCCCAGCGGCGCACCGGCGGCTTCCAGCTCGACACTGGGGCAGATACCCGAGGCCAGGCGCATGTTGGAGCTGGGGCAGTGGCAGATGCCAGTGCCGGCTGCGCCAAGGCGGGTGATTTCGTCAGGGTTGAAGTGGATGCCGTGGGCCAGCCAGGTGCGCGGGCCGAGCCAGCCGACGCTGTCCAGATAATCCACGGTGCGCAGGCCGAAGCGCTGCAGGCAGAAGTCTTCCTCGTCGAGGGTTTCGGCCAGGTGGGTGTGCAGACGCACGTCCAGCTCGTCGGCCAGTTTGGCGCTCTGGCGCATGATGTCCTGGGTCACCGAGAACGGCGAGCAGGGCGCCAGGGCGATCTGGATCTGCGCGCCGTCGCCGCGCTGGTGGTACTGGCCGATCAGGCGCTGGCTGTCCGCCAGGATCACCTCGCCTTGCTGTACCGTCTGCTGCGGCGGCAGGCCACCGTCGGCTTCGCCCAGGCTCATGGAACCGCGCGTGAGCATGGCGCGCATACCCAGCTCACGCACCGCCTCGACCTGTACGTCGATGGCATTCTCCAGGCCGCCGGGGAACAGATAGTGATGGTCGGCTGCAGTGCTACAGCCGGACAGCAGCAGCTCGGCCAACGCCACCTTGCTGGCCAGCGCCAGTTTCTCCGGCGTGAGGCGCGCCCAGACCGGGTAGAGCGTCTTCAGCCAGGGGAACAGCGGCTGGTTGACCACCGGTGCCCAGGCGCGGGTGAGGGTCTGGTAGAAGTGGTGGTGGGTGTTGATCAGGCCCGGCAGCACGACGTGCTCGCGCGCATCGAATACATGCTGGCAGGGCGCGGCAGGCTGCTGGCTCTTGCTGAGCACTTCGGCGATGCGGCCATCCTCGATCACCAGGCCGCCGGTAGCGTCCAGGTCGTTGGCGGTGAAGATGGCGAGGGGGTTCTTGATCCAGATACGGGTAGCTGCCATGAGCAGGCTCCTCTGAGGTTGATGTCAGGTAAGCCAGCTCAGTGTTGACCCTGTCTGCTGATCCAGGTGCGTCGGAATCGACGTGCGGGGGAAGATAGCTGACTTTCTGGTCAGCAGGCAATCCGTGTCAGGCGCGCAACGGGCAGGTGGTGGCCAGGCGCTGCTGCAGTTCGCTACGCAATTGCTGCAGTTCGTCGATGCGGCGCTCGATCAGCGCCAGCTTGTCCTGCAGCAGTTGGGTCACGGTCTGATCCGGGTCGCTGGCCTGCCACAGGCCGCCAACATGCTGGCTGATCTCGCCGAGGCTGAAGCCCAGGCGCTGCGCGGTCTTGATATAGGTGACCAGCTGCGCCATCTCGGCGGGGTAGTCGCGGTAACCGTTGGCGCTGCGCCGTGCGGCGATCAATCCGCGTTGCTCGTAGAAACGCAGGGTGTCGCGGCTTACTTCGCAGGCTTCGGCCAGTTCTCCGATTCGCATCTGTTCGCTCGGTGGGGTGTTGACCTTGGAGCATACTCCAGGCCTTAGCCTGGGTGCTCCTTCAATGACTGGAGCAACCCCCATGTGGACCCCCGAACACTATCGCCGCCTGGTACGGGCCAGTGGCTGGTACGACCTGCTGGTGGCCGTCCCTTTTGCCACGCCCTGGAGTTTCATGGCGCTGCACGGCCTGCTGCAAAGCCTGCACCACGGCCTCGGCCTGCCGGGCGCGCTACCGGCCTTCGAACCGATGCACATGTTGCTGGGCAACCTGATGGGCTCGATCATCTGCGTCTGGTCGGTGCTACGTATCCGCGATCCGCAAGCGGTGTTCGGCCGCTATGACGCGGCCGGTCGCCTGCTGTTCTCCACCTGGCAGATCTACGCCCTGATGCACGGCGCAACGCCACTGATCGCGATCTTCCTGGTCTTCGAACTGACCTGGGGCGTGGCGCAGTTGTGGCTGGTGAGATCGCCGCAGCAAGCTTTTCGCGGCTGAAGCCGCTCCTACGGGAGGTGCTGTAGGAGCGGCTTCAGCCGCGATCAACTGCTATACAGAACGGATCACGATCAGGAGGCAAAGGAATGTTTCGTTCAGACAAACCACATGCAGGCGCACTACGCCGTGGACGTTATTCCGAAACTGGTCGAGTCTACTTGCTGACAGCCGTACTGCATGGCCGTGAAGCGCTTCTCCAGGATTTCGCTCTCGGGCGGCTATTGGTCGCCGAGCTGCGCGAGGCTCATGAGATCGGCCTGGCGCACTCCCTGGCGTGGGTCGTGATGCCTGATCATCTGCATTGGATGGTGCAGTTGGAGAGCACGACGCTGAATGAGCTGATGCGCCGTGTAAAAGGCCGTAGCTCACGGCATATCAACCAGCGTTTGTCGCGAACAGGCCCGTTATGGCAGCACGGCTTCCATGACCGGGCTTTGCGCCAGGAAGAGGACTTACAGACTGTCGCACGATACGTGATTGCCAATCCTGTGCGGGCAGGCCTGGTGAAGCGGGTGGCGGAGTACCCGTTGTGGGATGCGATTTGGCTCTAGAGCGGATCGCGGCTGAAGCCGCTCCTACAAAAGGGTTGGCGTTCGCGTAGGAGCGGCTTCAGCCGCGATTGATTCGATTAATGCCCCGGCCGCCACGGCTGGCCCAGCGATACCGGCGCATACAGCCGGGTCTTGATCGCGTCGCGCGAGAGCAGCACCAGCACCACGATGGTGGCGACGTAGGGCAGCATGGCCAGCAGGTTCGACGGAATCGACAGGCCGATGCCCTGTGCCACCAGATGGAGGATGCTGGCCAGGCCGAACAGGTAGGCGCCGAGCAGCACGCGCAGCACGCGCCAGCTGGCGAATACCACCAGCGCCAGGGCGATCCAGCCGCGCCCGGCGGTCATGTTCTCTGCCCACATCGGCGTGTAGGCCAGCGACAGGTAACCACCGGCCAGGCCGGCCATGGCGCCGCCGAACAGTACCGCCAGAGTCCGCACGCGCAGCACCGGCAGGCCCATGGCGCTGGCGGCGTCCGGGTTCTCGCCGACGGCCTGGATGATCAGGCCGATGCGGCTTTTCAGCAGCCCCCAGGCCACCAGGGCGAACAGGGCGAAGGACAGGTAGATCAGCAGGTCCTGGGCGAACAGCATGCGCCCGATCAGCGGGATGTCAGACAGCAGCGGGATGACGATGGGCTCGAAGCCGGACAGCGGCTTGCCGACCCAGGCAGCGCCGACGAAGGTGGACAGGCCGACGCCGAAGATGGTCAGGGCCAGGCCGGTGGCCACCTGGTTGGCGTTGAAGCCCAGCGCCACGGCGGCGAACAGCAGCGACAACAGCATGCCGGCGGCGATGGCCAGCAATACGCCGAGCCACAGGCTTCCGGTGCTGAAGGCGACGATGAAGCCGATCACCGCGCCGAACAGCATCATGCCTTCCTGGCCGAGGTTGAGCACACCGCTCTTCTCGCACACCAGCTCGCCCAGGGCCACCAGCAGCAGCGGCGTGCCGGTGCGCACCATGGCGTAGAAGATATTGGTCAACAGATCGAGATCCATAGGGATTCCTTTGTATTCATGCTCTTTGTGGGAGGCGCTTCAGCGGCGAGCTTTTGTCGCGGCTAAAGTGGAATGCCGCCCAGCCACTCCCACCGTCAGGTTGTCGCTTCGGTGAGCTTCTCGCGCTTCACCCATTGCCACTTCAGCCGTGGCCGGTAGAGGATCAGCACGTCGCAGGCCAGCAGGTAGAACAGCATCATTCCCTGGAACAGCTGGGTGATCGCCTGCGGCAGGTTGAGGTTCATCTGCGCGTTCTCGCCGCCCAGGTACAGCAGCGCCATGAGCAGGCTGGCGGCGACGATGCCGAGCGGATTGAGACGGCCGAGAAAGGCCACGGTGATGGCCGCGTAGCCGTAGCCAGGCGAGACCTGCGGCACCAGTTGACCAATCGGCCCGGCCACTTCGCCGACACCGGCCATGCCGGCCAGGGCGCCGCTGACCAGCAGGGCGAACCACACCAGGCGCTTCTCGCGAAAGCCGACGAAACCGGCGGCGCGCTTGTCCAGGCCCAGTACCTTGATCTGAAAACCAAGAAAGCTCTTGTGCAGCAGCACCCACACCGCCACCAGGGCCAGCAGTGCCAGGTACAGGCCGCCATGCAGGCGCCCGTCCTCGCTGACCAGCGGCAGACGGCTGGCATCGCCGAACATGGCCGACTCGGGGAAGTTGAAACCAGCCGGATCCTTCAGCGGGCCATGCACGAAGAACAGCAGCAGGTTCAGCGCGATGTAGTTGAGCATGATGCTGGTGAGAATTTCGTTGGCGTTGAACTGCGTACGCAGCCAGGCGGTGAGCCCGGCCCAGGCAGCGCCGGCGCAGGTGCCGGCCAGCACCACCGCCGCCAGCGCCCAGCGGCTGTCCCAGTCGATCAGTTGCAGGGCCATGGCACTGCCGGCCAGCGCGCCGATCAGCAGCTGGCCTTCAGCGCCGATGTTCCAGATGCGCGCCTGGTAGGCCACCGCCAAGCCGAGCGCGCAGAGCAGAATCGGCAGCGCCTTGACCAGCAGTTCGGACACGCCGTACCAGTCGCTGACCGGGGCGATCAGCAGGGTGTGCAGGGTTTCCAGCGGGTCATGGCCGAGCAGGGTGAAAAGCAGCATGCCGCTGAGCAGGGTCAGTACGGCGGCCAGCAGCGGCGACAGCCAGAGCATGGGGCGCGATTGCTGGCCGCGCGGTTCCAGGGATAACAGCATGACGGGCTCCGTCAGCAGGCCGCAGCAGCGGCGGGTTGATCGAATTCACCGGCCATCCAGCGGCCGACTTCCACGGTATTGACCTGCGCGGTGTCGACCAGCGGCGACAACCGCCCGCTGCACAGCGCGCCAATGCGGTCGCTGATCTGGAACAGCTCGTCGAGGTCTTCGGAGATCACCAGGATCGCCGCGCCGGCATCGCGCAGGGCGATCAGCGCGCGGTGGATGGCGGCAGCGGCGCCGACGTCCACGCCCCAGGTCGGGTGCGCCGCCACCAGCAGTTTGGGCTGTTGCAGGATTTCCCGGCCGAGGATGAATTTCTGCAGGTTGCCGCCGGACAGGCTGCGCGCCGCCGTATCGGCATTCGGCGTCTTCACCGCGAAGCGGCGGATGATCTCCTCGGCCAGCGCACGTACCTTGCCACGCTGCACCAGGCCGCCCTTGACCAGGCCCTGGCCGAAGGCGGTGAGCAGGGCGTTGTCCACCAGGCTCATCTCCGGCACTGCGCCATGGCCGAGGCGCTCGGCGGGGACGAAGGCCAGGCCCAGCTGGCGCCGCGCATCGGGATGCAGATTGGCCACCGGCGCGGCATCCAGGCTCACTCGCTCACGCTCGCCACGCGGCAGGCGAGTTTCGCCGCTGAGCAGCGCGAGCAGCTCGTCCTGGCCATTGCCGGCCACCCCGGCGATGCCGACGACCTCGCCGCTGCGCACTTCCAGGCGAATGTGCTCGAGCGAGCAGCCAAAGGGGTCGGGGTTGTGCCAGCTGAGGTCATCGACGCGCAGCCGTGGCAGGCCGCCGCTGACTTTCGGGTAGCTGCTTTCCAGCCCCTCGGCGTTGCCGACCATCAGTCGCGCCAGCTGCAGATCGCTGCACTCGGCCGGTACGCAATGGCCGGATACGCGGCCGCTACGCAGCACCGTGGCGCTCTGGCACAGGGCACGCACCTCGCCGAGCTTGTGGCTGATAAAGAGGATGCTGCAGCCCTCTGCGGCCAGGCGGCGCAGGGTGACGAACAGCTCGTCGGCCTCCTGCGGGGTGAGCACCGAGGTCGGCTCATCGAGGATCAAGAGTTTGATGTCCTGCATCAGGCAGCGCACGATTTCCACCCGCTGGCGCTCGCCGATGGACAGGCTGTGCACCAGGCGAGTCGGCTCCAGCGCCATGCCGTAGCGCTGCGACACCTCGCGGATCTTCGCCTCCAGTTGCTTCGGCGTGCCGGCGTCGGCGCCCATGGCCAGGGCGATGTTCTCGGCGACGGTCAGGGTCTCGAACAGCGAGAAATGCTGGAACACCATGCCGATGCCCAGGCGCCGTGCCATGGCCGGGTCGCGCATCTTCAAGGCCTGGCCCTGCCAGCGAATCTCGCCGCTGCTGGGCTGAGTGACGCCGTAGATGATCTTCATCAGGGTGCTCTTGCCGGCACCGTTCTCGCCGAGCAGGGCGCGGATCTCGCCGGGGGCGATGGCCAGGTCGATACGATCGTTGGCCAGGCAGCCGGGGTATTGCTTGCTGATGGCGCTCAGCTGCAGGCGTGGGGCATCGGGTGAGGCAGACATGGAAGGCGCTCATGGCAATGACTGAGCGGGGCTAAAGCAAAAACCTGGCCAGGAGGTCAGAAAAGCTGGCGGCGGGCGTTTGCGTCTGCCGCCAGTCCTGGTTCATGCGCAGGATTGGTGCGACCCAACCCGTAGGGTGCGCCGTGCGCACCGCATTCGAGCGCACCGAGGTTGGCGACGATGCAACCCGGGAAAAGAGGCGCCATGTCTGAAGTGCCCGCTCGTTGGATACCCGGACGCGCTGGGGTTCTCAGACGAAGAATGCGCCCAGCAGGAACAGCCATAGCAAGGCGCCGGGGGCCATGCACAGCAGGTTGAGACCGCTGATAGAGGCGTTGCTCTGCCCATCGTCATCGCCGCTCGCCTGGTTGGCCTGTTGCTGGATCAGCGCCAGGGGCACGGCTGGCGCCATGATGATGGCGAACAGCATCAGCCATTCAAGACCGCCGCCTGGGCCATCGATCCGCGACAGGCGGTTGGTGACGATGGTTAGCAGCACGTAGGCCCAGGCGGTGCCCGAGTAACGCCAAGCCGCCCGACCCAGGCTCTGCTTGTGTTCGCTGATCAGCCTGCATAACGAATGGGTAAAAAATACCTGAAAGATCGAGCGCGCCGCTGGCCAGATCTTTTTCGGCAGCATTGCGCTGCGCTGGTTGTCCCACTGTTTGTAGAACCAATAGAAGGAGTACAGGCTGAAGGTGGTGAAGTACAGCAGGTAGAACTTCTTCAGTGAGGTGACGAAGAACGCGCTGCGGGCCTGAGATTGTGCGTCGAGCAGCTCGGCTTTGGGGGGCTGATACAGGTTGTCCATTGACCTAGTCCCGGATAGCGGTTGTGGGAGGCTCGCATCCTGCGAGTGTTCAGAGTGCGGCAGAGTATACGAATGTCAGGATGTTTTCGCTGTGCGTTGTGGCGCGAAATGGCGTGCTCACTCAGGCGAATCGCTCCCACGGCGAGCGTGAGAGCAATCGTGTTCGGCCCCCAGGTGGCAGGCCGATATCCAGTGCGGATACTTACCAGGGCAGCGGGTTGCCCTCGAAGTCCAGATAGCGCAGACCGGGTTGGCCGACGGCGGAGCTGACTTGTTCGACCATGCCCTTGCAGCTGCTGTCGATATCCAGCGGGGCGTCGGCGCCACCCATGTCGGTGCGTACCCAGCCCGGGTGCATCAGCAGCACGCCGAGGTGCGGATTGTCCTGAGTGCGCACGAAGCCCTGCACGAGGTGGTTGAGCGCGGCCTTGCTGGCGCCATATAGCGGCATGCCCAGGCCGGCACCCGCCTCGATGCTGCCGAGGATCGAGCTCATGAACACGATCAGCCCATGCTCGGCGGCCAGGTTCGGCAGCAGGCGCTCGGCCACGCGTAGCGGGGCGACGGCGTTGGTCAGGAACAGCTGACCCATTTCCTCGGCGCTGGCCTGTGCGGTGCTGTGGTGCGCGGGGCCGGCGACCCCGGCGTTGACGAAGATGACGTCGAACTGCTGGTCGCTCAGGCGCTTGGCCAACTGCTCGAGACTGTTCGGATCGGTCATTTCCAGTTGCTCCACGCGTACCCCGGGCAGCGCCTGCAGCGGTGCCTGCTGCGTGGCGCTACGCACGGTGGCGGTGACGCTCCAGCCCTGGGCGGCGAATTCACCGGCCAGACCAAGGCCGAGGCCACGTGAGGCTCCAATGATCAGAATGGATCGGGGCGCAGTCATTTCAAGCTCCATGGCGGCTAAGAAAGGCGGTCCAGCATAGCGCACTTATTCCGTCAGCCAGGCGCCCTGGCTGCGGCCGTGACCGGTTTGCCGGTCGTACTGTCGCTCCTGCTCTACATGGCGTTGCAGGATGGCGTTGGCGCGCTGGTTGGCCTGCTGTTGCAGCTCCGCGCAACTGGGGTACTCGGGCGCCTGCAGCAGGGCGGCGTCGATCTCGGCGGCGGCAGCCTGGCCGATGCGGTAATGGCCCAGCTCATGTTCGCGCAGTGCACCGAGGTACTGCTCGAAACGCTGGCGCTGCTGGGCGTCGCCGCCGCCGAGGCGGGGCAGGGTGATGGTGGCGTTCAACCGGGTACGGGTGAGGTCGATCTGGCAGCGGCCGTCACGTTGCTCGCGCCACCAGAAATTCCACTGCACCCGCCAGCGCGTGTAGGCGTGGTAGATCTGGCCGTTCTGGCGAATCGGCGAGGCCTGGTTGAGGGCGCGGCTGAGGGATTGGCCAGAGGCCACCTGCAGGTCGTAATACTGCTCCTGCAGGCGCTCCTGCACTTCGGCCGGGGCCGGTAGGGCCAGGCACAGCAACAGAGGCAGAAGGGTAATGATCGTCCGCTTCATGGTGCTCTCAGAGTCTCGCGGCCCCGGCTGATGTCGCCAAGAAGGCGCTCCAGCGCAGCGCGCTCGGCCGGCACGACGGCCAGTTGCAGGCGCGCGCCAGTGGCGTCGTAGTCCTCGCTTTCGATCAGGCTGTCGAACTCGTTCAGGCGCGCCTTGAACAGCGGCAGTTCGGCGAACTGCAAATGACAGGTGAAGGATTGGCGCAGTACCAGTTCGCGCCGCTCGCCGGCCTGCAGGCATTTGGCCGCGCTGCCACCATAGGCCCGAGCCAGGCCGCCGGTACCGAGCTGGATGCCGCCGTACCAGCGGATCACCAGCACCGCCACCTGATCGCAGTCCTGCCCCTCGATGGCGGCGAGGATCGGCCGCCCCGCCGTGCCGCCCGGTTCTCCGTCGTCGTTGAAGCGGTACTGGTTGCCGACCTTCCACGCCCAGCAGTTGTGCGAGGCGGCCAGGTCGCTGTGGCTGTCGATGAAGGTTTGCGCCTCGGCCGCGCTGGCAATCGGCGCGGCGAGGGCGATGAAGCGGCTCTTGCGAATCTCCTCGCGGTATTGGCAGGGACCGAGCAGGGTGAACGCCATCAGGCTTTGGCGGCAGGTGTCAGGCCGCAGCCCTTGAGGATGACCTGCACAAGCTGGTCGGATGCTTGCTCGAAGTCCTGCTTGGTCAGGCGCGAGCTCTGCTTCACGCGGCAGATCTGCGAGGCGAAGTCGGCATAGTGCTGGGTGCTGCTCCACAGCAGGAAGATCAGGTGAAGCGGGTCGACCGGGTCCATCTTGCCAGCGGCGATCCAGCCTTCGAACACGGCGGCACGGCCACGGAACCAGTCCAGGTAGTTCTGGTTGAAGTATTGCGACAGGCACTCGCCGCCGCTGATCACTTCCATGGCGAAGATGCGCGAAGCCTTCGGCTGGCGCCGGGAGAATTCCATCTTGGCGCGGATGTAACGCTCCAGCGCTTCGGCCGGGTCGTCATCGATGCTCAGATTGTTGAAGGTGCTGTCCCACAGTTCGAGGATGTTGCTCAGCACCGCCAGGTACAGCCCCAGCTTGTTGTTGAAGTAGTAGTGCAGATTGGCCTTGGGCAGGCCGACGTTCTGCGCGATGGTATTCATGCTGGTGCCCTTGAAGCCGTGCCGGGCGAACTCTTCCTCGGCAGCCTTGATGATGGCTTCTTCGTTCTTCTGGCGAATGCGCCCGGCGGGCTTGCCGCTGGCGCTGTGGGCGGGGACTTCGAAGGTCATGGGGTGATTCCGAACTGATCAGGGAGCCGAGCGATTGCACAGATACCCCAGCCTTGGCTGGGTGACAAGCATTACGGTGTGAAAAAGCCCGTTTGCGCCGGGCGCGTCACCCTGCACAGGCGATCTGCCCGCTTTTTCTCTCCGAGAAGGGGCACTTGCCAGTGCGCACCTCAGGCTTCGGCCAGGGCGTCGAGAAAGCTCTCCAGCACCAGATGTGCGCGGCGACCCTTGCGCGTGACCGCTGCCAGGTTGATGTCGTAGTAGCGCGTGGACGCCTTGAGCGCGCGCAGGCGCCCCTGCTGCACCCAGGCCTGGGCATAGTGGTCGGGCAGGTAGCCGATATAGCGCCCGGTGAGGATGAGAAAGGCCATGCCCTCGCGGTCCGAGGCGCTGGCGGTGCAGTTCAGCGCCTGGTAGTGGCTCTGCACCTCGGGCGGCACGCGAAAGGTCGGGGCGATGGCCTCCTGGGCGTTGAGTCTTTCGTCCTCGAGCTGCTGGTCATCGACGTAGAACAGCGGGTGGCCGACGGCGCAGTAGAGCAGTGAGCGCTCGTCGTACAGCGCCTGATATTCCAGGCCGGAGAGGGCACCGACCTGCGGCACCACGCCGATGTGCAGGCGGCCGTCGAGCACGCCCTGTTCCACTTCCGAGGGCGGCGTCATGCGGATGTGGATGCGCACGTCCGGCCCTTGCACCTTGAGGCGCGCCAGGGCATTGGTGATGCGCATGTGCGCGATGGTCACCAGGTTGTCGGTCAGGCCGATGTTCAGCTCGCCGCGCAGGTGCTGATGCAGGCCGTTGACCTCGGTGCGAAAGCTCTCCAGCGCCGCCAGCAGCTGCAGGGTGCTCTGGTACACCTCGCGGCCTTCCTCGGTCAGGGCGAAGCCGGCACGGCCACGCTGGCACAGGCGCAGACCGAGGCGCTGTTCGAGGTCGCTCATCTGCTGGCTGATGGCCGAGCGGCCGATGCCCAGCGCGCTTTCCGCCGCGGAAAAACCGCCGCATTCCACCACGCTGCGAAATAGCTTGAGCAGGCGGATTTCAAAGTCGCTGACCTGGGCCAGCGGATCGGGACGGCGGCTGCTCATCTGTTTAGTAGGCCTTGAACTGAAGATAAGAAGAGTGTTGTTTTACTGACTCTATGCCCGTGGCACCTTTGCTGGCAACAGACAGGATTTTGTAGGAGCGGCTTTAGCCGCGATTCGCACGCTGCCTATATGGTTCGTCGGATTACAAATCTTCCAAACGCCGCCAGCTCGAGGCCTTCCCAATGAACATGCCGCAGACCGCAACCCCGTCCCTGGCCAGCCAGCTCAAGCTGGATGCGCACTGGATGCCGTTCTCCGCCAACCGCAACTTCCAGCGCGACCCGCGCCTGATCGTGGCGGCCGAGGGCAACTGGCTGACCGACGACCAGGGTCGCAAGATCTACGACAGCCTGTCCGGTCTGTGGACCTGTGGCGCCGGTCACTCGCGCAAGGAAATTCAGGAGGCCGTGGCCAAGCAGCTGGGTACCCTCGACTATTCGCCGGGCTTCCAGTACGGCCATCCGCTGTCGTTCAAGCTGGCCGAGCAGGTCGCCGACCTGATGCCGGGTGAGCTCAACCACGTGTTCTTCACCGGTTCCGGCTCCGAGTGCGCCGACACCGCGGTGAAAATGGCCAAAGCCTACTGGCGCCTCAAGGGCCAGGCCTCCAAGACCCGCTTCATCGGCCGTGCTCGTGGCTACCACGGCGTCAACATCGCCGGTACCGCGCTGGGCGGCATCGGCGGCAATCGCAAGATGTACGGCCAACTGATGGACGCCGACCACCTGCCGCACACCCTGCAACCGGGCATGGCTTTTACCAAGGGCATGGCCGAGACCGGCGGCGTGGAGCTTGCCAACGAGCTGCTCAAGCTGATCGAACTGCACGACGCCTCCAACATCGCCGCGGTGATCGTCGAGCCGATGTCCGGTTCGGCCGGTGCTATCGTGCCGCCGGTGGGCTACCTGCAGCGCCTGCGCGAGATCTGCACGCAGCACAACATCCTGCTGATCTTCGACGAAGTGATCACCGGCTTCGGCCGCATGGGCAAGTGGAGCGGTGCGGAATTCTTCGGCGTGACCCCGGACCTGATGAACGTCGCCAAGCAGATCACCAACGGCGCCATCCCGCTGGGCGCGGTGATCGCCAGCAGCGAGATCTACAACACCTTCATGCAGCAGCCGTCGCCGGAGCACATGATCGAGTTCACCCACGGCTACACTTACTCGGCGCACCCGGTGGCCTGTGCCGCCGGTCTGGCCACCCTGGAGCTGCTCAAGCGCGAGAACCTGATCCAGCAGTCCGCCGAGCTGGCGCCGAAGTTCGAGGCTGCGCTGCATGGCCTGAAGGGCACCAGGCACATCGTCGACATCCGCAACTGCGGTCTGGCTGGCGCCCTGCAGATCGCCCCGCGTGATGGCGACGCGGTGATCCGTCCGTTCGAGGCCGGTATGGCCCTGTGGAAGGCGGGTTTCTACGTACGCTTCGGTGGCGACACCCTGCAGTTCGGCCCAACCTTCAACGCCAAGATGGAAGACCTCGACCGCGTGTTCAATGCCGTCGGCGACGTGCTGAACAGCTTGGACTAAGCGAACAGCGATCACTCGTAGGGTGGATGACGCTTTACCCATCCACCAATTAGCTAATCCCCAAGGTGGATGAAAACAGCATCATCCACCCTACGACTCTGGAGAGCCCCATGAGCCATATCCCGCACCTGATCAACGGCGAGCGCGTTGCCGGCAACGATCGCAGCGCCCCGGTTTACAACCCGTCCACCGGCGACTCCACCAGCGCCGTTGGCCTTGCCGACCGCGCCACCATGCAGCTGGCCATCGACGCCGCCAAGGCCGCTTTCCCGGCCTGGCGCAACACCCCGCCGGCCAAGCGCGCGCAGATCATGTTCCGCTTCAAGCAACTGCTGGAGCAGAACGAGAACGAGATCGCCGCGCTGATCAGCGCCGAGCACGGCAAGACTCTCGAAGACGCCGTCGGTGAACTCAAGCGCGGCATCGAGAACGTCGAGTTCGCCTGCGCCGCCCCGGAAATCCTCAAGGGCGAGTACAGCCGCAACGTCGGCCCGAACATCGACGCCTGGACCGACCTGCAGCCCATCGGCGTGGTCGCCGGCATCACCCCGTTCAACTTCCCGGCCATGGTGCCGCTGTGGATGTACCCGCTGGCCATCGTCTGCGGCAACTGCTTCATCCTCAAGCCGTCCGAGCGCGACCCCAGCTCCACCCTGTTCATCGCCGAGCTGCTGAATCAGGCCGGTCTGCCCAAGGGCGTGCTGAACGTGGTCAACGGTGACAAGGACGCAGTCGATGCGCTGATCGAAGCGCCCGAGGTCAAGGCCCTGAGCTTCGTCGGCTCGACGCCGATCGCCGAATACATCTACAGCGAAGGCACCAAGCGCGGCAAGCGCGTGCAGGCCCTGGGCGGCGCCAAGAACCACGCCGTGCTGATGCCCGACGCCGACCTGGACAACGCTGTCAGCGCGCTGATGGGCGCGGCCTACGGCTCCTGCGGCGAGCGCTGCATGGCCATCTCCGTGGCCGTGTGCGTGGGTGACCAGATCGCCGACGCGCTGGTGGACAAGATCGTCCCGCAGATCCAGGCGCTGAAGATCGGTGCCGGCACCTCCTGCGGCCTGGACATGGGCCCGCTGGTCACCGCCGCTGCGCGCGACAAGGTCAAGGGCTACATCGACGCCGGTGTCGCCCAGGGCGCCAAGCTGGTGGTCGATGGTCGTGGCCTGGTGGTGCCGGGTAATGAAAACGGCTACTTCGTCGGCGGCACCCTGTTCGACCAGGTGACCCCGGACATGACCATCTACACCGACGAAATCTTCGGCCCGGTGCTGTGCATCGTCCGCGTCGGCAGCCTGGAAGAAGCCATGCAACTGATCAACGATCACGAGTACGGCAACGGCACCTGCATCTTCACCCGTGACGGTGAGGCGGCGCGCCTGTTCTGCGACGAGATCGAAGTGGGCATGGTCGGCGTCAACGTGCCGCTGCCGGTGCCGGTCAGCTACCACAGCTTCGGCGGCTGGAAGCGCTCGCTGTTCGGCGACTTGCATGCCTACGGCCCGGATGGTGTGCGCTTCTACACCCGCAAGAAGGCCATCACCCAACGCTGGCCGGCGCGCAAGAGCCACGAAGCGGCGCAGTTCGCCTTCCCCAGCAATGGCTGAGTGAGCTGATGCGTTGAACGAAAAGGCCGATCACGAGATCGGCCTTTTCGTCATCCGGTGGCGCATTGTTCGCTGCAAGCAGCGCCCCGGTGGATGGAAATGCGCCCTGCACGAGGCGCCGGTCACTGCGCCTGATCGATGGCCTCCTGCAGGCGCTGAGTGTTCGCCGCATTGGCCTGGTCGATCTGCTGCTTGAGCTGCTCCATCTGCTGCTGAGCCTGTTTGGCCTGCTCAGCCTGGAGCGTCGCCGTGGCGGCCGTCTCACCGGCGCCGCAGCCGCCCAGGGCGAGTAACAGGGAAAGGGTGCAGCAACGGTGCAGGTGCATCATGGAATCCTCGGGCAAGCTCGGACGATGAGCGATAGATTGGCGCATTCGCGCCGGTTCGTGTGTGCTGGCTGCCGCAAACCGAAAGCGCTGATTCGAGCACGCCATGCCGCTCGTTGCATATCGTCCATCCACGGCCTCTGGTAAAACAGCCGGCAG
The DNA here is from genome assembly GCF_048269965.1 of Pseudomonas sp. Lineage (GTDB taxonomy): Bacteria > Pseudomonadota > Gammaproteobacteria > Pseudomonadales > Pseudomonadaceae > Aquipseudomonas. The sequence goes on along the minus strand of NZ_JBLWTV010000014.1, from coordinate 40,934 downwards.
GTAGAAAAAGGGAGATGCACGATGACCGAGCCATTCATGCTGGATCTACACAGATACCTCGGGCGACTGGGGCACTCGTCCGCGCCGCCACCGACTCTCGACACCTTGCGCGAGCTGCAGGCGCGGCACACCGCCGAATTCCCCTTCGAAACCCTGGCCAGCATGCTGCGCGTGCCGGTCGAGGTCGAACCCGTCGCGATCCAGGACAAGCTCCTGCGCCAGGGTCGTGGTGGTTACTGCTTCGAACTCAACCGCCTGTACCTGCTGCTGTTGCAGGCGCTGGGCTTCGACGCGCGCGGGCTGACCGGTCGCGTGGTCATGGGCGGGCCGGAAGATGCCCTGCCGGCCCGCACCCATATGCTGGTGCTGGTGACCATCGATGGCGTGCGCTACATCACCGACGTCGGTTTCGGCGGCATGGTGCCGACCGGCCCGTTGCTGCTCGACAGCGAGGCCGAACAGGCCACGCCGCATGAGCCCTATCGCCTGACGCTGGTGGACGGCACCTACACCCTGCGCGCACTGGTGGCGGGTAGCTGGCGGGCGATGTACGTGTTCGATCTGCAGCAAGTGGCGGATATCGATTACGTGGTGGGCAACTGGTACGTGTGCACCCACCCGGATTCGCCCTTCCTCGGCCAGATGATTGCTGCGCGCACCAGCCCAGGCTTGCGCAAGACCCTGAATAACGGCAGCTTCGCCATTCACCGCCTGGGGCAGGCGAGTGAGCGGGTGCAGTTGCACAGTGTCGATGAGGTGCTGAGGGTGTTGCGCGAGGAGTTTGGCATTCAGGTGCCGGAGCATCCTGAGCGGCGGGAGATCATCGAGCGGCTGATCGCGGGGGCGTGAAGGCAAGGGCGGCTGATAGCGCCATGCTCTTGTGGGAGGGGCTTCAGCCACGACCCGAAGCCACCCAAATCTGTAGGAGCGGCTTCAGCCGCGAAAATCTCGGAAGCCTCGAAGGCCCGCTGAGATTACTGATGGACCGCGATCAGCAAGTAGCCCGGATTTACGTAGGGTGGACAACGCGAAGCTTGTCCACCGTATCATTCAGGGACAGGACGCGTTCGCCCAGTCGGTTGGTCTGGTGTTGCAGACACACCTGCCCCCCGCTCTGGCTGCATGTACTCTTGGCTTTCGCCCGGCCCTGGCAATCAGGCCAGCGCCGTGCGCTGTCGGCCCTCTACCCGGCGTTTCAACGCCGCCCCTTCGACGATCTCCAGCCCACCACCTTGGGCGCGGGCGGAGCAGCCCCAGTCTTCCAGCAGTTCCATGCAGGCATGGTCGATGTAGCTGACCCGCGCCAGGCTCAGGTGCAGGCGTGTGCCCGGCTCGACACTGGCCAGCAGCTTGGCCAGTTGCGGCACACGGAGGAAGGTGGCGGCGCCGCTCATGCGCAGCTCGGCGCTGTTCGGGCCGGTGGGTACCAGTTTCACGCGCAGGCGCGAGGCGCTCCAGGCCAGTTTCAGCAGCGTCAAGCCGAAGCCCACCAGCACGCCGGTCAGCAGGTCGGTGAAGACGATGCACAGCGCCGTGGCGGCGTAGATGAACACCGGGGCACGGCCGTACTGGCCGAGGTTGCGCATGGCCTTGGGGTCGACCAGTTTGCAGCCGGTGTACACCAGCACCGCGCCGAGGCTGGCCACCGGGATGCTCTGCAGTACGACGGGCAGCAGAGCGACCAGGGCCAGTAGCCAGGCGCCGTGGAGGATGGTCGAGGTGCGGCCGCGAGCGCCGGCCTGGACGTTGGCCGAGCTGCGTACGATTACGCCGGTCATCGGCAGGGCGCCGACCGCGCCGCAGAGCATGTTGCCGATGCCCTGGGCGGACAGCTCGCGGTTGAAGCGCGCACGTGGGCCATCGTGCATGCGGTCGACGGCGGCGGCAGACAACAGCGTCTCGGCGCTGGCGATAAAGGCCAAGGCGAGGGCGGCGATCAGTAGTTGCGGATCGGCCAGGCTGGCCAGCCCTTGCGGGGTGATCCAGTCGATGGCATCGCCGAGGTTGGCCGGCAGTTCGACGCGCTTGACCTGCAGCGTGAGCCACAGGCTGGCCAGGGTGGCGAGCGTCACGCCGACCAGTGCGCCAGGCAGAAAGCGCAGCGGTGCCGGACGAAAACGCTCCCACAGCCAGATGCTGGCGATGGTGCCGAGGCCCACTGCACCGGCGATCATCGCGTTGCTGCCGAGCAGGCTCAGCGCATCACGTACGGCGCCGGGGAAGGCCAGCAGGTTGTCCAGGCCGGAGGCCTTGGGCGCGGCATCGATCATCACATGCACCTGCGACAACACGATCAGGATGCCGATGCCGGCGAGCATGCCGTAGACCACTGCAGGCGCGGTGACGCGAAACCAGCTCCCCAGGCGCAAGGCGCCGGCGACCAGCTGGATCAGTCCGGCCAGCAGCAGTACCGGGCCTAGCGCGGCCATGCCGTGCGTACGCACCAGTTCGAACACCAGTACGGCGAGGCCGGCAGCCGGGCCGCTCACCTGTAGTGGCGCACCGGCGATGAAGCCGACTACCAGGCCGCCGATGATGCCGGTGATCAGTCCCTTGGCCGGCGGCATGCCGGAGGCGATGGCGATGCCCATGCACAGCGGCAGGGCGACGAGAAAGACCACCACGGACGCCAGCGCGTCCCGGGGCAATGTGCGAAATGCATTCATGGGGAATCTCCTTGCCCATCTCGCGGGCAAAAGCAGCCCGTGCCCGCGCGCTCTGTTCGCGCCGGCTCGGGGGAAACGGATAGATCAGGCGCTGGCGTAGCGGGGTTGCGGTGTGGCGCAGGGCTGCTCGTCGCCGTCGAGCGCGAGGAAGTGACCCGAGGCGGCGTCGTAGGCGCGGATGCCGCCGCTGTCGATGTCGTAGACCCAGCCATGGATCTGCAACTGGCCGCTGGCCAGACGGGCGGCGACGGAAGGGTGGGTGCGCAGGTGGTCGAGTTGGGCCACCACGTTCTCTTCGGTCAGCACGCCGAGGGTTTCATGGACGCTGCCGCAGTTGCAGTTGTCCGCCACCACGCTGCGCGCCACTTCGGCATGGCGCAGCCAGGCGCGCACGGTGGGCATGCCGTCGAGGCTGGCCGGGTCGAGCACGGCCTTCATCGCACCGCAGTCGGAATGGCCGCAGACGATGATGTGCTGTACGCCGAGCGCCAGTACCGCGTACTCGATGGCGGTGGATACGCCACCGTTCATCTGTCCGTAGGGCGGGACCACGTTACCCACGTTGCGGGTGACGAACAGAGTGCCGGGGTCACTCTGGGTGATCAGCTCCGGCACGATCCGCGAGTCGGCGCAGGTGATGAACATCGCGCTGGGCGACTGCGCCGAGGCCAGACGCTTGAACAGCGCCTGCTGCTGTGGGTAGACCTCCTGGCGGAAACGCCGAAAACCCTGCAGCAGTTGTTGCAGGGCGGCCTGAGCGCTGTCCTTGGCTACGGGGCGCAGGGTGTTGCCGGTTCGGGAAGCGGTTGAGTTCATCGTTGCATCTCCTGTGATTTTCATCGGTGACGTTCTCGACTGCCAGCCAAACGCCTGTGACCAGTCGGTCACTTCCGGGGCAACGATAAGGATTCTTACTTAATCAAAACTGAATGAGAGGCTCTAAAACGCCACTATGCGGGCCCTTTCAGGGGTCGCCCTTGTGGCTGCCGGGCGGGCAATGGGGGATACGAATGAGCAGTGCGGTTGCGCGAGCTGCATGGGTGCCAGTGTCAGGAGCTGACGCCTGGCGGGCCACCTGCAGATGCAGATCAGCCCGCTTGGCGAGGCCTGATCGTGGGGGCTCAGTGCTCGCCCTTCATCGCGCCACTGAGGCCGAACATCAGCACCAGCAGGTTGGCGTCCGGGGTTGCGGAGGGCTGCACCTGCTTGCGCAAAGGCGCGGTTGAGCAGGGTTGCACAGCGGTGCAGGCCTGCGCTTCCAGCACGCGCGGGCCGGGCTCCTGCCAGGCTGCGGCAGCGATTGCCGTTACGCTGAGTGCGAGGCCAAGGAACAAACCTCGTGCTATTTCTAATTTCATTTTGCTAACCCCTTGAAAGCGCTGCCAAACGCTGTTCGCTAAACCTAGATCACCCATTGCCTTGTCGTCGTCTCATGCGACGAACGGTCTTGGCGCGTAGCTGACACCAGCCGGGGCTGTGCTGGGACACGGGCCTTGTTGGGTGGTTCAACAATGGTGCGGGTAACGTATCGACGTAACCTTAAGTGCCTGTTAAGGCCCCCTGTAACAGCCGGCCCTGGCAGTTGCAGTCGCCTGCAGCTTTTCTTGCTACCCAGCGCAAAGGTGCAAGGTAGAGCCACTTCCTGGTGGGGATGATGCGGATGGAACGAGGTGTTGCGGATAAAGCACTGCCGGCCCTGGGCCGGCAGCCGTTTACTCAGGCAATAGCCGTGCCGAGGCCTTTGACGCCGCCGGCGAAAATCTGGCGATGGCCCTGCAGCAGTCGCTGCCAGTCGTCGTCGGACCAGGGGCTGTGGCGTCGTAGTTGAGACAGGTCGTGCTGAGCCGCCCGGGCGCAAGTCAGGCGGCGCCGGCTTTTCTCCAGATCCAGCAGGGCAACCTGCGGCGTTTCGTCGGCCAGGTTGACGAAGATATGCTTGGCATACAGGCAACCGTGCTGCCAGCGCCCCAGGTGCATGCGCGCCAGCGTCGCGCCAACAAGCTGCAGCAACCGGGCGTGTACGGCTTCGCCACAGGCTTCGCGGCCGCCTTTGGCGTACCAGCTTTCGATATCGGTGAAGCCTTCGAGCTCGGCGGTCACCAGCAGGCCGCGCCAGCCTTGCTGTGGGTCGTGTTCGACGCCGCAGTAGATCAGTTGGGGAACGGGCACGCCGAGTGCATCCAGGGCCAGCAATGCACTGCGTTCGCGCAGTACGGTCGGGCGTCCTTGCGGGTGCAGCAGGCTGCGGTAGATGTGGCCGATCTGTTTCTTGGCGTAGAGCACGCCGGTTTCATCCAGCAGGCGCTGCACGCCACTCTCGCCGCCACGGCGAACGTTGGGCTCTTCGACCCAATCACCGTGCTGTTGCCACCAGTGTTGGAATGCCTGCTGAGGGATTTCACTCGTACTGCAAAGGGCCATGTTCTTGTTCTTCTTTTTGGAGGTTGGCGCAGCGCCCGTCTCGTGAACGGCTACTACGTCGTTCAGGGTGGTAACGAAACATATGCAAACAACGTTCCCGAGTCCACCGGCAATGGCATCGAATTTTTCGGTCTGTAGCGCTTTTCATCGGGCATAAAAAATTCCGGGAGAAATGTCTAACGTCGCGTAGCGACGGCCCGCAAGGTGGCCGCCATGGATGGCAGGCCATAAAAAAACCCCGCGACGGGCGCGGGGTTCTTGGTACTGCGTAGGGTGCCGGTCGGCTTACATCATGCCGCCCATGCCACCCATACCGCCCATGCCACCCATGTCAGGCATGGCCGGAGCCTTGTCGTCAGCCGCTTCGGCAACCATGGCCTCGGTGGTGATCATCAGGCCACCGATGGAGGCAGCAGCCTGCAGGGCCGAACGGGTGACCTTGGCCGGGTCGAGAATACCCATCTCGATCATGTCGCCGTAGGTGTCGGTAGCGGCGTTGAAGCCGAAGTTGCCCGAACCCTGCTTGACCTTGTCGACCACTACGCTCGGCTCGCCGCCAGCGTTGGCAACGATCTGACGCAGCGGTGCTTCGACAGCGCGACGCAGCAGAGCGATACCGACGTTCTGGTCTTCGTTGTCGCCTTTCAGCTCGTCGATGGCCAGCAGAGCGCGCACCAGGGCCACGCCACCGCCAGGTACCACGCCTTCTTCCACAGCAGCGCGGGTAGCGTGCAGGGCGTCTTCAACGCGGGCTTTCTTCTCTTTCATCTCGACTTCGGTGGCAGCGCCAACCTTGATCACGGCAACACCGCCAGCCAGTTTGGCCAGACGCTCTTGCAGCTTCTCTTTGTCGTAGTCGGAAGAGGTTTCTTCGACCTGCTTGCGGAGCTGTGCAACGCGGGCTTCGATGTCGACCTGGGCACCAGCACCATCGATGATGGTGGTGTTGTCCTTGTTCAGCACGACGCGCTTGGCGTTACCCAGGTGCTCCAGGGTGGCGCTTTCCAGGGACAGGCCAACTTCTTCGGAGATCACGGTACCGCCGGTCAGGATGGCGATGTCCTGCAGCATGGCCTTGCGGCGGTCGCCGAAGCCAGGAGCCTTGACGGCTGCGACTTTGACGATGCCGCGCATGTTGTTGACGACCAGGGTAGCCAGGGCTTCGCCTTCGACGTCTTCAGCCACGATCAGCAGCGGACGACCAGCCTTGGCAACGGCTTCCAGAACCGGCAGCAGTTCGCGGATGTTGCTGATCTTCTTGTCGACCAGCAGCAGCAGCGGGCCTTCGAGCTCGGCAACCATGGTGTCCGGCTTGTTGATGAAGTACGGCGACAGGTAGCCACGGTCGAACTGCATGCCTTCTACGACGGACAGTTCGTTTTCCAGGCCCGAGCCTTCTTCGACGGTGATGACGCCTTCTTTGCCGACCTTTTCCATGGCTTCGGCGATGATGTCACCGATGGAGCTGTCGGAGTTGGCGGAGATGGTGCCGACCTGAGCGATGGCCTTGGTGTCGGTGCACGGCTTGGCCAGTTCTTTCAGCTGGGCAACGATGGCGATGGTGGCCTTGTCGATGCCGCGCTTCAGATCCATCGGGTTCATGCCGGCAGCGACGGACTTCAGGCCTTCGTTGACGATGGCTTGAGCCAGAACGGTAGCGGTGGTGGTGCCGTCACCGGCCGCGTCGTTGGCCTTGGACGCAACGTCCTTGACCAGCTGGGCGCCCATGTTTTCGAAGGCGTCTTTCAGTTCGATTTCCTTGGCAACCGACACACCGTCTTTGGTGATGGTCGGGGCGCCGAAGGATTTGGCCAGTACCACGTTACGGCCTTTCGGGCCGAGGGTGGCTTTGACGGCGTCGGCCAGTACGTTGACGCCAACGAGCATTTTCTTGCGGGCGGAATCGCCAAACTTGACTTCTTTAGCAGCCATGTTGATCAGTCCTCAAATTCTTGAAGGTTAAAACGGAGATTCGTGGGAATCAGGCTTCGACGACAGCGAGGATTTCGTTCTCGCCCATTACCAGCAGGTCTTCGCCGTCGACTTTGACGGTGTTGCTGCCGGAGTACGGGCCGAATACCACCTTGTCACCGACCTTGACGGCCAGCGGACGGACTTCGCCGTTATCCAGAACCTTACCGGTACCGACGGCAACGACCTCACCCTGGTTCGGCTTCTCGGCGGCCGAACCCGGCAGCACGATGCCGCCTGCGGTTTTGGTCTCTTCTTCGCTGCGACGGATCACGACGCGGTCATGCAGAGGACGAAGCTTCATTGTCGATCTCTCCTAACAATTGAATGGCCAACTTGCCGACTCTTGATTGGTCGGCGGGTTTGTAAAATCCGGCGAGGCCGGGCGCGGCACGCTGGGCGCACCGCGAAAGTCGGACTGCCTCAGAGGGCAGGCACCTTGCGGTGACTGCTACATGTGGGCGGGCAAGGGTATTTCAAGGGGCGGGGGTGAAATTTTTTGCGCTGCGGAGGGGGGCGCGCTCTCGGCAAGCACCGCAGCCGGACGACTTTGCGTAGGAGCCGGCTTGCCGGCGATCAGCCAGAGAGAGATCGCCGGCAAGCTGGTGCTGTAGGTATCAGTCGCGACGCTCGTAATCGCCTTCGAGCACGTTGGGCCGAGTCTGTCCGGAGCGAGCGGCGGCATCGTCGAAGAAGGCGCGTTGGCGCAGGGCCTGCTCCTCGGCGCGGCGGCGAATCTTGCCAACCACGAGGCGACGGGTGAAGGGAATCAGGCAGAGCACACCGAAGATGTCGCTGATGAAACCCGGCAGCAGCAGCAGGCCACCGCCGACGGCGATCAGCAGGCCTTCGAGCATTTCCTGCTCGGGCAGCTCGCCGCGCGAGAGCCTTTCACGGGCGCGCCAGGCTGTGGCGACGCCGGCAATGCGCAGCAGCACGCTGCCGAGGATGGCGGTGCCGATCACCAGCATCAGCGTGGGCAGCACGCCAATGGCGCTGCCGACCTTGATCAGCAAGGCCAGCTCGATGATCGGGAACAGCAGGAAGAGAAACAGAAACACGCGCATTTTCAGAAAGTCCTTGGCGGAAGCGAGCTTCCAATAGGGAGTAAGTATGGGGTGATGGCCTGAATTCAAGCTTAAGCCAAACCATCGGTCGGCCAGCTCTCGGCGCGAGCCAGCTTTACCAGGGCTTCACGCACCTGTCCCGGGGTGTCGCAGGATGTCGGAAAGGCCAGCCAGTAGAGGCTCTGGCCGATGCGCAGATGGAAGCCTTCACTGTCGACACCGACCATTTGCGCGGGTTCGTGCTGCGGCAGGCCGGCCAGCTCGACGTAATGCGCGATGGCCTTGGCGTGATCGTCGTTCATGTGCTCGACCATGCTCGCTTCGCTGCCGTCTGTCGCGAAGGGATTGGCCAGGGCGACCTGGTCGAGCCAGTGAATGGCGCCGAAGCCGCCGATGAAGCGCCAGCGCACCGGCTCCAGGCGCCAGAAATCGAAATCATGCGCCCGATGGTAGTCGCGCGACTGGGGGAAAAAACGGTAATAACGCTGTGCGGCCGCTTCGATTGCGTCTTCGTCATGCAACTGTCGTGCTTCGGCGAGCAAAGTGAGGCGGCCGACCGCCTGCACATCCTCTGCGCCGCGTTCGCCGACCAATAGCGAGCATTTGGCGTCCTGCCCGAGATTATGGGTGTGCTGCGCGATGCGGCTGATCAGGATCAGCGGCCGGCCCTCGGCGTCCAGGCAGTAGGGCACCACCGATCCGAAAGGGAAACCCGGCATGGCCTTGGAGTGGGTGCTGAGCACGCCACGGTATTCCTTGAGCAGCAATTCTCGTGCATGCTTGCCGGCTTTCACGCTCACCTATATAGCTCCTCGCAAAGAATCCGTAGGAACCTGTTCACGATCAGCTGCGCGTCGGCGCTACTGCGTTAAAAACAGGCTCGGAATGCTCATTTACAACTCGTAAAGTCGTCCGCGACTCCGAGCGTTCCTCGCCTGTTTTTGCCTTGTATCGCTCTAGCTCGCAAGGCCGTGAACAGATTCTAATAAACGGACAGACGCCCTAGCATAGCGGTTAGCGGGCATCAGCGGGGTCGGTAAATGCTGCACCTTGAGGGGATAAAGCGATGCAACTGAAAGACAAAGTCATCATCATCACTGGCGGTTGCCAGGGACTGGGTCGCGCCATGGGTGAGTACCTGGCGGCCAGGGGCGCCAAGCTGGCGCTGGTCGATCTGAACCAGGAAAAACTCGACGAAGCCGTGGCCGCCTGCAAGGCCGCCGGTGGCGATGCCCGCGCCTATCTGTGCAACGTGGCCGATGAAGAGCAGGTGACCCATATGGTCGCCCAGGTAGCCGATGACTTCGGCGCCATCAACGGTCTGGTCAACAATGCCGGCATCCTGCGCGATGGTCTGACCATTCGCGTGAAGGATGGCGAGATGACCAAGATGAGCCTGGCGCAGTGGCAGGCGGTGATCGATGTCAACCTGACCGGTGTGTTCCTCTGCACCCGTGAAGTGGCGGCGAAGATGATCGAGCTGGGTAACCAGGGCGCCATCGTCAACATTTCCTCGATCTCGCGTGCCGGCAACATGGGGCAGGCCAACTACTCCGCAGCCAAGGCGGGCGTCGCTGCCGACACCGTGGTCTGGGCCAAGGAGCTGGCGCGTTACGGCATTCGCGTGGCAGGCGTGGCGCCGGGCTTCATCGAGACCGAGATGACCGGCAGCATGAAGCCGGAAGCGCTGGAGAAGATGACCTCGGGCATTCCGCTCAAGCGCATGGGCAAGCCGGCCGAGATCGCCCACTCGGTGGCCTACATTCTGGAAAACGACTATTACACCGGTCGCATTCTGGAGCTGGATGGCGGCCTGCGTCTGTAATCCGCCAGGCCTGAACGAAAAACGCCCCGACTGATTCGGGGCGTTTTCGTTTCCGACAGCTGGTGCGCACGGCGCACCCTACGGGCGGCGTTCTGTTTGTTTTCCGTGGGGTGCCGCCGTGCGCACAGCAGCTTTCAATGCGTGCGGGCGACAGCGAAACGGCTCAGCTCGACCAGCGCATCGCGATATTCACCGGCCGGCAGCACTTCCAGGCAGGCAATGGCGCGTTCGGCGTAGTCGCGAGCGAGCCTGGCGGTGTAATCCAGAGCGCCGGCGGCATCCACGGCGGCGCGGATGCTTTCCAGGTCTTCGATGCCGCCTTTCTGAATCGCGCGGCGTACCAGGGCGGCCTGTTCCTCGGTGCCTTCACGCATGGTGTAGATCAGCGGCAGGGTCGGCTTGCCCTCGGCGAGATCATCACCGACGTTCTTGCCCAGCTCGGCTGCGTCGCCCTTGTAGTCGAGCAGGTCGTCGACCAGTTGGAAGGCGATGCCCAGGTGATCGCCGAAGGTGCGCAGGGCTTCGCGCTGCGCTTCGTTGGCGCCGGCCAGTGCGGCGGCGGCATGAGTCGAGGCTTCGAACAGCATCGCGGTCTTGCCGCGGATGACTTCCATGTAGGTCTCTTCCGTGGTGCTGGCATCGCGCACCTTGGACAGTTGCAACACTTCGCCTTCGGCGATCACGCGGGTGGCGTGGGAGAGAATCTTCATCACCGGCATGGAGCCGAGCTCGACCATCATTTCGAACGAGCGTGAATAAAGGAAGTCGCCCACCAGCACGCTGGGTGCGTTGCCCCACTGGGCGTTGGCGGTGCTGCGGCCACGGCGCATGTCGGACATGTCGACCACGTCGTCATGCAGCAGGGTGGCGGTATGCAGGAACTCGATGGTGGCGGCCAGCAGGCGCAGGTCGTCGGCCTGATAACCCAGCGCGCGACCGCTGAGCAGCACCAGCAACGGGCGCAGGCGTTTGCCGCCAGCGGAGATGATATAGTCGCCGATCTTTTCCACCAGCGGCACGCGCGAAACCACCTGTTGGCGAATGATGCCATCGACGGCGGTGAAATCGTCCGCTACCACGCGGTAGAAAGCCTGGGGTTGCATCGGCGACAGGTGCTCCTTTGAGGTTGCGCGGCATGCTAGGTGGCGGGGTGGGGGCTGTCAAGGCGAGTGCCTGTGGGCCTTGCGAAGCGCTCTGCGCTTGCGTACAATCGCGCACCCTGAACTTCCCCCTGGGCATTTCCCTGCCTTACGCAATTGCAAGGGTGTCACTTCCGGCCCCAAGCAGCCATGCCAGCCAATAACGACTTTTCTAAAGCGCTGGGTGAGCAGGATCAACGGAGATTTACCATGTACGCAGTAATTGTTACTGGTGGCAAGCAATACAAGGTCACCGAAGGCGAATTCCTCAAGATCGAGAAGCTCGAAGTCGCCACCGGCGAAGCCGTGACTTTCGATCGCGTTCTGCTGATCGGCAATGGCGACGACGTTCAGATCGGCGCTCCGGTCGTAGACGGCGCTAAAGTGGTTGCCGAAGTCGTTTCGCAAGGCCGTCACGACAAAGTGCGCATCATCAAGTTCCGCCGTCGTAAGCACCACATGAAGCGTCAGGGCCACCGTCAGTGGTTCACTGAGATCAAAATCACCGGTATCCAGGCCTGATTCGTCGGCCCCGATCCTTTATAGGAGTATTGACTCATGGCACACAAAAAAGCTGGCGGTTCTACCCGTAACGGCCGCGATTCCGAAAGTAAACGCCTTGGCGTGAAGATGTATGGTGGTCAGGTCATCAAGGCCGGCAACATCATCGTTCGTCAGCGCGGCACCGAGTTCCATGCCGGTTTCGGCGTGGGCATGGGCAAAGACCACACCCTCTTCGCTAAAGTCGAAGGCGTGGTCAAGTTCGAAGTGAAGGGCGCTTTCGGCCGTCGCTACGTGAGCGTCGTTCAGGCCTAATCGCCTACGCGCTGGAAAAGCCCTGTCCGTAGGACGGGGCTTTTTTGTTTGTGTATCTTTGGTTCGCTTGCCAGATCCGCTAGTTCTGGATGATCCGGCAAGCGTTCCCCTAGCCCGCAGATGAAGCGGGAGGCATATCCATGAAATTTGTCGACGAAGTTTCGATTTTTGTAAAAGCCGGTGACGGCGGTAACGGCATGATGGCCTTCCGTCGCGAGAAATTCATCGAGAAGGGCGGCCCCAACGGTGGCGACGGTGGCGACGGTGGCTCGGTATTCCTCGAGGCCACCGCCAACCTCAATACCCTGATCGATTACCGCTACACGCGTAAATTCAACGCGCAGAATGGCGAGAAGGGCGGCAGCACCGACTGCACCGGCGCCAAGGGCGAAGACCTGATTCTGCCGGTGCCGATTGGCACCACGGTGATCGACGTGGCGACTCAGGAAGTGATTGGTGACCTGGTCAAGGCCGGTCAACGCCTGATGGTCGCCCAGGGCGGCTGGCACGGCCTGGGCAACACCCGCTTCAAGTCCAGTACCAACCGGGCGCCGCGCCAGACCACGCCGGGCAAGCCGGGCGAGTCGCGCGATCTCAAGCTCGAACTGAAAGTGCTGGCCGACGTCGGCCTGCTCGGTCTGCCCAATGCCGGCAAGAGCACCTTCATCCGCGCCGTTTCCGCTGCCAAGCCGAAAGTCGCCGATTACCCCTTCACCACCCTGGTGCCGAACCTGGGCGTGGTCAGCGTCGATCGCTTCAAGAGCTTCGTCGTCGCCGACATTCCGGGGCTGATCGAAGGCGCTTCGGACGGTGCCGGCCTGGGCATTCGCTTCCTCAAGCACCTGGCGCGTACTCGCCTGCTGCTGCACCTGGTGGACATGGCGCCGCTGGACGAGAGCGATCCGGCCGAGGCTGCACAGGTCATCATCGACGAGCTCGGGCGCTTCAGCCCGGCGTTGGCCGAGCGCGATCGCTGGCTGGTGCTGAACAAGATGGACCAGGTGCCCGAGGACGAGCGTGAGGCGCGCAAGGCCGATATCGTTGCCCGTCTGAACTGGCAGGGGCCGGTTTACGTGGTTTCGGCCATCAGTCGCGATGGCACCGAGCGTATCAGCCGCGACATCATGCATTACCTGGAAGTACGGGCCGAGCGCATCGCCGAGGACCCGGTATTCGCCGAGGAACTGGCCGAGCTGGATCAGCGCATCGAAGACGAGGCACGTGCCCGTCTGCAGGCACTGGACGATCAGCGTGCGCTGCGTAAATCCGGTGTGCGCAGTGTCGATGATATCGACGAGGACGATGACTTCCTCGACGAAGAAGACGACGATGGCCCGGAAATCATTTACGTCCGGGATTAAGCAAATTTCCAACGCCGCTTAATTGCGGCGTTTTTGTAGGTGGGGTGGACCCATCATTTTCTGGCTAGGGTTGGAAGATCATGCGTGACAAGGTGACTGGCGCACGGCGCTGGGTGGTGAAGATCGGCAGTGCGCTGCTGACCGCCGACGGGCGTGGCCTGGATCGTGCGGCCATGGCGGTGTGGGTCAAGCAGATGGTCGCGCTGCGTGAGCAGGGCGTAGAGCTGGTGCTGGTGTCTTCCGGCGCTGTGGCGGCCGGCATGAGTCGCCTGGGCTGGACCAGCCGACCTAGTGCGATGCACGAGCTGCAGGCCGCTGCCGCCATTGGCCAGATGGCCCTGGTGCAGGCCTGGGAGTCGAGCTTTGCCGAACACGGCCGCCGTACCGCACAGGTGCTGCTGACGCACGACGATCTCTCCGACCGCAAGCGCTATCTCAATGCGCGCAGCACCCTGCGCACGCTGGTGAATCTCGACGTGATCCCGGTGATCAACGAGAACGACACCGTGGTCACCGATGAAATCCGCTTCGGCGACAACGACACCCTGGCCGCGCTGGTGGCCAACCTGGTGGAAGCCGATCTGCTGGTGATCCTCACCGACCGCGACGGCATGTACAACTCCGACCCGCGTCACAACCCCGATGCCGAGCTGATCTTCGAAGCCCGCGCCGATGACCCGGCACTGGATGCCGTGGCCGGTGGCGTCGGCGGTGCGCTGGGGCGTGGCGGCATGCAGACCAAGTTGCGCGCCTCGCGGCTGGCTGCGCGCTCCGGCGCGCACACGGTGATCGTCGGTGGGGCCATCGAGCAGGTGTTGGCGCGGCTCAAGGCTGGCGAACGTTTGGGCACCCTGCTGGCCCCCGAGCGTGGCTTGCTGGCGGCGCGCAAGCAGTGGCTGGCGGGTCACCTGCAGACCCGTGGCACCCTGGTACTGGATGCCGGCGCGGTGAAGGCGCTGAGCCAGGACCGCAAGAGCCTGCTGCCGGTGGGCGTGAAGGCCGTGCAGGGTAGCTTCCGTCGTGGCGAGATGGTGGTCTGCGTATCGCCTGAGGGGCGTGAGATTGCCCGTGGCCTGGTCAACTACAGTGCGCTGGAAGCACAGAAGATCATTGGCCAGCCATCCGATGCCATCGAGAAGCTGCTCGGCTATGTCGATGAGCCGGAGCTGGTGCATCGGGATAACCTGATTCTGGTTTAGAGGCGAAAGGAGCAAACCATGCGTCTGTTCAAGGGATGTCTGCTGGGCCTGCTGATGCTGCCCGGCCTGGTACTGGCCGAAACCATCGGCGAGGTGTCGACGGTGTTCAAGTGGGTTGGGCCGAACGACAAGATCGTCGTCGAGGCCTTCGATGACCCCAAGGTGGAGGGCGTGACCTGCTACCTGTCGCGCGCCAAGACCGGCGGGGTGAAGGGGGGGCTGGGGCTGGCCGAGGATCGTGCCGAAGCCTCCATCGCCTGCCGCCAGGTCGGCCCCATTGCATTCAAGGACAAGCTCAAGGATGGCGAGGAAGTGTTCAAGGAGCGCACTTCGCTGGTGTTCAAGACCATGCAGGTGGTGCGTTTCTTCGACAGCAAGCGCAACACGCTGGTGTATCTGGTTTACAGCGACCGAGTGATCGAGGGCAGCCCGCAGAATGCGGTGACGGCCATTCCTATCCTGCCCTGGGGCCAGCCGTAGGCTGCGCGGTGCGCACCGAGCAGCCCATGCAGGAGCAGGTGCGCACGGCACACCCGGCGTCCAAAAGAAAACCGCCCCGAAGGGCGGTTTTTTTATGGGCTGCCGATCAGGCGCCAGTCACGTCCAGTTGCAGGCGCTGGTTCGATTGCGTTTGCACTTCGTGGTAGCGCGCGGCGTCCTTGGACAGAACATCGGCCATGGCCGGGAAGATCTCGTCCAGCTTGCTGCGCCAGTCGTCGCTCTTGGCCTGCTCGGGGAAGCAGCGGTGGATCAGGTCGAGCATGATCGACACGGTGACCGACGCGCCCGGCGAGGCGCCGAGCAGAGCCGCGATGGTACCGTCGGCTGCAGCCACCAGTTCGGTGCCGAACTGCAGCACGCCGCCGTTCTTGCTGTCCTTCTTGATGATCTGCACGCGCTGGCCAGCGACTTCCAGGCGCCAGTCCTCGGCCTTGGCTTCGGGGTAGAAGCCGCGCAGGGTATTCAGGCGCTGTTCCTCGGACTGCATCACTTCCTTGACCAGATAGCGGGTCAGGTCGAAGTTGTCACGCGCCACCGCCAGCATCGGGCCGAGGTTGTTGGGGCGTACCGACAACGGCAGGTCGAGGAACGAGCCGTGCTTGAGGAACTTGGTGGTGAAACCGGCGTAGGGGCCGAACAGCAAGGATTTCTTGCCGTCCACCACGCGCGTATCGAGGTGCGGCACGGACATCGGTGGCGAGCCCACGGCTGCCTGGCTGTAGACCTTGGCCTGGTGCTGCTTGACGATCTCCGGGTTGTCGCAACGCAGCCACTGACCACTCACCGGGAAGCCACCAAAGCCTTTGCCTTCGGGAATGCCGGACAGTTGCAGCAGCGGCAGTGCACCGCCGCCAGCGCCGAGGAAGACGAACTTGCTCTTGAGCTTGCGCGTGGCGCCGGAGCGGGTGTCCTTGATGTCCACCAGCCAGCCTTCACCGTCGCGCTTGAGGTCGGTGACCTTCTGGTTGCAGGTGACCTTGGCGTCGGGCTGGGTGGTCAGGTAGGCGAGCATCTGCTCGGTGACCGCGCCGAAGTTGACGTCGGTACCGGCCTGTACGCGGGTCATCGCCAGCGGCTCGTTGGTGTCGCGGCCCGGGATCAGCAGCGGCGCCCATTCGGCGATGGTGGCGCGATCCTCGGTGTACTCCATCTCGGTGAAGGCGTGATGCTGACGCAGGGCCTCGAAACGCTTCTTGAGGAAGGCGATGCCGCTGTTGCCGCGCACGAAGCTCATGTGCGGGACCGGGTTGATGAAGGTCTTCGGCGAGTTGATCGCGCCTTTTTCGATCAGGTAAGCCCAGAACTGCTTGGACTCCTCGAACTGGGCGTTGATGTTCACCGACTTCTTGATGTCGATGCTGCCGTCAGCGCCTTCCGGGGTGTAGTTCAGCTCGCACAGCGCGGCGTGACCGGTGCCGGCGTTGTTCCAGGGGTTGGAGCTTTCCACTGCGCCGGACTCGCGCAGCTCTACCACTTCCAGCGTGATGCCGGGGTTGAGTTCCTTGAGCAACACGCCCAGGGTCGCGCTCATGATGCCAGCGCCAACCAGCACCACATCTACGCTTTGGTAATCGTTATGCGCCATTAACCTCTCTCCAAGAAAAACTGCACCAGATGGACGGCCGTTCGGCCTTTCAGGGCGATACCGGCAGACTCAGGCGTGATGCCCTGTCGTTCGGCGGGGAGGGTCAAGGCTGGGATTTGCGGACGCAAAACTGTTCATTTGTTCGCCACACTCTTGTGAAGTTGTAAAAACCGTTTTTTCACGCTCTTTTGGAGCGGTGAACCTCAAAAGCTCGACTGCCTCGGCACGCTTTTGCCCGTGCAAATCATGCAACGCATGGCTGCTATCGGCTCTGCATATGGGCTGAAAGCGGCTGGCCGGAAGCGGCAGCTCGAAGTGGGCGACTCTCTGGGGCGGGGCGATGACGTTGCATCGGCGAGGTCGTGCGGCCCGATCAGGAGACGTCCTTATAATCGGGGCGCGATTATAACGGTGAATGAGGGGAAATTGGTCGCTCCTGCGTGACTTTTATTCTTCCGCCGGTCAGGCCGCCAACGGGCGAGCGGCTGGTGCGTGTGTGACGACCGGGGTGATCCGGGCACCGGCGGGCAGGTGGCAGCCCAACCAGGTGATGCTCGGCTCGTGAACTTCCACCCAGCCAGCCTGGCTCGGGTGTTCCTGCATCTGCCGCAGGGCGCGGCAAAGCCCTTCACCATCGATCAGGGCAAAGTGGCGCATCGGGCGAGCGCGGCTGAACAGGCGGCGCAAAAGCATGGCGAAGGCTCCAGCGAATTGACAGGTGCCTTTATGCCAGGGCGCGGTGACAGGCTGATGACAGGAACCGCGACGCTGTGCTGAGGGTCCTATGCGGCACTACTGTCGGCCTCAGTCCACGCTGGGTATACTGCCGGCCACTTTTACCTCACTCGGAGAGATGAGCATGCTGCACCGTGCGTTGATCGCCTTGCTTGCTGCCGCCAGCCTGACTCTGGCCGGTTGCGCCCTCAGCCCTCAGCAACTCACCCCGCAACCCAAGCTCACCAGCTCGCTGACGCCTGTGGGTCAGGGCCAGCCGGTGGTGGTGCGCGTGGTCGATGGCCGTCCTTCGCCGGTGCTTGGCACCCGCGGCGGCCTGTATCCGGAAACCAGTTCGATCAGCGTCAGCCCCGATTATGTGCTGCCCAGGCTGCAGGCTGAGGCCGAGGCTGCTGTACGTCTGCTCGGCTTCACACCGTCGGCCAACGCCTACAACGCGCCGCAACTGACCATCACCCTGGCGGAACTGAAGTATCAGTCGCCCAAGGAGGGTATGTACGTCACCGAGGCAGATATATCGGCCTCCATTCGTGCCGACGTGCAAGGCGGCAGCCGCCGTTATACCGGCCGTTACGGCGCCTCGCTGAACCAGCGTTTCGGCACCGCACCGAACCAGCAAACCAACACCAAGCTGGTGGGTGACGTGCTCAGCGACGCGCTGACCCGCGCGTTCAAGGACCCGACCATCGGCCAGGTTCTGCTGCAGTAATTGCTGGCGACGCGACGAAAAACGCCCCGCATCGCGGGGCGTTTTCATTTGTCCTGGGGCTTCATGCCGCTTCGGCGTAGAACTCCGGCAGGCTCATGCCGGTGCGGTTGTCGATGTCCGGCAGGTCGTAATGCTCATGGCCACCCAGGGCGCAGTACACCAGCCAGTGCTGGTCCTGCACGTTGAAGGAAAGTTCGTCGACCACGGCGTCCACTTCATCCAGCGAGTCGATCAGGTAATCGCGATCCAGCGGTTGTGAATTGAGCATGGCAGGTCCTCCAGGGACGTTGGGTTTTGGCTCCAGCAACAGTCGTGACTGCTTGGTCACTATTGGAGATACAAACCCTAGGCCAGGCATATGACAGTTTTCAGACGATTTCGGGATAGCGAGCTGCGTTCGTCGGAAACGAAGCTTATAAAAGCGCTATTTCAGTACACTGCGCGACGACTTTTCGAGGGCCGAGACGCACCGTTTCTCGGCCGAAATCCCCATTCTGGTGCAGTGGCGGGGTTGCTGCACCATGCTGTTTCCGAGGTGTTGCATGTCGCTGCAGGTGTTGTGGTCGCTGTTTCTCGCCCATCCGGCCGGAGCGGTGAATTCCTTGGCATTGTTCTTCGCTGTGGCGGGGGCCTGGCTGTGTCTGATGACCCGCTTGCGTGAGCAGCGCGGCATGGCGCGAGTGCTGGCTCAGGGCGAGCTGGATGAAGCCGAGATTCAGGACGAGCGCACCCTGCGGATCAATCGCTTCTTCTATCGTTTCGGTGCCGTCTGCCTGGGCGCAGCCCTGATGCTGTCCTGGGCCAGCACGCGGCTTTGATGCTTGAGCGATAAACGAAAACGGCAGCCTGATGGCTGCCGTTTTCGTTCGTAGCGCGGGGCTGTTAGAGGGGGAGCCCCGCCTTGATCCGGTACTGGTTCCGCACCGGATTGGCGTACTGCAGGATCAGGAAGGGTTTTTCCTCGGCGCTGCAGGCGACCAGGCGTTTGTTCCACTGCGCTTCGGCCTTGGCCAGTTCTGCGGCATCGAATACCTCGCTTGCCGCTGGCACGTTGAGCTCGGCCTCGCGGCCTTCCCACATGGCGTAGGCCAGGTAGTGCACGGGGAACAGGCGATACTGGCCGAGAATGTGACGATCCATCTCCTGAGCTAGCTGCTTGGTGTCTTCCAGGCCAGCGACAGGCGGACTGAAGTGCAGGTGCACGCGCCCTTTGTAACCGGTGATGCCCAGGGCGATGCTGGCGTCGTCTTCGCCCGGCGCCTTGGTATAGCTGCCCGTGGTGGCACGCACGCACAGTTCGCGGGCCTTGGCCAGGTCGCAAGGATCGTACTCGTAGCTGATCGACACCGGGATCAGGTTCAGCGACGCGATCACCTCTGCGAACGGTTCGTCCTTGCGGCTCATGTGGAACATCTTGAGGATGGCCGAGTCGGTACGGTCGTCACCGTCCTTGGCGCGTCCCTCGGCCTGGGCGATCCAGATCGACTCGCCATCATTGCGGATCGAGTGGTTGATATAGGCCGAGAGCAGTTGATAGGCCGCCAGCTTCTCGCGTCGCCCGCTGATCGAGCGGTGCACGATGAAACTCTTGTTCAGGCGCATCAGGTCGCTGACGAAGGGACGCTGCAACAGGTTGTCGCCGATGGCGATACGTGGCGTCTGCAAGCCGGCATGGTAGACGGCGTAGTTGACGAAGGCCGGGTCCATGACGATGTCGCGGTGGTTGGCCAGGTACAGGTAGGGCTTGCCGGGCTGCAGGTGTTCCAGGCCGGAATAGCTGATGCCGTCACTGGCGTGCTCGATGGTGCGGTCGATGTAGGGCTCGATCTTCTCTTGTAGCTTGGTGACCGAATCGACGCTGGCGAACTCGCTGCGCAGCCGTGCGGCGATTAGCGGCTTGAGCAGCCAGCCCAACGGCCCGGCCAGGCGCGGGAAGCGAAAACGGGTGAGGGTGCCGAGAAACGCCGGGTCGGCGAGCAGGCGCGCCAGTACGGGGCGCACTTCTGCATCGGCATAGGGTCGGATGGCATCGAATGCGCCCATCATGCTCTCTTGTTCTAGAACGGCTAAGGTTGAAAGGGTGTCTGCTTAAACAGGGTGAGCAGTAGACCGGCGATTATACCGCCAAGTCACAGCGAATCGGCGCAGCCCAGTAAAGACGCGGGCCTCGAGGGGCAGCACGGGGGGCTACGTGACCTGTACACAGCGTTGGGGGTTGTACGAAAAGTCGTCGAGCCAAGGTCAGGCGATACCGATGGCGGCCCCGCAAATACGGGTGGGCAACGGACTGGGCTCGCACTCGAGTTTACGAGCTGTAACTGAGCATTCCGACGGGGCGTGCAGCTCGGGCTGGCGTTCCAGCCCGTTTTTAACGAAGCATCACCGACGGCATGCTTTCGGCACAATTTCTTCACCGATACACCGGCCTCGACGTGCCTGAGGAAGTGGAGCATCTGCTCTTCGGTGAAACGTTTTTTCATTGCCGTCTCCTGGTCGGAAAACGGACGCTACTAAGTTCAGCGTGGTACTGAAATCGGGGAGCCGGTCCGGTTGGCCGCTTTCACAATCATCAGAAGCTGAAGTCGGCCAGAACTACAGGACTCCTTCAGACCTTACGTGTGATCGACCCGTTCATGAGGACTCACTTTTTTAGTGCATTCCTCTCCAACTGGCTTGAAATGTTTTTATTTGATTCCAGCCAACTGAAGTCCTTGCCCCAGGCCTGCTTGAAGTCTTCTGCGGCTTGCGAATTATCTAATAATTCCTTGACGTCGATGATCGTGAGGAAGTTGCTCTCATTCACCTCGTATTCTGACCACCCCCCAGCGTCCATGGCCAGATATTTCAAGAATCCGGATTTAAAGTCCTTGGCGGCGCTGGCAAACGCTATGTCAGTGTCAAATTTTTCCGCTATAAAAGATTTTCTGTCATCGCTGAGCTGACCTGTAATTTCGAGCTCACCCGATTCATTGATGGCGATGCCCCAGTCCCCATTGGCCAATGTCGGCTGCTCGGCAGCTATCTCTGCCATGATTGCCTCATAGCGCGAGAACATCGTTTCAATGGACTTAGGGACTTCTCCGCCAGGCATGTAAAGATTGACCGTTGCCACCCAGATATTATTTAGCGCTTCTTGCTCGATTTCCGGGCTCGAGAAGACATTGGTCGATGTCATGGTAATTGATTGGCTGTAAGTCGGAACGGGTTCTTGCTGCTCGTGTTTGTGATAGATATCGTCGGCGAGCTTCCGCAGCGCAGTATCCAATTGCTCTTTACTGCTGGCGGGCTGCTTGATCTCCGGCGCCCGACTGGTCGAAGTCGCTGGGTAGGCTTGAGTTGTATTCTGTGAGTTGACCTTCACGTCACGTTCCTTGTTCTTTTCGCCATCAACCTGTTGTCGGCAAGCCACACTTTTACTTTAGATCAACTCTGCAGAAGCCTTCCCTAGGCCAGATGCCGATTTGGCGACTACAGACCGGTATCCCTTGGGGGTTTGTTGGGGATCAAGGCAAGTGGGTGGGTATATCTCCCTGTGCTATAAGGAATTGCGAGCCCTTGTCAGGTTCGTCAGGTCATACCGCCCAGTCACAAGGAGGCCGCGATGCTGGAAAGCGAGTCGTATCATTGCCCCTATTGCGGCGAGCCGGCCGAGGCGCTGCTGGATCTGTCGGGCGGGGACCAGTCTTACATCGAAGACTGTCCGGTATGCTGTCGGCCGATTCAGTTCGAGCTGCGCACGGACGGCGCCGAGTGGGAGTTGGACGTTCGCGGGGAGAACGACTGATGCAACGAATCTACGAACCGGAAAACCTCCTGGAAGGGCAGATGCTGCTGGACATGCTGGCCAGTGAGGGCGTCGAGGCGCACCTGCTCGGGCAGCATCTGGTCGGGGCGGTGGGGGAGTTGCCGGCATGCGGGCTGCTCGGTTTGGTCGTCGCTGATCCGTACGCCGAGCGCGCGCGTACGCTAATCGCTGAGTACAATGCGGCGCAACCTGTGCCTGGCGATGAGCCAGAGTCCTTTCAGGGCGTGTTGCTCTGTTGACGCGCCCCCTGCCTGTCGAGTCGTTTCATGTGTGGACGTTATGCCCTGTTCCGCTGGTCGCCCGCCTTTGCGGCGTTGCCCGGTTTTCCTGCTGACCAGAAGCCCCACTGGAACCTGGCCCCCATGGGCCAGGTGCTGATGCTGCGCGCTGGCGCGCAAGGGCCGCAAGCGGCAGCGGCGCGTTGGGGGCTGACGCCGGCCTGGCTCAAGGATCTGTCCAGGACGCCGGCCCATGCGCGTGCCGAAACCCTGGCCGAGCAGCCGATGTTCCGCGAGCCCTTTCGTCAGCGCCGTGCGCTGCTGCCGGCCAACGGCTTCTATGAATGGCGCGGGGGCGCGCGCAAGCGCCCCTACTGGATGAGCAACGGTGACCCGCTGATGTATTTCGCGGCGTTGTGGGAGCTTTATCCGGTGGGTGGGCAGGAGTACCTGAGCGTGGCGTTGATCACTCAGGAAGCCGCCACGCTGCGGCGGCCGTTGATTCTGGGTGAGCACGAACAGGCATTGTGGTTGAGCAATGACACGTCGCCCGAGCAACTGGCGGCGCTGCTGGCCAAGCCGCAGATAGCCTTGCGTGAACGCGCGCTGGCAACGCTGGTCAACGACCCGCAGCTGGATGCGCCGGAGTGCCTGACGCCGGCTTGAGCTTGCGTAGGGTGTCGCGTTACAGCCCGGGTCGTGCGCACTGCGACTGATGCGAAAGCGGTGCGCGCGGCGCACCCTAGCTGATGAAACCCCTTACACCTTGAACTGGTTGATCAGCCGGCGTTGCTGTTCGGCCAGCTTGGTCAGTTGGGCGCTGGCCTGGCTGGCTTCGTCGGCACCGCCGGCCACTTCGTTGGCGACCTGGCCGATGTTGGTGACGTTGCGGTTGATATCCTCGGCCACGGCACTCTGCTCTTCCGCTGCGCTGGCGATCTGCGTGTTCATGTCATTGATCACCGACACCGCCTGGGTGATGGACTCCAGCGATTGGGCCGCCTGGTTGGCGTGCTCCACACTGTCATCGGTCTTGCTCTGGCTCTGCTCCATCACCTTGACCACTTCGCGTGTGCCTTGCTGCAGTTGCTGGATCATGTTCTGGATTTCTTCGGTGGCCTGCTGGGTCTTCTGCGCCAGGTTGCGCACCTCGTCGGCGACCACGGCGAAGCCGCGACCCTGTTCACCGGCGCGGGCTGCCTCGATGGCGGCGTTGAGTGCCAGCAGGTTGGTCTGCTCGGCAATGCCGCGAATGGCGACGAGGATGGCGTTGATGTTCTCGCTGTCCTTGGCCAGGTTCTGCACCACGCCCACGGCGCGGCCGATCTCGCTGGCCAGGGCGGCGATGGCGGTCGAGGTTTCCTGTACCACCTGCTTGCCCTGATTGGCCGCGCGGTCGGCGTGGTTGGCCGCCTCGGCAGCATGAGTGGCGTTGCGCGCGACGTCCTGGGCGGTGGCCGTCATCTCATGCACGGCAGTGGCCACCAGCTCGATCTCGGCCAGTTGCTTCTGTACGCCCTGGTTGGTGCGGATGGCGATGTCGGCAGTGTGCTCGGAGGAGTCACTGACCTGCTGTACCGAAGTCACCACTGAGGCGATCATGCTTTGCAGCTTGCTCAGGAAGGCGTTGAAGCCGGCGGCGATCTGGCCGAGTTCGTCCTTGCGATCAACCTGCAGGCGCACCGTCAGGTCGCCGTCGCCCTTGGCAATGTCATCGAGCATGCCGACCATCTGCCGCAGCGGACGGGCGATGCCGTAGCCGACGAACCAGATCACCAGCAGGCCCAGGCCGGCGATCAGCAATCCCACGAGTGTCATGCCCAGCGTGTCGCCGTTGCGTTGGGTGACAAGCTCGGCCTGTAGTTGGCGCAGGTCAGCCATCACGGTGTCCAGCGGCAGTACCAGCATCAGCACCCAGCGCGTGTCGGTCTGGCCGATGGTGAAGCTGAGAAACAGCTCGATGTGGCTGTCGGCGGGGTCGTCCTCGACATGCACGTCGTATTTCGGCAGGCCTGGCTGCAGGCTGCTCAGGTTGGCCAGCTCGTTGGCGTCGAGCAGCTCGGTGGCTGGCTCACCGAGTTTTTCCGGCGCCTGGGTTGAGGCGACTATACGGCCATTGCTGGCGATCAGGGCGATCTCGCCGGCGCCGCCATAGAGCTGGGCGTCGGCCTTGACCAGCAGTTCCTGGATGAAGTTGACTGCCAGATCGGCGCCGGCGATACCGCGAAACTCGCCGTTGACCAGAATTGGCGAGGTAAAGGAGGCGAGCATGGTCATCTTGCCGCCGACATCGTAGGGAGCCGGATCGATCACGCAAGGGCGTTTACGTTCCTTGGGGCACAGGTAGTACTCGCCGGCGCGCACACCGGTCGGTAGTAGCTCCTCGCTTTCGGTCGAGCCAATGGCGTCGACACCCAGGCTGCCGTCGGCATTGCGGTACCACCAGGTCAGGAAGCGGCCGGTGCCGTCGTAGCCATTCTCCTTGCTGCCGGCGTACATATCGTCGCTGGCGTCGAAGGCGTTCGGCTCCCAGCCCAGGTAGCTGCCGAGCAGCTTGGGGTTCTGCGCCGTGGTTTCATGTACCAGGTTGGCCAGCTCTTCACGGCTGATACTGAGCAGTGGGCTGCCGCCGGCATCGGTCATGCCGAGCATGGCATTGACCCGCGCCAGATCGGCGGTGATCTGCAGGGGCGCCTCCAGTTCACGCTGAATTTCGCTGACTTGCGCATGCGCCAGTGAGGAAAGGCGCTGTTCGATACTCTGCTCGAGCAGTGCCTGGGTGCGTTGCTGTACCAGATTCTGGGTGCGGTCGCTGGCGAACAGGGCATAGAGCACAAGCGCCGCGACCACCGCCAGCACACTGGCACCGGCGAGGAATGCGACGGAAAACTGGATCGACTTGAACTTCATGGGAGCTCCCGAGCGCAGTGTGTCCTGTTACGGGCTATCGGCCATGACAGGGCAAAACCTTAATGGGCTGATGCGAAACATCTGGCTGCTGCATTTAGCAAAGATGGCGCACGGCCATCGCGCAAGTGATGCGGTTGCTCGTGCCACCGGCGCGGCCTAGCATAGGGCGTTCGATTCAAGGAGATGGCTCGATGAGCAAGGTTCTATATCTGAGTGGCCTGGCGGCGGCCGTGCTGCTGGCTGGTTGTCAGGCCGTCAATACCACGAGTGGTGGTGCGGTTGGGGTGGAGCGCAAGCAGTACATGTTCAGCATGCTCTCAGCCGAAGAAGTCAATCAGATGTACGCGCAGTCCTATCAGCAAACGCTGAGTGAGGCCTCGGGCAAGGGCGTGCTGGACAACAGCAGCGCTAACGCCAAGCGTCTGCAGACCGTCGCCGGTCGCCTGATTCCGCAGGCGCCGCGTTTTCGCCCGGATGCGGCCAACTGGCAGTGGGAGGTCAATCTGATCAAGAGCCCCGAGCTCAATGCCAATTGCGGCCCGGGCGGCAAGATCATCTTCTACAGCGGCATCATCGAGCAGCTGAAGCTGACTGACGATGAAATCGCCGCGATCATGGGCCACGAGATGGCCCATGCCCTGCGTGAGCACAGCCGTGAGGCGATGTCCAAGGCCTACGGTATCGAGGTGGCGAAACAGGGCGCCAGTGCCTTGCTCGGTCTCGGCGATAGCGGCATGGCACTGGCCGATACCGTGGTGCAGTACAGCCTGACCCTGCCCAACAGTCGGGGTAACGAGAACGAAGCCGACCTGATCGGTCTGGAACTGGCTGCCCGTGCGGGTTACAACCCGAATGCGGCCATCAGCCTGTGGCAGAAGATGGAGGCCGCCGGTGGTGGTGCACCGCCCGAGTTCATGAGTACTCACCCGGCGTCCAGCAGTCGCATCGCTTCGCTGCAGGCGGCGATCCCCAAGGTGATGCCGCTGTACGAGCAGGCCAGGGCCAGGCGTTGATCCCGGGCCAGGAAACGGCGCGACGTGATGGTTCACGGCGCGCCGTTTGCGTTTCAGGGCAGGGCGGTTTCGGCCAGTGGACGGGTTTGCAGGCCCAACTGAGCGCGGAAGCTTTCCATGTCGAACATGGTGCAGATTTCCTGGACTTCGTTGCCGGGGGTGAGCGTCCAGAACGCCATGGCCGAGATGCTCAGCACCTTGTCGCTGGGCGGGTAGCCCAGCGCTGGCTTCTGGATGGTGCCGATCAGCGTGCTCCAGGTCACCACCTTGTAGCCCTCGGCGATGCACTCCTCGACCACCACCTGCAGGTCCGGCATTGCAAGGCGGATGTCCTGCACCATCTGCGCGAAGCCGGCGCTGCCCAGTGGCCGGCCAATGAATGAGCTTTTATAGAGAAAATCGCGGCTGTGCAGTTGTTCAGCCAGCGCCAGGCGTCCCTTGTTCCAGGTCAGGTCGATGTGCTGACACACCACCTTCTTGCGATCATCCAATGACATGCTGCCCTCCTGACTGCAGGCCTGAACCAGTGATATGGCACTTTAGCATCGGGCAGGAGGGGGCTGGGATTGGCCGAAGTGCCGGTCTGTTGACGTCGGCGATTCGTCAGGTCAGGCCGCTCAGTTTCAGCGCCTGGTAGCCGGCATAGATTGCCAGAGCGGCGAAGGCGCAGGCGGCCAGGCGCCGGATCAGGGTCAGCGGCAGGCGCTCGGCCGCGAAATTGCCCGCCAGCACCACCGGCACGTTGGCGATCAACATGCCCAGGGTAGTGCCGACCACCACCAGGATGAAGTGCGGGTACTGCGCGGCCAGCATCACGGTCGCGACCTGCGTCTTGTCGCCCATCTCGGCGAGGAAGAAGGCGATCAGGGTGGTGAGGAAGGGACCGTATTTCTTCAGGCCGGATGCCTCGTCGTCGTCGAGTTTGTCCGGTACCAGGGTCCAGGCCGCTACGGCGACGAAACTGGCAGCAAGAATCCAGCTCAGGGTGGCGGGGGAAAAGAAACCGGCGACCCAGTTACCCACGGCGCCAGCAGCGAAGTGGTTGGCCAGGGTGGCGACGACTATGCCCCAGATGATCGGCCAGGGTTTGCGAAAACGTGCAGCCAGCAGCAGGGCGAGTAGCTGGGTCTTGTCGCCGATTTCGGCGAGGGCAACGATCAGGGTGGGGACGAACAGCGATTCCAGCATCAGGTTTCCTACAGGGGGCGGGTCGACACGGCTTATGACACGAACGACCTTCCCGCCCCGGGTATAGGTTGTGCGTGTCATAGGTCTTGTCAAACCGCAGGCCTCTCTAGGTAGGCCTTGGGTCGTATACGCCATGCTCTGCGGAGCAAGTGTGTTGACGTATACCGGGCGAGCAGGGCGCTCGCGGGAGACTACTCCCCTAGGACGGGCGCAATTGTGCCCAAGCGCCGCGTTGGCAGCAACCCCAATTCAGCGACGGGCGCTGTAGATGCGGAAGCCGTCAGCGTCTGCCAGGGTGCGGCAGGGGCCGAGATGACGCTCGATCAGTGGCGGGTACTTGAGAAAGCTGTTGGCCACCAGGCGCAGCTCGCCACCTGTTACCAGGTGGCGAGCTGCCTGTCTCAGCAGGTTTTCGCTGGCCTGGTAATCGGTGTGCACGCCTTGATGGAACGGCGGGTTGCTGACGATGGCACTGAGTCCCTCGGGCGCCGATTCGATGCCCGTAGCGGCGATCAGGTTGGCTGACAGGCCGTTGCGCGCGAGGGTCAGTCGGCTGCTTTCCAGGGCGAAGGCGTCGACATCCAGCAGGCTCAGCTCGCTGTCTGGATAACGTCGTTTGAGCGCGGCGCCGAGCACGCCAGCGCCGCAGCCGAAGTCCAGCAGGTGGCCGCTCGGCAGGTCATCCAGATGCTCGAGCAATAGCGCGCTACCTCGATCAAGCCGGCCATGGGCGAACACGCCGGGCAATGTAACGATCTCCAGTGCTCCATCGGCCAACTGCAATGGATAGCTCTGCGCCAGAGCGTGCAGGTCGGGTACTGCTGGCGCCTGTTCCACCGCGACGCACCAGAGTTGGCAATGTCTCGCGCTGTCGAGCTTGCGCGGCTTGCCATAGGCGGCCAGCTGTTTCGCCGCGCGTTCGATACCGCCCCGTTTTTCACCGACCAGGTACAGCGGTTTGCCTGCCAGGTGCGAGGCCAAGGCGTGCAGCAGGTAGTCGGTCAGCTCGCGTGACTTGGGCAGGAACAGCACAGCGGCGCGGTAGTCGCCTTCCGGCATGCGTGTATCGAAGTGGCTGCGACCGGCAAAGCGCGCAGCGAGCAGTGCCTGATCGCCCGCATGCCAGTTCCAGCCATGTGCCTGCGGCAGGGCGCCGAGCAGGTCGTCAGCCGGCAGCCCGGCCAGCAGCAGCTCGCCACCGAACAGTTCGGCCTGACGCAGGAGAACTTCGCTTCGCGGGTCCATGGTGCTTCCTGAAATCTGTGATGCGGAAAGTAAGAGGGGGAGCGATCTCGGCTCGCGAAACCTGGGCATCGCTGTTAAAGCGCAGCGCTGGCCCGTCGCTCCCTGAAAAAGCTGCGCAGCTTACCCGACGACTCGCAGCGGCGCACCGGCGAAGAAGCCGGCGGCGCTTTCCACGACCTGGCCGACGATGCGCTGGCGCGCTTCCTGGCTGCCCCAGGCGCTGTGCGGGGTGACGATCAGGCGTGGAATGTCGGCAGCCAGCAGCGGGTTGCCGTCCTTCGGTGGCTCCTGCAGCAGCACGTCGGTCGCCGCGCCGCCCAGGTGGCCACGGCGCAGGGCATCGGCCAACGCCTGTTCATCGACCAGGCCGCCGCGTGCGGTATTGATCAGGAAGGCGCGCGGCTTCATCAGTGCCAGCTCCTCGGCGCCGATCATGTTGCGCGTCTGCTCGTTGAGCGGGCAGTGCAGGGTCAGCGCATCGACCTGGGGCAGCAGTTCGCGCAGTGGCAGGCGATCGGCTCGCGCCGGGCGGCCGGGCAGTTGGCCAAGCAGCACGCGCATGCCGAAGGCTTCGGCCAGACGAGCAACGGCGCCGCCCAGTTCGCCATGGCCGAGCATGCCCAGGGTCTTGCCTTCGAGTTCGACGATGGGGTGGTCGAGCAGGCAGAACTGGCTGGCCTGCTGCCAGCGACCTGCGGCGATGTCGCGCTGGTAATCGGGCAGACGCGTGGCCAGGGCCAGCAGCAACATCAAGGTGTGTTGTGCCACGGACGGGGTGCCGTAGCCCTGGCAGTTGCAGACGGTCACGCCATGGGCACTGGCGGCTTTCAGGTCGATGTTGTTGGTGCCGGTAGCGGTTACCAGAACCAGTTTCAGGTCAGGGCAGGCGGCGAAGGTGGCGGCGTCCAGCGGCACCTTGTTGCTGATGGCGACCTGGGCACCTTGCAGGCGTTCGGCGACCTGATCCGGACGCGTGTGCGCGTGCAGGGTCAGCTCGGCGAAGGCCTGATGCAGCGGTTGTATGTCAAGGTCGCCAAGGTCGAGGGAGGCATGGTCGAGGAAGACGGCGCGTGGGCTGTTGCTCATCAGCTGTACCTTTTCGCAGGAGGGTCGCAAGAGTAGATTGGCGAGCCTACCAGACCTTTACCCTCGATGCGGAGCCGCCATGTACTGGACTGAATTTCTCACCGTTGCCCTGATTCACCTGCTGGCGGTGGCCAGTCCGGGGCCGGATTTCGCCATCGTCGTGCGCGAGAGTGTTGGCCATGGTCGCCGTGCCGGGTTGTTCACGGCGTTCGGTGTGGGCACCGGGATTCTGGTGCACGTCATCTATTCGTTGCTCGGTATCGGTCTGATCGTGTCGCAGTCCATCGTCCTGTTCAACGCGCTGAAATGGCTGGCGGCTGCCTATCTGCTGTATATCGGCATCAAGGCCCTGCGCGCGCGCCCGGCCGACCCGGCCAGCGCCGAGCTGAATCTGGCAGCAGGCGAGCGCAGCGGGCGTGGCGCCTTCGTCACGGGGTTCATCACCAATGGCCTGAATCCCAAGGCGACGCTGTTCTTTCTTTCACTGTTCACCGTGGTGATCAATCCGCATACCCCGATGGCGGTTCAGGCCGGTTACGGCCTCTATCTGGCTCTGGCGACTGCATTCTGGTTCTGCCTGGTGGCCTGGCTGTTCAGCCAGCCACGCGTGCGCGCCGGTTTCGCCCGCATGGGGCATTGGTTCGACCGGCTGATGGGCGCGGTGCTGGTGGGGATCGGTGTGAAGCTGGCGCTGAGCGAAATGCGCTAGCCGGCAGTTTTCAACGCCTGTTAAACGAAACAGCCCCGCACCTGCGGGGCTCTTTCCTGAGGGGCTGCTTACAGCAGTTCGATGGCGACTGCGGTGGCTTCGCCGCCGCCGATGCACAACGAGGCGACCCCTCGCTTGCCGCCCTTTTTCTGTAGCGCGTTGATCAGGGTGAGGATGATCCGCGAGCCGGTGGAGCCGACCGGATGACCCTGGGCGCAAGCACCGCCGAAGACGTTGACCTTGGCATGGTCCAGGCCGTGCTCGCGCATGGCCAGCATGGTCACCATGGCGAAGGCTTCGTTGATCTCGAACAGGTCGATCTCGTCCTTGTTCCAGCCAGTCTTCTTCAGCAGGTTGCTCATGGCGCCGATGGGCGCCAGGGTGAACTCGCTCGGGTCCTGGCTCTGGGTGGCATGGGCAACCACCTTGGCCAGTGGCTTGAGGCCGCGCTTGGCGGCTTCATCGGCAGTCATCAACAGCAGCGCGCTGGCGCCATCGGAAATCGAGCTGGCGTTGGCGGCGGTGATGGTGCCGTCTTTCTTGAAGGCGGGTCTGAGCGCAGGAATCTTGTCCAGATTGGCCGTCAGCGGCTGCTCATCGTCCTTGACCACCACTTCGCCCTTGCGCGAGGTGACGGTGATCGGAACGATTTCAGCGTCCAGCAAGCCGTCCTTGATTGCCGCCTGCGCGCGGCGCAGCGATTCGATGGCATAGGCGTCCATTTCCTCGCGGGTGATGCCGTGCTGGTCGGCCGTTTCCTGGGCGAAGGAACCCATCAGGCGACCCGTGCGCGCGTCTTCCAGGCCGTCGAGGAACATATGGTCCTTGATTTCGCCATGGCCCATGCGCAGGCCGGTACGCGCTTTCTCCAGGACATAGGGCGCGTTGGACATGCTTTCCATGCCACCGGCGATCATTACCTGGTTGCTGCCGGCCTTCAGCGAGTCGAAGGCCATCATCACGGCCTTCATGCCCGAGCCGCACAGCTTGTTGATGGTGGTGCAACCGGTGGCGGAGGGCAGGCCGGCATTGAGCGAAGCCTGACGGGCCGGGCCTTGCTTGAGGCCAGCGGGCAGGACACAGCCCATGATTACTTCCTGCACGTCGGCTGGCTCGATACCGGCGCGCTTGACTGCCTCACGAATGGCGGCAGCGCCCAGCTCGACGGCTGGCACGCTGGCCAGGCTGCCTTGAAAACCGCCCATGGGAGTACGGGCGCCGCTGACGATGACGATATCGGACATGGTGTTACCTCGAACGAAAGAGTGGCTCGGTGAAGTGTGTTTCTAGACTGACTTGCTGATCGGATTCTAACCTGTGACCAAAAGTGGCTATAGGGTCACGCGGCAAATCATTCTTTGGGCTGATTTCGCTATGCAGGCGCCGCTCTAGAGTCGCTGCATACCTATTCCTCGCGTGCCTCAAGGTGACTTCATGCTGCAGACTCGACTGATCCCTCCCGCCAACAATGCCCACAGCTATCCGTTGCTGATCAAGCGCCTGCTGCTCTCCGGTAGTCGTTACGAGAAGACCCGCGAAATCGTCTATCGCGACAAGCTGCGTTACAGCTATGCGACCTTCAACGAACGTGTCGCGCGCCTGGCCAACGTGCTCAGCGAGGCAGGGGTCAAGGCCGGCGATACCGTGGCGGTCATGGATTGGGACAGCCACCGCTACCTCGAGTGCATGTTCGCCATTCCCATGCTCGGCGCGGTGCTGCACACCATCAACATTCGCCTGTCGCCGGACCAGATCCTCTACACCATGAACCACGCCGATGACCGCTTCGTGCTGGTCAACAGCGAGTTCGTGCCGCTGTACAACGGCATTGCCGAGCAGTTGACCACGGTCGAGAAGACCCTGCTGTTGACTGATGGCGAGGACAAGAACGCCGACTTGCCGAACCTCGTTGGCGAGTACGAGAGCCTGCTGGCCGCAGCCAGCCCACACTACGACTTCGCCGATTTCGACGAGAACTCGGTGGCTACCACCTTCTATACCACTGGCACCACCGGCAACCCCAAGGGCGTGTACTTCACCCATCGGCAACTGGTGCTGCACACCATGTCCATGGCGGCCACCATGGGTGGCCTGGACAGCATCCGCCTGCTGGGCAACGACGATGTCTACATGCCCATCACGCCGATGTTCCACGTGCATGCCTGGGGCGTGCCGTACGTGGCCACCATGCTTGGGGTCAAGCAGGTATATCCCGGCCGCTACGAGCCGGACATGCTTTGCCGTCTGATCAAGGACGAGAAGGTCAACTTCTCGCACTGCGTCCCGACCATCCTGCAGATGGTGCTGAGCGCGCCGGGCGCGCAGGGCCATGATTTCGGTGGCATGAAAATGATCATTGGCGGCAGTGCGCTCAATCGCTCTCTTTACGAGGCAGCCAAGGCGCGCGGTATCCAGCTGACGGCGGCCTATGGCATGTCCGAGACCTGCCCGCTGATCTCCTGTGCCTACCTTAATGAAGAGCTGCGCGCCGGTAGCGAGGACGAGCGCACCACTTACCGGATCAAGGCCGGTATTCCGGTGCCGCTGGTGGAAGCCGCGATCATGGATGCGGACGGCAAACTGTTGCCGAGCGATGGTGAATCCCAGGGCGAGCTGGTGCTGCGTGCGCCCTGGCTGACCCAGGGCTATTTCCGTGAGCCCGAGAAGGGCGAGGAACTCTGGGCCCACGGCTGGCTGCACACCGGCGATGTGGCGACCATCGATGGTATGGGCTTCATCGAAATTCGGGATCGCATCAAGGATGTGATCAAGACCGGGGGCGAATGGATTTCCTCGCTGGAGCTGGAGGACCTGATCAGCCGTCACTCGGCGGTGCGCGAGGTGGCGGTGGTGGGGGTGCCCGATCCGCAGTGGGGCGAACGCCCGTTTGCGCTGCTGGTACTGCGTGAAGAACAAGGCCTGGATGCCAAGGACTTGAAGGAACATCTCAAGCCTTTCGTCGAGCAAGGCCACATCAACAAGTGGGCGATTCCCACGCAGATCGCCCTTGTTACTGAAATTCCCAAGACCAGCGTCGGCAAACTGGACAAGAAGCGCATTCGCGTCGAAATCGCCCAGTGGCAGGAGGCTGGCAGCGCGTTCCTGTCCACGCTGTGAGGTGCGAACTGGCTGGGCGGTGAAAGTGACCGCTCAGTCAAACAAGCGTTTGGCTTGCTAATTGCTGTTTCACGTCCATGCTTGGCTAGGGGCAGGGCCTGAAACCTGCGAGCCAGAGTGCCTGGGGGCTGCAAATCACACTTTCGAGGGATCAAGCAGTACCACCTGCTGGCTATAGTCCAAGCATCCATAACAAAAAACACATGGAGTAGCGTCGATGACAACAAAAACAAAACCCTACTGGCGCCTGGCAAAACTGCCGCTGGCCGTCAGCCTCGCTTCCACCCTTGCCGCTCCGGCATTCGGCGTCACTTTCAATATCGGCGAGATCGAAGGGCAGTTCGACTCGTCGCTGTCGGTCGGCGCCAGCTGGTCGACTGAAAGCGCGGATAAAGATCTGATCGGCGTGAATAACGGCGGTCGTGGTCTGTCGCAGACCTCCGATGATGGTCACCTGAACTTCAAGCGTGGTGAGACCTTCTCGAAAATCTTCAAGGGTATCCATGACCTTGAACTGAAATACGGTGACACCGGCGTATTCGTGCGCGGTAAGTACTGGTATGACTTCGAGTTGAAAGATGAGAGTCGTCAGTTCAAGGACATCAGCGACAGTAATCGCAAGGAGGGTGCACAGGCCTCTGGCGGCCAGATACTCGATGCATTTGTCTATCACAACTATGCCATCGGTAACCAGCCGGGTTCTGTCCGCTTGGGTAAGCAGGTCGTAAGCTGGGGTGAGAGTACGTTTATTGGCAATAGCATAAACTCCATCAACCCTATCGACGTTTCTGCTTTCCGTCGTCCCGGTGCGGAAGTCAAGGAAGGTTTGATTCCGGTTAATATGTTTTACGTCTCGCAAAGTCTGACAGACAATCTTTCTGCTGAGGCTTTTTATCAAATCGAATGGGATCAGACCGTTATCGACAACTGCGGTACATTCTTTTCCCAGGCAGATATCGCCGCTGATGGATGCGACGACAACCTTCGAGTGTTGAACAAACGTTCTACATTGAGTGGTCCTGCTCTTGCGGGACTGGCCTCCTTTGGCGTCGATGTAAACGAAGAAGGCGTTCGTGTCGCCCGTGCAGGTGATCGCGATGCCCGCGATAGCGGTCAATGGGGTGGTGCCTTCCGCTACTTTGCCGAAAACATTGACACGGAATTTGGCCTTTACTTCATCAACTACCATAGTCGTGCGCCGATTTTCAGTGCTACAGGCGCACCTGCATCCCTTTACACGGCTGTGGCAGCCAGTCCACTTGCTCCGCTTATCATTGCCGGTAATTCCTCTTACTTCATGGAGTACCCGGAGGACATCCAACTTTACGGCCTTAGCTTCTCCACCACGCTACCTACGGGGACCGCTTGGAGTGGCGAGTTCAGCTACCGTCCAAATGCGCCAGTGCAATTAAACAGTACAGATATTCTGTTCTCGGGCCTGACGCCTTTGCCCGGTCGTAGCGGGGTGTCTTTGCTGCAAGGGATTCCTGGACAGGATCAGCATGGCTACCGTCGCAAAGAGATAAGTCAGTTCCAGACGACCTTTACTCACTTCTTCGATCAGGTCATGGGTGCGTCTCGCTTGACTCTGGTGGGTGAGATCGGCGTTGTTCATGTTGGAGGCTTGGAGAGCAGTTCAGATGTTCGCTACGGGCGTGATCCCGTTTATGGTCCGGGGCCTCTCGCCGGTGCAACTTGCCAAGGGTTGAACGCCAACACCGTTGCAGGTGCGGGAGCCGGTGCTTCTTCTGCGAACGTTTCTAAGTACTGTGAAGACGATGGTTTTGTCACCAGTACTTCCTGGGGTTACCGTGCCCGGGCCATTTGGAACTACCCGAACGCTATCGCCGGCGTCAACCTGAACCCCAGCGTCGCCTGGTCTCATGACGTAGAGGGTTATGGCCCCAATGGACTGTTCACCGAAGACGCCAAAGCGGTCAGTCTGGGTCTCAACGCCGAGTACCAGAACACCTACACGGCCGACCTGTCGTACACCAGCTTCTTCGGTGGCAAGTACAACACTTCGGTTGACCGTGACTTCGTCGCGCTCAGCTTCGGTATGAACTTCTAAGCGGCCAGGAATTTCGAGGAATCATGATGCAAATGAAAACAACAAAAAAACTGTGGCAAAGCGGTGTCCTGACCCTGTCTCTGCTGGCGAGCAGCGTGATGGCGGCAGTGTCGCCCGACGAGGCGGCGAAGCTGGGTAGTACCCTGACTCCGGTCGGTGCCGAAATGGCAGGCAATGCCGACGGTTCGATCCCGGCCTGGACCGGCGGTTTGCCGGCCAACGCCGGTGCGGTCGATCCGCGAGGCTTTTTGGCCGATCCGTTCGCCAACGAGCAGCCGCTGTTCACCATCACCGCGCAGAACGTCGACCAGTACAAGGACAAGCTGACCCCTGGCCAGCTGGCGATGTTCAAGCGCTACCCGGAAAGCTACAAGATGCCGGTTTTCCCGACTCACCGCTCGGCCAGCCTGCCGGCTTCGGTGCTGGAGGCGACCAAGCAGAACGCGGTGAACACCAAGATGGTGGAAGGTGGCAACGGCCTGGAGAACTTCCAGACCGCCAACCCCTTCCCGATTCCGCAGAATGGTCTGGAAGCGATCTGGAACCACATCACCCGCTACCGCGGTGGCAGCGTGCGTCGTCTGGTGACCCAGGCGACTCCGCAGGCGAACGGTTCCTACTCGCTGGTCTACTTCCAGGACGAGTTCACCTTCCGTGATGCGCTGACCGACTTCGATGCGAGCAAGGAGAGCAACGTACTGTTCTACTTCAAGCAGCGTGTGACGGCTCCGTCGCGTCTGGCCGGTAACGTGCTGCTGGTGCACGAAACCCTCAACCAGGTGAAGGAGCCGCGTCTGGCGTGGCTGTACAACGCCGGTCAGCGTCGCGTACGTCGTGCTCCGCAGGTGTCCTACGACGGTCCGGGTACCGCCGCTGACGGTCTGCGTACGTCTGACAACTTCGACATGTACAACGGTGCGCCGGATCGCTACGACTGGCAGCTGGTCGGCAAGAAGGAGATCTACATCCCCTACAACGCCTACAAGCTGGACTCGCCGAGCCTGAAGTACGCCGACATCATCAAGGCCGGCCACATCAACCAGGACCTGACTC
Organism: Pseudomonas sp.; assembly: GCF_048269965.1. Classification (GTDB taxonomy): domain Bacteria; phylum Pseudomonadota; class Gammaproteobacteria; order Pseudomonadales; family Pseudomonadaceae; genus Aquipseudomonas. The sequence continues at coordinate 4,524 of NZ_JBLWTV010000014.1, read as the reverse complement.
GTTACGAGCTGCACCGCGTATGGCACGTGACCGCGACCCTGAAATCGGGCGAGCGTCACATCTATGCCAAGCGTGACTTCTACATCGACGAGGACACCTGGCAAGCCGCTCTGATCGACCACTACGACGGCCGTGGCACCCTGTGGCGTGTCGCTGAGGCGCATGCCCAGTACTACTACGACAAGCAAGTGCCGTGGTACACCGTGGAAACCCTGTACGACCTGCTGTCCGGTCGCTACCTGGCCCTGGGTATGAAGAACGAGGAGAAACAAGCCTACGACTTCAACTACAAGGCCGCTGGCAGCGATTACACCCCGGCTGCTCTGCGTCAGGCTGGCGTTCGCTGAAACCTGCCTCAGGCAACACGACGAAGCCGGCCTTGTGCCGGCTTTTTCGTTACGGACTGTAGCGGGCGCTTCAAATGGCCATTGCAAGTCGCTAGGCTGGGTTCAGATCGAGCCCGCCGATGCACCCAGAAGACTTCCAAGAATAGGCCGATGACAGATTTCTCCCGCTCGCCAGGTTTTCCCTACACGCCGGCCACACCGGTTGAAGCGCGTTTCTATCGTCCGCCACTACCGGCAGGACATATGCCGCGGCCCAGGCTGTGCGAGCGTCTCGAGGAGGGCCTGCAAGGGCGCCTGCTGCTGGTCAGCGCGCCAGCAGGTTTTGGCAAAAGCTCACTGGCCATCGAATTCTGCGAACGACTGCCCGATCACTGGCACAGCCTCTGGCTCGGGCTGAGCGAGCGCGATCATGATCCGGGGCGATTCCTCGAGCGTCTCCTGAATGGGCTGCAGCAGTTCTACCCTGGCCTCGGCGAGGAAGCGCTCGGGCTGCTGAAGATGCGCCAGCGCCACCAACCCTTCGCATTCGAGCAGTGGCTCGACGGCTTGCTCGATGAGCTGACCCAGCAACTCGATGATGGTCAACCGCTGTTGCTGGTGCTGGACGACTACCATCTCGCGCAGGGGCCGGTGCTGGACCGTTGCCTGCAATTTCTCCTCAACCATTTACCCCCTGGTGTGCTGCTGTTGGTCACCAGCCGTCAGCGGCCTGACTGGCATCTGGCGCGCCTGCGTCTGTCGCGACAGTTGCTGGAGCTCAACGAGCAGGATCTGCGTCTGACGGCTGCCGAACTCGACGCGCTGTTGGCGAGTCAGGGCGCGCGTCTCGAGCAGCAGCAGGTCAGCGGCATACTGCAGCGCAGTGAGGGTTGGATCGCTGGCTTGCGTCTCTGGCTGTTGGCTGTCGAGGAGCTGGCCGACGCTGGCGAGGCACTGCAGTTGCACGGCGGTGAAGGGCTGATCCGTGAATACCTGCTCGAGGAAGTCATCGAGCGGCAGCCCGCCGAGGTGCAGCAGTTCCTGTACGACACCGCCTGCATGGAGCGCTTCTGCGCTGAGCTGTGCGATGCGGTTCGTGACAGCCATGACAGCGCCGCGATCATCCGTCATTTGCAGGCCAATCAGGTGTTTCTGGTGCCGCTCGATGAACAGGGGCACTGGTTTCGCTATCACCACCTGTTCTCCGACCTGCTCAATGCGCGCCCTGCCGACGGCTTGAGTCGTTCGCACGGTAGTGCTCACCTGCGTGCCTGTCGCTGGTTCGCTGCGCAAGGCATGCTGGATGCCGCCATCGAGCAGGCGCTGCTGGCGGGGCAGGCCGACGTGGCCGCCAGCCTGGTGCAGAACCTGTCCGAGGAGCAGATGCTGGCGGAACAGAACATCGCCATGCTGCTGCGCTGGAAAACCAATCTGCCGGACGATCTGCTGGCCAGCACACCACGGCTGATCATGCTCTATGGCTGGGCCCTGGCGTTGGCCTGCCAGCTGGATGCCGCCCAGGAACTGCTTGATCAGCTCGCACGCTTCCTGCCGGCTGCCGAGCCTGCCGCCCAGCGCAGCCTGCTGGCGCAATGGCAGGCACTCGATGGGGTCATCGCCCGTGGCCGGGGCGATGGTGCGCGCGCCGAACTGCAATGCAGCGAAGCCCTGGCCGGTTTACCGGCGGAGCGTTATGGCCCGCATTTCATGTGCCTGTCGGCGCTGTCCAATCTGGCCATGGTGCGGGGTGACCTGTGGCGTGCGCGCGGGCTGAACCGCGACGCCCTGGAGCTGGCACAGCGTATCGACAATGCCCTGCTCGAGGCGCTTGCCCACTACGAGCGCGCCCGCGTGCTGCAGGCCCGTGGAGAGGTGCTGCGCGCACAGGATGAGGTGCAGCAGGGATTGCTGCTGGTGCAGCGTCTGCCTGCACAGCGCAGTTACTCGGTGCGGGCGCGGTTGACGATTTATGAGGGCTATCTGCTCAGCCTGCGTCTGCAGCCTCAGGCCGTTGAGCGCATACGGGTGGGGATTGCCGAAGCCAGGGCCTGTCGTGACGTCGGTGCGTTGATCGGCTATTGCGTGCTGGCCAGCCTGGAAGGGCGTGATGGACGGCCTGCCGAGGCGTTTGCCCTGCTGGGTGAGGCCGAGCGCTTGATGCATGTCTGGGATGTGCCGGCGATCTACTACCTGGCGATGATCACGCTGATCAAGTGCGAGCTGTGGCTGCGGCAAGGGCAGGTCGAGTTGGCTGCCGCCTGGTTGCCTCAGTTGGCGGAAACCTATGGTGAGCAGGGGCGAGCACTGGCACCGGAGTTTCACCCGCAGCTGGCGTTGCATATCGACCTGCAGCTGGCGGCTCTGGAGCGTCTGCAGGGCGAGCTGGGGCATGCGGAGCGCCGTCTGCGTGCATTGCAGCAGCGTGCACAGGGGCTGGGTGGTCACTTGGTCGCTCTGGGGGCGCAGGCGCAGCTTGCCCAGTTGCTGAAGCAGACCGGGCGAGAGCGGGAGGCGCAGCAGCAGCTCGACAGTTGCCTGGATCTGGCGCAGGGCGGGGCGCTGCTACCTTTCATCGAGTTGCTGCAGCATCAGCCGCAGTGGCTGCGCGAGCGCCTGCAACTGCGCTCGATCTGTCCGCTGCGCGATGCGCTGCTCGCCCAGTTGCCGGGCAGCCGGGATGCGCACGAGGAGGTCGCGGAGGCGGGCGGCCTCGCGGAAAAACTCAGTGGCCGCGAGTTGGCCGTGCTGCAGTTGATCGCGCGCGGCTGTTCCAATCAGGAGATCAGCGAGCGTCTGTTCATCTCCCTGCACACGGTCAAGACCCACGCCCGTCACATCAACAGCAAGCTTGGCGTCGAGCGGCGCACTCAAGCTGTGGCGCGGGCCAAGGGCCTCGGTCTGCTGCGCTGATGCAGGCATTGCAGCAGCCGATCAAGACGGTGCCTGGCTCAACCTAGGTTGGGCAGTGTTGGGCGCCTACTCATGCTCTGATCACGGATACCTATTGCAAGAATCAAGGTATCGCGCATGTCTGCCAATAGACTGTCTCTGCAACCACCGTTGGCTGCCGGCTTCTCACGTCTGGGCTTCGGTTCTTTGCCGTTGGAGCGTTTGAAATCGCGTTATGGCAACGCGACTCAGGGGGCTCGCTATGTCGAGATCGACGGCTTCAATGTCCATTACCGTGACGAAGGGAGTCGTGACAAACCGGTGTTGCTACTGATCCACGGCGTCGTCGCTTCGCTGCACACCTGGGACGGGTGGGTGCAGGCCTTCGCCCCGCATTACCGCATCATCCGCTTCGACGTTCCGGGGTTCGGCCTCACCGGTCCGGCGCGCGACGGCGTCTATTCGGTCGAGCGCATGATGCATGTGCTCGGTCAACTGCTCGATTACCTGCAGGTGGGCAAGGCGGATATCGCCGGCAACTCCCTTGGCGGCTATATCGCCTGGAACTTCGCCCTGGCGCAGCCGCAGCGCGTCGGCAAGCTGGTGCTGATCGACCCGGCCGGCTATCCCATGCACAAGGTGCCGTGGATGATCGCTGCGGCGGCGCTGCCCGGCGCTACTGTCGCCCTGCCGATGTGGATGCCGCGCGCCCTGATCGCTCAAGGCATCAAGGAGGTCTACGGTGAGCCAGGGCGAATCAAACCAGGTGTGGTCGAGCGCTACTACGACCTGTCGCGGCGCCCCGGTAATCGTCGTGCCATGATGGATATCTTCCGCGTGCTGCTGAAGGTCAACCAGGAAGAGCTGCACACGACGCCAGAGCGGATCGCGCTGATCAAGGCGCCAACCCTGCTGATGTGGGGCGATCGCGATCGCTGGATCTCACCCAAACATGTGCTGCATTGGCAGCGCGATCTACCGGGTGTTCAGGTCAGGGTCTATCCGGGTGTCGGGCATATCCCCATGGAAGAGATTCCCGAGCAGAGTGCGGCCGATGCAATGAGATTTCTGCTGGGTTGAGTGGGCCCTGGAAAGGCCCAGAGAAAACCCGGGCCACGAAACAAGCCCGGACAGATTCCGTAATGCTGTTCACTTAAGAAACGGTCGAGCTCGATCTGTAGTGGTCAACCCATCCCGGACAGTGGGTTAAGTTTTTCTTCGGCCACCGCAGGCGGTAGCCCATCGTTGAATTGATGTGGCCTGATCCAGTTGTAGCGGTGCATCAGGTAATGACTGATGTCCCGCTGAG
>NZ_JBLWTV010000013.1:0-144855 GCF_048269965.1 Pseudomonas sp. | reverse complement strand
ACCTTTCTTGGGCAAGCAAGAAAGGTGTGGCGCCCGTAAGGGGCGCAACCCAAACGCTCAGCGCACGCAGTAACGGATAGTGCTAAGCCCGTGAGCAAGGCGCACACAAACTTGCCAGTCCGGTGTCAACCCGGACGTTCCCCAAACTATGCGAAGAACCTTTTTTTGCATGCCTTCAGCGCGGCGTGATGCCTCTCAGCCTTTTTGCACGTTGCGAATCAGAAAGCTCAGCGCCTTGGCCAACTCACCTGCGCCCTGGTGATCGCGCACGATGCTCAGCAGCGCACTGCCATCAGCCGGATTGAACAGCACGCAGCGGATACCGCCGGTCGGACACTCGTAGCGGATGAACGGATCGATACCGAATACCGGCACGCGCTGATTGCGCACCGAGATGGCGGTGCCCTGCGCGCCACGACTCTCCTCACGCAGGATAAGCTCGCCGGCATTGCCGATATTGAAGCGGTACAGCAGGTCCTGCCGCTGCGCCTGGCCAACCTGATAACCCGCGCGTAGGGCGTAGGTTTCCAGCAATGCGTTGCTGTGCGCGAGCAACGCATGGCGCTCGTTGTCGGTCAGATAAAGACGTTTGAGCCCGTCCAGATAAGCTGCCTGCTCGGTGCCCTGCAGCGTCGCCGCGTCATCGGCGCCGGCAACCGCGGGTATGGCCGTAAAAAGTGCTCCGCCAAGCACCATGGCCATGAGTTTTCTTGTCAGTCTCGCTTGCATGATGCACCCTTGCCGAACGCTATAGTGAAGTAGGCCTGAGCCCTAGCCTCCGTCCGTGCCGCTGCGCCCTCTGGCAGCAGCGGCCCTGTACTGAGAACGGATGCCTCGCCTGGTCAGCATACTGGAAGCCCGCCGCCCAATGAAAAGCCATCCCGATGCCAGCGCACGCTCGGCAGCCGAGGTTGTGACGCAGTTGCCAGTGCCCTCGCGGCTTGGCATGTTGCGTTTCGAGCGCTTGAATGAGCCGAGCTGGGCACTGCTGTTTCTCGACCCGGCCTGCGAGCGCCAACTGGGCATCAGCGCCAGCGATCTCTGCGCGCTGGTGGATGCCCCCTACGCCAGTCTGATGGAGCCCGAGGCGCGCTATCGTCTGCACGACGCCATCCAGCAGCAACTGCTGCAAGGCCCGCATTACCTGGTGCGCTACACCCTGCATACACCGCAAGGGGCGCTGACCCTGCTGGAGATGGGCGAACCCTTCAAGCAGCACAACCGCCAGTTGCTGCGCGGCTATCTGCTGGTAGCGGACGAGAGCCTCGATCGGTACGCCCCTGCCGAACAGGAGCTGCACACGCAGAATCAGCAACTGCGCAACTCGCTGCAGCAATATCAGCGTACCCAGAATGATCACCTGCAACACCTCGCCCGTTCACGCACCCAGCAGCAACTGATCGTGCGCCTGGCGCGCCAGCGCTACACCTCCAGCGACCCACAGCAGGAAGCGGCCGAACTGATCACCCAGGCCGCCTGCGAGGTCTACGGTGTCGCCCGCGCCGGTATCTGGAAGCTGGGCAGCCAGCACCTGGACTCCGTCTCGCTTTATCGCCGCGACCTGGACCGCCACGAACAACTACCGTCGATAAACGCGCGGAATTTCCCGCAGTATCTGCAAGCACTGCACAGCGGCCGCGCCATCGACGCGCACGACGCCCAGCGCGATCCGCGCACCTGCGAACTGACCGCCGGCTACCTGCAGCCGCTGAACATCTGCTCGATGCTCGACGCCAGCATACGCATCGAAGGCGAAGTGGTCGGCGTACTCTGCCTGGAGCATATCGGCGGCATACGCACCTGGCAGGCCGACGAGATCGCCTTCGCCGGCGAGCTGGCCGATCAGTTCGCCCAGGTACTGATCAACCAGCAGAAACGCAGCGCCACCAGCGCCCTGCATCTGTTCCAGCGCGCCGTCGAACAGAGCGCCAGTGCCTTTCTGCTGGTCGACCGCGACGGCCGGGTGGAGTACGTCAACCCCAGCTTCACGGCCATCACCCTGTACAGCAGCGACGAGGTCTGCGGCCACCGCCTCTCCGAGCTGCCGGCGCTGAACAACCTCAGCGACCTGCTGTTCGATGCCAGCTCCAGTCTCGCCGAGCACAGCAGCTGGCAAGGCGAGTTCCGCAGCCGACGCAAGAATCTGGAGCCCTACTGGGGGCATCTGTCGATATCCAAGGTGTATGGCGACGACGGCGAGCTGACCCACTACATCGGCATCTACGAAGACGTCACCGAAGCCAAGCTGGCGCAGCAGCGCATCGAACGCCTGGCCTATACCGACAACCTGACCAACCTGGGCAATCGCCCCTCGTTCATCCGCAGCCTCGAACAACGCTTCGCTCAGCATACGCAGCAGCCGCTCGTCCTGCTGCTGGTGGACATCGACAACTTCAAGCGGATCAACGACAGCCTCGGCCACCAGACCGGCGACAAGCTGCTCTCGGCCCTGGCCCGACGCCTGCGCAACAGCCTCGGCGCCCAGGGCACACTGGCACGCTTCGCCAGCAACGAATTCGCCATCCTGCTCGACGGTTGCGACCAGGACAGCGGCCTGCGCGTCGCTCATCAGGTGCTGCAGACCCTGGACAAGCCGCTGTTCGTCGACAACCAGCTGATCAGCATCACCGGCTCGCTCGGCCTGGCCCTGGCCCCGGAGCATGGCGACGACCCGCAGACGCTGATGAAGCACGCCGGCCTGGCCCTGCACAAGGCCAAGGCCAACGGCAAGCATCAGGTGCAGCTGTTCACCGAGGAGCTCAATGCCGAGGCCAACTACAAGCTGTTCGTCGAGAACAACCTGCGCCGAGCCTTGACCCAGAGTGAACTGGAGGTCTTCTACCAGCCCAAGCTGTGCCTGAAAAACGGCCAGTTGCTGGGGTTGGAGGCGCTGCTGCGCTGGCACCATCCGGAGAAGGGCATGATCCGCCCTGACCAGTTCATCAGCGTCGCCGAGGAAACCGGCCTGATCATTCCCATTGGCAAATGGGTCGTACGCCAGGCCTGCCGCATGAGCAAGCAGATCGCCGCCATCGGCATGGGCGAACTGCAGGTGGCGATCAATCTGTCGCCCAAGCAGTTCTCCGATCCGGATCTGGTCGGCTCCATCGCCGCCATCCTGCACGAAGAACAGCTCGACCCGCGCCTGCTGGAACTGGAGCTGACCGAGAGCCTGCTGCTGGAAGCCACCGAGGACACCCGCCACCAGCTCGGCCGCCTCAAGAGCCTGGGCCTGACCCTGGCCATGGACGACTTCGGCACCGGTTATTCCTCGCTCAGCTACCTGAAGAAATTCCCCATCGACGTGATCAAGATCGATCGCAGCTTCATCAAGGACATTCCCGACAACCAGGACGACATGGAGATCACCTCAGCGGTCATTGCCATGGCCCACAACCTCAAGCTCAAGGTGGTCGCAGAAGGCATCGAAACGGGCGCCCAGCTCGGTTTCCTGCGCCGCCAGCAATGCGACGTAGGCCAAGGCTACCTGTTCGACAAGCCGATTCCCGGCCGCGAACTGATCGACAGCCTGCGCCGCTATCCCTGCCGGCCACAGGCTGACCAACGGACGTAATACGCCGTACTGCGCGTAGTCCACTACCCACCCACTTCCAGGAGACCGTCATGGTTCTGCGTTCCCAGATTCTCGTTAACAAGGATGTCCTGCCGACGGCCGAGCAGGCCTTGCCCGGCCGCCCAGAGGCGATGCCAGTGGCGGATACTCACTATGTCAACGGCAACCCGATCAAGGCGCCCTTCCCCGCCGGCCTGCAACAGGCGGTATTCGGTCTCGGCTGCTTCTGGGGCGCCGAAAGACGCTTCTGGCAACAGCCTGGCGTGTTCAGCACGGCGGTCGGCTATGCCGGTGGCCTCACGCCCAACCCCACCTACGAGGAAGTCTGCTCTGGCCTGACCGGGCACACCGAAGTGGTGCTGGTGGTGTTCGATCCGCAGCAGACCAGCTTCGAAGCGCTGCTCAAGGTGTTCTGGGAAGTGCATAACCCGACGCAGGGCATGCGCCAGGGCAACGACCAGGGGACCCAGTACCGCTCGGCGATCTACTGCCAGGACGACGCTCAACTGAGCGCCGCCAAAGCCAGCCAGGCGCGCTTCCAGGCTGAGCTGGACAAGGCTGGAGTGGGCAGCATCACCACTGAAATCGCCGAGGCACCGACCTTCTACTACGCCGAGACCTATCACCAGCAATACCTGGCGAAGAATCCGGGCGGCTATTGCGGCCTGGGCGGAACAGGCGTATGTCTCCCCCCTGAATATTGAGCATGGGTGACGGGTCGTGGAGCTGAGCAGCATTTCCAGCCAGGTAGCGAGTCAGGCATCGGCGCAGATCTCCGCGCAGATGTCGCTTGTGCTGCTGCGCAAGACGCTGGAGCTGCAGGCCGCCAACATCACCGGGCTGGTGCAGTCAGCTGCACCGGTCAGCGCCCCCGGCAATCCGCCCAACCTGGGCAACAGCATCGATGTGATGGCCTGAACAACTAATGTCTTCAGGCCATCAGCCGGACTAAACTGCGGGCAATCAGCCATCTATCGACGAGCCCGGCATGCCCGCCACTCTCCCCACCATCACCCCCGATCAGCTTTGCGTCGGCCTCTACGTTCATCTGGACCTGAGCTGGTGGGAGCATGATTTCGCCTTCAGCAATTTCAAGATCAAGGACGAAGCGCAGATTCGTGCCTTGCGCGCGCTCAACCTGAAGCAGCTGCGCTATGACCCTGCGCGCAGCGATTGCCCGCCCGCGCCTCTGGTCGACAGCGTCACCACCGCTCCTGTCGAAGAACCGCCGGCCGATCCGGAACGTCAGGCACGTCAGGAACGCGTGGAGAAACTGCGCCACCTGCGCAGCCGCCTGGCCGAGGTGGATCGCCGCTTCATCGAGGCCAGCCAACGCATCAAGACGCTCAACCAGACCCTGCGCAGCCGCCCGGAAGACGCCATGCGCCAGGCCGGAGCAATCGTCGGCGAGATGGTCGAGACGCTGCTCGGCGCCCCCGGCGTGGTGCTGCATGGCATCACGGGCAAGGCGGCCGAAGACAGTTACTTCCATGCCCTCAACGTCACCGTGTTGTCCCTGCTGCTCGGGCGCCAGCTCGGACTCGACAGCGAGGCCTGTCATAGCCTCGGCCTCGGCGCCCTGCTGCACGACATCGGCAAGCTGGAAGTGCCGAGCAAGGTGCTGCTCAAGCCCGAACCCTTGAGCCGCCCGGAGCAGCAACTGCTGCAGATGCACACCGACTTCGGCCTGCGCATGGGGCAGAAACTGATGCTCGATGACGAGGTGCTGCGCATCATCCATGAACATCACGAGCACTGTGACGGCAGTGGCTATCCGCGTGGGCTGCGCGAGGCCGCTATCGGTCGCCTGAGTCGTCTGGTGGCCATCACCAACCATTTCGACGGGCTGTGCAACCCGCTCGACCCGCGCCAGGCGCTGAGCCCACACGAAGCCCTGGCGCTGATGTTCAAGCAGCAGCGCGAGCGCTTCGACGAGGTGGCGTTGAAGGCCTTCGTTCGCGTGATGGGCATCTACCCGCCGGGTAGCCTGGTGCAGCTGGAAGATGAGCGCTATGCGCTGGTACTGGGCATGAACCCGACTCAGTCGTTGAAGCCAACGCTGATTCTCTACGACGCCGAGATTCCCAAGCAGGAAGCCCTGATCGTCGAGCTCGCCCAGGAGCCGAAGCTCGCCATCGCCCGCAGCCTGCGCCCCTCGCAGCTACCGCTGGAGGTACTGGAATACCTCAGCCCGCGGCGCAACCTGAGCTATCACATCGAGCCCAACCACAAGCCCGCTTGAGCCCCATGTAGCCCGGATGCAATCCGGGGATCGAGGGCCACGGCTCCCGGACTTCATTCGGGCTACGCGCTAAGTCGGCCGCGTCCCGCGTAGGGTGCGCCGTGCGCACCGCCCCTCGCACTCGCTCAACCGACCGACTTTTCCTCGATCAGCCAATCCAGGCGCCAGCCGCCCTGGCTCTGGCCCAGCACCTCGGCCAGCCAGGGCAGGAGCTGCCTGAGCTCATCTTCCAGGCCCCATGGCGGGTTGCTGATCACCAGGCCCGAGCCACTGAGGCGCGTTGCATCGTCCGGCGCGTGCACGTAAAGCTCGGCGCGCAGCAACTTGGGCGCGGCGCTCTTGCTCAGATCACGATAGAAGCGCGCCAACTGGCGCTCATCCTTGATCGGGTACCAGATCGCCACGATGGCCTGGCGCATACGCCCGTGCGCGTCGTTCAACGCCTCCACGCAGCGCTGCAATTCATCGGCCTTCTCGAACGGCGGATCGATCAGCAGCAGCACGCGCTTCTCACGCGTCGGCATCAGCGCTCGCGGCACGTGCCAGCCTTCACCCAGGTGCACAGCGACGCGGCGATCGCCGCGCATATTGTCCTTGAGCAGGCGGCCGTCCTCGGGGTGCTTCTCGTTGAGCTGCAGAGCGTCCTGCTCGCGACTGAGCAGCCGCGCCAGCTCGGGCGAGCCGGGGTAATAGCGCAGTTCGCCATTCGGGTTCATCGCCCGTACCACCTCCAGGTAAGCCTCCACCGCATCCGGCAGTGGCGTGGCCTGCCACAGACGCGCGATACCCTCCTGGTATTCGCCGGTGCGGCTGGCCGCATCGCCGTGCAGGTCGTACAAGCCAATACCGGCATGACTGTCGAGGTAGGCGAAAGGTGCCTCCTTCTTCGACAGCAAACCGATCAGGCGAGTCAACACCAGATGCTTGAGTACGTCGGCGTGGTTGCCGGCATGGAAGGCGTGGCGGTAGTTCATGGAGGTCTCCGAAGCGGTCGCCAAGTTTACCCGTTGCAAGGGCTTTACGCGCGCATCAGCTCCAGCAACAAGGCCAGCGGCGGGTGCTCACCGGCGTCGCGACGGCGCACCAGCAATGTAGTCGTCGCGCCAAGCTCAGGGGCGATGGCCTGGTATTGCACCAGATGCACACGCGGGTGACTGTCGAGCAGGCTGCGTGGCAACAGGCCGATACCCATGCCGGCAGCAATGCCGGCAAAGATCGCGTCGATGGAGCCATAGCTCTGCCGCGCCGCCACCTGCAAGCCACGACTGACCGCCCAACGTTCGAGGCGCTCGCGGTAGTGGCACCCATCGGGAAAACCCAACAGCGTCTGCGGCCGACTCTCCAGCTGGGAGGCATCCTGCTCGGGCGGCAGCACCAGCATCAGTTCCTCCTGCCAGATAGGCAGGCAGTCGAGCTGAGGATGCTCGAACGGCCCGCCGATCAATCCGCCGTCCAGCTCCCCGGATAACACACCCTCGACCAGTCGCCGGCTCGGCCCGGTGCTGAGCTGCAGGTTCACCCGCGGAGCCCGCTGGTGGAAAGCTGCCAGCAGCTCCGGCAGGCGCACCGCCGCAGTGGTTTCCATCGAGCCAAGACGCAGATCGCCGCTCCAGATATCTTCCTGCACGCTGCGCCAGGCCATCTGGCAGAGCTGCTCCAGGTTTTCGGCGTGTGGCAACAGGCGTTCACCCGCTGGCGTCAGCCGCAAGCGCTGGCCCTGACGCAGGAACAGTCGCGTATCGAGCTGTTGCTCCAGTTGCCGCAGGCGCGCCGAGACGTTCGACGGTACGCAACTCAGGCGCAAGCCTGCGGCGCTCAACGAGCCTTCACGCGCCACAGCGAGGAAGTAGCGGAACAACTGAGGATTGAGTCGCTGCCAGGCACCCATGAATTCACCAAAAGTGAAAATTGAATGCATTATTTTTCACTAACGATCAGTTAGCGACAACGACTAAGGTGCGCGGCACGACCGGAGGACAAATGCCCAGATTCGACCGCACCCACTTCACCGCTCTGCTCGCCGCCGCCCTGGCGCTGGTCGTCGTGCATGCCCTCGGCCGCTTTGCCTATACCCCGCTGTTACCCCTGCTGCTCGATGACGGTTTGTTCGATCTGGCCGGAGGCGCCCAGTTGGCGACCTGGAACTATCTCGGCTATCTGCTCGGCGCTCTGCTCGCACTGCCCATGGCCAATCCACGCGGCTTGCGCCTGGGCCTGCCAGCGGCGCTGCTGATCAACGCCGGCCTGACCCTGGGACAGGCTTTCGTCCATGACTTCGCCGCACTCGCGGCACTGCGCCTGGTCAACGGCATCAGCAACGGCATTGTCTTCGTGCTCGCACCAGCGCTGGTACTGGAGTGGCTGGCCTTGCGCCAGGCGACGGCACTGAGCGGCCTGGTCTACCTGGGCTTGGGCGGCGGCATGCTGTTGTGCGGCCTGCTGGTGGCCATCACGCCCTGGCAAGGGCCGATGCGCTGGTTGCCCATGGCCCTCTGCGCCCTGCCTGTGGCGCTGCTATGCGCCCCCATGCTGCGACGCCTGGCACAACATCTACCTGAAAAGCCCCACGCGAGCACTCAGGCGCCACTCTTCGACAGGCGAACTCGACCGCTGTTGATGGCTTACCTCGGTGCTGGTCTGGGTTACATACTGCCACTGACCTTCCTGCCGGCACTGGCTCGGGAGCAGTTGCCCGCCGACCATCCGCTGCTGATCGGCAACTGGTGGTGGACCGCGCTTGCCTGCCTGGTATCGGCGACCCTGTGGAACCACGCCGGCGCCTGGCTGGGTGATCGCCGCGCCCTGCTGGCCAACTACCTGCTGCAACTGCTCGGCGTGGTCATGCCAATTCTGCTGCCCGGATCGATCGGCGTGATGGCCTGCGCCCTGCTGGTGGGCGGCACCTTTCTCGGCACCGTACTGCTGACCCAGCGCCTGGCTCGCGCCCTCAACCCAGGCCAGGGCTTGCGTCTGGCGGCGCTGCTGATCAGTCTCTATGGCGGCAGCCAGTTGCTCGGTCCCTGGCTGGTGGAACATTGGACTGCCGCCGGGCATAGCCTCACAAGCAGTTTTTCCATTGGTGCGGCTGCACTGCTCTGGGCTCTGTTCTGGGCTTGGCGCGTAGCCGAACCGCAACCCGACCGCTGAAACGGAGCCATCCCATGCATTTAGCCGCCCTGCTTGGCAGCGAACTTCCCCTGATCCAGGCACCGATGGCGGGTTCGCAGGATCACCGCCTGGCCGCCGCCGTGAGCCAGGCCGGTGGCCTGGGCTCGATTCCCTGCGCAATGCTCGCCCCTGCTGCCCTGCACCAGGCGCTGCAAGCGATGCGCGGCCTGACCGAGCGGCCGTTCAACCTCAATTTTTTCAGCCATGTGCCGCCCGAGCCAGACGCGGTCCGCGAGGCTGGCTGGCGCGAAGCGCTGGCGCCCTACTATGACGAGCTGGGCGTGGACCCGGCCAACATCGCCAGCGGACCAGGACGCCTGCCGTTCAACGCAGAGGCCGCCGAGCTGGTGGAAGAGTTCCGCCCTGCGGTGGTGAGCTTCCACTTCGGTCTGCCGCAGCCTGACCTGCTGGCGCGAGTAAGACGCAGCGGGGCGAAGATCCTCTCCAGCGCCACCACCCTGGATGAAGCGCTGTGGCTACAGGAGCGCGGCGTCGATGCCGTGATCGCCCAGGGTCTGGAGGCTGGCGGCCATCGCGGGCACTTTCTGGATCTCGACCTGAGCCGTCAGCTCGGCACCTTCGCTCTGTTACCACAGCTGGTGGATGCGCTGTCTGTGCCGGTGATTGCCGCCGGCGGCATCAGCGATGCCCGTGGTGTGGCGGCGGCCATGGCCCTCGGCGCAGCCGGCGTGCAGGTTGGCAGTGCGTACTTGCTGTGCCCGGAAGCCACGACCAGCGTCCTGCACCGCGCTGCACTGCAAAGCCCGGCGGCGCGCCACACGGCGCTGACCAACCTGTTCAGCGGGCGCCCGGCGCGCGGCATCGTCAATCGCCTGATGCGCGAGCTGGGGCCGCTGAGCACGCAGGCACCCGCTTTCCCCCTTGCCACTGCAGCCATCGCGCCGTTGCGCGCAGCGGCCGAGGCGCAGGGCAGCGGCGACTTTTCACCGCTGTGGGCCGGGCAGAACGTCGCGAGTTGTCGCCCCATGCCCGCCGCCGAGCTGACACACGAGCTGGCGCGGGGCTTCGCCTGACAGCCAGGAGCAGCCTCGTAGGGCGGGTGTAACCCGCCATTGCCGAGGCGGCGGGTTGCTCTCCGCCAACGAGCAATTATCACCGCCACTGATGATGCTGTGCAGGCAGACGGCCCACTGCCTAGACTCGGTCGATCATCTGGAGGCCCGTTCCATGTCCGAGACCCTGCTCAGCTCCCGCAATCTGGCGTTCGAACTCTATGAGGTGCTCGACGCCGAAGCCCTGACCCAGCGCCCGCGCTTCGCCGATCACAACCGCGAGACCTTCGATGCGGCGATCAGCACCGCACGTGGCATCGCCGAGGCGCTGTTCGCCCCGCACAATCGCAAGAACGACGAACACGAGCCGCAGTACGTCGATGGTGGCGCGGTGCTGATCGCGGAGGTCGAGCCGGCCTTGCGCGCCTTCCACGAAGCCGGTTTTCTCAACGCCACCCGCGACTTCGAACACGGCGGCATGCAACTGCCCAACCTGCTGTCGCAGGCCTGCTTCGCGCATTTCCAGTCGGCCAACATCGCCACCAGCTCCTACTCGATGCTGACCATGGGCGTGGCCAATCTGATCGAGGCCTTCGGCAGCCAGGAGCAGAAATCACGCTACCTGCAGCCGATCATCGACGGCCGTTTTTTCGGCACCATGGCGCTGACCGAGCCGCATGCCGGCTCCTCGCTGTCGGACATCCGCACCCGCGCCGAGCCGCATGCCGATGGCAGCTACCGGATCAAGGGCAACAAGATATTCATCTCCGGCGGCGACCAGCCGATCTCCGAAAACATCGTGCACATGGTGCTGGCCAAGCTGCCGGACGCACCGCCCGGCGTTAAGGGCATCAGCCTGTTCCTGGTGCCCAAGTTCCACGTCAATGAAGACGGCAGCCTGGGCGCGCGCAACGACGTGACCCTGGCCGGCCTGTTCCACAAGATGGGTTGGCGCGGCACCACCTCCACCGCCCTGAATTTCGGCGACAACGGCGAATGCGTCGGCTATCTGGTCGGCAAGCCGCACGCCGGCCTCTCCTACATGTTCCAGATGATGAACGAGGCGCGCATCGGCGTCGGCATGGGCGCGATCATGCTTGGCTACGCCGGCTACCTCTATTCACTGGACTACGCGCGTAATCGCCCACAGGGCCGCCAACCCGATGGCAAGGACCCGAGCAGTCCGCAGATTTCCATCGTCGAGCACGCCGACGTACGGCGCATGCTGCTGACGCAGAAGGCCTACGTCGAAGGTGCCTTCGACCTCGGCCTGTACGCCGCGCGTCTGTTCGACGACACCCACACCCTGGAAACCGCCGAAGAGCGCACCCGCGCTCTGGAGCTGCTCGACCTGCTCACCCCCATCGTCAAGTCCTGGCCGTCGGAGTTCTGCCTCAAGGCCAACGAGCTGGCCATCCAGATCCTCGGCGGCCATGGCTACACCCGCGAATATCCGGTGGAGCAGTACTACCGCGACAACCGCCTCAACCCGATCCACGAAGGCACCCATGGCATCCAGTCGCTCGACCTGCTCGGGCGCAAGGTCTCGCAGAACGGCGGCGCCGCCCTCAAGCAACTGCTCAAGCTGATCAACGATTGCTGCCAGCGCGCCAGCGCACATGAATCGCTCGATGCCCTGCGCCAGCCACTGGAACAACTGCTGGCGCGCCTGCAGGTGGTGACCCTGGCGCTACTGGGCGACCTGATGAGCGGCAAGGTCAACCAGGGCCTGGCCAACTCGGCGCTGTACCTGAAGGCGTTCGGCCACACGGTGATCGGCTGGCGCTGGCTGGAGCAGGCGATTCGCGCCGAAGAGGGCCTGGCCCGCACGGACAATGCCGAGGAGCAGGCCTTCTATCGCGGCAAGCTGCAGGCGGCGCGCTACTTCTTGACCTGGGAGGTGCCGAGCTGCCACCACGACCTGGCCATTCTCGAAGCACGCGACGACACCTGCCTGAGCATGCAGGACGCCTGGTTCTGAAACCGAGCCTGACGCCCGGGCGCCCCAACGTGGGCGCTTCGGGGCAATCTGGAAAAATGTAATAACCTTTTTGACAGCGGCACGAAGGCTGCGGTTAGAATCCCTGGCACGCGCCATGCATAACGGCGCACCCAATGACCCAGCCAGGAGTAGCGCCGTTGGATGCCAGCGCCATCAACAATCTGTTCTTGATCGGCGCCTTGCTGGTAGCGGCCAGTATTCTGGTCAGCGCGTTCGGCACACGTTTCGGCATCCCCATCCTGGTGATCTTCCTCGCCGTCGGTATGCTCGCCGGCACCGACGGCCCTGGCGGCATCATCTTCAACAACTACCCCCTGGCCTACCTGGTCGGCAACCTGGCGTTGGCGGTGATCCTGCTCGACGGCGGCATGCGCACACGAGTCTCCAGCTTCCGTGTGGCCTTGTGGCCGTCGCTGTCACTGGCGACGGTGGGCGTGGTGATAACCGCAGGCCTGACCGGCCTGGCTGCCACCTGGCTGTTCAATCTGACCCTGCTGGAAGGCTTGCTGATCGGCGCCATCGTCGGCTCCACCGATGCGGCGGCGGTGTTCTCTCTGCTCGGCGGGCGCGGTCTCAACGAGCGGGTCAGCTCCACGCTGGAAATCGAATCCGGTAGCAACGACCCGATGGCGGTGTTCCTCACCGTGACCCTGATCGCCATGCTCGCCAGCGGCCAGACCGGCTTCAGCTGGGACCTGCCGATTCAACTGGTGCAGCAGTTCGGCCTGGGCGCGCTGCTGGGCCTCGGCGGCGGCTGGCTGCTGCTCAAGCTGGTCAATCGCATGGAACTGGCCGCTGGTCTTTACCCGCTGCTGGTCGTCAGCGGCGGCATGATCATCTTCGCCATCACCACCGCCGTGGGTGGCAGCGGCATCCTGGCGATCTACCTGTGCGGCCTGTTGTTGGGCAACCGCCCCATCCGCTCACGCCACGGTATCCTGCACATGCTCGACGGTCTCACCTGGCTGGCGCAGATCGGCATGTTCCTGGTGCTCGGCCTGCTGATCACACCGCACGAGCTGCTACCCATCGCCCTGCCGGCGCTGGCCCTGGCACTGTGGATGATTCTCTTCGCGCGGCCGCTGTCGATCTTCCTCGGCCTGTTGCCGTTTCGCGCGTTCCATGATCGCGAGCGGATCTTCATCGCCTGGGTCGGCCTGCGCGGCGCCGTGCCCATCATCCTCGCCGTGTTCCCGCTGATGGCCGGCCTGCCCAATGCGCAGCTGTTCTTCAACGTGGCGTTCTTCATCGTGATGATCTCCCTGCTGCTGCAGGGCACCAGCCTGCCACTGGCCGCCAAGCTGATGCGCGTCACCGTGCCGCCAGAGCCTGCCCCCGTATCACGCGCAGGCCTGGAAGTGCATCCGACCAGCCAGTGGGAGTTGTTCGTCTACCGCCTGGGCGCAGAAAAGTGGTGCATCGGCGCAGCCCTGCGCGAGCTGAACATGCCCGAGGGCACTCGTATCGCCGCGCTGTTCCGTGGCCGCGATCTGCTTCACCCCTCGGGCAGTACGCGCCTGGAGGCTGGAGATCTGCTCTGCGTGATCGGCCACGAACAGGATCTGCCTGCCCTCGGCAAGCTGTTCAGCCAGGCGCCCAAGCGTGGTCAGGACCTGCGTTTCTTCGGTGACTTCGTGCTGGAAGGCGACGCCGAACTTAGCGCCGTCGCTGCACTCTATGGTCTGAAGCTGGAGGACGTGGAAGGCAATCAGCCGCTGGGCCGCTTCATCGCCCACGAAATCGGTGGCGAGCCGGTCGTCGGTGACCAGGTGGAATGGCAGGGCCTGACCTGGACGGTGGCGGCCATGGAAGGGAACAAGGTACGCAAGGTTGGCGTCAGATTCCCCGAAGGCACACGCCCGGGGCCAGGGCTGCACTTCTAAAATGTCCCTGCCAGGACTCTGCTAGCATCAGCATCAAGCGCGGGCCACCAGGCCCGCGCGCTCGTTGTGCCGCAGATAACTCAATCGCCATCGCTCACTCGGTAGATCAATCGACCATGCCTCTGTCGCGCCTCTCCCTAGCAGCCATCCTGTTTGCCCTGTGTCTCGGCATCCCGCAGGTATTCGCCGAGGCCCCCCCACCAGCCGAGAGTGTGCAGCAGAGCCTGGACAGCCTGGCTGACCGCAAGCTGCCGGAGGCCGAGCAACTGGCGCTCAAGCAGACCCTGGAGCATACGCTGCGCATGCTTCAGGACCGGCAGGCCGCCGATCAGCGCCTCAGTGACCTGCGCAAACAACTGGACGAGGCACCGCGCCTGATCAGTGAAGCCCAGCGCGAGCTTACCCGCCTCAAGGCCAGCACCGCTCAGCCGGTCGCCGAACGCCATGCCCGCACATCACTGGCGCAGTTGGAACAACTCCTGAACGAGCGCGCCAGCCAGCTCAGCGAGTGGAACAAGGCGATCATCGAAGCCAACAGTCTGGTGATCACCGCACAGACCCGGCCGGAGCGCGCCCAGGCGGAGATCAGCCAGAACCAGGCACGCAGCCAGCTGATCAACGATGCGCTCAAGAGCGGCCGCTACGATGGCAAAACGCTGACCCCGGAACGCCGCGACCAGCTCAATGCAGAGCTGGCGTTGCTCGCCGCGCAGACGCAGCTGCGCCGTCAGGAGCTGGCCGGCAACAGCCTGCTGCAGGATCTGGGTGGTGCCCAGCGCGCCCTGCTTGATGAGCGCATCAACCGCGCCGAACAGGAACGTCAGGCACTGCAGAGCCTGATCAACGACCGCCGCCGCGCCGAATCGGAGCAGACCGTCGCCGAGCAGTCCCTGGAGGCCGAACGCGCCAGTTCGGACAAGCTGCTGGCCAAGGAAAGCACGCTCAACCTCAAGCTGTCCGACTACCTGCTACGCGCCACCGACCGTCTGAACAGCCTGACCGAACAGAACCTCCAGACCCGCCAGCAACTGGACAACCTGGCGCAGGCCGATCAGGCCCTGGACGAGCAGATTCGCGTGCTGCAGGGCAGCCTGCTGCTGTCGAAGATTCTCTACCAGCAAAAGCAGGCGCTGCCAAAGCTGAAGCTCGACGACGGCGCGCTCGCCGACGAGATCGCCGATATTCGTCTCTACCAGTTCGAGCTGAACAAACAGCGCGACGAGATCAGCGATCCAGGTCGCTATGTGGACGATCTGCTGGCCAATCAGCCAGACGAGGACGTCACCAAGGAACTGCGCACTGCTCTGCTGGAGCAGCTCGACACGCGCCGTGAGTTACTCGACCGCCTGAACCGCTCACTGAATGCGCTGCTCAACGAGTCGATCACCCTGCAACTCAACCAGAAGGAGCTGCAGAGCACTGCCAGCAGCCTGCGCGCGACCATCGATGAGCAGATGTTCTGGATTCCCAGCAACAAACCGCTCGACCTCGAATGGCTGAAATCAGCGCCACGTCACCTCCAGCAGCAATTGGCCGACATGCCCTGGGGCATGGCCATCAGCGAGCTGGGCGCCGGCCTGATCGAGCGCCCGCTGGTGTTCCTGCCGCTGATTCTGCTTTGCGCCCTGATCCTCTGGCGACGCCAGTACCTGTTCAACAAGCTCGGCGCTCTGCATGGCGACATCGGCCACTACAAGCACGACAGCCAGCTGCATACCCCGATGGCACTGGGTCTGAACATCATCCTCGCACTGCCGGTGACGTTGTTCCTGGCGCTCTGCGGCTATGCCCTGCTGCATGATGCGCGCGGGCAGAACCTCTACCTGGGCGCCGCGCTCTATGAAATGGCAGAAGCCTGGCTGGTGTTCTATACCCTGCACCGGATTCTGTCCCCGGACGGCGTCGCCATCCTGCACTTCCACTGGCCGCCAGCCAACGTCGCCTTCTTCCGACAGCACCTGCGTCGCCTGGGGCTGGTAGTGATGGCACTGGTGGCGGTGGTGAGCATTGCCGAACACCAGCCGGCGAGCCTGGCCAACGACGTCATCGGCATCGCCGTGGTCCTGAGCTGCTATGCGCTGATGGCCTGGCTGCTGTTCCACCTGCTGTTCAGTGCTCCACTGCGCGAGAACGCCTCCGCCTTGCGCACCAGTGTCGGCGCGCTGTTCAACCTGCTGCCCCTGGCGCTGATCGGGGCGGTTGCCTTCGGCTACTACTACACGGCGCTCAAGCTCACCGACCGTTTGATCGACACCCTCTATCTGCTGATCATCCTGCTCATCGTCGAGGCTACGCTGGTGCGCGGACTGAGCGTGGCGGCACGGCGCCTGGCCTATCAGCGCGCCCTGGCCAAACGCCAGGCCCAAAGCAAGGAAGGCGCCGAGGGCGAAGCGGTGATCGAAGAGCCGACGCTGGATATCGAGCAGGTCAACCAGCAATCGCTGCGCCTGATCCGCCTGGCCCTGCTGGGCGGCTTCCTGGTCTGCCTGTACTGGGTCTGGGCCGACCTGATCGGCGTGTTCACCTACCTCGACACGATCAATCTCTACGAGTACAGCAGCGGTACCGGAGACAATGCGGCGCTGGTGCCCATCAGCCTGATGGACGTCATCGGCGCGCTGATCATCGTCGCCATCACCGTGGCCCTGGCGCGCAACCTGCCGGGTCTGCTCGAGGTGCTGGTGCTGTCGCGCATGCGCCTGGCGCAGGGCAGCGCTTATGCCACCACCACCCTGCTGTCCTACGTGCTGGTGGGTATCGGTATCGTCACCACCCTGTCCACCCTGGGGGTGAGCTGGGACAAGTTGCAATGGCTGGTGGCGGCGCTGTCGGTAGGCCTGGGCTTCGGCCTGCAGGAAATCTTCGCCAACTTCATCTCCGGCCTGATCATCCTGTTCGAGCGCCCGGTGCGTATTGGCGACGTGGTGACCATCGGCAACCTGTCCGGCACCGTCAGCAGGATCCGCATCCGCGCCACCACCATCACCGATTTCGACCACAAGGAAATCATCGTTCCGAACAAGACCTTCATCACCGGTCAGCTGATCAACTGGTCGCTGAGCGACACGGTCACCCGCGTCACCCTCAAGGTCGGTGTCGGCTATGGTTCGGACCTCGATCTGGTACGCAAGCTGCTGCTGCAGGCGGCGCAGGAAAACCACCGCGTACTCAAGGATCCGGCGCCGCTGGTGTACTTCCTCAACTTTGGTGAAAGCACGCTGGATCACGAACTGCGCATCCATGTGCGCGACCTCGGTGACCGCAACCCGGCCACCGACGAGATCAACCGCTTCATCGACCGCGAGTTCCCGAAGAACGGCATCAACATCGCGTTCCGCCAGGTCGAGGTGTATGTGAAGAATCTGGAGCATGGCGAGCAAAAGCTCGATCAGAAGGACCTGGCCAAAGCCGCAGCCGCCGGCGCTGCCAGCGTGCAGCCGCCGCCGACACCGCCCGCAGCGCCCTAAGATCGATAGGAATCCAGGTGAAAAGTCTCGATACGCTGACCTTCGACAACCGCTTCGCCCGCCTCGGTGACACCTTCTCCACCGAGCTGTTACCCGAGCCCATCGAGCAGCCGCGATTGGTGGTAGCAAGCGAGTCGGCGCTGGCTCTGCTCGATCTCGCCGCCAGCGAAGCACAGCGCCCCGAGTTCGCCGAACTGTTCGCCGGACACAAACTCTGGGAAGCAGCCGAGCCGCGCGCCATGGTCTATTCCGGGCACCAGTTCGGCGGCTACACACCGCGCCTGGGGGACGGTCGCGGGCTGCTGCTGGGCGAGGTGCTCAACGAGGCCGGCGAGCACTGGGATCTGCACCTCAAGGGCGCCGGCATGACGCCTTACTCGCGCATGGGCGATGGCCGCGCAGTGCTGCGCAGTTCGATCCGCGAATTTCTCGCCAGCGAACACCTGCACGCCCTCGGCATCCCCAGCTCACGCGCGCTGTGCGTGACCGGTTCGAGCACGCCGGTCTGGCGCGAGAAGCAGGAAAGCGCCGCCATGGTGCTGCGCCTGGCGCAGAGCCACGTGCGCTTCGGCCACTTCGAATACTTCTACTACACGCGCCAGCACGAGCACCTGAAGACGCTGGGCGAGCATGTCATGGCCTGCCACTTCCCGCATTGCCTGGAGCAGGACGAACCCTGGCTGGCGATGCTGCGTGAAGTGATCGAACGCACCGCCGCGATGATCGCCAACTGGCAGGCCTATGGCTTCTGCCATGGTGTGATGAACACCGACAACATGTCGATCCTCGGCATCACCTTCGACTACGGCCCTTACGCCTTCCTCGACGACTTCGACGCCAACCATATCTGCAACCATTCCGACGACACCGGCCGCTACAGCTTCAGCAACCAGGTGCCCATCGCACACTGGAACCTCGCCGCGCTGGCCCAGGCGCTGACGCCCTTCGCCGCGGTCGAACACTTGCGCGAGGCCCTGGAGTTGTTCCTGCCGCTTTACCAGGCGCACTACCTCGACCTGATGCGCAAGCGCCTGGGTTTCACCAGCGCCGAGGATGAGGACGAAGCGCTGATCCAGCGTCTGTTGCAACTGATGCAGCAGGGCAGGGCCACCAACTACAACCTGTTCTTCCGTCGCCTGGGCGAGCAGGCGCCTGCCGAGGCGCTGAACATCGTGCGCGACGACTTCGTCGACCTCGCTGGCTTCGACGCCTGGGGCCGCGACTACCTGGCCCGTTGCGAACGTGAAGGTGGCGAACAGGCCGAACGCCAGCTGCGCATGCATTCGGTCAACCCCAGGTACATCCTGCGCAACTACCTGGCGCAGCAGGCCATCGAGGCCGCCGAACAGGGCGACTATGGCCCGGTGCGGGAGCTGCACGCGGTGCTGTCCCGACCGTTCGACGAACAGCCGGACATGCAGCGCTATGCGGAGCGCCCACCGGAGTGGGGCAAGCACCTGGAGATCAGCTGTTCGTCGTGAATATGGCGTGCCCCTGGCCGCAGGGTGCGCCGTGCGCACCGACCGTCCGCTGACCGCGCAGGATAGAACCCACCACTGCTGCCAGCGGGTTGCACCCGCCCTGCTCAGACAGTCAGATCAGGTTGGTGGACAAGGCGCCAGCCACCCAGGCTGGACGTCTTATCCATTAAATCGAAAAGGCATATCAATCTGCCCAAACATTCTTAGACTATCTAAGAGAACCCCTCTATCTTGGCGCCCTGCCAGGCCGCCCAGTGCGTGCCCGATACCTCATACGAGATTCGAAGCAAAGAATCTGCGCCCGATCCTGCTGACCGAGACCTGCTGCCCAAACAGCCAGGCCACCTAGCGGACCAGAGGCCGGTTCTAAGGATTTTCATGCTCTGGGACTCCCTGCCTCTGCTGTTCGTCGGTGCCCTGCTGATCTGGGTGCTCTACGCCTTCGTCCGCGAAAAGTGGAGCCCGGACATCGTCGCCGCCATCGCCGTGGCCACCCTGCTGGTCAGCCAGTTGCTGACACCAGGCGAAGTGCTCAGCGTGCTGTCCAACTCCGCCCCCGTGACCATCGCCTGCATGTTCGTGCTCTCCGCCGCGCTGGAGCGTACCGGCTGCATCGACGCCCTCGGCAATTGGCTGGGCAATCTGGTCGGCACCAGCCCGATTCGCGTGCTCACCGGCCTCACCGTCACCGCGCTGGTGGTGTCCGCCTGCCTGAACAATACGCCGGTGGTGGCCATCCTCACCCCGGTGGCCATCGCGCTGGCGCGCCGCGCCGGCACCCTGCCCTCCAAACTGCTGATTCCGCTGTCCTACGCCACCATTCTCGGCGGCACGCTGACCATGATCGGGACCTCGACCAACATCCTGGTCGACGGCGTCGCGCGCAAGGCCGGTATGGCGCCGTTCGGCATTTTCGAGATTACCGGCGTCGGCCTGGTGATGGCGGCCTTCGGCATGCTCTATCTGCTGACCGTAGGCCACCGCCTGCTGCCGGAACGCGAGACCCTGTCGCGCCAGCTGCGCCCGGACCTGTCACGTACCTTCATGACCGAGCTGCTGGTACCACAGGGCTCACCGATGATCGGCAAGACCCTGCACGAAGCCAACCTCAATGGCGGCAGTGGCCTGCAGGTGCTCAAGCTGTTCCGTGAAGAGCAGGAGCTGACCGAACCCGGTGCCGAAACCCTGCTGGCCAGCGGCGACCGCCTGGTGCTGCACGGTCAGGTCAAGGATGTGGTGGAGCTGCGCGAAAGCGGCCACCTGAGCTTCAACCGCAGTGACGCCTTCGAGACCATCAGCAGCCACGACGTGATCCTCGCCGAAGCCATCGTCGGGCGTAACTCGCGCTACAGCCACAGACCGATGCGCGATCTGGACCTCACCGCGCGCTACGGCATCGCGGTGCTCGCCGTGCATCGCCAGGACGAGAACGTGCAGGGCAACCTCGATGATTTCGAGCTGCAATTCGGCGACGTGATGCTGGTCGAGGGCACGCCTGCGCAGATCAAACGCTTCGCCGACAACGGCGAGCTGATCAGCCTCAATGCCGTGCAAGAGCGTGCCTTCCGCCGCGACAAGGCGCCCATCGCGATTCTCTCGACCCTGGCCGTGATGCTGCTGGCCGCCTTTGGCGTGATGCCCATCGAAGGCCTGGCGATCATCGGCGCAGTCACCGTGCTGGCGACCCGTTGTCTGGATGTGGAGGACGCCTACAAGGCGGTGGACTGGAAGATCCTCAGCCTGATCTTCGGCATGCTGGCCATCAGCATCGCCATGGACAAGGTCGGCCTGGTCAAGCTGCTGGTGGAAAACGTCATGGGCTGGCTGCCCTGGGCCGGACCGCTGCTGATGCTGAGTTTCATCTACCTGTTCACGTCCATCCTCACCGAGATGCTGTCGAACAATGCCGTGGCGGTACTGGTGACGCCCATCGCCATCGGCGTGGCGCAACATCTGGGCGTCGACCCACGCGCCTTCGTGGTCGCGGTGATGTTCGCCGCCAGCGCCAGCTTCGCCACGCCCATCGGCTACCAGACCAACACCTTCGTCTACAACGCCGGTGGCTACCGCTTCACCGACTTCATGAAGATCGGCATTCCCCTGAACCTGCTGCTGTGGTGCGTCGCCACCCTGGTCATCCCCTGGTTCTTCCCGCTGACCCCGCTCTGACTTGATATCCGCAGGCACTGGCTCCATCTAAGGCGTATGCCCCACGGAGCCTCGCCTCATGTCCGATCCCCTGCTGATTCCCTGCCCGCACTGCAACGGGCTCAACCGCATTCCCGCCGAGCGTCTGCACGACGCCGCACGCTGCGGCCGCTGCAAGAATGACGTGCTGCCCGCTGCGCCCATCACGCTCACCCAAGCCAACTTCGCCAGTCAGTTGAAGGGCGACCTGCCATTGCTGGTGGATGTCTGGGCCAGTTGGTGCGGTCCCTGCCAGGCCTTCGCACCGACCTTCCAGCAGGCAGCCGCACAGCTGCAAGGCCGCTGCCGTCTGGGCAAGCTCGACAGCGAGGCCAACCCGAACCTGGCCGGGCAACTCGGCATCCGTTCCATTCCCAGCCTGATCCTGTTCAAGGGCGGCGTCGAAATCGCCCGCCAGAGCGGCGCCATGCCGTTGCCGCAACTGCAGGCCTGGTTGCGTCAGCAGGGCATCTAGGATGCCCCTGTAGCCCGGATGCAATCCGCGGATAGCCGGTACGCGATTTCCCAGCTTGCATCCGGGCTGCGTGCTTGCGGCGCTTGAGCGCTTCGGTCAGTCAGCACGGGCGCTGCGGTCAATTGCAGCGCGCCAGCCGGCCCTTAGTCTGGCAGAACGTCCACTCAGGAAGTCTCGCCATGCCACTGCCCGTTGAAATCGCGCGTCAGCTCACCGAAGAACAGATTGCCTTCGTCAAACGCAGCGGCCTCAAGGCCGAGATGCTGGAGCCAGGTTTCGTACGCCTGCGCATGCCCCTGCAAGGCAACCAGAACCATATCGGCAGCATGTACGCGGGCGCCCTCTTCACCCTCGCGGAAATACCCGGCGGCGCGCTGTTTCTGACCAGTTTCGACGCCCAGCGCTTCTACCCCATCATCAAGGAAATGAACCTGCGCTTTCGCCGTCCGGCCACGGGCGACATTCAGGTCGAGGCGCGCCTCTCGGCCGAGCAAATCGCCCACCTGGAAGAACAGGCCAGCCAGCAGGGCAAGGCCGACTATCTGCTGGAGCTGCAACTGACCGACGGCAGCGGCGAAGTGGTCGCAGAAAGTCGCGGCCACTACCAATTGCGTTTACGCTGAATGACGCCGCTGCCTGCATTCGCAATCGGTAACAGTCCCCGACCTTGCCATAGGTCAAAAGAGCGGCTATCTGAACAGGCACAATAAAATTGCCGAGCGGTATCGGCAGGAGAGCCGTCACCATGTTCAACCATATTCTTATCGCCCATGACCTGCGCGACACCGCTGACATGGCGTTGTGCCGTGCCACGCAGCTGGCTCAGCAGCACAAGGCCCGCCTGAGCATCCTGCATGTGCTCGACCCCAGCCAGAGCAGCGAACAGCACGAAAAGGCGCGCCAGGCACTGGATCGCAGCCTGACCCGATACGCTCCACCCGGCACCGAACTGCGCATGCTCAGCGGCAAACCTTCCGAGGTCGTCCTGCAACAGGTTCAGGACAGCGGCTGCGACCTGCTGGTGCTGGGCGGACACCACCAGCGCCATGACTTTTTCTCCGGCACCAGCCTCGATCGCATCGCCCGCCGCTGCACCGTGCCGCTGCTGCTGGTGGCGCGCAACGACGCCCAGCCTTATAAGCGGGCGCTGGCCGCCATCGACTTCTCCCTGTGCGCCTGCAGTGCCCTCGGCCAGGCCTATCGCCTGCTGCCCGGCGATGCCGAGCTGCACGCCCTGCATGTATTCGAACCAGACAAGGGCACGCCGCAGCAGGTCGAACTGCAACTGCAGACTCAGCGCGGCCTGATCGATCAGCTGTTGCAGGACGAGGCGCAAAGCCTGCCGCCTGGCGGTCCGAAGCTGAGCCACGACGTGCTGCAGGGCGGCATCCTGCGCAGCCTGCAGGAGCAGATCAAGACGCGTCGAGCAGAACTGCTGGTGCTCGGCAGCCACGGCCGCAGCGCCTTCTCCCAGGCACTGCTGGGTAGCCTGGCGCAGCATTTCCTGCACAAGGCACCGTGCGACGTGTTCGTGGTGCGCTGACGGAAAATGCGCCTGAGGGTTGAGGCCACTCGGTCAAGCGTCGATGCACCGAACATGCGGGAGCGGCGCCCCGCCGCGAATCAGGGCGTCGCCCATTTGCAGCATTTCGCCCCGAGTCGGGGCGCCTACGCAAGACTGCCTTGGGGACTGGCCGGAGAGCGCCTGGTTTTATCGCTGACAGGTGTTCAAGACTGATTGAGCAGATCGTGCAACTCGACGAACTGCTGGGTCAGCTTGTGCCGTGCATCCAGATAGATCAGCGGCGTGCACACCTGGTGCGATTCGCGCATCTTCACCGAGCTCATCAGGTTCACCGGCAACACCGGCAAGCCCTCGGCGATCAGCTCATCCAGCAGTTGCTGCGGCAATGTGGCACGCGGCTGGAACTGGTTGACCACGATACCCTCCACCTCCAGACCCTCGTTATGGTCTTCCTTCAACTCGTCGATCTCGGCCAGCAGGCCGTACAGGGCGTTGCGCGAGAAGCTGTCGCAGTCGAAGGGAATCAACACGCGGTCTGCCGCGATCAAGGCTGAAACCGTATAGAAATTCAGTGCCGGCGGCGTATCCAGGTAGATGTGGTCGTAATCTTCGGCCAGCTCGTCGAGCAGTTTGCGCAGTTTGTTGATCTTGTGTTTCTGCTCCAGTTTCGGCTGCAGTTCCGCCAGCTCTGCCGTGGCGGTGACCACGTGCAGGTTGTCGAACGGCGTCTCATAGATATCCACCTTGCCCTTCTTGGCGAACGGCCCGGAAGACAGGGTCTGTTTGAAGAAGTCGGCAATGCCCATGGGAATTTCCTCACCAGTGAGCCCGGTGAGGTAATGGGTCGAGTTGGCCTGGGCATCCAGGTCGATCAGCAGCGTACGGTAGCCCTGCGCCGCACTGACCGCCGCGAGATTACAGGCGATGCTGGACTTGCCCACGCCCCCCTTCTGATTGAACACCACACGTCGCATCGCCGCTCTCCCTGATCTGGAATGTTCCGAATTCTATGCAAAGCCCATGACAGTCGGTAGGCACCAAACCTCAAAAAGTGGCCTTACGCCACCAAGCATGGTAGGTTGCGCCCGCGCCAACGGCGCATCAGGACAACACGCACAACAAGGAAATGCAATGCAGTACCTGCGTACACTTTTGATCGGCAGCCTGCTGGTAATTACCACAGGCTGCGCCAACGGACTGAACTCCGTACAGAAAGCTGAACTCGACGCCTATGAAGCCCGCGGCATGGCTATTCAGGAAAAAAGCCCAGGCGCCGGCGCAGCGCTCGGGCTGCTGCCTGGCGGCGGCTCCTTCTACGGACGTGAGTATGGGTTTGGAGTGGCCAACTTGCTGCTCTGGCCTCTGTCGATTCTGTGGGACCCGATCAGCGGCTACGATGCCGCACGCGCCATCAACTACAACGTGACCAAGGCGCATGTCGCCAAGCTACACGAACGTGACCTGCAGGAGTTGGACGATCAGTTGGGCAGTGGCCAGCTTGATCTCGCGCAGTACACCTTGGAGAAACGCAAGGTCGATACCAAATACCGAGCAGGTTTCTGACAAGAAAGCCCGGCAATGCCGGGCTTTTTCATTGCATCACTGGTGATACTGCGCGGACAGCTCGTGCACGGCCTCGAAGAAGGCGCCCGCGTGGGCCGGGTCGACTTCCGGGGTGATGCCATGACCGAGGTTGAATACATGGCCGCTGCCAGCACCGTAGGCGGCCAGGATGCGCGCCACCTCGGCACGAATCGCCGCCGGCTTGGCGTAGAGCACCGCCGGGTCCATGTTGCCCTGCAGGGCGACCTTGGCACCGACACGGGCGCGAGCGCTGCCGATGTCGCAGGTCCAGTCCAGGCCCAGCGCTTCTGCGCCGGTATCAGCCAGGGATTCGAGCCACAGACCACCGCCCTTGGTGAACAGGATCACCGGCACACGGCGGCCATCATGCTCGCGAATCAGGCCATCGACGATCTTCTTCATGTAGGCCAGGGAGAACTCCTGATAGGCCGCGGCCGACAGCGCACCGCCCCAGGAGTCGAAGATCTGTACCGCCTGCGCACCGGCCAGGATCTGGCCGTTCAGATAAGCGGTGACTGACTGCGCCAACTTGTCGAGCAGCGCATGCAAGGCTTGCGGGTTGTCGTAGAGCATCGCCTTGGTCTTGCGAAAGTCCTTCGACGAACCGCCTTCGACCATGTAGGTGGCCAGCGTCCACGGGCTGCCGGAGAAGCCGATCAGCGGCACGCGGCCATTGAGTTCACGACGAATGGTGCGCACGGCGTCCATCACATAGCCCAGATCCTTCTCCGGGTCCGGCACCGGCAGCGCGTCGATGTCGGCCAGGTTGCTGACCACCTTCCTGAAGCGCGGGCCTTCGCCGGTCTCGAAGTACAGACCCTGCCCCATGGCATCGGGAATGGTGAGGATGTCGGAGAACAGGATCGCCGCATCCAGTTGCGGGTAGCGATCCAGCGGCTGGATGGTGACCTCGCAGGCCAGTTCCGGGTTCTTCATCAGGCTCACGAAGTCGCCGGCCTTGGCCCGGGTCGCCCGGTATTCCGGCAGATAGCGACCGGCTTGGCGCATCATCCAGATCGGCGTGACGTCCACGGGTTGCTTGAGCAGGGCACGCAGGAAACGGTCGTTCTTCAGGGCGGTCATGGCAGAGTCCTAGAAAAAAGTGCGGGCATTTTCGCAGACCACAAAACAAAAGGCACGGCGGGGGCCGTGCCTTTTGTCTATCGCGACGATTTGCCTCGACCCAACGCCTGCGCTGAGCGTTACGAACGGGGTCAGGCCGGGCGCAGAGCTTAGACGCCCAGGTAGTCGAGGATACCTTCGGCGGCGTTGCGGCCTTCGAAGATCGCCGTCACCACCAGGTCGGAACCACGCACCATGTCGCCACCGGCGAATATCTTCGGGTTGCTGGTCTGGTGCTTGAACTGCGACTGCTCGGGCGCCACGACGCGGCCCTGGCTGTCGGTCTGGATCTCGAACTGCTCGAACCAGGGCGCCGGGCTCGGGCGGAAACCGAAAGCGATCAGCACGGCTTCGGCCGGAATGATCTCCTCGGAGCCCGGGATCGGCTCGGGGCTGCGACGGCCACGGGCATCAGGCTCACCGAGACGGGTCTCGACCACCTTGATGCCTTCCACCTTGTCTTCGCCAACGATGGCGATGGGCTGCCGATTGAAGAGGAACTTCACGCCCTCTTCCTTGGCGTTCTTCACTTCCTTGCGCGAGCCCGGCATGTTCTCTTCGTCACGGCGGTAGGCGCAGGTCACGGCCTTGGCGCCCTGACGGATCGAGGTGCGGTTGCAGTCCATCGCGGTGTCGCCACCACCCAGTACCACGACGCGCTTGCCCTTCATGTCGATGAAGTCTTCCGGCGCCTTCTCGAAACCGAGGTTGCGATTGACGTTGGCGATGAGGAAGTCCAGCGCGTCATAGACGCCCGGCAGGTCCTCGCCCGGGAAGCCACCTTTCATGTAGGTGTAGGTGCCCATGCCCATGAATACGGCATCGAATTCGGCGAGCAATTCATCCATGCCGATGTCCTTGCCGATCTCGGTGTTCAGGCGGAACTCGATGCCCATGCCGGTGAAGACTTCACGACGGCGGCTGAGCACGGTCTTTTCCAGCTTGAACTCGGGAATGCCGAAGGTCAGCAAGCCACCGATTTCCGGGTTCTTGTCGAACACCACCGGCGTCACGCCGTTGCGCACCAGCACATCGGCGCAGCCCAGGCCGGCCGGGCCGGCACCGATCACCGCGACACGCTTGCCGGTCGGCTTGACCTTGGACATGTCCGGGCGCCAGCCCATGGCGAAGGCGGTGTCGGTGATGTACTTCTCCACCGAACCGATGGTCACCGCGCCGAAGCCGTCATTGAGGGTGCAGGCACCTTCGCAGAGACGATCCTGCGGGCACACGCGGCCGCAGACTTCCGGCAGGGTGTTGGTCTGATGCGAGAGCTCGGCGGCGGCCAGGATGTTGCCTTCCGACACCAGCTTCAGCCAATTGGGAATGAAGTTGTGCACCGGGCACTTCCACTCGCAATAGGGGTTACCGCAGCCCAGGCAGCGGTGCGCCTGGTCGGCAGCTTGCGCCGGCTTGAAGTTGTCGTAGATCTCGACGAACTCCTTCTTGCGCTGACGCAGCAGTTTCTTCTTCGGGTCTTTGCGCCCGACTTCGATGAACTGGAAGTCGTTATTCAGACGTTCAGTCATTGCATTACCTCATCAAACCACTTCAGGCGCATTCTTATTGCGGGTTGGCACGGGTGCTGGACAGCAGGGACTTCAGGCTGGCCGCTTTCGGTTTCACCAGCCAGAACTTGCGCAGGTAATCGTCCAGGTTCTCCAGCAGGTTCTGACCCCACTCGCTGCCGGTCTCTTCAACGTACTCGGCGAGCACGCTTTCGAGGTGGCTGCGATAGGCCTCCATCGCTTCGTTGTTGATGCGCTGGATTTCCACCAGTTCGTGGTTGACGCGGTCGTAGAAGCCGTTGTCCATGTCGAGCACGTAGGCGAAACCGCCGGTCATGCCCGAGCCGAAGTTGTAGCCGGTCTTGCCCAGTACGCAGACGAAACCGCCGGTCATGTACTCGCAGCAGTGGTCACCGGTGCCTTCCACCACGGCATGGGCGCCGGAGTTACGCACGGCGAAACGCTCGCCCGCAGTGCCGGTAGCGAACAGCTTGCCGCCAGTGGCGCCATACAGGCAGGTATTGCCGATGATGGCGCTGTCCTCGGTGGCGAACGGGCTGCCGGCAGGCGGGGTGATGACGATCTTGCCTGCGGTCATG
The DNA here is from genome assembly GCF_048269965.1 of Pseudomonas sp. GTDB lineage: Bacteria > Pseudomonadota > Gammaproteobacteria > Pseudomonadales > Pseudomonadaceae > Aquipseudomonas. Next base: position 117,025 of record NZ_JBLWTV010000013.1, on the reverse strand, counting down.
CCTTTGCCGACGTAGTCGTTGGCGTCGCCTTCCAGGCGCAGGTGCAGACCACCGGCGTTCCACACGCCGAAGCTCTGACCGGCAGTACCCTTGAAGCGGAAGGTGATCGGCGCGCCGTTCATGCCCTGGTTGCCATGCACGCGCGCGATCTCGCCGGAGATGCGCGCACCGATGGAGCGGTCGCAGTTGCCGATGTTCAGCTCGAACTCACCACCGGTCTTGCCGGCGATGGCGTCCTTGGCCATTTCCACCATCTTCTCGGCCAGCAGGCCTTCGTCGAACGGCGGGTTCTTCGGCACCTGGCAGAACTGCGGCTTGTCAGCCGGGATATGCGCGCTGGCCAGCAGCGGCGACAGATCCAGATTGCCCTGCTTGGCGGTTTCGCCCGGCAGCATCTCGAGCAGGTCGGTGCGCCCGATCAGCTCTTCCAGGCTGCGCACGCCCAGCTTGGCCAGCCACTCGCGGGTTTCCTCGGCGACGTAGGTGAAGAAGTTCATCACCATCTCGACGGTGCCGATGAAGTGATCCTTGCGCAGCTTGTCGTTCTGCGTGGCCACGCCGGTAGCGCAGTTGTTCAGGTGGCAGATGCGCAGGTACTTGCAGCCCAGGGCCACCATCGGCGCGGTACCGAAGCCGAAGCTCTCGGCGCCGAGGATGGCCGCCTTGATCACGTCCAGGCCGGTTTTCAGACCACCGTCGGTCTGTACCCGCACCTTGCCGCGCAGGTCGTTGCCACGCAGGGTCTGGTGGGTTTCGGCCAGGCCCAGCTCCCAGGGCGCGCCGGCATAACGGATGGAGGTCAGCGGCGAAGCGCCAGTACCACCGTCGTAACCGGAAATGGTGATCAGGTCGGCGTAGGCCTTGGCCACACCGGCGGCGATGGTGCCGACGCCGGCTTCCGCCACCAGCTTGACCGACACCAGCGCCTTCGGGTTGACCTGCTTGAGGTCATAGATCAGCTGCGCCAGGTCTTCGATCGAGTAGATGTCGTGGTGCGGCGGCGGCGAGATCAGGGTGACGCCCGGCACCGCGTAGCGCAGCTTGGCGATCAGGCCGTTGACCTTGCCACCCGGCAACTGGCCGCCCTCGCCGGGCTTGGCGCCCTGGGCCACCTTGATCTGCAGCACTTCGGCGTTGACCAGGTATTCCGGGGTCACGCCAAAGCGGCCGGTGGCCACCTGCTTGATCTTCGAGCTCTTGATGGTGCCGTAGCGGGCCGGGTCTTCGCCGCCCTCACCGGAGTTGGAGCGGCCACCCAGGCGGTTCATCGCCTCGGCCAGCGCCTCATGCGCCTCCGGCGACAACGCGCCGAGGGAGATGCCGGCAGCGTCGAAGCGCTTGAAGATCGACTGCAGCGGCTCGACTTCGTCCAGCGCGATCGGTGTGGCGGACTCCTTGAGCTTGAGCAGGTCGCGGATCATCGACACCGGACGGGTGTCGACCAGCTTCGAATATTCCTTGTACTTTTCGTAGTTGCCCTGCTGCACGGCTTCCTGCAGCGTCCGCACCACGTCCGGGTTGTAGGCGTGGTACTCGCCGCCGTAGACGAACTTGAGCAGGCCGCCCTGCTGGATCGACTTGCGGTTGTTCCAGGCCTCCATAGACAGCAGCTTCTGCTCGCTTTCGATGTCGACGAAACGCGCGCCCTGGATGCGGCTGGCCACACCACGGAAACACAGCTCGGTGACCTCGTCGGCCAGGCCGACTGCCTCGAACAGTTGCGCACCGCGGTAGGACGCGACCGTGGAGATGCCCATCTTCGACAGGATCTTCAGCAGGCCCTTGGAGATGCCCTTGCGGTAGTACTTGAACACTTCATACAGATCGCCCAGCACTTCGCCGGTGCGGATCAGGTCTCCCAGCACTTCGTAAGCCAGGAACGGATAGACCGCCGAGGCGCCGAAACCCAGCAGCACGGCGTAGTGGTGCGGGTCACGGGCAGTGGCGGTTTCCACCAGGATGTTGCAGTCGCAGCGCAGGCCTTTCTCGGTCAGGCGGTGATGCACGGCGCCGGTCACCAGCGCGGCATGCGCCGGCAGCTTGCCCGGCGCGATATGACGGTCGGTCAGCACCAGCAGTACCTTGCCGGCACGCACGGCTTCCTCGGCCTGGTCGGCCATGTTGCGCACCGCCGCTTCCAGACCCAGCGACTCGTCGTAGTTCATGTCGATGACATGACGATCGAAGCCCGGGCGATCCAGGTTCATCAACGCGCGCCACTTGGCCGGCGAAATCACCGGGCTGCTGAGGATCACGCGGGTAGCGTGCTCAGGCGACTCGCTGAAGATGTTGCGTTCGGCGCCCAGGCAGATTTCCAGGGACATGACGATCGCTTCGCGCAGCGGGTCGATCGGCGGGTTGGTGACCTGCGCGAACTGCTGGCGGAAGTAATCGTAAGGCGAACGCACGCGCTGGCTGAGCACCGCCATCGGCGTGTCATCACCCATGGAGCCAACGGCTTCCTGGCCCTGCTCGCCGAGTGGGCGCAGCACCTGGTCACGCTCCTCGAAGGTGACCTGGAACATCTTCATGTATTGCTTGAGCTGATCCGGGTCGTAGAAGGCCGAACCGTGGTCGCGATCCTCCAGCGTTGCCTTGATGCGCTGGGCATGCTTGCGCAGCCACAGCTTGTACGGGTGGCGCGACTTCAGGCGGCTGTCGATGGACTCGGTGTCCAGCACCTGGCCGGTTTCGGTGTCGACGGCGAGGATCTGCCCCGGGCCGACACGGCCCTTGGCGATGACGTCCTCGGGCTGGTAGTCCCACACGCCGATTTCCGACGCCAGGGTGATGTAGCCGTTCTTGGTGGTAACCCAACGCGCCGGGCGCAGACCGTTACGGTCGAGCAGGCACACGGCATGGCGGCCATCGGTCAGCACCACGCCGGCCGGGCCGTCCCAGGGCTCCATGTGCATGGAGTTGTATTCGTAGAACGCGCGCAGGTCGGCGTCCATGGTCTCGACGTTCTGCCAGGCCGGCGGAATGATCATGCGCAGGCCACGGAACAGGTCGATGCCGCCGGTGACCATCAGCTCGAGCATGTTGTCCATGCTCGAGGAGTCGGAGCCGACGCGGTTGACCAGCGGACCCAGCTCGTCGAGATCGGGCATCAGCTCGTTGGCGAACTTGGTGCGACGGGCCTGCGCCCAGTTGCGGTTGCCGGTGATGGTGTTGATCTCGCCGTTGTGCGCGAGATACCGGAAGGGCTGCGCCAGCGGCCACTTCGGCAGGGTGTTGGTGGAGAAGCGCTGGTGGAAGACCGCGATGGCGGTCTGCAGGCGCTCGTCACCCAGATCCGGGTAGAACTGCTGCAGGTCCGCCGGCATCATCAGGCCTTTGTAGATGATGGTCTTGTGCGAGAAGCTGCAGATGTAGTGATCGCTGTCGTCGGCGTTGGCCACCGACGAGCGACGACGGGCGCCGAACAGCTTGATGGCGAATTCCTGGTCGGACAGACCTTCGCCGCCGATGAACACCTGCTCGATCTGCGGCAGACGCTCCAGCGCCAGCCTACCGAGCACGCTGGTGTCGATCGGCACCTTGCGCCAGCCCACCAACTGCAGGCCGGCAGCCTGAATTTCGCGGTTCATGTTCTCGCGCGCAGCCTCGGCCTTGGCCGAGTCCTGATTGAAGAACACCATGCCCACGGCATATTGCGCAGGCAGTTCGACGCCGAATTGCTCCTGGGCGATGGCGCGCAGGAATTGATCGGGCTTCTGGATCAGCAGGCCACAGCCATCACCGGTCTTGCCGTCGGCGTTGATACCGCCGCGGTGAGTCATGCAGGTGAGGGCCTCAATAGCGGTATTGAGCAGGTGATGACTAGGCTCACCTTGCATGTGGGCGATCAAGCCGAAGCCGCAGTTATCCTTGAACTCATCAGGACGGTACAAACCTGCTTTCATAGGGGAAACTCTCACCAGGCTGCCTAGACCTCAGGCAAATTACTTTCTAATTCAATTACTTAAACCCGAAAAGCGGGCACGGGCCAGCTTTGCATAGGCAAAAGGGAGGTCATTGTACATATCCACCCATGGCGTCACAAATTTTCGTGACGAGGGGGTGAATATTTATGTCGCAAAAACGAAGGATAAGACTGCAAAGTCGTGCTAACGACCAAGCAGTCATCTTGAGACAGAGCGCTTAGCGGCTCATTTCCTGCTGAATGCTGCCCAGGGTACGAGGCCAGGGCTTGCCCGCCTGCAGCTTGGCAGGCAGGTTCTTCACGGCCGCCTGAGCGGCATCGCGACTGGAGAAACTACCATAGGTCAGCACATACAGCGGCTGCCCCTGATGGACCTTCTTGAAGTAACGGTATTCGCTGCCACCCTCACGCACCAGCGCCTGAATATTGGCCTCCGAGCGCGACCCGACCACCTGCAAGGCATAGCGCGACGCCGGTTGCTGCGCGTACCAGCCACTCGTCGCTCCACCCGAGGGCACAGCCTGAGCGGGTGCAGGCTTGGGAGCAGGGGCCGGCGCTGGCGCTGGCGCTGGTGGTTTCGGGGCAACGGGTTCAGGCTGCTTGGCCGGTGCCGGTGCCGGTGCCGGTGCCGGTGCCGGTGCCGGTGCCGGTGCCGGTGCCGCAGTGATTGGCGCTGACGGCGGCGTAACTGTCGAGGGCTCAGGCGAAGTAGGCGGCTCGAAGTTATCCAACTCTTCGCCAGCCGCCTCAGCCAACGGCTGACGAATAACGGTTTGCGACTCGCCCACCAGCGGCAACGGCAGCGGCTGACTGGCACCTGCGAACTCGATAGCTGGCGCGCGACCTTCCGTAACAGGCGCTTGCGCCGGCTCTTCAGCTTCTACAGCCGGCGCGGAAGACTGCAAAGGCAGCGACGCGTTGCTGGCCACCGGCGCAGGCGGGGCAGATTCGCGCCCCTGCATGAACCAGGCAGCGGCGACACCTAGCAAGACGACGGCCAGCGCCAACAGATGCTTCTTCGGCAGGGCAAAACCACCCCCCACGCCACGCCCAGCCGAGCGCTGCGCGAGCATCTGCTCGACCAGCAGCTCACGCGCCTCCTGATTGATTGCCCCAGGCCAACCCTGAGCGCGGACATGAATGTCCTCGATCTGCTCTTCGCTCAACAGATCAATACCCTGACCAGCGCCCTCGAGCCGCTGCGCCAGGTAATCGCGCGTTTCCTCTTCGGCGTACGGCTGAAGCTCGATCGCGTGATAGCACTCCTCACCGCCCGCCAGCGCCTCCAGCCGTGCCAGCAGGTCCTGCGTGGCAAACAGGAAGATGTGCGGACGCCCCTCGGCATTGCCCGCCGCAAGCGCCAGGACGCCCTTCAGTGCCGCGTCATCCAGCTGATCAGCGTCGTCGACCAAGAGATAAACCTCCTGCCCGGTCAACGCCAGCTGCCCCACCTGCGCGAGAATCGAACGCACATCGGCCTGAGCAATGGACAATCCCTGAGCGACCTGGCGCAGCAGTGCCTCGCTACCGGTGACGCCCTGCGCAACGACAATGCTCTGCACCGCCTGCTTGTTGGTACTGGCAACCAATGCCTGACGCAGCAGAGTCTTGCCACTACCTTCGGGACCGACCACTGCCAGCAACAGCTGACTGTAACGCGCAAGGTGATGCAATTGCCCCAGCACCGGCTTTCTCTGTGCCGGGAAGAACTTGAAGCCAGGCACTCGTGGCGCAAAGGGGTCGTGACTGAACTGGTAATGCGCCAGGAAAGCTTCGTCAGCATGCAAACTGGTCATGGATCACTCTTCAAGAGTTGGACGACTGAGCCAGCGCTGCGTAATCGCTACGCAGCGTGGCGTCGAGAATTTCACGCGGGTAGTCGGCAGTCACTACAGCCTCACCCAAACGTTTGAGCAACACGAGACGCAGCTGACCATCGAGCACTTTCTTGTCCACCGCCATATGCTCGAGGAACTGCGCAGGCGTCATATCCTGCGGCGGCACCACTGGCAGCCCGGCGGCCTGCAACAGGCGCACACCTCGGTCTCGATCGGCCGCCGACAGCCAGCCCAGACGATGGGACATCTCCAACGCCATCACCGTTCCGGCGGCAACCGCTTCGCCGTGCAGCCACACACCATAGCCCTGCTCGGTCTCGATGGCGTGGCCAAAGGTATGACCAAGATTGAGAGTGGCACGCACGCCCGACTCACGCTCGTCCGCAGCGACGACACGCGCCTTGGCCGCACAGGATCGCTCGATAGCTTCGGTAAGCGCCTGCTGATCGAGCGCACGCAAGGCCGGCATATTCTGCTCCAGCCATGCCAGGAAAGGCTCGTCGCAGATCAGGCCATACTTGATGACCTCGGCAAGGCCAGCCGACAATTCACGAGCGGGCAAGGTATTCAGGCTGCTGGTATCGATCAGCACGGCCTTGGGCTGGTAGAAGGCCCCCACCATGTTCTTGCCTAACGGATGATTGATGCCGGTCTTGCCGCCCACCGACGAATCGACCTGAGAAAGCAGGGTCGTCGGAACCTGGATGAAATCGACGCCACGCTGGTAACAGGCCGCCGCAAAGCCCGCCATATCACCAATCACACCGCCACCGAGCGCCACGACAGTGGTGCGGCGATCATGTCGAGCACTCAGCAGACCATCGAAGATCAGTTGCAAGGTTTCCCAGTTCTTGAACGCCTCGCCGTCGGGCAACACCACGGAGGTGACGCTGTAGCCTTGGAGCACTTGCAGCAGCGCTTGCAGATACAGCGGGGCGACGGTGTCATTGGTGACGATCGCCACCTGCCGCCCGACTATGTGCTGCGCGAGCAGTTCAGGACGGGACAACAGCCCCTGACCGATATAAATGGGATAGCTGCGTTCAGCGAGATCGACGCGAAGAGTCTGCATGAGGCCCCCAGGATAAAAAGGCCACTAGGATAGCGCAGTTCGCACCGCGCTTTAACGGGGCGACAAGGCTTCCAGGCGCGACAGAATTTCCTGAACCACCATACGCGGCGGACGCTCGTCCGTCTCGATGATGATATCGGCGACCTCTCGATACAGAGGATCACGCATGGCCATCAGATCCTTCAGCACCTGAGCCGGATTGGCCGTGCGCAACAACGGACGATTGCGATCGCGTGAGGTGCGGTCGATCTGCTGCTCCACCGAAGTATGCAGGTAGACGACTCGCCCGCCAGCATGCAGAGCCTGGCGATTCTCCGGGCGCATGACCGCCCCGCCGCCAGTCGCCAGCACAAGACCGTCCTGCATCGAAAGCTCGGCGATCACCGCCCGCTCCCGCTCACGAAAGCCCTGCTCACCCTCGACATCGAAGATCCAGGGTATATCGGCACCGGTACGCTGCTCGATCTCCTTGTCGGAGTCCTTGAAAGACAAACGCAGTTCTTTGGCAAGCAAACGCCCGATGGTGCTCTTTCCAGCTCCCATCGGGCCCACGAGGATTACATTCCGCACTTAGGTCATCGGTTCACGGCAATGGCTTGGTTGTTCATGATGCGCGGAGTGATGAAAACCAGCAACTCGGCTTTGTTGTCCCGAACGATGTCTCGACGGAACACACGCCCCACGAACGGCAGATCACCCAAAAATGGCACCTTCTCGACCGCACTCGTCTGAGTATTGGAGAACACGCCACCGATGACGATGGTTTCACCATCATTGACCAGTACCTTGGCGTTGACCTCGTTCTTGTTGAGCGGAGGAACACCGTTGACCAGATTCGCGAAATCAGGAGCGTCTTTCGTGACCTTGACCTCCATGATGATGCGATTATCCGGGGTGATCTGCGGGGTGACTTCCAGCGCCAGCGCTGCCTCTTTGAAAGACGTAGTGGTCGCGCCACTCGAACTGGCCTCCTGATAAGGAACTTCCTGGCCCTTCAGGATCTTTGCCGTTTCCTTGTCAGAGGTGACCACTTTCGGCTGCGATACGATCTCGCCGTTGCCGGTTTTCTCCATGGCAGACAGCTGAAGGTCAAGAACGATGTTGCTGCCCAAATAACCTATCGCAATGCCAGATGTGCTGTTCTGCACCCCCATGTCGACGAAGGGCAAGTTGGCGAGGCCATCGTCCACCGTGGTATTACCAATGGTGTCGGTACCCAGGAACTTACGCTGCCCAGTGTCTTCATCGAAAATCTGCGCGCCATCTTTGCCACTGACGTCCCAGCGGCCATTACGCACCGACCCACCCCAACGCACGCCAAGCGCCTTGTCATAATCGACGTTGGCCTCGACGATACGCGCCTCGATCATGACCTGCCTGACCGGGATATCGAGTTGAGCGACGATGCGACGCAACTCGTCCAGTCGCTCCTGAGTCTGGTACGCGATGATGCTGTTGGTACGATCATCGACGGTGATGGAGCCACGGCTATCAGGCGTACCATCGGCGCTGGTGACCGACTGAAAGAGCTTGGCCATGTCGGTGGCCTTGGCGTAGTTCACCTGGATCAGCTCGCGGCGCAGCGGAGCAAGCTCGGCAATCTGTTTCTGCGACTCCAGCTCCTGACGCTCACGGGCAGCGATCTCGTCTGCCGGAGCCACCAGCAAGACGTTGCCAATCTGGCGCTTATCCAGGCCTTTGGTCTTCAGCACCAGGTCCAGCGCCTGATCCCAGGGCACATTCTGCAGGCGCAGGGTGATGTTGCCAGCGACAGTGTCACTCGCCACCAGGTTCAGGTCGGTAAAATCGGCGATCAACTGCAGGACCGAACGCACGTCGATGTCCTGAAAGTTGAGCGATAGTTTCTCACCGGTATAGGCGAATCGCTCAGCATTGCGACGCTCGACATCATCCTGGCTGAGCGGTTTTACGCTCAGGGTCAGTTTGTTCTCCGTCTGATAAGCCAGGTAATCGTACAAACCGACGGGCTCGATCACGATACTGGTCTTGTCTGCACTACCCGTGGCGCTGACGAACTGCACCGGTGTCGCGAAATCTTTCACATCCAGGCGTACACGCAGGGATTCAGGCAGCTCGGTTTTGGCAAAGTCCAGACGAATCTTCCCACCCTGCTCCTGGATATCAGGGTTGATCGAAGCGTCGGAAAGGGTAATGACGATATTGCCCTCACCCTGCTCGCCACGCTGAAAATCGATGTTGCTGATCGCTTTCGGTTGCGGCCCGTAGGTTTTCTTGGGCGTAACCGCCGCCACGGATGCAGGCGTCGAGGCAGAGGAGCGCGCCGCAGCGGCAGAGGAATCGCCAACCAGGACATACAGGTCATTGCCCTCGACTCGGGTGCTGTATGGCGCCAGATTGGTGAGATTGACGATCAGACGGGTACGGTCCTTGGCCTCGACGATGGTGACACTACGCGCATTGCCGACGCCCAGCTCACGATTCTTGGAACCCAGCTTGTTCGATACTCCCGGCAGGTCCAGAGCGATACGCGCAGGCTGCTCGATGGTATAGCCGCGAGGAGCCGTTACTGGCTCATCGAAGGAGAGCTTCAGCTCAACTCGATCACCAGGCAAACTGGCGACATTCAAGTCCTGAAGATTGGCCGCCAGTACCGCGGGCGACAGCAGCGCCGCCAGCAGAGCGACGCTAAGACGCGAAAGAGAGCTGTTCATTTTCGTATCCCGTGTGGCAGACAGATTATTTATATTCATTTCTCACCCCGCCCCGTCAGGAGCGCTCCTTCAAGGAAAGGCTGCGTGGTCGCTCAAGCCAGCCACCTTCGCCATCTGGAACAATTTCCATAACATCGATCTTGGAGTCATCGATCACGAGAATCTTGCCGTGGTTACGCCCAAGAAAGTCACCTACTTTTACACGATGGACACCACCCGCGCCGTTAACCAGAGCGAATAACTGGCGATCATTTCTCAGCGTGCCAACCATCTCGAACGTTTCAATGTTGAACCCTTCGAGGAATTGCTTGACACGGCTTTCATCAGGCTTGATCTCTGGCGCCCCTTTCTGACGAGTGACGACATCGATTTTGACCGGGGGCTGAAAAGGGCTGCGCAAAGACGCCGCACGATAAGTGAAACTTTCATAAGGCTGAAAAGTTGGCAGCGGCTCGATAGCGCCTTTGGGCTTTGCGCGCACTTCATCCATATAGACACGCAAATCGGAAAAGTCACCACCGACACCGCACCCGGCCAGAAGAGAGAATCCCGCCACCAGAACCAAACGAGAGAAACTCATTGTTGAGCCCCCTTATCATTGTAGCGATAGGTCTTGGCCATGATCTGCATGTTCAGGCGACTGGAGCTTTCAGCACTGGCGGGCGCCAACTGGAAGTCATGCAAGGTGACGATACGCGGCAGGCTGGCAACACCACTGACGAAGGTCGCAAGGTCGTGATAACCACCGGTAACTTTGATCTGGATCGGTAATTCGATATAGAACTGCTGAGCCACTTCCGGCAACAGCTTGATCTCTTCAAACTCCAAGCCACTGCCCAAACCGGTACGGGTAATATCTTCCAGCAAACCCGGAACTTCGGTATCGCTTGGCAACTGACGCAAAAGAGCGCCAAAGGATACTTCCATCTCCTGCATCTGCTCCTTGTAGGCCTCAAGGTTCGCCGCCTGAAAAGCCTTGCTGGAGAATTGCTCCTTCAGCGTCACCTCTTCTCGCTGACGCTGCTCCAGCATGCTTTGCAGATCCTTGAGGTGAAAGTTGTAGCCCAACCCCAGAACGACAATGAGCAGTAGCAAACCGGCAATGAATTTGACCGCACCAGGCCACGACCCGACATTGTTCAGGTCGAGATCATTGACATCAATGCTGCGCAGGCTGTCCAAGGAATTCTTAATACTCATTGCGCCGCCTCCGCTTTTTCCTGATCAGGCTGCGTCTGCTGGACCGTCAGCTGAAACACATTCGCCTGATCCAGGGCCCCTGCTGTAACAGCTTTGACTTCGGTCAGATTGGGAGCGGTCAACCACTCGGAACCGTCCAGGTTACGCATCAGATTCGAGACGCGGTTATTCGATTCGGCCGCACCAATGATGGCAATGCTCTTGCCCGCCATTTTCACATCGGTGAAATACACGCCGTCCGGCAGCGTTCTCACCAACTGGTCGAATACCCGACCGATGATGGGCCGATTACCCTGCAGGTCCTGAATGATCTTCATACGCTCCAACAATTGCTGGCGACGCGTTCTCAACTCACTGATTTCCTTGATACGCGCATCGAGAACTGCGATTTCCTTCTTTATGAAGTCATTTCGCGCATTCTGGTTACTGATCGCCGCACTGAGAAATTGATCCCCCAGGAACACCAAACCAGCCGCCACAATGAGGACACCGACAAGGCTCACCAGAAACCGCTGTTTGCGCTCCTCGCGCAGCTGTTCACGCCAGGGAAGTAGGTTAATCCGCGCCATCAGTCGAAACTCCTCATCGCCAGACCACAGGCAATCATCAGTGCCGGCGCATCACTGGCCAACGCACCGGCGTTGACCTTGCTGCTCAGTGCCATATCGGCAAAGGGATTGGCCACTAGCGTCTGCGTACCGATCTTCTGCTGGATCAGCCGATCGAGATCAGGAATGGACGCGGTGCCGCCAGCCAGGAGGATGTAGTCGACATCGTTGAATTGCCCGGCGGCGAAGAAGAACTGCAGCGAACGCGAGACCTGCTGAACGACAGCTTCCTTGAACGGCTGCAAAACCTCACTGTCATAGTCATCCGGAAGACCGCCTTGCTTCTTGGCAAGACCAGCTTCCTCGACCGACAGACCGTAGCGACGCTGGATTTCCTCGGTCAGCTGCTTGCCGCCGAAAAGCTGCTCGCGGGTGTAGATGGTGCGGCCATTGTGCAGAACACTGAGCGTGGTCATCGTCGCGCCAATATCCACCACCGCGACGGTCAGCTCGTCGTGACCGCCACCCAGCTGCGCCTCCAGCAGACCGTAGGCGCGCTCGAGGGCATAGGCCTCGACGTCGACCACTTTCGCGGTAAGCCCGGCGAGCGCCAGAGCTGCCTCGCGAACCTCCACGTTCTCCTTGCGGCATGCAGCCAGCAACACCTCGACCCGCTCGGGGTTGCGTGGCGCCGGCCCCTGCACTTCGAAATCGATGGCGACTTCTTCCAGCGGGTAGGGAATGTATTGATCGGCCTCGATCTTCAGCTGGTTTTCCAAGTCGTCCTCGGAAAGACCGGCTTCCATTTCGATGGTCTTGGTGATGACAGCCGAACCCGCCACAGCAACGGCAGCCGTCTTGACGCCGCTCTTGGCCTTGGCCAACACGCGAGAGAGCGCCTGACCGACCCCCTCCAGCTCGGCGATGTTCTTCTCTACCACTGCGTTAGGTGGAAGCGGCTCGACTGAATAAGCCTCTACCTTGTAGCGGCTTCCCGAGCGACTCAGTTCGAGGAGCTTGACCGAAGTCGAGCTGATATCAATCCCCAGCAGCGTATTCGCTTTCTTAGTGAAGAGCCCTAGCACGACCGTTTTCCTATTGGCATCCGCGACTTACGGACTATTTATGTTTTTCCACATTAAATATCAGTCTTGACAGAAGCGCAAATGGCTCCCCGGGAAAAAAAACGCTTATAATGTGATCAGCTTTTCCCTTTTTGCCTCGACTCCTGCTTAACTCATTCTTTTACTTGGAATTCCGAACATTTTGATACGCCTGCTGAAGTTCATCTGGTGGTCTTGCGTTGCCGTTTTTTGTGGGCTGTTGCTCAGTTTCAGCGGCGCGTTTCTTTATCTTAGCCCGACCCTTCCGTCCGTCGAATCGCTGCGCCAGGTGCAGCTGCAGATACCTCTGCGTGTCTACAGCAGCGACGCCAAGCTGATCGCCGAGTTCGGCGAGATGCGCCGTTCGCCCATTCGCTTCGACGAGATCCCCAAGGCATTCATCAGCGCCCTGCTGGCTGCCGAAGACGATAATTTCGCCAATCATTATGGCGTCGATGTGACCAGCCTGATGCGCGCTGCCACGCAATTATTGAAAAGCGGCCAGATTCAGAGCGGTGGCAGCACCATCACCATGCAGGTGGCGAAGAATTTCTTCCTCACCAGTGAGCGCAGCTTCTCACGCAAGGCCACCGAAATTCTCCTGGCGTTGCAGATCGAGCGCGAGCTGAGCAAGGACGAAATCCTCGAGCTCTACGTCAACAAGATCTACCTCGGCCATCGTGCCTATGGCATCGAAGCGGCCGCACAGGTGTACTACGGCAAATCGATCCGCGAACTCAACCTGGCGCAGATGGCGATGATTGCCGGCCTGCCGAAAGCACCATCGCGCTACAACCCGCTGGTCAACCCGACACGGGCCAAGGAGCGCCGCGACTGGATTCTCGGCCGCCTCTACCGCCTCGGCCGCATCGACCAGGCCAGCTACGAGCAAGCATTGGCCGAAGAGGTCGACGCCCGCTATCACGTTCCGACTCCGGAACTGAGCGCTCCTTATATAGCCGAGATGGCGCGTGCGGAAATGGTCGGACGCTATGGCAGCGAGGCTTATACCGAAGGCTTCAATGTCACCACCACCGTACCCAGCCATCTGCAGGAAGCGGCCAATACCGCGCTACGTGACGGACTGATCGCCTACGACCAACGACACGGCTACCGTGGACCCGAGAGTCGCTTGCCGGGCATGACCCGCGAAACCTGGCAGGCCGAGCTGGGCAAGTACCGCAGCATCGGCGGCCTGGAACCAGCGGTGGTTACTCAGGTCGAGAAAAGCGGCATCCTGGTACTGACCCGCAACGGTGAAGAACAGGCTGTGCCGTGGGACAGCATGAAATGGGCACGCCCGTTCCTCAACACCAACAGCCTGGGCCCGCGACCACAGCAGCCTGGCGATGTCGCCCTGGTCGGCGATATCGTTCGCGTGCAGCGCCAGGACGATGGCAGCCTGCGTTTCACTCAGGTTCCAGCGGCGCAGAGCGCGCTGGTTTCCCTCGACCCATACAGCGGCGCCATTCAGTCGCTGGTCGGCGGCTTCTCATTCGACCAGAGCAACTACAACCGCGCCGTGCAGGCCAAGCGCCAGCCGGGCTCGAGCTTCAAGCCCTTCATCTATAGCGCGGCACTGGATAGCGGCTACACCGCTGCAACGCTGGTCAACGATGCACCGATCATTCTCTCCGACGATTACCTGTCGCAGAAATGGCGCCCGAAGAACGACAACAACACCTTCCTCGGCCCGATTCGGATGCGTGAAGCGCTGTACAAGTCGCGCAACCTGGTTTCCATCCGCCTGCTGCAGGACATGGGGATCGATCACAGCATTCGTTACATCGAGCGCTTCGGCTTCGAGCCACAAGATCTGCCGCGCAACCTGTCGCTGGCACTCGGCACCGCCAGCCTGACCCCCATGGAAATCGCCGAGGGCTGGGCCACCTTCGCCAATGGCGGTTACAAGGTCGAGCCCTACCTGATCGAACGCATCGACGATCGCGATGGCAAACCGCTGTTCCGCGCCAACCCGGCACGCGTGCCAGGCAGCGCACCGACCGAGGAGAACGCCAGCCTTGCCGTCAACGCAACCGATGAGTTGCCGCTGGAAGAACCCAAGGTCGCCGAGCAGATCATCGACGAACGCACCGCCTACATCATGACCAGCATGCTGCAGGACGTGATCAAGCGCGGTACCGGCCGCCGCGCTATGGCCCTCGGACGTAGCGACCTGGCGGGCAAGACCGGCACGACCAACGAGTCCAAGGACAGCTGGTTCTCCGGCTATAACGCCGACCACGTGACCACCGTCTGGGCAGGCTTCGACCAGCCCGAAAGCCTGGGCCGCCACGAGTACGGCGGCACTGTCGCGCTGCCGATCTGGATGAACTACATGGGCGCGGTACTCAAGGATCGCCCCAACCATCCGCCCAAGGAACCCAAGGGCCTGCTGACGCTGCGAGTCGACCCGATCAGCGGCCGCGCTGCAGCACCTGGCACGCCGGACGCCTACTTCGAACTGTTCAAAAGCGAAGACTCGCCCCCCTCGATGAGCGAGTTCGAACCTGGCATGGGCGTTCCTGGCAGCCCGCTGCCGGCCGACGAGATGGCACCGATCGACTTGTTCTAGGGCGAGGCTCAGGCGACAGCAAGCGTTGCCTCGAGCCGAATCACAGGCAATAAAAAACCCGCCGAAGCGGGTTTTTTATTGCTCGACCGATCAGCCGTTGAACACTTCATCCACCGATTTCAGCGGATAGTGCTTCGGATAGGGCAGAGTCGCCACACCGGATTCGATGGCAGCCTTGGCCACGGCATCGCACACCACGGTGATCAGACGCTGGTCCATCGGCTTCGGAATGATGTACTCACGACCGAACGACAGCGCGATACCGCCGTAGGCGTCGCAGACGTCCTGCGGTACCGGCAGCTTGGCCAGGTCGCGCAGTGCCAGCGCTGCGGCGATCTTCATCTCTTCGTTGATGCGGGTGGCGCGCACGTCCAGAGCACCGCGGAAGATGAAGGGGAAACCCAGCACGTTGTTGACCTGGTTCGGGTAGTCGGAACGACCGGTGGCCATGATCACGTCGTTGCGCGTCTCGTGCGCCAGTTCCGGCTTGATTTCCGGGTCCGGGTTGGAGCAGGCGAAGACGATCGGGTTGGCCGCCATGCGCTTGAGATCTTCCGGGCTCAGCAGGTTGGCGCCAGACAGGCCGACGAACACATCCGCGCCGTCGAGCGCATCGGACAGGGTGCGACGATCGGTCTCGTGAGCGAACACCGCCTTGTACTGGTTCAGATCATCGCGACCAGCGTGCACCACGCCCTTGCGGTCGATCATGAAGATGTTCTCGACCTTGGCGCCCATGCTCACCAGCAGCTTCATGCAGGAGATGGCGGCGGCACCAGCGCCCAGGCAGACGATCTTCGCCTCTTCGAGGGTCTTGCCGGCGATTTCCAGGGCGTTGAGCATGCCGGCAGCGGTAACGATCGCGGTGCCGTGCTGGTCATCGTGGAATACCGGGATGTCGCACTGCTCGATCAGCGCGCGCTCGATCTCGAAACATTCGGGGGCCTTGATATCTTCCAAGTTGATGCCGCCGAAGGTGATGGAGATGCGCTTTACGGTGTCGATGAAGGCCTGCGGGCTTTCCGAATCGACTTCGATATCGAACACATCGATACCTGCAAAACGCTTGAACAGCACGCCTTTGCCTTCCATGACCGGCTTGGAGGCCAGCGGACCGAGGTTACCCAGGCCGAGGATGGCGGTGCCATCGGAAATAACGGCTACCAGGTTGCCCTTACCGGTGTAACGGTAAGCCAGCTCTGGGTCACGAGCGATTTCGCGAACCGGCTCAGCGACACCCGGGCTGTAGGCCAGCGACAGGTCGCGGGCAGTAGCAGTGGCTTTGGTCAACTCGACGCTCAGCTTACCGGGGCGGGGCTGGGCGTGATATTCGAGAGCGGCAGTTTTTAGATCTGACATAGTGGCATTTCCGCTTTTGTTGGCTGTTGAACGGGCAGGCGGCCGAGGATACGCAAGTTGTATACACCTGCACAAGACCGTTCGGTCGCGATTGAAGCGCCGCACTAGCGCAGCGTTTTCAGCCACTCGCCGGGGCGCGGTTCACCGCTCGGATAGAGCCCGTTGAGCAGCCTGAGCTGCGCCTCGCCATCAACCGCCAGCGGCGAATCCTTGGCCAAGGCAGAGATGCCCTGCCCCGTCCTGGCCCGCACCAGCCGCAGGCGCACCGGCTCGGCCAGCTTGCGTTCGGCCGCCTTGAGCGGCCGGTAACTGCGGATGACATCGAGGAAGCGCTGGTCCTCGGTTTCCAGCGAAGCACGCCCCTTCACCGCCGCCACGAACAGGTAGGCATTGTCGCCGCGATAGATCACCGCAACGCGCCGCGCCGCCTGCTCCTGCAACACCGCCGTATAGCCCTGCAGCGCCCCCAGCTTCAGCTCCTCACCCGCTACCAGGCGCTGGTTGCCGGCACGCTTGCGCAGGAACTCGGCAGGCGAAAGACCTTTTTCCACCGCCTCCAGGGTCATGGCGATGAAGGCTTGCTCATCCGGGGTGTGGCCGATCAACACATCCGGGCGATTGACCAGTTGCCAGCCCTGCGGGTAGGTCAGGGCGAAGCCCAGCTCGCCGTGATAGAAATTGCGCCCACGGCGAATACCGCTGGCAGCCGAATCACCGAACACCAGGCCGTCGAGCATCTGCAGGAAATTGTCGCGCCCCACTTCCTGATCGCCACCCACCAATGCACGCGCCGGGCCAATGACTTCCTGCAGACGTCGATCATTGTCCGGGTGCGTGTCGAACAAGCCGTGGTAGCCACCCATCGTGGTTGCTTCGCCCCGCTTGGCAGCCTGCTCACGAGCGAAGTCCTCCTGCCCCTTGAGCACCTTGACCACTTCGATCATCGCTTGCGGATCGTAGCCACCACGCGCCAGGTATTGCGCGCCCAGGCCATCGGCCTCCAGCTCCATGTCGCGCCCGTAGCCGCGCACGAAGGCGTTGCCCATGGCGCTGGTCAGATCCCCCACCGCCCCGACACCGGTACCGATGGCCGCAGCCTGACCGAGCAAACCCCAGGCCGTGGACTGACTTTGCTGGCGCACGCTATGGCGCGCGGTCACGTGACCGACCTCATGGCCCAGCACGGCCGCCAGCTCCGCCTCGGAGTTGAGGTAGGCGAGCAGGCCGCGATGGATATAGATGTAGCCCCCCGGCAGGGCGAAGGCGTTGACGTCCGGACTGTCCACCAGGGTGAAGACGTAGTTGAGCTGATTACGATGGCTACTGCGCGCCACCCGCTCGCCGACGCGCTGGATATAGGCCTGCAGCCTGGCATCTTCGTAGCGCGGGTATTGCTTGAGAATTTCCTGGTTGTAACGCGCGCCAAGATCCAGCTCCTGGCGCTCGCTCATCATCACGAAGTCGGTGCGGCCAGTAGCGGGATTGACCGCACAACCCGCCAACCAGCTGCAGAACAGGCACAGCGTCAATGCACGCATCATGGCAACACCTCCAGCATCGCCGAATGGGTAAGCGGCAGCATCCAGCGCGCCTGCCCGGATTTCAAGCCGCCGCGACCCTGACGATCGATGACCCAGCCACGCGCCTCCACTCGCCGCCCTTCGAGTTTCTGCAAGGCATGCATGTCGAACTCACCAAGCAGTTCTGGCGCCACGCGCAATACCCGACCACCATCGAGATCGAGCCAGAGGCCGCCGCGATTGCGCTGCACGCCAGTAACCCGCCCACCGAGCAGGGCGAAACCGCTCGCCTTCAGTTGGCCGGCCGTCGTCACCTGCTCATCACGCCACAAGCCAAGCCGCTGGCTGCGCGCCATGCGCTCGGCTTTCGCCTGGCAAGTCACCAGTGCCGCATTGGGCGCCACCGCCACCATGAAGCCGAGGCCTTCGCCCAGGAGTTGCGCTTCGAGATTACGCCCCTGGCGGTCATAAAGGTGGGCCAGGGTACGCCCGTAGCGATCCTTGCGCTGCGCGCCGTAGAGCAGACCAACCCGACCATCGCTGGCATCGACCAGCGCCTGCAAGCGGCGCTTGGCCTGCACCGCATAAGGCTCGTCGCTACGCCCCTTGCGTCCCAGCTCGGGCGCATTGATGCCGATCAGGCGGATGCTGCGCCCGTCGACCAGGCGCACCGTGTCACCATCGACCACCTGGCGCACGGCGACCTGCGCCAGATCGGCGCGCTGCGGGCAGAAGGCCTGGGCCAGATCGGCGCCAAGCAGAGAAACGAAAAAGGCGCCCACCAGGGACGCCTTTTTCAGATTCACGGACAGGTGCATGGCACGTTCCGTTATCGTTCGGTCGCTTACTTGGCGCCGAATACGCCGAAGCGCTGCTTGAAGCGATCGATACGGCCGCCGGTGTCCAGCACTTTCTGCTTACCGGTGTAGAACGGGTGGCACTCGGAGCAAACGTCGAGGCTCAGGTTCTTGCCCAGGGTGGAGCGGGTCTTGATCACGTTACCGCAGGAGCAGGTAGCGTCGATTTCGACGTAGTTCGGATGGATATCGGCTTTCATCGTGCTTTCCTCAGGGTAGTCGTGCCGCCACCCGACCAATGTCAGGCACCGCACAGAAATAGGCCGCGCATCTTACCAGACGCGCAAGCCGATGCAAGCCACGCAAGGCACCGGTCGTCGCGTGCTAAGATCGCCGGCCTGTCAATGGAGCTTCTGGCTTGCCCAACCTGATCCTGCGCCTCGCCCTGCCCTCGCCGCTGCGCCGCCTGTTCGACTACCTCGCCCCCGCTGGCGTGTCGCGCAGTGCCTTGCAGCCCGGCGTACGCCTGCGCGTGCCTTTCGGTCGGCGCGAGATGATCGGCGTGCTGGTGGAGGTCGACACTCAGAGCGACGTCCCCACCGACAAGCTCAAGCCGGCCCTGGAACTGCTCGACGCCCGCCCACCGCTGCCGGCGTCGCTGTTCAAGCTGTGCCTGTGGACGGCGCAATACTATCAGCACAGCCTTGGCGACACCCTGAGCTGGGCCTTGCCGGTACTGCTGCGCCAGGGCGAGCCGGCTGAAACCCGCCAGGAGCGCTACTGGCTGGTCAATAAAGACGCCAGCGTCGACGACCCACGCCTGACCCGCGCCCCCCGCCAGCGCGACGCACTCAAGGCGCTGGCGCAACATCCGCATGGCGTGGCCCACAGCCTGCTCAGCCAATTGCAACTCAACCGCGACAGCCTGCAGTTGCTGCATGAGAAGGGCCTGGTACGGGTCGAGGTGCGCCGCACCCAACCTCATGCCAAGCCGGCGCACTGGCTGGCACAACCGGAACTGCCACTGAACGCCGAGCAGCGCGCAGCGGTGAATGCCGTGGCGTCGAACTGGGACCAGTTCAATGCCTTTCTGCTCGCCGGCGTCACCGGCAGCGGCAAGACCGAGGTCTACCTGCAATTGATCCACCAGTGCCTGGAGGCCGGCAAGCAGGCGCTGGTACTGATCCCGGAGATCAACCTCGGCCCGCAGACCTTCGACCGTTTTTCCCGCCGCTTCAACGCGCGCATCGCCTTGCTGCATTCGGCGGTGAATGATCGCGAGCGCCTGGACGCCTGGCTGGCCGCTCGCGACGGTGAGGCCGACATCATCATCGGTACGCGCTCGGCGCTGTTCACGCCGATGAAGAACCCAGGACTGATCATCGTCGACGAAGAACACGACGCCTCTTATAAACAGCAGGAAGGCCTGCGCTACCACGCACGCGACCTGGCGCTGGTCCGTGCCCGACAGGAAGACGTGCCCATCGTGCTCGGTTCGGCGACGCCCTCGCTGGAAAGCCTGCACAACGCCCACAGCGGCCGCTACGCCCTGCTCAAGCTGACTCAGCGTGCCGGCGGCGCCAGCCAGCCGCGCTTCCTGCGCCTGGACGTGAAGAGCCGGCCGCTGGACTCGGGCATCTCCGGGCCGATGCAGCAGGCCATCGCCCAGACCCTGGCGGCCGGCCAGCAGGTGCTGGTGTTTCTCAACCGCCGCGGCTTCGCCCCAACCCTGCTCTGCCACGACTGCGGCTGGCTGTCCGAGTGCCCGCGTTGCGATGCACGCATGACCGTGCACCAGCGCTACCAGGAACTGCGCTGTCATCACTGCGGCCATGTCGAGAAGCAACCGAGCAACTGCCCGAAATGCCAGCACGTCGACCTGCGCCCGGTCGGCGCCGGCACCGAGCGTGCCGAAGAGCGCCTGGCGGTACTGTTCCCCGACTACCCGGTGCTGCGCATCGACCGTGACAGCACCTCGCGCAAGGGCGCGATGGATCGCCTGTTCGCCACCATCAACAAGGGCGAGCCGTGCATCCTGGTGGGCACCCAGATGCTTGCCAAGGGCCACCACTTCCCACGGGTGACGCTGGTGTCGATTCTCGATGCCGACGGCGGTCTGTTTTCCGCCGATTTCCGCGCCAGCGAGCGCATGGCGCAACTGATCGTGCAAGTAGCCGGTCGCGCTGGCCGCGCGGAGGAACCGGGCAAGGTCATCATCCAGAGCCACCTGGCCGACCATCCGCTGCTGGTACAACTGACCGAGCAAGGCTACTTCGCCTTCGCCGAACAGGCACTGAGCGAACGTCGCGGTGCCGGCCTGCCGCCGTTCTGCCACCTGGCACTGCTGCGCGCCGAAGCGCACAAGCCTGGCCAGGCGGAAAGTTTTCTCGATGAAGCCTGCAGCGAGGCCGAGCATTTACTGGGGGAGCTGGGCTTGACCGGCATCGAACTGCTCGGCCCGGTGCCCGCGCCGATGGAACGTCGCGCTGGGCGCTTCCGTGCGCAACTGCTGCTGCAGGGCAATGCCCGCGCACCCTTGCACCGTCTGCTCAACCACTGGCTGCATGCGTTGGAGCAAATGCCCAGCGGCCGTGCGGTACGCTGGTCGCTGGACGTCGACCCGATCGACCTTTTCTAAGCGGCACGCTGCAAGCCTCAAGCGAAAGCTAAAACGCGTATTTCCCTTTCGCTTGCAGTGCGCCCATGAAAAGCAGTCCGTAGGGTGGGCCGGGCGGCGTCCCGCTTCAGCCCACCAACAGCGGTTAGCCTAGGTGGGCTGAAGCCCACCCTACCCACTCCCCACGAAAACGCGGCACGCTTTTCCTTGCCGCTTGTGGCTTGCAGCCTGTAGCTGCTCTTATAATGCGCAGTTTTCGACCAAAGCCCCAAGGCAACCCGAGCCGAACATGAAAGACAGCATTCGCCACCTGATCCAGCAAGCCCTCGACCGCCTGACCGCCGAAGGCGTGCTGCCTGCCGGCCTGACGCCGGCCATCCAGGTGGAGAACACCAAGGACAAGAGCCACGGTGATTTCGCCAGCAACATCGCCATGATGCTGGCCAAACCCGCCGGCATGAAGCCGCGCGACCTGGCCGAAAAACTCATCGCAGCACTGCCGGCCGACGAGCAGATCACCAAGGTGGAAATCGCCGGCCCCGGTTTTCTCAACTTCTTCCAGAACAGCGATGCCCTGGCCCAGCACCTGGAAGCGGCACTGGCCGACACCAGGCTCGGTGTGCGCAAGAACGGCCCGGCGCAGCGCGTGGTGGTCGACCTGTCGGCGCCCAACCTGGCCAAGGAAATGCACGTCGGCCACTTGCGCTCGACCATCATCGGCGACGGCGTGGCGCGCGTACTGGAGTTTCTCGGCGACACGGTGATCCGCCAGAACCACGTCGGCGACTGGGGCACCCAGTTCGGCATGCTGCTGGCCTATATGCAGGAAAACCCGGCCGCCGCCGAAAGCGAGCTGGCCGATCTGGAAGGTTTCTACCGCGCCGCCAAGAAGCGCTTCGACGAATCCCCTGAGTTCGCCGACCGCGCCCGCGAGCTGGTGGTGCAACTGCAGGCCGGCGACGCCGAGTGCCTGCGCCTGTGGCACCGTTTCAACGACATTTCCCTGTCGCACTGCCAGGCGCTGTATGACCGCCTGGGCGTCAAGCTGAGCATGGCCGACGTCAAGGGCGAGAGTGCCTACAACGACGACCTGCCACAGGTAGTCGCCGACCTCGCCGCCAAGGGCCTACTGACCGAAGACAACGGCGCGCAGTGCGTATTCATGGACGCGTTCAAGAATGCCGAAGGCAACCCGCTGCCGCTGATCGTGCAGAAGGCTGGCGGCGGCTACCTGTACGCCACCACCGACCTGGCTGCGACCCGCTACCGCGCCGGCACGCTCAAGGCCGACCGCGTGCTGTACTTCGTCGACCAGCGTCAGGCCCTGCACTTCCAGATGGTCTTCGCCTGCGCGCGCCTGGCCGGTTTCGTCCCCGCCAGCATGGAAATGGAACACATGGGCTTCGGCACCATGAACGGTCCGGACGGCCGCCCGTTCAAGACCCGCGATGGCGGCACCGTGAAGCTGGTGCACCTGCTCGACGAAGCCGAACAGCGCGCCTACAGCCTGGTCAAGGACAAGAACCCGGACCTGGCCGAAGACGAGCTGCGCAGAATCGCCCGTGTGGTCGGCATCGCCTCGGTGAAGTACGCCGACCTGTCCAAGCACCGCACCAGCGACTACAGCTTCAACTTCGACCTGATGCTCAGCTTCGAGGGCAACACCGCGCCCTACTTGCTGTACGCCTATACCCGCGTGACTGGCGTGTTCCGCAAGCTGGGCAAGAGCGTGGACGAGATCGGCGGGCAGATCACCCTGGTCGCCGAGCAGGAACAAGCCCTGGCTGCCAAGCTGGCGCAGTTCAACGAGCTGCTCGGCAACGTCGCCGACAAGGGGACGCCGCACATGCTCTGCAGCTATCTGTACGACCTCGCCGGCCTGTTCTCCAGCTTCTACGAAAACTGCCCGATCCTGAGTGCCGAGGACGAGGCCACGCGCGACAGCCGCCTGCGCCTGGCTGCCCTGACCGGCCGCACGCTCAAGCAAGGTCTGGAGCTGCTCGGCCTGGAAACTCTGGAGCGGATGTAAATGGCAGCGCGCAAGAA
Source organism: Pseudomonas sp. (assembly GCF_048269965.1). Classification (GTDB taxonomy): domain Bacteria; phylum Pseudomonadota; class Gammaproteobacteria; order Pseudomonadales; family Pseudomonadaceae; genus Aquipseudomonas. The sequence goes on along the minus strand of NZ_JBLWTV010000013.1, from coordinate 93,732 downwards.
ACCGGCGCCGAAACGCGGCGCCAGTCGCTATCAGGCCCCGGCGAAGAAGCCCGTACCGGGCTGGATCTGGCTGGCCTGCGGCCTGGTGGTCGGCGGTTTCTTCATGTTCCTGTTCAGCCTCGAACCGGGCCGTGACGAGATCAAGCGCGACAAGGGCGAACAGGTACGCAGCACCAAACCCGAGCCGAAGCCGACGAAGCCCGAACCGGCCAGACCCAAGTACGACTTCTACACCCTGCTGCCGGAGTCGGAAGTGATCCTGCCGCAGGCCCTGGAAGAAACGCCACCTCCCATGCCCGAGCAGAAACCGGTCACCCCGGAAGAAGCCGCGAAGATCGATGCCGCCCGCGCCGAAGCCGCGCTCAATGGCCAGGTGCCCCCGCCCGCGCCGCCGGTGCTGGCCAGCGCGCCGGTCACCACGCAGTTCTTCCTCCAGGCCGGCTCCTTCCGCAAGCGCGACGACGCCGACGGCCTGCGCGCGCAGATCATCCTGCTCGGCCAGAATGTACGCGTGGAAACCGGCAAGGTGCGCGAGGAAACCTGGCACCGCGTCCTGGTCGGCCCCTTCGCCAGCCGCGAGCAACTGGCCAGCGCGCAGAAGACCCTGGCAGCCGGGGGCTTCAGCAACCTGCTGTTACAGCAGCGCCAGGTCCGCTGATCGCCTGACAGGCCGTTGAAAAACGTAGGCGAGGCAGGCTGGCCGAGGCAAAAATAGCCGAAAAAGCGCAGTTTACGCGTTGTAAATGAGCATTTTGAGGCTGTTTTTAACGACGGCCAGGCAACGCAGGTAGTTTTTCAACAGCCTGTTAAGCCCGTCGCCGGTTGAAAAGCCGCGACGAGCACCCCATCTGAGTTTCCATCCGGGCAAGTTCGCCCCGCAGCGTGGAGATTCACCCTTGACCACCATCGTTTCAGTGCGCCGCCACGGCAAGGTCGTGATGGCTGGCGACGGCCAGGTTTCCCTCGGCAACACCGTCATGAAGGGCAACGCCAAGAAGGTGCGCCGCCTCTACCACGGCCAGGTGCTGGCTGGTTTCGCCGGTGCCACCGCCGATGCCTTCACCCTGTTCGAACGCTTCGAAGGTCAGCTGGAAAAACATCAGGGCCATCTGGTCCGCGCCGCCGTCGAGCTGGCCAAGGACTGGCGTACCGACCGCAGCCTGAGCCGCCTGGAAGCCATGCTGGCAGTGGCCAACAAGGACGCTTCGCTGATCATCACCGGCAACGGCGACGTCGTCGAACCCGAGGAAGGCCTGATCGCCATGGGTTCCGGCGGCAACTTCGCCCAGGCCGCCGCACGCGCCCTGCTGATGAAGACCGATCTGTCCGCCCTCGAGATAGCGCAGACCGCACTCGGCATCGCCGGCGACATCTGCGTCTTCACCAATCATCACCAGACAATAGAGGAACTGGACGCCCCCGAGTGACGTCCGTTCTTCATACAGATTCGATAGCGAGCCAAATTCCATGTCCATGACGCCCCGCGAGATCGTCCACGAACTCAACCGCCACATCATCGGCCAGGACGACGCCAAGCGCGCCGTGGCCATCGCCCTGCGCAACCGCTGGCGGCGCATGCAGCTGCCGGCCGAACTGCGCCAGGAAGTGACGCCGAAGAACATCCTGATGATCGGCCCGACCGGCGTCGGCAAGACCGAGATCGCCCGTCGCCTGGCCAAGTTGGCCAATGCGCCGTTCCTGAAAGTGGAAGCCACCAAGTTCACCGAGGTCGGCTATGTCGGCCGCGATGTCGAATCGATCATCCGCGACCTGGCCGATGCAGCGGTGAAAATGCTCCGTGAGCAGGAAATCACCAAGGTCCGCCATCGCGCCGAAGATGCGGCCGAGGAACGCATCCTCGACGCCCTGCTGCCACCCGCGCGCCAGGGCTTCGGTGACGAGCCGGTGCGCAGCGAGGACTCCAATACCCGTCAGCTGTTTCGCAAGCGCCTGCGTGAAGGTCAGTTGAACGACAAGGAAATCGACATCGAAGTGGCCGACTCGCCCATGGGCGTGGAGATCATGACCCCGCCGGGCATGGAGGAAATGACCAACCAGTTGCAGAACCTGTTCTCCAGCATGGGTAAGGGCAAGAAGAAGAGCCGCAAGCTCAAGGTCGCCGACGCGCTGAAGCTGGTACGCGACGAGGAAGCCGCGCGCCTGGTCAACGAGGAAGAACTCAAGGCCCGCGCGTTGGAAGCGGTCGAGCAGCATGGCATCGTCTTCATCGACGAGATCGACAAGGTGGCCAAGCGCGGCAACACCGGCGGCGCCGATGTTTCCCGCGAAGGCGTGCAGCGCGACCTGCTGCCGCTGATCGAGGGCTGCACGGTCAACACCAAGCTGGGCATGGTCAAGACCGACCACATCCTGTTCATCGCCAGCGGCGCCTTCCACCTGAGCAAACCCAGCGACCTGGTGCCCGAACTGCAGGGTCGCCTGCCGATCCGCGTCGAGCTCAAGGCGCTGAGCCCGCAGGATTTCGAGCGCATTCTCAGCGAGCCGCATGCCTCGCTCACCGAGCAGTACAGTGCACTGCTGCAGACCGAGGGCTTGAACATCGAGTTCGCCGAAGACGGCATCAAGCGTCTGGCCGAGATCGCCTGGCAGGTCAACGAGAAGACCGAAAACATCGGCGCCCGTCGCCTGCACACCCTGCTCGAGCGCCTGCTGGAGGAGGTATCCTTCAGTGCCGGCGACCTGGCGGGCCAGCAGAACGGCGAACCGATCCGTATCGACGCGGCTTACGTCAACGGTCACCTCGGCGAGTTGGCACAGGACGAAGACCTGTCGCGTTATATTCTGTAAGCCCGTAGCCCGGATGAAATCCGGGGACGTTCACCGCAGCGTCCCGGATTGCATCCGGGCTACCTATGATGGAAATCCAGCATGCCCATCCCCAGCGCGATCAAACTGCACAAGGCCTCGAAAACCCTGGAACTGCGCTACGGCGAGCAGAGCTATCAGCTCAGCGCCGAGTTCCTGCGTGTGCATTCGCCCTCGGCCGAGGTACAGGGGCATGGCAAGCCGATTCTGCAGACCGGCAAGCTCAACGTCGCCCTGGAGCGCATCGAACCGGCCGGCAACTATGCACTGAAACTGTGCTTCGACGACGGCCATGACAGCGGCCTGTTCACCTGGGAATATCTGCACGAACTGGCCACTCGTCATGACCAGCTCTGGGCCGACTATCTGACGCAGCTCAGTGTCGCCGGGAAATCCCGCGACCCCAGCGAATCGGTCGTGCGCCTGATGCTCTGAGGTAACAGGAAGACCCTTGCCGCAGAGCGCTCGGCGCATCCCCCACCGACCACGTTAACGACAGTTAGGGCGAGTTTTCTAATCTATCGCGGCATACTCCTGCGCCATCGAGCAGCTTGCTTAACTTCACAAACTCGGGTAACCAAGGAACTGGCAGGTTCCCTGCATTTGGCTGTGCCAGGTGCAACGAAATACGCGGACTCGATCCGCCCCCGGTAACCCGAGCAGTACCTGGCACTGTGTCGCCGTGCGCCCTCGCAGGCCGGTATTCGTCTCAGGACAATGGAGCGTCGTAGATGAGTGATAAGAATAACGAAGACCTGAAACGCCAGGCCTCGGAAAACACCCTGGGACTCAACCCGGTGATTGGTATCCGCGGCAAGGATCTCCTGACCTCTGCCCGCATGGTGCTCTCCCAGGCACTCAAGCAACCCTTCCACAGCGCCAAGCACGTCGCCCATTTCGGCCTCGAACTGAAGAACGTCATGCTCGGCCAGTCCGCGCTCATGCCCGAAGATGGCGACCGCCGCTTCGCCGATCCGGCCTGGAGCCAAAATCCGCTGTATCGCCGCTACCTGCAAACCTACCTGGCCTGGCGCAAGGAACTGCACGACTGGATCGAGCACAGCTCGCTGTCCGAGCAGGACGCCAGCCGCGGCCACTTCGTCATCAACCTGATGACCGAAGCCATGGCCCCATCCAACAGCATGGCCAACCCGGCCGCCGTCAAACGCTTCTTCGAAACCGGCGGCAAGAGCCTGCTCGACGGCCTCTCGCATCTGGCCAAGGACATGGTGCACAACGGCGGCATGCCCAGCCAGGTGAACATGGAGGCTTTCGAGGTCGGCAAGAACCTGGCCACCACCGACGGCGCCGTGGTGTTCCGCAACGACGTGCTGGAACTGATCCAGTACAAGCCGATCACCGAGAGCGTGCACGAGCGCCCGCTGCTGGTGGTGCCACCGCAGATCAACAAGTTCTACATCTTCGACCTGTCGCCGGACAAGAGCCTGGCGCGCTTCCTGTTGCGCAGCCAGGTACAGACCTTCGTGGTCAGCTGGCGCAACCCGACCAAGGCACAGCGCGAGTGGGGCCTGTCCACCTACATCGAGGCGCTCAAGGAAGCCATCGACGTGATCTGCGCCATCACCGGCAGCAAGGACGTCAACATGCTTGGCGCCTGTTCCGGCGGCCTGACCACCGCCTCCCTGCTCGGCCACTACGCTGCGCTTGGCCAGCAGAAGGTCAACGCCCTGACCCTGCTGGTCAGCGTGCTCGACACCCAGCTCGACACCCAGGTTGCCCTGTTCGCCGACGAGAAGACCCTGGAAGCCGCCAAGCGCCGCTCCTACCAGGCCGGCGTGCTGGAAGGCAGCGACATGGCCAAGGTGTTCGCCTGGATGCGCCCCAACGACCTGATCTGGAACTACTGGGTCAACAACTACCTGCTCGGCAATGAGCCGCCGATGTTCGACATCCTCTACTGGAACAACGACACCACGCGTCTGCCGGCCGCACTGCACGGCGAGTTCATCGACATGTTCCAGACCAACCCGCTGACCCGCCCGGGTGCGCTGGAAGTCTGCGGCACACCGATCGACCTGAAGCAGGTCACCTGTGATTTCTTCGTCGTCGCCGGCACCACCGACCACATCACGCCGTGGGATTCCTGCTACAAGTCGGCGCACCTGTTCGGCGGCAAGTGCGAGTTCGTGCTGTCCAACAGCGGCCATATCCAGAGCATTCTCAACCCGCCGGGCAACCCCAAGGCGCGCTACATGACCAACAGCGAGATGCCGCTGGACCCGAAGGCCTGGCAGGAAAGCTCGACCAAGCACGCCGACTCCTGGTGGCTGCACTGGCAAAGCTGGCTGGCCGAGCGTTCGGGCAATACCAAGAACGCTCCCCGCGCACTGGGCAACAAGAAATTCCCGGCCGGCGAAGCCGCTCCGGGCACCTATGTACACGAACGCTGACTTTCATTTTCAACCGCAGCGGCACTGGGAAGTGCCGCACGCCACGACGGTCTGACCGGCGTGGAACCAGGTAACCCCTGGTAACCCTGGAGGCGGCCCGGACGGCCCTCTCCAGCGCTCAACTGCACAGGGGCTGCGCCTATGCCGCAACCATTCGTATTCCGTACCATCGACCTCGATGGGCAGACCATCCGCACCGCGGTGCGGCCAGGCAACAGCCAGTTGGTGCCGCTGCTGATCTTCAACGGCATCGGCGCCAACCTGGAGTTGGTGATGCCCTTCGTCGCCGCCCTGGATCCAGAGCTGGAGATCATCGCCTTCGACGTACCCGGTGTTGGCGGCTCCTCCACGCCAGCCACGCCCTACCGCTTCCCTGGCCTGGCCAAGCTGGCGGCGCGCATGCTCGATTACCTCGACTACGGTCAGGTCAATGCCATCGGCGTGTCCTGGGGCGGCGCCCTGGCGCAACAGTTCGCGCATGACTATCCCGAGCGCTGCAAGAAGCTGATCCTCGCCGCCACCTCGGCCGGCGCGGTGATGGTGCCGGGCAAGCCCAAGGTGCTCTGGCGCATGGCCAGCCCGCGGCGCTACGTGCAGCCGTCCTATGGCGTGCGCATCGCCCCGGACATCTACGGCGGTGCCTTCCGCCGTGACCCCAAGCTGGCCATGGCGCATGCCAGCAAGGTGCGCTCGGGCGGCAAGATGGGCTACTACTGGCAGTTGTTCGCCGGCCTCGGCTGGACCAGCATCCACTGGCTGCACAAGATCCGCCAACCGACCCTGGTGATGGCCGGCGATGACGACCCGCTGATTCCGCTGATCAACATGCGTCTGCTGGCCTGGCGCATTCCCAACGCCGAATTGCACGTGATCGACGACGGCCACCTGTTCCTGGTGACCCGCGCCGAAGCGGTGGCGCCGATCATCATGAAGTTTCTCGAGGAGGAACGGCACCGCGCGGTGATGCACCCGCAGCCCGCGCCCGTGCGCCAGCACTGACCGCACCAGCATGGTGCGCAATGTTCTGCGTGCTCGACAAAGGGGCCGCTTGAGGCCTCTTGCTTTTCGACGCGGCGCTCTGGAATGCACTTCCCGCGCGCCTGGTACAGGGCTTGCTGCACACCGTGCACAAGTACAAGGTGCGTGTCAGGCAGTCCGCGCCATGAAAGTCTCTAGACGGTTTGACGACGGAGTGTTGCCCCATGCGAGACAAGTCGAACCCGGCTTCACTGCCGGCACCTGCCAGTTTCATGAACGCCCAGAGCGCGGTGGTCGGCGTGCGCGGTCGCGATCTGTTGTCCACCATGCGCCTGCTGGCCGCCCAGGGCCTGAAGAATCCGGTGCGCAGTGGACGTCATCTGCTGGCCTTCGGCGGCCAGCTTGGCCGGGTGCTGCTCGGCGATACCCTGCACAAGGTCAATCCGCAGGATGCGCGTTTCGCTGATCCGACCTGGCACCTCAACCCCTTCTACCGGCGCAGCCTGCAGGCCTATCTGGCATGGCAGAAACAACTGGCTGCGTGGATCGACGACAGCGACCTGTCGGCCGATGACCGCGCCCGCGCGCGCTTTCTCGCATCGCTGATGAGCGACGCCCTGTCGCCGTCGAACAGCCCGCTCAACCCGCAGGCGCTCAAGGAGCTGTTCAACACCGGGGGCAGCAGTGCATTCAAGGGCTTGCGCCACCTGCTCGACGACCTGCTGAACAACGATGGCCTGCCTAGCCAGGTCAGCAGACATGCCTTCGAGGTCGGCCGCAATCTGGCCTGCACGCCAGGCGCCGTGGTGTTTCGCAACGAACTGCTGGAGCTGATCCAGTACAAACCGATGAGCGAAAAGCAGTACCTGCGCCCGCTGCTGATCGTCCCGCCACAGATCAACAAGTACTACATATTCGACCTGTCCAACGACAAGAGCTTCGTCCAGTACGCGCTGAAGAACGGCCTGCAGACCTTCATGATCAGCTGGCGCAACCCCGACCCGCGTCACCGCGAATGGGGCCTGTCTAGCTATGTGCAAGCCGTCGAGGAGGCCGTCGATGCCTGCCGCGCCATCACCGGCAGCAAGGACGTCAATCTGCTCGGCGCCTGCGCCGGCGGCCTGACCATCGCAGCCCTGCAAGGCCACCTGCAGGCACGCCGCCAACTACGCAAGATTTTCAGCGCCACTTACATGGTCAGCCTGCTCGATAGCCAGATCGACAGCCCGGCGATGCTCTTTGCCGACGAGGAAACCCTCGAGTCGGCCAAGCGCCGCTCCTACCAGCAAGGCGTACTGGACGGTCGCGACATGGCCAGGGTATTCGCCTGGATGCGCCCCAACGACCTGATCTGGAACTACTGGGTCAACAACTACCTGCTCGGCAAGCAGCCGCCGGCCTTCGACATCCTCTACTGGAACAACGACAACACCCGTCTGCCTGCGGCGCTGCATGGCGACCTGATCGATTTCTTCAAGCACAACCCGCTCAGCCGTCCAGGTGCGCTGGAGGTCTGCGGTACGCCGGTGGATCTGACCAAGGTCAACGTCGACAGCTTCAGCGTGGCCGGCATCAACGATCACATCACGCCCTGGGATGCGGTCTATCGCTCGACCCTGCTGCTTGGTGGCAACCGCCGTTTCATCCTGTCCAACAGCGGGCATATCCAGAGCATTCTCAACCCGCCGGGCAACCCCAAGGCCAACTACTACGAGAACACCAAGCTCACCTCCGACCCGCGCGCCTGGTATCACGACGCCCAGCACCAGCAAGGCAGCTGGTGGCCCCAGTGGCTGGAGTGGATGCAGGCGCGCTCCGGCGAGCAACGGGAAACCCTGATGGCGCTGGGCAACCAGAACCATCCGCCGATGGAAGCAGCGCCCGGCACCTACGTGCACATTCGCTGAAGCGGCATGCTACGAAGAAAGCCCGTGGGCATGCGCGCCCCTCATCCGGTGCTTCGCGCCACCTTCTCCCAAGGGAGAAGGGCATAGGAGGTGTCGCTACGCAACTTTTACTAAAGGGATGGCCGGCTTCACGCCGGCCGGTTATCGTCAGCCATTCGCGCCTAATCGAACAAGAAGCCAAGGATGAAAACCCGCGAGCGCATTTTGCAAGCCGCCCTGCAGTTGTTCAACGAACAGGGCGAGCCCAACGTTTCTACCCTGGAGATTGCCAACGAGCTGGACATCAGCCCGGGTAATCTCTACTACCACTTCCATGGCAAGGAGCCGCTGATACTGGAGCTGTTCGAACGCTTCCAGAGCGAGATGGCGCCTTTGCTCGACCCGCCCGCAGAAGCCCGACTGGATGTCGAGGACTACTGGCTGTTCCTGCACCTGATCGTCGAGCGTCTGTCGCAGTACCGCTTTCTCTTCCAGGATCTGTCCAACCTGGCAGGACGCCTGCCAAAGCTGGCGCGCGGCATTCGCCACTGGCTGAACGCGCTGAAACGCACGCTGGCCTCCCTGCTTGCCCGCCTGATGGCCGACGGTCAACTGAACAGCGGCACCCAGGCGCTCGGCCAACTGGTCGAGCAGATCACCCTGACGCTGCTGTTCTCCCTCGACTATCAGCGCATCCTCGACCAGGAAGGTGAAGTGCGCCTGGTGGTGTACCAGATCATGATGCTGGTGGCGCCGCACCTGAACCAGCCCTCACGCGGTACCGTCGAGCACCTCGCGCAGCGTTATCTGGAAGCCTGATGCGCAGCCGTGCGCACGCCAATGATACGCAGGGAATGTAGGGCGGGTGCAACCCGCCAGCGCGCAAATGGCGGGTTACACCCGCCCTACAAAGCCGAGACGCATCCACGGTTGATGCGCATGGCCCGCCCTGTAAGCAGAAACGCAAACGCCCGGCACTAGGCCGGGCGTTTTTGATCCTGAGACACTCAGGACGGCGTGGCTGGAGTTGCCGGGGTGGCAGCCGGAGCCGGTGCAGCAGCAGGGGCCGCCGCGGCGGCAGGAGCCGGTGCCGGTGCAGCCGGTTTCGGCGCAGCTGCCTTGGGTGCTGCCGGTTTCTTCGCAGCCGGCTTCTTCGCTGCAGCAGGCTTGGCTGCTGGCTTAGCTGCAGGCTTGGCGGCGGCCGCTGGCTTGACAGTGGGTTTCGCTGCGGCCTTGGCTGCCGGTTTCGCCGCAGGTTTAGCTGCCGGCTTGGCGGCTGCAGGTTTCGCGGCAGCCGGTTTGGCGGCTGGCTTGGCTGCAGCTTTGGCAGCGGGCTTGGCGGCCGGCTTCGCAGCAGGTTTGACAGCGGCTTTCGCAGCCGGCTTGGCGGCAGCCTTCGCGGCAGGTTTGGGCGCAGCTTTGGCAGCAGGCTTGGCGACCGACTTGGCCGATACGCCAGCGATCTTCTCCAGCTGCTTGGTCAGGCTGTCGACCTTGTCATTCAACGCCTTGACCTCATTGCGGCTGGGTACACCCAGACGCGAGATGGCATTGTTCAGACGCTTGTCAAAAGCCTCTTCCAGCTCACCCCACTTGCCGATCGCCTTGCCCCGGACTTCATCGACCTTGGACCTGGCAGAGCCAACCTTGGAGCCGACACCGGTCTTCACCGCATCGACCTGCTTGTCGACTTCGCTCTTGGCCTGTTTCTCAGCCTTCTCGCCGTCCTTGACCAGCGTGTCGAACAGCTTGGTGCCGTCCTTGCTGACCTTGGAATAAGCGCCCAAGCCTGCCAACCAGATCTGACGCGAGTATTTCTCGACCTCGCCGATCCAGGAGCTGGTCTGTTTCTCGGTTTTCTTCTTAACAGCCATCCTGATCTCCTTATTTGGTACGCGCGACATGCTCGAGCAACGCGCTCAGCTCATCCAGCTTAGCAGAGAGTGCTTCAACATCCTGCTTGGACGGAATGCCGATACGGTTCAGAGCGGAAGCCACGCGAGTATCGAAAGCCTTCTCGATCTTGTCGAGTTGAACTTCGACCTTGCCTTTGACACTGGTGACATTGCTGTTGACCGACTGCTTGACCGATTCGATCTGGCTGTTGGCGGCTTCAACCTGCTCGTCGACCAGCTTCTTGCCTTTGCTTTCGACGCCTTCACCGGTCTTGACCAGTTCCTTGAAGTATTCGGCCCCCTCGCCACCTGCCTTGGCGTATGCGCCCAGGCCAGCGAGGTAGATCTTGCGGGCATAGCCCTTCACGTCGTCGAACAGTCCGGCTTTGTCTTCGACCACGGCTTCCACTTTTTTCTTCACGGCAACTTTCGACATGGTGCACCTCACGCGCTTTTACAGTTAGCGGAAACGCCCACGGAATGCAGGCTTGGGTACACCCTAAGGAGAAAAATTAGAAATCACATACTAGGAACAGGCGACAGCATGCATGCTCAAGCGACCCAGAGGCGGTGCGCACAGCGCACCCTACTGGCTTGCGACTGCTTTTCAGGCCAGCGACTTGTCCAATACCTGCTCGATTTCGCGCTGGATCATGCCGCCCATGGGCGACAGCAGCAGCCCGAGCTTGAGCACGACACGCACGGTGTCTTCACCCACCGCGATGCTGCCGTCAGCACCGCTGCGCTTGAACTCCAGGGTGTCGCCGTTCCAGCGATAGCGCACGTCGTACTCGCTGGCCAGGCGTTCGGCCAGGCGCTCGGCTTTTTCTCGCGCGGCCTCGCGGCCAAGGGAATGGGATCGTTCGACACGAATGCGGGACATGACAGCTCCTCGATCAGGCAGGCGCCGCAGCACTGCGGCATGAAGTCACAGCACTCTAACAGCCCGCCAACCCACCTGGCACCCAGGCAAGACAAAGGCAGCAGGCGGCTTTAGAATGGACAGGTTTTTTACCTGGTGAGAGCGACATGAGCGATCCACGCAAGGCCCACGAGCAGGAACCCACCACCCACTTCGGTTTCCAGGATGTACCGGAAAGCCAGAAGGCGGAGAAGGTAGCCGAAGTCTTCCACTCGGTGGCAGCCAAGTACGACCTGATGAACGACGTGCTGTCCGGTGGCCTGCATCGCCTGTGGAAGCGCTTCACCATCGAACTGTCCGGCGTGCGCACCGGCAACCGCGTGCTGGACATCGCTGGCGGCACCGGTGACCTGACCCGCAAGTTCGCCAGCATCGTCGGCCCGACCGGTCAGGTGGTGCTGGCCGACATCAACGACTCCATGCTCAAGGTCGGCCGTGATCGTCTGCTGGACAAGGGCGTGGCCGGCAACGTGCAGTTCGTCCAGGCCGACGCCGAGAAGCTGCCGTTCCCCGACAACCACTTCGACGTGGTCACCATCGCCTTCGGCCTGCGCAACGTCACCCACAAGGAAGACGCCCTGCGCTCGATGCTGCGCGTGCTCAAGCCCGGCGGCCGCCTGCTGGTGCTGGAGTTCTCCAAGCCTGGCAACCCGCTGCTGGCCAAGGTCTACGACACCTACTCGTTCAGCTTCATGCCGCTGGCCGGCAAGCTGATCACCAACGATTCGGAAAGCTACCGTTACCTGGCCGAGTCGATCCGCATGCACCCGGATCAGGAAACGCTCAAGGCGATGATGGTCGACGCCGGCTTCGAGCGCGTTACCTACCACAACATGACTGGCGGCATCGTCGCCCTGCACCGCGGCATCAAGCCTTAATGCTCATCACGGGCTTGCTGGCAGGCGTCGAGACAGGCCTCAACCGCGTCCTGCGTCTCGACGGCACCGCCCTGCCACGCCTGCAGGCACTGACCGGCAAGGTCATCGCCGTGCAGTGCCAGAGCCCGGCGCTGGAGCTGTTCATCCTGCCCAGCGGCGACGGCCTGCAACTGGCGTCGCAATGGCACGCACCGGCCGACTGCACCCTGACCGCCCCGGCTGCCAGCCTGGCACGCCTGGCCCTGAGCCGCGAGAAAACCGCCATCCTGCACCACCAGCAAGTGTCGCTCGATGGCGACAGCGCGGTGCTGCTGCAACTGGCCGGCATCCTGCAGGATCTGGAGCTGGACTGGGAATACGAAATCTCCCGCTGGCTCGGCCCGGTGGCCACTACCCTGCTCGCCGGTCACCTGCGCAGCCGGGTCAATCTCGCCAGTCACGGCGCCGCCAGCCTCAAGCAGAATCTGGCCGACTACCTGGCCGAAGAATCACGCACCCTGGTGGGGCAGCGCGAAGCCGATGCGCGTTTCGCCGAGCTGGATCAACTCAAAATCGCCCTCGACCGCCTGGAAGCACGCATCGAGCGCCTCACTTCTGCCAATAAGTCCGACGCATGAAGCTGCTTGCCGTTCGCCGCCTGTTGCGCATCCAGCGCGTAGTCATCCGCTATCAACTGGACGAGATGCTCTTCGAGCTGCCGCTGCCGTTCTGGCTGCGCGCGCTGTCCTGCCTGCTGCCCTGGCGCTGGCTGCCACGCAAGCCGCTGGCGCTGTCACGCGGCGCACGCCTGCGTCTGGCGCTCGAAGACCTGGGGCCGATCTTCATCAAGTTCGGCCAGTTGCTGTCCACCCGCCGCGACCTGCTGCCACCGGATATCGCCGATGAGCTGGCGCGCCTGCAGGATCAGGTGCCGCCCTTCCCGGAAGATCAGGCCATCGCCCTGATCGAGCGCCAGCTGGGCGCCCCGGTGAGCGAGCTGTTCGCCCGCTTCGACAGCCAGCCGCTGGCCTCGGCCTCGGTGGCTCAGGTGCATGCTGCGCAGCTGAAAAGCGGTGAGCAGGTGGTGGTCAAGGTGGTGCGCCCCGGCCTCAAACCGATCATCCGCCAGGATCTGGCCTGGCTGTTCCTGATCGCCCGCATCGCCGAGAAGGCCTCGGCCGATGCGCGCCGCCTGCGCCCGGTGGAAGTGGTCAGCGACTACGAAAAAACCATCTTTGATGAACTCGACCTGCTGCGCGAAGCAGCCAACGCCAGCCAGTTGCGGCGCAACTTCGAGGGCTCGCCACTGCTCTACGTGCCGCAGGTGCACTGGGACCTGTGCCGCCACCAGGTGCTGGTGATGGAGCGCATCTACGGCATCCCGGTGACCGACCTGGCGACCCTGGCCGACCAGCGCACCGACATGAAGCTACTGGCCGAACGCGGCGTGGAGATCTTCTTCACCCAGGTCTTCCGCGACAGCTTCTTCCACGCCGACATGCACCCCGGCAACATCTTCGTCAGCACCCGCACGCCGTGGAGCCCGCAGTACATTGCCATCGACTGCGGCATCATCGGCAGCCTCACCGACGAGGACCAGGACTACCTGGCGCGCAACCTGATCGCCTTCTTCAAGCGCGACTACCGCAAGGTCGCACAGCTGCACATCGACTCCGGCTGGGTGCCGGCCGACACCAAGGTCAACGAGTTCGAGGCGGCGATCCGCACCGTGTGCGAGCCGATCTTCGAGAAGCCGCTGAAGGACATTTCCTTCGGCCAGTTGCTGCTGCGCCTGTTCCAGACCGCCCGACGTTTCAATATGGAAGTGCAACCGCAACTGGTACTGCTGCAGAAGACCCTGCTCAACATCGAAGGCCTGGGCCGCCAGCTCTACCCCGATCTGGATCTGTGGAGCACCGCGCAGCCCTTCCTCGAACGCTGGATGCGCGAGCGCATCAGCCCGCTGCATCTGCTGCGCAACCTGCAGCAACAGGCCGAGCAGGTGCCGCACCTGTCACAGATCGCCCGCGACACCCTGGAGCGTCTGCAGCAGCCGGCACAGGTCCGGACCAGCGCACCGCGCGACCACTGGACGCTGCGCCTGCTTGGCGCCGCGCTGATCGGCGCCGGCGCCATGCAAGGCCTGGCCCCCCTGCTGGCCACCTGGCCAGCCTGGCTGATGGTCGGCGGCGGGCTCTATCTGGTGCTGCGCCGATAGCCAGTTGGCTGCGGCACTGGCACACTGAGTGAATTCACGGGCCGCGACCCGGCGAAACAGACACGGAATACCGATGAACGATTGGCTCGATGACATCCACTGGAACGAAGACGGCCTGGTACCGGCCATCGCCCAGGACCACCAGAGCGGGCGCATCCTGATGATGGCCTGGATGAACCGCGAATCCCTCGCCCTCACCGTACGCGAACAACGCGCCATCTACTGGTCGCGCTCGCGTGGCAAGCTGTGGCGCAAGGGCGAGGAATCCGGCCATGTGCAGAAACTGCACGAGCTGCGGCTGGATTGCGACGCCGATGTCATCGTGCTGATGGTCGAACAGCTGGGCGGCATCGCTTGCCACACCGGTCGCGAAAGCTGCTTCTATCGGGTATACGAGAATGGCGGCTGGAAAACCGTCGACGCGGTGCTGAAAGATCCGCACGCCATCTATGCAGGACACAGCCATGAGTGACACCCTGAGCCGCCTGGCCGAGGTGCTGGAGTCGCGCAAGGGCGCAGCGGCCGACAGCTCCTACGTCGCCAGCCTGTATCACAAGGGTCTGAACAAGATTCTGGAAAAGGTCGGCGAGGAATCGGTGGAAACCATCCTCGCCGCCAAGGACGCCGCCGCCAGCGGTGACTGCAAGGACCTGATCTACGAAACCGCCGACCTGTGGTTCCATAGCCTGGTCATGCTCGCCGCCCTCGGCCAGCATCCCCAGGCTGTACTGGATGAACTGGATCGCCGTTTCGGTCTCTCCGGCCACGCGGAAAAAGCCGCGCGACCGCAATCCGAATAAACCTTCATTACGGAGTACATATCATGGGTTTTGGCGGTATCAGCATCTGGCAACTCCTGATCATCCTGCTCATCGTGGTCATGCTGTTCGGCACCAAACGCCTGAAGAGCCTGGGCTCGGATCTGGGCGACGCGATCAAGGGCTTCCGCAAATCGATGGACAATGGCGAAGCCGAAAAACCGGCAGTCGAAGAGCCCAAGGGCCAGACCATCGACGCCCAGGCACGCAAGGTCGAAGAGCCAGCGAAGAAAGACTAAGCCATGTTCGACATCGGTTTTACCGAACTGCTGCTGGTCGGTCTGGTGGCCCTGGTGGTGCTCGGCCCTGAGCGCCTGCCAGGCGCCGTGCGCACGGCCAGCCTGTGGATCGGCCGGATCAAGCGCAGTTTCAACTCGATCAAGGCCGAGGTGGAACGCGAGATCGGCGCCGATGAAATTCGCCGTCAGTTGCATAACGAGCGGATTCTCGAACTCGAGCGGGAAATGCAGGCGATGAAGCAGGACATTCTCGGCACCGGCAAAAGCGACGACCCGCCAGCGCAGAGCAGTGCCAAACCGACTGCCGACACGGCCCCGAGCGTTCAGGACAAGAATCCCCAGCCATGAGCAATAATCCACAAGCCGACCAGGAAATGCCCCTGGTCTCGCACCTGGCCGAGCTGCGTACTCGCCTGTTGCGCTGTGTAGTGATCATCCTGCTGATCTTCGCCGGCCTGTTCTACTTCGCTCAGGATATCTACGCCCTGGTCGCGGCGCCGCTGCGCGCCTATCTGCCAGAAGGCGCGACCATGATCGCCACAGGGGTCGCCTCGCCGTTTCTGACGCCCTTCAAGCTGACCCTGATGTGCGCGCTGTTTCTCGGCATGCCGGTGATCCTGCACCAGATCTGGGGTTTCATCGCACCGGGGCTGTACACCCATGAGCGGCGCATCGCGGTGCCGCTGCTGATTTCCAGTATCTTTTTGTTCTACGCCGGCATGGCCTTCGCCTATTTCGTGGTGTTCCCGATCATGTTCGGCTTCTTCGCCAGCGTGACCCCGGAAGGCGTGGCGATGATGACCGACATCGGTCAGTACCTGGACTTCGTCCTGACGCTGTTCTTCGCCTTTGGCGTGGCCTTCGAGATTCCTATCGCCACCTTCCTGCTGATCTGGGTTGGCATTGTCGACGTCGCCACCCTGCGCAAGAGCCGTCCCTATGTGATCGTCGGCTGCTTCGTGGTCGGCATGGTGCTGACGCCGCCAGACGTGTTCTCGCAGACCCTGTTGGCCGTACCGATGTGGCTGCTGTTCGAGACCGGCGTGCTGGCTGGCGCGCTGGTCAAGCGCAAGCGCGACGAGGAACTGGCCGAAGAAGAAGAAGAAGAAGAAGCCAAGCCCGAAGACCAACCGCCCGCGCCCCTGCCGTGAACCTGCTGCTGCTGGAAGACGCCGACTTCGTCGACGGCGATCGGGCTCGCCTCAGTGGCAGGCGTCTGAAACATCTGCATGACGTGCATCGCGCCGAAACCGGTGACCGACTGCGCGTCGGTCGCCTTGGCGGGTTGATGGGCGACGGCCGACTGATCGCCCTGGATGCCGAACATGCCGAACTGCAAGTCAGTCTCGAGCAACCGCCACCGGCCAAGCTCGCGCTGACCCTGATCCTCGCCCTGCCCCGCCCGAAGATGCTCAAGCGCGTGCTGCAGACGGTCAGCGCCATGGGCGTGGCGCGCCTGGTACTGGTCAACAGCTATCGCGTGGAGAAGAGCTTCTGGCAGACGCCGTTTCTCGAGGCCGAGGCCATTCGCGAACAGCTGATCCTTGGCCTGGAGCAGGCACGCGACACGGTGCTGCCCGAGGTGAGCATCGAGAAACGCTTCAAGCCCTTCGTCGAGGATCGCCTACCGGCCCTGGCAGCGGGAACGCTTGGCCTGACCGGCCACCCCGGTGATTACCCGGCCTGCCCGCGTGCCGTCGGGCAGCCCGTGACCCTGGCCATCGGCCCGGAAGGCGGCTGGATTCCCTACGAAGTCGAGCTGCTGCGCGAAGCCGCAGGCCTGCAACCGGTGCAGCTTGGCGAGCGCATTCTGCGGGTGGAGACGGCAGTGCCGGCGTTGCTGGCCAGGCTGTTCTGATGCCTCCTTGGGCGGTGGACAAGCTTCGCGTTGTCCACCCTACGCACTGACTGGTAGTTGCGGCTAAAGCCTCTCCCACAACAACGTGGGAGGGACTTCAGCGCTGTAGGGCGGACTCAGGAGCGCCAGCGAACAGCCCGCCAAGCACGCCATACAGATGACTCAAACCTCCAGCAGGAAAGTCACCGGCCCGTCGTTGACCAGGTGCACCTGCATATTGGCGCCGAAGCGTCCGGTGCCGACCTGCGGGTGCCGGGCCTTGGCCATTTCGACCAGAGCATCGAACAGCGCCGCGCCCTGAGCAGGTGGCGCGGCACTGGAGAAGCTGGGGCGCATGCCGCTTTGAGTGTCGGCTGCCAGGGTGAACTGCGAGACCAGCAATAGCCCGCCTTGCACGTCCGTCAGCGAGCGGTTCATCTTGCCTGCCTCGTCGCCGAACACGCGATAGTTCAGCAGCTTGTGCAAGGCACGGGACAGGCTGGCCTGATCATCCTGCGGCTCGATGCCGACCAGCGCCAGCAGGCCCTGATCGATGCTGCCCAGCACCTCGCCTTCGACCTCGACCCTTGCTGCGCTGACGCGCTGGAGCAGCAGCTTCATGCATCCTCCGGCGGCATGTCGAGCAGGCGCCGGGCCATCTGTTCGGCCGCGCGGATCAGCGCATCGGTGATACCGGGCTCCGCTGCCGAATGGCCGGCGTCGCGGATGATCTGCAGCTCGCTGTTGGGCCAGGCCTGATGCAGCGCCCAGGCGTTATCCAGCGGGCAGATGGCATCGTAGCGGCCATGCACGATGATGCCCGGCAAGTGAGCGATCTTCGGTATGTCACGGAGCAGCTGATTGGGTTCGAGGAAGGCGTCGTTGACGAAGTAGTGGCACTCGATACGGGCGATGGACAGCGCCCGGTGCGCCTCGCTGAAACGATCGACTACCTGGGTATTGGGACGCAGGGTGGCGGTGCGCCCTTCCCAGGTCGACCAGGCCTTGGCTGCATGCATCTGGGCAATCTGGTCGGCGCCCGTCAGGCGCTTGTAGAAGGCCTGCATCAGGTCGCCACGCTCCTCGACCGGGATGGGCGCCACGTAATCTTCCCAGTAATCGGGGAACAGACGGCTGGCGCCTTCCTGATAGAACCAGCTGAACTCCTGCGGCCGGCACAGGAAGATGCCACGCAGGATCAGCCCATGCACGCGCTGCGGATGCGCCTGTGCATAGGCCAACGCCAGGGTCGAGCCCCAGGAGCCGCCGAACAGCACGAACTTGTCGATACCCAGGTGCTCACGAATACGTTCGATATCGGCGATCAGCGCCTGGGTGGTGTTGTTCTCGAGGCTCGCGTGCGGGGTGGAACGGCCACAGCCACGCTGGTCGAAGGTGACGATGCGATACAGGGCAGGATCGAAGTAACGGCGGCTGGCTGAATCGCAGCCTGCACCAGGGCCGCCATGGATGAACAGTACCGGCAACCCGTCCGCAGAGCCGCTCTCGTCGATGTACAGCACGTGCGGTTGCTCGACCGCCAGTTCATGGCGCGCGTAGGGTTTGATCTCCGGGTACAAAGTCTGCATGGTTGGCTCCTGTTGGCTGGGCTACAACTGCCGTGTTCCACTCTGCCCGGCATCATAACCATGAAAAGGAAGTTCAGCATGTCGATGCGTCATCTGGCCTGGTCGCTGTTTATGTCCTTCACCCTCCTGCTCGCCGGCTGCGGCGGTCATGACGACCCGCAGGCTGCTCTGGAGGCGGCCGTACAGCAGTTGCAGGACAACATCGAGGCCAAGAGCACCGGTGCGGTGCTGGAGCAGTTGCATGGCGACTTCCTGGCCCGCCAGGAAGTCGACCGTGAGTGGGCCAAGCGCACCATGACCCTGCTGTTCCTGCGCCACAAGAACATCAAGGTCATCGCACTGGGCAAGAACAGCTGGATCGACGCCGCCATCAGCAGCAAGGGCTATACCGAAGCCCAGGTCGGCCTGAGCGGCGCCGAGGGGTTGATCCCCGACAGCGCGCGGCACTACTCGGTGAAGCTGGAATGGTGGCTCGACGGCAGCGAATGGAAACTGGCGCGCCTGGACTGGGAGTGACGACGTAGCCCGGATGCAATCCGGGAAATCCGGGGTAGACATCCCCGGATTGCCTCCGGGCTACGGGCGAGCGCTGGATCAATCGGCCTGGCGCCAGATCAGATCTGACGTGACGTAGCCCTGCTCGCGCGCGACGCTGAGCAGCTTGTCGCGGGTTTCCTGATCCACCTCAGGGGTGCGCGACAGCAGCCACAGGTACTTGTGCTCCGGGTGACCGACCAGCGCCACGCGGTAATCCTCGTCATGGTAGATCACCCAGTAGTCGCCCTTGATCGGCAGCAGCTTGCTGGCCCAGTTGTCGAAGCGCACCCACAGCTTGTCGGTTTGCCCTTCGACCTGAGGCTCGGCGACTCCCTTGGCCTCGATCCACTCACCGTCCTTGTCGCGGCAGCGGTTGCTCACGTCGATGCGGCCATCGTCACGCAGGCCATAGTGCGCCTGCGACTGCACGCAGTTGCGCTGGAAGAACATCGGCAAACGTGCCAGTTCGTACCAGGTGCCCTGGTAGCGCTGCAGGTCGACCTGCATGGTCTGCGGTGGCGGTTTGGAGATGCTGCCGGTACCGGAGTTGGCACAGCCTGCGAGGGCGAGAATGGCGCTGGCGATTAGGATCGAACGCATGGAAGCTCCCGTTTACTTGAGTCCCTTGCCGGAGAACAGCATGACCTTGTCCCCGGCGTACTGGACACTGATATAGGCCTTGTCGTCACCCCAGGTGCAGCTGGCCACCCCCAGAGCGCCGGCACACTCGCCCGGCGCACCGAGCAGGCTTTCCACTTCCTGCTTGCTCATGCCCGCCTTGAGCTTGGAGTAGTTGTCCTGATTGATCTTGCTGCAGGCGGCGAGCAGACAGCAGGCGAGCAACGCGACGATACGCATCGACATGGATGAAGCTCCTGATGGGAAGGTGCCAGCAAGCTTGGCATAGCCGGCGATGACTTGCCCGCTTGGAGTTCAGAAACGCGAGCCGGGTTCCCGCAGGAAGGCTTGCTCTTCGTCAGTGGAGGCACGCCCCAGAATCGCGTTGCGATGAGGAAAGCGAGCGAAACGGGCAATCACCCGCTGATGACGCTCGGCGAAATCGAGGAAATTGGCGAACAGCGGCCGCTCATCGGCAGCGGCTTCGTTCAGCAGATCCGCAAACAACTCGACCGCGCGGTCCTGCAACGGCAGATCTTCGGCGTGCTCGAAGACCAGATAGGCAAAGACGCGCTGGATCGGCGTCAGCCTGCGATCCCAGCCGCGATTCAGGCCATCGCGCAACAGCGGCCGAGCCAGGCTGTCGCCGGCAAAGGCCCGCGGCGTATCGCGAAAGATCATGCGCGGCAGCTGATCGAGCAGGATCAGCTGCGCCAGCCAGCCTTGCGGGTCGTCCGCCCAGCCTTGCAGCTCGCCAGCCAGTGCCTGCTCGACCTGGGCGCCGAAGCGCACCTCGGCCTCACGATCCTGGCTGTCGCGCTTGCCGAACCATAATCCATGGCGCGCGGCCGCGACTTCGCTGGCGCTGCCGCCGGCACCGAACCACCAGTCGAGCAGCGGCTGCCAGGCATGCATCAGCTGCGGTGGTAGGCGGTGATACGCAGCACTTCTTCCTTGGAGCCAAGGTAGACCGGCACGCGCTGGTGCAGGGAAGTGGGCTGGATATCGAGAATACGCTGGCTGCCGTCGGTGGCTGCGCCACCGGCCTGCTCGATGATCATCGACATCGGGTTGGCCTCGTACATCAGACGCAGCTTGCCTGGCTTGTCCGGCTCGCGGGCGTCACGCGGGTACATGAACACGCCACCTCGGGTGAGGATACGGTGCACGTCGGCCACCATCGAGGCGATCCAGCGCATGTTGTAGTTGCGCCCCAGCGGTCCGGTTTCACCGGCCAGCAGCTCGGAGACATAGCGCTGCACCGGGGCTTCCCAGTGGCGCTGGTTGGACATGTTGATGGCGAATTCCTTGGTGGACTCCGGCACCTTGATGTTGTCATGGGTGAGCACGAAACTGCCCAGCTCACGATCCAGGGTGAAACCCTTCACGCCATCGCCGAGGGTCAGCATCAGCATGGTCTGCGGGCCATAGATGGCATAGCCGGCCGCGACCTGCTGGGTACCCGGCTGGAGGAAGGCTTCCTCACCCAGGTCGCCGGTTTCACCGTTGCGCTCGGGGCTGCGCAGCACCGAGAAGATGGTGCCGACCGAGACGTTGACGTCGATGTTGCTGGAGCCGTCCAGCGGGTCGAACACCAGCAGGTAAGCGCCTTTCGGATACTTGCCGGGGATCTGGTAGGCGTTGTCCATTTCCTCGGACGCCATGCCGGCCAGGTGACCGCCCCATTCGTTGGCTTCGAGCAGGATCTCGTTGGAGATCACGTCGAGCTTCTTCTGCACTTCGCCCTGCACGTTCTCGCTGTCCAGGCTACCCAGCACGCCGCCGAGGGCGCCCTTGGAAACCTGATGGCTGATCGCCTTGCAGGCCCGCGCCACGACTTCGATTAGAAAACGCAGGTCGGCCGGGGTGTTGTGGCTGCGAGTCTGCTCGATCAGGTAGCGGCTCAGGGTGACGCGGGACATGGACGGCTCCGGAAAGGGGAAAAATCGCGCGCAGTTTAACCCGAGTCGCCGCGCAATGCTGCCTGCCGGGATGGATGGCTGAGATCGACGCCTGCCAGCAGCCCGCAAACGCGATTGCGCCCGTCGCGTTTGGCCTGGTACAGCGCGGCGTCGGCTGCCTGCAGCAGCTCGTCGAGTGCCTGGCCCTGCTCGGGCCAATGGGCCAGGCCGGCAGACAGGGTCACACGCTGGTCGCCGCCACGGGTGGCGACATCGCGAGTCGCCAGTTGCGCGCAGATGCTCTGCAGGCGTTCGCTGGCCTCGCGCGGATCGGCGCCCGGCAATATCAGCAGGAACTCTTCGCCACCAATACGAAACACCGCATCGGTGCTGCGCAGGTTATCCAGCAGGTGCTGCGCGACGACCTTGAGCACGTCGTCGCCGACCAGGTGGCCGCATTCGTCGTTGAGGCGCTTGAAGTGATCGAGATCGATCAGGGCCAGCGCCAGCGGCAGGTTCTCGCGCTGCGCCCTGGCCAGTTCGCGCTCGAAGAACTCATCCAGATAACGACGGTTGTACAGCCCGGTCAGTGGATCACACAGGGCCTGCTCGCGCAGTTGCTCGTGCAGGCTGGAGATGGTGCGCAGACGCTCCTCACTCAGCGCCAGCGCCTCGGCCAGCTTGAGTTCACTGAGGTGGCGCTGGGTCACGTCGCGGATGTAGAGCATATGGCCGAGCTGGGTCGGACCATGGCGGGTGGCGCGCTGGATGGCGCGCACGCGCACCTCGTAGTAGCGCGCGGCACTGGTCAGCGTCAGCGGCAGGTCCTGCTCGGGGCCGCTGTGTTCTTGCAGCGACTGCTGCAGATCGGCACCGAAAACCGGCCACTGCCCCAACTCGGTGCCTTGCCATCCCGCTTGCAGGCCTGCCAGTTTCAGCGCCGCCGGGTTGGCCTCGATCACCCGTCCACGCGGGTCGATCACCAGCACCGGATCGAGCAAGGCTTCGAGCAGCAGATGACGGGCCACCGGCAACAGGTCGAACAGACGCACCCCGACGATCAACCAGGAGAACGCCATCAGGGTGAACGCGAAACTGAAGGGCGTCGGGTCGAAGCCGAACAGCGTCCAGCCGAACCCCACATAGCCGATATTGGCCACCCAGGGCACTGCGGTGACCAGCACGAAGGCCAGATAGTGACGGCGATGCAGCCCCTGGCTCAGTGCTGCGGCACGCGTCACCACGCCCATGCAGAAGGCCATGAACAGGTAGACGTAGACGGCCGTGGCGTAGAACAGCGGTCCATGTTCGTAGCGCACGGGCGCACCCAGGCTGGCGTCGACCGGCGCACTACCGGCCCCGTAGAACAGACCATGCCAGGGGTTGCTCAGCGCCAGCCCCCAGACCAGCAGCGGCACCAGGCTCAATCCGAGGATGCTGCTGCGTGCCAGCGGCGCGCGCATGCTGTTGACGTATTGCCAGAGGAAGACGGCCCAGAACGTGGGCGTGGAAACGATGCCGGGCCAGGCCATGCTGGCCCAGAACATCTTGCAGTCGGCACTGAGGAAGGTCATTTCCAGTGCTGCAGTCACCATCCACCAGAGGCTGGCCAGATGCAGCAGGATGAAGCTGTCACGTCCGGGAAAGTCGCGCTGGCGAGTCACCCAGTGCGCCAGCAGGATCACCCCGAGGCACACCAGCAGCGTCACCAGCACCGGCGCCGAGAAACTCCAGCCGGAAGCCATGCAGGCCTGCATCAGCGACTCCTCCGCATTCCCGACGAAGCAGTGCGTGAGTCGCATACGCAAGCGACGCGAGGCGACTGGACGATGACGCGAATCGAAATACGCAAGGGCCTTCCTGACCTTCGATGCTGGATTGGCGCGGGGTGCCTAAGATACTGCAAAAGCCCTGCCGCTTGTTGGTCCATGCCGCTCAGGCATCTGGCGGGCGGCGCAGCACACTGGCGGCCATCGCGGCCAGCAACCCGACTCCCACCAGCAGTACAGCCCAGAGTCCCCAACGCTGCCAGTTCTGACCGGAGTCGGCTTGGGATTCGACCAGGGCAGCAAGCGGCTCGGCCAACTCGGCACGACCAAGATTGGCGAGTCTTTCCGCCTGATAGCCAGGGATCAGGGTATGCAGCGGCAGGGCTGCCGACTGTGCATTCGGGTTACCCAGCGCCAGCCGATAGGGCGGCTCGCCACGCGCGAGAAACACCAGCTGCGTGGCGCGCAGTGCGACCTGCATGCGCGGCACATCCACGCCCAGGCCGCCGCCACGCGCATCCACCTGCATGCGCAGCTGTCGCACCGGCCAACCGGGCAGGATCAACTCATCGTTGATGACTTCGCGCCCAGCCTCGGGCAGACGATAGAGAACGCCGTTGACCAGCTGACGCCAGGCGCCCTGGTCACTGCTGCGCGCCTCGAAGCGCAGTGGCGCCAGGGTGTTGCTCTGTTCCAGCTCGACACGCAGTCGCTCCAGAGGCAAGGCCAGGGGCAACTGCCACTGGTATTGCCCGTCAGCGTTGGCCTGCGCCGCCATGGGCTCGGACCACACCAGAGGCGCCGCCTGATGAGCCTGGCGCTGACTGCGCAGGGAAACGGCCTGCAGTTGCGGGGCCTGGGCAGGGCTGCGCCACAGCAGGCGCAGATAACGGGCACGCTGGCCGGGCAGTTCGACCTGGCGCTGATCGATGCGCTCGTCGGCGAAGCTCAGGCGCGCCACCTGCCCTTCTCCCCAACTGCGCCAGTGCTGCAGATCGTCACTGGCTTCGATGCTGAAACGCTGAAAGCCGTCTTCGGCTCCGCTCCAGTCCAGGCTCAGACGTACCAGCGGCGCGTCGATGGCGCTGGCGTCGAGCAACCAGCCCCGCAGTTGCTGCTCGCTTTCGGCCGGCGCCTCGCCGCGCAGCTCGATCAGCGTGCCAGTGGTGCTGCGTTCGACGCGTAGCGCGGGCATCTCCTGGGCATCGACGCGGCCCCTCAACGGGAACCCGCTTACGCCATGCTCCTGTTCCTGCTGCACGCTCTCGCTGCGTCCCGGAATCAGCGCATAGGCCTGCATCTGGCCATTGCTGTCGAATACGCGCAGATCACGCAAATCGCCATGCCCGGCGGCGAGGTGAGCGGCGAAGGGCAGCTCCAGGCGATACCAGGGCCCCTCGCCGGCAAGTTGCAGGGCAGCGCCATGCCGATAGTCATGAGGTTTCTCACTGGCCTGGCTGAGCGCACTCAGCGACAACCCCAGGAGCAGACACCAACGAACGAGCTTCATACGGCAGACTCCTGTTCGTCAGCAGCCGACTCTTCGGCCTTGCGCGGCGGTAGCGGGGCGAAATAGCCCACCACCAACAGCAACACACCGACGCCGATGAACGAGACGATGCGCTCCAGGCCGCCACGGTTGCCCAGCTCGACGAAAAGCAACTTGGCCACTACCAGAGCGATCAGTGCGGCGCCGACCAGCCACAGTTCACGACGCACGCGCAAATGGCCGAACAACATCAGCGCCAGGGCGA
Source organism: Pseudomonas sp. (assembly GCF_048269965.1). Taxonomy (GTDB): domain Bacteria; phylum Pseudomonadota; class Gammaproteobacteria; order Pseudomonadales; family Pseudomonadaceae; genus Aquipseudomonas. The sequence continues at coordinate 68,677 of NZ_JBLWTV010000013.1, read as the reverse complement.
TCAGCGTCCAGACGATGGACCAGCCGGCCTGCACCAGCATCGAGTCGAACAGTGCCGACGTCTGCCAAGGCACGCCGCCCCAGTGGTGCGCGGTACGCATCACCATCACCGTCAGCAGGGCGAACAGCGAAACACCTGCCACGCCCTGCACCAGCGGCAGCGCCCGCACCGGCGCCAGGCCGAAGCGCGGCAGGGCATCGCGCGCCCAGACGAACAGCGCGCCCAGGCACAACAGCAAACCCAACTCCAGTGGATTGAACAGCGGCAGATACGGCAGCGGATCGCTGTCGCCGGCGCTATTGGCGTTGGCCAGCCAGAACCAGGCGAGCATCAGTGCGGCCAGAGGCGCCGCCGCCCACAGCCGGTACTCGCGCTCGAAGCTGGCCACCGGCCAGGGCAGGCGACGCGCCTGCGCCATCGCCCACAGATAGGCAGTCGGCAGCAGCGCCCAACCCAACCAGCGCCAGGCGTTGTAGTGATCGGACAGGCTCAGCAGCAGATAGCGCAGTTCCAGCGCCAGCACGCCGAGCAGCAGCCAGCAACCGAGCACATGGGCGACGCTGGCTGCCGTACGCGGCAGCAGATCGACCAGGGATCGCAGGATAAGCAGATGCACAGCGATCACGACAGCCCAGCCCACCCAGCCGAAATTCGCGGCTGGATGGTAGAAGGGATGCCAGGCATGGATCAGGATCAACCCTGCCACCGGCGCCAACAGGCTGCACAGCGTGGCCAATTCGCTCCAGCGGGTGCGCAACGCCAGCAGCATCCAGATCAGAGCCGACAGCGCTGCCACTACCAGCAACACGCTGGCCTGCATATCTACAGTCACGAAGCGCATCACTTCACTGGCCAGTGCCAAGGCCCACCAGGCAGCGCCCCAGGCCAGCAGCAACTGGCCCAGACGCTGCAGGCTGACGCCATCGAGGCCGCTGTCGCGTCCGCTGCGCGCCAGGTTGTGCAGGCGCCAGGCACCAATCTGTGCAGCCAGGCCAAGTACGGCGGGCGTCCAGAAGCCGGTGTGCGCCAGCGGCGACAGGCCTTCGCCACTGATGCCCGACAGCAGCAACGGCCCGGCCGCGAGGAAGGCCAGGCCGGCGAAGACCTGCAGCGCCAGGCTGAACAGGAAAGCCCCACGCTGCTGCAGATACAGCGCCAGCCACAGAATCAGCAACCCCGTCCCGCCCCACACTGCCGCAGCCGAGACCCAGGGCAGCACGAACAGCACCGCCAGATTGATGAACACCAGCCCAACCAGCATGACCATCGACAATACGCCGAGCAGGCGACGGTTCTCGCGAATCTGCGGATCACGCGCCGCCAGCAGCATGCCGGCGATCAGCCCCAGACCGACCATCGACGCTGCCAGCAGGCCGAACCAACCGGTGCTGAAACCACCACGCCCGAACAGCGAATCCAGCGCCATCTGCCCGAGGAACAGCAAGCCGCCGAGCAACTGGATGGCGAAGGCGCTGTAGACGAAGCTTGGCGCGGCGATACGCAGGCCGACGAACAGGGTCGCCAGCCCGGCCAGCGCCCAGGCGATGGCCGTACCCGGTGCAGCGAACAGCAGCGGCGCAATCAGATAGATGAATGCCAACCCGGCCAGGCCCAGCCAGGGCAGCAGGCGATTCTCCCAGGCGTTCGCCGCTTCGGGCATCGAGCGCAATTGCCAGTAGCTGAACAGCAGCGCCATACCAAGCATCAGCGCGCCCAGCGGCGAACCGTCGAGCAGGCTTTCGTGGCCATGGTCCAGGCCGCTGACGAACGCCAACGCCGCGCCCACCTGCAGCAACAGCGCGAACGCACGCGCCAGCGGCCGCCCCTGACGCAGGCCCAACCAGAAGATGCCGGCGCCTTCCACGGCCCAGGCCGCTGCCGTCCAGCGCGCATCCAGGCCGAGCGGAATGGCCAGGCTGGCGAACACCACGCCGAGCGCCAGGCAGGTTTCCACCAGCAACAGTGTGCGGGCGCCAGCACGCGCCTTGAGCACCCGTGCCAGTAATAGATAGAACAGGCCCAGACCCAGGGCGCTGAAGGCCGCAGCGAACTCGATATGTCGCACCAATGCGACTTGCAGACCGAAGCCGATCAGCGGCGGGCCGAACAAGGTGGTGGCATCGACGTAGTCGCCACGGCGCAGCGACCAGCGCAGCAATTCGTCACGCGCCTCAGGCGCATCCGCTGCATCGCGCAGGGTGCGGCGGGCGAAAAGCAGGCCGATGGCCAGGTACATCAGGAAGAACAGGATCAGGAATGGCTGAGTGCTGCCCAGCAGTTCCGGCGTGTAGGAACGCAGCCCCCAGGCGAAACCGATGCCGAAGGTGCCGACGAAGCCGATCAGGTTGAGCAGGCGCCAGGCCTTGAACCAGGCGATGGCGAAGATGCCGGCATTGAGCAGGGCGAAGTAGGAAAACAGCGCGACATGATTGCCGCTACCGGTGGAAGTGAGGATTGGCGCAGCGAAGCCGCCCAGCGCCGCAGCAGCCGCCAGGCCAAGCGCGTTCTGCTGCACGGCAAGGATGGCCGAGAACAGCGTCACCGCCACCAGCAGGCCGAGGGCCAGGCCAGGGTCCAACAACGGATGCAGGCGCATGGCGGCGAATACTGTCAGATACAGCACGGCGATACCGGTGCCCTGCAGCACCAGAGCGTAATTGCGATTGCGTCGGCGCAGCCACCAGCCCAGACCGAGTAACGCCAGTGCACTGGTTGCAACACCCATGTAGCGCAGCTCCACCGGCACCTCGACGCCTTCGGTGGCGTAACGCAGGAGGAAGGCCAGACCGAGGAACAGCAGTACCACGCCAACCCGCAGCACGGTATTACCGCCAAACAGCCAGGCCTTGGCGGCAGCGATACCACGCACGATCAGATTCGGCTCGCGCGGCGGTTGCTCGCGCCAGGGGCTTTGTTGCAGTGCCGGTTGGCGCTGGTGGGCGATCTGCGCGGCCAGTGGCGCAGGTTGCTCGACAGGCTGCGCTGTTTCGACTTCCGGCAGCGGATCGAGCGTCCACTCCAGTTCGGGCTGCGGCTGCGGCTCTTCGGCAGCGGTCGGCTCGGGCACTGGGCTGACGACGGGTTCGACGGAGGCCGGCTCCGGCTCGCTGCGCTCACCCTGCTCGACCTTGACCAGGCGTTCGTGGATGGCGCGAGTTCCGTGATCGAAGCGTTCGGCGAAGTCCTTGAGCTGCGCAGTCAATTGCGCGTTACGCGTCTCCAGCCCCTGCAGGCGCAGCGCCTGACCCAGACTGAGGCCGATCAACCCGCCAAGCAGCGCGCCCGTGACCGATTCGCTGGCGCCCACACCGAGCACCAAACCGACCAGCATGAAGATCCATTGCATGCGTTATGTCCCAACCCTGAGAAAGAGGTCGCCTCGCGTTCCTGCTGCGGCCCGAGACGGGCACCAGTATAGGAGTCGCACCCCAGATAGACGACTGCCAAGTCGTTCACAGGCACAACGCAAAGCGATCAGCCGCCAGTCGGTGCTTCACAAACGCTGTGCGCCCGCTATCATCGCCGCCCCGTGACCGTAGGGCGGACTCGGGCGCGAAGCGAACAGTCCGCCGCACAAGACAGGCCTACCCGAGCATCATGATAAAGCCCCGCCTGATAGCCGCTGCAGAGATCGACCGCCTGGAAACCTGGGCCAAATACACGGCCGACATGTGCCATAGCTGCATGTCCACCTGCTGCACCATGCCGGTTGAGGTGCGTCTGAACGATCTGATCCGCCTGGAGCTGGTCGACGAGTTCGAGCGCAGCGAGCCGCCGAAGAATATCGCAAAGCGCTTGCAGAAGGACGGCATCGTCGAGCGCTTCAACCAGAAGTCGGGCATCTTCACCCTGATCCGCATGTCCAATAACGACTGCCTGTTTCTCGACCGCAAGACACGCCTGTGCAGCGTCTACGAAAAACGCCCGGACACCTGCCGTCATCATCCCAAGGTCGGCCCACGGCCAGGCTATTGCGCGTACAAGCCGAAGTAAGGCTGGTCACGCGGGCACTGGTGCGCACAGCGCACCCTACGAAGCACGGCGCAGGCCGATAACACGCCCGACGCAGGCTGGGGGTTGCAGGTTCTGCTGTTCGGCAGCCAGGTGCGCCACCCGCTCGGCCACCTGTTCGTCGAACAGCGCCGCACGGCCAGCGGCGCTGTCGATATTCATCAGCATCTGCTCGCTTTCCGCCAGGCTGGCGGCTTCGCCCGGCCGATAGAGGCCATGGTGGATATGCAGGCGCTTGGCGTCATGCGCCAGCAACTGGGTGCGCACCTCGACCCGCTCGCCCTCCTTCACCTCCGCCAGGAAGTTGAGGTGACATTCCAGGGTGTACAGCGTGTGGCCGGTGCGAGCGCGGCCGGCTTCGTCCAGGCCCAGCACGTCCATCAGCGCATCGGTGGCGTGGCTGAAGATCAGCAGATAGAAGGCATCACGCAGGTGCCCGTTGTAGTCGACCCAGTCGCGGGAGATAGTGGTTTGGTAGCTGGTCATCGGCTTGACTGGCATGCATGCGACTCCTGAAGTGCCCGTAGGGTGCGCCGTGCGCACCGGGAATGACTCGGTTTACTCGGCGAACTCGAAGCCATGCCTGGCCTTGGTCTGGCGGATCGCCTCCAGCACCGCCAGCAGGCAATCGTCGCGATAGCGCTCCAGAGCCTCCAGGCTGCGTTCGCCTTGCTGCTCGGCGGTGCCTTCGACCACGGCATCGATCAAGCCCTCGGTCAGCTCCGGCGCCTGCAGATAGGTCCAGGGCAGCTTCAGCGCCGGGCCGAACTGAGCCATGAAGTGGCGCATGCCAGCCGGGCCACCGGCCAGGGTGTAGGTCAGAAAGCTGCCCATGAACGACCAGCGCAGACCGGCACCGAAGCGGATCGCGTCGTCGATTTCGCCGGTAGTGGCCACGCCGTCGTTGACCAGGTGCAGCGCCTCACGCCACAGCGCCTCGAGCAGGCGGTCGGCGATAAAGCCCGGCACCTCCTTGCGTACGTGCAGCGGACGCATGCCCAGCGACTGGTACACCTTGATCGCTGCCTGCACCGCGTCGGGCGCTGTCTTGGCTCCGCCCACCACCTCCACCAGCGGCAGCAGATACACCGGATTGAACGGATGGCCGACCACGCAGCGCTCGGGATGCTTGGCGTCTGCATAGAACTCACTGGGCAGCAGACCCGACGTGCTGGAACCGATCAGTGCGTCCGGACGCGCCGCGGCACTGATCTGCGCGTGCAGCTCGCACTTTAGGTCGAGGCGTTCGGGCGCGCTTTCCTGGATGAAGTCGGCATCGCGCACGCAGTCTTCGATGCTATCGACGAAACGCAGACGATTCAGCGAAGCGCCAGGTGCCAGGCCCTGCTTTTCCAACGCCGGCCAGGCGTTGGCCAGACGCGTGCGCAGCGCAGCCTCGGCGCCAGGCGCCGGGTCCCAGGCGATCACGTCGAGGCCGTGGGCCAGGGCGCGGGCGATCCAGCCGGCGCCGATGACGCCGGTGCCCAAAGAGGCGAAGGTCTTGATGTCGGTGACGAAGGTCATGGTTGAACTCCGGTAGCCCGGATGCGATCCGGGAAATTGGCGTTAGGGAATGCTCCCGGATTGCATCCGGGCCAAGGGACTGTCGCGGCTAAAGCCCCTCCCACAAGAGCAGCGCAAACCTGTGGGACGGGCCGGGCGGCGTTGCGCTTTAGCCGCGACGCTTGAGCTTCATCTTCTCGCGCCCTTCGGCCGGGGTCAGGGCGCGGCCGCCGAGGCGTTCGATGATCTCGATGGCGCGCTCGACCAGTTGGCCGTTGCTCGCATGCACGCCACGGTCCAGCCAGATGTTGTCCTCCAGCCCTACCCGCACGTGGCCGCCGAGCAGCATGGCCTGGGCGACCATGGGCATCTGCATGCGGCCGATGCCAAAGCCGGCCCAGGTGATGCCCGGCGGCAGGTTGTCGGCCATGGCCTTCATGGTCGTGGTGTCGGCCGGTGCGCCCCAGGGAATGCCCAGGCACAGCTGGATCAGCGGGTCGTCCAGCAGCCCTTCCTTGATCATCTGCTTGGCGAACCACAGGTGGCCGGTGTCGAAGATTTCCAGCTCGGCCTTCACGCCCAGTTCTGTGATGCGCTTGGCGCCGGCACGCAGTTGCGCCGGGGTGGAGACGTAGATGAAGTCGCCGTCGCCGAAATTCAGGGTGCCGCAGTCCAGGGTGCAGATTTCCGGTAGCAACTCCTCGACATGCGCCAGGCGGGTGATCGGCCCGACCAGATCGGTACCGGCACCGAACTCCAGCGGCTGCTCGCCCCGGCCGATCTCCAGGTCACCGCCCATGCCAGCGGTGAGGTTGATGATCACGTCGGTGTCGCTTTCGCGGATGCGCTCGACCAACTCACGGTACAGCGCCACGTCACGGCTTGGCTTGCCGGTCTGTGGGTCGCGCACATGGCAATGGGCGACGGTGGCGCCGGCCTTGGCCGCCTCGATGGCGGCGGCAGCGATCTCCTTGGGGGTGACCGGGATCGCCGGGTGCTTGCCGACGGTGTCGCCAGCGCCGGTCACCGCGCAGGTGACGATAACCTCGTAGTTCATTTTCGACTGTCCTTTTCCTGGGGCGAACGAGTGCCGACGGCAGGGCCGCAGACGTTTTGCAAAAAGGTGAATCAGCGCCGGCTCACCCGGCGCCTCGGTATCAGTTGCCGGCGACCAGCGCGGCGCTGGCGGGCTTGCCGTCCAGCGTGGTGACGCCCTCGAGCCAGGCCTCGACCACCTGCGGATTGGCCTTGATCCAGTCACGCGCTACCTGTGCAGGCTGCTTGCGATCCATGATCGGCTGCATCAGCTCGGCTTCCTGCGCGCTGGTGAAGCGCAGGCTGGTGAGCAGACGGTTGGCGTTGGGGCAGCGTTCGGCATAATCCGGCGCGGTAACGGTGGACACCGTGGCGGCACCGTCATTGGGGCCGAACACGTCTTCGGTGCCGGTCAGATAGGTGATCTGCATCGACAGGTTCATCGGGTGCGGTCTCCAGCCGAAGAACACCACCGGTTTCTCGTTGCGCGCAGCGCGGCCGACGGCGGCGAGCATGCCAGCCTCACTGGACTCGACCAGCTTGAAGCCACCCAGGCCGAACTGGTTGGAGTCGATCATCTTCTGGATCGCCGTATTGGCGCCGGAGCCGGCCTCGATGCCGTAGATCTTGCCGTCCAGCTCGTCCTTGAACTTGGCAATATCGGCCAGGGTCTTGAGCCCCTTGTCAGCGGTGTAGCTGGGCACGGCGAGCACCGCCACGGCGTCGTCGAGCGACGGTTCGGCAGCAACCTTGACCGCACCAGCGTCGAGGAACGGCTTGATGTTGTCGTCCATGATCGGCTTCCAGTAGCCGAGGAAGGCATCGATCTGCCCTTTCTGGATACCGGCGAAAATGATCTGTTGCGACGCCTGGGTCTGCTTGGTTTCGTAGCCGAGGCTTTGCAGCAGCTCGCTGGCGACGGCGGTGGTGGCGACCACGTCGGTCCAGCCGACGGCGCCGATTCGAACGTTCTTGCAACTTGCATCGTCGGCCAGCAGGGAGGTACTGAACAGGCTCAGGGTGCAGCACGCGGCCAGCGCGGTAAGACCTTTCATCTGGGTGCTCCTCATCGTGTCACAGCGGTTCTATTTCGTTTTTCTAGAGGCCTTGGCCCCCACCGTGCTCGGGTTTCTCGCTTCCCGATGAGACCACCTTACGCTTCGCCCTGGTGGATTATTCGCACCTCAACGACTATTAATTGACCTATACCGACCTTATGCTTTTGTGAAAGCCATGCAGGCCCATTAATCTTTCGACCTGCCCGGAGCCCGGATGCATTCCGGGAGTCCGCCCCCGGATTGCATCCGGGCTACCTGCCACCTCCGATACCGGCGCCATGAGCTGTATGCCCCAGACCTTCTGCTTCCTGCTGCTGCCCGGCTTCTCGATGATGGGCCTGATGTCGGCCATCGAGCCGCTGCGCGTGGCCAATCGCTTTCGTGGCGAGCTGTATCGCTGGCGCCTGCTCAGCCAGGACGGCAATGCCGTGCAGGCCAGCAACGGCATGTCGCTCAACGTCGACGACGGCCTGGAACTGCCAGGGGAAAGTCGAGCACTGTTCGTGGTCGCCGGCTTCGAACCGCTGGCCCATTACGACCACCCTCTGGCGCATTGGCTGCAACGCCGCGAACCCGAGTTGGCCGTGCTCGGCGGTATCGACACCGGCAGCTTCGTGCTGGCCGAGGCCGGGCTGTTCCAGCATCAGCGTCTGACCCTGCACTGGGAAGCCATCGACGCCTTTCGCGAGCGCTACCCGACGTTGCGGGTCACCCAGGAGCTGTTCGAGATCGACGGCAAGCGCATCACCAGCGCCGGCGGCACCAGCAGCCTCGACCTGATGCTCGGCCTGATCGGCCAGGAACACGGCGAGCCGTTGGCGATGCAGGTGTCCGAACAGTTCGTGGTCAGCCGCATCCGCACCCGCCTGGACCACCAGCGCATGCAGGTGGCCAGCCGTTACGACCTGCACAACAAGAAGCTGGTGCGGGTGATCGGCGAGATGGAGCGCCAGTGCGAGCAGCCTCTGCCCAGCCAAGCGCTGGCCGAGCGGGTCGGCATCACCGTGCGTCAGCTGGAGCGGCTGTTCCGTCATCATCTGGCGAGCACACCCTCGGCCTTCTATCTGGGCCTGCGCCTGGACAAGGCGCGCCAGCTGCTGCGCCAGAGCGACCTCAGCGTGCTGGAGGTGAGCCTCGCGTGCGGCTTCGATTCGGCCTCGTATTTCTCGCGCTGTTACCGCAAGCGCTTCGCCGCCAGCCCCAGCCAGGATCGCCACGAGCGGCCAGGCAGCTAGGCCAAGCCTGGGCCGGATGCAATCCGGGGCCAGGCACAGTGGATTCCTCGGACTGCATCCGGGCTACGCGGTACGGGCGCAACCACGGCATATCCGTTCGCGACCTCGGCTTGACGCTTTCGGCAAACCCCCAGTCGTTTTTGCACCGGGTCGCCCTGCCCCCCAGGGATAAGCTCTCCCCAAAGCGCCGACGACCGACTCGGCGCATACGTTTAGGGGACAAGCCTGATGAGCCCAGCCGAGTTACACGCCGACAGCATCGTCATCGACGGTCTGATCATCGCCAAGTGGAACCGCGACCTGTTCGAGGACATGCGCAAGGGCGGCCTGACCGCAGCCAACTGCACGGTGTCCGTGTGGGAAGGTTTCCAGGCCACGGTGAACAATATCGTTGCCAGCAACAATCTGATTCGCGACAACAGCGACCTGGTCATGCCGGTGCGCACCACCGCCGACATCCGCAAGGCCAAGGAGCAGGGCAAGACCGGCATCCTCTACGGTTTCCAGAACGCCCATGCCTTCGAGGACCAGATCGGTTACGTCGAGGTGTTCAAGCAGCTCGGCGTGGGCATCGTGCAGCTGTGCTACAACACCCAGAACCTGGTCGGCACCGGCTGCTACGAGCGCGACGGCGGCCTGTCCGGCTTCGGCCGCGAGATCGTCGCCGAGATGAACCGCGTCGGCATCATGTGCGACCTGTCCCACGTCGGTTCCAAGACCAGCGAGGAAGTCATCCTCGAGTCGAAAAAGCCGGTCTGCTACTCCCACTGCCTGCCTTCGGGCCTGAAGGAACACCCGCGCAACAAGTCCGACGATGAGCTGAAGTTCATCGCCGACCACGGCGGCTTCGTCGGCGTGACCATGTTCGCGCCCTTCCTGGCCAAGGGTATCGACTCGACCATCGACGACTACGCCGAGGCCATCGAGTACGTGATGAACCTGGTCGGCGAAGACGCCATCGGCATCGGCACCGACTTCACCCAGGGGCACGGCCAGGACTTCTTCGAGTACCTGACCCACGACAAGGGCTACGCCCGGCGCCTGACCAGCTTCGGCAAGATCGTCAACCCGCTGGGCATCCGTACCGTGGGCGAGTTCCCCAACCTCACCGAGACGCTACTCAAGCGAGGCATGTCCGAGCGCGTGGTGCGCAAGGTCATGGGCGAGAACTGGGTGCGCGTTCTGGCTGATGTCTGGGGTGAGTAAGCCTTTGCCAATCCCATGATCATTCCCACGCTCAGCGTGGGAACGCTCTGCGTCACAGAAGCGGACGCAGAGCGTCCAATGAGGCGTTACCACGCAAAGCGTGGGAACGATCAGACAACGAATTCTGGAGCTGAAAACACATGTCCACCCACGCCCCCGAAATGCCCATCGCCGTCGACGACGAAACCGGCGTCTGGACCACCGACGCCCTGCCGATGCTCTACGTGCCGCGCCATTTCTTCGTCAACAACCACATGGGCATCGAGGAAGTGCTCGGCGCCGACAAGTACGCCGAGATCCTCTACAAGGCCGGCTACAAGTCCGCCTGGCACTGGTGCGAGAAGGAGGCCGACTGCCACGGCATCTCGGGCGCCGCGGTGTTCGAGCACTACATGAAGCGCCTGTCGCAGCGCGGCTGGGGCCTGTTCGAAACGCAGAAGCTCGACCTGGAAACCGGCCATGCCGAGGTCAAGCTCAAGCATTCGGCCTTCGTTTACGTGTACGGCAAGGTGAATCGCAAGGTCGACTACATGTTCACCGGCTGGTTCTCCGGCGCCATCGACCAGATCCTCTCCGCCAAGGGCAGCCCGGTCCGCACCGTCACCGTGCAGGAGTACAGCGGTTCCGAAGAAGGCCATGACGACGGCCTGTTCGTCACCCGGCCACTCTGAGTCACCCATAAGAATTCCGTGGAAAGGCCGGACTGCAGCGGCGACACCCTCGCCACTGAAGCGCCTCCCACAACGCTAGAGCGCTTACCGTGAGGATGCCGTAATGGCCTTCGAAGCAATGTTCCAGCCGATCCAGATCGGCAAGCTGACCATCCGCAACCGTGTGCTCAGCACCGCGCACGCCGAGGTCTACGCCACCGACGGCGGCATGACCACCGAGCGCTACGTCAAGTACTACGAAGAGAAGGCCAAGGGCGGCATCGGCCTGGCCATCTGTGGCGGCTCCTCGGTAGTGGCCATCGACAGCCCGCAGCAGTGGTGGAGTTCGGTCAACCTGTCCACCGACCGCATCATCCCGCACTTCCAGAACCTCGCCGACGCCATGCACAAGCACGGCGCCAAGATCATGATCCAGATTACCCACATGGGCCGCCGCTCTCGCTGGGATGGTTTCCACTGGCCGACCCTGATGTCGCCCTCCGGTATACGCGAGCCGGTGCACCGCGCCACCTGCAAGACCATCGAGGTCGAGGAGATCTGGCGGGTGATCGGCAACTACGCGCAGGCCGCACGCCGTGCCAAGGCAGGCGGCCTGGATGGCGTCGAGCTGTCCGCCGTGCACCAGCACATGATCGACCAGTTCTGGTCGCCGCGCGTCAACAAGCGTACCGACGAATGGGGCGGCACCTTCGAGGGCCGCATGAAGTTCGGCCTGGAAGTATTGAAGGCAGTGCGCGCCGAGGTCGGTGATGACTTCTGCGTCGGCATGCGCATCTGCGGCGACGAATTCCACCCGGACGGCCTGTCCCACGAGGACATGAAGCAGATCGCCGCCTACTACGACGCCACCGGCATGCTCGACTTCATCGGCGTCGTCGGCTCGGGCTGCGACACCCACAACACCCTGGCCAACGTCATCCCCAACATGAGCTACCCGCCGGAGCCCTTCCTGCACCTGGCGGCCGGCATCAAGGAAGTGGTCAAGGTGCCAGTGCTGCACGCGCAGAACATCAAGGACCCGAACCAGGCCACGCGCATTCTCGAAGGCGGTTACGTGGACATGGTCGGCATGACCCGCGCGCACATCGCCGACCCGCACCTGATCGCCAAGATCAAGATGGGCCAGATCGACCAGATCAAGCAGTGCGTCGGCGCCAACTACTGCATCGACCGCCAGTACCAGGGCCTGGACGTGCTGTGCATTCAGAACGCGGCGACCAGCCGCGAATACATGGGCGTGCCGCACATCATCGAGAAGACCACCGGCGCCAAGCGCAAGGTGGTGATCGTCGGCGGCGGCCCGGCTGGCATGGAAGCAGCGCGCGTAGCCGCTGAGCGTGGTCACGACGTCACCCTGTTCGAAAAGCAGGAACAATTGGGCGGACAGATCACCCTGGCGTCGAAAGCACCGCAGCGTGACCAGATCGCCGGCATCACCCGCTGGTATCAACTGGAGCTGGCGCGCTTGGGCATCGACCTGCGCCTGGGCACCGGCGCCGACGCAGCGAGCATCCTCGACCTGCGTCCGGACATCGTGGTGCTGGCCAACGGCGGCCATCCGTTCCTCGAACAGAACGAACACTGGGGCGCGGCCGAAGGCCTGGTGGTGAGCAGCTGGGACGTGCTCGCAGGCAAGGTCGCACCGGGCAAGAACGTGCTGGTGTACGACACCATCTGCGAATTTACCGGCATGTCGGTGGCCGATTTCCTCGCCGACAAGGGTGCGCAGGTCGAGATCGTCACCGACGACATCAAGCCGGGCGTGGCCATCGGCGGCACCAGCTTCCCGACCTATTACCGCAGCCTGTACCCCAAGGAAGTGATCATGACCGGCGACATGATGCTGGAAAAGGTCTACCGCGAGGGCGACAAGCTGGTGGCCGTGCTGGAGAACGAATACACCGGCGCCAAGGAAGAGCGGGTGATCGACCAGGTGGTGGTGGAGAACGGCGTACGGCCGGACGAGTCGCTGTACTACGCGCTGAAGGAAGGCTCGCGCAACAAGGGCCAGATCGACGTCGACGCGCTGTTCGCGATCCAGCCGCAGCCGTGCCTGAGCGAATCGGGCGAGGGCTACCTGCTGTTCCGCATCGGCGACTGCGTGGCCCAGCGCAACACCCACGCGGCGATCTACGACGCCTTGCGCCTGTGCAAGGACTTTTAAGCTTGTCTCCCCTCTCCCTCCGGGAGAGGGGCCGGGGGTGGGGGATGGTTGGCGCAACTGGATTACCAGTCGCCGGACATCCCCCTCACCCCAGCCCTCTCCCAAAGGGAGAGGGGGCTGACCGGATCGCCTTGAGGTCCCCCTAAGGAGACCAACGAATGTTGAATACCCTGCTCCCCATTCTGCTCTTCGCTGCGCTCGGCCTCGCGCTGCTGGGCGCGTTGAAGCGCTTCTTCATGTGGCGCCGTGGCCGCCCGTCGAAGGTCGACTGGGTCAAAGGTCTGCTGAAGATGCCTAGTCGCTACCTGGTGGATCTGCACCACGTGGTCGAGCGCGACAGGTACATGTCCAGGACCCACGTGGCCACTGCCGGTGGCTTCGTTCTGGCGGCGGTGCTGGCCATCGTCGTGCACGGTTTCGGCCTGCATAACCGTATCCTCGGCTTCGCCCTGCTGGGCGCCACGGTGCTGATGTTCGTCGGTGCCCTGTTCGTCGCCAAGCGCCGCCTCGACCCGCCGTCGCGCCTGTCGAAAGGCCCGTGGATGCGCCTGCCGAAAAGCCTGCTGATGTTCGCCGCCAGCTTCTTTATCGCCACGCTGCCGGTGGCCGGTATCCTCCCCGAGAACGCCGGTGGCTGGATTCTGGCCGTCATCCTCGCCGTCGGCGTGGCCTGGGGCGTGTCCGAACTGTTCCTCGGCATGACCTGGGGCGGGCCAATGAAGCACGCCTTTGCCGGCGCCCTGCACCTGGCCTGGCACCGCCGCAGTGAACGTTTCGGTGGCGGTCGTTGCACCGGCCTGAAAGCCCTGGATCTGGACGACCCGAAAGCCCCGCTGGGCGTGGAAAAACCCACCGACTTCACCTGGAACCAGTTGCTCGGCTTCGACGCCTGCGTGCAGTGCGGCAAGTGCGAAGCCATGTGCCCGGCCTTCGCCGCCGGCCAGCCGCTGAACCCGAAGAAGCTGATTCAGGACATGGTCATCGGCCTCGCCGGTGGCAACGACGCCAAGTTCGCTGGCAGCCCGTACCCTGGCATACCACTGGGCGAACACAGCGGCGGCCCGCACCAGCCTATCGTGTCGCTGCAAGGCAAGGCGCTGGTGGATGCCGAGACCCTGTGGTCGTGCACCACCTGTCGCGCCTGCGTCGAGGAATGCCCGATGATGATCGAGCACGTCGACGCCATCGTCGATATGCGCCGTCATCTGACCCTGGAAAAAGGTGCCACGCCGAACAAGGGCGCCGAGGTGCTGGACAACCTCATCGCCACCGACAACCCGGGCGGTTTCAATCCGGGCGGTCGCCTGAACTGGGCCGCCGACCTGAACCTGCCGTTGCTCGCCGACAAAGGCGAAACAGACGTGCTGTTCTGGGTCGGTGATGGCGCCTTCGACATGCGCAACCAGCGCACCCTGCGTGCCTTCGTGAAGATCCTCAAGGCTGCCGACGTCGACTTCGCCGTGCTCGGCCTGGAAGAACGCGACAGCGGCGACGTAGCCCGCCGCCTGGGCGACGAAGCGACCTTCCAGCACCTGGCCAAACGCAACATCGCGACGATGGCCAGGTACCGTTTCACGCGCATCGTCAGCTGCGACCCGCACAGCTTCCACGTACTGAAGAACGAATACGGCGCACTCGGCGGCACCTATCAGGTACTGCACCACAGCACCTTCATCGACGAACTGCTGCGCAAGGGCTCGCTGCATCTCGGCCAGAGCAAGGCCACCCGCGTGACCTACCACGACCCCTGCTACCTCGGCCGCTACAACGGCGAGTACGAGGCGCCGCGCGCCGTGCTCAAGGCCATTGGCATCGAGGTCAGGGAAATGGAGCGCTCGGGCTTTCGCTCGCGCTGCTGCGGCGGCGGCGGCGGCGCGCCGATCACCGACATTCCCGGCAAGCAGCGCATCCCCGACATGCGCATGATCGACATCAAGGAAACGGGCGCAGAACTGGTGGCTGTCGGTTGCCCGCAATGCACCGCGATGCTCGAAGGCGTGGTCGCGCCGCGCCCGGAGATCAAGGACATCGCCGAGCTGGTGGCCGAGGTACTGATCGACGCCACCGAAGTGGCGGCCAAGCCCCCCGCCGCCAAGCGCGAAGTAGCGGAGGTGCAGTGATGAAGCGACTGGCGCTCCCCTCTCCCTCCGGGAGAGGGGCTGGGGGTGAGGGTCTGAACCCGAGCCGCCCATCCCACCCTCACCCCAACCCTCTCCCAAGGGGAGAGGGGGTTGTCCGTGCAGCCCAGGAGATCACCTTATGAGCGACATCATCCGCCGCGACCCTCGCGCCGAGTGGATCGCCCGCAACCGCCTGCACCCGCTGCATGCATCGATGCAGAAGGCCGAAACCACCTGGATGGGCCCCAACGGCGTCCTGCGCAAGAACCCGCACGCCATCGCCGCCGGCTTTATCGGCCCGGCCGGGCTCAAGCGCATCGACCGCAGTGGCGCCCAACAGGGCACCAGCTCCAGGCGCAACAGCACCAACATCGAAGTGCAACTGCCGCTGCATACCCTCGAACAACCAGCCTTCCACATCTGCGTGGTGCCCGACATGGTCGGCGGGCGTCTGTCCAGCCACGACAAGGACCTGCTCGGCCTGGCCCGCACGCTGGCCGGTGACAGCGGTGCGGTGGTGGCCGTGCTGTTCGGCGAGGACAAGGAAAGCGCCTTCGATACAGCCGGCGTCGACCGCCTGCTGCGCATCCAGGGCAATGCCTTCGATGGCTATGCCCCGGAGGCTCGCGTGCTGGCACTCAGCGCCGTGGAAAGCCAACTGGCGCCGCGCCACTGGTTGCTGCCCGACACTCGCACCGGTGGCGGCGAGCTGGGTCGGCGCCTGGCCGCCAAGCTCGGTGAACGCCCGGCCACGCGCGTCTGGCAAGTCGCTGGTGAACAGGCCATCGGTCGTGCCGGCAGCGGCCAGCAGGACATCCAGCGCGCGCTGCCACGCGTGCTCCTGGCCGCCGCCGAATGCGCCGAGCCAGTCAGCGAAACCCGTCATGAAGCACGACCGTTGGAGCTGAGCGAAAAGATCGCCCACAGCCTGCCGCGCATCGAGGATCTCGGTTCGGTGGCCGTGGACCCGGCACAGATTCCCATGGCCGAAGCCGAGTTCATGCTCTCCGGCGGCAACGGCGTGAAAGACTGGAATCTGTTCCACCAGGCCGCTATCGCCCTCGGCGCCACCGAAGGCGCTTCGCGCGTGGCGGTGGACGACGGCTTCATGCCGCGCAACCGCCAGGTCGGCGCCACCGGCACCTGGGTCACCGCGCGGGTCTACCTGGCCGTCGGTATTTCCGGTGCCATCCAGCACCTGCAGGGCATCGGTGCCTGCGACAAGGTGGTGGCGGTGAACATGGACCCCGGCTGCGACATGATCAAACGCGCCGACCTGTCGGTGATCGGCGACTCGGCGGCGATCCTCCAGGCCCTGATAGCACGCGTCGCCGCCTGGCGTCAGGAGGGCAAACGTGATGCTGCCTAATCTTCATACCCTCGTGGGAGGGGCTTCAGCCGCGACAGATTGCACACGCGGCCAGATTGCGGCCAAAGCCGCTCTCACGGTTCGAGGTTGTCACCATGACTGATCTGAATATCGTTGCCCTGGTCTCGGTCGGTGCCCATCCGACCTCGGGCCGGCCACGGCGCGCCGATCAGGACGCCCGCGCGGTGGAGCTGGGCCTGCGCCTGAGCGGACCCAACCTGGCCGGACCAAACCTGGCCGGACAGAACCTGCAACTGCTGCACGCCGGCGATCCACAGGCCGAAGCCCTGCGCGGCTATCTGGGCATGGGCCTGGAACAGCTCGACGTGCTGGAACAGCCTGAAGGCGCCGACGCCCTGCCACTGCTGGTCGATTACCTGCAAGGCAGCCGCACCCAGCTGGTACTCACCGGCAGCCAGGCGGAAACTGGCGAAGGCTCCGGCATGCTGCCGTTCCTGCTGGCCGAGCGCCTGGGCTGGCCGATGGTCGTCGGCCTGGCCGAAGTGGAGAAAGTCGAGAATGGCGTGGCCCAGGTGCTGCAGGCGCTCCCGCGCGGCCAGCGGCGTCGCCTCAAGGTGCGCCTGCCCTGCGTGGCCAGCGTCGACAACGCCGCCCCGGTCGCCCGCCAGAGTGCCTTCGGCCCGGCACGGCGCGGGCAGATCGAAGCGCATGAGGTCACAGTGATAGACGATCCGTTACTGGCCGAGGCCAGCCTGCAGCCAGCCAAACCACGGCCCAAACGTCTCAAGGTGATCAAGGCCAAAACTGGCGCCGAACGGATGAAGGCTGCTACGGCCAAAGCCAGTGGCGGCGGCGGTCAGGTGCTCAAGGATGTCTCGCCACAGGAAGGAGCAGAGGCTATCTTCAAGCTATTGATCGAAGAAGGCGTCCTGCGCTAACCGGGGGTTGAAGACCCACTGCGCAGCGCCTGCTTTTCCACAAGGAGCCACGACCATGATGCATGCCGATCTGATCGACCAGGAAGACTTCCGTGAGCGCCTGATCGCGCTGGGCCTGAGCATTCCAGCAGGCGTAACGCCCGAGCAGGCTTGCGAGCTGGCCGTCAGCGGCCTCAGCGCCGAGCGCGCCGTGGCCCTGCGTCATCTGGTGGAAGAACTGCTCGGCGGCAGCGCCACCCTGCTGCCCAACGTGCGCGAAGCCATCAGCCGGCATCTGCTGCCGGCGCTGGTGCCGAAGCCGGCCTGATCGACCCGAGGCGATCGCGGCTAAAGCCCCTCCTACCAGGTTCGAGCGTTAGGGTGGGCCGGGCGGCGATCCGCTTCAGACCGCCCAAAAGCATACATGGATAAGGTCAATCCGAAATCGGGTCAGGTGGGCTAAAGCCCACCCTACAGACCCGACCACAGAGCTGAAACGGAACGCGGCCGGGCCGCACCAGGTAGGGTGGGCTTCAGCCCACCGAAACAGTTAACAAAGACCACCACTCAAAACGAAAAGGGGCGCCACTGGCGCCCCGTTTTCATTGCGGCTCGACTCAGATGCGCACACTGGCGAAGGTCGATTCACCCTGGGCACGGTTGAGCGCCAGCACCGCGCTGGAATTGACCTGATGCTCGGGAATCGGCAGCAGCATCACCAGGTTGTTGCCCTGCTGACCGGCACGTTCATCGCGCGGCGGAATGCCGAAGTACTCGCGGTAGCACTTGGAAAAATGCGGGGTGGAGACGAAACCACAGACCGAGGCCACTTCGATGATCGACATGCTGGTCTGCTTGAGCAGCTGCCGCGCGCGGATCAGGCGCAGCTTCAGGTAGTAGCGCGACGGCGAGCAGTGCAGGTACTTCTGGAACAGGCGCTCGAGCTGACGACGGGAGATATCGACGAAGCAGGCCAACTCGTCAAGGTCGATAGGCTCCTCCAGGTTGGCCTCCATCAGCGCGACGATTTCCTGCAGCTTCGGCTGGTTGCTGCCGAGCATGTGCTTGAGCGGCACACGCTGGTGATCCTGCTCGTTGCGGATGCGCTCGTAGATGAACATTTCGGAGATGCCGGCGGCCAGTTCGCGACCGTGCTGCTGGCCAATCAGGTGCAGCATCATGTCCATCGGTGCGGTACCACCGGAGGAGGTGTGGCGATTGCGGTCGATGGAGAACAGCCGGGTGGTGATGGCCGCACGCGGGAAGGCTTCCTGCATCGAGGCCAGGCACTCCCAATGCACGCTGCAGTCGTAGCCATCGAGCAGACCGGCCTTGGCCAGCGCCCAGCTGCCGGTGCACACCGCACCGAGCAAGCGCCCCTGGCGTGCCTGTAGTTGCAGCCAACTGACATGTTCACGCTTGACGCTGTGCTGAATATCCACGCCACCACAGACGATCACCGCATCCAACGCCGGAGCACTTTGCATGGTGGCGTCCGGAGTGATCTTCAAACCATCGCTGGCGCAGACCGGCAGGCCATCGTGAGTCAGGGTATGCCAGCGAAACAGTTCCTTGCCGGAAAGCTGGTTGGCCATGCGCAGGGGCTCTACCGCCGAAGCGAGGGAAATCAGGGTGAAGTTGTCCAGGAGCAGGAAGCCGATGGACTGGGCGACACGGTTCTGGGGTTGCGCCCCTTGGCTGAACTGCGACATTGATGGAACCCTCTCACGCTAAGCACGGTGTGAGCCCAATTGAAGTGGGCCTCTGTTTTATCCTGGCCAGGTTTGAAAACCGGGCGGCTATGCATCTCTACGCAAAGGCCATGCCTAAATTGATCAGGCGTTCAATAAAAAACGAACCGTCAATGAATGGCGCGCCAGACGGGCTTCCTGACCCTGTTTTCCAAGATTGCGAAATGCTCTCAAAGCCTCTTGCCGCAAGGCTTTGAGCATTTCGGTAGCACGGATTGAGTGGCCTGCTACGGCGTCTCTGGCTGCCAGTAACGGACGGACGGTAACAGCATCGACCCATTGGTCACTTCTGATGCAATCGATGCCCGCAAGCGTCGCACCAAAATCTCGCGAAGCGCAGGTCTCTGCCAGAATCGCTGCACCAGCAACGGTCAACGCTCGCCGGGGTGTCAGCAGCCAGCCGCCCATGCAGAGGTGCATCCTGACGAATCTGCAACGGGTTCGTGATAATCCAGCTTTCGTCAGCACGCCCGGACACCCAACCGACTCACACCTATCCAATCGCGCCACGGCGAGCCGTGCGTACCGAAGTCTTTTCTCGACATGCCAGTGTCGCTTCTCACCCAGATGGCGGCCCACCTCTTGCTGTGAAATAGCCAATCGCCCGCTCAAGGAATCTTCCAGCGGCTCCAGCCGCCCGAACAGAGACAAGCCCCATGAACAGATTTGCTCACTGGCTGCTCGTGATTGCCCTCACCTCCTCCACCGCCTTGCACGCTGCAGAAGCCGAGCGCTGCGAGCTGGTGCGCCTGAGCGACGTTGGCTGGACCGACATCACCATGACCACCGCCGTTGCTCGCCTGATACTGAGCGAGATGGGCTATCGCACGCAGATCCGCCGCATGTCGTTGCCCGACACTTACCGTGGATTATCCGAAGGCCAACTGGACGTGTTCCTGGGCAACTGGATGCCAGCCCAGAGTGAACTGGTGCAACCTCATCTGGACAGCGGCAGGATCGAGAAACTGCACACCAACCTGCCGACGGTGCGTTACACCCTGGCGGTACTGGCGCCAGGCTACGAAGGCGGACTGAAGGATTTCGCCGACATCCATCGTTTCAAGGACGAACTCGGCGGGCAGATCTTCGGCATCGAACCTGGCAACGAAGGCAACGAGATGGTCAAGGGTATGATTCGCGACAACATCTTCGGTCTCGCGGGTTTCAGCCTGGTCGAGTCCAGCGAGAGCGGCATGCTCAATCACGTCGAGCGGGCTCAACGCTTGGGCAAATGGGCGGTGTTTCTCGGCTGGGAACCGCACCCGATGAACGAGCGTCTGAAGATGAACTATCTAGCCGGTGGCGATGATTATTTCGGTCCCAATTACGGAGCGGCACAGGTCAACACGGTGGCACGCGGCGGCTTGAGCCAGCAGTGTCCCAACCTGGCTCGGCTTTTCCGCAATATGACCTTCACCATCAGCGCAGAAAACCAGTTGATGAGCGCCGTGCTGGAAGGCAACACGAACCGCCGCCGCGTGGCCAAGCAGTGGATCGAAGACAACCCGCAGATGATTGCGGCCTGGCTCGATGGTGTGAGCCACTATCAAGGCGGCCCCATCAGCAAGGTTTTCGACATATCACTGACAAGAAATGACTGATAAATTCGACGAAATAGCCGAGAAAAATCAATAAAAATGGCAGAAAAAAGAAATCACTCCATAGCTCGAAAGGGCCTTCCCTCAGCTCATCGAGAAGCAGCTTCAGGCGCGCGTGCCGAACCAGGCGTGACCGATCGGTCACATTTCGCCACTTTTCGCTTTCCCAACGATTTTCAGCACGCCACTGCCTCTTCCTGTAAATTTTTTTCAACATCGCCACAGCCCCCGCGCTACGCAGCCTGCGCCATGACCGAAGAGCTGAAAACCAGCGCCGGCGCGGCTTTCAGGCTTGGCCAAGGGGCAAAAAAGTCTGTTAAGGTTTTTAAAGCACGTTACCGGAAGCGCTTCTCGATGCTCGCACCGAGCGCTGTTCGAAACGGCATGACGCAGTGCTTTCAGGAGCCCGAAAAACGGCGAGAACATGGGAAAACACACGGCGTGACGGGCCATGTCGCCGCCCAACACGTCAGGGTCGCAAACCGATAATTGCGCAGAGCCCAAGACTATATCGTTGAGCCAGCCGATGACGTCGCTGCCGCCTCCCGAGGGGAACGGCAGACTGGGGCCCACCGCCCCGGACCGAAGAACATACAAGCGCTGGCCCACCATCGATAGGGCGCCAGTCCAACAAGAAATTTCGGATGTACGCATGCGCCAGGACGACGCATGAACCCCCAAGGGAATGGGCTTCGAAACACTGCCAGAGGGTTTGGAAAGCGGTTTGCAGCACGGCAAGACAGTGGTCACTCAGCAACAGGTTGCAACGCCGCAGCGGGCAGTTTCTGCCACCAGCCGCGCGCGCTGCAGCGTGCCCGAGCGCCACGTTCGACGCCCGCCGCGAAACGTTCGCCAACCTCGAAACTCAGCAAACACCCACACAGGTATCAGAGGCCTGACACAGCTGATCTACGCTTCGATGATGCGTGCCCAGCCGTGCCAGCGTGAACTGGATGCCGATTGAAGGGGAAACGTCCCATGCAGTCTGGAAAGATCGTGGTCGAACACCTGTACAAGGTGTTCGGCTCCAACCCACAAGAAGCCATCGACCTGCTCAAGGAAGGCTGGAGCAAGGAGAGGATTCTGGCCGAGAAAGGCGCCGTGATCGGCGTCAGCGATGTGTCGTTCAGTGTCGAAGAGGGCGAGATATTCGTTCTCATGGGCCTGTCCGGCTCTGGCAAGTCCACCCTGATCCGCCTGATCAACCGCCTGGTCGAACCCAGCGCCGGTGATGTCTACATCGATGGCCAGAACGTGGCCAAGCTGCCGCAATCGCAACTGATCGACCTGCGCCGGCGCGACATGAGCATGGTCTTCCAGTCCTTCGCCCTGATGCCTTCGCGCAGCGTGCTGGACAACGCCGCCTTCGGTCTGGAAGTGGCCGGCACCGGCCGCAAGGAGCGCGAGAGGCGCGCCATGGAAGTGCTCAAGCAGGTCGGCCTGGACACCTTCGCCCACAAGTACCCGCACGAGCTCTCCGGTGGCATGCAGCAGCGCGTCGGCCTGGCTCGCGCGCTGACGGTGAACCCGTCGATGATCATCATGGACGAGGCCTTCTCCGCCCTCGACCCGCTCAAGCGCCGCGAGATGCAGGACGTGCTGCTGGAGCTGCAGAAGACCCACCGGCGCACCATCATCTTCGTCTCCCACGACATCGAAGAAGCCATGCGCATCGGTACCCGCATCGGCATCATGGAAGGCGGCAAGCTGATCCAGGTCGGCACCCCGCAGGAACTGATCGAGAACCCGGCCAACGAGTACGTGCGCAACTTCTTCGACACCGTCGACACCAGCCGCTACCTCACCGCCGGCCAGCTCAAGGCCGACAGCGTGCCGACCTACGTCTACAACGGCAAGGCGCCGGATGCGGCAGTGATCTGCAAGGACTTGCAGGCGCTGGACAAGCACTACGCCTTCATCGTCGACGAGCAGAACAACTTCCAGGGCTCCATCAGCCTGGAAAAGATCGCCCTGATGGTCGACGGCGACGAACCCAGGCCTCTCGAGGCGGATGCGCTCAAGCAGGTGGTGCCGGTACCCGAAGACATGCCGCTGGAACACGTCATCACGCGCCTGGTGGACAACGAAGGTCCAATTCCGGTGGTGGACGCCGAAGGCCACTACTGCGGCGCCATCAGCAAGGGCCGTCTGCTGACCCGACTGCAGGGGGAATCCCATGAGTGACAAGAAACTCGACCTGGGTAGCTGGGTCAACGACGTCGTCCAGCACCTGCTGGACAACTACAGCGGTGCCTTCGACAGCATCGGCAAAGTGGTCAGCGGTTTCTCCGAAGGCATCGAAGCCTTGCTGATGCTGCCGCCGGCCTGGCTGCTGATCGCCATCTTCGTCGCCCTCGGCCTGTGGCGCATCGGCGCACGTTTCGCGGTATTCACCGCCGTGGCGTTCATCCTCATCGTCATGACCGGGTTCTGGGAACAGACCGTGGTAACCCTGGGGCTGACTTTCTCCTCGACGCTGATCAGCCTGCTGCTGGGTATTCCGCTGGGCATCTGGGCCGCCAGGAGCGAGCGCGTGGCGACCATCATCCGGCCGATCCTCGACTTCATGCAGACCATGCCGGCCTTCGTCTACCTGATTCCGGCAGCCATGCTCTTCGGCCTCGGCCGCGTGCCCGGCATCATCGCCACGGTGATCTTCGCCATGCCGCCGGCGGTACGCCTGACCAGCCTGGGCATTCGCCAGGTGAACAAGGAAATCGTCGAAGCCGGCCAGTCCTTCGGCTGCACCAGCCGCCAGTTGCTGTTCAAGGTACAACTGCCCAACGCCATGCCGTCGATCATGGCCGGGGTCAACCAGACCATCATGATGGCCCTGTCGATGGTGATCATCGCCTCGATGGTCGGCGCCGGTGGCCTGGGTAACGATGTGCTGGCGAGTATCCAGCGCCTGGACATCGGGCTAGGCTTCGAAAGCGGCATGGCCGTGGTGCTGCTGGCGATCATTCTCGACCGCATCACTGAAAGCTTCGGCACCAAGCAGGCCGCCCGCGGCGGCATCTTTGCCTGGTTCAGCGGCAAGCTGCAGCGCCAGTAAACATTTTTTCACTTCACAGGGAACCGCAGATGAAAATGATCAAGACCACCGCCGCCATCGGCCTGCTGTCCTGCGCACTGATGCAGGGCGCCATGGCCGCTGAGCCGGCGAGCTGCAAGCAGGTGCGCTTCGCCGAGATTGGCTGGGCCGACATCGCCGCCACCACGGGTGTGGCCATGACCCTGGTCGAAGGTCTGGGCTATCAGCCGCGCAAGATCATGGCTTCGGTCCCCATCGCCTTCACCGGCGTGAAGAGCGGCCAGGTCGATGTGTTCCTTGGCTACTGGGCGCCGTCGATGGACTCGGTGATCGAGCCCTTCCTCAAGAACGACGGTGTCAAGGTATTGCCCAAGGCCAACCTCGAAGGGGCCAAGTACACCCTGGCCGTGCCGACCTACGCGGCCGAAGCCGGCCTGAAGAGCTTCCAGGACATCGCCAAGTTCAAGGATCAGCTGGGCGGCAAGATTTATGGCATCGAGCCGGGTAACGACGGCAATCTGCTGATCGACGGCATGATCAAGAACAACCAGTTCGACCTCGGTGGCTTCCGCATGGTCGAGTCCAGCGAAGCCGGCATGCTGGTGCAGGTATCGCGCGCGATCAAGAAGAAAGAGCCGGTGGTCTTCCTCGGCTGGGCGCCGCACCCGATGAACACCCAGCACGACATCACCTACCTCTCCGGCGGTGACGATGTGTTCGGCCCCGACTACGGCGCGGCCAAGGTCTACACCGTGGTACCGCCGGATTACGAGGCGCGCTGCGGGAATGTCGGCAAGCTGCTGAACAACCTGCAGTTCACCGTCGATATCGAAAGCCAGTTGATGGAAAAGGTCCTGGAGAAGGAAAACCCGCAGACCGTCGCCAAGGAGTGGATCAAGGCCAATCCGGCGATCCTCGACCAGTGGCTGAGCGGCGTCACCACCTTTGACGGCCAGGACGGCGTTGCCGCCGTGAAGAAACACGTGGGGCTGTAACAAGCCACGACCTGATTCGGGCTCGAACCTCAGGGTTCGAGCCCGGAAACCTCCTCGTAAACCACTAGCGGCTGATTTCTGGCCGTGACGGGGAGACTTTGCCCGCGAACCGGCAATCTGCTGCGCAACACGGATTCGCAAGGCCCGCAATGAGAACGAGCCAGTCAACGATCTTGCAACTGCCACTCACTGATGGAGCACAACAAACATGCGCGTAATCAAGCACCTCTGCCTCGGCGCTGCCGCCCTGGCCATTGGCATGGGCAGCGCCCTCGCCGCCGACAAACCTACCCTGAAGATCGGCTACGTCAACGGCTGGGACGACAGCGTCGCCGTCACCCATGTCGCCGGTGAAATCCTGCAAAGCAAACTCGGCTACACGGTCGAACTGAAGCCGGTAGAACCCGCCATCATGTGGCAGGGCGTAGCCCGTGGCGACCTCGATGCCACCCTCTCCGCCTGGCTGCCGGCCACCCATGGCGAATACTTCGAGAAGCTCAAGGACAAGGTGGAAATCCTCGGCACCAACTATTCCGGCGCCAAGATCGGCCTGATCGTGCCGGACTACGTACAAGCCAAGAGCATCGAAGACCTGGAGAAGTACGCCAAGGACTTCGACGGCAAGATCACCGGCATCGACGCCGGTGCCGGCGTGATGCGCCGCACCGAAGACGCCATCAAGGAATACAACCTGGCCAGCATCAAGCTGATGCCAAGTTCCGGTCCGGCCATGGCCACCGCCCTGACCCGCGCCGAGAAGGCGCAGAAGCCGATCGTGGTCACCGGCTGGATTCCGCACTGGATGTTCGCCAAGTGGAAACTGCGCTTCCTCGAAGACCCGAAGAAA
Source organism: Pseudomonas sp. (assembly GCF_048269965.1). Taxonomy (GTDB): domain Bacteria; phylum Pseudomonadota; class Gammaproteobacteria; order Pseudomonadales; family Pseudomonadaceae; genus Aquipseudomonas. The sequence continues at coordinate 43,202 of NZ_JBLWTV010000013.1, read as the reverse complement.
GTCTTTGGTGACGACGAGCGCGTCGATACCGTGGCCAACCCGGAACTGAAGGGCAAGGCCGCCGACGCTGCCGCCTTCCTCAGCAAGATTTCCTGGAGCGGTGAAGAAGTCGGCGCGGTGATGCTGGCCATCCGCGAAGGCGCCAAGCCGGACCAGGCCGCCAAGGACTGGATCGCCAAGAACCCGGATCGCGTTGCGCAGTGGCTGAAGTAAGCCTTCCTGCAGTCACATCACAAAGCGGGCTTCGGCCCGCTTTGTCGCTTACCCTGGGGTGCGCCGTGCGCACCGGGCTCCATCAGCGACAAGCCGGTGCGCATGGCGCACCCTGCCCAGGTAATTGATCGAACGATCAAAATCCGCCTAGACTCCGGCACAACTTCCCCGCTGGAGATCCCCATGCCCAAGGTCGGCATGCAGCCCATTCGTCGTTCGCAGTTGATTGCCGCCACCCTGGAAGCCGTCGACCAGGTCGGCATGGCCGATGCCAGCATCGCCTATATCGCCCGCCTGGCCGGGGTCTCCAATGGCATCATCAGCCACTACTTCAACGACAAGAACGGTCTGCTCGAAGCCACCATGCGCCATCTGATGCAGGCGCTCAGCGATGCAGTGGGAGCACGCCGTCGCGCCTTGCGCGAAGACAGCCCGCGCGCGCATCTGAAGGCGATGATCGATGGCAACTTCGATGAAAGCCAGGTCAGCGGCCCGGCAATGAAAACCTGGCTGGCGTTCTGGGCCAGCAGCATGCACCAGCCTGCCCTGCGCCGCTTGCAGCGGGTCAATGATCACCGCCTGTACTCCAATCTGTGCGGCCAGTTCCATCGCGCGCTGCCGCAGGATCAGGCCCGTTTCGCAGCTCGCGGCCTGGCTTCGCTGATCGATGGCCTGTGGCTGCGCGGCGCGCTTTCCGGCGAAGCCTTCGACACCGAGCAGGCACGGCGCATCGCCTACGACTATCTCGACCTGCAGTTGAACAAAGCCCGCTAGCCTGTCGCGAAGGCACATCGGGGGCGACGGTCCATTTTTGAGTTTGGTGGGCTGAAGCCCACCCTACAGCCCACCCAGGCCAATCTACGGGCTGCGGGCAACGCCTCGTAGGGTGTCGCGAGGCCACCTTGGCCGTGCGCACCAGCATCCCCAAACGTCCCGAACGGAAATTGCACACAGCCGAAGCGGCGCCAAGGACAAGTGGCGCCCGCCATGTCGCTTTTGGTCACGCCGGGTCGTTTTTATTGATTGATCGTTCAATTTAAATAAAATAGGCTGTTCTCCAAGCAGATTGCCAAGTGCAGAGGACAGCCCATGCCCCGTTTCGCCGAACAGCAGCTCTACATCGGTGGCCAGTACGTCGCCGCCAGCAGTGGAGAAACCTTCGACAGCATCAACCCGGCCACCGGCGAGGTGTTGGCCAAGGTGCAGCGCGCCAGCCAGACGGATGTCGACCGCGCCGTGGCCAGCGCAGCCGAAGGGCAGAAGGTGTGGGCGGCGATGACGGCCATGCAGCGCTCGCGCATCCTGCGCAAGGCCGTGGATATTCTGCGTGCGCGCAACGATGAACTGGCCGAGCTGGAAACCCTCGACACCGGCAAGCCGCTGTCCGAAACCCGCTACGTCGACATCGTCACCGGTGCCGACGTGCTGGAGTACTACGCCGGCCTGATCCCGGCCATCGAGGGCGAGCAGATCCCGCTGCGCGAGACTTCCTTCATCTACACCCGCCGCGAGCCGCTGGGCGTGGTCGCCGGCATCGGCGCGTGGAACTACCCGATCCAGATCGCCCTGTGGAAATCCGCCCCGGCCCTCGCCGCTGGCAACGCGATGATCTTCAAGCCCAGCGAAGTCACCTCGCTGAGCGCGCTGAAACTGGCCGAGATCTACACCGAGGCCGGCCTGCCCGCCGGCGTGTTCAACGTGCTCACCGGCAGCGGCCGCGAGGTCGGCCAATGGCTGACCGAGCACCCGGGCATCGAGAAGATTTCCTTCACCGGCGGCACCGTCATCGGCAAGAAGGTGATGGCCAGCGCCTCCAGTTCCAGCCTCAAGGAAGTGACCATGGAACTGGGCGGCAAGTCGCCCTTGATCGTATTCGAGGACGCCGACCTGGACCGCGCCGCCGACATCGCGGTGATGGCCAACTTCTACAGCTCCGGCCAGGTGTGCACCAACGGCACCCGCGTGTTCGTGCCGCGCATGCTGCAGGCGCGTTTCGAGGCCAAGGTGCTGGAGCGGGTAAAACGCATCCGCCTGGGCGATCCGCTCAGCGACACCACCAACTTCGGCCCGCTGGTGAGTTACGCGCACATGGAAAGCGTGCTCGGCTACATCGAGCAGGGCCGCAACGAAGGCGCACGCCTGCTGATCGGCGGTTCGCGCGTCATCGATGGCGACTATGCCAAGGGCGCCTACGTCGCCCCCACCGTATTCACCGACTGCCGGGACGACATGAGCATCGTACGCGAGGAAATCTTCGGCCCGGTGATGAGCATTCTCATCTACCACAACGAAGAGGAAGTGATCCGCCGCGCCAACGACACCGACTACGGCCTGGCTGCCGGCGTGGTGACCCGCGACCTCAATCGCGCACACCGGGTGATCCACAAGCTGGAAGCCGGCATCTGCTGGATCAACACCTGGGGCGAGTCGCCGGCCGAAATGCCGGTGGGCGGCTACAAGCAGTCCGGTGTCGGCCGCGAGAACGGCCTGGTCACCCTTGGCCACTACACCCGTATCAAATCGGTGCAGCTGGAAATGGGCGATTACACCTCGGTGTTCTGAACCCCACCACCGCGTGGGGGCGGTCGGGCGGCGCACCGCTTCAGCCGCGAAAGACATCGCGGATAAATCCGCTCCCACCAACAAGCCGCCGCCCCGTAGCCCGGATGCAATCCGGGAACAATCACCGCGTGTTCCCGGATCACAGCCGGGCAACAGGAGGAGCCATGACCCAGGAATTCGACTACATCATCATCGGCGCCGGTTCGGCCGGTAACGTCCTGGCCACCCGACTGACCGAAGACGCCGACGTCAGCGTGCTGCTGCTCGAAGCCGGCGGGCCGGACTATCGCCTCGACTTCCGTACCCAGATGCCCGCCGCCCTGGCCTTCCCGCTGCAGGGCCGGCGCTACAACTGGGCCTACGAGACCGACCCCGAGCCGTACATGAACAACCGCCGCATGGAATGCGGACGCGGCAAGGGCCTGGGCGGCTCATCGCTGATCAACGGCATGTGCTACATCCGTGGCAATGCGCTGGACTTCGACAACTGGGCCACGGCCAAGGGGCTGCAAGACTGGAGCTATCTCGACTGCCTGCCGTATTTTCGCAAGGCAGAAAGCCGCGACATCGGTCCCAACGATTACCACGGCGGCGACGGCCCGGTCAGCGTGACCACGCCCAAGGCCGGCAACAACCCGTTGTTCCACGCCATGGTCGAGGCCGGCGTGCAGGCGGGCTATCCGCGCACCGACGATCTCAACGGCTATCAGCAGGAAGGCTTCGGCCCGATGGATCGCACCGTGACCCCGGAAGGTCGCCGTGCCAGCACTGCGCGCGGCTACCTGGACCAGGCTCGGGCGCGGCCCAACCTGACCATCGTCACCCATGCCACCACCGACCGCATCCTGTTCGACGGCAAGCGTGCCAGCGGCGTCAGCTACCTGATCGGCCACTCGAACGACGCCACCGAAGCCCGTGCCCGTCGTGAAGTGCTGCTGTGCGCCGGCGCCATCGCCTCGCCGCAGATTCTGCAACGCTCAGGCGTCGGCCCCGCCGCGCTGCTGCGCGAGCTGGATATCCCGCTGGTACATGAACTGCCCGGCGTCGGCCAGAACCTGCAGGATCACCTGGAGATGTACCTGCAGTACGCCTGCACCGAACCGGTGTCGCTGTACCCGGCGCTCAAGCTGCTCAACCAGCCGGGCATCGGCGCGCAATGGCTGTTCGCCGGCAACGGCATCGGCGCCAGCAACCAGTTCGAGGCCGGCGGTTTCATCCGCACGCGCCCGGAGTTCGCCTGGCCCAACATCCAGTTCCATTTTCTGCCGGTGGCGATCAACTACAACGGCAGCAACGCGGTGAACGAGCACGGTTTCCAGGCTCACGTCGGCTCGATGCGCTCGCCCAGCCGTGGGCGCATCCAGCTCAAGTCCAGGGACCCGCGCCAGCACCCGAGCATCCTCTTCAACTACATGAGCGCCGATCAGGACTGGCAGGAGTTTCGCGACGGCATACGCCTTACCCGCGAGATCATGGCGCAGCCGGCGCTCGATCCTTACCGTGGCCGTGAAATCAGCCCTGGCGCGCATGTACGGAGCGACGCCGAGCTGGATGCCTTCATTCGCGAGCATGCCGAAACCGCCTTCCACCCGTCGTGCTCGTGCAAGATGGGCGAGGACGACATGGCGGTGGTCGATGGTCAGGGCCGCGTGCATGGTCTGCAGGGCTTGCGCGTGGTGGATGCGTCGATCATGCCGGAGATCATCACCGGCAACCTCAACGCCACCACCATCATGATCGCCGAGAAGATTGCCGACCGCATTCGCGGGCGCCAGCCACTGCCGCGCAGCAACGCGCCCTACTTCGTCGCGGGCGAACGCCCGGTGCGGGGTACGCCGCTGCGCAGGCAGGAAGACAGGTTAGTCGGGTAATTCCTGGCGGATCATCCAGTGCCCCTCGGGCGGCATCAGCCGGCCGAGATCGAAACGCTCCAGTGAGCCGGCGTCGAGCATCTCGATCTGCGGGCTCACCAGCTGCGGCAGTTTTTCTCCCTGCAGACCACGTACGGCCAGATCCAGTGCGATGCGCGCCTGAATCACCGGTGAATCGGTGGGCGCAGCCAGTACCTGGCCCTCGCGAATCTGCTCCAGCACCCGCTCGGTGGCGTACAGCGACAGCACCTGTGTCTCGGAGCCGATATTGCGCACCAGTTGCGCGGAGAAGGCCGCGGCCTCGGCATTGGCAATCAGGTAATCGAGATGCGGATGCTGCTTGAACAGCTCGCGCGCCAACTGCGCCTGCCGACTGCGATCCACCGGCCCATAGCCGCCATGGATCAGGTTCACCCGGGTTGCAGGCAAGGCATCGCGCAGACCGCGCTCGGCATCCTGCACCCAGCCGGCATCGGCCGGTCCGGGTAGCCAGCCGACCTGAATCGGCCGACCGCCGCTGATACGCACCAGATACTTGAGCGTGGCACGCGTCATGTCGGCGAAGTCGACCCGCGAATGCGCGCTGAGCCCCGGGCATTCCAGACGATTGACCAGATCGATCACCGGCCGACCGGCCTTGCTCTGCACCTCGGCCGCGCTGCACAGGTCATAGGTGTTGATGCTGGCCACGACGAACGCGTCGGCGCCACCGGCCACGCAATGCTCGAACTGCTCGAGCTGTACATCGGCATGCTCGTAACCACCGGCTTCGTAGATGCCCAGCCGCACGCCAAGACGTCTGGCCTCCTGATCCAGCCCCCAGGCCACGCCCCACCAGTAGCGGTCCTTGCCATGGGGCAGCAGCGCGCAGATACGCCAGGGCTGGCTGGCCACCGGCAATGGTCGGTAATCCAGCATGCGGCCATCGGCACGTACCGGATAGGGAAACCACTCGGCCGCCAGCAGCGGCTGGCAGGCCAGCGAAAGCCACAGAGATAACCAGCGCATGACGCCGTCCTTAGCCCTTGCGGGGCGATGTGCCAGTCACCCCAGCGTAGCATCACCTCTGGCACCTGCTTGCACATCGGCAGCCCGCAGTTGCCCGGGCTCGGTCAGCGGCCTAGAGTGAAGCGCACAGACCATGAGAACAGCATGACCAACCCCACCCTGCTCGACCCCAAAACCGCCCGCCTGCTGCCCTGGATCGTCGCCATCGCCTTCTTCATGCAGACGCTGGATGGCACCATCCTCAACACCGCACTGCCGGCCATGGCTGGCGACCTCGACGAAGACCCGCTGCGCATGCAGTCGGTGGTGATCGCCTACATGCTCACCGTGGCCCTGCTGATCCCGGCCTCGGGCTGGATAGCCGACCGCTTCGGCACGCGGCGCATCTTCTTCGGCGCCATTGCCCTGTTCAGCCTCGGCTCGCTGCTCTGCGCACTGTCGGAGTCGCTGAACATGCTGATCGGTGCACGGGTCATCCAGGGCCTGGGCGGTGCCCTGATGATGCCGGTCGGACGCCTGGTGGTGCTGCGCGCCTATCCGCGTTCGGAGCTGGTGCGAATCATGAGCTTCATCACCCTGCCCGGCCTGCTCGGCCCACTGATCGGCCCGAGCCTCGGCGGCTGGCTGGTGGAGGTGGCCAGCTGGCACTGGATCTTCCTGATCAACCTGCCGGTGGGGCTGCTCGGTTGCTGGGCAGTATGGCGTCACATGCCCGACCTGCGCGGCCCTGAGCGCAGCCGCTTCGATACCGCCGGCTTCCTGCTGTTCGGCGCGGCGATGCTGCTGATCACCGTGGCGCTGGAAGGGCTCGGCGACCTGCACCTGCCGACCATGCGCGTGGTGCTGCTGTTGCTCGGCGGCATGGCCTGCCTGGCCGCCTACTGGCTGCGTGCCGGACGTATCGAACAGCCGCTGTTCTCACCCTCGCTGTTCCACACCCGCAGTTTCGCCGTGGGCATCATCGGCAACCTGTTCGCCCGCCTCGGCAGCGGCGCGCTGCCCTTCCTCACGCCGCTGCTGCTGCAACTGGCGATGGGCTATTCGCCGGCTCAGGCCGGCATGAGCCTGATTCCCCTGGCGCTGGCGGCCATGGCGGCCAAACCCCTGGCCAGACCGCTGATCGAACGCCTCGGCTACCGCAATATCCTCACCAGTAACACCCTGCTGCTCGGCGCCCTGATCGCCAGCCTGGCCCTGGTCGATGCACACACCTCGACCTTGCAGCTGATCATCCAGCTGAGCCTGATCGGCGCCTGCAATTCCCTGCAGTTCACCGCGATGAACACCGTGACGCTGATCGACCTGGACAACCGCGACGCCAGCAGCGGCAACAGCCTGCTGTCGGTGGTGGTGCAACTGGCGATGGGCCTTGGCGTTGCCTCGGCAGCGGCGCTGCTCAGCGGCTTCAGCCGTGAACTGGGTGGCAGTGACCATATACTGCAGGCATTCCAGGCGACCTACCTGTGCGTTGGCCTGCTGTCGATGCTGGCGGCGGCGATCTTCCTGCAACTGGACACCAAAGACGGCCGTAGCGGGCGCAATATCGAGGTTTCAGCGGACGAATGAGCGGGCCTGCTACACTGCCGACCTGTTTCTCCACCCCCGAGTCTTGCCGTGACCGCTACTGCCTTCGCCAGCCTGCCCATTTCTGCCGCCATGCAGGCCAACCTCGCCGCCATCGGCTATGCCGAGATGACGCCCATTCAGGCTGCCAGCCTGCCGCTGATTCTCAAGGGCCGCGACCTGATCGCCCAGGCCAAGACCGGCAGCGGCAAGACCGCAGCCTTCGGCATCGGCCTGCTGCACCCGCTCAACCCGCGTTACTTCGGCTGCCAGGCCATGGTGCTGTGCCCAACGCGCGAACTGGCCGATCAGGTGGCCAAGGAAATCCGCCGCCTGGCCCGTGCTGCCGACAACATCAAGGTGCTCACCCTCTGCGGCGGCGTACCCTTCGGCCCGCAGATCGGCTCGCTCGAGCACGGTGCGCACGTGATCGTCGGCACGCCGGGACGCGTGCAGGAGCACCTGCGCAAGGGCACACTGAAAGTCGATGGGCTCAACACCCTGGTGCTCGACGAAGCCGACCGCATGCTCGACATGGGTTTCATCGACAGCATCAGCGAAATCATCGAACAGACCCCAGCGCGGCGCCAGACCCTGCTGTTCTCCGCCACCTACCCGCCCGCCATCGAGCAGCTTGCCGCACGCTTTTTGCGTAGCCCGGAGCGGGTCGAAGTGGAGGCACAGCACGACGACGGGCAGATCGAACAGCGCTTCTACGAAATAGCGCCGGGCCAGCGCCTGGAGGCGGTCAGCACCCTGCTGCGGCATTTCCGCAAGCAACCGACCGTGGCCTTCTGCGCCACGCGCCAACAGTGCGACGAGCTGGCCGCACAGCTGGAGGCCGAGAAGATTTCCGCCGCCGCCCTGCATGGCGACCTGGAACAACGCGATCGCGATCAGATTCTCGCCCTGTTCGCCAATCGCAGCCTCAGCGTGCTGGTGGCCACCGACGTCGCGGCGCGCGGCCTGGATATCGCCGGGCTGGAAATGGTGATCAACGTCGAGCTGTCGCGTGATGCCGAGGTGCATATCCACCGCATCGGCCGCAGTGGTCGCGCTGGCGAGAAAGGTCTGGCACTGAGCCTGGTGGCGCCCGCTGAAGCCGGTCGTGCCCAGGCCATCGAAACCCTGCAGGGCAAGGAACTGGCCTGGTACCCGCTGCCCGCCGCCAAGGCGACGGGTGAGCCGCTGCTGCCGCCGATGCACACCATCTGCATCGGCGCCGGACGCAAGGACAAGCTACGCCCCGGCGATATCCTCGGAGCCCTGACCGGCGACGCCGGGTTGCCCGGTAGCCAGGTCGGCAAGATCGCCCTGTTCGACTACCAGGCCTATGTCGCAGTCGAACGCGACGTCGCCCGCCAGGCGCTCAAGCGCCTCACCGAAGGCAAGATCAAGGGCAGAACGCTGCGTGTGCGTCTATTGTAAGGCTGATATAACGAGTCAAACGGCCTGGGCCGGAGTCACCCATGCGCAATATTCTGGTCATTGAAGACAGCCCACTGGTACTGAAGATCCTCGAGCATCTGTTTCGTCAGGAAACCGATCTGGAGCCGATCTTCTGCGCGTCACTGGCAGAAGCGGAGGTCATGCTGGAGACCTCGGCGGCACTGTTCTTCGCTGCCATCGTCGATCTGCACCTGCCGGATGCGCCGGATGGCGAGAGCGTCGATCTGGTGATGCGCTATCACCTGCCATGCATCGTGCTCAGTGGCAGCTACAACGAACAGCGCCGCGACGAATTGCTGATGAAAGGCGTGGTCGACTACGTGCTCAAGGAGAGCCAGCACTCCTACGAGTACGCCTTTCGTCTTCTGCACCGACTCGACCACAACAGCCATATCAAGATTCTCATCGCCGACGACTCCACGGCGCAGCGCCACTACATCCGTCATATCCTCGAGCCGCACCACTATCAGATCATCGAGGCCAGCGACGGCAGGGAGACCCTGCGCCAGTTGGGCGAGCACCCGGATATCGACCTGCTGGTGCTCGACCATGCCATGCCCGGCGTCAGCGGTTTCGAGCTGGTCAAGCTGCTGCGCCAGAAACTGCGCCTCAATGACCTGATCATCATCGGCGTGTCCGCCGACCCCAAGGGCTCGCTCAGTGCGCAGTTCATCAAGCACGGTGCCGACGACTTCCTGCGCAAACCCTTCTGCCCTGAAGAGCTGAACTGCCGGGTAATGTCGACCCTGGAGCGACGCGACCTGTTGCGCGCACTGAAAAAGGCCGCGCAGTTCGATGCCCTGACCGGCCTGAACAACCGCCGCGCCTTCTACGAACAAGGCATGCAGATACTGCAGAAGGCGCAACGGGAAAGTCGCGAGGTCAGCGTGGCCATGCTCGATCTCGACCACTTCAAGCAGATCAACGATGGCTTCGGCCATGCCAGTGGCGACAGCGCCCTGGTGGTGTTCGCCCGGGCGATGAGCAATGCCTTCCCCGACATGCTGCTGGGCCGTCTGGGCGGCGAGGAATTTGCCCTGCTGACCCTGCATGGCGCGGATCATGTGGCCCAGGCTCTGGATAAACTGCGCCGACAGTGCGCCAGCCTGCACTATGCCGCTGGCGCGCCCGCGCTATCGTTCAGCGCGGGCCTCTATCAGGGTGAACCCGAGGATCTGGAAAGCCTGCTGCATGAGGCCGACATTCGCCTGTACCGGGCCAAGCAACAGGGGCGTGCCCGTACCATACTGGCCTGATCAGGGGCTGTGGCGCTGCAGCGTCGCGGCATAACTGCCGTCGTCGCTCATGGCCTGGATCGCCGCATCGAAACGCCTGGCAATGTCGCGATGCTGCGCATGGCTGCGGCGTATCAGGAGATGCAGGCCGTTCTCGCTCAGGGGCAGCGGCAGAAACTCCAGTTCATCGCGGATGGCGCTCAGCGTGCGCCCCAGCAGGTGGCGCGCGACCAGCTCGTCCTCCAGCGCCAGCTGGACGCGCCCGGCATGCAGCATCCGCGCGGCGATCTCGAAACTGCCGACACCAACCTTGAGCAGCTGCGGATCGCTGTCGAATTCCCTGGAATAGGCATAGCCCCTGACCACCGCGATGCTGTGCGGGTAGAGATCGGCCAGGGTCTCGAACTGGATGTCGCTCCCCTTGCGCCGCATGAAGCGGATGCGGTTGACCAGATAGGGCCGGGAGAAATAGCCGTACTCGGTGCGGTCGGCGCTGTACCAGGCGTTGATCAGCACATCGTAATCGCCACGTTTGAGCCCCAGCACCGCACGCTCCCAGGGCACCTCCACATAGCGGGTGGTGTAGCCGGCACGGGCGAGCGCCTGCTCCACCAGATCACTGGCCAGACCTTTGCCGGGCAGCCTCTGATCATTGAACGGCGGCCAGGGGTCGGCCACCAGGCGCAACAGCTCGGCCGAGGCCAATACCGGCGACAGCAGCAAGAGCAATAGCCAGGCACGCACTGCGAGCATGGGTGGCGGTCCATCCGAGATGATCTGTTCTAGTGATAGCAGGCACAACGCCACTCGTCACTGTCTCATATCTGAGACAGTCGATCGGGCGTTACACGCTTGCCAGCCACACGGCGACAGAAAAGTCGGCGCAGAGCGGCTTCGGGTAAACTTCAGCGGTTTTCACGCAGCGCTGGCTGCGTCATCGATTCACCTGAGGACATTTCGTGTTGCAAACCGACGTACTGATCATCGGCGCAGGCGCCGCCGGGCTGATGTGTGCTGCCACTGCCGCAGCCCGTGGCCGCCGCGTGCTGGTGCTCGACCATGCCAACAAGGCCGGCAAGAAAATCCTCATGTCCGGTGGTGGCCGCTGCAACTTCACCAACCTGTACTGCGAGCCGAACAACTTCCTCTCCGGCAACCCACACTTCTGCAAGTCCGCCCTGGCGCGCTTCACCCAGTGGGACTTCATCGGCCTGGTGGCCAAGCACGGTGTGCCCTACCACGAGAAGAAGCTCGGCCAGCTGTTCTGCGACAACAAGTCCAGCGACATCCTCGAACTGCTGCTGGCCGAATGTGCCGAGGCTGGCGCACAGATTCGCCTGAATACGGCGGTACACAGTATCGAGAAGACCGAAGGTGGTTTCCTTCTGCAAAGCGACCTCGGCGAAGTGGCCTGCCAGTCACTGGTGATCGCCAGCGGCGGGCTGTCGATCCCGACCCTCGGCGCCACCGGCTTCGGTTATCAGGTGGCCAGGCAATTCGGCCACGATTTGCTACCTACCCGCGCCGGGCTGGTGCCTTTCACCCTCACCGACCCGCAGCTCAAGACGCTGTGCACGGAGCTTTCCGGCACCTCGGTGGAGGACTGCCGGGTGAGCTGCAATGGCCAGAGTTTCGTCGAGAACATCCTCTTCACCCACCGTGGCCTGTCCGGCCCGGCGATCCTGCAGATCTCGTCCTACTGGCAGCCGGGCGATACCGTGCATATCGACCTGCTGCCGCATATCGATCTGCCCGAATGGCTGGCCACCCAGCAGCGCGAGCGTGGCAACAGCGAGCTGAAAACCCTGCTGGCCGAGCTGTTCACCAAGAAGATGGCGACCCTGCTGGTCGACAGCTGGTTCAGCAACAAACCGCTCAAACAGTACACGCCCGGCGAACTCAAGACGATTGCCGAGCGCCTGTCCGACTGGCAGCTGGTACCGGCAGGCACCGAAGGCTACCGCACGGCAGAAGTGACCCTGGGCGGGGTGAATACCGACGAGGTGTCATCCAAGACACTGGAGTCGCTCAAGGTACCGGGGCTGTATTTCATCGGCGAAGTGCTCGACGTCACCGGCCACCTGGGCGGCTTCAACTTCCAGTGGGCCTGGGCGTCGGGCTACGCCGCCGCGCAATACGTCTGAGGCTGGACTATTGCGCCCCATTCGACGGCGCAGCGGGAACTGCCGACGCGGCGCAGACTCTGCTATGAACAGCAGACCAGAAGTCTGCACATAACAGGGACGGCACCGCCTCATGACGCTCGAACAAGGCCTGATTTTCGTCATTCTCGTTGCCAGCATGGGGTTGTTCATCTGGGGCCGCTGGCGCCATGACGTGGTAGCGCTGGGCGCGCTGTTGGCGTGCGTGATCGTTGGCCTGGTGCCCGAGCGCGAAGCCTTTGCAGGCTTCGGTCACCCGGCGGTGATCACCGTCGCCTGCGTGCTGGTACTCAGCCATGGTTTGCAGCGCACGGGGGCGGTCAGTCGACTGGCCCAACGACTGCTGCCCAGCGGCGCTGGCGTGCTGCTGTCGATCGCCGCATTGACCGGCCTGGGCGCGCTGCTCTCGGCATTCATGAACAACGTCGGCGCCCTCGCCCTGCTGATGCCCATCGCCCTGCAGATTTCTGCACGCCTGGAACTGCCGCCGGGGCGCGTGCTGATGCCGCTGGCCTTCGGCACCATCCTCGGCGGCATGACCACGCTGATCGGTACACCGCCGAACCTGATCGTCTCCAGCTTTCGCGCGCAGAATGGCAGCGGTCCCTTCGCCATGTTCGATTTCAGCCCGGTCGGTGTCGCCGTGGCAGTGGCCGGCGTGCTGTTCATCACCCTGCTCGGCTGGCGCCTGGTGCCCAAGCGCGAAGTCGGTAACGCCGCCAGCTTCGACACCGGCCATTACCTGACCGAGGCGCGAGTCAAGGAAGGCGGCAAGGCCCAGGGCAAGACCCTGCGCGAGATCGAACAGTTGCTCGACGAGGCCGACGCCCAGGTGGTGGCCATGGTGCGCAACAAGCTGCGCCTGACTGCGCCCAACCCTCGGCGCGTGCTGCAGGCCGACGACGTACTGGTGATCGAGGCCGACCCTGAAGAACTGGGCGAAGTGCTCGGCCAGCTGGACCTGTTGCTGGAGGCCGAGCGCGAAGCCGAGGAAGCCGAGCAGCGGCAGGACCAGGACGCAGATACAGAAAAGAAGGCCAGCAACGGCGAAGACCGCGCCATGCAGGAGCTGCTGGTCAAACCCGACTCGTCACTGATCGGTCGTTCTGCCAGCAGCACGCGTTTGCGCAGCCGCTATTCCATCAACCTGCTGGCGATCTCCAGACAGAGCCATCGCTCGATCAAGCGCCTGCGCTCGACCCTGATCCAGGGCGGTGACGTGTTGCTGATGCAGGGCAGCGCCGAGGATATCGGCGAGTTCGCCAGCGACTATGACTGCGTGCCATTGGCCGCACGCGCCATCAACATTCCCGATCCGCGTCAGGCCAATCTCGCGCTCGGCATCATGCTGCTGGCCATCGCTGCCGCCGCCTTCGGCCTGCTCTCGGCTGCGATTGCCTTCGCCAGCGGTGTCCTGGCCTACATGCTGCTGCGTCTGGTGCCGCTGCGCGCCGTCTACGAGTCCATCGACTGGCCGGTGATCGTGTTGCTCGGGGCCTTGATGCCGGTAGCCGGTGCGATGTCCGCCACGGGCGCAGCCGATCTGCTGGCACGCCTGCTGATGGAGAACCTGGCACAGGGCAACGCCATCATCACCCTGACCCTGTTGCTGGTGGTGACCATGACCCTGTCGGATTTCATGAACAACGCGGCGACTGCAGCTGTGATGTGCCCCATCGCGCTGAGCGCCGCCAGCCAGCTCGGCGTCAGCCCGGACTCGCTGCTGATGGCCGTGGCTATCGGCGCCTCCTGCTCGTTCCTCACGCCCATTGGCCACCAGAACAACACCCTGATCCTCAGCCCCGGTGGTTTCCGCTTTGGCGACTACTGGCGCCTGGGCCTGCCACTGGAGATCCTCGTGGTGCTGATCAGTGTGCCCATGCTGCTGTGGATCTGGCCGTTGTAATCATCCATTCAAGCGCTCGGGGTGATGCCGAGCACCACGTCGAAGCGGGCAACCTGTTCGTCGGTCTGCCCGCTCACCGGCACGAAGGGCACGACCAGCAGTTCGCGCAAGCGTGGGTCGCGGATCGCGTTGAGCAGGCCATCGCGCTGATTGAGCGGTTCGCCTTGGACATAGCACTGGGTGGAGAAACGCGGCAGGCCGGGCAGGGTCACCGCCAGATGGATATGCGGCGTGCGGCCGGGATAGGGCACCGGGCGGATGGTACGAAAGCGGTAGCGCCCATCGGCCGCGGTGGTGAAACGGCCATAACCCTGGAACCCGGGATCGAGCCTCTGGCGGTCACCGCCGCGACTGTGCAGGTAGATACCGTTGGCATCCACTTGCCAGATTTCCACCCGCGCCCCCGCCAGTGGTCGACCGCCCGCATCGAGGATCGAGCCATGCAGTTGCACGCGAATTCCGCGTGCCTCTGCGGCCTGGCCTTCGACTCGCACCAGGTCGTTGTCGTCATCCAGCGGTAGTTGGTCGGGGTAGAAGGGGCCGAGCGTCTGCCGTGGCGTCAGCAGGCGCTCGGCCAGCGCCAGTGCCGGGCTGGCCAGCAACGCGCCGCCGGCGGCGAAGAGGAGATGACGACGGCTGGACATGGTCTTTTCCTCCGTAGCGCGCAACCCGGGCGGCCCTCATGACAGATGCTCCAGCACCCCGGCGGCCGATTGAAAAGGCAGGCCATGGGCCTCGGCCACGCTGCCGCAGGTGATTGCCCCCCTGGCCACGTTGAGCCCATTCAGCAGATGCGGGTCGTCTTGCAAGGCGCGGCGAGTACCCTTCTGGGCGAGCGCCACGACGAACGGCAGGGTGGCGTTGTTCAGTGCCAGGGTCGAGGTGCGTGCCACCGCGCCGGGCATGTTGGCCACGCAATAGTGCACCACATCATCGACCACATAGGTGGGCTCGGCATGGGTCGTGGCGCGGGAGGTCTCGGCGCACCCACCCTGGTCGATGGCGACATCCACCAACACCGCGCCGGCCTTCATCTGCCGCACCATCTCCGCTGTGATCAGCCTGGGCGCGGCAGCCCCGGGAATCAGCACCCCGCCAATCACCAGGTCAGCCGCCAACACCTGCTCACGCACCGCCGCGCGAGTGGAGTAGAGCGTGGTGATGCGATTGCCGTACTGGGCATCGAGCCGGCGCAGCGCGTCGACGCTCTTGTCCAGCACCGTGACATCGGCGCCCAGGCCGACCGCCATCGCCAGGGCATGACTGCCGACCACGCCGCCACCGAGAATCACCACCTTTCCCGGCGCCACGCCTGGTACGCCACCCAGCAATACGCCACGCCCGCCGCGGGCTTTTTCCAGGCAGCCGGCGCCGGCCTGGATCGACATGCGCCCGGCCACTTCCGACATCGGCGCCAGCAACGGTAGCCGGCCCTGTGCATCGGTCACCGTCTCATAGGCGATGCAGGTGGCACCGCCGGCCATCAACTCTTCGGTCTGTGCGCGATCCGGCGCCAGGTGCAGGTAGGTGAACAGCGTGTGGTGGGCGCGCAACCTGGCGCGCTCCACCGCCAGAGGCTCCTTGACCTTGACGATCAACTGCCCCTGCTGGAATACCTCGGACGAATTACGGGCGATCTGCGCGCCCGCCTCGAGGTAATCCTCGTCGGCGAAACCGACAGCGGCACCGGCATCGGTTTCGATCCAGACCTCATGGCCGAGTGCCGTCAGCTCGGCCACCGACTGCGGCGTGAGGCCGACTCGGTACTCGTGGTTCTTGATTTCCTTGGGTACGCCGATTCGCATAACCATCTCCAACCATTGCGGGCCAACAGTTGCAGTCTAGGAAAGCGTGAGCCAGCTCACAGGAAAATCCACGAGAAATTTCGTCCGTCCGTCACTGCCCGAACAGCAGCCGCCGTGCCTCTGCGGTGAGCAGAGCCTGCGGATCGGCGTTCACCTGTTCTACCAGCGCATAGGCACGCTGCACGGCAGGGCGTGCATCGATGCGTTCGAGCCAGGCGGCCATGTTGGGGAAATCCTCCAGTTTCTGTTGCTGCATCTTCCACAGCTTGGCCCAGGGGTAGATGGCCATGTCGGCGATGGAGTATTCCCCCGCCACGTAGTCACGACCGGCCAGTTGATGGTCGAGCACGCCGTAGAGGCGCGCGGTTTCCTTCACATAGCGGTCGATGGCGTAAGGAATCGGCTCTGGCGCGTAGCGCACGAAGTGGTGGTTCTGCCCCGCCATCGGGCCAACGCCGCCCATCTGCCAGTACAGCCACTGCAGCACGGTGAAACGCGCGCGTGTCTCGCGCGGCAGGAACTGCCCGCTCTTGTCGGCCAGGTATTCGAGAATCGCCCCGGACTCGAACAGGGCGATGGGCTCGCCACCATCGGCCGGCGCTCGATCGACGATAGCGGGAATGCGGTTGTTCGGTGCGATCTTGAGAAACTCGGGTGCGAACTGCTCGCCCTTGCCGATATGCACCGGAACGATGCGGTAGTCCAGCCCGGCTTCCTCGAGAAAGATGCTGACCTTGTGGCCGTTGGGCGTGGTCCAGTAGTACAGGTCTATCATTGGTTTTCCTCCACGTGGATCGCGGCCCGCTTGACCGGGCCGTGAGTCGCTTCATACGTCTGCAGGATGCGCGCGAACCAGGCGCCCAGCGCCGAATCGTCGGCCCAGGGTTGCGCGCCCAGGCACCAGGCCCAGAGCAGCATGCCGGCCAGCAGGTAGTCACAGCCTCCAGGAGCCTGGCCTTCGAGGAAGGGTTGTTCGCGCAGCCACATCTCCAGCGGCGCCACACCTTCACGGAACAACCGCTCACCGCCCTGCGGATCGGCGAACGCCTCCAGACTCATGCCCAGCGCCTTCTCCCGGCTGCTGCGGAAATATTCGCGGTCAGCCGGGTCGATCACCTGCCAGACGCGCGGGATCAGCATCTTCAACAGCGGCACACGCACCATATGAAAGCTCAGGCGCTCGACCAGGCGGGCGCGCTCGGCAGCCAGCGCGTCACCGAGCAAGGGCTGCTGCGGATAACGCTGATCCAGGTAAGCGAAGATCGCCAGGCTGTCATGCACCGTTTCACCCTCATCGGTCAGCACCGGAACCAGCTTCTGCCCGGAAAAAGCGATCAACTCCTTGTCGGTGAAACGTGTCGGTCGGCTCTGCCAGTCCAGCCCCTTGTGCGCCAGCGCCAGACGTACGCGCCAGCAGTAGGGCGAGAACACCAGCTCAGGATCGGCACCGCATAACTCGAACAATTCCCGCATACCACCCCCATTCAAAACCAATCAGTCCAAAAACCAAGCGAACAAAACCCAGCACAGGACGGCTCAGGCGCAATCCAGGCTGGCCATCACCACTGCCACGGTGGCGCGGATCGAATCCGCCGGCACCGCAGATTTCACCTGGGTACGCAGCCCGCTCATCACACATTGCAGATAACTGGCGCGAGCCGCGAGGTCCTGAGCGCTCCTCAGCTCGCCACAAGCCACGGCGCGTTCGAGCGCCTGCTCGAAGACCTGGCAGATACCCGCCGTGGCCTGTTGCAGAACCGGCACCAGCGCCGGCTCCGACAGGGAAAATTCATTGGCGACATTGACCAGCATGCAGCCACGCGGCACGCCGTCAGGGCCGTCGTCTTCGAGCACACTGAGCAGTCGCTCGCGGATGAAAGCGAGCGGCGAGGTGCTGGCAGCAAGCTGTTCCAGCAACAAGGCACGACGCTGCGCTACGTAGCGGCTGAAGGCAGCGACGAACCAGGCCTGCTTGCTCGGGTAAGTCTGATAAAGGCTGCTCTTGGACAGCCCGGTGGCCGCCTGCAGGTCCTGCAGCGACGCGGCTTCATAACCGCGTTGCCAGAACAGCTGCATGGCGTTTTCCAGGGCCCGGTCCGGGCAGAAGGTCTTGGGGCGTCCACGTGTCGTCATGCACGCAATTTAGAACCGATCGGTTCTAAATTCAAGCCTTAGGCTCCTTCAGATCGACGATGCCGCGCAACAACTCCACCGGTAGCGGAAAGACGATGGTCGAGCTCTTGTCACTGGCGATATTGCTCAGCGTCTGCATGTAGCGCAGTTGCATGGCGCCTGACTGGCGGCCGAGCATCTCGGCGGCCTGCATGAGTTTTTCCGAGGCCTGCAGCTCGCCTTCGGCGTGAATCACCTTGGCCCGCCGTTCGCGCTCGGCCTCGGCCTGCTTGGCGATGGCGCGGATCATCGACTCGTCGAGGTCGACGTGCTTGATCTCGACGTTGGCCACCTTGATGCCCCAGGCGTCGGTCTGCGCGTCGAGCACCTGCTGGATGTCGAGGTTGAGCCGCTCGCGCTCGGCGAGCATCTCGTCCAGCTCGTGCTTGCCGAGCACAGCGCGCAAGGTGGTCTGCGCCAGCTGGCTGGTGGCGACGTGGTAATCCTCGACCTGGATGATCGCCTTCTGCGCGTCGAGCACGCGGAAGTAGACCACCGCGTTGACCTTGACCGAGACGTTGTCGCGGGAGATCACGTCCTGGGTCGGAACGTCCAGCACGATGGTGCGCAGGTCGACCCGTACCATCTGTTGCAGCCCGGGGATGACCAGCACCAGGCCCGGCCCCTTGACCCGCCAGAAACGGCCGAGCTGGAACACCACGCCACGCTCGTATTCGCGCAGGATGCGAAACGATGAGACGAGCAGTGCCAGGACGATGATTACCAACGACAGAAAACTCAGTTCGAAACCCATCAGTGACCTCCTTGGGGCGGTGATTCATCCACCGCGCTGACCTGCAGATGCACGCCATCGCGCGCCGTGACTCGTACCTGCTGCCCAAGCCGTAATGGAACAGCGCCCTGCACCTGCCAACGTTCGCCCTGCAGCGCCACCCAACCGGCGCGCGGATCGTCGTCGCGCACTGCGGTTATGGCCACCAGGCTACCGACCAGAGCGCTGTCACCGGCTACCTGCTGACGCCGCCTGGCCCGAAGTGCCATACCGACTATGGCCAGGATCAGCGCGGCACTGACCAGCGCGAGGGTGAAGATCAGCGCCAGCGGGATGCCGAAGCCCGGCACGTCGGTGTCGATCAGGATCAGCCCGCCGAAGACGAACGCCACCACCCCGCCGATGCCGAGCACGCCGAAGCTGGGCAAGAAGGCCTCGGCGCTGATGAAGGCAATACCGAGCAGGATCAACGCGACCCCGGCGTAGTTCACCGGCAACAGCTGCAGGGCGTAGAGCGCGAGCACCAGGCTGATGCCGCCGAGCACACCGCCGACGCCGCTGCCGGGATTGGAAAACTCGAAGAACAGGCCGTAGACACCGATCATCATCAGGATCAGCGCCACGCTGGGGTTGGTGATCACCGCCAGCAGCCGGGTGCGCCAGTCCGGCGCATGGCTGATCAGCGGCGCACCGGCGGTGGCCAGGGTGACTTCGACGCCTGCGGCTTGCAGGGACTTGCCGTCCAGCTGGCGCAGCAGGTCGCTCAGGTCCCTGGCCAGATAGTCGATCACCTTCTGCTCCAGCGCCTCCTCGGCGGACAGACTGACGGCTTCGCGCACCGCCTGCTCGGCCCACTCGGCATTGCGTCCGCGCATATTCGCCAGACCGCGAATGTAGGCGGCCGCATCGTTGACCTGCTTGGCGGTCATGGCATCGGCCGGCATCTTGTCGGCTTCACCCTTATTCTGCGCGCCCTCCTTGTCCTCGCCCGCCGGTTTGCTCGGCGCCCCCGGCATGCCAATGGCCACCGGCGTAGCGGCGCCGAGATTGGTGCCCGGCGCCATGGCGGCGACATGACTGGCGTAGAGGATATAGGTGCCGGCGCTGGCCGCCCGCGCGCCACCGGGGGCGACATAGCTGGCCACCGGAATCGGGCTGGCGAGAATCGCCTTGATGATGGCGCGCATGGAGGTATCCAGGCCGCCCGGCGTGTCGATTTCGATCACAACCAGTTGCGCACCCTCGTCCACCGCCTTGGCCAAGCCGCGCACCAGGTAGTCGGCACTGGCCGGGCCGATCACCCCATCCACCTGCAGCTGCACCACCGCGCCCGGCGCCGCACTCGCCGCCACCGAAGCGCAGAGGATCAGGGCACACAGACACAGACGCAAGCAGCCAGGTAACACGTTCGACTCCCAGGCCCCGCGTTGATACGAACAGGTGGCGGAGGGCCTCTGTTGAGCATAGTTCACGCCTCCAGCGGCTCCCGCGACAGGACCGGCGGATGTGCTACAGGGGATGTACGGTTGCGCCAGCAGTTGCTACCTGTAGGAGCGGATTTATCCGCGATAAGCGCGAAGAACTCACGAAAGGGGTCACGCCGAACAGATCGCCGGCAGACAGATACCCAACGGCCAACCAGTTCCGGTAGGCTGCTCAGATCGTTTCCGACCAGACTCCCTATGCCCCGCCCTCGCCTTCGTCAATCACTGCGCCGCCTCTGGGCACTGGACAAGTTCAGCGCCAGCCTGCGGGTATTCATCGCCCTGGCCGGAGCCCTGGCGCTATGCGGGTGGCAGGGCTGGATGCATGGGCTGATCCCACTGTTTCTCGGCATCATCGCCAGCGCCCTGACCGAGACCGACGACAGCTGGCAAGGCCGCCTCGGCGCAGTGCTGGTCACCCTGGCCTGCTTCAGCGCGGCGGCCTATGCGGTGGAATTCCTCTTTCCCTATCCCTGGTTGTTCGTCATCGCCCTGGCCTTTTCCGCCTTTTGTCTGACCATGCTCGGCGCACTCGGTGAACGCTTCGCCACCCTGGGTTCCGGCACGCTGATCCTCGCGGTGTACAGCATGATCGGCGTCGAGCAGCGCGGCGGCGTCGCCGGCCTGTGGCTGGAGCCGCTGCTGCTGGTGGCTGGTGCCGCCTGGTACGGCCTGCTGTCGGTGATCTGGCATGGCCTGTTCGCCCATCAGCCGGTGCAGCTCGCCCTGGCCCGACTGTTTCGCGAACTGGGCAAGTACCTCAAGCTCAAGGCAGCGCTGTTCGAACCCGTGCGCCAGCTGGATGTGGAGCAACGCCGTCTGGAGTTGGCCCAGCAGAATGGCCGCGTAGTCTCCGCACTCAACGCGGCCAAGGAGATTATCCTGCACCGGGTCGGAGGCGGTCGCCCAGGCCCCAAGGTCAATCGTTATCTGAAGCTGTACTTCCTTGCCCAGGACATCCACGAGCGCGCCAGTTCGTCGCACTACCCTTACAACGAACTGGCCGAAGCCTTCTTCCACAGCGATGTGCTGTTTCGCTGCCAGCGCCTGCTGCGTCTGCATGGCGAAGCCTGCCAGCGCCTGGGCAGTGCCATCGAGTTGCGCCAGCCGTTCGAATACCGCGAGCTGTGCAGCCAGGCGCTGGAAGACCTGCATGCCTCCCTCGACCACCTGCACCTGCAGAGCAACCCGGCCTGGCGCCGCCTGCTGCGCTCGCTCGGCGCACTGGCCGGCAACCTCGCCAGTCTCGACCTGCTGCTCGGCAATGCCAGCAACCCCGACGCCCTGGCCGATGAGCAGGACAGCAGCCTGCTGGATCGCGAACCGCATTCGTTGCGCGAGGTCATCGAACGTATCGGCCAGCAACTGACACCCACCTCGCTGCTGTTTCGCCACGCGCTGCGCCTGTCCATTGCTCTGGCTGCCGGCTATGGCCTGCTGCACCTGATTCATCCGACCCAGGGCTACTGGATTCTGCTGACCACCCTGTTCGTCTGCCAGCCGAACTACGGCGCCACGCGTCTAAAGCTGGTGCAGCGAATCGTCGGCACCCTGATTGGCCTGGGGTTAGGCTGGGCATTGATCGATCTGTTCCCCGACCCACGCATCCAGGCCCTGTTCGCCGTGGTCGCCGGCGTCGCCTTCTTCGCCACACGCAGCACGCGCTACACCCTGGCCACGGCGGCGATCACCCTGCTGGTGCTGTTCTGCTTCAACCAGATCGGCGATGGCTACGGCCTGTTCCTGCCGCGCCTGGTCGACACCTTGCTCGGCGGCATGCTGGCCGGGCTGGCGGTGTTCCTGATCCTGCCGGACTGGCAGGGCCGGCGCTTGGGGCGCATGTTGGCGAGCACGCTGAGCTGCAACAGCGCCTACCTGCGACAGATCATCGCCCAGTACGCACACGGCAAGCGTGACGACCTCGGCTACCGCCTGGCTCGACGCAACGCGCACAACGCCGATGCAGCGCTGTCCACCACACTCGGCAACATGCTGATGGAACCAGGGCATTTCCGTAAGGACGCCGACCTTGGTTTTCGCTTTCTGGTGCTGTCGCACACCCTGCTCAGCTACCTCTCCGGGCTCGGCGCCCATCGTGGCGAGCAGTTGCCGCAGACGGCCCAGGCACAATTGCTGGAACAGGCCGAAGCGCTGGCGAGCAGCCTCGATGACATCGCCACCGGCCTGCGCGGCGAGCAACCGTTGGCCATTCACAGCGACGAGGAACAGGCACTGGCGCAGAGCCTGGAGCAGATCGCCGACGACGTCGACGAGCGCCAACGCCTGGTGCAGACGCAACTGGCGCTGATCTGCCGCCAACTCGCGCCCCTGCGCACGCTGGCCGCGCATCTGCAGAAGGATCGCCACTAGCAGGCTCACGGGGCTTTCTGCCACTATCTGACGACGCCTAGTTCCCAGGCCTTGCCCATGCCAGCCAACCGACACACCACCCTCACCTACCTGGCCTCGCTGCCGGGTCTGCTGCTGGTGTGCAGCCTGCTGTTGGCGTGCCAGGTCACTCTCGCCAGCACGCGCCTGGACGACAGCAGCGCAGCACAGGATCTCTATGGACGGGTCGACTTTCTCGCCGATCCCCAGAGCGCGCTGAGCCTGGACGACGTTCGCGCTGTCGACGCCCCTTTCCAGCCCTCCTTGAACCGCCGTGACCTCAGCTTCGGCTACGTGCCGGGGGTGATCTGGCTGCGCCTGGCGCTGCAATCGGATGCCCAGCAAAGGCGCGTCTGGCGCCTGGAGCTGAATTACGCCTCACTGGACGAGGTACGCCTGTACGACACCGGCGCCGATGGCGTGCGCGAGTCGCGCAGCGGCGACACCGTGCCCTACGCGCAGCGCAGCGTCGGCCATCGCAACCCGGTATTCGAGATCGCCCTGCAGCCCGGCGAGCAACGCACGCTGTACCTGCGCGTCGACTCGCGCGGTAGCATGACCCTCAGCGGCACCCTGATGCCTGCGCGCGATTTCGAGCAGCACAGTCAGAATGGTTATCTGGTGCATGCCATCTACTTCGGCGTGCTGATCGCACTGGGGCTGTACAACCTGCTGCTGTTTCTCGCCCTGCGCGAACGGCCTTTCCTCAACTACGTGCTGTTCATGTTCGCCTTCGCCCTCAGCGTGCTGTCGCTCAATGGTCTTGGCGCGCAGTATCTGTGGTCCGAAGCTGCGCCCTGGAGCAACCGCATGCTGCCGGTCAGCCTGACGTCGGCGGCGCTGCTGTCGGTGGTGTTTGCGCGCAGCTTTCTCGATACCCGCCAGTGGCTGCCGCGCTGGGACAAGGGCCTGCTGATGCTGTCCATCGCCATCGGCGTGGCCGTCTTGGCCAGTGTGCTGCTGCCGCTGCAGCGCGCGCTGCAGCTGATGTCGCTGACCGGCCTGATCGCCACCCTGACACTACTGCTCACCAGCTTCGTCTGCGTTGGCTACCGGGTGCCCGGCGCTCGCCTGTTCGCCCTGGCCTGGCTGATGCTGCTGACCGGCGCGGTGCTGCTGGCGTTGCGCAACTTCGCCCTGATCCCGTCGAACTTCCTTACCCTGTACGCCATGCAGATCGGCTCGGGGCTGGAGATGATCCTGTTGTCCTTTGCCCTGGCCGCACGCTTCAACGAACTCAAGCGCCAGCGCGAGGCCGCGCTGCAGCTCAACGAACAGATCCTCGCCAAGCGCGTCACCGAACGCACCCAGGCCCTGGAACAGGCCAATCAGCGCCTCAGTGAGCTGGCCCTGCAGGACCCGCTGACCGGCCTGGCCAACCGCACCGCCCTGCAGCAACACCTGGAACAGGCACTGGCGCGCAGCCTGCGGCGCAACGAACTGCTCGCCGTGATGCTGATCGACCTGGACGGTTTCAAGCCGATCAACGATCAGCACGGCCATGGCTATGGCGACCTGGTACTGGCCGAAGTCGCGCAGCGCCTGCGGCAGTACGTGCGCGATAGCGATCTGCCTGCCCGCCTCGGCGGTGACGAGTTCGTGGTGATCTGCGAGAGCGTGCAATCAGCCGAACATGCGCACGAACTGGCCCAGCGCCTGCTGGAAGGGCTGGACACGCCGATGTACCTGGAAGATCGTGCCGTACGCGTCGGCGCCAGCATCGGCATCGCCCTGAGCTGCGGCGCCGATGATGCCACCCAGCTGATCCGCCTGGCCGATGCCGCCATGTACCGCGCCAAGGCTGAAGGTCGCAACCGCGTGCAACTGGCCACCCAATAGCTTTGAAGAGGGGCCGCCGTCCCTTTCACCAACCCGAATCCGAAAACGCACCATGGACAAGAATCTGCTGCTGCAAGACGTGCTCAGCCATCTGCAGACCGACCTCGAGCAGGCCAGCCTCGCCGCCCTCAGCGCCCACGAAGCGGCCACCCACGAAGAGAATGTCGCCGAGAACAAGTACGACACCCTGGGCCTGGAGGCCGCCTACCTGGCCAGCGGTCAGGCGCGTCGCGTCGAAGAACTGCGCCAGACCCTGATCACCTGGCGCCAGTTGCGCCCGCGCCCCTTCGATGTCGAGCAGGGCATCCAGCTCGGCGCGCTGGTACAGCTTGCGACCGAGGATGGCCACGAACAATGGCTGTTCCTTGGCCCACCGGGCGCCAGCATGAAACTGCAACTGGCCGGCCAGAGCATTCAGGTGCTCGGCCATACCGCACCGCTCGGGCGGTTGCTGCTCGGCAAGAAGCCCGGCGACGAGATAAGCCTGCCAGTAGGGAGCCGCCAACAGGTTTTCGAGGTGCTGACAGCCGCGTAAACGGAACTATCTGGGCTAGGGTTGGTAATGAGCGATGAACACCACGCCTTGCGAGAGCCCATACCATGGAAAACCCGACCCACAGCCTGCCAGCCCTGTTCAAGCAGCTCGGCCTACCTGACGATGCCGCCAGCATCAGCGCCTTCATCAGTACCCATTCGCCGCTGCCAGCCACTTGCTCGCTGGCCGATGCGCCGTTCTGGAGCCCGGCGCAGGCAGCCTTGCTGCGCGAGGAAATTCTCGAAGACGCCGACTGGGCCGAGGTAGTCGATCAGCTCAACCTGCGCCTGCACAGCTGATACACCGGAGTCTTCCACCGGTGCGCATGGCGCACCCTACGACTCAGCCGGTGCCGGTCATTTCGCGCCAGGTCAGGTACATGCGCAGGTCGAATTCGATCTGCGCATAGCCCGGCAACATGTGATCGCACAGCTTGTAGAAGGCCTTGTTGTGATCGGCCTCCTTCAGGTGCGCGAGCTCATGCACCACGATCATCTGCAAGAAGGCCGGCGCCGCGTCGCGAAACAGCGAGGCGACGCGAATCTCCTTCTTCGCCTTGAGCTTGCCACCCTGCACCCGCGAGATCGCCGTGTGCAGGCCGAGGGCGCGGTGGGTGAGGTCAAGACGATTGTCGTAGAGCACCTTGTCGATGGCCGGTGCGTTCTTCAGGTGCTCCTGCTTGAGCGCCATCACGTAGCCGTACAGCGCCTTGTCGCTCTGCACCTCATGCCGGCCCGGATAACGCTGCGCCAGGTAGTCGCCCAGGCGGTCATCGGCGATCAGTTGGCGAACCTGCTGCTGCAAGGCAACCGGATAACCCTGTAGATACTTCAACGCTACGATCCCATTTTCATCAGGACCGCCAGTGTAACGGATGCCGCGCTATTCGCTGGGCACCACACGCAGCAGGCGCCCCTGTGGGTTGTCGGTGAGCAGATAAAGCGCGCCATCCGGCCCGCTGCGCACATCACGAATGCGCTCGCCCAGCTCCTCGAAGAGGATTTCCTCACCGGCCAGCATGCCGTCGCGCACGCGAATGCGTCGTACGCTGCGCTCGGCCAGGGTGGCGGCGAACAGGTCGCCCTGCCAGTCGGGGAACAGTTCGCCGCGATACAGGGTCAGGCTCGACGGCGCCACCGAGGGCGTCCAGTGCAGCAATGGCGAGGTCAACCCCGGCAGCTCGGTGTAGGGGCTCACGCGCGCACCGGTGTAATCGATGCCGAAGGTAGCCAGCGGCCAGCCGTAGTTGTTGCCGGCCTCGATCAGGTTGAGCTCGTCGCCCCCGCGCGGGCCGTGCTCGTGGCTATACAGGCGGTTGTGCTCGGCGTCGTGGAAGATGCCCTGGACGTTACGGTGACCGAGGCTGTAGATCTCCGGCGCAGCGCCTTCCTGCCCCACCAGCGGGTTGTCCTGCGGCACGCTGCCGTCGCGGTTCAGGCGCACGATCTTGCCCAGGTGGTTGGCCGGGTTCTGCGCCTGCTCGCGCCAGTCGAAGCCATCGCCCAGGGTCAGCACCAGGGTCTTGTCGGCGAGAAAGGCGATACGCCCGCCGTAATGCGCGGCGCCAGCCTTGAGCGGCTGGGCGGTGAACAGCACTTCGAAGTCGTGCAGCTCGTCATCCACCAGGCGGGCACGGGCCAGACGCGTGTTGTTGGCCTCCAGCGAGCCGTGGGCATAGGTCAGGTACAGCCAGCGGTTGTCGCTGTAGTCGGGGTCCAGCGCCACTTCCATCAACCCGGCCTGGGCAGCGATGAAGGCCTCGGGCAGGCCCGCCACCGGCTCGGGATCGACACTGCCGTCGACTTCGATGATGCGCAGCCGTCCGGCACGTTCGGTAACCAGCATGCGCCCGTCCGGCAGGAAAGCCACGGCCCAGGGGTTCTCCAGGCCTTCGCTGAAGATTTCGACACGGTAGTCCTGGGCCAGCAGCGGCGTGCTGACGAACAGGGCGCCGAGCATCAGCGCGCGGGTGCTTCTCAACATGGGCAACGCCTTGTCACAGAGAGTCGGAGGAAGTCGGCTGCGTCCGGTAGCGCACGCGTCGGCCGAGCTGGCCGAACAGCAGCGCACCGACACTGCCGCAGGCCATCAGTCCGAGCGTGCCGAACGGGCTGCGGTCGGCAGCGATCAGGGTCGGCATCGGCGCCAGCGCATTGGCCAGTGCCAGTGCCGTCCAGATGGCTGCAGCGCCGGCCAGCACGAAAATCAGCCAACGCAGCGGCGGCATGCGCCGCGCCAGCCAGGCCGCGAGCGGCAGGGCGATGAGAAAACCCAGGGCACTGAGCAGAGCGAAGGTCGGGGCGAAGCCGAGCAGATCGAGGCAGGTGGTGCCGACGCGCACATCCAGCGGCATCGGTGCGCCGAGCGCCTGCAGCGCGGCGAGATTGCTCTGGGTCTGGAAGATCGAGGCGAGCAGCGAAGCCAGCAACACGGCAAGAAGGAAAGCGAGCAACAGACGTGGCTTGCTGGACATGGGCGGCAGGTTCCCGGAGACAGTGCACGAATTATGGCGTACCCCGCCTATGACTTTGCTCCGGGAGTTTTACAGGGTTTTACCTGCGCAGCGAACCGCCCAGGCAATCGCCACTGCGCGCCCAAAGCGGGCGAGGTCATCTGGAGCAAAGAGCGCTCATTTATTGACGCCAACAACACGACGAATGGTGCTCAGGCATTGCCGCATCATGCCGCTATAGAGCGTGCCCTGAGCTGCACCTGCACTCGAGGCAGGCAGCTCTGCCACCTTCTAGCTCGCGTCACCCGCTGGAACGCCAAGTAAGCCGTTACTGACTCCTGGACGAGATGTGCACCGACTGAAGTTTCCGTCTTTCAGGAACTTTGAACATGATCGAACTCGCTATGTGGAACCTCAGCATTCCAGTCGGCGTTCCCGCTACCACCATTGAAACCCCTGTGCTGGCCGGCGGTTATCAGGATCACTATTTCCAGTCCAGAGATGGCGCCATCTTCTTCTGGTCGCCGGTCAACGGCACGACCACCGAAAGCGCCAAATACCCACGCAGCGAGCTGCGCGAGACCTATGCCGACGGCAGCCTGCGCAACTGGACCTACCCGGAGGCAGACCATTTCCTGCACGCCGGACTGCAGGTCAGCCAGGTTCCCTCCACGGGCAAGATCGTCATCGGCCAGATCCACGCCTACAAGAGCTCGATGCCGTTGCTCAAGCTGGAGTATCAGTACAAGGCCTATGCGCAAAGCGGCAATCTCGTCGCCAAGGTACGCCTGAGCCCAGAAGCCGAGATTCAGATCGTTACCCTGGCTACTGGCATTGCCCTGAACCAGCGCTTCACCTATGTGGTTCACCTGACACCCAAAGGCACGCTGGTGATCAATCTCAATGCCAGCAAATGGAGCACCCGACTTGACTCGAGCTGGGCTCGCAAGCCGCTGTATTTCAAGGCCGGTGTTTACACCCAGGACAACACCGGCTACGAGACCGAGGCGGGAGCAGCCCGCTTCGACAAGCTGCTTATCGAGCACCGCGCCCTGCTCAGCGCAGCACCCTGAGGCCCGAACGCCAGGCATGAAAAAGCCGCGACGCTTGCGCAGTCGCGGCTTTCGGCCGAGCCACGCGGGCATTGAGCCCGCAGCGGCTCAGTTGACCTTGGCGTTCAGCTCGCCGCTGGCGTAGCGCTGGTACATGCCTTCCAGGGAGATCGGCTTGATCTTGGAGGCGTTGCCGGCGGTGCCGAAGGCTTCGTAGCGGGCGATGCAGATGTCGCGCATGGCGACGATGGTCTTGGCGAAGAACTTGCGCGGGTCGAACTCGCTCGGGTGCTCGGCCATCATGCGGCGCATCGCTCCGGTGGAAGCCAGACGCAGGTCGGTGTCGATGTTGACCTTGCGCACGCCGTGCTTGATGCCTTCGACGATTTCCTCGACCGGCACGCCGTAGGTTTCCTTGATGTCGCCGCCGAACTCGTTGATCACCTTCAGCCATTCCTGCGGAACGGACGAGGAACCGTGCATCACCAAGTGGGTGTTGGGGATGCGCTTGTGGATTTCCTTGATGCGTTCGATGGAAAGCACGTCGCCGGTTGGCGGCTTGGTGAACTTGTAGGCGCCGTGACTGGTGCCGATGGCGATGGCCAGGGCATCGACCTGGGTGGCCTTGACGAAGGCAGCGGCTTCTTCAGGGTCGGTCAGCAGTTGACTGTGATCCAGCACGCCCTCGGCGCCGACGCCGTCTTCTTCACCGGCCATGCCGGTTTCCAGGCTACCCAGGCAACCCAACTCGCCTTCTACGGAAACGCCACAGGCGTGGGCGAACGCCACGGTCTGCTGGGTCACG
Source organism: Pseudomonas sp. (assembly GCF_048269965.1). Taxonomy (GTDB): domain Bacteria; phylum Pseudomonadota; class Gammaproteobacteria; order Pseudomonadales; family Pseudomonadaceae; genus Aquipseudomonas. The sequence continues at coordinate 13,968 of NZ_JBLWTV010000013.1, read as the reverse complement.
CGCACGTTGTAGTCGTAGTCGGCCGGGGTCTTGCCGTCTTCCTTCAGCGAGCCGTCCATCATCACCGAGGAAAAACCCAGCTGGATCGAGCGCTGGCAGACGTCAGGGCTGGTGCCGTGATCCTGGTGCATGCACACCGGAATGTGCGGGAATTCCTCGATGGCAGCCAGGATCAGGTGGCGCAGGAAGGGCGCGCCTGCGTACTTGCGGGCACCAGCGGAGGCCTGGACGATGACCGGCGAATCGGTCTTGTCGGCGGCTTCCATGATGGCGCGCATCTGCTCGAGGTTGTTGACGTTGAAGGCCGGCACGCCGTAGCCGAATTCGGCGGCGTGGTCGAGCATCTGGCGCATGCTGATAAGTGCCATGGTGTTTCTGTCTCCCGGTTTGGAGGTCGTTAATCGTGCAAGCCTGCCGCAGGGGCAGGCGTTGTTCAAGTTTCCTGAAGCTGGGGCATGCCCGCAGCTCTTGTCTCGGCGTCGCCGAAGGTGTTATGGGGCCTTGCAGCCACGGCCTATCAGGTCATCGGTCGCGGTCCAGTAGACCAGGCCCTCCTCACCCTTGGTGTGGAAGGACAGACGCCCGTCACTGTACAGCGCGCCAGATCCTGCCGGCTCCTGAGTCAGACGATAGACGATGTCGCCACCGCCCAGGCGTACATCCACCTGCTCGACGCTGCCGTTGGCGAAGCGCCACAGCACTTCGGTCTGGCTGTCGCATACCCAGCGATTCCATTGATCCGGTGCTTCCGGCTGGCTGCTGCAGGCCGCCAGCAACAAGGCGCCGGCAGCAAGCCCCGCCAGTCTGATTCCGCTCATTGCCTCTCCTCGTCAGCAACGCTGTTCCGGTGTCGAACCCGCGGGCTGGCCACTGCTTTGCTCGACACGCTGATCATCCTGAGTGGTCGGGGTTTCGATCTGCGCCGGGCTGAACACCTCGCAGGCCGCTTCTCGACCACCGCCGGCGCAACCCGCCAGCAACATACCCATGACACTCAAGACGGCTAACTTGCCCATGACATGACTCCTTGTTCGATGATCCGGTTTTCTACAGACCATCCGTTCACGTCAGGGTTTAATCCGTCGCGGGTGAAGGACGCGCCTTCGCCCTGACCGGTGTTTACTGTGCGCGTTGCTCCAGCACTTCCACAGCTGGCAGCACCTTGCCTTCGACGAACTCGAGGAAGGCGCCGCCGCCAGTGGAAATGTAGGAGATCTTGTCCGCCACGCCGTATTTGTCGATGGCGGCCAGGGTGTCGCCACCGCCAGCGATGGAGAACGCCGGGCTTTCGGCGATGGCCAGGGCCAGGGCCTTGGTGCCGTTGCCGAACTGATCGAACTCGAACACACCGACCGGACCGTTCCACAGAATGGTCTGCGAGGCCTTGAGCATTTCGGCGAACATCGCCGCAGTCTGCGGGCCGATGTCGAGGATCATGTCGTCATCGCTGACGTCCTTGACCGCCTTGATGGTGGCTTCGGCGTCTTCGGCGAAGGCCTTGGCGACCACCACGTCGACCGGCAGTGGGACGCTGACCTTGGCCGCAATGGCCTTGGCCGTTTCGACCAGATCGGCCTCGTACAGCGACTTGCCCACCGGCAGGCCGGCAGCAGCGAGGAAGGTGTTGGCGATGCCGCCACCGACGATCAGCGAGTCGCAGATGTCGGCCAGGGAGTTGAGCACGTCCAGCTTGGTCGACACCTTGGAGCCGGCGACGATGGCCAGCATCGGCCGGGACGGCTTGTCCAGGGCCTTGCCCAGGGCGTCCAGCTCGGCAGCCAGCAACGGGCCGGCGCAGGCGACCTTGGCGAACTTGGCCACGCCATGGGTCGAACCCTGGGCGCGGTGAGCGGTACCGAAGGCGTCCATCACGAACACGTCGCACAGGGCGGCGTACTGCCGGGCCAGCTCGTCGCTGTTCTTCTTCTCGCCCTTGTTGAAGCGTACGTTCTCCAGCAACACCAGCTCACCGGCCTTGACCTCGACACCGCCGAGGTAGTCCTTGACCAGCGGCACGTCGCGGCCGAGCGCCTTGCTCAGGTAGGCCGCGACCGGTGCCAGGCTGTCTTCCTCGCTGTAGATGCCCTCTTCCGGGCGGCCCAGGTGCGAGCAGACCAGCACGGCAGCGCCCTTCTCCAGCGCCAGCTTGATGGTCGGCAAGGAGGCGAGGATGCGCGCGTCGCTCTTGACCACGCCATCTTTCACCGGGACGTTGAGGTCTTCGCGGATCAGCACACGCTTACCAGCGAGGTCGAGGTCGGTCATCTTCAGAACGGTCATGGATCAGTCCTTCACAAAGGCTGGTTGTACAGAGGAAGTGGATACAGCGAGAAAATGTTCGGCGACATCGAGCATACGGTTGGCAAACCCCCACTCGTTGTCGAACCAGGCCAGCAGGTTGACCAGGCGCGGGCCGGACACGCGGGTCTGGCTGCCGTCGACGATGGCCGAGTGCGGGTCGTGGTTGAAGTCGCAACTGGCGTGCGGCAGTTCGGTGTAGGCCAGCAGCCCCTTGAGCGGGCCGCTCTGTGCCGCCTGACGCAGCACGCGGTTGATCTCTTCTGCAGAGGTATCGCGCGCGGTCTGCAGGGTAATGTCCAGGCAGGAGACGTTGACCGTCGGCACACGGATGGCCTTGGCCTGGATACGCCCGGCCAGCTCCGGCAGCAAACGCTCGATACCACGCGCCAGGCCGGTGGACACCGGGATCACCGACTGAAAGGCCGAGCGCGTGCGGCGCAGGTCTTCGTGGTGGTAGGCATCGATCACCGGTTGGTCGTTCATCGCCGAGTGGATGGTGGTAATGGAGACGTACTCCAGACCCACCACCTCATCGAGAAGTTTCAGCAACGGCACACCGCAGTTGGTGGTGCAGGAGGCGTTCGATACCAGTCGCTCGGCGCCGCTCAGGCACTGCTGATTGACTCCGTAGACCACGGTGGCATCGATATCCGCCTCGCTGGCCATCGGCTGCGACAGCAGCACGCGCGGCGCGCCGGCGTCGATGAAGCGTTGCGCCTGGTCACGGGTGACGTACTGACCGGAGCACTCCAGCAGCAGATCGATGCCCAGCGCGGCCCAGTCGATGGCCTCGGGCTCGCTCTGGCGCAGCACCTTCACGCAATCGCCATTGATGTGCAGGCAGTCGCCATCGACCTTCACCTCGCCGGGAAAACGCCCGTGGGTGGAGTCGAAGCGCGTCAGGTACTCGATGCTGGCCTGATCGGCCAGGTCGTTCAGCGCGACGATTTCCAGGCTCGCCGAATTGCCACGCTCATGCAGCGCGCGCAGCACGCAACGGCCGATGCGGCCATAACCGTTGAGGGCGACACGATAGGGACGATTGGACATAGGAAATCTCGGATGAACGTAGGGTGGATCGCGCTTTATCGATCCACCGTCGGTGTAACGGTGGGTGAAAAGAGCGTCACCCACCTTACCGCGTCGTTCTCACTCAGGCGTCCAGCAGTTCTTCGGCAGTGGCGACGATGTTGTCGACGGTGAAACCGAAGTGCTCGAACAGTACAGGAGCCGGGGCCGACTCGCCGAAGCTGGTCATGCCAATGATGCGACCTTCCAGGCCCACGTACTTGTACCAGTAGTCGGCGTGCGAGGCCTCGATGGCGATGCGCGCACTTACCTGCAGCGGCAGCACGTCCTGCTTGTAGCCGGCGTCCTGAGCGTCGAACACGCTGGTGGACGGCATCGACACCACGCGCACCTTGCGGCCGGCTGCGGTCAGCTTGTCATGGGCCGCCACGGCCAGACCGACTTCCGAACCGGTGGCGATCAGGATCAGCTCCGGCTCGCCGCCGCTGTCTTTCAGTACGTAGCCACCGCGGGCGACATCGGCCAGTTGCTGGGCGTCGCGTGCTTGGTGCGGCAGATTCTGGCGGCTGAACACCAGGGCGCTCGGGCCGTCGGCGCGCTCGATGGCGTACTTCCAGGCCACGGCGGACTCCACGGCATCGGCCGGGCGCCAGGTATCGAGGTTCGGCGTGCCACGCAGGCTGGCCAGTTGCTCGATCGGCTGGTGGGTCGGGCCATCTTCGCCAAGGCCGATGGAGTCGTGGGTGAACACGTACAGCACACGCTTCTTCATCAGCGCGGACATGCGCACGGCATTGCGCGCGTATTCCATGAAGATCAGGAAGGTCGCACCGTAAGGCACGAAGCCACCGTGCAGGGCGACGCCGTTCATGATCGCGCTCATGCCGAACTCGCGCACGCCGTAGAACATGTAGTTGCCGGACGCGTCTTCGGCAGATACGCCCTTGCAGCCCTTCCACAGGGTCAGGTTGGAGCCGGCCAGGTCGGCCGAGCCGCCGAGGAACTCCGGCAGCAAAGGGCCGAAGGCATTCAGCGCGTTCTGACTGGCCTTGCGGCTGGCGATGGTTTCACCCTTCTCGGCGACATCCTTGATGTAGGCAGCGGCCTTCTCGGCGAAGTCGGCCGGCAGCTCACCGGCAATGCGGCGCTTGAACTCGGCGGCCAGCTCGGGGTGGGCAGCGGCGTAGGCGGCAAACTTGTCGTTCCAGGCGGCTTCGGCGGCAGCACCGGCTTCCTTGGCGTCCCACTCGGCGTAGATCTCGGCCGGGATTTCGAACGGGCCATGGTTCCAGCCCAGCGCGGCGCGGGTCAGGGCGATTTCGTCGTTGCCCAGCGGGGCACCGTGGCACTCTTCCTTGCCCTGCTTGTTCGGCGAACCGAAGCCGATGGTGGTCTTGCAGCAGATCAGGGTCGGCTGGTCCACGCTCTTGCGCGCGGTCTCGATGGCCATCTTGATCTCTTCGGCGTCGTGGCCGTCGACATTGCGAATCACCTGCCAGCCGTAGGCTTCGAAGCGCTTCGGCGTGTCGTCGGTGAACCAGCCCTCGACTTCACCGTCGATGGAGATGCCGTTGTCGTCGTAGAAGGCGATCAGCTTGCCCAGGCCCAGGGTGCCGGCCAGCGAGCAGACTTCGTGGGAAATGCCTTCCATCATGCAGCCGTCGCCGAGGAACACGTAGGTGTTGTGGTCGACGATGTCGTGGCCTTCACGGTTGAACTGCGCGCCCAGCACCTTCTCGGCGATGGCGAAGCCGACGGCGTTGGCAATGCCCTGGCCAAGCGGGCCGGTGGTGGTCTCGACGCCCGGGGTGTAACCGTATTCCGGGTGGCCCGGAGTACGGCTGTGCAGTTGGCGGAACTGCTTGAGGTCTTCGATGCCGAGGTCGTAGCCGGTCAGGTGCAGCAGCGAATAGATCAGCATCGAACCATGGCCGTTGGACAGCACGAAGCGGTCACGATCGGCGAAGTTCGGGTTGCTCGGGTTGTGCTTGAGGTAGTCGCGCCACAGCACTTCGGCGATGTCCGCCATGCCCATGGGGGCACCGGGGTGGCCGCTGTTGGCTTTCTGCACGGCATCCATGCTGAGGGCACGAATGGCATTGGCTCGCTCACGACGGCTGGGCATCGCTGAATCTCCTACGGGGGCTGCTTCTGAATGAAGGGGCGAAAAAAGGTGGCCATTTTCGCCCAGCCAGCCCTCGCGGGGCAATGACAGATGGTCGTAGAGACCAAATCAGCCCGCCTGCTCGCTCAGAACGCTCACCGCCGGGCTGCCCGGCCCGCCCAGGCAGGGCGCCTGAAACAACTCGCCATGCCAGACGCCGGCGAGCGTGCGACTGAACACCAGGGTCCAGACCGCCGCCAGTTGCACCGCCAGCAGCAAACCGATGAAGGCGAACAGGCTCAGACCGGTCACGGCCTGCAGCTCGAAGGTGGCCAGGGCGAATACGCCCAGCGGAAAGGTGAATCCCCACCAACCGAGGTTGAACGACATGTTGTCGCGAATGTAGTGACGGGTGAACAAGGTAGCGATCACCAGCCACCACAGCCCCGCCCCCCACAGTGCCAGACCACCGATCAGACCGAGATCCCGCGCCAGCTCGGCGGCGCTGACCAGCGGCGTACCGGCAAAAGCCAGCGGCGCCGCCTGGCCCATGCTCAGCAGGCCGAGACAGCCGGTGGCCAGCGGCCCCAGCGGCAGCCAACTGGTGGCGGCGAAATCGGTATCCGGCAATTTGTGCAGGGCCAGGCGCAGCAGCACCAGGGTGATCAGCGAGAATGCCAGCGACAGCGACAGCCCCCAGAGCACGAAACCGGCCACCAGCAACTGCTGTGCCGCCTCGGCCGCCAGATGCGGCGCCAGCGCCCCTGCCGTGCTGGCGGCGACCTCGGGTGCGACGATAGGTAGCAACCAGACCGCCGTGAGCTTCTCCAGCGCATGATGCTGACGGGTGAACATCAGGTAGGGCACCAGCAAGGCGCCGAGCAGCGCCAGCGCCGCGTCCAGCCACCACAGCGCATGGGCCAGCGCGTAGACGCCCTCACCCCAGCGCGGCACGCCGAACAGCAGCAACCCTTTGATCAACACCGCCAGGCCCATGGGAATGGCGCCAAGGAACATCGACTGCACCGGGTGCAGCAACATCGGCCAGAGGGTGTCGCGAAACAGCGCCAGGCGCAGCAGAAACAGCCCGCTGAACAGGGCGAACAGAGCGACCGCGACAAACCACAGCCCCTCGGCGAGCATCGGCAATCCCGGCAGCTGCCAGGGCAGACGAGCCATCACCAACGCCAGCACGCCGGTGCCCATGGTCACGGCGAACCAGCTGGGGGTGAAATGACGAATGAAAGCCAGGGGCTCGGGTAGACGACTGAAGGGGCGCGGCATGAGTCGGGTGGTCCCGTGACATGAATGATGGCGCAAGGGTAAGAATTGGCTTGCCATATGAAAAATACATATTCAGCATCCAAACCATACCTTTAACTTATGCATAGACCATGAACCTCCACCACCTGAAGGTCTTTCTGGCCGTTGCAGAAGCCGGCAGCATCAGCGCCGGCGCCGAGCGTCTGCACATCAGTCAGCCTGCCGTAACGCGGGAAATTCGCGACCTCGAAGCCAACCTCGACCTGCGCCTGTTCGATCGCCAGCCACGCGGCGTGCAACTGACCGAAGGCGGCCTGCGCCTGCATGACTACGCGCGGCGCATCTTTGCTCTGGAACGCGCCGCCGAACGCGACCTGCGCGACTTTGCCCAACTGGAGCAGGGCGAACTGCACCTGGGCGCCAGCGCCACGCTCGGCGCCTACCTGCTGCCGCCGCTGCTCACCCGCTTCCGCGCCCTGCATCCACAGATATTCGTCAGCCTGGACGTGAGCAACACCGACGTCGTGACCCGGCAACTGGACGAAGGCCGCATCAGCCTGGGCTTCGTCGAAGGCCCGTTTGCACAGGCCGACTACGCGCATCGCCTGCTGGCGCGCGATGCCCTGCTTCCGGTGGTATCGCCGCGGCACCCGCTGACCAGGGCCGAGCACCTTGAGGCCCGCGACCTGCAGGCATACCCGCTGTACATGCGCGAACCCGGCTCAGGTGCTCGCGCCAGCATCGAGCAGGCCTATCGCGAGCACGGACTGGAGCCACAGGCCGGCATGGCCATTGGCAGTACCGAGGCGCTCAAGCGCCTGCTCGCCGACGGCAAGGGCATCGCCTGGCTGTCGCAACGGGTGGTCGAACGCGAACTGGCCAGCGGCGAGCTGCAGCGCCTGAAGGTGCAGGACATGCAGATCGAGCGCGAACTGCATGTGCTGTGGCGACTTGGCACCAGCCTGAGCCCGGCCCCGGCAGCTTTTCTGCAATTGAGTCAGGCACCAGGCTAGCCAGGACCCAATATCAAAACTTTTTGATATTGGTATTGCTGTATGAAAAATGACCGACTAGACTGCGCCACCATGACCCTGCGCGCACCCCAGTTGGAATTCGACCCCTGCGATGAGCTCGCCGCCCTGTGCAAGGCCGGCGGTGATCCGCTGCGCCTGAATGTACTGCGCACCCTGAGCAACGATTCCTTTGGCGTGCTGGAACTGGCGCAGATCTTCGCCATTGGTCAGTCAGGCATGAGCCACCACCTCAAGGTCCTGGCCCAGGCAGGGCTGGTGGCCACGCGCCGCGAAGGCAATGCGATCTTCTACCGCCGCGCCCTGCCCAGTGGCCGCCTGCACGCCGCACTGCTGGAGGACATCGACGAACTGCCGCTGCCCGGCGATGTGCAGGCGCGCATCGCCACCGTGCATCAGCAGCGCGCTACCGTCAGCCGCGACTTCTTCGCGCGCATGGCCACCAGCTTCCAGGCCCAGCAGGATCTGATCGCCGGCTTGCCGCAGTACCGCGACAGCCTGCTGTCCCTGCTCGATGCCCTGCATTTCAGCGACGATGCCACGGCACTGGAAATCGGTCCTGGCGATGGCGCCTTCCTGCCCGATCTGGCGCGTCGCTTCGCGCGGGTCACGGCACTGGACAACAGCCCGGCTATGCTCGAACTGGCCAGCCAGCGCTGCACCGCCGAGGGCCTGGACAACGTCGAGCTGAAACTGGCCGATGCGCTGCAGGATCAACAGCAGCCCGCCGACTGCGTGGTGCTGAACATGGTGCTGCACCATCTCGCCACCCCGGCCGAGGCTTTTCGCAAGCTGGCCGGCCTGGTCGCGCCCGGCGGCAGCCTGCTGCTCAGCGAGCTGTGCAGCCACGACCAGAGCTGGGCACGCGAAGCCTGCGGCGACCTGTGGCTCGGCTTCGAACAGGAAGACCTGGCGCGCTGGGCGACGGCCGCCGGCCTGACACCCGGCGAAAGCCTTTACATAGGCCTGAAAAACGGCTTTCAGATTCAGTTACGGCACTTTGCCAAACCCGATGCGCACAGCGCCTTCAGCCTCCGGCAAGAAAGGAACCGATAGATGAGCGAATATTCCCTGTTTACCTCCGAGTCCGTGTCCGAAGGGCATCCGGACAAGATCGCCGACCAGATCTCCGATGCGGTGCTCGATGCCATCATCGCCCAGGACAAGCACGCCCGCGTGGCCGTGGAAACCCTGGTCAAGACCGGTGTGGCCATCGTCGCCGGTGAAGTCACCACCAGCGCCTGGGTCGATCTGGAACAGATCGTTCGCGACGTCATCTGCGACATCGGCTACACCAGCAGCGATGTTGGCTTCGACGGCGCCACCTGTGGCGTGCTCAACATCATTGGCAAGCAGTCTCCGGACATCAACCAGGGCGTCGACCGCGCCAAGCCGGAAGATCAGGGCGCTGGCGACCAGGGCCTGATGTTCGGCTACGCCAGCAACGAAACCGACGTACTGATGCCGGCGCCGATCTGCTTCTCGCATCGCCTGGTCGAGCGCCAGGCCGAAGCGCGCAAGTCCGGCCTGCTGCCGTGGCTGCGCCCGGATGCCAAATCCCAGGTCACCTGCCGTTACGAGAACGGCAAAGTCGTTGCCATCGACGCAGTGGTGCTGTCCACCCAGCACAACCCGGAAGTGAAATACGACGACCTGCGCGAAGGTGTGATGGAGCTGATCGTCAAGCACGTGCTGCCGGCCGAGCTGCTGCACAAGGACACCCAGTTCCACATCAACCCGACCGGCCAGTTCATCATCGGCGGCCCGGTGGGTGACTGCGGCCTGACCGGGCGCAAGATCATCGTCGACAGCTACGGCGGCATGGCCCGCCACGGCGGCGGCGCCTTCTCCGGCAAGGACCCGTCCAAGGTCGACCGCAGCGCTGCCTATGCAGGCCGCTACGTGGCCAAGAACATCGTCGCTGCCGGCCTGGCCGAGCGCTGCGAGATCCAGGTGTCCTACGCCATCGGCGTGGCCCAGCCGACCTCCATCTCGATCAACACCTTCGGCACCCACAAGATCGCCGAAGAGAAGATCATCAAACTGGTGCGTGAAGTGTTCGACCTGCGCCCCTACGCCATCACCAAGATGCTCGACCTGCTGCACCCGATGTATCAGGAAACCGCAGCTTACGGCCACTTCGGCCGCACGCCGCAGTCCAAGACCGTCGGCGACGACAGCTTCACCACCTTCACCTGGGAACGCACCGACAAGGCTGCCGACCTGCGCGCCGCTGCCGGCCTGTAAGCCCCTGAAAATGAAAAAGCCCCGCCAGAGCGATCTGGCGGGGCTTTTTCGTGCCTGAGGGCTTATTTGCCGAACATCGAACTCAGACCCTTGAGTGCATCCTTGGTGGCATTCAGCTGATCAGGTGCAGCAGCCTCAGTGGAAGCGTCGGATTCAGCGCTGAGACGCTCACAGCCATCATCAAGCGAAGCCAGGGTTTCGCTGGCCTTGTCGTTGCCAGACAGTGCCGCCAACTGCTTGATCTGAGCCAGACCGTCCTGATTGGCAGCCATCTGCTCCTGACATTTAGCCTGGATCGCGGCGACCTCGGCAGCATGAGCAGGCAGAGCGGCGAAAGCCAGAGCGGCGAAACAGGCAACGGAAACAATACGCATCGGTGAAGACCTCTGAGAGTTGAGGCCCGGCTGTCCATGCGCCCCCGCCGGGCAAGTCCATTTGTTTGGGGGTAGAAAAGGCGCGCGAATCTATCACCCACACAGCCAGGCAACAAGAAAAAATCGAACAATATCCGTGACTTAGTTACAAAGGCTGAGCGAATACCCATACAGCCTGCTAGGCTCGGTGAATACCTTGAGCAAGGAAGCTCCGCGATGAAACCGGCCTTACTGCTACTGCTCCTTCCACTGCTTGCCCAGGCCACCCCCTGCCCCGACTGGCCCGCCAGTCGGGGCAAGTCCGAACTTGCTGCACTCAATCAGCAGATCGCCGAGTGGGACGACGCCTACCATAATCACGGCAGCTCGCCGGTGGCCGACGAAATCTACGACCAGGCACGCGAGCGCCTGCACTCCTGGCATCAGTGCTTTGCGACTGCGCACACGGCATTGCCAGACCCACTGGCTGGTAGCAGCGGAACAGTCGTGCATCCGGTGCCGCAGACCGGGCTGCGCAAACTGAACGAGGCTGCCGTGTTCGAATGGGTCAACAAGCGCAGCGATCTGTGGGTTCAGCCCAAGGTCGACGGCGTCGCGGTCACCCTGGTCTACCGAGGCGGCGTGCTGCAACGAGCCATCAGCCGTGGCGACGGGAGCCGCGGCCAGGACTGGACAGCCCGTGTGCGGCAGTTTCCGGCCATTGCCACGCACCTGCAGCAGCCAATCGATGCCGTTCTGCAGGGCGAGCTTTACTGGCGCCTGGACAATCACGTGCAAGGTCGCGACGGAGGTGTAGGCGCCCGAGGCAAGGCAGCAGGACTGATGGCGCGACAGACGCTCGATGAGCAGCACGCCGATGCCATCGGCCTGTTCGTCTGGGATTGGCCGGACGGCCCGGCAAACATGCCCGAGCGCCTGCAAGCCCTGCAGGCGTTGGGCTTCAGCGACAGCCTGCGCTACACCCAGCCGCTCAGCAGCGCCGAGGATGCCCGCCGCTGGCGCCAGCACTGGTTCGATGAGCCGCTACCCTTCGCCAGCGACGGCGTGGTGCTGCGCCAGGGCATGCGGCCACCCGCAGAGCGCTGGCGGGCAGAAGCGCCGCACTGGGCGGTCGCCTGGAAGTACCCGGTCAGCCAGGCACTGGCCGTGGTGCAGGCAGTGGAGTTCAATATCGGCCGCAGTGGCCGCATCACGCCGATCCTGCGTCTGCAGCCGGTCGATCTCGACGAGCGGCGGATCAGCCGGATTGCTCTCGGCTCGCTGCAGATCTGGGAGAAACTGGACATCCGCCCTGGTGATCAGGTTGCGATACGCCTGGCCGGCCTGACCATTGCGCGTCTCGACCAGGTGATCTGGCGCAGCCCGGAGCGCGCAGCAGTGCACGCACCCGATGCCAATCGATACCATGCCCTGAGTTGCTGGCGACTCAGCAACGAATGCCAGCAACAGTTCCAGGCACGCTTGAACTGGCTTGCCGGCAAGCAGGGACTGAACCTGCCCGGCGTAGGACCCGGCACCTGGAGCACGCTATTGGCGGGACAGAAGCTGGATGGTCTGCTCGATTGGCTGGACCTCGACAGCGAACAGCTGCAACAGCTGCCAGGTATCGGCCCACGACGCGCCTCACAGCTGCAGCAGACCTTCGCCCAGGCCCGACGCCGCCCTCTGCAGCAATGGCTGCAGGCCCTTGGCGCACCGCCTGGTTTCAAGCTCGGCGCAGAGGACGACTGGGCCACGCTACTGGCTCGCAACCACGCCGAATGGATGCAGCAACCCGGCGTCAGCCCGAAGAGTGCTGAGCGCCTGCTGGCGTTCTTCAGTCACCCGGAGGTTCAACGCCTGGGCGAGCGTCTGCAGCAAGCCGGCACTGTCGGGTTCCAGCCACAGGAAAATCCACCGCGCGGCTGACCCAGATCAGTCAATGGTTCAATCGGGCCGAACCTCGCGCAACAACCAGGGTCACTTCGAAGTAGACCCTCACGAGGAGAGACCATGATTCGTCAAACCGCTTTGCTTGGCCTGCTGCTGGCCGCCAACCTGAACGCCACACCGATTCTGGCCGCCGAAGGCGACAGCGGCTGCGCCGCCAAACGCCAGGTGCTCCAGGAGAAGATCGACGCAGCGCACAAGAGCGGCAACTCGCGAGAACTGGATGGACTGCAACGAGCACTGGGCAATGTCGATGCCCATTGCGATGACGCTTCACTGCACAAGGAGCGCCTGGCCAGCGTCAAGGAAGCCCGGGAGGAAGTGCAGGAGCGCGAGATGGATCTGCGCGAAGCCATGGGCAAGGGTGATCAGGAGAAGATCGCCAAGCGTCAGGCCAAACTGGCCGAGGCACGCGCCGAACTGCAACAGGCCGAGGCCGAAGCGCGCGCCGATCAGTAAGCGCGGAACGCCTTGTGGCAGGCCTCGCAGCTATCCTCGATGGCCTGCATCGCCGGCTCCAGCTCGGAGCGACGTAGCGGCGGTGCGGTCGCGGCCTGCACCAGCGCGGCAGTGGCCTGCTCCAGATCGCGCGCCATCGACTGGAACTGCTCCTGGCGCTGCCAGACCTCGGGATTGGCCTTGCTGCGCTCGTCGTCACGTACCCGTGGAAAGTGCTGCCAGGGCTCGTGCGACAGGCGCTCCAGCTCACCGGCGCCAGTGATGAAAGCAGACTCGTCGTAGGGAATGCGACCGCGCAGCATCCCACCGAGGTCTTCGCTGACCTTGAGCATCTCCTTGAACGCTGCCTGGCGCTTGCCCAACGGCGAATCGGGATCGACCCCACCACAAGCGGCCAGGGTCAGGCAGGCGCAGGTGAGCAGCAGGCATTTATTCAGGGTCATCGACACGACTTCCGGGCGACAAGGGGGCGCCAGTATCGCGGCTCGCCACGATCGGGCCAAGCGACCTCTTGTCACAACAGCTGTCGTTTGTATGCGTTGGTCAGCCAGGGTTCAGGTACGGAAGCGCCCCAGTTGGCTGTTGAGCTGTTGCACCTCGCCCTGAATCTGCGCACTGACTTGCACCACACTCTCGGTCTCGCCCTGGCTGCGCTCGGCCAGGCTGGAGATGTGCGTTACCCGCTGGTCGATCTCCTGCGCCACCTGACTCTGCTGTTCTGCGGCGGTGGCGATCTGCGCGTTCAGGGCATTGATGCCATCCACCGCACCGACGATGGTCTGCAGTGCCTCGCTGGCCTGACGGATATGCTGAAGGTTGCCGTCGGCCAGGGCCGCGCTGCGCTGCATCGCCAGGACCGCATCGCGCGCACCACCCTGTAAACGCTGGATGATCGCCTGGATTTCGCCAGTGGACTGCTGGGTACGACTGGCCAGGGTGCGCACCTCGTCGGCGACCACAGCGAAGCCACGGCCTGCCTCGCCGGCGCGCGCGGCCTCGATGGCTGCGTTGAGCGCCAGCAGGTTGGTCTGCTCGGCGATGCCGGTGATCACTTCGAGCACCTTGCCGACACCAGCGGTTTCGGCTTCCAGGCGTTGTACCTGCTCGCCACTGCGCTGCAGCTGCTCCACCAGCTCGGCGATCTGCTGCGCACTGTGTTCAGCCGGGGGACATGGTAAACACCTGTCGGGGGACATGGGTAACAGGTTGATGATCATGTTGCCCGTTGCCT
>NZ_JBLWTV010000012.1:0-155794 GCF_048269965.1 Pseudomonas sp. | reverse complement strand
CCACAGACCTCGGGCTGTTCTTTTTGTATCAGGAGCGTCTAGCCCATGAGTATGCAGGACCCGTTAGCGGACATGCTAACTCGTATCCGTAATGCCCAGATGGCTGAAAAGTCCGTCGTAAGCATGCCTTCTTCCACTCTGAAGGTAGCAGTAGCCAAAGTTCTGAAAGACGAAGGTTACATTGCGGGTTATGAAGTCAATGGTGAAGCCAAGCCACAACTGTCCATCGAGCTGAAGTACTTCGAAGGCCGTCCGGTCATCGAGGAAGTCAAGCGCGTGAGCCGTCCTGGCCTTCGTCAATACAAATCCGTCGATGACCTGCCGAAGGTTCGCGGCGGTCTCGGTGTTTCCATCGTCTCCACCAACAAAGGTGTGATGACGGATCGCGCTGCGCGCGCTGCCGGTGTCGGCGGCGAAGTGCTCTGCACCGTGTTCTAAGGGGGGATAAGCATGTCTCGCGTTGCTAAGAACCCCGTTGTGCTGCCTGCCGGTGTCGAGATCAAACTCGCCGGTCAGCAGCTCTCGGTCAAGGGTGCCAAGGGCGCTCTGGAACTGAACGTTCACTCGTCCGTGGAAGTGATCCAGGAAGGTAGCGAACTGCGTTTCGCCGCTCGTAATGGCGATCAGCAGAACCGCGCTATGGCCGGTACTACTCGCGCCCTGGTGAACAACATGGTCATCGGTGTCAGCCAAGGCTTCGAGCGTAAGCTGCAACTGGTCGGCGTGGGCTACAAAGCTCAAGCCAAAGGCCAGGTGCTGAACCTCGCACTGGGCTTCTCCCACCCGATCGACTACGAACTGCCGGAAGGCGTCGTGGCCGAAACCCCGAACCAGACCGAAATCCTGATCAAGGGTATCGACAAGCAACTGGTGGGTCAGGTGGCTGCGGAAATCCGTGACTTCCGTCGTCCTGAGCCCTACAAGGGCAAAGGCGTTCGTTACGCGGATGAAGTTGTCCGTCGTAAAGAAGCCAAGAAGAAGTAAGGGGCTGAAAAATGACCGACAAAAAAGTTACTCGTCTGCGTCGCGCTCGCAAAGCACGCCTCAAAATGCACGAGCTCGAAGCCGTGCGTCTGTGCGTGTACCGCTCTTCGCAGCACATCTATGCCCAGGTCATCTCGGCCGACGGCAGCAAGGTTCTGGCCAGCGCCTCTACCTTGGACAAAGCACTGCGTGATGGCGCCACCGGCAACGTCGACGCAGCCAAGAAAGTTGGTGCGCTGGTTGCTGAGCGTGCGAAAGCCGCTGGTGTGACCCAGGTGGCATTCGACCGTTCTGGCTTCAAGTACCACGGCCGCGTCAAGGCGCTGGCTGATGCTGCTCGTGAAGGCGGGCTGGAGTTCTAAGTTATGGCAAATAACGACCAAAAGCGCGACGAAGGCTACATCGAGAAGCTGGTTCAGGTTAACCGCGTTGCCAAGACCGTAAAGGGTGGCCGTATCTTCACTTTCACCGCGTTGACCGTGGTGGGTGATGGCAAGGGTCGCGTCGGTTTCGGCCGTGGCAAGTCCCGCGAAGTTCCGGCTGCTATCCAGAAAGCGATGGAAGCCGCTCGTCGCAACATGATCCAAGTTGATCTGAACGGCACCACTCTGCAGTACCCGATCAAATCCGCTCACGGCGCCTCCAAGGTGTTCATGCAGCCGGCTTCGGAAGGTACCGGTATCATCGCCGGCGGCGCCATGCGTGCCGTGCTGGAAGTGGCTGGTGTGCAGAACGTTCTGGCCAAGTGCTACGGCTCGACCAACCCGGTGAACGTGGTTCATGCCACTTTCAAGGGTCTGAAGACCATGCAGTCTCCGGGTTCCGTTGCGGCCAAGCGTGGCAAGAGCGTCGAGGAGATTCTCTAACCATGGCTAATACCGTCAAAGTGACTCTGATCAAGAGCACCAATGGCCGCTTGGCCAATCACAAAGCTTGCGTCAAGGGCCTGGGCCTGCGTCGCATTGGTCACACCGTAGAGGTTCTGGATACTCCGGAAAACCGCGGCATGATCAACAAGGCTTACTACCTGCTGAAGGTGGAGGGTTAATCATGCAACTGAACGATCTGCGTTCCGCGCCGGGTGCCCGTCGCGAGAAGCACCGTCCGGGCCGTGGCATCGGTAGCGGTCTGGGTAAGACTGGTGGCCGTGGCCACAAAGGTCAAACCTCCCGCTCTGGTGGTTCCATCGCTCCGGGCTTCGAGGGTGGTCAGCAGCCGCTGCACCGCCGTCTGCCGAAGTTCGGCTTCGTCTCCCTGAAGGCTATGGATCGCGCTGAAGTGCGTACCTCCGAGCTGAACAAGGTAGAGGGTGTTGTCACTCTGCAGGCTCTGAAGGATGCCAATCTGGTAGGCCATCACGTACAGCGTGTGAAAGTCATGCTGTCCGGTGAGGTTACCCGTGCGGTCACCCTGAAAGGTATCGCCGCCACCAAGGGTGCGCGTGCGGCTATCGAAGCAGCTGGCGGTAAGTTCGAGGACTAAATGGCTAAGCAAGGTGCTCTCTCAGCGCTGGCAGGTGGCGGGTTGTCCGAACTCTGGGCTCGTCTGCGTTTCCTGTTCCTGGCGATCATCGTCTACCGGATAGGTGCGCACATCCCGGTTCCTGGCATCAACCCAGACCGACTGGCGGATCTGTTCCGGCAGAATGAGGGGACCATTCTTAGCTTGTTCAACATGTTTTCCGGCGGCGCGCTGGAGCGGATGAGCATCTTTGCACTGGGGATCATGCCGTACATTTCGGCATCGATCATCATGCAGCTGATGACCGCCGTCAGCCCGCAGCTGGAGCAGTTGAAGAAGGAAGGTGAAGCTGGCCGTCGCAAGATCAGCCAGTACACCCGCTACGGCACTCTCGTCCTGGCGTTCGTTCAGGCCATCGGTATGTCCGTTGGTCTGGCTAGCCAGGGCGTTGCGTTCTCGGTCGATTTCGGCTTCCACTTCGTGGCGATCACCACTTTTGTGGCGGGCGCGATGTTCATGATGTGGCTGGGCGAGCAGATCACCGAGCGCGGTGTCGGCAACGGTATCTCGATGCTGATTTTTGCAGGCATCGTGGCCGGTCTGCCGTCGGCAATCGGGCAGTCTTTCGAGTCTGCCCGCCAGGGCGATATCAACATCTTCGCTCTGATCGCCATCGGCCTGCTGGCAGTAGCGATCATCGGTTTCGTGGTGTTCATTGAGCGTGGTCAGCGTCGCATTGCGGTGCACTACGCCAAGCGTCAGCAGGGCCGCAAGGTCTTCGCTGCGCAGACCAGCCACCTGCCGTTGAAGGTGAACATGGCGGGCGTAATCCCGGCCATCTTCGCCAGCAGCCTTCTGCTGTTCCCGGCCTCGCTGGGTGCCTGGTTTGGTCAGTCCGAGGGTTTGGGCTGGCTGCAGGACATTTCGCAGGCTATCGCTCCTGGTCAGCCGTTGAACATTCTGCTGTTTAGTGCAGGGATCATTTTCTTCTGCTTCTTCTACACAGCGCTGATGTTCAACCCGAAAGACGTAGCGGAAAACCTGAAGAAGTCCGGTGCCTTTATTCCGGGCATCCGTCCGGGCGAGCAGTCGGCACGCTATATCGATGGCGTTCTGACCCGCTTGACCATGTTCGGTGCTCTGTACATGACGGCCGTGTGCCTGCTGCCCCAGTTCCTGGTGGTTGCAGCCAACGTTCCGTTCTACCTTGGCGGGACCTCGTTGCTGATCGTGGTCGTGGTTGTAATGGACTTCATGTCCCAAGTGCAATCGCACCTCGTGTCTCACCAGTACGATTCCCTGATGAAGAAAGCCAACCTGAAGGGCTATGGCAGCGGCATGCTCCGCTGATCCACCCGTAAGGTTCGAGGAGTTGGTAATGAAAGTTCGTGCATCGGTGAAAAAGCTGTGCCGTAACTGCAAAATTATCCGTCGCGAAGGTGTCGTGCGGGTGATCTGCAGCGCAGAGCCGCGTCACAAGCAGCGCCAAGGCTGAGTGTGAACCACGCGTGATAAGCCCGGCAGCTAGTGCGCTGCCGGGTTGATTATTTGTTATTACAGCGTTAATATCTCGCGCCCTATTTCTTGGCTTCCGGGGCGTAGGTAGCTGTCAATTGGAGTTCCACTGAATGGCCCGTATTGCAGGCGTTAACATTCCGGATAACAAGCACACTGTTATCTCGCTGACCTACATCTTTGGTGTTGGTCGCACCACTGCACAGAAAATCTGTGCCGCTACCGGTGTAAATCCGGCTGCGAAAATCAAGGATCTGACTGACGAGCAGATCGAACAGCTGCGTGGCGAAGTAGCCAAGGTGAATACCGAAGGCGACCTGCGTCGTGAAGTGAATATGAAGATCAAGCGCTTGATGGATCTGGGTTGCTACCGTGGCCTGCGTCATCGTAAAGGTCTGCCGGTTCGCGGTCAGCGTACCAAGACCAACGCTCGCACCCGCAAGGGCCCGCGTAAGCCGATCCGCAAGTAATCGCATTCGCGAATCGACAGGAATTTAGTCATGGCAAAACCTGCTGCTCGTACTCGTAAAAAAGTCAAAAAGACGGTGGTTGATGGCATCGCCCACATCCACGCGTCTTTCAACAACACTATCGTGACCATTACCGACCGTCAGGGTAACGCCCTGTCCTGGGCTACCTCCGGTGGTTCGGGTTTCCGCGGCTCGCGTAAGTCCACTCCGTTCGCTGCCCAGATCGCCGCCGAGCGCGCTGGTCAGGCTGCACTGGAGTACGGTCTGAAGAACCTCGACGTCAACGTCAAAGGTCCAGGCCCAGGTCGCGAATCCGCCGTGCGTGCTCTGAACGCCTGCGGCTACAAAATCGCCAGCATCACCGACGTGACGCCAATCCCGCACAACGGGTGCCGTCCGCCGAAGAAGCGTCGCGTGTAATCAGGAGACAGTGAGAAATGGCTCGTTACATTGGTCCCAAGTGCAAACTGTCTCGTCGTGAAGGCACCGATCTCTTTCTGAAGAGTGGTGTTCGCGCGCTTGAATCTAAGTGCAACATCGAAGCAGCCCCGGGTATCCACGGCCAGCGCCGTGGCCGTCAGTCCGACTACGGCACCCAGCTGCGTGAGAAGCAGAAAGTTCGTCGTATCTACGGCGTACTGGAGCGTCAATTCAGCGGTTACTACAAGCAAGCTGCCAGCCAGAAAGGCGCCACCGGCGAAAATCTGCTGCAACTGCTGGAGTGCCGTCTGGACAACGTGGTTTACCGTATGGGTTTTGGCGCTACTCGTGCCGAGTCCCGTCAGCTGGTTTCGCACAAAGCGATCAGCGTCAACGGTCAGACCGTAAACGTACCGTCCTACCAAGTTAAGGCTGGCGACGTCGTTGCTGTTCGCGAGAAATCGCGCAATCAGCTGCGCATCGCTCAGGCTCTCGAGCTCTGCGCCCAGCGTGGCCGTGTTGAGTGGGTAGAAGTAGACGCCGAGAAGAAGTCTGGTGTGTTCAAGAACGTACCGGCTCGTGGCGATCTGTCCGCCGACATCAACGAGAGCCTGATTGTCGAGCTCTACTCCAAGTAAGGGCTAGAAAATAGGTGCATCCATGCAGATTTCGGTAAATGAGTTCCTGACCCCCCGTCACATCGATGTGCAGGAGGTCAGTCCGACCCGCGCCAAGATCACCCTCGAGCCTCTCGAGCGTGGCTTTGGCCATACCCTGGGCAACGCGCTGCGCCGCATCCTGTTGTCCTCCATGCCTGGCTGTGCAGTAGTCGAGGCCGAGATCGATGGCGTACTCCATGAGTACTCCGCGATCGAAGGTGTGCAGGAAGATGTCATCGAGATCCTGCTCAACCTGAAAGGTCTGGCTATCAAGCTGCACGGCCGTGACGAAGTGACCCTGACTCTGGCTAAGAAGGGCCCGGGCGTAGTTACCGCTGCCGATATTCAGCTGGATCACGATGTCGAAATCGTCAATGGCGACCACGTAATCGCCAACCTGGCCTCCAATGGCGCGCTGAACATGAAGCTCACCGTAGCTCGTGGTCGCGGCTATGAGCCGGCTGACGCGCGTCAGAGCGACGAAGATGAAAGCCGCAGCATTGGTCGCTTGCAGCTGGATGCTTCGTTCAGCCCTGTGCGTCGGGTTGCTTACGTGGTGGAAAACGCCCGTGTCGAGCAGCGTACCAACCTGGACAAACTGGTTATCGACCTGGAAACCAACGGTACCCTGGACCCTGAAGAGGCTATCCGTCGTGCCGCGACCATCCTGCAGCAGCAGCTGGCCGCGTTCGTCGACCTCAAAGGTGACAGTGAGCCCGTGGTGGTCGAGCAGGAAGACGAGATCGATCCGATCCTGCTGCGTCCTGTCGATGATCTGGAACTGACCGTACGTTCGGCCAACTGCCTCAAGGCAGAGAACATCTACTACATCGGTGACCTGATTCAGCGCACCGAAGTAGAGCTGCTCAAAACCCCGAACCTGGGCAAGAAATCCCTGACCGAAATCAAGGATGTTCTGGCTTCTCGCGGTCTGTCCCTCGGTATGCGCCTCGACAACTGGCCGCCGGCAAGTCTGAAGAAAGACGATAAGGCCACTGCCTGATCGTCATCATCACCGAACGAACAAGTTTGGTAAGGAATTGAACCATGCGTCATCGTAAAAGTGGCCGTCACCTCAGCCGCACCAGCGCTCACCGCAAGGCCATGTTCCAGAACATGGCGGTCTCGCTGTTCGAGCACGAGCTGATCAAAACTACCCTGCCGAAAGCCAAGGAACTGCGTCGCGTTGCCGAGCCGCTGATCACCCTGGCCAAGGAAGACAGCGTTGCCAACCGTCGTCTGGCCTTCGACCGTACCCGTTCGAAAGCCATCGTAGGCAAGCTGTTCAACGATCTGGGCAAGCGCTACGCCACCCGTAACGGCGGCTACCTGCGCATTCTCAAGTGCGGTTTCCGCGCTGGCGACAACGCTCCGATGGCTTACGTTGAACTGGTCGACCGTCCGGTCGGCGGTTCGGTAGAAGCTGCCGAGTAAGTTGCTGGTTGTACAAAAAACCGGGCCTCGCGCCCGGTTTTTTGTTGCCCGTGATTTGTCGAGCCGAAGGTGGCTAGTCAGTGGTGTGAATATTTTTCCGCACGTATTGTTTGATATTGTGTACGTCATGGGGCTCGGGTAAGGTGCGGCTGTCTCCGCTTCGCCGCTGTGCCGGCCCCAACAAGAACAATTGCTGATCATGTCCGAACCTACTGCTTTGAGTCTCATCCCTCCTGTCGTTGTCCTGACTCTCGCCATCTGGCTGCGTCGCCCCATCCTCGCCTTGCTGGTCGGCGCCTGCAGCGGTCTGTTGCTGCTCTCGCCCCAGGATGCGCTGGGTAGCTTCGCGGAAATCTCGCTGAAGGTGATGCAGGACGAAACCATCGGCTGGCTCATCCTGGTGTGCGGCAGCTTCGGTGCGTTGATCGCCCTGCTGGTGCGTACCGGTGGTGCCCTGGCCTTCGGTCGCAGCGCACTGAAGCTGGCCAAGGGGCGTCGCTCCTCGCTGTTGATGACCTTCGTGCTCGGCGTGGTGATCTTCGTCGACGACTACCTCAATGCCTTGACGGTGGGTGAGACCATGAAACGCGTCACCGACCGTTTCAGTGTTTCGCGCGAGAAGCTGGCTTACGTGGTGGACTCCACCGCTGCACCGATCTGCGTACTGGTCCCGCTGTCCACCTGGGCGGTGTTCTTTGGCGGCCTGCTGGAGAACAATGGCATCGCCGAGAGTGGTCAGGGCATAAATGTCTATATCCAGGCCATTCCCTACATGCTCTACGCCTGGGCTGCAGTGCTGCTGGTACTGCTGGTGGCTGCCGGGCTGTTCCCGGATATCGGGCCGATGCGCAAGGCCGAGTTGCAGGCGCGCCACGGCTCCGCCGGTGCCATGCACGTTGGCGAGCTGAGCCCCGAGCACAACTACTCGATGAAGTCACTGGAGGAGGAGTTCGAAGGGGCCGACAAGGAGGGGGGCAAGCTGCATAACTTCCTGGTGCCGCTGGCCATGCTGGTCGGCTTCACCGTGTATTTCGACATCGACGTGTGGATGGGCATGATCGCCACCATGTTGCTGACTCTGCCGTTCTATCTGGTGCAGCGCTTGATGCCGCTGGCGGAGATGCTCGATCAGATGGTCGACGGCTTCAAGACGATGCTGCCGGCCATCGGCATCTGCGTGGCGGCTTTCGTCTTCAAGGATGTCTGCGATCAACTGATGCTGCCGCAGTACGTGGTCGAGACGCTCAAACCTTACATGACGCCGCAGATGCTGCCGGCCATGGTGTTCCTGTGCATGGCGGTGCTGTCGTTCGCCACTGGCTCGTCCTGGGGCATCTTCGCCGTGACCATCCCGATCGTCATGCCCCTGGCCTACGCCCTGGGTGCGGACATTCCCCTGGTGATCGGCGCACTGATGTCGGCGGCGGCCTTCGGCAGCCAGGCCTGCTTCTACAGCGACTCCACCGTGCTGGCGGCACAGGGCTCGGGCTGCAACCTGATCAGCCATGCGATCACTCAGCTGCCGTATACGCTGGTGGCCGCCGCAGTGGCTTTCGTGGGCTTCATTATCGTCGCCTGAATCTCCTTGCCCATCCTCGGAAAAACGGGCCCTGTTGGCCCGTTTTTTCATGGCGTGCTCGAAAGAAAATAACTATCGCGCCGTTACGCTTCATGAATTGGTTCGCTTGGCAAAGCGGGTCTAGGCTTGTCCCATTGTTGGTCGCACTCGCTGGGACCGACCCGATGAGGAGAAGGAGAGAACCATGTCGAACCAAGGTAAATGTCCGTTCAACCACGTCGCTGGTGGAGGCACGACCAACAAAGATTGGTGGCCGAATCAGCTGCGTGTGGATTTGCTCAATCAGCACTCCGACCGATCCAATCCACTGGGTGAAACATTCAACTACGCCGAAGCCTTCAAGAAGCTCGATTACAAGGCGCTCAAGGCCGATCTGGTCAGGCTGATGACCGATAGCCAGGACTGGTGGCCCGCCGACTTCGGTCACTACGGGCCGCAGTTCATCCGCATGGCCTGGCACTCTGCCGGTACCTATCGCACCACCGATGGCCGTGGCGGTGGCGGCCGTGGCCAGCAGCGTTTCGCGCCGCTCAACTCCTGGCCGGACAACGTCAACATCGACAAGTCGCGTCGCCTGCTGTGGCCGATCAAGCAGAAGTATGGCCAGTCCATTTCCTGGGCCGACCTGTACATCCTCGCCGGTAACGTCGCACTGGAATCCATGGGTTTCCGCACCTTCGGCTTCGGTGCCGGTCGCGAAGACGTCTGGGAGCCGGATCAGGACGTCAACTGGGGCGCCGAAGTCGCCTGGCTGGGTGTCGATCCCAAGCGCGTCAATGACGAACGCGAGCTGACCGCACCCTTTGGCGCCACCCACATGGGGCTGATCTACGTGAACCCGGAGGGCCCCAATGCCAGCGGCGACTACCTGGCCGCAGCCAAGGACATTCGTGCCACCTTCTATCGCATGGCGATGGACGACGAAGAAATCGTCGCCTTGATCGCTGGCGGCCACACCTTTGGCAAGGCACACGGGGCGGCGCCGGAGTCGCACAAGGGACCTGAGCCCGAGGCCGGACCTATCGAAGCCCAAGGCCTGGGTTGGACCAGCAATTTCGGCAGTGGCTTCGGCAAGGACACGGTTTCCAGTGGCCTGGAAGTGACCTGGACGAAGACGCCGGCACTGTGGAGCAACAATTTCTTCGAGAACCTGTTCAAGTTCGAATGGGAGCTGACCAAGTCGCCAGCTGGGGCCAAGCAGTGGGTGGCCAAGGATGCGCCTGAGATCATCCCGGATGCGCATGTGCCGGGCAAATTCCACAAGCCGACCATGCTCACCACCGACCTGACCCTGCGCTTCGATCCGGAGTTCGGCAAGATCTCCAAGCACTTCTATGAAGATCCGCAGGCCTTTGCCGATGCCTTCGCGCGTGCCTGGTACAAGCTGACCCACCGCGACATGGGGCCGAAAGCCCGTTACCTGGGCCCGGAAGTGCCGAAAGAGGACCTGATCTGGCAAGACCCGCTGCCTGCTGCCACCCACAACCCGAGCGCTGCCGATATTGCCGATCTGAAAGCGAAGATCGCCGCTTCCGGGCTGTCGGTGGGTGATCTGGTGTCCGTGGCCTGGGCTTCGGCATCGACCTTCCGCGGTGGCGACAAGCGCGGTGGTGCCAACGGTGCGCGCCTGGCGCTGGCACCGCAGAAGGATTGGGCCGCCAACCAGCGGGCGATCAAGGTGCTGCCGAAACTGCTGGAAATCCAGCAGGCATCCGGCAAGGCCTCCCTGGCTGACGTGATCGTGCTGGCCGGTAGTGTCGGTGTCGAACTGGCCGCCAAGGCTGCCGGTGTAACGGTAGACGTGCCTTTCGCGCCGGGCCGTGTCGATGCGCGTCAGGATCAGACCGATGTCGACTCATTCGATGTACTGGAGTCTGCTGCCGATGGTTTCCGCAACTACAGCAAAGGCAACCTGGGCGTGCCCACCGAGACGATGCTGATCGACAAGGCGCAGCTGTTGACACTGACCGCGCCGGAGATGACTGCACTGGTCGGCGGCCTGCGTGTGCTGGGCGCCAACCACGACGGCAGCCAGCATGGCGTGTTCACCGACAAGGTCGGCGTGCTGTCCAACGATTTCTTCGTCAACCTGCTGGATATGGGCACCGTATGGAAGGCCGCCGATGACAGCAACGAAGTATTCGAAGGGCGTACACGCAAGGATGGGCAGGTGAAATACACCGCCACCCGCAACGACCTGGTGTTCGGTTCCAACTCGGTACTGCGCGCCTACGCCGAGGTCTATGCCAGTGCCGACGGCAAGGAGAAGCTGGTCAAGGACTTCGTCGCCGCCTGGACCAAGGTGATGAACCTGGATCGTTTCGATCTGGCCTGAGCCTGAGTGGCGCACCGACGGTGCGTCAGTGAACCGCAACGCCTCCCTCGTGGAGGCGTTGTGCTTTTGCTTGACCGAGCCGGGCGTCAGGCGGAGCATTGCCCCCTGCTCACGAATGCAACAAGGATTGCCGGCATGAAAGGCCATAGCGAAGTCATCGATTATCTCAAACACCTGCTCAAGGGCGAGTTGGCCGCGCGCGACCAGTACTTCATCCATTCGCGGCTGTATGAGGACTGGGGCTTCAGCAAGCTCTACGAGCGCATCAACCACGAGATGGAAGAGGAAACCCAGCACGCCGATGCCTTGCTCAAGCGCATCATCTTCCTCGAGGGTGTGCCGGACATGGCACCCAACCCCTTCAAGTACGGGCAGACCGTGCCCGAAGCGCTGAAGCTGGATCTGGCCCTGGAATACGAAGTGCGCGCTGCCCTGAGCAAGGGCATCGAGCTGTGCGAGAAACACCAGGATTATCAGACCCGCGACATCCTCCTGGTCCAGCTCAAGGACACCGAGGAAGACCACGCCTACTGGCTGGAGATTCAGCTGCAGCTGATCGACAAACTGGGGCTGGAGAAGTACCTGCAGAGCCAGATGTGAGCCGCTGCGGTGGATCTGGCGACAGGTTCGCCTGCTCACCACCGCTTGCTGCACTTGGGGCGCGCCCGTGATTTGCGGATGGGCACTACTGCGGTTTCTCGATGTGCTCGTTTCGGGTCAGGTGCCCAGCAGCCCCTTGAAGAACCTTGATGCATTTTCGTTGAGCGTGGCCAGGTCGTAACCGCCCTCCTGTACGATCACGCAGGGCATGCCGAGCGCGCGGATACGTTGACCAAGTGCTTCGAAACCCGAGTGGCTGACCGAGACTTTGGACTGCGGGTCATGCTCGTAGATGTCGAAGCCCAGCGATAACACCAGTACCTGCGGGGCAAAGGTGTTGATCGCCTGCTCGGCCAGGTTCATGCAGGTGAAGAAGTCTTCCTCTGAGGCGCCATGAGGCATCGGCAGGTTGAGGTTGAAGCCTGTTCCCTGGCCTGCTCCCAGCTCGTCATCGAAGCCGGCCACCACCGGATAGAAGTTGGTCGGGTCGCCGTGGATGGAAACGTACTGGACGTCGTCGCGTTCGTAGAAGATTTCCTGGATGCCCTGGCCATGGTGCATGTCGGTGTCAAGGATGCTGACCCGCCCGAAATTCTCACGTAGCACCTGAGCCGCGATGGCTGCGTTGTTGAGAAAGCAGAACCCCCCAGCTGCCTCGGCCCGCGCGTGGTGGCCCGGTGGGCGGCATAGCGCATAGGCTTGGGGCTCGCCATCGCGAACCGCCAGGGCCGCAGCAACGGCGGCCTGGGCCGACCAGTAGGCGGCTGTCCAGGTATGTTCACCGATTGGGCAGCTGCCATCGGCCAGGTAGCGTGCGGTCCTGCCGAGTATGCCGCGCAACGGATTGTTCTCGCGGATGAAGATGTTCGACATCACCTCGTCACCCCAGTCCTCATCGACCTCGTGCCACTGGGCGTAGGCGCTCTGCAGGTAGTCCAGATAGGCGTCGCTGTGCACGGCGCGTAGCGGCGCGAGGCCGTGATCCGAAGGTTCGATGACCGTGAAACCAAGCTGGCGCGTCATGGCCAGCAGGGGATCGATGCGAGCCGGGATTTCCTGGGGCTCGCGCATCTGCCCGCGCGACAGGTAGCTGCGAGGATGGTGCAGGCGTTGCTGTGGGTGGAAGAAAGTCTTCATGGCGATTATCCAAGGTCGTGGTTTGACGGGCGCGCAGCGGCGACGCCCATCTGCGATTCAGTAACTCAGCTCGGGGTCGATCAGGTTGTTGAGGGGGAGGCCGGCTTGCAGGCGCTGCAGGTTGTCGGCTATCTGTCGGGCGATGCAGGTATCGGATGCAGCCGATGCTATGTGTGGCGTGACCCAGACGCCGGGAGCCTGCCAGAGTGGTGAGTCGTCCGGCAGCGGCTCCTTGGCGAACACGTCGAGCAGAGCGCCGCGCAGTTGGCCGCTGGCCAAGGCATCGAGCAGGTCGGCTTCGACCAAGTGCTCGCCACGAGCGCAATTGATCAGCGCGGCGCCAGGGGCCATTTGCTCGAACAGGCTGCGTGTGAGCAGGCCGCGTGTGGCGGTGGTCAGCGGCAGCAAGTTGACCAACAGATCGAGGTCGTTGAGAAAACTGCTCAGCCTCTCGTTACCGGCAAAGGTGGCGATGCCGTCGAGTTCGCGTGCTGTCCTCGCCCAGCCGCGCACCGCATAACCGGACCGGGCCAGTCGGCTGGCCACCGGTGTACCGATGGCGCCCAGACCCATGACGCCGATACGGAAGTCCCGTGCGGCGCGCTGTAGTGGTCGCTGCCACTGCTGACTGGCGCGGCCATTGAAGACCTGATCGAAACCTCGGTGGAAATGCAGCACGCCCCAGTGCACGTATTCGGCCATGCCCAGGGAGTGATCTGGGTCGACCACCCGGCATATGGGCAGCCCCGCAGGCTGGGAGCGGTCGTGCTCCAGGTGGTCGACACCCGAGCCGATCGAGTGGATCAACCGCAAGGCCGGCAGGCGGCCCAGGCTACCATCGGTGGGATACCAGCAGGCCGCGCCTTCGGCCAGCTCGGCACCCGGATCATCAGGACGCAGCACCTTCAATTCGGGCGCGTGGTGTGTGAACAGGTCAACGAGCCAGTCTTCGAGCCTGCGCTCACGACAGAGCACGACGATACTGGCCATGGACTCAGCTGCACCAGTCACGGCGCTGCTCCTCGATCAGGCTCACAGCGGCTTGCCAGGCCAGTCCTATGATGCTCTCGATGCCATCGCGGGCGAACTGCTCGGCGGTATGCCGGCACACCGCTTCGCTGGGGATGTTCA
This sequence comes from Pseudomonas sp., assembly GCF_048269965.1. Classification (GTDB taxonomy): domain Bacteria; phylum Pseudomonadota; class Gammaproteobacteria; order Pseudomonadales; family Pseudomonadaceae; genus Aquipseudomonas. The sequence goes on along the minus strand of NZ_JBLWTV010000012.1, from coordinate 142,069 downwards.
GCGCCACGCCCGCAGTCATCGCCTGGATCTGCGCCTGGCAGGCACGTTCGAGGAAATAGATCTCGTGAAAGGCATGCGCCACGCTCTGCCCGCCGACCAGCAGACCGTGATTGCGCAAGATCATCGCCTTGTGGTCGCTCAGGTCAGCCACCAAGCGCACACGCTCTTCGAGTGACAGCGCGATGCCTTCATAGGTGTGGTACGCCAACTTGCCGTAGAACTTCAGGGCGTGCTGGGTCAGCGGCAGCAGACCGTCGCGTTGCGCCGCCACCGCCATGCCGGCAGCGGTGTGGGTGTGCACGATGCAGCGCATGTCCGGGCGCGCTTCGTGGATCGCCGAGTGGATGACGAAACCGGCGGTGTTTACCCGCCGCTCGCCGCCCAGTCGGTCCACGACATTACCCAGCAGGTCGATCAGCACCAGATCGCTGGCACGCATTTTCTCGAACGCCACGCCGTAGCGGTTGATCAGGACGTGATGCTCGGGACCCGGCACGCGCAGGGTGATATGGGTGTCGATCAGGTCGGTCATGCGGTAGTAGGCGACCAGCCGGTACAGGGCGGCCAGCTCGCAGCGCGCCTGCCATTCGATGTCACTGATGATCTCGGGTTTGCTCATGGGGTAACGACCTCCGGGGTCGACAGGTCGAGGTGGTGGCGCTCCATGGCGCGCAGGCGCGACAGACCGATCACGCCGACCAGCGACATCAGGGCCAGCACACTGAAGAACAGTGCCAGTGGCCACCACTGCCCGGCGAACTGACCGGCCAGATAAGTGCCGATCAGCGGTGTCAGACCGCCCGTCAGGCCGCTACCCAGTTGGTAGGCGATGGAAATGCCCGAGTAGCGCACCTGGACGCAAAAGGCCTCGGCCATGTAACCGGCAATCGCCGAATACAGCGCCGCCAGCAGCAACACGGCCAGGGCGATGCCGGCGGTCATGTAGATCAGGTCGCCGGTCTGCACGAGCAGGAACATCGGGTACGGCACCAGCATGCACAGCGCGGCCACCCACTTCAGGAAGCGCCCTTCACCGAAGCGTTCGGCCAGCAGCGCCGAGCACGGCTGAGAGAGGAACTGCAGGATGGTCACCAGAAATAGGCAGTCGAGAATGGTCGACTTGGCTATGCCCTGGTACTGGGTCACGTAGGTGATCATGAAGGTGTTGGTGAAGAAGAAACCGCCTGAACCTATGGTCACTGCCGCTGCGGCGAACAGGATCTGCCGCCAGTTATGGCGCAGCACGTCTTGCACCGGGCTCTTGGCGGTCTGCTTCTGCTCCTCGAGCTGGGCGAACTCTGGCGACTCGGGAACACCGAAGCGGATTGCCAGGCCCACCAGCATCAGCACGCTGCTGAGCAGGAAGGGCACGCGCCAGCCCCAGCTCATCAGCGCGTCCTCATCCATCTCGCTGATGGCGCGAAAGGCGATCAGCGCCAACAGCAGGCCCGCCGGGCTGCCCAGCTGGGCGAATGAGGCGAAGAACACCTTGCGGCCTTTGGGGGCGTGCTCACTGGCCATCAGCACCGCTCCGCCCCATTCGCCGCCCACCGAAATGCCCTGCAGAAAGCGCAGCACCACCAGACCGATCGGCCCCCAGATGCCGGCTTGGGCATAGGTCGGCAGCAGGCCGATGCAGGTAGTGGCGACGCCCATCAGCAGCATGGTGAACAGCAGCATTTTCTTGCGGCCCAAGCGATCACCCAGGTGGCCGAACACTACTCCAGCAAAGGGGCGGGCGATGAAGCCAACAGCGAAGGTGGCGAACGCCGCCATGGTGCTGAGCACCGCGTTTTCGCTGGGGAAGAATAGCTGCCCGAGCACCAGCGCGGCGGCGAAGGCGTAGATGTAGAAGTCGTAGAACTCGATGGTGGTACCGATGAAGGCGGCTGCTGCAGCACGACGCGGCGTAGTGGTAGGGGTGGTCATCGCGGGCTCCCGGATTCTTTTTTATAGGCAGGAGAAACAGCACATCCCTGTGGGGATTGGTCGCACTCTGGCGGTGCATTGCCGAATCATGCCCATGCCCCTATGCTAAGCAAAGCTTCTAATTTCAATACTCAAGTATAAGTATCGTGGATGATTGAAGGCCTATGAATGGAGGGTATCGCCAAGCGGAAGCCCGCCGCTTTCTCAACGACCGGCTTGACTGGAACCTCTTGCGCACCTTTCTGGTGATCGGCCAGGAAGGCAGCATCAGCCGTGCCGCTGCGCGTCTGCACCTCAGCCAGCCGGCTGTCAGTCAGGCACTCAAGCGGCTCGAGGAGCAACTGGAAAGCACTCTGGTGATACGCAGCGGGCCGCGTATCGCGCTGTCCAAGGCAGGTGAGGAAGTCATGCAGATCGCCGCCGAACTGTACGGCACCGTGTCGCGCCTTGGGCCTGCGCTCGACGCGCCGGAAGAGACCGTTGCCGGCAAGATACGCATCCTGATGATCAGTCGCATCGAGTCGCGCTTCTATGACGACTTTCTGGCCAACTTCCACCTCGACTATCCACGGGTCGAGTTCGAGTTCGACGTGCTGCGCAGCTCCGACGTGGTCAGCGCGCTGCTGCAGAAAACCGCCTCGTTCGGGTTGAGCCTGTGCCGCACGCCGCAGCCACGCCTGGAGCAGCGGGTGATGCTCAAGCAGCGCTATGCGTTCTTCTGCGGCAAGCGCCACGCGCTATTCGGGCGCAACAACTTGAAGCTGGCCGACCTCAAGAGCGAGAACTTCGTCAGTTTCACCAGCGACCAGATTGGCGGCAATCTGTCGCCGCTGACCGTCTTCCGGGATCAGCAGGGCTTCACTGGGCGTATCGTGGCTTCGTCATCGAGCCTCGACGAGATTCGCCGTCTGGTCGCCGCTGGCTACGGCATCGGCTGCCTGCCGGAACATATCGTCGCCAAGGACGTGCAGGCTGGCGAGGTGTGGCGTCTGCCGCCAGCCGAAGGGGTGATCGATGTGAATGTGTACCTGCTGTGGAATCGCGACCAGAAACGTACCCATGCCGAGGCTGTGTTTCTGGAGCGATTCGAGCAGGCGCTGCTGGAGACCGCTCCGTGTAACCGCTTCTAGGCGCCCGCCGTCAGGCGCGGTCGCGTTCCAGCAATGGCTTGAGGAAGTGCCCGGTATGCGATGCCGGGTTGTCGGCCACCTCTTCCGGTGTGCCGGTGGCTATGATCATGCCGCCCTTGGAACCGCCCTCAGGGCCAAGATCCACCAACCAGTCGGCGGTCTTGATCACGTCCAGGTTGTGTTCGATCACCACCACGGTGTTGCCGTGGTCGCGCAGACGGTGCAGCACATCCAGCAGTTGCTGGATGTCCGCGAAGTGCAGGCCGGTGGTCGGTTCGTCGAGGATGTACAGGGTCTTGCCGGTATCGCGCTTGCTCAGCTCGCGACTCAGCTTGACCCGCTGCGCCTCGCCGCCGGACAGGGTGGTCGCGCTCTGGCCCAGCTTGATGTAGGACAGGCCGACGTCCATCAGCGTCTGCAGCTTGCGGGCGATGGCCGGCACGGCGTCGAAGAAGGGGCGGGCCTCCTCGATGGTCATGTCCAGCACTTCGGTGATGCTCTTGCCCTTGTACTTCACTTCCAGGGTTTCGCGGTTATAGCGCTTGCCCTTGCACACGTCGCACGGCACGTAGATGTCCGGCAGGAAGTGCATCTCCACCTTGATCACGCCGTCGCCCTGGCACGCCTCGCAGCGCCCGCCCTTGACGTTGAAGGAAAAGCGCCCCGGCCCGTAGCCGCGCGAGCGTGATTCCGGCACGCCAGCGAACAGCTCGCGAATCGGTGTGAACAGGCCGGTATAGGTGGCGGGGTTGGAACGCGGCGTGCGGCCGATCGGGCTCTGGTCGATGTCGACCACCTTGTCCAGGTGCTGCAGGCCGTCGAAGGAGTCGTGCGGCGCCGCTTCCAGGGTGGTCGCACCGTTCAGTGCAGTGGCGGTCAGCGGGAACAGGGTGTTGTTGATCAGCGTCGACTTGCCCGAGCCGGACACGCCGGTGACGCAGGTAAGCAGACCTACCGGAATCTCCAGATCGACATTGCGCAGGTTGTTGCCCCGGGCGCCCTTGAGCTTGAGCAGTTTCTTCTTGTCGCGCGGGGTGCGCTGCGCCGGATAGCGGATCTTCTCGCGCCCGGACAGGTATTTGCCGGTCAGTGAGTCGGGGTGATTCATCACCTCGTCCGGCGTGCCTTCGGCGACGATGCGTCCGCCATGCACGCCAGCGCCCGGGCCGATATCGACCACGTAATCGGCCATGCGGATGGCGTCTTCGTCGTGTTCGACCACGATCACCGTATTGCCCAGGTTGCGCAGGTGGTTGAGGGTGCCCAGCAGGCGCTCGTTGTCGCGCTGATGCAGGCCGATGGACGGCTCGTCGAGGATATACATCACGCCCACCAGGCCGGCTCCGATCTGGCTGGCCAGGCGGATACGCTGCGCTTCGCCGCCGGACAGGGTGTCGGCGCTGCGGTCCAGGGTCAGGTAGTCGAGGCCGACGTTGACCAGAAACTGCAGGCGCTCGCGGATTTCCTTGAGGATCTTCTCGGCGATCTCGCCACGGCGGCCGGTCAGGTGCAGGTTGGCGACGTAATCGCAGGCGTCGCCCACCGGCAGGCCGGTCACTGCCGGCAGGGTCTTCTCGCCGACCCAGACATGTCGCGCCTCGCGGCGCAGGCGCGTGCCACGGCAATCGGGGCAGGGCTGGGTGCTGAGGAACTTGGCCAGCTCCTCGCGCACGCTGGCCGACTCGGTCTCGCGGTAGCGCCGTTCGAGGTTGGGGATGATGCCCTCGAAGGGGTGCGAACGTTTGACGATATCGCCGCGATCGTTGAGGTACTTGAAATCGACGCTCTGCGAACCGCTGCCGAACAGAATGACTTTCTGGTGTTCGGCGGCCAGTTCGTCGAAGGGTTCTTCGAGGCTGAAACCATAGTGTGCGGCCAGCGAGCCGAGCATCTGGAAGTAGTAGACGTTGCGTCTGTCCCAGCCGCGTATGGCGCCTTCGGCCAGGGTCAGTTCGCCATTGACCAGGCGCTTGACGTCGAAGAACTGCTTCACGCCCAGGCCGTCGCAGGTCGGGCAGGCGCCGGCCGGGTTGTTGAAGGAGAACAGCTTGGGTTCCAGCTCACTGATCGAGTGGCCGCAATGCGGGCAGGCGAAGCGCGCGGAGAAGATGATCTCTTCGCCCGGCTCATCATCCATGGGGGCGATCAGGGCGATGCCGTCGGCCAGGCCGAGCGCCGTCTCGAAGGACTCGGCCAGGCGCTGCTGCAGGTCTTCACGGACCTTGAAGCGGTCCACCACCACGTCGATGGAGTGCTTCTTCTGCTTGTCCAGCTTGGGCAGCTCATCCAGTTCATGCAGCTTGCCATTGACCCGTGCGCGGACGAAGCCCTGCGCGCGCAGCTCCTCGAATACCGACAGGTGTTCGCCCTTGCGCTCGCGGATCACCGGCGCCAGCAGCATCAGTTTGCGGCCTTCCGGCAGGGCCAGCACCTGGTCGACCATCTGGCTGACGGTCTGCGCTTCGAGTGGCACATCGTGATCCGGGCAGCGCGGAATGCCGGCGCGGGCATAGAGCAGGCGCAGGTAGTCGTAGATCTCGGTGATGGTGCCGACGGTCGAGCGCGGGTTGTGCGAGGTGGATTTCTGTTCGATGGAAATCGCCGGTGACAGGCCTTCGATGGTGTCGACATCAGGCTTTTCCATCATCGACAGGAACTGCCGGGCGTAAGCCGACAGCGACTCGACGTAACGGCGCTGGCCTTCCGCGTACAGGGTATCGAAAGCCAGGGAGGACTTGCCGGAGCCGGACAGGCCGGTGATCACGATCAGCTTGTCGCGCGGCAGGGTCAGGTCGATGTTCTTGAGGTTGTGGGTACGAGCCCCACGGATCAGAATCTTGTCCACTTACAACGGGCCTCGCTGGGCGGGCGGAAAACGGTCGAGTATAGGGCCAGGCGCTACCCTGCGGCAAAGTGTGCGCCTGTGCCGAAACGATGACGGCTGCTAGAATCGCCGGCTGATTTCTTCAGGGTTTATTCGATGCACGATCCGCACAGCGAGCGCATGAGTAATAGCGAGACCCGCGCGGCCGGCGGCCTGGCTATGGTGTTCGCGTTTCGTATGTTGGGTATGTTCATGGTGCTGCCGGTGCTGGCCACCTACGGCATGGATCTGGCGGGCAGCACGCCTGCGCTGATCGGCCTGGCCATCGGTGCCTATGGCCTGACCCAGGCCGTGCTGCAGATTCCCTTCGGCATGCTCAGTGACCGCATCGGCCGGCGCCCGGTGATCTACGCAGGCTTGCTGATTTTTGCTGCAGGCAGCGTGCTGGCGGCCAATGCCGATTCGATCTGGGGCGTCATCGCCGGGCGTGTGCTGCAGGGCACCGGTGCGATTTCTGCGGCGGTGATGGCGCTGTTGTCGGATCTGACCCGCGAGCAGCACCGGACCAAGGCCATGGCCATGATCGGTATGAGCATTGGCCTGTCGTTCGCCGTGGCCATGGTGGTTGGCCCACTGCTGACTCGCGCCTTCGGCCTGTCCGGTCTGTTCTGGGCGACGGCGGCGATGGCGTTGCTCGGCATTCTGATCGTCGCCGGCATCGTGCCGAAAGACGCCGGCCCGCTGCAGCATCGCGAATCGGGCGTGGCGGCGCAGGCGCTGTGGCCGACCCTCAGGCACGCCGACCTGCTGCGTCTGGACTTCGCCATCCTGGCCCTGCATGCGGTGCTCATGGCCAGCTTCGTGGCCTTGCCGCTGGCGCTGGTGGAGCAGGGTGGGTTGGTCAAGGAAGAGCACTGGTGGGTGTACCTCACCGCACTGTTGATCGGCTTCTTCGGCATGGTGCCGTTCATCATCTATGGCGAGAAAAAGCGCCGGATGAAACGCGTGCTGCTCGGCGCCGTCAGCGTATTGCTGGCCTGCGAGCTTTACTTCGCCTTCTTCGGCAATAGCCTGCGGGCGCTGGTGCTGGGCATCGTGGTGTTCTTCACCGCCTTCAACCTGCTCGAGGCCTCCCTGCCGTCGCTGGTCAGCAAGGTGGCGCCGGCAGGCGGCAAGGGCACGGCGATGGGGGTGTACTCCACCAGCCAGTTCCTCGGTGCCGCGCTGGGCGGCATTCTCGGCGGCTGGCTGTACCAGCACGTTGGTCTGGGCGGTGTGTTCATCGGCTGCGCCGCACTCTGTGCAATTTGGCTGGCTATTGCTGTTACTATGCGCGAACCGCCGTACGTGACCAGTTTGCGCCTGCCGCTCGATGCCGCGGCACTGGCCGATGTCGAACTGGTCGAACGCCTCAAGGCGACGCCGGGAGTGGCGGACGCCGTGGTGGTGGTCGACGAAGCGGCCATCTATATCAAAGTCGATACCCAACAAGTGGATCGCGCGACGCTGGAGAGCCTGATCGTATCGGCGCCAGCGGCGTGCCGAGTCTAGGAGAACGTTATGGCCCGTGGGGTTAACAAAGTCATTCTGGTCGGTACCTGCGGCCAGGACCCGGAAACGCGCTACCTGCCCAGCGGCAACGCGGTCACCAACCTGAGCCTGGCCACCAGCGAGCAGTGGACCGACAAGCAGACCGGGCAGAAGGTCGAGAAGACCGAGTGGCACCGCGTCGCCCTGTTCGGCAAGGTCGCCGAGATCGCCGGCGAGTACCTGCGCAAGGGTTCGCAGGTGTACATCGAAGGCAAGCTGCAGACCCGCGAGTGGGAAAAGGACGGCATCAAGCGCTACACCACCGAGATCATCGTCGACATGCAGGGCACCATGCAGCTGCTGGGCGGTCGTCCGAGCGGTGATGAAGGCGGCGCTCCGCGTCAATCGCGTCCGGCCCCGCAGCGCGAGCCGCAGCAGGCCCCGCGCCAGGAGCGTCCTGCTCCGCAGCAGGCCCAGCCAGCGCCGGACTACGACAGCTTCGATGACGATATCCCGTTCTGATCCGAGCGGGCTCTAGCCTATGCGAATGCGCCTGATGCTGCTGGGCGGCGGTAGCGCCCTGGGGCAAGCGCTGATCCGTCTTGGCGCCGAGGAAGACATCGGCTTCCTCGCGCCACGCCCGCCGGAAGACGGCTGGGACGCCGCCAGTCTGACCGAGCTGCTCGACGAGACCCGCCCGGATGCACTGATCAACCTGGCCTACTACTTCGACTGGTTCCAGGCCGAGTCGGTGGTCGAGTCGCGCCTGCATACGCAGGAGCGCGCGGTGGAACGTCTGGCCGAGCTGTGCCAGCACCATTCCATCGTGTTGCTGCAGCCGTCCAGCTATCGGGTCTTCGATGGTTCGCGGGTCACCGCTTACAGTGAAAAGGAAGAGCCGATCCCCCTCGGCCTGCGTGGCCAGGCGCTATGGCGTCTGGAGCAGAGCGTGCGAGCGATCTGTCCGCGTCATGTGCTGCTGCGCTTTGGCTGGCTGCTCGATGACAGCCGTGAAGGCTTGCTGGGGCGCTTTCTGCTGCGTGCCGAGCGCGACGAGGCTCTTTACCTCGCCGATGACCGGCGCGGCAATCCGACACCGGTGGACGATGCCGCGCGGGTGATCCTGGCGGTGCTCAAGCAGCTCGATTGCGAGTCGCCCCTGTGGGGCACCTATCATTACGGCGGCCATGAAGCGAGTACCTCGCTGAGCCTGGGGCAGGCGGTACTGAGCGAAGCGCGTCACTATCGCAGCAATCTGGTCGAGGATGTCGCGCCGCAAGCGCACGCCGCTCGCCCGGATGCAACTGATGAGCCGCAGCACGCCGTGCTGGCCTGCAAGAAGATTCTTCACACCTTCGGCATCAAGCCGCGCGCCTGGCGCTCTGCTCTGCCGAGCTTACTGGATCGTTACTATCGCCATGGCTGAATTTCTCGTAACGGGTGGTGCGGGCTTTATCGGTTCAAACCTGGTCGACGCCTTGCTGGCCGCTGGGCACGGAGTGCGCGTGCTGGACAATCTGTCCATGGGCAAGCGCAGCAACTTGCCGCTGGACAACCCGCGTTTGCGCTTCATCGAAGGCGACGTCGCCGATGCCGAGGTGGTCGCGCAGGCGGTCGCTGGTTGCGCAGGTGTGGCGCATCTGGCTGCGGTGGCGTCGGTGCAGGCCTCGGTGGATGATCCGGTGTCCACTCACCAGAGCAATTTCATCGGCACCCTGAATGTCTGCGAGGCCATGCGTCAGCATGGCGTGCGACGCGTGGTCTATGCCTCCAGCGCGGCTATCTATGGCAACAACGGCGAGGGCGTGGCCATCGATGAAGCCACCGCCAAGGCGCCGCTGACGCCTTACGCGTCCGACAAGCTGGCTGGCGAACACTACCTGGATTTCTACCGCCGTCAGCATGCTCTGGAGCCGGCGGTGTTTCGTTTCTTCAATATCTTCGGGCCGCGCCAGGATCCATCCTCGCCGTACTCCGGGGTGATCAGTATCTTCACTCAGCGCGCGCAGCAGGGGCTGCCGATCAGCGTCTTCGGTGATGGTGAGCAGACTCGCGATTTCTTTTATGTCGGTGATCTGGTCGTGCTGTTGATGCAGGGCTTGCTCAGCGAGCAGGTGGTGAGTGATCCGCTCAATGTGGGGTGGAGCCAGGCGGTAAGCCTCAATCAATTGCTGGCTGAGATCGGCGTGCTTTGCGGCGGTTTGCCGCCGGTGACGCACTTACCGGCACGCGCTGGAGATATTCGCCATTCGCGTGCTGACAATGCGCGCTTGCAGGCTCACTACCGCATGCCAGAGCAGACGCCCCTGCGTGAAGGATTGCGCCAACTGCTCGGGCTGTAAGCTGCCGGAAACCTGAGGCGCCGCGACGGTTAGAACCCGTGGCTGGGCCGTTCCGTATGCGCTGTGCGCGGCGAAAATTGCGCCTTCATCGGTGCGCGCGGCGCACCCTACGCATAGTCGGGCTATCGGCGTGCTATCCGGAGCACGCACCGTAGGGTGCGCCGTGTGCACCAAAGGTTGCTCGGGCTGCGCATCGGAAAAAGAAAAAGCCGGCATCTGCCGGCTTCTTCATTTCCGCGCGGGCTATCAGAACTTGTAGCCCAGGCCGACCATGTAGATGAGGGGGTCGACGTCCACGTCGACCTTGGCCCGTACGCCAAGCGCAGTGTTGTCGACGTAAGCGGTGGTGTCGATGTCGATATAGCGCACCTGGGCGTTGATCATCAGGCTGTCGGTCAGCATGTAGTCGGCGCCTACCTGCCAGGCGAGACCCCAGGAGTTCTTGGCGCGGAAGTTGTTGAAGCCGTTGGCGCTGGCGGCGCTGCCGACGTGCTCGTCGAAGATCCAGGTGTAGTTGATGCCAGCGCCGAGATAAGGCTGGAAGGCCGACTTGGCGTCCAGCGGGTAGTACACCAGGCTCAGGGTCGGTGGCAGGTGCTTGAGCGAGCCCAGCTTGCCATTGGCTGCATCGAGGACGGTGCCCTTGATCTTCACGTCGTGTTCGAACGGCGTTGCCGCCAGCAACTCGATGCCCAGATTGTCGGTGAGCATGTAGGCGAAGTTCAGGCCCAGCTGGGTGTCACTGTTCAGGGTTGCCTTGCCGCCCAGGTCGGTGCCGGCCAGGCCGCCACGATCGACCTTGACGGTGGACGAGTCGGCCTCCGGATTGACAGTGATGGCGCCGGCACGGATGAGGATATCGCCGGCCTGGTGAGCCTGGGCGACAGGGGCAGCGATGGCCAGGGCCAGCAGTGAGGCAGTGAACAGTGATTTGTACATGGCGAGCTCCAATTCGAGTCGGTTGTGTCTTTGGCTGGATTCAATGCTAAGCCAAGCAACAATCCACTTTTTGACCTGGCTCAATAGATCGGCGAGCTCTGCTGCGGTGTTTTGTCCATTGCTTCGAATGCGTCTGTAGATGATAATGTTTCTCTTTTTGAAGCAAGCCCGTCTGTCGAGGACCCTCTGCGCATGAATCGCTTCCCCCTCCGTTCCCTGGCCGTGGCACTGATGCTGAGCAGTGGCTCGCTGCTTGCCGCGCCGCTGGATGCTGCGCTCGACGAAAGCCAGCGCCTGGCCGCCGAGGCGCAAGCCTCTCAGGGTCGTGTCGAGCAACTGGATGACGCCAGCCGCGAGATGCTCAATGAGTACCGAAATGCCCTGCAGCAGGCTGAGGCTTTGAAAGGTTATAACAGTCAGCTTCGTGACCTGGTCGAAGCCCAGCGTCAGGAGCTGGCCAGCTACCAGAAGCAGCTCGATGGCATCGAACGTACCCAGGAAGCGGTGAGCCCGCAGATGGTCAAGATGGTCGAGGTGCTGGGTGAATTCATTGCCGCCGATCTGCCGTTCCTGCCCGAAGAACGCGAGGATCGTCTGGCTCAGTTGCAGGATCTGCTGCCGCGCGCCGATGTCAGCCTGGCCGACAAGTACCGCCGCATCCTCGAGGCCTACCAGATCGAGAGCGACTACGGTCGCACCCTGGAAGCCTGGCGTGGCGAGCTGAACCAGGCCGATGGCGGCTCGCGTAGCGTCGAGTTCCTGCGCCTGGGCCGCAGCATGCTCTATTACCAGACCCTCGATGCCCACGAGAGTGGCTGGTGGAACCCGCAGTCCAAGGCCTGGGAAGTGCTCGATGGCAGCGCGCGTCGTCCGCTGACCCAGGCCATCGCCATTGCCCGTCAGCAGCAGGCGCCCGCCGTGCTGTCCCTGCCGATCAAGACCCTGGCCGAGGAGGCCGCACAATGAGTCGTCGTGTTGTAGCCGTACTGGCGCTCAGCCTGTTGCCGGCACTGGCCGCCGTGGCCGAAACCCTCAGCCCCGATCAACTGCTGCAGCGCATCCGCAGCGAGCGCGCTGCCGAAGTCAGCGCCATGCAGGAGCGCGAGCAGGCGTTTCTAGCCAAGCGCAGTGAGCAGGCGCAACTGCTGGCCGCTGCTCGCTCTGCGCTGAATACCCAGAAAGCCGAAAGCGAGCGCCTGAAGGCCGAGTTCGACCGTCAGGAGGCCGAGCTGGCCGAGCAGGAAAAGCTGCTGGCACAGCGTATCGGTCACCTCGGTGAACTGTTCGGTGTGGTGCGCCAGAGTGCCGGTGATGTCGCCGGGCAATGGCAGGACAGCCTGCTCAATGCCCAGTATCCGGAGCGTCTGAAGCGCCTCAAGGCATTGGCTGAAAGCCGCTCGCTGCCGTCCGCCGAAGACCTTGACGGCTACTGGATGCTGCTGCTCGAAGACCTGGCCGCCAGCGGCCGTATCGAACGCCTGCAGTTGCCGGTGGTGAATGCCGATGGTTCGCGTCAGGAGCAGCAGGTGCTGCGTGTCGGCGCATTCGCCGTATATGGCGAAGATGCCTTCCTGCGCTACGACGCCGATGCCGGGCAACTGGTGGCGCCGCCGCGTCAGCCCTCTGGTCTGGGCCAGGTCGAGGACTACCTGAGCAGCACCGACGCACTCGCCACGCTGCCCATCGACCCGAGCCGTGGCAGTCTGCTGGCGCAACTGCAACAACAGCCGACCCTGTGGGATCGCCTGCAGCAGGGCGGTCTGGTCGGCTGGGTGATCGTCGTGCTCGGTGCTTTCGGCCTGCTTCTGGCTGTCTGGCGCATGGTCTATCTGGGCCGCGTTGGCAGTGGCGTCAAGGCGCAGATGCATGACCTCAGCGCACCACGCCATGACAACCCGCTGGGTCGCGTGATCGGCGTGCTGGGCGCCAAGCCGCAACTGGCGGACCTGGAGACACTGGAGCTGAAGCTCGACGAAGCGATCCTGCAGGAAACGCCGCCGCTGGAGAAAGGCCAGGGCCTGCTCAAGTTGCTCGCCGCCGTTGCACCGCTGCTCGGCCTGCTGGGCACCGTGACCGGCATGATCGTGACCTTCCAGGCCATCACCCAGAGTGGCGGCGGCGACTCGCGCCTGATGGCCGACGGTATCTCCCAGGCGCTGGTGACCACCGTGCTCGGTCTCGTGGTGGCCATCCCGCTGTTGTTCCTGCACAGCCTGCTGGCCAGCCGCAGCAAGGGCCTGATCCAGATTCTGGAACAGCAGAGCGCCGGCTTGATTGCCCTGCACCTGTCGGGAGCGCCGCGCCGTGACTGATCTGTTCGCCTTCTGGCTGCGTGCAGTCGACAGTGCCTATGCACTGCTCGACTTCATGGGCGCTGGTGGCGTGGTGATGTGGGCACTGGCGGTGCTCTGCGTGGTGTTCTGGACCCTGGTGTTCGAGCGTTTCTGGTACATGCGCAGAATCTTCCCGGGCTGGGTGCAGGAGCGCCGCGAGGCCTGGCAGCAGGTGCTGGCCGATGACAACGGCAACTGGCAGCGCGCCGTGCGCCTGGCCTGGCTGGCGCAGGCGCGTCAGCAACTGGCGGCGCCGCTGCGCCTGGGCAAGACCCTGGTGGCGCTGTATCCGCTGCTGGGCCTGCTCGGCACCGTGCTGGGCATGATCGCCGTGTTCGATGTGCTCGCCCTCAACGGCGCCGGTAACCCACGCGGCATGGCCGCAGGCGTGTGGCAGGCGACCCTGCCGACCATGGCCGGCATGGTTCTGGCCATTCCTGGATTGTTCAGCCTGGCGCGCCTCGAACGCGAAGCCAGCCAGGCCATCGAGCGGCTGGCCGACCAGCTGCGTCACGACTGAGATCGCCCAACATGAGAATGCGTCGTCACCACCAGCAGGACGAAGACACCGGTATCGACCTCACGCCGATGCTCGACGTGGTCTTCATCATGCTGATCTTCTTCATCGTCACCAGCTCCTTCATTCGTGAGTCCGGGGTCGAGGTGCAGCGCCCGCAGGCGGAAACCGCCAGCCCGCAGGACAAGGGCAACATCCTCATCGCCGTCACCGCCGACGGGCAGATCTGGATGGACAAGCAGCCAGTGGACATCCGCAGCGTGCGCGCACACGTCGAGCGCATGCGCGTCGATCAGCCGGAAGGCGCGGTGGTGGTGCAGGCCGATCAGGATGCGCGTACCGGCCTGGTGGTCCAGGTGATGGATCAGGCGCGTCTGGCCGGCGTGCAGGATGTCGCCCTGGCTGCCGGTAGCGGAGTCAACTGATGCGCCTGCCGCTGTCTTTCCTCGGCGCCTGCCTGATGGCCTTGGGGCTCTTCGCCCTGATGCTGTACATGGTCGCGCCACCGAGCGCCAAGGTGAGCCAGGACCCGGTCAGCGTGGCCAACTTCGTGCGCATGGATGGCAACGCCAGCGAGACGGCCAGCCGTACCCGTCAGCAGGCACCGCAGCCGCCGCAGCCGCAAACGCCGCAGCCGCCCACGCCGCCGACGCCGCAAACGGCCACGCCGAATGCCAGCCTGCCGGCGCTGGACATCCAGCTGCCCAGCCTGGCCAGTGGTATTGCCGTCAACAGCGCGCCGGCACCGAGTCTGTCCGGCCTTGCGCCGGGTGCTCCGGCTCCGACACCGCCGAGCGAGGCCGCCGAATCCGGCGGGCAGATGGGCGGCATGGAGAGTGAAGTCATGCCGCTCAACGATGTGCGCCCGGATTATCCGCGCTATGCGCTGCAGCGTGGCATCGAGGGGTTCGTCAAACTGGCTTTCACCATCAATCGCTCCGGCAACGTGGAGAACATCCGCGTGCTGGAGGCCAATCCGCGTAACGTCTTCGAGCGTGAAGCGCGCCGTGCTGCCGCTCGCTGGCGCTTTGCGCCGCGTACCGAGGGTGGTCTGGCGGTGGACCGCGAAGCGGTGAAAACCCTCTACTTCCGCCTGGAAAGGAGCTGACCATGTACCGTTGGTTGTTGCTCGTGATGCTCGGTACTGCGGCCGTGCCTGGCATGGCCCAGCAGACCGTCGACCCGGCCGTGTTCAAGGCCTTGAATGCGGCGCAGGTTGCGCAGCAGAAGGGCGACCATGCTGCTGCACGACGCGCGCTCGATGACGTCCAGGCCAAGAGCGGCAGCCTCGAGGAAGCGCTCATCTGGCGCAGCAAGGCCTACGTGGCCTGGTCGGTCGGCAACAACGGCCAGGCCATCGACTGGCTGGACAAGGCCGTGCGCAGCGGCAAGCTGGACGCTGAGATGCTGGCCGGCGAGCGCCTCAATCTGGCCAAGCTCAACCTGGGCGAGCGTCGTTATGCCAAGGTCGTCGAGCTGCTGGCGCCGAATCAGGGCAATGCCTCCGAAGAGGTGTTGCAGATGCTGGTACAGGCTTATCAGGGCATGAACCAGCCGGCCAAGGCGCTACCGCTGGCCGAGCGTTACGTGCAGGCCAATCCCAATGCGGCGGACATCTGGCTGCAGTTTCTGGTGGGCGCCAATGCCGATCTGAAACGCTACGCCCAGGCCGAGCGCTGGCAGCGTCAATTGCTGGCGCGCCAGCCGAACGATGCCAAGGGCTGGCGCCAGCTGGCCGGTTTGCAGCAGATGGCCGGCAGCAACGACAAGGCGCTGGCGACGCTGCGTGCGGCGCACAGCAAAGGTCTGCGCTTCAGCGAGTCGGAATTGGACAACCTGGTGCTGCTCGCCGGTGCTGCGGATCAGCCCTGGCAGGGCGCCAAGCTGCTCGCCGGGATGCTCGACAGCGGCCTGCTGGCCAACACCGCTGCGCGCCAGGAGCGTCTGGGCCTGTTCTGGTGGCAGGCGCGTGATCGCGCTGCGGCCGTACGCGTGCTGCGACCGTTGGCCGAGCGCAGCGGTAACGGCAAGCACTGGCTGTACGTCGCTCAACTGGAACTGGAGCAGTCGCGCTGGCAGGCCGGCCTGGATGCGCTGGCGCGCGCCGAGCGCGGTGGCGCCGAGCGGGCCAAGGTGCGTTCGTGGCGTCAGTGGGCCGAAAGCGAGTTGCGTTTCGAGCGGGAGAACCGGGTCGCCAGTCGCAGTTGAGTCGTGCTCCAAGTAAAAAGCCAGGCCCCAGGGTCTGGCTTTTTCTTGGGTGGCGTATCTGTAGGAGCGGCGGGCGGCGTTCCGATTTATCCGCGAATCATTTTCGCGGCTGAAGCCGCTCCTGCAGCCACCTACGAATGCCCCGGCAGGTATCAGCTATCGGGCAGCTCGTAGGCGTAGATCTTGTCCGCTTCCATCTGGTAACCGACCTCGGCCAGTTCGCTGCTGACGTGCTCGGTCTTCAGTGGGCCTTCCACCCAGAACGGCTGGTACAGCGCGTCGAGCAGTACGCCGAGCTCGCTGGTGACATGCACGATCTGGTTCGAGGGCGGTGGCGGCACGTGGATGCAGGCGCCGAAGTAGGGCACCAGCAGAAACTCCACCACCCGGCCTTCGTCAGTCACGTCGAGCGGCACGATATAGCCGGGCAGCTTCACCTGCTGACCATTGAGTTCCTTGACCACCGGGGCGGCTGGCGATTGCTGCATGGCGGCCGGACCGGATTCGGCCAGCGCGTCGGCCAGTTGCGAGAGGTCGTGGATCGGCGCGGGGTCGATGACCTGCGGCGGAGCATCCGGCGGAATCAGCTCGGACCAGGTGAGTTCGCGCACATCAGCGGCGGCCAGCGGCAGTGCCAGGGTCAGCAGCAGGGTGGCTAGCAGGGGGCGGGACATGAGGAACCTCGTAATAAGAGCGCCTGCGCAGTGTACGTCAGGCGCTCTCAACTTTCCCTCAGAGCCTTGTTCACGATCTTGCGAGCTAGAGCGATACAACACCGCTAGCGGCCCCGCAAAAACAAGGGAGGAACGGCCGGGGTCGCGGGCGACTGTACTTTTGTACATGAGCATTACTCACTCCGCTCGCCCCTTCGGGGCCGCACTGAAGTGCGTTAGCCACAAGCGGCTTTCGACTGGGCTGGCAATCCAGCTTGTTTTTAACGCAGTAGCGCCGACGCGCAGCAGATCGCGAACAGGCTCTCAGAGCCTGATCGACAGGCCATCGGCCAACGACTGCCGATAGGCCCGCCAGGCCGGTACGCTGCCCATCGCCACGGCTGCGGCGAGAATGCCACCCAGCAGTTTCCATTCGTAACCCGACGGCGCATTGAGTGCCAGGTACAGGCCGTAATTGGCCTGCACGAAACCCTGGCTGCTGGCTATGCCCAGATAGAGCAGCGCAACCCCGAATGCCACGCCGGCCAACGCCAGGGTGAAAGCCTCCAGTACCAGCAGGCTGGCGATATGCCAGGGGCGCGCGCCCACCGAGCGCAGGATGGCCATCTCTCGGCGACGCTCGTTGAGGCTGGTGAGAATCGCCGTGAGCATGCCGATCAGACCAGTCAACACGACGAACAGCGAGACCACGAAAAGCGCCTGCTCGGCGGTGCCCATCAGGCTCCACAGCTCCTGCAGCGCGACGCCCGGCAGGATGGCCAGCAGCGGCTCGCCGCGAAACTCGTTGATTTCCCGTTGCAGGCTGAAGGTGGCGATCTTGCTGTTGAGGCCGAGCATGAGCGCGGTGATCTGCTTGGGTTGCAGGTCCATGGTGCGGGCTTGATCCGCGCTGATCTGCGCGGCGCCACGTGCCGGCATGCCGTTCTGCCAGTCGATGTGCAGCGCCTCCATCCCGGCCAGGGAGATGTGCAGCGTGCGGTCGACCGGTGTGCCGGTGCGTTCGAGGATGCCGACCACAGTGAAGGGCTTGTCGTCATGCTTGACCAGGCTGATGGTGGCGACGCCATGAGCCAGGACGATCTTTTCGCCGAGGTCGTAGCCCAGCGCCTGCGCCACCTCCGCGCCGAGCACCACTTCGAAGGGATCTTCGGCAAACTCACGGCCCTGGGCCAGCTTCAGCGCCTGGCTGCGGGCGTAGCGGTAATGCTCGAAATAGGCGGTGCTGGTGCCCATCACCCGATAGCCGCGGTGCGAGTCGCCGAGGGAGATGGGGATGGCCCACTTCACCTGGCGGTGCTCGGCGAAGTGCTCGAAGCTGTCCCAGCGGATGTTGTTGGTGGCGTTGCCGATGCGAAACACCGAGTACAGCAGCAGGTTCACGCTGCCCGAGCGGGCGCCGACGATCAGGTCGGTGCCGCTGATGGTGTTGGCGAAGCTGGCGCGGGCCTCGGTACGCACGCGCTCGACAGCCAGCAGCAGGCACACCGAGAGGGCGATGGCGAACACCGTGAGCAGGGCGGTGAAACGGCGGTTGGCCAGGCTGGCCAGGGCGATGCGGATCAGATGCATCTCAGGCCTCCTGTGGGCGCGTGGCGCGGTTGAGTTCGGCCAGCGACAGGTTGCGGTCGAACAGCGAAGCCAGGCTCTGGTCGTGGCTGACGAACAGCAGGCTGGCGCCGGCGGCGCGGCATTCGGCGAAGAGCAGTTGCAGGAAGGCCTCGCGGGCGTCGAAGTCCAGTGCCGAGGTCGGTTCGTCGGCGATCACCAGCTCCGGCTGGCCGATCAGCGCACGCGCAGCGGCGACGCGCTGTTGCTGGCCGATGGACAGTTCGTCGGCGCGGCGGCCGAGCAGGTCGGCGCGCAGACCGAGGTGGTCGAGCAGCGCCGCAGCAGCGGCATCGATGCTGCCGTGGCGCTGGCGCGCGCGTTCGGCGCGCAGTCGCGAGAAGCGGCAGGGCAGCTCGACGTTCTCGCGCACGGAAAGAAACGGCAGCAGGTTGAACTGCTGGAAGATGTAGCCGGTGTGGTCGACTCGGAAGCGATCACGGGCGCCGGCAGAGAGCTGGCCCAGGTCCTGGCCGAGCAGGCGGATATGGCCGTTCTGTGCTCGTTGCACGCCGCCGAGCAGTCCAAGCAGGGTGGTCTTGCCGCTGCCGCTGGGGCCCTTGAGAAACAGGCTCTCGCCACGCGCCAGGGTGAAATGGGGAATATCCAGCAACTGCGCCTGGCCGGGCCAGGCGAAGCCGAGATCGGCGAGTTCGATCAGAGGTTGGGTCATGGTTTCTTCGAATCGTCGTTCATGAAAAGCCGGGTAGGGTGGCCTGATTGTCTGAACCGAGCTCGCGGACTGCGGAGCAGGTTTGCAGGAGGCGCTTTGGCGGCGAGCTTTACTCGCGGTTGAAGCGGTGCGCCACCTGGCCCTCCCACAACGCGGGCGTGGTGGATGAAAAGAGCGTCAGCTAGGCGCCCCGATCCACCCTGCGGCATCAGAAAGACAGACGTGGCTGGGCTGGCGTCAGTTCCACGCCCTGCTGGCCGTTCGGGCCGATCAGTTGTACCTGAATCTTCTCGGTGGCGGGGAAGCGTTTGAACAGCTCGTCCAGATCCAGTTGTTTCAATTCGTTGGCCTTGGCGCATTCGAAGCGATAGTGCGCGTGGATATCGCTGTGTTCGCCCTCATGATCGTCGTGGTCGTGGTCGTGGTCGTGGTCGTGGTCGTGGTCTGCGTCGCCGAACAGTGGGCTTTCCAGTTCGACCTGAGTGGCCTTGCAGTCGCCGCTGGTCAGGGCAAACAGGCTGATGGGCTGTTCCAGTTCACGTTTGGCTGCCGCGACCTTGGCCTTGTCGGCATCGCTCTTGGCTGCATGTTCGAAGCCGACCAGATTCATCGCCGGACTTTCGAGTTGCAGCTCCAGCAGGTTGCCGTCCAGCGCGGCATTGAGGCTGGCGACGCCATGCTCATGGGCACCCAGGCTGTCGTGGGAATGTTCGTGGTCGTGATCATGGCCGTGCTCATGAGCCTGGGCGGCGACCAGGGGCAGCAAGGCGAAGGGCAGGGCGAGCAGCAGGTGGCGCATGGTTGTCTCCGGCGTGGGTGCGTGTTGATTGTTACGTTATAACAACTTTCATGGCGAACTGGCCAGTCTGCTGCCGTCATGGGAGCATGCAGGATCCTGATTGGAGGCTGAACATGGTGCGAATACGTGGGCGCATTGGCGACTGGCCGGTGGACCTGACACTGGAGCTGGATGCCGAGGATTGGGCGCAACTGGCGCAGCAGGTGGCGGTTACGCCGGTCGCCAATGTGATGACAGCGACTCCCATGACGGATGCGGGTGATGCGCTGTGGCAGACCGCGTTGCAGCTGGTACGTGAGGCGGGACAGGTCGAAGGGCCACGGCTGATGGCGCAGCTGGCTGCGCTGGCGGGTGGCGAAGCTGCAGGCAAGCGCCTGCTGGTGCGGCTGCGTCATTGTGAGCAGATCCGCATGGAAACTGGTGCGGATGCGCCGATCTATCACTGGGTGACGCAGTAGGGCGTTGCGCCCCGCTCTGGCCCTTCGTGGGGTGCGCTGCGGGCACCGGGCATTACCTGCTGGAATTGGCGAGTTGCCGGTGCGCACAGCGCACCCTACAAGGGCCATCCGTGGCCGGCCAAGGTCTTGTCCGAGTGGTCCGTAGGGTGCGCCGCGCGCACCGGGCACAGGCCTGGAGACGCCCCCTGCGTGAAAACCCCTAAGGTCAGTAGATCGCCTGATACAGCTTGCGGCGGTAGGTGGTGACCAGCGGATGGTCGCCGCCGAGCAGGTCGAATACCTGCAGCAGGGTCTTGTGTGGCAAGCCGTCGCTGTAGCTGCGATTGCGTACGAACAGCTTGAGCAGACCGTCCAGTGCCGCTTCGTACTGCTGGCGCGCCAGTTGTTGCACGGCCAGCTGATACACCGCTTCGTCATCCTCGGCATTCTGTGCCAGACGGCTTTTCAGTGTGGCGGCGTCAGGCAGGTCGACGGCCTGACGCAGGAAGGTCAGTTGCGCCTTGGCGCCGGCCAGCGCCTGCTTGTGTTCGTCGCCCTTGACCGCGTTGAGGACGGTTTCCGCCTCGCCCAGTTCACCGCGTTCGGCCAGGCAGCGTGCGTAGAGAATCAGCGCGGCCGCATGCTCGTTGTCTTCCGTCAGTACCTGCTTGAGCAGCGCTTCGGTTTCGGCAAAACGTCCTTCGGCAAACAGCGCCTGGGCGGCTTCCAGCGGATCGGCTGCGGCGGGGGCCGGTTCGGCGACATGGGGTTTGAGCATCTCGCGAATCGCCGCTTCCGGCTGCGCGCCAGCGAAGCCGTCCACCGGCTGACCGTTCTTGAACAGCACCACGGTGGGCAGGCTGCGGATGCCGAAGCGCATGACGATGTCCTGCTCGATATCGCAGTTGACCTTGGCCAGCAGCAATTCACCGGCGTACTCCTCGGTGATCTTCGCCAGCATCGGCATCAGCGCCTTGCACGGCGCGCACCACTCGGCCCAGAAGTCCACCAGCACCGGTTTGTGGAAGGAGTTCTCGATCACCAGTTGCTCGAAGCTGGCGGCGCCGGAGATGTCGAAGATGTAAGGGGAGTCGCTCATGGTCGGTCTCGAAAAAGAAGGGCAATGGCATTATTAATGCGGGCAGGTGGCTGGCGAAACAAGGGGGCGCCGCCACTGCCTGTAGCCCGGATGCAATCCGGGGATGGCTGGCACCCTGTTTCCCGGATTGCATCCGGGCTACGTCGGTCGTCGCGCATGATACAGGCTGACTTCGCGAAACTCCGCCGGTTCGGCCAGGTCCGGCCAGGTGCAGCCGTCCAGCAGTGCCAGGCGCTGATAGAGCGGATGCTGGAAGTCCTTGACCCGTGAGTCGGCCACCAGTGCCTGGCGTCCACGGCTTAAAAAGTGATCGAGCAGCGGCAGGTTGGCGCGATCGTAAAGCACGTCGGCCACCAGGATCAGGTCGTAGCGGTCCGCTTCGGCGAAGAAATCTGCCGAGTAGCTCAGCGTCACACCATTGAGTTCGGCATTGGCGCGGCTGGCGGCCAGTGCCACGGGGTCGAGGTCGCAGGCTACCACTTGCGCCGCGCCGGCCTTGGCTGCGGCGATGGCGGCGACACCGGAACCTGCGCCGAAATCCAGCACGCGTTTGCCGCGTACCCACTCGGGGCGCTCAGCCAGCCAGCGCGCCAATACCAGGCCGCTGGCCCAGCAGAAGCACCAGTAGGGCGGCTCTTCGAGAATGCGCCGGGTTTCCTCGGGGTTGAAGGCGCGCTCCATGTTGCTGGCATCGATCAGCCACAGGGCGATATTGGTACCCGGCAGCGTTTCGGCCACCAGGCGGGCATCGCCGAGCAGGTCGCTCAGTGCCTGCTGCAGCGCTTCGGGTGGCCTCATGGCGCCGGCACCAGCTGCAGGGCGCCGAGGTCCTGATCGCTCAGTTCGGCGATGCTGCGCGCCGGCAGACGTTGCACCAGGCGCCCGGCGTGACTGACGCGGCCGCGCAGCTCCAGGCGCAGATCCTGAGGCGCCTGCTGCGGGTTCAGCGGCAGATGGAACGGCAGCGCTTCGCCGTTGCCACGCAGATGAAGCTGGCCGAGCAGGGCGTGCGGCCTGCCGCGCATATCCACGCCCAACAGTGCCAGGTCGACATCGGCGCCAGCGGCGACGCCAAGCAACTCGTCGCGCAGACCAGGGCCCAGAGTCGGCGCAGCGCCGGGTTCTACCGGTGCAGGTGCTGGCATGGGCGGTGCGGTGTTCGTGGGCTCGCTGGCGCAGGCGACAAGCAGGCCGCTCAGGGCCAGTGGCAAGAGGGGCAGGTATCGGTTCATGGCATGTACGGCTCTTGGAGGTGCGTGCCCATAGCTTAATTTGTCTTGCTGCCTCTATGCGCTACCATGACGCCTTTGCCGCCAATAGCCCGCGCCTGCCATGCATTGTCCCTTCTGCGCCGCCAACGACACCAAGGTCATCGATTCCCGTCTGGTCGCCGAGGGCGACCAAGTCCGCCGCCGCCGCGAATGCGTGGCCTGCGGTGAGCGTTTCACCACCTTCGAAACCGCCGAACTGGTGATGCCGCGCCTGATCAAGCAGGACGGCAGCCGTCAGCCCTTCGATGAAGAGAAACTGCGCGCCGGCATGCAGCGTGCGCTGGAAAAGCGTCCGGTAAGCGTCGAGCGCCTGGAAGAGGCCATCGCCCGCATCAAGCAGCAACTGCGTGCCACCGGCGAGCGCGAGGTGAAATCGCTGGTGCTCGGCGAGCTGGTGATGACCGAGCTGAGCAAGCTCGACGAGGTGGCGTACATCCGTTTCGCCTCGGTCTATCGCCGTTTTCAGGACCTCAACGAATTTCGCGAGGAAATCGAGCGTCTGGCCCGCGAGCCGTCGAAAAGCCGATGAGCGAGCGCGACCACTTGTTCATGGCGCGCGCCCTCAAGCTGGCGCGCAAAGGCCTCTACTCCACCCATCCCAATCCGCGTGTCGGCTGCGTCATCGTGCGTGATGGCGAGATCGTCGGCGAGGGCTGGCATGCCCGTGCCGGTGAGCCGCACGCCGAGGTGCACGCCTTGCGTCAGGCCGGCGAACGGGCGCGCGGGGCCACCGCCTACGTCACGCTGGAGCCCTGCAGTCATCACGGGCGTACGCCGCCCTGCGCCGATGCGCTGGTCGCCGCCGGTGTCGGCCGGGTGGTCGCGGCGATGCAGGACCCCAATCCGCAGGTGGCCGGTCGCGGCCTGTTGCGCCTGGCCAATACCGGTATCGAAGTGCTGTCCGGCGTGCTGGAAAGCGAGGCGCGAGCGCTCAATGCCGGTTTCATCAAGCGCATGGAGAGCGGATTGCCGTTCGTGCGGGTCAAGTCGGCGATGAGCCTGGATGGCCGCACGGCCATGGCCAGCGGCGAAAGCCAGTGGATCACCGGCCCGGCGGCGCGTGCCGAGGTGCAGCGCCTGCGCGCGCAGTCCAGCGTGGTGCTCAGCGGTGCCGACACCGTGCTGGCGGACGATGCCCGGTTGACCGTGCGCCCTGATGAGTTGGGGTTGGGTGTCGAAGCCACCTTCATGGCCGCCTCTCGGCCGCCGCTGCGGGTGTTGGTCGATGGTCGTCTGCGCGTGCCGCTGAGCAAGGCCTTCTTCCAGGTCGGCCCGGCGCTGGTGGCCACCTGTGCGGCGGCTGCCGCGCGCGATCGCTATCTGGCCGATGGCCACGAACTGCTCGCCGTGCCGGGCAGCAATGGCCACGTCGATTTGCGCAGGCTGCTGCTGGAGCTGGCCGGCCGTGGCGTCAACGACGTGCTGGTCGAGGCCGGGCCGCGTCTGGCCGGCGCCTTTGCCCGTGCCGGGCTGGTGGACGAGTACCGCATCTTCGTTGCGCCCAAGCTGCTGGGCTCCAGTGCGCGGCCGCTGTTCGAGCTGCCGCTCAACCGCATGGCCGAGGCGCCGGAGCTGCAGATTCTCGATATCCGCGCCGTCGGCGACGATTGGCAGATCACTGCAGTGCCCAAGGCCAGGTAGGGTGCGCCGTGCGCACCGCGGCCGCCGCAGTTTTCTCCAAGCTCTCCCTGCCTGCTGGCAGCGACTCGAGCGGGCGCGGGAGCAGGCGCTGGCCTGGCATATTGGCGGTTGACCCTGGTGCGCGCAGCGCACCCTACAAGCCATGCGCCACAGCGATAAATATGGTAAAACGCCACGCGGCCATTCATATGGCCGCAACGTTCTCAGGGCGGGGCGAAATTCCCCACCGGCGGTAATGGTTCGCAGAACCTAGCCCGCGAGCGCTCGCCACGGCTCCTGCCGTGCGAGGTCCAGCAGACCCGGTGTGATTCCGGGGCCGACGGTATAGTCCGGATAAAGAGAGAGCGGGATTCCCTCCACGGGCGCCTCGTGCGTGTCCGCGAAATCCCTATCGATCGGCATTGCCCTGTTTTTGACCAAAACAGGAGTTCGTCCATGCTGTTCAGAAATACCTTCAACGTGAAACCGGAGGGCTTATGTTCACCGGCATAATCGAAGCCATCGGCAGCATTCGCGCCATGACGCCCAAGGGCGGTGACGTGCGCCTCTACGTGGCCACCGGCAAGCTCGATCTGGGTGACGTCAAGCTCGGCGACAGCATCGCCGTCAACGGCGTGTGCCTGACCGCCGTGGAGCTGCCCGGCGACGGTTTCTGGGCCGACGTCAGCCGCGAAACGCTGGCACGCACTGCCTTCGTCGACCTCAAGCCCGGCAGCGCGGTGAACCTGGAAAAGGCCCTGACGCCCACCAGCCGCCTCGGCGGGCACCTGGTCAGTGGTCACGTCGACGGCGTTGGCGAGATCGTCGCGCGCGCCGAAAACGCCCGCGCCGTGCAGTTCAGGGTGCGTGCCCCGCGCGAGCTGGCCAAATACATCGCGCACAAGGGCTCGATCACCGTCGACGGCACCAGCCTGACCGTCAACGCGGTCGATGGCGCCGAGTTCGAGCTGACCATCGTGCCGCACACCTTGGCCGAGACCATCATGGTCGACTACCAGGCCGGGCGTAAGGTCAACCTCGAGGTCGACCTGCTGGCGCGTTACCTGGAGCGCCTGCTGCTCGGCGACAAGGCCGCAGAACCCAAGGCCTCGGGCCTCACCGAAAGCTTTCTCGCCGAACACGGCTACCTGAAGAATTAAGGAGACGCCCCGATGGCGCTCAACACCGCTGAAGAACTGATCGAAGACATCCGCGCCGGCAAGATGGTCATCCTCATGGATGACGAGGACCGCGAGAACGAGGGCGACATCATCATCGCCTCCGAGTGCGTCACCGCCGAACACATCAACTTCATGGCCCGCTTCGCCCGTGGCCTGATCTGCATGCCGATGACCCGCGAGCGCTGCGAGCTGCTCAAGCTGCCGTTGATGGCACCGCGCAATGGCTCGGGCTTCGGCACCAAGTTCACCGTCTCCATCGAGGCGGCCGAGGGCGTGACCACCGGCATCTCCGCCGCCGACCGCGCGCGCACCGTGCAGGCTGCCGTGGCGCGCAACGCCGTGGCCGAGGACATCGTCAGCCCGGGTCATATCTTCCCGTTGATGGCCCAGCCCGGCGGCGTACTGGCGCGTGCCGGTCACACCGAAGCGGCCTGCGACCTGGCGCGCATGGGCGGTTTCGAACCGAGCGGGGTGATCTGCGAGATCATGAACGACGACGGCACCATGGCGCGTCGCCCGGAGCTGGAGAAGTTCGCCGAAGAACACGGTCTGAAGATCGGCACCATCGCCGACCTGATCCACTACCGTCTGATCCACGAGCGCACCGTCGAGCGCATCAGCGAACAGCCGCTGGACACCGAACTGGGCCAGTTCAACCTGGTGACCTACCGCGATGGCGTGGAGAACACCGCGCACATGGCGCTGACCCTGGGCACCATCTGCGCCGAAGAGCCGACTCTGGTGCGTGTGCACAACATGGACCCGCTGCGCGACCTGTTCATGGTCAACCAGCCGGGGCGCTGGAGCATGCGCGCGGCGATGGCGGAAGTGGCCAAGGCCGGCAGCGGCGTGGTGCTGCTGCTGGGCAATCCGCTGACCGGGCCGGAGTTGCTGGCGCTGATCAGCCGTCAGCAGCCGGCCAATCCGGCGACCTACAGCACCGTGGGCGCCGGCTCGCAGATTCTGCGCGACCTCGGTGTGCGCAAGATGCGCCTGATGAGTTCGCCGATGAAGTTCAACGCGATATCCGGCTTCGACCTTGAGGTTGTAGAATACCTGCCTTCTAAATAAGAAGCGGCTCGACAGAGCCGCATCTGATGACCCTCTCCCTTTGGGAGAGGGTGCCCGGAGGGCGGGAGAGGGTGTTATGGCCAATGCCGAACCCTCTCCCTACGGGGGCCGCCCCAACCCCTCTCCCATTTATGGGAGAGGGGAGCTAAAGCACGTAGCCCGGATGAAATCCGGGAAGATCGGCACACTGGCCCCGGATTGCATCCGGGCTACGCAGCCAAACGAATTTTATTTTCGGAGTGCACCGCCGCTCCGGCTCTTTAACCCATGTGAGACCCGTCATGACCCTGAAGACCATCGAAGGTACCTTCATCGCCCCGAAGGGCAAATACGCCCTGGTGGTAGGCCGTTTCAACAGCTTCGTCGTCGAGAGCCTGGTCAGCGGCGCCATCGACGCCCTGGTTCGCCACGGTGTTAGCGAGAGCGATATCACCCTCATCCGCGCGCCGGGTGCCTTCGAGATTCCGCTGGTTACCCAGAAGGTCGCTCAGCGTGGCGAGTTCGCGGCAATCATTGCCCTGGGCGCGGTCATTCGTGGCGGCACTCCGCACTTCGAGTACGTCGCAGGCGAGTGCACCAAGGGCCTG
This sequence comes from Pseudomonas sp., assembly GCF_048269965.1. Taxonomy (GTDB): domain Bacteria; phylum Pseudomonadota; class Gammaproteobacteria; order Pseudomonadales; family Pseudomonadaceae; genus Aquipseudomonas. The sequence continues at coordinate 115,300 of NZ_JBLWTV010000012.1, read as the reverse complement.
GCCCAGGTTTCCATGGAATACGGCGTACCGGTCGCCTTCGGCGTCCTGACTGTCGACTCCATCGAACAAGCCATCGAACGTTCCGGCACCAAGGCGGGTAACAAGGGTGCCGAAGCTGCGCTGTCTGCCCTGGAAATGGTCAGCCTGCTGGCGCAGTTGGAGGCCAAGTGAGCAACTCCGGTAACGGCCAGCCGGCCAAGAAGGGCCCCAGCGGCAAGATCCTCGCGCGCCGTGAAGCCCGCACCCTGGCCATGCAGGCCCTGTACTCCTGGCACATCGCCGGGCAGCCGCTGAACGAGATCGAGGCGCAGTTCCGCGTCGACAACGATTTCAGCAAGGTAGATGGCGCCTACTTCCACGAGATCCTGCACGGCGTGCCACGGCACAAGACCGAGCTGGACGAGGCCTTCACGCCGCTGCTCGATCGCCCGCTGGAAGAGATCGATCCGGTCGAGCTGGCCATCCTGCGCCTGTCCACCTACGAGCTGAAGAACCGCGTCGACGTCCCCTACAAGGTGGTGATCAACGAAGGTATCGAGCTGGCCAAGGTGTTCGGTGCCACTGACGGGCACAAGTTCGTCAACGGCATCCTCGACAAGCTCGCGCCCAAGCTGCGTGCCGCCGAAGTCAACGCCAACAAACGTTGAGGCCCATGGGGATGCTTTATTCACGATCTTGCGAGCTAGAGCCATGCAAGGCGCAACGACCAGCGGGAGTAACAGCCGAAGGCAGGCCCGTAGGGCGAGCGCCAGCGAGTCAAACAGGCGAGGAAGCGCAGTGTGCTGTAGCACATGAGCATTCCGAGTCTGCTTTTAACGCAGCAGGGCCGACGCGCAGCAGATCGTTGCTTGCCCGTGAATGAGTTCGAGCTGATCCGCCGCTACTTCGCCGCCGCCCGTTGTGCTCAGGGCGGCGACGGAGTGGTTCTCGGTATTGGTGATGACTGCGCACTGCTGGCGTTGCCCGCCGGTGAACAGCTGGTGGTTTCCACCGACACCCTGGTTGCCGGGGTGCACTTCCCCGAATCCTGCGATGCCTTTCTCCTCGGTCAGCGCGCGTTGGCCGTCTCCGCCAGTGATCTGGCCGCCATGGGCGCTACGCCGCTGGCCTTTACCCTCGCCCTGACCCTGCCGAGCGCCAATGAAGCCTGGCTGGCCGAGTTCGCTCGCGGCCTGCAAACGATGGCGCAGAGCTGTTCACTGGCGCTGGTCGGTGGCGACACCACGCGGGGCCCGTTGAGCCTGACGCTGACCGTGTTTGGCCGTGTGCCGTCCGGGCAGGCGCTGTTGCGTAGCGGCGCCCGGGTTGGCGATCTGCTCTGCGTCGGAGGCGAACTGGGCGATGCCGCAGGCGCCCTGCCGCTGGTATTGGGTCAACGTGAGGCGGCGCCTGAAGTGGCCGAGCCCTTGCTGGCGCGCTACTGGTCGCCGCAGCCGCAACTGGCCCTGGGCCAGGCGCTGCGCGGGCGGGCCACGGCCGCGCTGGATATTTCCGACGGCTTGCTGGCCGACTGCGGGCATATCGCCAAGGCCTCACAGGTCGCCCTTGAGATCGAGCTGGCGCGTGTTCCGCTGTCTGCAGCGCTGCGCGCTTTCGCCGGTGAAGAACAGGCTCGGATCTGCGCGTTGGGCGGTGGCGACGACTACCGCCTGGCCTTTACCCTGCCACCAGCACTGCTCGCCGACCTGCAGGCCGATTGGCCCGATGTACGGGTTATCGGCCGTGTGCTGGCCGGCTCTGGGGTACAGTTGCTGGATGCTGCCGACCAGCCCATCGATCCGCCGCGTGGCGGCTACCAACATTTCTGACAGGACGGAGTGCGCGTGACCGATCACCCCAACCAGGTTCCCGCCGAATACGTACCGCCCTCGGTGTGGCGCAATCCCTGGCACTTCATCGCCTTCGGCTTCGGCTCCGGCACCCTGCCCAAGGCGCCAGGCACCTGGGGCTCGCTGGTGGCGCTGCCGTTCGTGCCGCTGTGGCAGATGCTGCCGGACTGGGGCTACTGGCTGATGCTCGGGGTGACCATGCTGTTCGGCTTCTGGCTGTGCGGCAAGGTCGCCGACGACCTGCGTGTGCACGACCACGAAGGCATCGTCTGGGATGAAATGGTCGGCATGTGGATCACCCTGTGGCTGGTGCCCGAGGGGTGGGTCTGGTTGCTGCTAGGCTTTCTCATGTTTCGTCTGTTCGACATCGTCAAACCCTGGCCGATTCATTGGATCGACCGGCATGTGCATGGCGGTGTCGGCATCATGCTCGATGATGTCATTGCCGGGGTCTTTGCCTGGTTGGCGATGCAAGGATTGGTCTGGGGCTGGGCCAATTATGGAGCCGGGCTGGGTTTCTAAGGAGTGAGCATGCGCATGAGGCAAGTCTGGCTGGGGATGCTGCTGATGCTCTCTGCCTTGTCTGGTGCCCAGGCTCAGAGCGAGCTGCCAGGTGAAATACGCCTGGCCAGTGAGATCTGGGAGGCCTATACCGAAGCCGATGGTAGTGGTCTGGGCTGGGATGTGATGCGCGCGGTGTTCGAGCCGGCAGGTGTCCGTCTGGATATTCACAGCGTGCCCTACACCCGCGCCATAGGGCTGGTGCAGCGTGGCGAGGCCGATGCCTGGGTCGGTGCCTATCGTGACGAGGTCGAGGAGCAGGTGTTCTACCCCAGGCACCACTACGATCGTGATCAGATCGTCGCACTTGGCCTCAAGGACAAGCCGGTGCCGACGCTCGACAGCCTGGGCGCGTTCCGGCTGGTCTGGGTGCGAGGTTACGGTTACGAGGAATATCTGCCGAATGTGCACGACTACCGGGAAGTACAGCGGCGCGGCGGTATCCTCGGCATGCTCGAACTGGGCCACGCGGACTTCTATATCGATGCCCGTCCCGAGGTCGACGAACTACTGGGCCGAGCCGAAAAACCACAGCAATATCGGGTGACGAATCTGACGCAGTTGCCGCTTTATCTCGGTTTTGCCGACACGCCACGCGGCCATGCCCTGGCCGAACTCTTCGATCAGCGCATGACGCAGCTGGTCGCCAGCGGCGAGCTGCGGCCGATCTTCGCTCGCTGGCAGCAGCCCTATCCCTTCGACTGAGCCGGGAGGCCTTCATACATGCAGCTTCGTCACTGTCTCGCCGCGTTAGCGCTGCTATGTGCGAGTTCCTCCTGGGCGGCGTCTCAGGTTCAGGTGGTCGGCCTGTTTCCCGGCGCGGCGGTGGTCAATGTCGATGGCCAGCGCAAGCTGGTGCGGGTCGGCCAGACCGGCCCGGGCGGGGTAGAAGTGGTCAGCGTCGACAAGCAGGGCGCAGTGCTGCGTGTCGATGGCGTCGAGCGCGCCTATCCGCTGAGTCGCGAATACAGCGCCGGCTTCGCCGAGCCGGTGAGGAAACGCCTGAGCATCGCCAAGGGCATCGGCGGACATTACTGGGTGGCCGGTTCGGTCAACGGCCAGACGGTGCAGTTTCTGGTCGATACCGGCGCCACCTCCGTCGCGCTCAACGATGCGCATGCCAGGCGTCTGGGTATCGATTACCGGGTCAGCGGTCGGCCCTTGCAGGTCAACACCGCCAGCGGTATAGCCCGTGGCTGGCGAGTGATGCTCGACCGGGTCAAGGTCGGCGATCTCGAGGTGCTTGGCGTCGAGGCGGTGGTGCTGGAGGGAAATGCACCGCACGAAGCCCTGCTGGGCATGAGCTTCCTCGGCCGGGTGGGCTGGCGCGAGGAGCAGGGGATGCTGGTGCTGGAGTCCAAGCTATGAGAATCAGCCCAAAGTCTGCTGCGCGTCGGCACTGCCGCGTTAGAAGCAGGCTCGGACTGCTCATTTACAATCAGTAGACTCCGCTTCCTCGCCTACTTCTGCCTTGCATTGCTCTAGCTCGCGAGACTTTGAACTGATTCTGATCGTGCTCATTGACCGTTTCGATACTGATGATCGGCAATTCTGACTGACCCGCCAGCGAGGGCTGCTGATACAATGCCGGCCCTGTTTCGTACTCATTGCCAGGAGTATCCGGTGTCCGTCGTGTTCGTCGCCGCCTCCCAACTGCCCACCCCCTTCGGTGTGTTCATCATGCACGGCTTCCTCGATGAGGCCACCGGCAAGGAACATGTCGCCCTGACCTTCGGCAACGTCGCCGACGGTGCGCCGGTGCTTGGCCGTCTGCATTCCGAATGCCTGACCGGCGACGCGCTGTTCAGCCTGCGGTGCGACTGCGGTGCGCAGCTGCAGGCGGCGCTGCAGGCCATCGCCAACGAAGGCCGCGGCGTGCTGCTGTATCTGCGTCAGGAGGGCCGTGGCATTGGCCTGCTGAACAAGATCCGCGCCTATGAACTGCAGGACGGTGGTGCCGATACGGTGGAAGCCAACGAGCGCCTGGGTTTCGGCGCCGACCAGCGTGATTACGCCATCTGCCTGCCGATGCTCGAGCACCTGGGCATCGACAGCCTCAAGCTGATGACCAATAACCCGCGCAAGGTCAAGGCGCTGGGCGACCTGGGCATCGCCGTGGATCACCGTGTTCCGCTGCAGATTGCGCACAACCCCTACAACAAGCGCTACCTCGCCACCAAGGCCGGCAAGCTCGGCCATATGCTGGGCAACCAGCATCAGGGCGAGACCGAGGAAAGCCTGTGACCCGAGGCCAGGTCAAGCGCCGCCTGGCGCTGGCCTGGTGGCGCCAGTTGGCGGTGGCGCTGGCGCCGTTGTTTGTGTTCAACCTGCTGTTCGGCGGTGGCAGTACCACGGTGCTGACCATGCCGCTGTTCATCGCCGGCATGGCTGCGATGTTCGTCAGCCTGCCGTTGTTCTCCGCCTACAAGCGCGCGCTGATCGCCACTGAAAAAGCACTCGACAGCGACGATGAACCCGCTGCCTGGCTGGAGCTGGATCGCGTACGTCTGCGCGCCTTGCTCGGCGCCGCGCTGCCGGCGTGGATCGCGGCGCTGGCGGTGCCGGCCGGCCTCGAGGCGATTCCGCTGGTATTGCTGGCGCTGTCGTCCATCGTGCTGCACGGCCTCTACCGCATACCCCGCCAGTTGGGTTGATGCGCACGCTGCTGCTCGTGCTTGGCCTGCTGGCGCTGCCGCTGTCCGCCGCCGAGCGGGTGATCAGCCTGGCTCCTTCGCTCAGTGAAATCATGCTCGATCTGGATGCCGCCGACCTGCTGGTTGGCGTGCTCGAAGGTGCTGAGCATCCTGCCGCGCTGGCGCATCTGCCAACGGTTGGCCGTTATGGCCAGCTGGAATTCGAGCGGCTGTTGCAACTGGCGCCGGATCTGATCCTCATCGCGCCTGGCAGCGTGCCACCGGCGCAGCAGGCGCAGTTGCAGCGCTTTGGCATCGACCTGTTGATCGTCGAACCGCAGCGCCTCGAGCAGCTCGGCGATGCCTTCGTGCGTATTGGCGAACGAGTGGGCCGGGCAGAGCAGGGACAGCGCCTGGCGGCCGAATTTCGCGCTGAGCTGGATACGCTGCGCCAGCGCTACCGGCGCGAGCAGCCCCTGGCGGTGTTCTACCAGGTCTGGCACCAACCGCTTTACACCATCGGTGGCGAGCAACTGATCGGTGACGCCTTGCAGGTCTGCGGCGCACGCAACCTGTTTGACGATCTAGCGCAGCCGGCGCCGCAGGTCAGCATGGAGGCGGTATTGGCGCGTGATCCGGACGTGATTCTTGGCGGCAGCAATGCCGAACTCACGGCCTGGCAGGCCTGGCCGCAGCTGCATGCAGTGCGCCGGGAACAGGTGTGGGCGGTGCCGGACAAGGGCCTGGAGCGGCCCAGCCGGCAGATGTTGGGTGCCATCGAGCAGTTGTGTGAGCGGATGGCGGGGGCGCGGTAGCCCGAAGCCCTTGGTGCGCCCGGCGCACCCTACAGTCGTAGGCGCGCCGGGATCCATCGCCTGGCGCACTGTTTTCATCTACACCGGCAGCGGTCGTAGGGTGCGCCGTGCGCACCGAGGTCAGAACTGCGGCGTCCAGGTTACGGCCAGCAGTGCGGTGCGACCTGCCTCGCGGTAGGGCTGTGGTTCGCCCATGAAGTCCAGTGGATTGGTCGGTCGCAGGTAGTTACCCAGCGTGTAACCACGATCTAGCGCGTTATCCAGCTTCAGATCCAAGCGCAGCTCAGATGTACTCTGCCAACTGGTGCGCAAGTCGAGTACACCATAACCGGAGAGTTGACGGGTATTAGCCGGGTCATCGTAGCGCTGGCTCACTGCGCGCCATGAGCCGCCAACTCCGAAGGCGCCAAACTGGCGGTCTAGATCTAGGCTGAGGGTGCGGCGTGCGCGGTAAGGAAGTGTGTGGCCATTGTCGCGGTCGCGCGGATCAATCAGGCTCACCCCGAGTTGAACCCGCCAGTCCATTACATTGCGGGCAACGCTGGCCTCGAAGCCGTTGACGCGTGCTTTGGCGATGTTCTCCGGCTGATTGGCGCTGCTGTCCCAGGCGATCATGTCGTCGATGTCAGTACGATACAGCGACGCTGTCAGGTGCGTGCCGGAGAAGTCGGCGCGCCATTGCAACTCGTAGGTTTTTGACGTCTCGGCCTCTAGGTTCGGGTTGCCGGCACCGGGATAGTAGAGGTCGCTGAAGGTGGGGGCACGGAAACCCTCACCGTAGCTGATGATCCAGCTCTGACTGTCACCCGCGGGCAGGCTGAGGGCCGCGTTCCAGCTGTTCTGGTTTCCGTAGATCTGGTTGTCGTCGTGGCGCAGGCCCAGTTCGGTGCCAAAGTGTTCGCCCTTGAAGCTGTGTTGAGCGAAGACGGCACGGTTATCGCGTTTATCCTCTGCAAACACGGTGCTGCCATCAACCCGATCCTCGTACCAGTCGGCACCGAGGGTTAGTTGGTTGGCGGCGTTCAGTTGCAGATGATTGATCCAGCTCGCAGAGTGGCGAGTGGTTTTCAATGTGCCATTGTTCCAACTGTCTGCGGCGCCCTGCGCCTTGTTACGGTCGAAGCTGCGGCCCAGTTCGATGCGGCTGTTCCAGCTGTTGGTAAGCCTGCCGTCCAGGTATCCGCTGTAGCTGCTCAGGCGGAATTCATCGTGAGGCTGTCCGGGGACGAAGTTGTAAGCGTCGTCGTATTCACTGTCACCACGTTGGTCGTTCAGGTTCAGCCCGGTTTTCCAGTCGTCGCTGAAGCGATGATCCAGATTCAGATGTACTGCCTTGTTGCGCAGACCGTCGCGATCCCTGTCGGCGTCGACGTTGTCGCTGGTGCGATCCCAGCCGTTGCTTTCGTCAAGGCTGCCACCGAGGGTGAAGGTGGTGTCGTCATTGCCTCCGGCCAGTGCCACGCTGCGCTGGAAGGTCTGGTGACTGCCGACCGCCAGGCGCACTTGAGGATGCAGGCCCGTTTCGCCACGGCGGGTGAAAATCTGGATCACACCGCCAATCGCGTCGGCGCCATAGAGGGATGAACGCGGCCCGCGCGTCACCTCCAGGCGTTCGACGTTGTCGATGCTCAGGTAATCAAGACGAGCGATGCCACTACTGGCAGAGGCAACGCGCTGGCCGTCGATCAGTACCAGAGTCTGCGCTGTGCTGGTGCCACGAACTGAATAGGAGATCACTCCGCCAGAGCTGCCAATCTGTACGCCAGGCACTCGGCTGAGTAACTGGGGGACGCTGCGAACTTGCAGGCGTTCGATATCCTCGCGCGTAAACACACTGGTAGCCGCAGTAGCCTGCGCTTGCGGTTCTGCCAGACGCCCGGAGGTGATTACCAGTGGCTCGCTTGCGTAAGGCTCGGCAGCCAGCAGGGCAGCAGGCATGACGCTGATGGCCAGCGCCAGACGAGACAGTTTCATTATCTTTCCTCAAAGGTCGGCAGACGTTCGAGGAGGGCAGGCGCAAGCACGCGCAGGGCGGCGCTTGACCGTGTCGCCCTCCGCAACACCAGTCGCACCGCCTTGGCCGGTCTCCGGGCTCTCGACCCGCGTCCGCCTTCCCAGGCCTGGCCCAGTGGCTGTTGGACGCGGCGCAAGCTCAGCGCTTGCTGTCGATTACCGTTGCGGGGGCAGCGTCGGCATCGCACCGACTTCCCGTTTAACGCCGCTTGCGCAGCGCACCCTGGCGGAACATGAATGGCGCGCACCTTAGTGCGCGCGAGTATCAATGACAAGCAAGCCGCGCTCATTCAGCGATGAGCGGGCTTCATGCTCAGGTCTTGAGCAGGCTCAGGCGCTCGCGCACCGCGCGTTCGATACCCGCGTCGTCGAGGCCGCATTCGGCGAGCATCTGGCTGGGTTTGGCGTGTTCGACATAGTAGTCCGGCAGGCCCAGGTGCAGCACCGGTACCTGGCGATTTTCTGCAGCGAAGAATTCGCTGACCGCGCTGCCGGCGCCGCCCATGATGCTGTTTTCCTCGAGGGTCACCAGCAGCTCATGGTTGCCTGCCAGCTCGCGTAGCAGGGTTTCGTCCAGGGGTTTTACGAAGCGCATGTCGACCACAGTGGCATCCAGCGTTTCACCCACGCGCAGGGCTTCGGCCAGTTGCACGCCGAAGGCCAGCAGGGCGACGCCCTTGCCCTGGCGACGTACCACGCCACGGCCGATTTCCAGCGGCTCGAGGCCTGCATCGAGCGGTGCGTTGGGGCCGGTGCCGCGCGGATAGCGCACCGCTGCCGGGCCGTCGAACAGGTGGCCGGTGGTGAGCATGCGGCGCAACTCGTTTTCGTCGCTCGGGGTCATCACCAGCATGCCGGGGATGCAGCGCAGGTAGGACAGGTCGAAGCTGCCGGCGTGGGTCGGGCCGTCTTCGCCGACCAGGCCGGCGCGATCGATGGCGAACAGCACGTCGAGGTGCTGCACGGCGACGTCGTGGATCAGTTGGTCATAGGCACGCTGGAGGAAGGTGGAATAGATCGCCACCACTGGCTTCGCGCCCTCGCAGGCCATGCCGGCCGCAAGGGTCACAGCGTGTTGCTCGGCAATGGCGACGTCGAAGTAGCGCTCGGGGAAGCGCTCGGCGAAGGCCACCAGATCCGAGCCTTCCTTCATCGCCGGGGTGATGCCGACCAGGCGGTTATCGGCTGCGGCCATATCGCACAGCCACTGGCCGAAGACGTTGGAGTATTTCGGGCCCGATGGCCGCTTCGGGCTGGAGAGCGGTGCGGCTGTCGGAGTCACCGGCTCCAGTTTGGTGATGGCGTGATAGCCGATGGGGTCGGCCTCGGCCGGGGCGAAGCCCTTGCCTTTCTTGGTCACCACATGCAGGAACTGCGGGCCGTCGAGGTCGCGCATGTTGCGCAGGGTGGCGAGCAGGGTGGGCAGGTCGTGGCCGTCGATGGGGCCGACGTAGTTCCAGCCCAGTTCCTCGAACAGGGTGCCGGGTACCAGCATGCCCTTGGCGTGTTCCTCGACCTTGCGCGCGATTTCCCAGGCACCGGGCAGGCGCGAGAGGATCTTCTTGCTGCCCTCGCGCATGCTGGCGTAGGTGCGGCTGGAGATGATCTTGGCCAGGTAGTTGGACAGGCCGCCGACGTTCTTGGAGATCGACATGTCGTTGTCGTTGAGGATCACCAGCATGTTGGCGCCGACGTCGGTGGCGTGGTTCAGCGCCTCGAAGGCCATGCCGGCGGTCAGTGCGCCGTCGCCGATCACCGCCACGCTCTTGCGCTTCTCGCCCTTCAGGCGGGCAGCGATGGCCATGCCCAGGGCTGCGCTGATACTGGTGCTGGAGTGACCGACGCCGAAGGTGTCGTACTCGCTCTCGCTGCGGCGCGGGAAGGCGGCCAGGCCATCCTTCTGGCGCAGGCTGCCCATGCGCTCGCGACGGCCGGTGAGAATCTTGTGTGGGTAGGCCTGATGGCCGACGTCCCACACCAGACGGTCATCGGGGGTGTCGAAGACGTAGTGCAGGGCGATGGTCAGTTCGATCACGCCGAGGCCGGCACCGAAGTGCCCGCCGCTCTGGCCGACGCTGTAGAGCAGGTACTGGCGCAGTTCGTCGGCGAGGGTTTCCAGGTCCGCTTCGGCCAGGCGGCGCAGCTCATCCGGCGTGTTGGCGCTGTCCAGCAGCGGCGTCAGCGGGCGCTCGCGGGGGATCTCGTGGAAAGTGGTCGGCATCAGGCGAATCGTTATAGGTGTAAAAAGATGCGGCAGTTTACCCGAAAAAGGTGGCTGCAAGCTTCACGCCCCGTGCGACAAGCCAGCGTCCTCGCACGGGGCCCCTACCAGGTATCGACGAACGGCCGCTTGCGACCCTCGCGCCGCACCGGGCGCGGTGTGGCTGCCAGCCCGCGCAACAGCCAGGCGCGGCTGTCAGCCGGGTCGATCACGGCGTCGATCTCCAGATAACTGGCCATGTTCAGCGCCTTGCCGTTTTCGTAGGCCTTGGCCACCAGTTTGTCGAACAGCGCCTGACGCGCGTCGTCGTCTGGCTGAGCTGCCAGTTCCTTGGCAAAGCCCAGGCGCACCGCGCCCTCCAGGCCCATGGCACCGAATTCTCCACTGGGCCAGGCGGCGGTGAATAGCGGCGAATGGAAGCTGCCGGCAGCCATGGCCTGGGCACCGAGGCCATAGCCCTTGCGTAGCACCAGGGTGAAGAAGGGCACCGTGAGGCTGGCGGCGGTGACGAACAGACGCGAGACGTGACGCACCGTGGCCTGTTTCTCCGCCTCCGGGCCGACCATGAAACCGGGGGTATCGCACAGTGAAACGATAGGCAAATCGTGCGCCTCGCACAGCTGCAAAAAGCGTGCAGCCTTGTCGCCGGCCACGGCATCGATGGCGCCGCCCAGGTGTGCGGGGTTATTGGCGATCAGGCCGAAGGGCTTGCCCTCGATGCGGATCAGTGCGGTGATCAGGCCGGGTGCGAACTGACGGCGCAGCTCCAGCACGCTGCGGTGATCGGCGAGCAGTTCGATCACCTTGCGGATGTCGTATACGCGCAGGCGATTCTCCGGGATCACCTGGCGCAGTTCGCGGGCATCGCTGCACTGCCAGTCGCTGAGCGGGCCCTGGAAATAACCCAGGTACTGCTTGGCTATGGCGACCGCTTCGGCCTCGTCCTCGACCAGCACATCGATCACCCCGTTGGGGCCTTGCACGCTGGTCGGGCCGACCTGCTCGGGGGTGAAGCTGCCGAGGCCGCCACCTTCGATCATCGCCGGGCCGGCCATGCCAATGCTGGCGTTACGCGTGGCGATGATCAGGTCGCAGCAGCCGAGCAGCGCGGCGTTGCCGGCGAAGCAGCGCCCGGAGACCACGCCCACCGTCGGCACCAGCCCGGAGAGCCTGGCCATGGCGACGAATGTATGGCAGTCCAGCCCGGCCACGCCGACGAAGTCGGTATCGCCCGGCCGCCCACCGCCGCCTTCGGCGAACAGCACCACGGGCAGGCGCCACTGCTCGGCCAGGGCCAGCATGCGGTCGGTCTTCTTGTGGTTCATCACGCCCTGGGTGCCGGCGAATACCGTGTAGTCGTAGGCGATGGCCATGCAGCGCGCGGCCTCGGCGCCGAACTGCGCAGCGCATACCGTGCCGATACCGGCGACCAGGCCATCGGCCGGGCTCAGCTCCTGCAGTTCCTCGGGCGAGCGCCGACGGCGCTGGGCGGCCAGGGCCATGGCGCCGTATTCGATAAAGCTGCCGTCATCGAGCAGGTCCGCCAGGTTCTCCCGAACCGTTCGCTGGCCGGTCTTGCGCCGCTTGGCCACGGCCTCGGGGCGACGCGCGTCGGTCAGGCGCGCATGGCGTTCCAGCACTTCGGCCAGATCAGCGCGGATATGCGTCAGATCGACCGCCTGCTCACCGTGGGCGTCGAGGCCGTCCACCTCGGCTGGCTCCACGAACAGCAGCGCCTGGCCCTCGCCGAGGGCGTCACCCGGCGCCACGGTCAGCGCGCGGACGATACCGCTGTGCTCGGCCTTGACCTCGAACTCCATCTTCATCGCTTCCAGCACGGCGATGGGCTGGCCGGCGGCCACGGCGTCACCCATGGCGACCGACAGGCTGACCAGCACGCCGGCGCTGGGCGCGTTCAGCGCCAGGGTGCCGGGCGGGGCGTCGACAGTATCCTTGGCGCTTTGCGCAGATGCGTCGCCGGCGAAGTAATGGTGGGGATGCGCCTGTTCGCGGGCGGCGAGCAGCTCGCCCAGGTGACGCTCGACGTAGGTGGTGTCGACTCGGTTGGCGATCACCTCGTCGCGCTGCAGCAGGTTCTGCAGCAGGTGCAGGTTGCTCGCCACGCCCTCGATGCGGAACTCGCACAGCGCCCGGTAGGCGCGGCGCAGGGCTCCGGGGTAATCGCTGGCGCTGGCGATCAGCTTGGCCACCAGCGAGTCGTAGGCCGGGCTGACGGCGTAGCCGGCATAGCCGCAGCCGTCGACGCGCAGACCTGGACCGGAGGGCGGTTGGTAGGCGCCGAGCACACCGGCCGCCGGGCGCGCGCTACCGTCGGCGAGCAGGGTTTCCAGGTTCAGGCGCAGCTGCACGGCACAGCCTTTCGGCGCGGCCGGAGTGAGCAGGCCCAGCTCGTCCAGGCTTTTACCGGCGGCCAGGTGCAGTTGCGTGTGCAGCAGGTCGACGCCTGTGACCTGCTCGGTAACGGTGTGCTCCACCTGCACGCGCGGGTTGGCTTCCATGAAGTAGAAGCGCCCCGGCTGGTCGAGGTCGAGCAGGAACTCGAAGGTGCCGATGCCGCGATACTGCACCTCGACCGCCAGGCGCAGTGCGCTGGTGATGATCGCGTCACGGGTGGGCACATCCAGATCGGGGCTGGGTGCAATCTCCACCAGCTTCTGGTGGCGGCGTTGCAGGCTGCAGTCGCGTTCCCACAGGTGGCTGACCGCGCCGCTGCCGTCGCCGAGTACCTGCACTTCGATATGCCGGGCGCGGCGCACGCGCTTCTCCACGTACAGTGCGCCGCTGCCGAAGGCCCCCTGGGCCTCGGAGGTGCAGCGGGCGAAAGCCTCGGCCAGTTGCGCGGCATCGTCCACCGCTCGCATGCCGCGTCCGCCGCCACCGGCCAGGGCCTTGAGCATCACGCTGCCGTGCTCGGCGAGAAAGCCTGCGGCCTGCTCCAGCGTTACCGCCTGGTTGATGCCGGGCACCAGCGGCACCGCACAGCGTTCGGCCAGGTCGCGGGCGGCGGCCTTGTCGCCGAACAACTGCAGGGTTTCTGGCGAGGGGCCAATGAAGGTCAGCCCGGCTGCCTGGCAGCGACGGGCGAACTCGGCGTTCTCGGCGAGAAAGCCATAGCCGGGATGGATGGCGCTGCAGCCCTGCTCGTGGGCGATGGTGATCAGCTGGTCCATGTCCAGATACGCGGCCACGCCTCGCCCTGCGAGCGGCACTGCCAGATCCGCCTTGCGTGTGTGCAGGCAGGCACCGTCATCTTCGGCATACACCGCGACACTGCGGACGCCGAGATCGGCACAGGCCTGGGTGATGCGGATGGCGATCTCGCCGCGGTTGGCGATCAGCAGGGCGGGGAAGGGCATGGCGGCTCCAGACGTCTTGTCGTTATGGAGCCATCTTAGGAGCCTGGTCGCAGGGGTAAAGCAAGCCTTATGCGGCGATCATGGCGACATAGATTGCAATGATGGGGCGAGCGAGTGGATTTCGCGGCTGAAGCCGCTCCCACAAGAGCGGACTAGCTGCGTCGTTCGACGATGTAGCGCGCCAGCTCGCGCAGCGGTTCGGCGCTGTTGTCGAACGGGCGCAGCACGTGCAGGGCCTGGTCGCGCAGCTCCAGGGCATAGTCCTTGGCCGCGTCGAGGCCGAGCAGTGCAGGGTAAGTGGGTTTGTCGTGGGCTTCGTCCTTGCCCTGGGTCTTGCCCAGGGTGGCGGTGTCGCTCTCCACGTCGAGGATGTCGTCCTGCACCTGAAAGGCCAGGCCGATGGCGCGGGCGTATTGCAGCAGGGCCTTGAGCGCGAGCTCGTCGGTGTTGCCACTGGCCAGGGCGCCGAGCGCCACGCTGGCCTCGATCAGCGCGCCGGTCTTGTGCCGGTGCATCACTTCCAGCGCCTGCTGGTCGAGCCTCCGGCCGACCGAACCGAGGTCGATGGCCTGGCCGCCGACCATGCCGGCCGGGCCAGCAGCCTGGCTCAGCAACTCGATCATCTGCAGTCGCGTCTCGGCATCCTGCGGATTGCGCCGGCGGTCGGCGAGCACTTCGAAGGCCAGGCTTTGCAGACCATCGCCGGCAAGGATGGCACTGGCTTCGTCGAAGGCCTTGTGGGTAGTCGGCTGGCCGCGACGCAGATCGTCGTCGTCCATCGCCGGCAGATCGTCATGCACCAGCGAGTAGGCGTGGATCAGCTCCACCGCACAGGCGGCACCATCGGCCCGTTCGAGATCACCGTCGAGGGCTTCGCAAGCGGCATAGACCAGCAGCGGGCGCACGCGCTTGCCACCGTTCATCACGCTGTAGCGCATGGCCTGGTAGAGGCGCTCGAGTTCCGTGCGTGGTGCTTGAAACAGTGTTTCCAGTGCCGTGTCGACGCGGGTCTGGCAGCGCTGCTGATACGCCGCGATCATGCGGGCTCGTCCGTGTCGAAGGGCGCGGGCTGCAACTCGCCGTCGCGCTCGAGCAGAATCTGCACTTTCTGCTCGGCCTGGGCCAGGGCGGCCTGGCATTCGCGGGTCAGGCCGATGCCCTGTTCGAAGGCGGTCAGCGAGTCTTCCAGCGACAGCTCGCCGCTCTCCATGCGCTCGACCAGCGTCTGCAGTTCGGCGAGGGAGTGTTCGAAGTCAGGGGCGGCTTTCTTGCGGGCCATGGCGGCGGGTCTCGGGCAACGTGGAAACCGCGCGACACTAGCAGAGGCTTGCTGCTCGGGCAAATCAGCGGGGCAGCAGGTGTGCTGGCCGAGGGCGCAGTCCGGGATTGGGGCCTGAGTAGGGTGCGCTGCGCGCACCGCCGTGGAACCCTGGTGCGCACGGTGCACGCTGCGGTCTATCCCAGGTAGGTGCTCCAGAAGTAGTACAGCGTCATCGTGCTGCCGACCAGAATGACGAAGCTGCGCAGCAGTGCCGGTGGCAGTTTCTCGCCCAGTGCGCCGCCGGCATAACCACCCAGGGTGGCGCCGGTGAGCAGGATCGCCAGCTCGTACCAGCTGACTCGGCCGGCGATGACGAAGGTCAGCGTGGCGATGCTGTAGATCACCGCCGAGATCAGGTTCTTCAGTGCGTTGGCGCGGGCCAGTGGGTGACCTTCAATGGAAAACGCAGCGAGCTGCAGAATGCCCATGCCGGCGCCGAAGTAGCCGCCGTAGATCGATACGCCAATGTGCGCACCCAGCGACAACGGCGTATGTGGCGGATGCTCGGCTGCCTTGCGTCGTGCCGCCAGCGCGCGACCCAGCCAGGGGCTGGCGGCGAACAGCGCGGTGGCCGCCAGCAACAGCCAGGGAATCAGCACGCGGAACACGTCGTCGCCGCCGGCCAGCAGCAACAGTCCGCCGAGCAGACCGCCAGCCAGGCCGGCCAGCAGCAGCGGAATCAGGTAACGCCCCAGCGGCCGCAGCGAGGCGCGCGCAGCCCAGGCGCCGGCCAGGCTGGCCGGCCACAGCGCCACGGCGTTGGTGGCATTGGCCGTCACCGGCGGCAGGCCGGCGGCGAGCAGGGCCGGGAAGGAGAAGAAGGTGCCGCCGCCGGCCAGGGCATTCATGCCGCCGGCGGCGAAACCGGCGAGGGCCAACAGCAGCAGATCGAACAGAGTCATCAGGCAGCCTCGCACAAAAAGAGTGCAGCATAGGGCTGACCGTTCGGTCAGCCAAGTGCGACCAAAGTGCGGTGGCTGCCGGAATCAGTTGCGGTTGATCTCGGGCTGCAGCATCCACTCGGCGCTGTCGTTCCATACGTCCATGCGGGTGATCAGGCCGTCACGTACTTCGAAACGGTCGAGGTAGCGATTGCCGGAGAAGCTGCGGCCGTCCGGCCATTCGCCGTAGAGGGTGCCGTTGGAGTACACCACGCAGTGGTCGTCGTGCTCGGTCCAGTCGAACTGGCCCATGGCTTTTTTCACCCAGTTGTAGCGCCCGCCATTGAATGCGGTGATGGCCTGGGCATTGGGCATGGCACGACCGCCGGTGAAGGTGATGCGCACGTCGGCGGACATGTAGCGGGCGGCGTTCTGCGGATCGGGGATCATCGACAGTTCAAGGAACTGGCGAACCAGGGTGACGGCGGGGTGTTCGCTGGGCATGGAGTTCTCCTTGGACCTGGCTGCATCCTGCTGGTGCAGCGTGCCAGGCAATGGGGCGGTTTCTGAGGTGGCGCCATGTGCAAAGCCCGTATTGGTGGGCTTTGCTGGGGTGGCACCTGTTTTGCTAGCAATGTTTGTGCAAAAGCTAGCAATTAGGAGAGTGCCATGTCCACGCTATTGTCGTTTCCGCGTCGTCTGAAGCCGTGCCTGGCTGCGGCGTTCGCATTGAGTTGTTGGTTTTCCCTGTCTGCACAGGCGGCCGAGCCGATCAAGATCGGCCTGGTCGCCGCACTGTCCGGGCAGTCGGCCAAGTCGGGTGAGGCGCTGACCCGTGGCCTGACCATCGCCATCGACGAGGTCAACGCCCAGGGCGGTGTGCTCGGGCGTCCGCTGCAATTGGTGCGCCGCGATGACGAAAGCAACCCGTCCAAGGGGCTGTTGGCGGCACGTGAGCTGATCCAGCGGGAGAAGGTCGCGGTGCTCTTCGGTGGGCTGGATACACCGGTGTCGCTGGCCATCGTGCCGCTGGCCAATCAGATGAAGATGCCGTTCATGGGGATATGGGCCGCCGGCACGCCGATCACCCGCAACGGTGCCGCCGACAACTACGTGTTCCGCGTTTCGGCGGTAGACGAGCTGGTGGACGAGGCGCTGGTCAACTACGCGCAGAAGAACTTCGCCACCCAGAAGCCAGGGATGATCCTGATCAACAACCCCTGGGGCGAGTCCAACGAGCAGGGTTTCCGCAAGGCGCTGGAGGCGCGTGGCGTGCCGGTGGCCGGTGTGGAACGTATCGAGGGCAGCGATCTCGATGTGGTGCCGCAATTGAGCCGACTGAAGCAGGCCGGCGCCGACACCCTGCTGCTGGTGGCCAACGTCGCGCCGTCGGCACAGGTGGTCAAGTCGCTCGACCGCATGGGCTGGGACGTACCAGTGGTGTCGCACTGGGGACCGGCTGGCGGGCGTTTCGGCGAGCTGGCCGGGCCCAACGCCGGGCGCGTGCACTTCATCCAGACCTACACCTTCAGTCAGGAGGGCGACGCCAGGGGCGAGGCGGTCTTCGCCGCGCTGCAGAAACGCTACCCGGAGATCAAGAGTCTGGCCGACGTCACCCCGGCGGTGGGCATCGCCAATGCCTACGACGCCCTGCACCTGACAGCGCAGGCCATCGCCGCAGCCGGCAGCACCGAGGGGCCGGCGATCCGCGACGGTTACTACGGCATCCAGCGTTACCAAGGCCTGATCAAGACCTACGAGAAACCGTTCAGCACCGAGCAGCACGATGCCCTGGGCGTGGACGACTATGTGTTCACCCGCTTCGAGGGTGACGAAATCGTGCCGATCCCGCACTGAACCCAGCCAGCCCGGCCGTGTGAGCGGCCGATGGAGGACTTGCCATGCTTACCGCCGCAATCATCAGCGGGCTCGGCCTGGGCAGCATGTATGCGCTGCTCGCCCTGGGCTTTCACATCACTTACGTGGTGTCGCGTACCGTCAACTTCGCCCAGGGCAGCGCCATGATGATTGGCGCGGTGCTCGGTTACAGCCTCTGTGTCACCGCCGGCCTGCCCTGGTGGCTGGCGGCAGTATTGAGCCTGGCGCTGTGCGCGCTGTACGGCCTGATCATCGAACTGTTCCTGGTGCGGCCGTTCCACAGTCGTGGCTCCGAGGCCTGGCTGATGGCCACGGTGGCGGGCGGCATCCTGGTGGACAACCTGGTGCTGTTCAGCTTCGGCAAGGAGCCGCGTCAGTTCGACGTGGCCCTGCTGCATCAGCAGCTCGAGGTGCTGGGCAGCAATGTCCAGGCGCTGCAATTGCTGATCCCTCTGGCCGGTGCCGGCATCGCCCTGGCGTTGTACCTGGTGCGCCGCTACACGCGCCTGGGCAAGGTGCTCGAGGCTACCGTGCAGAATCCGCGTGCGGCGCAACTGATGGGAATTCGCGTCAATCGCGTGGTGGCCTGTGCCTTCGCCGTGTCCACGGTGTTCGCCGGGATCGCCGGGCTGTTGATCGCGCCGCTGTACAACGTGCATGCCGACATGGGCACGCTGTTCGGTCTCAAGGCCTTCGCCGTGGCCATCCTCGGCGGTATCGCCAGCGCCAACGGCGTGTTCCTCGCTGGCTTGCTGTTTGGCCTGGCCGAAGCGCTGATCACCCTGCATTTCGGCTCGGCCTTCACCCAGATATTTACCTTCGGCCTGGTCATCATCGCCCTGGCACTGCGGCCCAACGGCCTGTTCGGCAAACAGACACTGGTGAAAGTATGAACCTGAGCAACCGCTACCTGGCGCCAAGCGGCCTGGCCGCGCTGGCGCTGCTGGGCAGCTGCCTGGCCTTCGTGCTGGACAGTTATTCGCTGCTGGTCTTCACCTTCTGCGCGCTGGCGGCCGTGGTGGGTGTCGGCCTGAACATTCTCATGGGCCTGTCCGGGCAGATTTCCTTCGGTCATATCGCCTTCTACGCCATCGGCGCCTATATCTCGGCGCTGCTGCTGATGGCCGGCTTGCCGCTGGGCCTGGCATTGATCATCGCCGGCCTCGGCAGCGGCCTGGTCGGTGCCCTGCTGGCGCTACCGGCGCTGCGTGTAACCGGTCCCTACCTGGCGATGGTGACCATCGCCTTCGCTTTCATGGTTCATCACGGGCTGATCGAATGGCAGTCGCTGACTGGCGGTGCCAACGGCCTGATCGGCATTCCCATGCCCGAGTTTGGCGGGCTGGACGGCAATATCGGCCTGGCCCTGCTGGCCACCGCGCTGATGGTGGCGGCGCTGGCTTTCTACCAGCGTCTGCAGGGCAGCGGCTGGGGTCGGGCGATGCGCGCGGTCAAGTCGGCGGAAATCGCCGCCCGTTCGCTGGGCTTCAACCCGATGCAGACCAAGACGCTGGCCTTCGCCCTGTCCGCCTGCCTGACCGGAATGGCCGGCGGCCTGGTGGCGCCGCTGATGATGTTCATCAGCCCGGATTCATTCCCTTTCTCGCAGTCGATCCTGTTCGTCCTGGCGGTGATAGTCGGCGGCAGCGGTACGCTGTTCGGCCCGGTGCTCGGTGCGCTGTTGATCGTGCTGCTGCCGGAGATGCTCTCTGGCCTGGCCGAGTACCGTCTGCTGATGTTCTCCATGCTCCTGCTCGCGGTGCTCTGGCTGGCGCCGCGCGGAGTGCTCGGCGCCCTGCAGCAGCGCTGGTGGCAGGCGCCGCCGGCCTACGCGCCGAAGAGCGCCAACCGTCACCTGCTGGCGCGCTGGTTCGAGCGTAGCGGCGGCGAAGCGCAAGGGCTGCAGGTGCGCGATGTCGGCATCCGCTTCGGCGGCGTGCAGGCGGCCAGCGCGATCAGCTTCAGCGCCGAGCAGGGCAGCATCACCTCGGTGATCGGCCCCAATGGTGCCGGCAAGACCACCCTGCTCAACCTGATCAGCGGTTTCTATGCGCCGGATAGCGGGCAGATCGAACTGGAGCGGCAACTCGCCGGCTTGCCGGCCTGGAAGATCGCCCGCGCCGGCATCGCCCGCACCTACCAGACCACCCAGTTGTTCGGCGAGATGAGCGTGCTGGAGAACCTGCTGGCGGCCATGCAGCAGGGCCAGCTCGGCCTGCCGCTGGCGCGACCGCCGGCCGAGCAGGAAGAGCTGGCGCTGAACCTGCTGGCGCTGGTGGGCTATCGTGGCTCGGTGACCTGCGCCGCGGACGATCTGCCGCACGTCGACCGGCGTCTGGTGGAAATCGCCCGCGCCCTGGCCAGCCGGCCACGGGTATTGCTGCTCGACGAGCCGGCCGCCGGTCTCAGCCGGAGCGATACCGACCGCCTCGCCGGGCTGTTCAAGACCCTGGCCGGCTTCGGCATCGCGGTGATTCTGGTGGAGCACGACATGCCGCTGGTGATGGCGGTGTCGCAGCGCATCCTGGTGCTCGATGCCGGCCGTCCCATCGCCTGGGGCACCCCGGACGAGGTGCGACAGGACCCTCGGGTGGTCGCCGCCTACCTGGGCAGCACCGACTACCAGGCACAGCCGCGTGATGCCGCCTGGGACGGCAGCCGCGACGCCATTCTGTTCGTCAAGGATCTGCTGGTCGACTACGGCGCCGCGCCGGTGGTGCAAGGGGTGGATCTGCTGGTCAATCCTGGCGAGCTGGTGGCGATTCTCGGTGCCAATGGCGCCGGCAAGTCGAGCATCCTGCAGTGCCTGGCCGGGCTCAAACGGCCGTCTTCGGGCCTCGTGGTGCTGGACGACGTCAATATCGAGAAGGCCGAGGCCAGTGCCATCGCCGCGCGTGGCCTGGCCCTGGTACCGGAAGGCCGGCAACTGTTCCCCCAGCTCAGCGTGCGCGACAACCTGCTGCTGGGCGCCTACACCCGTACCGACAAGGTGGATGCCGAGGCCGAGATCGAAGCCATCCTGCGCCGCTTCCCGCGCTTGCGCGAACGCCTGGAAAGCCCGGCCGGCTTGCTTTCCGGTGGCGAGCAGCAGATGGTCGCGGTGGGCCGCGGGCTGATGGCCAAACCGCGCATCCTGTTGCTCGACGAGCCCTCGCTGGGCCTGGCGCCGGCGATGATCGCCGAACTCTACGATGCCCTGGCGAGCCTGCGTGACGAGGGTGTGACCCTGCTGCTGGTGGACCAGATGGCCAACCTCGCACTGCAGGTCGCCGACCGTGCCTACGTGCTGGAGACCGGGCGTATCGTCAAATCCGGCAGCGCTGCCGAGCTGCGCAACGACCCCGAGCTGGAAGCCGCTTACCTGGGGGAGAGCGCCGCATGAGTGCCCTGTATCTGCACAACCTGCGTTTGCCGGACGCGCCCACCCAACTCGCCGAACTACGGGTGGAACAGGGGCGCTTCGTCGCTGCGTTCAGCGCCAACGCCTGCCCGCGCGAGCTGGACCTGGGCGGCTGCCTGGTGCTGCCGGGGCTGATCGAAACCCATATCCATCTGGACAAGGCCTGCATCCTCGAACGCTGCAACCTGCGCGCCGGTACCCTGGCCGAGGCTATCGCCGAAACCTCGGCGGCCAAGGCCGCCTTCACCGAGGCGGATGTCTACCAGCGCGGCGCACGGGTGCTGGAGCTGGCCATCGCCCAGGGCACCATGCATATGCGCACTCACGTGGAGATCGACCCGCAGATCGGCCTGACCGGTTTCAACGCGGTGCGCCGGTTGCAGGCCGACTACGCCTGGGCGGTGGACCTGCAGATCTGCGTGTTCCCCCAGGAAGGGCTGCTCAACAATCCGGGCACCGAGGCGTTGCTGTGCCAGGCGTTGGCGCAGGGCGCCGAGGTGCTCGGCGGCTGCCCCTATACCGACAGCGATCCGCATGGGCAGATTCGCCGCTTGTTCGAGCTGGCCGTGGTGCATGATTGCGATCTGGACTTTCACCTGGACTTCGACCTCGACCCTGCGGGCATGACCCTGCCCGAGGTGCTGCGCTGTACCGAACAGCATGGCTGGGGCGGCCGGGTTACCGTCGGCCATGCCACCAAGCTGTCGATGCTGGCGGCCGAGCCGCTGCAGGCGATCACCGCGCAACTGGCTGCGGCCGGTGTGCAGGTGACCTGCCTGCCGAGCACCGACCTGTACCTCGGTGGTCGGCAGTGCAGCCATGCCAAACCGCGCGGCCTGGCGCCACTGGAGCGGTTGCACGCCGGCGGGGTGACCTGTTCGCTGTCGACCAACAACCTGGGCAATCCCTTCACCCCTTACGGCGACGCCTCGCTGATCCGCCAGGCCAACCTCTACGCCAACGTCGCCCAGCTCGGCACCACTGCCGAGTTGCAGACCTGCCTGGGCTGGATTTCCAGTGATTCGGCGCGCCTGTTGCGCCTGCGCGACTACGGCCTGGCACCCGGTTGCCAGGCGGATTTCATCGTCCTCGATGCGCCGCACCCGGCAGCGGTGATCGGCGAGCTGAGCCCACCCTTGATGGGCTTCAAGAACGCTCGGCAGACCTTCGCACGTGAGCGGCCACGCCTGCTGCGTCCGAATGACTAGAGCTCGGTGAGCGCCTCGCGCAAGTTGATCTCGGCGTTCTGCTCCTGATGCAGGGCCAACTGGCCTTCCAGTTCGTCGAGGTGTTCGATCATCAGCTCCACGGCCTGCTCGCGGTGGCCGGCGGCGAGGGCGTCGAGCACCTGCTGGTGCTCGTCCGAGGCGCAGGAGGGCACGTCGTTGCGCTGGTACAGGGCGACGATCAGCGAGCTGCGCACCATCAGGTTGTCGAGGATGTCACGCAGCACCGCGTTGCCGCAGATCTCGCCGAGCATGCAGTGGAACTCGCTGAGTTCACGGACGATGGCGCGGCGGTCGCTGCTGCTGGTGGCGGCGCGCTCCTTGGCCATCTGCGTGGCGATACGCTCGGCATGCTGCTGCATGATCGCCGGCGTGATCGCCTCGACGATGGCGCGCTCCACCGCGCGCCGAGCGGCGAACACGTCGCGTGCCTCCTGGGCGCTGGGCTGCGCGACCAGGGCGCCGCGGTTGGGTTCGATGGTGACGATCTTGTGCATCGCCAGGCGTTGCAGCGCCACTTGCACATGGTTGCGGTTGGCTTGCAGCGATTCGACGATCTGCGCCTCGATCAAACGCATGCCGGGCGGCAGGCGATGCTGGGCAATGGCCTTGGCCAGCGCATCGACGATGCGCTGCACCTCCTGCTGTTTGGCGGTCACGGTCTTCTCGGCCATCGAATCTACGCTCTTGCGGGCAATGGCCGCCATTATCGCCAGTGCCCCAGGCTCAGGTAAATCCATGGCGTCGCTCAAGCACGCTGTCCGAGGGCATCACCCTGGCCGCGCGGGTCGTGCATCGCCTGGCGCTTGCCATCGAGGCCGATGGCGATGATGCCGGCCTGGCCGGTGTAGGGGCTGAGGGCCGGGATGCTCTCGACCTGATGCCCCAGGCGCTGCAGCTCGGCCATTACCGCGTCGCCGACCGGTGCCTCCAGCTTGAGGTTGTCGGTGCTGTCGAAGAAGCTGCGGCCGAGCAGAAAGCGCGGCATGTGCAAGGCCTGGTCGATCGGTTGCTGGAAGTCGATCAACTGGCTGGCCAGCACCATCTGCGTCTGCGGTTGACCATCGCCGCCCTGGGTGCCGAAGAACCAGCGCCGGCCATCGTCGGCCAGGTAGCAGGACGGGTTGAGGGTATGCGCGGGGCGCTTGCCCGGCGCCCAGGCGTTGGCGTGCTGCGGGTTGGCATTGAAACCGGCGGCGCGGTTCTGCCAGAGCACGCCGGTGTCGCCCAGCACGCAGCCGGAGCCGAAGTCATGAAACAGGCTCTGGATCAGGCAGGCGCTGCGCCCTTCGGCATCGCAGGCGGCCATCCAGACGGTGTCGGCCGGACGACCGGGTTCGGCCCAGGGTTGGGCGCGCTGGTCGTCGATGGCGGCGGCGTAGCGCTCGGCCATGGCGTCGTCGAGGCTGGCGGCCCAGGGCCAGTCATTGTGGCGCGGGTCACAAAGCTCGGCGTTGCGGCGCAGAAGGCCCTGTTTGATCGCCTCCACCAGCCAGTGGTAGTAGCGCGCGCTGCCGTTGCCACAGTCGTCCAGCGTGCGGCTGCGCAGCGCCAACATGGCCTGCAGGGTATACAGGCCCTGGCAGGGCGGTGCGACGTTATACAGGGTGCCCTGGCGGTAGCGGATGCTGATCGGGGCGGCCAGCTCGGCGCGCGTGGCAGCCAGGTCCTCGCCGTTCAGGCCGCAGTCATGCGCCCGGAAGGCTTCGCTGAAGGCCTGCGCCAGCTCGCCGCGATAGAACTCGTCGAGCCCCTTGCGCGCCAGGTGGCGCAGGCTGTCGGCCAGGCGCGGTTGGCGCAGGCTGTCGCCGGGCGCCAGCCAGCGGCCATCGGCGGTCTTGCACAGCGGGTGGAGGTCCGGCAGCTGTTCGATCAGCTCGCGGCGATAGTCCTGCCAGAACAGTTGCGAGGCGGAGACCGGGTGGCCGTGCTCGGCATGATGGATGGCCTGCTCGAACAGATCCGCCCAGCCCAGGCGCGAACCCCATTGCTGACGACTGATGTCTGCGGCCAATTGCCAACTGGCGATGGCGCCGGCGGTGGTCGCCAGGGCACTGGGGCCGCGCAGGCCGATTCTGCCGCCTGCCGGCAAACGCTGTCCGGCCTGGCCGATCCCCACAATGGTGCGCACCTCGCGGTCATGGAGCAACCACAGGGCATCGCCGCCGATGCCGGTCATGTGTGGGTAGACGGCGGCCAGCGTGGCGCTGGCGGCAAGCATGGCGTCGATGGCGCTGCCGCCGGCATCGAGCATGGCCAGGCCGCTGCGGGTGGCGGCAGGGTGTGGGGTGCAGATCACGCCACGGGTGGATTCGGCCAACATAGGGACTCCTGGCTAGCGAATTCATGAATATTGCTAGCAATTCATGCAGGAGCCATGCCGCCTCGTTCACTGCATCGCTTGGGCTGCGGCGACGCTTTGCGGCATGATCGCAGCATGTCCCTTCGGTGCCCGCGATGAACATCGACACCCGTATCAAATTCCGCCACCTGCTGTGCTTTCTCGAAATCGCTCGCCAGCGCAGCTTCGCCAAGGCCGCCGATGCCCTGGCGGTCAGTCAGCCGGCGATTTCCAAGACGCTCAAGGAACTGGAGGAGATCCTCGAGGCCAGCCTGTTCGAGCGGGGCAGGAACGGGGTGAGTCTGACCGCTGCCGGCGTGGCCTTCATGCGTTACGCCGGGCCCTGCGTGCAGGCGCTGCGCGATGGGGTGAACAGTCTTCGCGAAGGTGAGCACGAGGCCGGCCAGGTGCGAGTCGGTGTGCTTTCTACCGTCGAGAGCCTGCTGATTCCCGAGGTGGTGCGACGCCTACATCAGCGTCACTCGGCGCTGGTGGTCAGCGTGGCCACCGGGCCGGGTGCCTACCTGCTCGGTCAGTTGCGCGTTGGCGAGCTGGACCTGGTGGTCGGACGCATGACCGACAGCCCGGACATCCAGGGCCTGACCTTCGAGCATCTGTACAGCGAGTCGATGAGCCTGGTGGTGCGCCCCGGTCACCCGCTGCTGGCCGCAGGCGCCGCCACACTGGGGCGGCTCGGCGATTACCCGCTGGTGTTGCCGACGGCGGGCACCACCATCCGCAAGCACGCCGACAGCCTGTTCGTGCAGTGCGGGGTGACGCCGTCGCGGCAGCGCCTGGAGACCCTGTCGCCGGCGTTGAGTCGGCGCTACGTGCTGTCCGGCGATGCGCTGTGGGTGGCGCCGCAGGACGCGGTGTGCCTGGACGTGCAGCGTGGCGAGCTGGTCGAGTTGCAAGTGGGCGTGCAGGAACCAGGTGGTTCGGTGGGCATCTGCCGCAACAGCGCGCTGGCCCTGCCGCTGGCCGCCGAGCAGTTCTGCGCGGCGCTGCGTGAGGTGGCCGAAGCCTACCGCGAAGGGTTGTTTTCATAACCATCTGGTTATGGGGTGGCGGCGTCTTTTCAATATTCCCCGCGTCTGCTTTGTCGGAAACTGTGCTTCAGCCTGATTCCAGGTCGACTCCACAATACTCACAACAGGAGCGCACCATGCCTGCCGAGGACAACCGCCGTTTCGTCATTCGTGACCGCAACTGGCACCCCAAAGCCCTGACGCCCGATTACAAGACCTCCGTCGCCCGTTCGCCGCGCCAGGCGCTGGTGAGCATCCCGCAGTCGATCTCCGAGACCACCGGCCCGGACTTCTCGCACCTGAAGTTCGCCGAGCACGACAATGACCTGCTGCTCAACTTCAACAACGGTGGCCTGCCCATCGGCGAGCGCATCCTCGTTTCCGGCCGGGTGATGGATCAGTACGGCAAGCCGATCCCGCATACCCTGGTGGAGATGTGGCAGGCCAACGCCGGCGGCCGCTATCGGCACAAGAACGACCGCTACCTGGCGCCGCTCGACCCCAACTTCGGCGGTGTCGGCCGGGCGCTGACCGACAGCGAAGGTCGCTATATCTTTCGCACCATCAAGCCCGGCCCCTATCCGTGGCGCAACAACCCCAACGACTGGCGCCCGGCGCATATCCACTTCTCGCTCAATGGCCCATCGATTTCCACTCGGCTGATCACCCAGCTGTATTTCGAGGGTGATCCGTTGATTGCGCTGTGCCCGATCGTCAAGTCCATCGCCAACCCGGA
Organism: Pseudomonas sp.; assembly: GCF_048269965.1. Lineage (GTDB taxonomy): Bacteria > Pseudomonadota > Gammaproteobacteria > Pseudomonadales > Pseudomonadaceae > Aquipseudomonas. The sequence goes on along the minus strand of NZ_JBLWTV010000012.1, from coordinate 89,040 downwards.
CGCGGTACAGACGCTGATCGCCAAGCTGGACATGAGCACGGCCAACCCGATGGATTGCCTGGCCTACCGCTTCGACATCGTGCTGCGCGGCCAGCGCCAGACCCATTTCGAAAATCGTTAAGGAGGGATGACCATGCCTGTTGAACTGCTGCCGGAAACCCCTTCGCAAACCGCCGGCCCCTACGTCCATATCGGCCTGGCCCTGGCCGCCGCCGGCAACCCGACGCGCGAGCAGGAAATCTGGAACCAGATGGCTAGACCCGAGGCGCCGGGCGAGCACATCGTGCTGGTTGGCCATGTCTACGACGGCAACGGCCATCTGGTGCGCGACGCCTTCCTTGAACTGTGGCAGGCCGATCACCAGGGCCAGTACGACGAGGATTACGACCCGTCCAAGGCGTTCAACGGTTTCGCTCGTACCGCCACCACCTTCGACGCCGGCAGTGAGTGGACCGCTTACACGGTCAAGCCGGGCGTGGTGAACAATGCTGCCGGCGTGCCGATGGCGCCGCACGTGAACGTCGCGCTGTTCGCCCGCGGCATCAATATTCACCTCAACACCCGCCTGTACTTCGAAGACGAGGCCGAGGCCAACGCCAAGGATCCGGTGCTGAACCTGATCGAGCAGCCACAGCGCCGCGAGACGCTGATCGCCAAACGCTGCGAAGTGGACGGCAAGCCGGCGTACCGTTTCGACATCCGCATTCAGGGTGAGGGCGAGACGGTCTTCTTTGACTTCTGAGTTGTGCTCGCAGGCCTTGCGCTTCATCGAAGCGCAAGGCCTGCATCTGGACGATGCCCAGCAACGGACGCTCACCCGCCTGACCGATTGGTTGCAGGCGCGCACTCGGCCGTCTGGCTGGCGGCGCCGGCCTGCGGCTGGCGCTTACCTGTGGGGCGGTGTCGGGCGTGGCAAGAGCCTGTTGCTGGCGGCCTTGTTCGAGGCCGCGCCCGTGGCCAGCAAGCGCCGCATGCATGTCCATGCGCTGCTGCAGGACGTGCAGCGCCGTCTGCTGGTGCATGCCGGCCAGGCTGATCCGCTGCAGCGCGTGGCCGACGAACTGGCCCGCGAGGCACGGCTGCTCTATCTCGATGATGCCATGTCCATGACATCGGCGATGCAATCCTGCTCGGGCGCCTGTTGCAGACCCTGATCGAGCGCGACTGCATCCTCCTGTTCAGCTCCAACTACACCCCGGCGCAGTTGTGTCCCAACCCGCTGTATCACAGTCGTTTCAAACCGTTCGCCGAGCTGCTGCAGCGCCGCTGCCTGGTGCTGCAGATGGAGGCCGGCCCTGACTACCGTGCCCACAGCACGCGGCACTGGGGGCTTTACCTGCAAGGCCCTGCCAGATTGCTGGAGGCGCGGCTGGCGCATCTGCCGGCCACGTCTCAGTTGCTTGTGCAGCGCCGTACTCTGGCACTGCGCGGCATGGATGAACGAACGATCTGGCTGGACTTCGCCGCACTGTGCCGGCAGCCGCTGGCCAGCAGTGACTACCTGCAGCTATGCCAGCGTTTCGCGCACATCGCCATCGGTGAGTTGCCCGCACTGGGACGTTGCACGCTGGACGAGCAGCAGCGCCTGATCAACTTCATCGACATCGCTTACGACAGTGCGTGTGAACTCTGGCTGCAAGGCGAGCGCCCTCTCGATGTGCTGTGTGCAGGTGTCTCGCACGGCGACTTTTCCCGTACTCGCAGTCGCTTTGCGCAACTGCGCCAAGAACAAGCGGAGAGCCTGGCATGCTAGCGGTTCTGAGCATTACCGCACCGATCTTCATCCTCATCGGTCTGGGCTTTCTCTCGGCTCGCGTCGGGCTCGTCAATCGGGAACAGGTGCGCGGCATGGGCACCTTCGTCATCTACTTCGCGCTGCCTGCGCTGGTGTTCAAGGCGCTGGCCGAGCGCAGCCTGAGCGAGGTGCTCAACGGGCCTTATCTGGCAGCTTACGCGATGGCCTCGCTGAGCCTGTTCGGCATTGGCCTGCTGGTGGCGCGACGTTGGCGCGGTCTGAATCTTTCCAGCAGTGCGATCCTGGCCATGGGCATGGCCGTGCCCAATAGCGGCTTCGTCGGTTACCCCATTGCGGTCATGGTGATCGGCCCCACGGCGGCGCTGGCCATGGCGCTGGGCATGCTGGTGGAAAACCTGCTGATGGTCCCTCTGGCTCTGGCGCTTGCCGAAGCCGGCCAGCAGGGCGGGCGCGGCTGGACGGTGGTGCGTGAAACGGCGCTGCGCCTGCTGCGCAATCCGCTGATCATCGCCATCGTGCTGGGTCTGGTCATGTCGATGCTGGCGCTGCGTCTGCCGACGGTTCCGGCACGGGTCATCGACATGCTGGCCGCAGCCTCGGCCCCGGTGGCACTGTTCGTCATCGGCGCCACGCTCAACGGTATGAAAGTCGGCGGCATGGCGGCGGATCTGGCCCAGACCGCCATCGGCAAACTGATCCTGCATCCGCTGCTGATGTTCGCGGCTTTGGCGCTGGTGCCAGGCATCGACCCGACGCTGATGGTGGCTGGCCTGCTGTTCGCCAGCGCGCCCATGATGAGCGTGTTCCCGATTCTCGGCCAACGCTTCGGCCTGGAGGAGCGCTGCGCGGCCTCGCTGGTCGGTTGCACCGTGCTCGCCTTCTTCAGCGTCAGCATCCTGCTGGTGTTGCTGCGCTGGCAGGGCCTGTTGCCGGGCTGAGAGTGGGTGGTGCGCGTGGCGCACCTTGCGCGATGCTTATCGCAAGCGGATCAGGCAGCGGGTGATACGCAACCCGTAGGGGGCGCCATGCGCACCTTGCGTTCAGGCATGGCGCCTGTGGGAGGCGCTTCAGCGGCGAGTTTTTGGCCCTGTAGCCGGGCTACAGAAGTGCCGTGCACTGTTGTGCTCAGCATGTTTGCGATTATCGCACGGTGGTTCGATAATCGCCTGGCGCTGTCCATTTCGTTTCGGAGGCCCCATGAGCGAAACCCGTCCGCCGCTTACCAGTCTTGCTCCGCCGCCCTACGTGTCGCCGGCCAAGCGTATCGAGGAGTTCGCCGGCGATCCCAATTTCATGACCTCCCTGGCTCGCGGCCTGGCGGTGATCAATGCCTTCCAGGAGCGCAAGCGTCACCTGACCATCGCCCAGATCAGCCACCGCACCGAGATTCCTCGCGCCGCCGTGCGCCGCTGCCTCTACAGCCTGATGAAGCTGGGCTACGTCACCACCGACGGGCGCACTTATTCGCTGCTGCCCAAGGTGTTGACCCTGGGCCACGCCTACTTGTCGTCGACGCCTTTGGCGGTGTCCGCCCAGCCCTACCTCGACCGCCTCAGCGAGCAACTGCACGAGGCCTGCAACCTGGCCACCCTGGAAGGTGAGCAGGTGCTCTATATCGCCCGTTCGGCGATTCCGCAGCGGCTGATCTCGGTGGATCTCAGTGTCGGCAGCCGCCTGCCGGCCTACTGCACGTCCATGGGCCGCATCCTGCTGGCCGCGCTGGACGACGACCAACTGCAGGACTACCTGGCTCACGCCGAGCTGCAGCCCAAGACCAGCCGCACCCTGTACACTCCCGAGGCGCTATGGGAATGCCTGCAGCGCGTGCGTCACCAGGGCTGGTGCGTCGTCGATCAGGAACTGGAACAGGGCCTGCGTTCGCTGGCAGTGCCGGTGTATGACTCTGCCGGCCACGTGCTGGCGGCGATGAACGTCAGCACCCACGCCGGCCGCGTGCCGGTCAGCGAGCTGGAGAAGCGCTACCTGCCGCTGATGCTCAGCGCCAGCCGCGAGCTCAGTAGCCAGTTGTTCCGGCCGGCATAGACTGGCCTGAAATTGGTTCGATAATCGCCCGGTAAGGCGATTATCGGATTGTTCTCCTCCAGGCTGCAGCCTAAGGTTTAGCCACTTGCCATCGCCTCTCCGGTGGCACCTGCAACCCAAGCGAGAACAACACGATGGCCGACATCATCACCCTGGGCGAAGCCATTTCGCGCCACGTCAACGACGGCGACTGCGTCGCTCTCGAAGGCTTCACCCATTTGATCCCCACTGCCGCCTCCCACGAGCTGATCCGCCAGGGCAAGAAAGACCTGCATCTGGTACGCATGACCCCGGACCTGGTCTACGACCTGCTGATCGGTGCCGGTTGCGCGCGCAAGCTGACCTTCTCCTGGGGTGGCAACCCCGGCGTCGGCTCGCTGCACCGCCTGCGCGACGCGGTCGAGAAGAAGTGGCCGAACGCCCTGGAAATCGACGAGCACAGCCATGCCGACCTGGCCAACTCCTATGTCGCTGGCGCCTCCGGCCTGCCGTTCGCCCTGTTGCGTGCCTATGCCGGCTCCGACCTGCCGAAGGTCAACCCGAACATCAAGTTCATCGACTGCCCCTTCACCGGCGAGAAGCTGGCGGCCACCCCGGCGGTGCGCCCGGACGTCACCGTGATCCACGCGCAGAAGGCCGACCGCAAGGGCAACGTGCTGCTGTGGGGCATCCTCGGCGTGCAGAAGGAAGCGGCCCTGGCGGCCAAGCGCTGCATCGTCACGGTCGAGGAAATCGTCGACGACCTCAAGGCGCCGATGAACGCCTGCGTACTGCCGAGCTGGGCGTTGACCGCCGTCTGCCACGTGCCAGGCGGCGCGCATCCGTCCTACGCCCACGGCTACTACGAGCGCGACAACCGCTTCTACCAGGCCTGGGACCCGATTGCCCGCGACCGTGAAACCTTCTGCGCCTGGATCGATGAATACATCCGTGGCACCGCCGATTTCGCGGCATTCCAGAAAAAGATTGCGGAGGCCAAGTGATGAGCGCCTACACCACCAATGAAATGATGACCGTCGCCGCCGCCCGCCGCCTGAAGAACGGCGCGGTCTGCTTCGTCGGCATCGGCCTGCCGTCCAAGGCCGCCAACCTGGCGCGCCTGACCTCCTCGCCGGACGTCGTGCTGATCTACGAATCCGGCCCCATCGGTGCCAAGCCCAGCGTGCTGCCGCTGTCGATCGGCGACGGCGAGCTGGCCGAAACCGCCGACACCGTGGTGCCCACCGGCGAAATCTTCCGCTACTGGCTGCAGGGCGGGCGCATCGACGTCGGTTTTCTCGGCGCGGCCCAGGTCGACAAGTTCGGCAATATCAACACCACCGTGATCGGCGACTACCACAACCCGAAGGTGCGCCTGCCCGGTGCCGGCGGCGCGCCGGAGATCGCTGGTAGCGCCAAGGAAGTGCTGATCATCCTCAAGCAGTCGCATCGCACCTTCGTCGACAAGCTGGCCTTCATCACCTCGGTCGGTTTCGGCGAGGGCGGCGACCACCGTCAGCAGCTCGGCCTGCCCGGCAAGGGCCCGGTGGGCATCATCACCGACCTGTGCATCATGGAACCGGAAGCCGGCAGCAACGAGTTCATCGTCACCTCGCTGCACCCGGGCGTGACCCGCGAGCAGGTGATCGAGAACACCGGCTGGGCCATCCGCTTCGCCGACGACCTGGTCGTGACCGAGGCGCCGAACGACACCGAGTTGGAAGCGCTGCGTGCCCTGGAAGCGCGCACCGCCGCCGCCCACGGCCAGGCCGGGGGTGAGGAATGAGCCGCGACGTATTCATCTGTGACGCCATTCGCACGCCCATCGGTCGCTTCGGCGGCGGCCTGGCGCCGGTGCGTGCCGACGACCTGGCGGCGGTGCCGCTGAAGGCGCTGATCGAGCGCAATCCGCAGCTGGATCTGGCCGCCATCGACGAAGTCTTCATGGGCTGCGCCAACCAGGCCGGCGAGGATAACCGCAACGTCGCGCGTATGGCGCTGCTGCTGGCCGGCATCCCCGACAGTGTGCCGGGGGTGACCCTCAACCGCCTGTGTGCTTCCGGCCTGGATGCGGTGGGCAGTGCCTTCCGTGCCATCGCAGCCGGTGAAATGGAACTGGCCATCGCTGGCGGCGTGGAGTCCATGTCCCGTGCGCCCTACGTGATGGGCAAGGCCGACAGTGCCTTCGGGCGCAACCAGAAGATCGAGGACACCACCATCGGCTGGCGCTTCATCAACCCGCTGATGAAGGCGCAGTACGGCGTCGACGCCATGCCGCAGACCGCCGACAACGTCGCCGACGACTATCAGGTCAGCCGCGCCGACCAGGACCTGTTCGCCCTGCGCAGCCAGCAGCGCGCTGCGCGGGCCCAGGCCGAAGGCTTCTTCGCCGAGGAAATCGTCCCGGTAGTGATCAAGGGCAAGAAGGGCGAGACGGTGGTCGACAGCGACGAGCATCCGCGCGCCGACACCACGCTGGAAGCGCTGACCAAGCTCAAGCCGGTCAACGGCGAGGGCAAGACGGTCACCGCCGGCAATGCCTCGGGCGTCAACGACGGCGCTGTGGCGCTGATCCTGGCGTCCGCCGAGGCGGTGAAAAAACACGGCCTGACCCCGCGTGCCAGGGTACTCGGCATGGCCAGCGCCGGCGTGGCACCACGTGTGATGGGCATCGGCCCGGTACCGGCGGTGCGCAAGCTGCTGGAGCGGCTGAACCTGGGCATCGACCAGTTCGACGTGATCGAACTCAACGAAGCCTTCGCCGCCCAGGGCCTGGCCGTGATGCGCGAGCTGGGTTTGGCCGATGACAGCGCCAAGGTCAACCCCAACGGCGGCGCCATCGCCCTCGGCCACCCGCTGGGCGCCAGCGGCGCGCGCCTGGTACAGACCGCGCTGCATCAGCTGGAGAAATCCGGCGGCAAGCTGGGCCTGGCGACCATGTGCGTGGGCGTGGGCCAGGGGTTGGCGCTGGCCATCGAGCGGGTGTGAGTGTTGCTCGGTGCGCACGGCACACCCTACGGGGCATCCGGCGATTCGTAGGGTGCGCCGTGCGCACCACGGCCCGACATTGATGCCACACTAGGCAAAATGCCAATTTCTGCAGGAACCCGCCGCTCGTGAGCAACCAACTCTTCGATGCCTACTTCACCGCCACGGCCATGCGCGCGATCTTCTGCGACGCCGGCCGGGTGCAGGGCATGCTCGACTTCGAGGCCGCGCTGGCGCGAGCCGAGGCACGTGTGGGGCTGATCCCCGCTGAGGCCGTGGCGCCCATCGAGGCCGCCTGTAAAGCCGAACGCTACGATTACCCGGCGCTGGCCGAGGCCATCGCCACGGCCGGCAACTCCGCCATTCCACTGGTCAAGGCGCTGGGCAAGCGTATCGCCGCTGCCAGCCCGGAAGCCGAGCGCTACGTGCACCTCGGCGCGACCAGCCAGGACGCCATGGACAGCGGCCTGGTGCTGCAACTGCGCGCGGCCATTGACCTGATCGAAAGCGATCTCGGCAACCTGGGCGATGCCCTGGCGGCGCAGGCCGAGCGCCACGCCGACACGCCGCTGGCCGGGCGCACCTGGCTGCAGCAGGCCACCCCGGTGACCCTCGGGATGAAACTGGCCGGCGTGCTCGGCGCCATCACCCGCCATCGTCAGCGCCTCAACGAACTCAAGCCGCGCCTGCTGAGCCTGCAGTTCGGCGGCGCCTCCGGCAGCCTGGCGGCGCTCGGCGAGCAGGCCTGGCCGGTGGCCGAGGCGCTGGCCGGCGAGCTGCAGCTGAACCTGCCCGAGCAGCCCTGGCACACCCAGCGCGACCGCCTGGTGGAGTTCGCCAGCCTGCTCGGGCTGATCGCCGGCAGCCTGGGCAAGCTGGGCCGCGATCTGAGTCTGCTGATGCAGACCGAGGCCGGTGAAGTCTTCGAACCCTCGGCGCCGGGCAAGGGCGGCTCGTCCACCATGCCGCACAAGCGCAACCCGGTGGGCGCTGCGGTGCTGATCGGCGCCGCCACCCGCGCGCCGGGCCTGGTGGCGACGATGTTCGCCGCCATGCCGCAGGAGCACGAGCGCAGCCTGGGCCTGTGGCACGCCGAATGGGAAACCCTGCCGGAACTCTGCTGCCTGGTTTCCGGCGCGCTGCAGCAGGCGCTTTTGGCGGTGCCTGGGCTGGAGGTGGATGCCGCGCGCATGCGTGCCAACCTCGAACTGACCCAGGGCCTAGTGCTGGCCGAGGCGGTGAGCATCGCCCTGGCCCAGCGCATCGGTCGCGACGCCGCCCATCATCTGGTCGAGCAGTGCTGCCGCCAGGCGGTGCAGCAGGGCGTACACCTGCGTGCGGTGCTCGGCGCCAATGCCGAGGTCAGCGCCGAGCTGTCCGCTACCGAGCTGGAGCGTCTACTCGATCCTGCCCATTACCTGGGACAGGCCCGCCGCTGGGTGCAGCGGGCCATCGCCGAACACCAGCAATTTTCGCGTTAGGAGTTATCCATGCCTGCCGTACGTCTCGCCGATGGCGACCTCAACTACCAGCTCGAAGGGCCAACCGGCGCGCCGGTGCTGGTACTGTCCAACTCTCTGGGTACCGATCTGCACATGTGGGATATGCAGATGCCGGCGCTGACCCGCCACTTCCAGGTGCTGCGCTACGACACCCGTGGTCATGGTCAGTCGCTGGTGACTGACGGGCCCTACAGCATCGAGCAGCTGGGCCGCGACGTGCTGGCCCTGCTCGACGCGCTGGATATCGCCAAGGCGCATTTCTGCGGGTTGTCCATGGGCGGACTGATCGGCCAGTGGCTGGCGCTCAACGCGCCCGAGCGCATCGCGCGCCTGGTGCTGTGCAACACCGCCGCCAAGATCGGCACACCGGAAGTGTGGAACCCGCGTATCGACACCGTGCTGGCCGGCGGCGCGCAGGCCATGCGCGATCTGCGCGACGCCTCGATCTCGCGCTGGTTCACCGCCGATTTCGCCGCAACGCAGCCGCAGCAGGTCGAACCCATCGTCGGCATGCTGGCGCAGACTGCGCCCGAAGGTTACGCCGCCAACTGCGCAGCGGTGCGCGACGCCGATTTCCGCGAGCAACTGGGCGCGATCCGCGCGCCGACGCTGATCGTCTGCGGCAGTGGCGATCCGGTCACCACCACCGAGGACGGCCGTTTCATGCAGGCGCGCATCGCTGGCGCCGAACTGGTGGAGTTCCATGCCGCGCACCTGTCCAACGTCGAGGCTGGCGTGGCTTTTACCCAGGCGCTGCTGGATTTCCTCAACCAGTGAAACCATCGGTGCGCACGGCGCACCCTACGGTAGGGTGCGCCGTGCGCACCAATGCTTATCCGGAGTGATGCTATGGACGAAAAACAACGCTACGAAGCCGGCATGCAGGTGCGCCGCGCGGTGCTGGGCGACGCCCATGTCGACCGCAGCCTGGAGAAGCTCACGCCGTTCAACAGTGAGTTCCAGGAGATGATCACCCGTCACGCCTGGGGCGATATCTGGACTCGCCCCGGCCTGCCGCGCCACACCCGCAGCCTGATCACCATCGCCATGCTGATCGGCATGAACCGCGAGGGCGAACTGAAACTGCACCTGCGCGCCGCGAAGAACAACGGCGTGACCCGCGACGAGATCAAGGAAGTGCTCATGCAGAGCGCGATCTACTGCGGCATCCCGGCGGCCAATGCCACCTTCCACCTGGCCGAGGAAGTCTGGAACGAATTGGGCGTGGAATCGCTGGAAGACTGATTCGTACGAGCAATGGGGCGCTACCCGGACCACGCATCCGGGTGGCGCTTTTTCATGCCTGCCATCCATGGCCGGCCGATATCAGACCGTGGCCGCGTGGCGTCCGGCGATATAGCCAAAGGTCAATGCGGGGCCGAGATTGATGCCACCCGACGGGTAGTGCCCACCCATGGGGCTGGCCATGTCCGTACCTGCTGCATACAGCCCGTTTATCGGTTGGCCTGTGCCATCGAGCACCCGCGCATGCCCATCGGTGCGCAGCCCGGCGAAGGTGCCGAAGCAGCCCGGTTGTACTTTCACGGCATAGAACGGCCCATGCTCGATGGGCGCCACGCAGGGGTTCGGGCCGCTGTGCCGGGCATCGCCGCTGCGACGGTTGAACGCGGTGCTGCCACGGCCGAACAGCGGGTCTTCGCCACGGCGCGCATGCTGGTTGAATTCATCGACAGTGGCGATTAGCCCGATCGGGTCGATGCCACAGGCCTGCGCCAGTGCTTCCAGGCTCTGGCCGCGCTTGAGGTAGCCATTGCGGATATGTGGCCACAGCGGTATTGGCGCCGGGCGAGCGAAGCCGAGGCCGTAGCGGCGCTGGAAGCGGTGGTCACAGATCAGCCAGGAGCAGGCTTGCTGATCCTCGGGGACGGCCTTGAGCATGGCGTCGACGTAGTCGTAGTAACCGCCAGCCTCGTTGACGAAGCGCTTGCCGTTTTGCAGCACGCCGATGATGCCGGGCTTGCCGCGGTCGATGATGTGCGGGAAATGGCCGACGCTGCCATCGGCATGGGGCACCTTCGATACCGGCGCCCAGGCGACTGGCGAGCGCAGGTCGTCGGCCACCTGGCCGCCCGCTGATTCGCCCAGGCGCAGGCCGTCACCGGAGCAACTGGCAGGCGGCAGGGCGAGGTTGTCGTGGCCGCTGGCATCGCGCGGGAACATTGCTTTACGCCGCTCGGGATCGTTGGGAAAACCACCGGCAGCCAGCACCACCGCTTTGGCGCGGATAGTCATTTCCTCACTGGCGTGCAGCACCATGGCACCGCATAGGTTGCCGTCTTCGATGATCAGGCGCTGCGCGGGCGTGGACACCATCATTTGCACGCCCAGGTCCTGCGCCGAGCGCGCCAGGCGTGCGATCAGCGCTACGCCGTTGACCAGGTGCATGGCGCGTCCGTAGCGGGCCAGGTGATACAGGTGGGTGGTGAAGCGCCGGATCACGTGCAGCAGCGCCTTGGGTGAGCGGGTCATGTTGAGGAAGGCTGCGAGATCGGCGCCGGCCATGATCGGCATGCCCATGAAGGAGGTCTCGCGCAGGGTCTTGCGCAGGCGCGGCAGCAGGTCGAGTACTTCGCGACCATCGTAGGGCGCGGCGATGACCTGATGGCCACCGCTGGCGGCACCAGGCGTGTTGCCGTGCATATCGGGGATGCCGTTGCCGTCGACGAACTGCAGGGCAGTGTGCTGCTCGAAGAACGCCACCATCTCGGGGCAGTGCTGCAGAAAGGCGTCCACCAACTCGGCGCGGTAATGTTCGCCCAGCTCGTTACGCAGGTAGGTACGCGGTTGCTCGATGTCTTCGACGATGCCGGCGCGCCGGGCCAGCGGGTTGCGTGGCGCCCACAGCCAGCCGCCGGACCAGGCGGTGGCGCCGCCCAGCACGGCGTCCTTCTCCACCAGGATCACCCGTTTGCCCAGGTGCGCGGCGCTGACGGCGGCTGCCAGGCCGGCCGCGCCGGAGCCGATCACCAGCAGGTCGCAGTCGAGTGGGGCGTTGGCCATGGCAGATCTCCGCATTTGTTATTTATTGGAACGTGGTTCCGGATTTTATGTGGCGACTGCCGAGGCGCCAAGCACTGTCGGATGATTCGCCCGGGAAGTCGTGCGGTTAGCGGTCAGTCATTGTCGGTGTGGCCGGAGGCAATCCGGGAAAGGGCAGCGATTGCGTCTTGCTCGTGAGCAGCAGCGGTGGACAAGCTTCGCGTTGTCCACCCTGCGGCCTTGATGATCAAGGCCTGGTTCTCGGCCTCAGGTACGAAAGCGGCCGATGCGCAGCTGCAATTCACCTCCCAGTCTGGCCAGTTCGGCGCTCGATAGCGCGGTCTGCTCGGTGGCGCTGGCGCTCTGCTCGCCGATGCCGCGTACGTTGTCCAGGCTGCGGTTGATCTCCAGGGCCACCGCACTCTGCTGTTCGGCCGCGCTGGCGATCTGCTGGTTCATCTGCTCGATCAGTGCGACCGCCTGATTGATGCGCGTCAGGCTCTGGCCGGCCAGCTTGACGCTGCTCATCGCGTCCTGGCTCAGCGTCTGGCTGGCCTGAGTCTGGGTAACGGCCGTTTGTACGCGGCTCTGCAGGCTGGTGATCAGCGCCTCGATCTCGCTGGTGGAGTCCTGAGTACGGCGCGCCAGGGCACGCACTTCATCGGCGACAACAGCGAAACCGCGACCTTGTTCACCGGCGCGTGCGGCCTCGATGGCGGCGTTGAGCGCCAGCAGATTGGTCTGCTCGGCGACTGCCTTGATTACATCCAGCACACTGCCGATACGTTGGCTCTCGCCTTGTACCTGGCCAACCGTCTGTCCGGTATGCGCCACTTCGCTGGCCAGGCGTTCGATCTGCTCGACTACCCGATGCACCTGGCGGTCGCCATCACGGGCCTGCAATTCTGCCTGTTGCGCGGCCTGCGATGCCTGCTCGGCATCACCGGCCACCTGCTGCACGCTGGTGACCATCTGTTGCATGGCGCAGGCCGTCTGGCTGGACTCTTCGCTCTGCTCGCGCACACCCGCGCGGGTCTGTTCGCTGACTGCCGAGAGTTGCTCTGCCGCCGCGGCAATCTGTGTCGCGCTGCCACCGATCTGCTCGATCAATTCGCGCAGGTGGTCGCGCATGGTTTGCAGTGCGCCCAGAAGCTGGCCGACCTCATCACGCCGCACGGCAATGCGACTGCCACTGAGATTGCCGGCCGCGACCTGCTGGGCCAGCAGCAGGCAGTGCTGCAGCGGCCCGACGATCAGGCGGCGGATAAGCCAACTGGCGAGCAGAGCCAGTAGCAGCGCTGCAGTGGTGAGCAGGGCAAGGGTTTGCAGGGAGGTGCGGTTGCCTGCTTGCATGGCGCGTTGCTGGTGCTGCTGCAGGTCGTTGCCATGCTGCAGCATGCCTTGCGCCAGGTCGGCCAATTGGCTGCGACTGCGCTGCTCGGCCTCGCGACTATGGCGATAGTGCTCGAAGGATTCGCGATAGCTGTCGAGTGCGCGCAGGGCCTCGTCCAGGGATGCCTGCTGCAGGGCCGCGAGTTGCGCGCGCAGTTGCTGAGCTGCCTCGGTCATGCTGGCGAAGCGCGTTTGCCAGAGATCGGCATCGACCTTGTCAGCGCTGCGGATGAACTGGCTTTCCGCCAGGCGCAGCTGCAACAGGGTGTGGCTCAGGCGCGCCGCCGCTTCGGCCTGGTCGACGCTGCTCTGCGTGCCCGTTTCGCCATCGTACAATCGATCGCGAATCAGGTTGAACTGGTCCTGGGTGATCATCTCGAACTGGATCAGCGCTTCATCGGCGCGAATCGCCATGCCGGTCTGCGCGGTGCTTGCCTGAGACTGCGCCGCGCGCAGTTGAGCAAATTGCTGCAGGTAGGCGTCGTTGCCGTGCAGCAACAGCTGGAGTTGCTCGGCGTCGGTGGGCAAGTCAGCCAGCTGTGCGGCGATGCGCGCATGGTGCTCGGTTATGCCTGCTTCATGACCAGCCAGCGGCGCCAGCAGATAATCCTTCTCCTGCAAGCGCAGTTGCAGGATCCGTTGCTTGAGGTCCGCCACCTGGAGCGACTGGGCGGCATGCCCGAGAATCTCGCTGGCTGTGCGCCAGCCACCCAGGGCGACTGCCAGGGCCAGCAGCATGACCAGTGAGAAGCCCAGCAGGAGTTTGTGCCCGACCTTGAGGTCGGCGCTACGTTCGATAATCCAGCGCATGGGGGTACTTCCTCGAACAGTTGCACATCAAAAAAAAGCCCGTCACGAGGACGGGCTGAACGTGCCGTAACACTAGGAGTCACTTGTGCAGCGATGGCGCGTGATGCTTACAGAATCGACAGCGGGTAGTTGATGATCAGACGGTTCTCGTGCAGATCCTGGCCCACGTCTCGGCGCACATCGGAGTTACGCCAGCGGATGCTCAGGTGCTTCATCGTGCCTTCCTGAATGGTGTAGGCCAGCTCGGATTCACGACCCCACTCTTCGGCATCGGTACGGCCGCCGGTGTGGATGTTGGAGCCGCTGACGTAGCGGTTCATCAGGGTCAGGCCCGGGATGCCGAGGCCGGCGAAGTTGTAGTCGTGGCGAACCTGCCAGGAGCGCTCCTCAGGGTTGTCGTAGCTGTTGGTGAAGCCGTCGTTGACCAGGGTGCCGCCACTGGCACCGTCGATGCGCATGAACTTGGTGTCACCGCTCAGTCGCTGGTAGGCCAGCATGAAGGTGTTGTTGCCGGTCTTGGCCGTGAACGCGCCTTGATAGACCTTGTTGTCCAGGTCGCCGGCCTTGGCCGCGCCTTCTTCCTTGCCGGTGACATAGCCGAGGTTGGCACCCAGTACCCAGTCACCGACCGGTTGGCTGTGGGTCAACTGCACGTAGCTTTGCTGGTAGACGTCTTCCAGGCGGGCATGCCAGACGCCGACCATGGTGTTGTTGCCATTGAAACGGTACTCACCACCGCCGAAGTTGAAGTCGTCGCCCTTCACGCCACCGAACGACATGTCTTCACGGCTGGCATCGTTGCGCTGGCTGTTCTTCCAGAACTGACCGCCGTACAGGGTCAGGCCATCGATCTCGTTGGAAGTCAGCTGGGCGCCCTGGAACGTTTGCGGCAGCGAACGACCGTCGTCGGCGCGCAGGATCGGCAGCACGGCGAACCATTCGCCGACCTTCAGTTCGGTCTTGGAGAGCTTGGCCTTGGCGGCCACGGCGGTGCGGCCGAACTGGTCGGCGGCCTGGCCATCATCGTGGATCGGCATCAGTTGGGTGTTGGCAGCGCCACGGTTGCCATCCAGCTTGATGCTGTACAGGCCGAGCACATCGAGACCGAAGCCGACGGTGCCCTGGGTGTAGCCGGAGCGGGCATCGAGGATGAAGCTCTGGGTCCAGCCTTCGGCCTGGCCCTGGCGCTCACCGCGGATCAGCGGATCGGTGCCGTTCAGGTAGTTGCGGTTGAAGTAGTAGTTGCGCAGGCCGAGGGTGACCTTGGCGTCTTCGACGAAGCCGGCGGCCTGAACGCCGACCGAGAGGCTGGAGGCCATGACTGCAACGGCGATTGCACTGGGAGCGAGGTACAGGGTTTTTTTCATTGTTATCGTTTCCTTTTTCAAGGTTGAAAGCTCCCCTCCGCAGCGGCGGATACGCTTCTACATCGGGGAGAGTGGTGGCAGTTATTCGGGGTTCAGCGGCGTTCGTCTGAATGCATCGCGAGTCCTCAGTTCAGCCAGCGCACCAGGCACAGGGTGATCGATGGGAAGAGCACAAGGATGACCACGCGCACGATGTCCGAGATCAGGAACGGCACGATGCCTCTGAAGGCTTCACTCATGGGGATATCGCGCGCCATGCCGGCAATCACGTACACGTTCATGCCCAGTGGCGGGGTGACCATGCCGATTTCCACCACCATCAGGGCCAGGATGCCGAACCAGATGGCCTTCTCGGTCTGGTCCAGTCCATAGAAGTCCAGCCCCATGATCACCGGGAAGAAGATCGGGATGGTCAGCAGGATCATCGACATGGTGTCCATCACGCAGCCGAGGATCAGGTACAGGACGAGAATGCCGGCCAGCACCAGGAAGGGCGGCAGACCTGCGCCGCTGATGGTTTCGGCGATGAAGTTGGGCAACTGCGAGATGGCCAGGAAGGCATTCATCACATCGGCGCCGAGCAGGATCATGAAGATCATGGCCGTGGTCACGCCGGTGCCCAGCAGCACCTCCTTGAGTTCGGCCAGTCGCATCTTGCCCAGGGTGAAGGCGAAGAACCCCGTGCCCACGGTGCCGATGGCTGCAGCTTCGGTAGGGGTGAACCAGCCGCCGTAGATACCCCCGAGCACCACCAGGAAAATCAGCAGTACCGGCCACACACCCTGCTGCGCCTGCAGTCGCTGTTTCCAGCTCGAGCGCTCCTGCGCTGGCCCGGAGTCCGGGAACAGGCGCACATAGATGGCGATGGCGATCATGTAGCCGATGACGGCGAGAATGCCCGGCACGAAGGCGGCCATGAACAGCGTGGAGATGTTCTGCTGGGCGAGAATGGCGTAGATCACCAGCACCACCGAGGGCGGGATGAGAATGCCCAGGGTGCCGCCGGCCGCCAGGCAACCCACTGCCAGCGAATTGGAGTACTTGTAGCGACGCAGCTCCGGCAGGGCCACCTGGCCCATGGTCGCGGCGGTTGCCACCGATGAGCCACAGACCGCGCCGAAGGCTGCGCAGGAACCGATGGCGGAGATCGCCAGGCCACCGCGCCAGTGTCCGACCATGGCGGCTGCGGCCCGGAACAGGCCCGTAGCCAGGCCGCCACGCGAGGCGAACTGCCCCATCAGCAGAAACAGCGGGATCACCGACAGGTCGTACACGGTGTAGCGGGCGTAGGCCACCGTCTTCAGGTAGTTGAGCAAGGGGTCCCAACCGCTGATCGAGACGTAGCCGCCAATACCGGTCAGCAGCATGGCGATGGCGATTGGAATGCGGATGGCCAGCAGAACCAGGAGGAAGGCGAGGAAGAGTCCGCCCAATGCGACGCTGCTCATTGTTGGCCTCCCTCACCGCGCAGGTCGAGCCAGGCGGTGTACAGGGAAACGACGGCGAGCAGAGCGAAAGAAGGCGCGAAGGGCGTCATCGACCACCACATCGGAATGCCCATGATGATCGACTCTTCACCGTTGCGGTAAGTATCCAGGGTGCCGATTATCGAGCGCCAGGCCAGCAGCGCTGCACAGGCGGCCATCAGCAGGCAGCCGAGCGTGTCGAGATAGCGCCGTGTGTTGGCCGAGGCGCGCAAGGTGAAGGCGTCGACGATGACATTGTTGCGACGCAACTGGCACAGCGGCAGGAAACTCACCACGGCAATGCCGCAGCCCATCTGCACCAGCTCGACGTCACCGAGCAGTGGCGCATCGAACAGGCTGCGCATGCTGATGCTGTAGGCCGACAGCAGGGTGATGGCGACCAGCACCAGGCCACCAGCCAGTGCCAGCCAACGGGCCAGGACATCGAGCAACTGGCCGAACGGGCGCGTGCGCTGATGCTGCCCAGGCAAGGCAGGGTTTTCGATCATGAGAGGACTCCGCAAGACCGGCACCGCAGGTGCCGGCCAACACAACGAGGGTTAACGATCAGTGCGGCAGCTTGGCGTTGTAGCTTTCGATCAGGTCGCGCACTTCTTGCAGCAGCGCAGCACCGTTGTCGTTGCCTTTGCTCTCGACTTCCTTGATCCAGTCGTTGTCCAGCTTGCGGCCGATGGCCATCCACTTGGCCTGTTCTTCGGCGGGCAGTACGTAGATCTCGTTGCCACGCGATTGCGCCAGCTTGTGCCCGGTCTCGATCACGTTGGTATCCCAGATATGGCCGGCCTGGCGTGAGAGTTCACGGCCGCTGTTGGCGTCGATGATCTTGCGCAGGTCATCGGGCAGGCTGGCGTACTTGGCCGGGTTCATCGCCAGTACCAGCGCGGTGTGCATCAACGCTGGCTGACCCGGCGCCATTTCGGTGTGGTACTTGACCAGTTCCTGCAGCTTCAGTGCAGGGACCACGTCCCAGGGCAGCACGGCGCCGTCGACCACACCCTTGGACAGCGCTTCCGGCACCTGCGGTACCGGCATGGCCACCGGGGTGGCACCGAGCATGGAGATCAGCTTGGTGGAGATGCGGTTGGCCGAGCGCAGTTTCAGGCCACGGAAGTCGGCCAGGCTACGCACCGGCTTCTTCGCCGTGTGCAGCAGCGCGCCATCGGTCAGGTGAGTCGCGAGCAGATGCACGTCGGCGAACTCCTTCTGCCCGTGGGCTTCGAGGAAATCCCACATGGCCTGGCTGCTGGCTTCCGAAGAGCGACTCATGAACGGCATCTCGAATGCCGATGCCAGCGGGAAACGGCCGCTGGTGTAGCCAGGCAGGGTCCAGACGATGTCGGCGACGCCGTCACGCGCCTGGTCGATCAGTTGCGGCGGGGTGCCGCCCAACTGCATGGAAGGGTAGAACTGAAACTGGATTCGACCATTGGATTCGGCGGTGATCTTCTCTGCCCAGGGCTTGAGAAAGTCGGCCTGGGTCACCGAGTGCGCCGGCAGGAAGTGGTGAACCTTGAGGGTGACCTCGGCCTCGTCGGCGTTGGCCCAGGTCATGACGCTGGTGGCAAGCAGCGTCAGCAAAGCCTTGGAAAGCTTGTGCATCGCAAATGTCCTTTCTTATTCATTGTTAGTAGGCGATTCAGGTACAGCCAAATTCGGCTGCAATACTGCCGCCGCTAGGATTCGCTGCTCGCATGGTGCGAGTTAGCGAGGGGCTATTCAATTCGATTAACGACTTAGTGTGCGATAAACGAACGAATTGCGTGAGCCTGGGACGTGCCAGAGGCGCGCCGGGCGATTATCGATCAAGGGCTCCCGTGCGAGGGCCAGGGTGCACCGTGCGCACCAATGGCCCGCAGTTTGGCTGGGTGCGCGCGGTGTTCCCTACGGCTGAGAAATGAGTCATTCGATGGCTTCGTAGGGCAGGCCGACGTAATTCTCGGCGATGGTCCTGCGGCCGGCTTCGGAGCTGACGAAGTAGTCCAGTTCGGTCTCCTGCATGCGGCGGCTGAAGGCATCGGTGTCGGGAAAGCGATGCAGCATCGAGGTCATCCACCAGGAAAAACGCTCGGCCTTCCAGATGCGCCGCAGGCAGATTTCCGAGTAGCGTTCGAGCAGATCCACACGGCCTTCGCGGTAGACCTTGAGCAGGATGCGGTACAGCGTGCTGACGTCGCTGGCGGCCAGGTTCAGGCCCTTGGCGCCGGTCGGCGGAACGATGTGCGCGGCATCACCGAGCAGAAACAGGCGGCCGTACTGCATCGGTTCGACGACGAAGCTGCGCAGCGGCGCGATGCTCTTCTCGATCGAAGGTCCGGTGACCAACTGGCTGGCGATCTCGTTTGGCAGGCGGCGCTTGAGTTCGTCCCAGAAGCGCTCGTCGGACCAGTCTTCGACCTTCTCCTCGGCGCCCACCTGCACGTAGTAACGCGTGCGTGTCGGCGAACGCATGCTGCACAGGGCGAAGCCACGCGCGTGGTTGGCGTAGATCAGCTCCTCATGCACCGGCGGGGTGTCGGCAAGGATGCCCAGCCAGCCGAACGGATACACCCGTTCGAACTCCTGAAGTACCCCAGCCGGAATGGATTGTCGCGATACGCCATGGAAGCCATCGCAGCCCGCGATGTAATCGCACGTCAGGCGCTGCGTGCGGCCCTCATGCTCGAAGGTCAGGTAAGGGCGCTCGCCCTTGAGCTCGTGCAACTGCACCTGGCGGGTGTCGTACAGGGTGACGGCGCCGCTGGCCTGGCGTGCTTCCATCAGGTCGCGAGTGACTTCCGTCTGGCCGTAGACCATCACGCTCTTGCCAGCGGTCAGCCCCTTGAGGTCGATGCGCTCGCAGCGGCCATCGAAGGCCAGCTGGAAGCCATCGTGCGGCAGGCCTTCGCGATCCATGCGCGCGGCCACGCCGGCCTCGCGCAACAGGTCGACCATGCCCTGTTCGAGCACGCCAGCGCGGATGCGGCCGAGCACGTAGTCGGGGCTCTGGCGTTCGAGGATGACATTGTCGATGCCGGCGTTGTGCAGCAGTTGGCCGAGCAGCAGGCCGGAGGGGCCAGCGCCGATGATGGCGACCTGAGTGTTCATTATTGTTCTCCAGTACGTGATCGGCTGTATGTCGATTCACAGGCTCAGGTCTGTATTTTTTGTGGATACATGCTCGGTTAGAAGGCAATATCGAAAAGGATTCTTGGACTTTTCGATGATTTTAAGAGCCCGCTCATGACTGCTTCGAAAGCTCCCCTGGTGCCGGTATTCAAGCTGTACGGTGAGACGGCCGAATGGCCAACCCCCGACCTTATCCACTGCGAATCGATTCCAGAGCGCAGCCAGTTGCACGGTTGGGAAATCAAACCGCACCGTCACGCTGATCTGTTGCAGTTGCTCTATGTGCAGTCAGGTGAAGCCGAGCTGGAGGTGGAGGGGCAGGTGCGCCTGGTGCGCAGTGCTTCGCTGCAGGTCGTGCCGGCGCTGTGCGTGCACGGCTTTCGTTTCTCGCGTGATGTTCAGGGCTACGTGCTGAGCCTGGCGCGGCCTCTGGTGGAGCAACTGGCCGCGCCGCTGGGCCAGCAATGCTTGCAGAGCCCCATGTGCTATGAGGTTGGCGAGCAGCGCCGGTATCTGGATGCCTTGTTCGAATCGATCAGCCAGGAGTACGGCCGTCTGGAGCCAGCGCGGGAGCTGATGCTGCAATCGTTGATCAGTGTCCTGCTGGTTGCCATCGCGCGCCGGCAACTGGCGCGGAGCGAGGCGCAGGAGCCCGCCGATGGCCGAGGGCGTGAGCATGTGCAGGCCTTCGTGCACTTGCTCGAAGCGCACTTTCGCGAGCATCTACCGATCGAACATTACGCCTCGCGCCTGGGGATCAGTGCCGCTCACCTCAATGCGCTGTGCCGGCGGCTGGCCGGGCAATCCGCGTTGCAGCTGATCAATCAGCGTCTGTTGCTCGAGGCCAAGCGCTGTCTGGTGTACACCACCATGACGGTGAGCCAGGTGTCAGACAGTCTGGGTTTTTCCGAACCGGGCTATTTTTCCCGTTTCTTCAAACGTGGCAGCGGGCTCTCGCCCAAGGCATTTCGCCTGCATCGCTGAGCAGCGATGCAGGCGAAAGAGAGGCAGGCGCCGAAGGCACCCGCTGGGGAAGGTCAGGGCTTGGCGATGCCGACCGAGTCCGGGGCAACCTCGATGGCCTTGGCCTTGTACATCGACCAGGTGGTGACCGACTGCCAGCGCTTGAGGAACTCTTCAGCTTCGGCGCCGTTGAGGTTCAGGCTCTGCGCGCCGAAGTTCTTCAGGAAACCCTGGAACTCGGGGTTGGCAACTGCCTTGGCGTAGGCGTCGACCAGCTTCTGCTTGACGTCGTCCGGGGTGTCCTTGTGCACGAAGGCGCCCCAGAACGGGCCCCACGGCAGGTACTCGGCGATGGCCGGCAGGGCCTTGGTGATCGGCTCCACGCCCGGCAGCTCCGGGGTTTCCTCGGTGGCGAACACGGCCAGGGCCTTGAGCTTGCCGCTGCGTACCAGTTCGCGGGCGGCGGCCAGGCTCAGGGGCATGAAGTCGATGTGCTTGCCCATCAGTGCAGTGATGCCGGGGCCGTCGCCACCGAAGGTCACTTCACGCACTTTCAGCTCGTCCACCGCGTTGATCATCGCGCTGACGGTGCTCGGCAGGCCGCCGGCGCCGGTGGAGCCCATGCGCAGGGTGTCCGGGTTGGCCTTGGCGGCGGCCATCAGTTCGGCCATGTTGTTGAACGGCGCGTCGGCGTTGGCGGCGATCACCACCACGTTCTGGCCGATGATGTTGACCGGGTAGAAGTCGGCGTAATCGAAGTCGGCGAGTTTCAGCACTTTGTAGAGCTGCGGGTTCTCGGCGCCGAGCAGGACGGTGTAGCCGTTCGGACGCTGCTGCATGACGTGGGTGCTGCCGATCACGGCGGTGCCACCCGGGCGGTTGTTGAGGATGAACTTGCCGCCCAGTTCCTTCTCCACGTACGGAGTCAGGCTGCGCATGACGTTGTCGGTGGCGCCGCCTGCACCCCAGGGAATGACCGCCTGGATGCTGCGCTCGGGGTATTCGGCGTGGGCTGGCAGGGCCATGGTGAGGGCGCTGAGTCCGAGAGCGGCGCCAGTCAGTAACGATTTGAACATGTGGAGACTCTCCATCGGTTGTTGTTGTGAGCCCCTGTCGGCCGGGGCACGCCTTGGAACCTGGGTGTCAGCCGCGCGCCGAAGCGGGGCTGAACTTGCTCTTGAGTTTCTTCAGCAGCGGGGTGTTGCCCAGCAGGATCAGCACCACCGCGGCGCTGAGGATCAGCGACAGCGGGCTGGTGACCAGCCCTTGCAGCAGCTCCACCGGGTTGTCACCGGCCGAGGACATGGCCTGGCGGTACGAGGTGTCCATCAGTGGGCCGAGGATGGCGCCGAGGATGATCGGGCCCATCTGGAAGCCAAAGATCTTCAGCAGATAACCGAGTACCCCGAAACCGAGCATCCAGTACACCTCGGTCATGCTGCTGTTGATCGAGTAGGTACCGACCACGCAGAGCACCAGGATCAGTGGAATCAGCACGGCCTTGGGCATTTCCACGAACTTGGCGAAGAGCTTGATGCCCATCAGGCCGAAGATCATCAGAAACACGTTGGCCAGCAGCAGGTTGCCGACGGTGAAGTAGAAGATGTGCGGGTTTTCCACCATCAGCATCGGGCCGGGATTGAGGCCATGCACCACCAGGGCGCCGATGATCACTGCGGTGACTGCATCACCGGGCATGCCCAGCGTCAGCATCGGCACGTAGGCGCCACCGACCGCCGCGCTGTTGGCGGTTTCCGGGGCTACCAGGCCTTCGTAGGCACCCTTGCCGAACGGCCTGGACGGATTTTTCACGGTGCGCTTGGCGTGGTCATAGGCCATCAGCGCCGCGATGTCGCCGCCGACGCCCGGCAGCACGCCGACGATGACACCAATGATCGAAGTGCGGATCGACAACGGGAGGAATTTCAGCACCATGGCGAAGGACGGCAGGATCTTGTCCACCTTCTGGCGGACTACCGGGCTGTCGAGGTTATGCAGTTGATAGAAGGCCTCGGCGACGCCGAACAGGCCAATCATCAGCACCACGTAGTGGATGCCGCCCATGAGTTCGACCTGGCCCAGGGTGAAACGCCCTTGTGCAGTGACCGGGTCCATACCGACCAGGCCGATCACCGCGCCCAGGCCGGCGGCGAAGATGCCTTTTGCCAGCGAGCCTTCGGCCAGGCTACCGACCAACAGCAGGCCGATAGCGGCGACCAGGAAGTAGTCGCGCGGGGCGAAGCGCAGGGCCAGTTCGCCGATCAGCGGTGCCGCGCTGGCGAGCATGATGGTGCCGACGATACCGCCGACCACCGACATCACGGTGCTCAGGCCGATGGCGCGACCGGCTTCGCCCTGTTGTGCCAGTGGGTAGCCGTCGAAGGCCGTGGCCACCGAGGAGGGCGCGCCGGGGATGTTCAGCAGGATGGCGCTGCGTGAGCCACCGTAAACGCCGCCGATGAAGATGCCGACGATCAGCGCCAGTGCATCGTTGACATCCCAGGAGAAGGTGAAGGACACCAGGATGGACACTGCCATGGTCACCGAGAGGCCCGGGATGGCGCCGATATAGATGCCGGCAAAGGTGCCCAGCGCAGTCAGCATCAGCAGCTGCGGATCACTCCAGGCCATCAGCAGGTAGGAAAGGGTATCGCTCATCTCGAGTGCCTCGTTATGGCAGGTAAACGCTGAACGCCAGGCTGAACAGCAGATAGATCAGCACCAGCAACACAGCTGCGATCAGGATGGCGTTGAGTACGCGGCCTTTGCGCAGGTAAACGATCGACAGCACCAGAAAAAGGAAGGTGCTGACGTAGAAACTGACCCACTGGATCGCCGCCAGATACGCCACGGCCAGCAGGCCGAAGACCAGTGTGCGGCGCGGGAAGTGGGTGTCGCGAAACTGCTGGAAGGCATCCAGCCAGCCGCTGCTGTCGGGTTTGGCCTTGCCGATCAGCTCGACGCCGATCTTCACCGCAGAGAGGATCATCACCAGCGCGACGCCGATGGGAAATGCTCCGGGGGAATTGATCGAGGAGAAACCGGAAATCTGGTAAGCCAGGTAGAACACCACCAGGCTGGCCAGTAACAGCAGGACACAGAAGGTGCGCTCGCCGACCAGCATCTTATCTGTCTTGTTCATGCTATCGCTCCGACAGGGTTGGGGAGGAGGTGGGGCTGGTCAGGATTCGCACGCAGGCTGCCGTTTGGCTGTCAGCGCGCTGATCAGGCGCCGCCAGGAGACCTTGCGCATGCCCTGATGGGCAGGGGCGAGGACGGGCATGGCCAGAGTGGATAGAGAAGACCAGTCGTCGAGCAACGAGCTGGGCGCCGGACGAGGAGCGATCCTCGCTGTGGCAGGGGTGGCCGGGGCACGCAGGTGCATAGGCTGTGACATGACAATTGACCTTCTTATATTTATTGGCTGCTGAAACATTCGAAGCGTGATGCACCAGGCAGAAGATCACTTCGATTTCAGGCGTGGTAGGAATAGTGGGCCGACCAGGCTGGCCATTTCAATTCGCTAAACGGGGTTTTGTTCGATAACCGAACAAGAACGAACCGGTTAGTACATTGTGCGTCGCGCTGGCAGTATCGCGCGTCCGTGGCCCAGCATCCAGAGGCAGGCGCCGGTCTGGCTCGCGTCACCGGGCGCTTGTCTCTTAGAATCGGCGCAAATTTTTCAGGACATTCTCATGGCCGGCAGTCAGATCGAACGCGCGCTCAGCCTTCTCGAAAGCCTCACTCGCGATGCCCGTGGCATGCAGATGCAGGCCCTGGCCGATGAGCTGGATATTCCCAAGAGCGCCACGCATCGCATGCTCGCCGAGCTGATGCGTCTGGGCTATGTGCGCCAGGATGCGCTCACCAGTCGCTATCGGCTCTCGACCAAACTGGTAGCGCTGGGTTTTCGCTATCTGGCCAACAGCGGCGCCGACGTGGTGCAGCCGATTCTCGATGGGCTGGCTGAAACCAGCGGCGAGCTGGTGCGCCTGGGCGTGATCGAGGGCGAGCGCCAGACCTGGATCGCCAAGAGCCAGGGGGCTCGCTCCGGTCTGCGTTACGACCCGGACATGGGACGTGACGCACCGCTGTTCTACACCGCCTCCGGGCATGCCTGGCTGGCCAGCATGAGCGACGCAGAGGCTCTGGCGTTGGTGGCGCGGCAGGGCATCGCCGATCCTGCCGACTTCGGCCCCAATGCGCCGCATAACCAACAGGAACTGCTGCAGCGCCTGATCCTGGCGCGGCAGCAGGGATACGCCTGGGTGATGGAAAGTTCGTCGCTGGGTACCGCTGCGCTGGCCGCGGTGGTGCGTCACCCCGTCGAGGAACGGGTAATCGGCGTGCTCAGCATTGCCGGGCCCAGTGCTCGTATGCCTCTGACGCGTATCGAGCAATTGGCGCCTGAGCTGCTGGCCGCCGCTGCCGAGCTGTCCGCCGCCAGCCCTGCTTCCGAACTGTTCGCCTGAACAGGTAGCAAGCGACACGCCCAGCCCGTGTAGGAGCGGCTTTAGCCGCGAATCAGCACCCTTCGCGGCTGAAGCCGCTCCTACGGTCTGCCAAATCCGATTCCTCTGCTGGTTCCGGTGCGCGCGGCGCACCCTACGAAACTGCCGACGAGTTGTCCGCTGCGAGCCCGGCCTCCGAGCTGTTCGCCTGATCGGTTAGCAAGCGGCACGCCCAGCTCACCGTGGGAGCGGCTTCAGCCGCGAATCAGCGTCCTTCGTGGCACCGTCGCGCCTGCAGCTGATCTGCGGGCTGATGCCGGATCCGATGCTTCCGTCGGTTCTGGTGCGCACGGCGCACCCTACGGTACTGATCGCTTGGAGAGCGGCACGCCCACCTCATCGTAGGAGCGGCTGGGCGGCACTCCGCTTCAGCCGCGAATCAGCGCCCTTCGTGGCTCCGTCGCGCCGGCAGGTAATCTGCGGACTGATGCCGAATCCGATGCTTCCGTCGGTTCTGGTGCGCACGGCGCACCCTACGTACTGAGTCGGCACGGGCGCAATGCATCGGTTGATGCGACTAGCTTGTAGGGTGCGCCGCGCGCACCGGCTTCAACTTCTTCCTCTCGCCGACTTCCGATCAAGGGCAATCCGTTAGTCCCAATTCGCGCTTGCGATTTTTCTGGAACTGAGTTCTAAATTAAAAAAGAGGCGCTGCAGGACCTCCCAGGCAGCGCCCGCGCAAATACGACAAAAAGAGGATCAACGCGTGATTTCCCCCCTGCGTATTGCCCTGATCGGCGCTGGTGTCATGGGCCGTCAGCACCACCAGCACCTGCAGAATCTGGCCGAAGCGCAACTCTGTGCCATCGCCGATCCCGGCCCTCAGGCCGCCGAGTTTGCGGCGCAATGCGGCGTGCCTTGTTTCGCCGATCACCAGCAGATGCTGGAGCAGGTTCGGCCTGAAGCAGTGATCGTTGCCAACCCCAATGCGCTGCATGTCAGTACGGCGCTCGACTGCATTGCAGCGGGCGTGCCGGTGCTGCTGGAAAAACCGGTGGGCATCCACCTGGACGAGGTTCGCGAGCTGGTTGCGGCCAGCGAACGCAGTGGCGTGCCGGTGCTGGTGGGGCATCATCGCCGGCACAATCCGCTGATCGCCCGTGCCCGCGAGTTGATCGAAGCGGGCGCTCTGGGCCGACTGACCACGGTGACTGCGCTGTGGCAGGTGCAGAAACCCGATAGTTACTACGACATCGCCTGGCGCCGCGAAGCCGGTGCCGGAATGCTGCTGACCAATCTGATTCATGACCTCGATCTGCTGCGCCATCTGTGTGGTGAAGTGCGTCAGGTGCAAGCCATCACCAGCAATGGCGTACGCGGTTTCGCCAACGAGGACAGCGCGGCGGTGCTGCTGCAGTTCGAAGGTGGCGCGTTGGGCAGCCTGACCGGTTCCGATGCGGTCGCTGCGCCCTGGAGCTGGGAGCTGGATTCCGGCGAGAACCCGGTCTACCCGCATCAGGCCGATCAGCCCTGTTACTTGCTCGCCGGCACCCGAGGCGCCCTGAGCATTCCGCAGCTCAAGCGCTGGCATTACGGCGAGGCGGGCGCTGGCTGGCACCAGCCGCTGCAGCAGGTGCAGGAGCACTTCGACGCAGGCGAGGCCCTGTACCGCCAGTTGCAGCATTTCGTCCAGGTCGCCCGTGGCCAGGTTAAGCCGCTGGTCAGCGCTGCCGATGCCGGTCGCACCCTGGCGCTGGTCGAGGCCATCCGCCTGGCGGCGGAAAGTGGCCAGGCCTGCGTCCCCGAAACCCTCTGAGCAGAGAGTCATCATGAGCGAACGTATTCTTTCCCTGGCCGCCCTGACCGTGCTCGAGCTGTCGCCACCAGAGATGGTCGAGGTGGCGGCGCGTGCCGGCTACAGCCACGTTGGCCTGCGCCTGGTGCCGGCTACGCCGGAAGAGCATCACTTTCCGCTGGTGGCCGATGCCGCCCTGCGTGCGCAGACCCTGAAGCGTTTGCGCGATACCGGCATCCAGGTCCTCGACGTGGAAATCCTGCGCCTGAAGGCGCAAACCCGCGTCAGCGACTTCGAGGCCATCCTCGCCGTAGGCGCCGAGTGCGGTGCCAGCGAACTGCTGGTGGCCGGCAATGATCCAGACGAAGCGCGGCAGACCGACAACTTCGCTGCGCTCTGTGATCTGTCCGCGCAGTACGGCCTGCACCCGCACCTGGAATTCATGCCCTGGACCAACGCCCGCGACCTGACCCAGGCGGCGCGTATCGTCGCTGCGGCGGGGCGAGCCAATGGCTGCGTGCTGGTCGATGCTTTCCACTTCGACCGTTCTGGCTCACGCCTGCAGGATCTGGCGGCGGTGCCCGCCGAGCGTCTGCGCTACGCTCAGTTGTGCGATGTGGCCGGGCCGCGCCCGCAGGACATGGACGAAATCCTGCGGCAGGCGCGTAATGAACGGCGCTTCCCCGGCGAAGGCGACTGCGATCTGCTCGGCTTGCTGCGAACCCTGCCGACGAACATCCCGCTGAGCCTGGAAATTCCGACCCGGCAACTGATGGAGCAGGGTGTCAGCGCATTGCAGCGAGCCCGCATGGCGCTGGAGAAGACCCGGCAGTTGCTCGACCGTCAGTCGTGATGGAGTCAGCGCCTGCCGCAGTGGAGGTAGGCGTTGGTCCGTCGTGGTCTGTATAGTTAGTTGTCTTGCTATCTTTTTGCGGCGAGTCCGCCTTCCGGGTATTTCATGAGTCTCACTCCATTGTCCGGCGCCAATCACCCGCTCAAGGGGATCGGCCTGATGGTGCTGGCGACCTTCCTGTTCGCCAGTCACGATGCCATGTCCAAATACCTGTCGGGTTTCTATCCGATCATCCTCATCGTCTGGGCGCGCTACCTGGTGCACACCTTGCTGATGGCCGGCATCTTCCTGCCGCAATCCGGCTTGCGCGTGCTGCGTACCAAGCGGCCTGGCCTGCAGGTGCTGCGGGCGCTGTGCCTGCTGGGCGTGAGCCTGCTGTTCACCACGGGGCTGATGTTCATCCCGCTGGCCGAGGCGACCTCGGTGATCTTTCTGGCGCCGCTGCTGGTCACGGCGCTATCGGTGCCCTTGCTCGGTGAACGCGTCAGCGCGGGCCAGTGGGCTGCGGTGATCGTCGGCTTCGTCGGGGTCCTGATCATCGTGCATCCGGGCGGCAGCCTGTTTACCCCGGCTGTGCTGTTGCCGCTGAGTGCGGCGTTGTGTTTCAGCTGCTATCAGATCCTCACCCGGCGTCTCAGTGAAGTGGACAGCGCGACCACCAGCAACTTCTTCGCCGGCCTGGTCAACACGCTGGTGATGAGTCTGCTGGTGCCGTTCTTCTGGCATGTACCGAGCCTCACGCACGGTCTGATGATGCTGGCGCTGGGCGGCTGTGGCATGGCCGCGCACCTGCTGCTGACCCACGCCTTCCGCCATGCCGCGCCGGCTTTGCTGGCGCCGTTCGGCTACGTGCAGATCGTCTTCGCCGGGCTGCTGGGGCTGCTGGTGTTCCAGCACAAGCCGGATACCACGGCGATGATCGGTATTCTCATCATCTGCCTGAGCGGTTTGGCGGCTGCCTGGCAGAACCGGAAACAGCCCCGGAAGTGATGATGTTCGATTATCGAACGGAAAACTAACCAGTTCGTTCATTTTGAATTGCTGATCTCCCCGACCCTGCCAATAATCCAGGCTACGAACAATCCATGAGCGCCGACCAACCGGCCGAGTGAGGGCTCATGAGCGCGTCTCGCCTCCCTCACTTTGCCCGCCACGGCGCCGCCTCAGCCCGGAGCCGTCTATGCAGCGTTCAATTGCCACCGTTTCCCTCAGCGGTACCCTGCCCGAGAAGCTCGAAGCCATTGCTGCCGCCGGCTTCGACGGTGTGGAAATCTTCGAGAACGACCTGCTCTACTACGACGGCAGCCCCAGCGAAATTCGCAAGCGCTGCGCCGACCTCGGCATCGCCATCACCCTGTTCCAGCCATTTCGCGACTTCGAAGGCTGCCGCCGCGACCGCCTGCAGCGCAACATCGACCGTGCCGAGCGCAAGTTCGACCTGATGCAGGAACTGGGCACCGACCTGGTGCTGGTGTGCAGCAACGTCGCGGCCGACTCGCTGGGCGACGATGAAATCCTTATCGACGACCTGCGCCTGTTGGGCGAGCGCGCTGGTGCGCGCGGCCTGCGAATTGGATACGAGGCCTTGGCCTGGGGCCGTCACGTCAATACCTATCAGCAGGTATGGAATCTGGTGCGCCAGGCCGATCACCCGGCCGTCGGGGTGATCCTCGACAGTTTCCATACGCTGTCGCTCAAGGGCGATCCCGCAGCCATCGCCGATATCCCCGGCGACAAGATCTTCTTCGTGCAGATGGCCGATGCACCGATCCTGGCCATGGACGTGCTGGAGTGGAGCCGCCATTTCCGCTGCTTCCCGGGGCAGGGCGAATTCGATCTGGCCGGTTTCCTCGCGCCGATCCTGCGTACCGGCTATCGCGGCCCGCTGTCGCTGGAAATCTTCAACGATGGTTTTCGCGCTGCGCCGCCGCGTCAGAACGCCGCCGACGGTCTGCGCTCGCTGCTCTATCTCGAGGAAAAGACCCACAAGCGTCTCGAGAAAGAGGGGCATCAGATCGAGCCGGGCGTGCTCTTCACCCCGCCTGCGGCGCATCGCTACGACGGCGTGGAGTTTCTCGAGTTCGCCGTCGACGAGGCCGTCGGCGCGCGTCTGTCCGGCTGGCTGGAGCGACTGGGCTTTGCCCATGCCGGCCAGCATCGCTCCAAGGACGTCAGCCTGCTGCGTCAGGGCGATATCAATATCGTGCTCAACGCCGAGCCCTATTCTTTCGCGCACAACTTCTTCGAGTCGCACGGCCCGTCGCTGTGTGCCACCGCGCTGCGGGTGAAGGATGGTGCCGCGGCGTTGCAGCGCGCCTGCGACTATCGGGGCCAGCCCTATCGTGGCCTGGTCGGCCCCAACGAGCGGGAAGTGCCGGCAGTGCGCGCTCCCGATGGCAGCCTGATCTATCTGGTGGAGCAGGCGGGAGCAGGGCAGACCATCTACGACACTGACTTCAGCCTGAATCAGACGGCCGAGACCAGTGGTGGCCTGCAGCGCATCGACCACATGGCGCTGGCACTGCCGGCCGAGTCGTTGGACAGTTGGGTGCTGTTTTACAAGAGCCTGCTGGATTTCGAGGCCGATGACGAAGTGGTCCTGCCCGATCCTTACGGCCTGGTGAAAAGCCGCGCGATTCGCAGCCGTTGCAGTTCGATCCGCCTGCCGCTGAACATCTCGGAGAACCGCAACACCGCCATTGCCCATGCTCTGTCGAGCTATCAGGGCTCCGGCGTGCACCACATCGCGTTTTCCTGCGAAGACATCTTCGCCGAAGTGGCGCGGGCCAAGGAAGCGGGTGTGCCGCTACTGGAAATTCCGCTGAACTACTACGATGATCTGGCCGCGCGCTTCGATTTCGACGACGAGTTCCTCAGCGAGCTGGCGTACTACAACGTGCTCTATGATCGTGATGCCCAGGGTGGCGAGTTGTTCCACGTCTACACCGAGCCGTTCGAGGAGCGCTTCTTCTTCGAAATCATTCAGCGCAAGGGCGGCTACGTGGGCTATGGCGCGGCCAACGTAGCGGTGCGCCTGGCGGCCATGGCCAAGGCGCGCAGCGGTGGCTTGAAGCGTCCGCGGTTATAAGTGGGTGCAGGTGGCAGCCTGTCCGGTTGCCGCTGCGGCCTGCCATAATCCGCTCCACCAATACCTATAAAAAAGACCATTGCCGTATGACCGAAGCCGTTGCCAACCTGACCACTGAACCTCTCGAGGTGGTGCGCAAGGTACGTAAGAACAACCCGGAAAAAACCCGCGAGAGCATTCTCCAGGCCGCCATCACGGAGTTCGTTCAGCAGGGCCTTTCCGGCGCCCGCGTGGACGCCATCGCCGAGCGCACCGCGACCTCGAAACGGATGATCTACTACTACTTCGGCAGCAAGGAACAGCTCTATCTCGAGGTGCTGGTCAAACTCTACGGTGATATCCGCGGCACCGAGAGTCGCCTCGATCTGGCCTCCTTGCCGCCGGTGCTGGCGATCCGTCGGCTGGTGGAGTTCACCTTCGATCACCATGACCGCAACGTCGACTTCGTGCGCATCGTCAGCATCGAGAACATCCACTACGGCGAGTACGTCAAGCAGTCGCCGGTCATCCGCCAGATGAGCAACGTGGTGCTCGATACCCTCGGCAAGACCCTGCGTCGCGGCGAGCAAGAGGGGGTGTTCCGCTCCGGTATCGACGTACTCGATGTACACCTGCTGATCAGTTCTTTCTGTTTCTATCGGGTGTCCAACCGCCACACCTTTGGCGAGATCTTCCAGATCGATCTGCCCGACGAGCAGGTCAAGCAGCGACACAAGGCGATGATCTGCGAGGCGGTGCTGCGTTATATCCAGGGCTGAAGATCGGTGCGGATATGAAAAGGGCCCTGGCCGCGTTGTCGCTGCCAGGGCCCTTTTTGCATGAGTGTGCTCAGAAACTGGCGAAGTGCGCCTGCATGCGTTCGGCATCGGCCGGGCGGCCACTGAACAGTTCGAACGCCTTGACCGCCTGGAACACCGCCATGGTGCCGCCATCCAGCGTGCGGCAGCCAAGGGCGCGGGCGTGGCGCAGCAGTTCGGTTTCCAGCGGGAAGTAGATGATCTCGGCGACCCACAGCCCGGCATGCAGCAGCTCCATCGGCAGCGGTGTGCCCGGCAGTTTGGCCATGCCCACCGGCGTGGTGTTGACCAGCCCGTCGGCAGCGGCGACTTCACCGGCCAGGTCTTCGCCCGCGATGGCGCGCTCGGCGCCAAAGTGAGCGTTGAGATTGTCCGCCAGGGCCTGGGCGCGGCCGGGCTCCACCTCGAAGATGCACAGGCGTTCGACGCCTTCGGCGAGCAGGGCGTGGGCCACGGCTGCGCCGGCACCGCCTGCGCCCATCTGCACCACGCGACGGCGAGCCACGTTGGGCAGGCCACGGCGCAAGCCCTCGGCGAAGCCCAGGCAATCGGTGTTGTGGCCGACACGCTTGCCGTCCTTGAGCACCACGGTGTTCACCGCGCCAATGCCTCGGGCCTCGCTCGACAGCTCGTCGAGCAGCGGGATGATCGCCTGCTTGGCCGGGAAGGTGATGTTGAGACCGGTAAAGCCCATGTGCTGCGCCGCATCGAGCAGGCTCGGCAGCGCATCGAGGTCGAGGCCCAACTGATCGAGGTCGATCAGGCGGTAGAGGTAGCGCAGCCCCTGCGCATCGCCTTCGCGTTCGTGCATGGCGGGCGTGCGCGAAGCCTGAATGCCTTTGCCAATGAGGCCGGCGAGAATGCCGCTGGTAACAGAGGACATGGTCTTAACCCTTGAGCGATTGAGCGAAGTACTGCAGGCCCAGTCGGTAACCCTGACTGCCGAGCCCACAAATGACACCGACGGCGATCGGCGAGACGAAGGAGTGATGACGGAACGGCTCACGCTTGTGCACGTTGGACAGATGCACCTCGATGACCGGCAGTTCGCTGGCCACCAGGGCATCGCGGATGGCCACCGACGTGTGAGTCCAGGCTGCCGGATTGATCAGGATGCCGGCGCAGCGCCCGCGCGCGGCATGAATCCAGTCGAGCAGTTCGCCCTCATGGTTGGTCTGGCGAAACTCGATCTTCAAGCCGTGTTCGGTGGCAGTTTCGGCGCAAAGCCGGGAAATGTCGGCCAGGGTTTCATGGCCATAGGTAGCCGGTTCGCGGGTTCCAAGCAGGTTCAGATTGGGGCCATTGAGTACAAGAATGCAGGGCGTCATGGGGTATCTCTTGTTGTTGTGACGTGACTGCGAGAAAAATGTACTAACTGGTTAATTCAGTCAATTCGGTGGTCGCTGGGTAAGCGCGCAAGAAGAAGCCTGGCGCCCTCGGTCAGGGCGTCAGGCTCAGTAAAATCAAGGGTTGTGGAAGATTTCGGCAAGACCGAAGGGGGCTTGCAAAGTGGGCGATTATCGCCCTGCGCTTTAGCTGTTCTCGCCAGCCTGCGCCACCTGGTTGCGGCCGCTGTGCTTGGCCAGGTACAGGCCTTCATCGGCCTTGATCACCAGGCTCAGCGGGTCATGTTCCGCTGAGGGGCGGATGGTGGCGATACCGATGCTGACACTGATTGGCGAGCCGGTTTTGGGCAGGTCGTGAGGGATACCCATCGCCTCCACCGCGCGGCGGATCTTTTCTGCCTGCAGACGCGCGCCGCCGGCGGCGGTGCCGGGCATGATCACGGCAAACTCTTCGCCACCGTAGCGTGCGGCCAGATCCGAGGCGCGCGTGCAACTGCCGCGCAGCGACTCACCGACGCGGCGCAACACTTCATCGCCGGCGACGTGGCCGTGCTGGTCGTTGTAGGCCTTGAAGTAGTCGACGTCGATCATCAGCAGCGACAGTTCGCTCTGGTCACGCAAGGCGCGGCTCCATTCGATTTCCAGGTATTCGTCGAAGTAGCGGCGGTTGGCCAGGCCGGTGAGGCCGTCGGACTTGATCAGGCGCTGCAGCACCAGGTTGGTGTCGAGCAATTGCTGCTGGCTTTCGCGCAGGGCGCGGTAGGCCTCGTCGCGCTGCAGCATGGTCAGGTAGGAGCGCGAGTGGTAGCGAATGCGTGCGAGCAACTCGATCACGTCCGGCAGCTTGACCAGGTAATCGTTGGCCCCGGCGGTGAAGGCTGCGCTCTTGACCTTGGGGTCTTCCTTGGTCGACAGCACGATGATCGGCACGTCGCGCAGGCCGGGCGCCGCACGGTACTGGGCGAGCAGTTCGATGCCGTCGACGCCGGGCATGATCAGGTCCTGCAGGATAACCGTCGGCTTGATCTGCTGAGCCACGCTCAGCGCCTGATGCGGGTCGGAGCAGAAGTGGAAATCGATGTCGCTCTCTTCGCTCAGCGCACGCCTTACGGCCTCGCCGATCATGGCCTGGTCATCGACCAGCAGCACCATCATCGAGTAGTCGGGCAGGCCGTAATGATGATTGGAGTTCCCTTGAGGCCGTTGCATAAGTGCGTCTCCGCCTTTGTCTTGGTAGGTTGCGCGGCTGCTTTGGCCGCGGGTTGGCGTTCTCAGCCCAGGCGCTCGAGCAGACGCGCCGCAATTCTGTCCAGCGGCAGCACTTCTGCAGCGGCGCCCAGAGCCACAGCGGCCTTGGGCATACCGTAGACGGCGCTGCTGGCCTGGTCCTGGGCGATGGTATGAAAGCCGCGTTCGCGCATCAGCTTCAGGCCCCTGGCACCATCGCGCCCCATACCCGTCAGCAGCACGCCAATTGCATCACCTCGCCAATAGGTGGCCACGCTCTCGAAGAATACATCTATAGAGGGCCGGTAGACCTGATCGGTCGGCTCGCGTCGATACACCAGGCGCCCCTCCGGCGCCAGGTACAGGTGATTGTTGGTACCGGCCAGGAGCACGGTGGCCGGTTGCAGCACTTCGCCCTCCCGGGCCAGGCGCACCGGCATGTGCGATTCGCTGCCGAGCCACTGGGCCATGCCGGCCGCGAAGACTTCGTCGACGTGCTGCACCAGCACGATGCTGGCGGGAAAATCCGGCGGGATCTGCCGCAGCAGCTCCACCAGCGAAGCCGGGCCGCCAGCCGATGCGCCGATGGCCACCAGGCGCTTGCCACGGTTGTCGGCGCTGCGCACGGGGGTCGGTTTGACCGAGCGCGAGGTCTTGTGGCCGATCATCCAGGCGATGTTGTGGATCTTGCGTCTTACCGTCGCGGCATCGAGCACCTGTTGCGGGCCAAGCGACGGCGCGGCAACCACATCCAGCGCGCCGGCACCCATGGCGTCGAAGACCCGCGACATGTTGCGCTCGACGTCCGAGGTGACGATGAGGATGGCGCAGGGCGTGTCGTGCATGATCCGCCGGGTCGCTTCCACGCCGTCCATGCCGGGCATGAGCATGTCCATCAGCAGCAGATCGGGCAGGTCGTCGCGGCAGCGGCTGACCGCCTCCTCGCCGTTGCTGGCAACCCAGATCAGCTGATACTCGGGCTCGGCCGCCAGGGCACGGCGCAGGGCTTCGACTGCCAGGGGCATGTCGTTGGCAATGGCGATCCTCATTCGCGGGCCTCACCGATCAGGGTTTGTACGGCGTCCAGTAGCGCTTCGTCATGGAAGCTGGCCTTGGCCAGGTAATAATCGGCGCCGGCCTCCAGGCCGCGACGACGATCCTCTTCGCGGTCCTTGTACGACACCACCATGACCGGCAGCGAGCGCAGGCGAGGGTCCTGGCGCACGTGCGTGACCAGCTCGATGCCGTCCATGCGCGGCATGTCGATATCGGTGATCAGCAGGTCGAAGGTTTCGGCGCGCAGGGCGTTCCAGCCGTCCATGCCATCCACGGCGACCGACACCTGATAGCCACGGCTGAGCAGCAGTTTGCGCTCCAGTTCGCGCACGGTGAGCGAGTCATCCACCACCAGCACGCGCTTGCTGACAGCCTGGCGCGCATGGCTGGCATGGTCGACGCGCTCCAGGTGGCCGGTGCCGAGCAATTTGCCCATCGAGTTGAGCAGGTCGTCGACATCCAGGATCAGCACTGGCGTGCCATCGTGCAGCAGGGCGCCGGCCGCGACGTCGCGCACCTTGCCCAGGCGCCCATCGAGCGGCATCAGCACCAGGGTGAACTCGCCGAGGAAGGCTTCGACCGCCAGGCCATGGTATTGCTCGCGGTCGCGAATCAGCACGATGGGAATGCTGTCATCGTCGCCCTGTTTCTCGTTGCATTGCAGCAGCTGTGCGGCGGAGATCAGGCCGACGTGCTCGTCCTCCAACCAGAAGTGCTGACGCCCCTCGAGCTGGACGATGGCGCTGCGCGGCAGGCGCAGCATGCGTTCGATCTGCGCCAGCGGGAAGGCATAGGCCTCGCCGCCGATGGTCACCACCAGCGCGCGCACCACCGAGAGCGTCAGCGGCAGTTCGAGGTGGAACAGGCAGCCCTGATCCGGGTTCTGCAGCAGGCGCACATTGCCGCGCATGCGGCGAATCTCGTGTTGCACCACGTCGAGGCCGACGCCACGACCGGAAACCTCGGTGACCTGCTGGCTCATGCTGAAACCAGGCAGGAAGAGGAAGGCCAGCAGCTCTTCCTCGGTCATCTGCTCGACCTGCTCGGCAGTGGCGAAACGACGCTTGACCACCGCCTCGGCGACGCGCTCGAGGTCGATGCCGGCGCCGTCGTCACTGACTTCCAGCACCAGCATGCCGGCATGATGACGTGTGCGCAGTTGCACCACGCCTTCTTCCGGTTTGCCCTTGCGGGCGCGCAGCGCCGGTGGCTCGATACCGTGGTCGACGGCGTTGCGCAGCAGGTGCGTCAGGGGAGCTTCCAGGCGCTCCAGCACGTCGCGGTCGACCTGGGTGTTGTCGCCCTCGATCTCCAGGCGCACCTGTTTGCCCAGCGAGCGACCGAGGTCACGCAGCATGCGCGTGTGCCCGCTCAGCACATCGGCGAACGGGCGCATGCGCGAGGCCAGGGCCAGGTCGTACAGCTGCTGCGTGCGTTGCCCGCCGTACCAGACGAAGTCGTCGAACAGTTCCTGATGGGCCTGCAGCTGTTGCTGGCATTCGATCAACAGGTTGCGGCTCTCGGCGAACAGCGCCTGGGCGGAGGCGTCCAGCGCGGTCCCCAGTAGATGCTCGCGCAA
Organism: Pseudomonas sp.; assembly: GCF_048269965.1. Lineage (GTDB taxonomy): Bacteria > Pseudomonadota > Gammaproteobacteria > Pseudomonadales > Pseudomonadaceae > Aquipseudomonas. The sequence goes on along the minus strand of NZ_JBLWTV010000012.1, from coordinate 52,456 downwards.
CGTCTCCAGGGTGCGCCGTGCCGACTCCTGCTGGCGCTTGAGGCGATGCAGCGAATCGTTCAGCGGCTTGGTGCGCTGGAATTCCACCAGCGATTTGCCGGACAGGTCGATCAGGTGGTCGAAGCGTTCGGCCGACACCCGCAATACGCGACTGATGCGTTCGTCGGCCACGGGCTCGGCTGGCTGCGGGCCGGTCACCATGGGCGTTTCGTGCGGGCTGGCCGGGGGGGCGTCGGCGGCAAGCGGGGCGCTGTCGCCAGGCTGCACGCGCAGTGCTGGCACGGCATTGCCAAGCAGCACCTGCAGGCGTGTGGTGACAGTTTCCACCCGCGCGTCCAGCTCGGCGTCCTGCTGTGCCTGGCCGATGCGCAGGAGCAGGTCGGAGCCTTGCAGCAGGGCGTCGATATGATCGGGTAGCAGGCGCAGCAGGCCTTCCTGGGCGGCGACCAGCAAGTCCTCCATGGCGTGGGCGACCTGCACGCCATTGTCCAGGCCGACGATGCGTGCCGCGCCCTTGAGCGAGTGCGCGGCGCGCATGCAGGCTTCCAGCTGGCCGGCGTTGGTCGGGTCCCGTTCGAGAATCAGCAGGCCGGTATCGAGCACCTGCTTCTGCGCCTCGGCCTCCAGCCGGAACAGGTCGAGCAGCGATGCGTCCCTCATCTGGTCCGGTGTCACGCGAGGCTCCCGATCATGGTTTGCAGCAACTGTTCGTCGTCGAGCAGGGTAATGCTCTGCTCCTGCCATTGCAGGACACCCGCAGTGAAGCGGCTGATGGTGCGTTTGTCGTCGTGCTTGGCATTGCTGATGCGCGCCACGGGGATGCGCTGAATGCCGCTGACCTCATCCACCGGCGTCACCAGTGGGCCGCTGTCGCTCTCCAGAATCAGCATGCGCGGAATCACCCGTCGCTCGCCACGGCGCGCATCCTGCTGCGTGTCGAGATCGAGCAGTTCGGCCAGCGACAGGCAGGCGACCAGGGTGCCGCGTACGTTGGTCACGCCCAACAGGCCACGGCTGTTACGGTGCGGCAGCACGTGGATCGGCGATACCGGCATCACCTCGGCCAGGCAGTGCGTGGCGATGGCCAGCCATTGCTCGCCAAGACGGAAGATCAGCAGTGAGCGCTGCGCGCCCTGAACTTCCTCGGGCCCGCTCTGGGCGTAGTCGTCATCGCCACGTTCCAGTGCACTGCCGTAGCGGTCGAGCAGGGCGATGGCCGCTGCGCCGTAAACCTCGCAGTTGCGGCAATGGATATGCCGCTCCAGCTGCGGGCAGCGCTTGTCGCCGAACACGCCGATGCGATTCCAGCAGTCGTCCACGGCTGTTTGGCTGTGCAGCAGATCCTGATCAGTCACGTTCGCCTACCTCGGGGTTCTGCGCGCGTCGATACAGGCGCTGTGCGCCGGTCTGATCGCCTTGCGCTTCCAGGTGCGCGGCCAGATGGGTGAGTGCCTCGCGGTGTTGCGGTTCGAGATAGATCGCCTTGCGGTAGTAGGCGCAGGCCTGGTCGCCCTGGCCTGCCGCGTCGCAGAGCAGACCCAGCCAGTAATAGGCGGCGGCGCTGGGACCGTTTTGCTGCAAATGCTCTTCGCTGCGCTGGCGCGCCTCGTCGATACGGCCAGCGTTGGCCAGGTTGGCGACTTCGCTCCAGATATCCACTGCCTGCACCTGTGGCGCCGCTGCGCCCAGCGCTCTGCTCGCGGAGCGTGGCCTGTTCGGCTGGACGGCGCGCGTCGGTATGACCGCCGTTGGGCGCGTACGGCTGGCGGATGCGCGCGTCGGCATGCTTATGAGCGGTTGAGCCGCCGCCATGCGAAAGGCGAAGGTCTGCTGGCGGCCCAGCGCCTGCAAACCGTTCTGGCTGGCCAGGCTGGCCTCGGCGGGGCCGATGAACAGTGTGCCGCCTTGCTGCAACTGGCGCTTGAGCAGCTCCAGCACGCGCACCTGGGTCGGGCGGTCGAAATAGATCAGCAGGTTGCGGCAGAAGATGAAGTCGTAGCTGGGCTCGCCGGCGAACAGGCTGGGGTCGAGCAGGTTGCCGGTGCGCAGCCTGACGCACTTGCGCACCCGCTCGTCGAGGAGAAAGCCACCGGAGTCCTGCTCCTGGAAGAAACGATCACGAAAGGCCAGGGCATCGCCACGGAACGAGTTGCGCCCGTACAGGCCCTTGCGAGCCTGCTCCAGCACCTTGTCGCTGACATCCAGTGCCTCGATCTGGAACTGTTCGGCGGCAAAACCGGCATCGAGCAAGGCCATGGCGATGGAGTAGGGTTCTTCGCCGCTGGAGCAGGGCAGGCTGATCAGGCGCAGCGGCCTGGCCCCATGCAATTGGGCGTGACGTTCCTGGGCCAGGCTGGCCAGCGCGTTGAACGATTCCGGGTAGCGGAAGAACCAGGTTTCCGGCACCACCACGGCTTCCACCAGCGCCTGCTGCTCGCGTGGCGAGCCGCCGAGGGTGGTCCAGTAGCCTTCCAGGCTCTGCTGGCCGAGGGCGTTCATGCGCTGGCGTACGGCGCGTTCGATCACCGTGCGGCCGACCGATTCGGCTTCCAGGCCGATGCGGTTTTTCAGCAGGCGTTCGATATGCTCGATCATGCTGTCAGCCCTGCGGCTCTGGTTGGAACAGCAAGGCACGTAGCTCGTCATCGAGCAGCCCGGCGACCTCGATACGCTGGATCATGCCCCGCGCGGTGCGTTGCAGCGGCCCCAGGTAATCCGCCTGACCTGCTTCCAGGCCGCTGGCCTTGAATGCCTCGCTGGGCAGGCGCAGGGTGTCGGTGGCCTGCTCCAGGATCAGCCCCAGCACTGGCGATTGCTCGCCCCGTTGCATGTCGAAGCGCACCAGCACCAGCCGCGTACTGCTGCGGGGCAGGGCGGGGCGGCCCAGGACGCGGCGGCTGAGATCGATCACCGGGGTCACCCGGCCGCGATGCTCGAACAGCCCGGCAACCCACTGCGGCGCTTCGGGTACCTGTTTCAGGCGGCGCAGCGGCAGCACTTCGACCACCTGGCTGGCGGGCAGGGCGTAGCGATCGTCACCGAGCTGAAACTGCAGGTGCAGTTCGCCCGCGGCTGCTTTGCTGGGGGCTGGCATGTTCAGACCTTGAAGCGGCTGACGCCAACGCGCAGGTTGTTGGCCACCTGGTTGAGTTCATCGATGGCGGCGCCGGCCTGGCGCAGCGAATCGACGGTCTGGCTGCTGGCTTCGCCGAGCTGCACCAATGCCTGGTTGATCTGTTCGGCGCCGGTGGACTGTGCCTGCATGCCTTCGTTGACCATCTGGATACGCGGCGCCAGGGCCTGCACCTGCTGGATGATCTGGCTGAGCTGGTCGCCCATCTGCGCCATCTCGCCAATGCCGCGGCGCACCTCTTCGGAGAACTTGTCCATGCCCATCACCCCAGCCGACACGGCGGACTGGATCTCGCGCACCATCTGCTCGATGTCATAGGTTGCCACGGCAGTCTGGTCGGCCAGGCGACGCACTTCCACGGCCACCACGGCGAAGCCCTTGCCATATTCGCCGGCTTTTTCCGCCTCGATGGCGGCGTTGAGTGAAAGCAGGTTGGTCTGATCCGCCACCTTGACGATGGTGGTGACCACCTGGGTGATGTTGCCGGCCTTCTCGTTGAGGATCGACAGCTTGCCGTTGACCACGTCGGCAGCGCCCATCACCTGATGCATGATCTCTTCCATGCGGGCCAGGCCCAGCTGGCCGGTGCCGGCGAGAATCGAGGTCTGCTCGGCGTTGTCCGATACTTCGCCCATGGTGCGGACCAGATCGCGCGAAGTGGCGGCGATCTCCCGTGAAGTTGCACCGATCTCTGTCGTGGTGGCGGCGGTTTCGGTGGCCGTGGCCTGCTGCTGGCGCGAGGTGGCCGCAATCTCGGTGACCGAGGTGGTCATCTGCACCGCCGAACGCTGGGTGTTGCCGACCAGGTTCTTGAGCTCGCCGACCATGCTGTTGAAGCCCTGCTCGATGGCGTTGAATTCGTCGCGCCGGTGCAGGTCGAGCTTCACCGACAGGTCGCCGCTTTCCAGGGATTTGAGGGTGCTGACGATGCGGTTCACCGGTTTGGTGATGGCGTTCATCAGCAGCCAGCCGCACACGGCGGAGACGAGGATGGCCAGGAGGATGGCAATCAGCAAACCTGTTTCCATGATGCGCACCGCACCACGAATTTCGTGCGCGGCGGCCTCGGCCTGGCTGCGATTCATCTCGATCAGCTCGCTCAGCAGGCTTTCGCCTTTGTCCCACTCGGGAAACACGCGTTCGGCACTGAGCTGACGAGCCTGCTTTAGTTCGATGCTTGGCAAGCTGTCGAGCAGTTGCCCGTGGCGGTTCAGATACTGACGCTGCACCTGACGGAATTGCTCTGCCAGAGCAAGCTCCTGCTCGTCCGCCGTGGCGCTCTGGTAACGACCGAACTCCTCATCGAGCGCCTGCTCCAACGTGGCGAACTGGTCGCGGTAGGTGTCGAGCACGATGGCAACGTCTTCATCGACGGCACGTAGCAGCAGGCGGCGGGTGTCGAGCATGTGACGGGACCAGAGCTCCTGCGCCTTGCTCGGATGATAGAGGCCCGGGATAGACCCGTTGCGAATGCCATTGGCCTCTTTCTCGATCTGCACCAGGCGAACATAAGAGGCGCCAGCCAGCAGGACCAGAATGGCGATGATCAGCAGGAAGCTGACAATGATTCGATTGCGTACGGTCAGGTTCATCATGTCCATTGGGCCTGGCAGGTCATATTTTGCTAATCGATTACAGCACACCGGCGCGTCGCCGTTTTGCCTGGGTGTAACGAATGTGTACCGGTTGCCCGGCCAAAGGCAATAAAAAAGCCGGCTTGTGGCCGGCTTTTCGGAGGTGGTCAGGGCTTATTTTTGGTAAGCCGCGACTGCCTTGTTGATCAGGCCGCGGGCTTCTTCAGCGCCGCCCCAGCCTTCTACCTTGACCCACTTGCCCTTCTCCAGATCCTTGTAGTTCTCGAAGAAGTGCTTGATCTGCTCGATCAACAGCGCGGGCAGGTCGGTGTATTCCTGAACGTCCTTGTACAGAACGCTCAGCTTGTCGTGCGGAACGGCAACCAGCTTGGCGTCGCCGCCCGCTTCGTCGCTCATGTGCAGTACGCCGACCGGACGGGCGCGGATCACCGAACCCGGCGCAACCGGATAAGGAGTCACGACCAGCACGTCCAGAGGGTCGCCGTCGTCAGCCAGGGTGTGCGGGATGAAACCGTAGTTGGCCGGGTAGAACATCGGCGTGGCCATGAAACGATCGACCATCAGGCAATCGCTGTCGTGGTCGATTTCGTATTTGATCGGCGCGTGGTTGGCCGGGATTTCGATGGCAACGTAGATGTCGTTCGGCAGGTCTTTACCAGCCGGGATCTTGCTGTAGCTCATGGGGGAAACTCCCAGGGAGGGCCAAAAAAGTGGGGCGCATTATAGGCGTATTCGCAGTGCGTTACTACGGCGGCCTACTCAGCCATTGGTCGCGTTTTCGACCGCCCTGTAGTCGGGGTGTTCCGCCTGCAGACGCTGCAATCGCGCCAGGCTGTCCTGGCGGTAGAACAATGCCAGTTGCCGGTATACGTCCGGGAAGGCGTCCGCCAGCAGATCCGGTGCGCTGAAGAAATATTCGCTGGTCACCGCGAAGAATTCCGCCGGGTCTTCGGCTGCGTAGGGGTCGATGGCGGTTTCGGTGTCGGGGTTGGCGTCCAGTTCGGCGTTCAGTGCGTCATAGGCACTCTGCATGGCATTGGCCCAGTCCTGCACGCGCATGTCGCGGTGCAGCGGCGGCAGGCCATTGGCGCCGCCTTCGAGCATGTCCAGCTTGTGTGCCAGTTCGTGGATCACCAGGTTGTAGCCTTCCCAACCGCCGCTGGCCTCGACGCCGGGCCAGGCGAGGATCACCGGGCCTTGCTGCCAGGCTTCGCCGCTGCGGGCGTCATCCCATTCATGTTCGATACCACTGGCGTCGCGGTGGCGCTGGGGGCTGAGGAAGTCGTCCGGGTAAAGGACGATTTCGTGAAAGCCCTGGTACCAGTCCAGATCGCCCAGGTGCAGCAGTGGCAACTGTGCCTGAGCTGCCAGCAACAGTCGCTCGACTGGGCCGAGTTCCAGGCCGGGCAGGGCGCTCAGGTGCTTGTCATGCAGAAACAGTACGGCGCGCTCGCGCAGATGATGCTCTTCGCGTTCGTCGAGGCCGTCGAGAATGGGCAGGCGCCTGCGTACTTCGGCCCAGTGGGCGGGGTCGACAGGGTTGTTTTCGAGGGTGCGCCGACGGCGCCAGGCCTTGAACGACCACATGCATGCAGGCTCGTTGGGATGACCACGCCACCATAAGGGCGCCAACGCCTGGCTACAAGTCGGCACAAAGGCTGCAACGCCACTGGCGGCTTCGCTGATGCAGGAGGGCTGAGCATGGCGCTGCAACTGCTGGAACACCCTGGAATCACGCTGGCATCCGGCACCGGGCTGGACTTGCCGCACCAGGCCGCGCGCGCTCGGGCGATGTGGCTGGCCGGTCGCCATCAGCGTCCGCCCTTGTTGCTGGTCGTGCTGCTTTGGGCGCGCCATTGCCCCGATGTGGTGCAGCGCCTTGAACGTCATCTGGACGCCCTGTTCGCCGATTTTCGCTGTACGCCTGAGGGCTGGAGTGAAACCCAGGCCGCGCGACAGGTGCTGGCCACTCTGAATCTCCAGCTGTTTCGCCGACAGCAGGCCGGGCAGGGCGTCGCCGACTTGCATGCCGGTGTGCTGCTGATGCAGGGCGATGAGTTGCAGTTTCTGCAGGCGGGCAGCGTCGGCCTGGCGCGTGCGCACAAAGGCGCCTTGCAGATACTCACGGGGCGCGAGGGGCAGGCGCTCGGCGCCCAGGCCGAGCTGGCGCTGGTTCAGCACAGCCTGGTGCCAGGCTGCGGCGAGCATCTGCTGCTGGCGCCGCAACCGCTGCTCGATGTGAGTGATCTGCACGGGCTCTGTATCCAGGCGGAGGGCGCGCTTGGCGAGCGGCTGCAGCCGCTGTTGCAGGCCCCTGGCGCTGCCGTTCTGCTCGCCGTGGGTGAAACCCAGTGCCTGACGCCGGCGCCTTCCGTGCCGGTGCGTCCGGCGTTGATGCAGGTCACCTGTGGCCAGCAGTTCGATGGCTGGACGCTGTTGCGCCAGTGTTCTTATGGGCCGCCCGGGCGGCTGTATGTCGGCTGTGATGAGTCCGGGCGGGAAGCCGTGCTCTGGTTCGCCGAGGAAGACGCAGGCGAAGCCTTCTGGCAGCGCGAGTGGGCGTTGCGGCGCAGTGCGCAGCAGGCGTTACCGCAGGTGCTGTCGCCGCATCAGGCGCGTAGTCACGCGTATCTGGTACTGGCCAAGCCGCCCCGTGGCATGCGCAACCTGTTCGATTGGGTGGCCGCCCATGGTGCGCCGGATACACAGGCGCTGATGGGGATAGTGACGCAACTGATCGCCGCCGTGCGTTCGCTGCAGCGCCGTGGCATGCAGGGGCTTTGGTTGAGCCCCAGGCAGATTCTGCTCGGTGATGACGGGCGCGTGCTGTTTCTGCCCGGAGCGGCTGTCATCCTGCCCGGCGTTGCGCGTCAATCCGTGCCTGAACAGGCTGTGCCGCTGGCGCCGGAGCTGCGCAGCGGCCGTGCGCTGGATGGTCGTGCCGACCAGTTCGCCCTGGCCGCGCTGGTCTACTGGCTGATGTCCGGGCAATGGCCGGAGGCGGCGCGCAGCGACGTCGGGCCCGGTCACTGCTACGTACCGCTGGCGACCTTTGGCGGGCACGTACCGCAAGGCTGGGATGGTGTGCTCGCCCGTGCCCTGGCGCCGCAGCCACAGGCACGTTTCGAGGCGCTGTCGGAGTTTCAGCTGGCATTGCAGCAGCCGTTGCAGGCGCGTCGCAGTCAGGCGCTGCGGCGGGTGCCGTTGCAGCCGACACGCCTGGCTGTTTTGGGCCTGGTCACCTTGCCATTGCTGTTCGGGCTGCTGCTCAGTCTCGGCGGCTGACGCACAGCCGCTGCGCTTGCAGCTCGATCAATCGGAGTTGATCGGCAGCACGTAGTTCTTGAACTGCTCGTCCTCGACGAAGCCGATGGACTCGTAAACCTTCTGCGCCACTTCGTTGTCGCGGCTGGTGGCCACGCGCATGCGCACGGCGTTGGTTTCCTTGGCCATCTGCTTGGCGGTGTGCAGCAGGCGGTCGGCAACCAGTTGGCGGCGAGCATCCTCGGCGACGTAGATGTCGTTGAGAATCCACACGCGCTTGAGCGACAGCGAGGAATAGCTGGGGTAGAGCTGGCAAAAGCCGAGCAGCTTGTCTTCATCGTCGGCCAGGGCCAGGTAGATCACCGACTCCTTGCGCCGCAGGCGCTTCTCGAGGAACTTGCGCGACGACTCGGGGTAGGGCAGTTCGTTGTAGAACTCGCGGTATTTGACGAACAGCGGGGTCAACAGGTCCAGGTGCTCCAGGGTGGCTTGGACGATGCGCATGGCGGGCCTCGGCTTCTGTGATTGAAACTGGATGGACGATGCAGCTGTTGTGCCAGCAGGCCAGTCGATGCTGCCTCAAAGCCAGTTGAAAGCGCAATCCAAGCAAGCGTTTGATTTTTCAGCTGCGAAGCAACTTGGTATTCGCACATCTGTCTGAACAGGGCGCAGCAGCCGCCTGAAGGGCGCTGTGCTAACCTGCCGCCATCGCTTCATGCCCCTTAACGGGCCTGTTGAAAACTGGGTGGTTTTCAACGGTCTGTTCGCGGGCTTGTCCAGAGGTCATCAATGCACATTCATATTCTCGGCATCTGCGGCACCTTCATGGGGTCGCTGGCCGTTCTGGCCAAGGAGCTTGGCCATCGTGTCACCGGTTCCGATGCCAACGTTTACCCGCCCATGAGCACTCAGCTGGAAGTCCAGGGCATCGAGCTGATGCAGGGCTACGACCCGGCGCATTTGCAGCCGGCGCCCGATCTGGTGGTGGTGGGCAACGCCATGAGCCGTGGCAACCCGGCGGTGGAATACGTGCTGAACAAGGGCCTGCCCTACGTTTCCGGCCCGCAGTGGCTGGCCGATCACGTGCTGCAGGGCCGCTGGGTGATGGCGGTCGCCGGTACCCACGGCAAGACCAGCAGTTCCAGCATGCTGGCCTGGGTGCTGGAGCATGCCGGCATGAGTCCGGGTTTCCTGATTGGCGGCGTGCCGCAGAACTTCGGGATTTCCGCGCGGCTGGGCGGCACGCCGTTCTTCGTGGTCGAGGCCGACGAATACGACAGCGCCTTCTTCGACAAGCGCAGCAAGTTCGTCCATTACCGCCCACGCACGGCGATCCTGAATAACCTGGAGTTCGATCACGCGGATATCTTCCCCGATCTGGCGGCTATCGAGCGGCAGTTCCACCATCTGGTGCGCATCATCCCCAGCGAAGGCCTGGTCATTCACCCGGCCAGCGAAGCCGCATTGGCGCGAGTCATCGAAATGGGCTGCTGGACACCCGTGCAGACCACCGGCGAAGGCGGGCAATGGCAGGCACGCCTGCTCAGCGCGGATGGCTCGCGCTTCGAGGTGAGCTTCGATGGCAAGGTCGAGGGTACCGTGCAGTGGAACCTGACCGGTCAGCACAACGTCGCCAACGCCCTGGCCGTGCTCGCTGCAGCGCGCCATGTCGGCGTGGTGCCGGCGCTGGGCATCGAGGCGCTGGGTCAGTTCATCAACGCCAAGCGGCGCATGGAGAAGGTCGCCGAGGTGAATGGCGTGACCGTCTTCGATGATTTCGCCCATCACCCGACCGCCATTGCCACCACCCTGGACGGGCTGCGCAAGCGCGTCGGTGACGACACTCAGGTGATCGCGGTGATCGAGCCGCGCTCCAATTCGATGAAACTTGGCGCTCATCGCGATGGCCTGGCCGAGTCGGCCGAACAGGCCGATGCGGTGTTCTGGTACGCCCCGCCGAATCTCGGCTGGGACCTGGGCGCGAGCGTTGCCGGGGCGACCAATGCGACCCAGGTGTGCGATTCGCTGGAGTCGATCATCGACGGCGTGAAGGCGCTGGTGCGTCCCGGCACCCAGGTGGTGATCATGAGCAACGGCGGCTTCGGTGGCTTGCATGGCAAGCTGGCCAAGGCCCTGGCCTGACGCTGGCAGTAGGGCGGGTGAAACCCGCCATGGTTCAAGTCCCGGCGGGTTGCACCCGCCCTACGCAGCATAAGCAAGCGCAGCAGCTTTGAGAGTGAATGTATGAGCGGTCCCGATAGAGTTACTCTGGCCATGACCGGCGCCTCGGGCGCGCAATACGGTCTGCGCCTGCTCGATTGCCTGGTGCAGGAAGATCGCGAGGTGCACTTCCTGATCTCCAAGGCCGCGCAACTGGTGATGGCCACCGAAACCGACGTGGCGCTACCGGCCAAACCGCAGTCCATGGCGCAGTTCCTCACCGAGTACACCGGCGCGGCGCCGGGGCAGATTCGCGTCTACGGCAAGGAAGACTGGATGGCGCCGGCTGCCTCCGGCTCCGGTGCGCCGACGGCCATGGTGGTGGTGCCCTGCAGCACCGGCACCTTGTCGGCTATCGCTACCGGTGCCTGCAACAACCTGATCGAACGCGCCGCCGACGTGGCATTGAAGGAGCGCCGCCAGTTGATCCTGGTGCCGCGCGAGGCGCCGTATTCGAGTATCCATCTGGAAAACATGCTCAAGCTGTCGAATCTGGGCGTGACCATTCTGCCGGCCTCGCCCGGGTTCTATCACCAGCCGCAGACGCTGGATGATCTGGTGGATTTCGTCGTTGCGCGCATCCTCAATTGCCTGAATATCCCTCAGGACATGTTGCCGCGCTGGGGCGAGCATCATTTGGTGACGGATGACTAGCACCCTGCGCCCGCTCGTCTGCGCCGTGGCGCTGCTGAGTCTGACCGGCTGCGCCACCGTGCGCACCCTGGACGCGGCCAAGCCCGATGCGCCGGTGGTTTACGCCGGGACGCGACTGGACTGGTATGCGATCAATGGCGGCTGCTGCCCGCTGGATCGTTTCGGCGCCGAGGCGCCGCGTTATCCAGGGTTGGATCTGCCGGCCAGTGCGCTGCTCGATACCCTGCTGCTGCCGCTCTCGCTGGCCACGGCGCTAGGTGTCAGCCTCGGTGTCAGCGGCGGGTTGTAGGTCAATGCGATACACGACTTTCTGATAGCCCGGCCCCGGATTGCATCCGGGCTACTCATTTCCAAGCACCGGAGTCTTCTGTAGCCCGGATGCAATCCGGGAAATGCCTCGGTGCGCGTGCTGTTCAGCAGGTTTCCGTTTCCACTTCCTGGCAAACATCGATCCACTCGGCATCGACCAGCTCGGCCATGCGCTGCGGGGCGATACGCACGGCGCTGTGGGTGGCGCCGGCGGCTGGCAGCACTTCGTTAAAGGCCAGCAGCGAGCGGTCGCAGTAGACGCTGAGCGGTGTGGCCAGGCCGAACGGGCAGACGCCGCCGACCGGGTGGCTGGTCAGCTCGACAACGGTTTGTGCATCGAGCATGCGCGCCTTGGCGCCGAAGCATTCCTTCATCTTGCGGTTGTCGATACGGGCGTCACCGCGGGCGACGATCAGCACGTCGCGTTCGGCGATACGAAAGGCCAGGGTCTTGGCGATCTGTCCCGGCGATACGCCATGCGCTTCGGCAGCCAGCGCCACGGTGGCGGTGCTGGACTGCAGTTCGATGATCGCGATATCGGGCGCCATGGCGGCGAAGAAGGCGCGTACAGAGGCCAGGCTCATGAAACGATCCCCCAGGGCTGTCGAGGTGGGCATGGCACGACGGCCAGTCTCTCGCTGGCCAAGCGTCGCCCCCTTCCCTGGGGTGCTGGTGTGGTCGTGACCACGGCGAAAAAACAAGCGGCCATGCTCGCGCTGCATGAACGGCGCGTCAAGGCCTGATGGCGTCAGTTTGCCAGTAGATGTGCTGTTTTTACCGCCTCAACGAGCCCGTAGCGATCTTTTTCGTCTCGCGTTACCCGTCCCATGGCCACTTGCGGGTCATGGGTGAACACCAGCCGGCCGTCACGGGAAAACAGGTCGCCGAGCAGCGCTTGCTTTTCCTCGATCAGGCCTTCGGGGAAGCGGTCATAACCCATGGTGATCGGCAGATGGACCCAGGGCGCGCCGGGGATCAGGTCGCCGGGAAACACCACCGGGCCGCCCGGCATGGCGACTTCCGGCAGCAGTTGGCCCGGCGTGTGGCCGTCGCTCCAGTGCAGGCGCCAGTCGGGGCCGAGCAGTTCGCAGTGCTCGGTTTCGTCGATCAGGTGCAGGCGGCCGCTGTTTTCCAGGAGATCGAGCAGTTCCGGAATATAGGAAGCCTTATCCCGGGCGTGTGGGTTGCAGGCACGCTGCCACTGGCGTCGGCCTGTGATGAAGCGCGCGTTGGGGAACAGCAGGCGTGCGGGCTGACCCTCTTGCCAGGCAGCGAGCAGGCCGCCGGCATGGTCGAAGTGCAGGTGAGTGAGCACCAGGATGTCGATGTCGGCGTCACTCAAGCCCACGGCCGCCAGGCTGTCGAGCAGCACGTGGCGATCTTCCTGCACGCCGAAGCGCTGCTTGAGTTCGGGGCTGAAGAAGGCACCGATGCCGGTTTCGATGAGGATGTTGCGCTCGTCCTCCTGCACCAGAAGGGCACGGCAGCCGAGGTCGATGCGGTTCAGTTCGTCGGCCGGCATCCAGCGTTGCCAGAGGGCCTTGGGCGCGTTGCCGAACATGGCGCCGCCGTCGAGTTTCTGGCTGTTGCCGGTGAGGGTGGTCAGGGTTCGCATGGGTGTTCTCTTGTTCTTGTCCGGGAGTGCGTGGTGGATCGCTGAAGCGTGATCCACCCTAGGGTGGAGGTCGCTTTCTACATCCACCGGCTCGTTTTTTCCAGGCTAGCGTTCGATGGCCAGCGCCACGCCCTGGCCGCCGCCGATGCACAGGGTAGCCAGACCACGGCGGGCATCGCGTCGCTGCATTTCATGGATCAGGCTGACCAGGATGCGGCAGCCGGATGCGCCGATGGGGTGGCCGAGGGCAATGGCGCCGCCGTTGACGTTGACCTTGGCGCTGTCCCAATGCAGCTCGCGGCCGACGGCGATGGCCTGGGCGGCGAAGGCTTCGTTGGCCTCGATCAGGTCGAGCTGTTCCAGGCTCCAGCCGGCCCGCTCCAGTGCCTTGCAACTGGCGAATACCGGGCCGATGCCCATCACGGCCGGGTCGACCCCGGCGCTGGCGTGGGCGGTAATGCGCGCCAGAACCGGCAGTTGCAATTCATCGGCTTTCTCGGCGCTCATCAGCAGTACGGCAGCGGCGCCGTCGTTGAGCGTCGAGGCGTTGCCGGCGGTCACCGTGCCGTCGTTCTTGAAGGCCGGGCGCAGCTTGCCGAGGCTGTCCAGGCTGGTGCCGGCGCGCGGCTGTTCGTCCTGGGCAAAACGCAGCGGTTCGGCGCCGCGCTGGGGAATTTCCACGGGGACGATCTCGCTGGCAAAACGGCCGGAGTCGATGGCGGCCTGGGCCCGCTGCTGCGAGCGCAGGGCGAAGGCATCCTGTTCGGCGCGCGTGACGCCGTACTGCTCGGCCAGGTTCTCGGCGGTGATGCCCATGTGGTAGTTATTGAAAGCGTCCCACAAACCGTCCTGGATCATGCTGTCGACCAGCCCGGCATGGCCCATGCGCAGGCCGCTACGGGCGCCGGGCATGACGTAGGGCGCCAGGCTCATGTTCTCCTGGCCTCCGGCGATGATGATTTCGGCATCGCCGCCACGAATGGCCTGAGCACCGAGGATCACCGCCTTGAGGCCGGAGCCGCAGACCTTGTTCAGGGTCATGGCCGGCACCGTATGCGGCAGGCCGGCGAGCAGCACGCTTTGCCGAGCCGGGTTCTGCCCGCTGCCTGCGGTAAGCACCTGGCCGAGAATCACCTCGTCGATCTGCTCGCCTGCAATGCCGGTGCGGGCGAGGAGTTCTCGGATCACCGCCGCGCCCAGCTGCGGGGCTGGAATGCGGCTCAACGCGCCCTGGAAGCTGCCGATGGCAGTACGGCAGGCGGCGACTATCACGACTTCACACATACAGGTTCCTCGTCGGTCGGGCATGGCCCGACCGAGACTTGAATAAAAAAGCGCGGCGCCGAAGCGCCACGCAACACGCTCAACCCTGTAGGGCCGGTGAAACCCGCCGGCTCGGCGGTGGCGGGTTGCACCCGCCCTAGGTTCAAAACTGCTCGGCAGCCAGGCCATACAAGGACTGGCTACCACCCCGAATGCTCGCCTCCAGGCTCAGGGTGCGCGGCAGCAGGCGGGCAAAGAAGAACTCGGCGGTCGCGAGCTTGCCGCCGTAGAAGGCTTCGTCTTCACCCAGTTTGCTTTGCGCCACGGCGGCCATGCGCGCCCACATGTAGGCGTAGGCGACGTAGCCGAACAGGTGCAGGTACTCCACCGAGGCGGCGCCGACCGAATTGGGATCGCTCTTGGCCTGCTCCAGCAGCCAGCCGCTGACTGCTTCCAGACGCTCCAGCGCTTCGACCAGGCGCGCGCCGTGAGGCGATTCGTGGGCATGGGCGAAGTCACGCACTTCGCCGGCGAACAGGCGCAGCGCGGCGCCGCCGTTGGCCACCACCTTGCGTCCGAGCAGGTCGAGCGCCTGGATGCCGTTGGTGCCTTCGTAGATCTGCGCGATGCGCACGTCACGCACCAGTTGCTCCTGGCCCCACTCGCGGATGTAGCCGTGGCCGCCGAACACCTGCTGGCCGTGCACGCAGCTCTCCAGCCCGGTATCGGTGAAGAAGGCCTTGGCCACCGGGGTGAGCAGGGCGACCAGCGCTTCGGCGTTCTGCCGCTCGCTGGCGTCATCGGCGTACTTGGCCAGATCCAACTGCTGGCCGACGTAGCAGGCGAAGGCGCGACCGCCCTCGTTCAGGGCCTTCATGGTCAGCAGCATGCGACGCACGTCGGCGTGGACGATGATCGGATCGGCGATCTTGTCGGGGGTCACCGGGCCTGTGGCGGCGCGGCTCTGGATGCGTTCGCGGGCGTAGCTGACGGCCGACTGATAGGACGCCTCGGCGCAGCCAATGCCCTGGATGCCGATGGACAGACGCTCGTAGTTCATCATGGTGAACATTGCCGCCAGACCCTTGTTGACCTCGCCGATCAGATAGCCGGTGGCGCCGTCGAAGTTCATCACGCAGGTGGCCGAGGCCTTGATGCCCATCTTGTGCTCGATGGAGCCGCAGCTCACGGCATTGCGCTCGCCCAGGCTGCCGTCGACATTCACCATCACCTTGGGTACCAGGAACAGCGAGATGCCTTTCGGCCCAGCCGGGGCGTCCGGTAACTTGGCCAGCACCAGGTGGATGATGTTCTCGGTCAGATCCTGCTCGCCGCCGGTGATGAAGATCTTGCTGCCGGTGACCTTGTAGCTGCCGTCGGCCTGCGGCTCGGCGCGGGTTCTGATGATGCCCAGGTCGGTGCCGGCGTGGGCCTCGGTCAGGCACATGGAGCCGGCCCAGCGGCCCTCGTACATCGGCGGCAGGTAGGTGGTTTTCAGGTCTTCGCTGGCATGGGCGTCGATGGCCAGGCAGGCGCCGGAACTCAGCGCCGAATACAGCGCGAAACTGGAGCCAGCGGCGTAGAGCATTTCCTCGAAGGCCACGGCGAGCATCTTGGGCATGCCCATGCCGCCGTACTGCGGGTTGCCGGACAGGCCGACCCAGCCGCCTTCGGTGTAGGTGGCGTAGGCCACGCGGAAACCGGCTGGGGTGCGCACGTCGCCATCGACCCACTGCGCGCCTTCCTCGTCGCCGCTGCGGTTGAGCGGGGCGATCAGGCTGCCGGTGACCTTGGCGGCCTCTTCGAGGATGGCGTCGGCGGTGTCGGCATCGACGGTTTGGGCCAGGGCCGGCAGACGTGCCCACAGGTTTGGCGCCTGGAAGACTTCATGGAGGACGAAGCGCATATCGCGCAGCGGGGCGTTGAACTCGGGCATGGTGCAACCTCGACAGCAGTGGCGCCGCGACGAGCGCGGCGCGTGTGGAACGAAATCCGTCAGTCGGCTTCCGCCGGACTGTGCGGCTTATCCTTGACGCTGGTGAATTTAAGCAGATGGGTACGTTCGACCAGGATGTACAGCGCCGCACCCGCAGCCAGGCCCCAGCCAGCGCCGTAGACGGCGAGCACCACACCCATGGTGCCGGCGATGCCGCGCTCGGTGTTGTTGTTGAGTTGCTCGAAGCCGACCATCAGGCAGATGTAGCCGGTGAGGATCAGCGTCAGCGACAGGGCGATCGGCAGCACCGGCTGGAAGAAACTGACCAAAGGCAGCATGAACAGCGCGGCGAAGCCGGTGATCCAGAACGTGCCGGCACCGCTGTAGATCGAATCCATCGCCTTGCGCCCGTATTTGTAGCGTTCGGCCATGGTTGCCGCCACGGCCGTCCACAGCGGGCCGGCCAGGCCCGGGTAGGGTGCGAAGAAGGCGTGCAGGGCGTTGCGAATGGCAGTCACCAGGTGCACGCGGTCGACGTTGTTTTCGATCACCTCGTCGGTGCGCAGTTCATCGGCGCGTTGCATCAGCGACTGGCCAACGATGATGTCGCCGAAGGCGATCACATAGGCGATCACCGCCGTGGGCACGGCCAGCAGGAACACGTCGAGGCCCGGGAAGCCGACGCTGAACGGCAGGTAGTTCCACATCTCGCCGAAGGCCGGCGCGGTGATGCCCCATTTCACGTCCGGCATCTTGTACTCGCCCACGCCGATACCGATGAAGATGGCGATCAGCATGCCTGGCACCATGCCGTAATTGACGATCTTGCGCGCCATCGGCACGCGCTCGGTCAGGCCCTTGAACGACACGGAGAACATCAGGTACAGGCAGATCAGGCTGCCCAGCACCAGGGAGATCGGCGTGTTGGCCAGGCGGCCACCGGCGCTGATCTCGCCCATCAGTGCGGCGATGCCGGCGCCGATGATGATGCCGCCCTTCATCGAGTTGGGGATCAGCCGCACCAAGGCGCTGCCCAGACGCGTGACGCCGAGCACGAGGAAGATCACGAACACCAGGAACTGCAGGGCGAACAGCGCCTGGATGGCCTGCGGGCCCGGCTCGAAGTCGCCGAGAAACAGCAGCACCACGGGGATGCCGGGGGTGATCCAGCCGGGTACGAAGGGCACGCCGAGCAGTGCCGGCAGCATGAAGCCGATGCCACACACCACCACATAGGCCAGGGCCACGTCATAGGGCAGGCCGAGGTATTTCTCCAGCAGCGGGATCATTGCCAGGCTGACCACGAACATGATCAGCGCCTGCAGCATCTCCGCCGTTTCCCAGCGGTAATGCACGAAGGGCAGACGCACCTTGAACGGCCCGAGGGGCCAGTGTGGTTGTTCGTCGCCGTCACGGCGCTTGAAAATTTGCATGAGGGTTCTCCGTCGGCCGCCAGGGCCGGTTCTTGTTGTTGTGCAAACGGTTCATTCACCCCTCTCCCACCGGGAGAGGGGCCGGGGGTGAGGGCCGCTTCTACAGCGCCTTGGCCATATCGCGCAGGACGAACTTCTGGATCTTGCCGGTGCTGGTCTTGGGCAACTGGGTGAAGACCACGGTCCTGGGCACCTTGAAACCGGCCAGGTGGTCGCGGCAGAAGGTCATGATCTCGCTGTCGCTGGCCTGCTGGCCGGTCTTCAGGGTGATGAAGGCGCAGGGCGTCTCGCCCCATTTCTCGTCCGGACGCGCCACCACGGCCGCCTCCAGCACGGCGGGGTGGCGATAGAGCACGCCCTCGACCTCGATGGTGGAGATGTTCTCGCCGCCGGAGATGATGATGTCCTTGAGGCGGTCGCGGATTTCCACGTAGCCGTCGGCATGGCACACGCCCAGGTCGCCGGTGTGGAACCAGCCGCCCTCGAAGGCCTCGGCGGTGGCGCTGGGGTTCTTCAGGTAACCCTTCATCACGGTGTTGCCGCGCATGAAGATCTCGCCGATGGTCTGGCCATCGCGCGGCACCGGCTCCAGGGTTTTCGGGTCGGCGACCATCACCCCCTCCAGGGTCGGGTAGCGCACGCCCTGGCGCGCCTTGATGGTGGCGCGCTCCTCCAGCGGCAGTTCATCCCACTCGGCATGCCAGGCGCACAGGGTGACCGGGCCGTAGACTTCGGTGAGGCCATAGACGTGAGTTACGGTGATGCCCATCTCTTCCACCGCACCGATCACCTTGGCCGGTGGTGCGGCGCCAGCCACCATGGCCTTGACCGGATGATCGATGGCGGCCTTGGCTTCGGCCGGCATGTTGACCAGGGCATTGAGCACGATGGGCGCGCCGCACAGGTGAGTGACCTGCTCGTCGCGGATCAGGGTGAGAATTTTCGCCGGGTCGACGCGGCGCAGGAACACATGCACGCCGGCCAGGGCGGTGATGGTCCAGGGGTAGCACCAGCCGTTGCAGTGGAACATCGGCAGGGTCCACAGGTAGACCGGGTGGTTGCCCATGGCCCAGGTCATCTGGTTGCCCATGGCGTTGAGGAAGGCGCCACGGTGGTGATAGACCACGCCTTTCGGGTTACCGGTAGTGCCGGAGGTGTAGTTGAGGCTGATGGCCTGCCACTCGTCCGTCGGCCACTGCCAGGCGAACTCTGGGTCGCCTTCGGCGAGGAAGGCCTCGTAGTCCAGGTCGCTGACCGCCTGGCCTTCGCCGTACTCGGGGTCGTCGACATCGATCACCAGCGGCGGATGGTCGAGCATGCCGATGGCGGCGTGGATCACGTCATGGAACTCGCGGTCGGCGATCACCACCTTGGCCTCGCCATGCTGCAGCATGAAGGAGATGGCCTCTGCATCCAGACGTACGTTGAGGGTGTTGAGCACTGCGCCGATCATCGGCACGCCGAAATGCGCTTCGAGCATGGCCGGGATGTTCGGCAACATTACCGCCACCGTATCGCCTTTGCCGATGCCACGGCCGGCCAGCGCCGAGGCCAGGCGCCGACAGCGCGCGTAAGTCTCGGCCCAGTTGCGCCGAATCGAGCCATGCACCACCGCCGGGTAGTGCGGATAAACCGCCGCGGTACGTTCGATGAAGCTCAGGGGGCTGAGGGCGACATGGTTGACGGCGGCGCGGCCGAGGCCCTGCTCGTAGATCGACATGGCGGATACACCTTTGGCTGATTGTTAGCTCTGGTTATTCCGGTAATGATGCAGGCATTACCGAAGCTTGCTGGCGAGTATTTATAGGTCATTTCTATTTTTTATGGAAGTTGTACCAAGGTTTTATAGAATAACTACTATATGAATCTTTCGAGCGATCAAGCGGCCGTGCCGCTGCAGGCCTGGCTGCGCATCCAGCGCGAAGCACCCTCCCTCAACGAGCGGGCGGCGGCCTTGCGCCGCGCCGTGCTGGGGTGCCCGCAGGTGCGCCAGGCCTGGTACCTGACCTGGCAACCGGCCAGCCGTACCTATGCCCAGGACGACGGTGGCCCGCGCCTGCCGCCGGGGCAGGGGGATCCGCTGGCTGCCAGCGATCAGGCTTTGTTCGAGGCGTTGACGACGCAGCCCTGCCTGAGCCTGGAAGCAGTGCGTCAACTGCCCTGCTGGCTGGCCGGGCGACTGCGCCGCGCCGCGATTCATCACGGCCAGGCGCTGGCGCTGAGTCTGGAGGAGGGT
The DNA here is from genome assembly GCF_048269965.1 of Pseudomonas sp. Lineage (GTDB taxonomy): Bacteria > Pseudomonadota > Gammaproteobacteria > Pseudomonadales > Pseudomonadaceae > Aquipseudomonas. Next base: position 32,798 of record NZ_JBLWTV010000012.1, on the reverse strand, counting down.
GGTGCCGGTCTGTTGCTGCTGCAGGTGGACGAAGACGCCGGTCTGCAGTGGCTGCCCTGGCTACGCGAGCTGCTGGCGCAACTGATCGCGTTGTCCGGCGGTATGGCGCGCAGCGCGCCGCTGCTGTCGGCCGACCCGCAGCCGGCGCTGTTGCTCGATGAACAGGCGCGCCCGCTGGAGTTCAACCAGGCGCTGCAGGCGCTGCTCGGCGAGCGTGCGTTGGCGCAGGTGGGCGCGCTGTTGCCGGTGAATCATGTGCCGTTGGTGCGTGCCTGTCTGGAGCAGGCCCGTGCCATCGAGGCGGTGGAGGCGCAGGACGGCGAGCGCATCCTGATCTGGAGCTTCATCCCCGACCGCGCAGAACGTCGCGTGCTGGCGCGCTGTCGCGAAGCGACCCGGGAAATTCGCGAGCAGCGCGAAGCCGCGCGGGCGCGCAGGCTGTATCGGCTGATCACCGAGAACACCACCGACCTGATTTCCCGGCATACGCCGGACGGCGTGTTTCTCGATGCCACGCCTGCAAGCTGGACGTTGCTCGGCTACTGGCCGGAAGAGTTGCGCGGCATGGCGGTCGACGGCCTGCTGCATCCACAGGACCAACTGCAGCAGGCCAAGCAGGCGCGCGAGGCGCTGGAGCAGGACGGTTATCACACCATGACCTACCGCATCCGCCACCGCGACGGCCACTACCTGTGGTTCGAGACCGCCAGTCGCGCCATCCGCGAGACCTACACCGGCGCGGTGGTGGAGGTGGTCAGCGTTTCGCGCGACATCACCGCGCGTATCCATGCCGAAGAGAACAAGCGGCGCCTGGAGGACGAACTGGCGCACACCACGCGACTGATCACCCTGGGCGAGCTGGCGTCGGGCATCGCCCATGAGATCAACCAGCCACTGGCAGCGGTGGTCAACTATGCCAGTGCCAGCCAGCGCTATCTGCAGGGCGTCGGTGGCGATCCGGCCGGTATCGACAAGGTGGCTCAGGGCCTGGCGCGCATCACCGAGCATGCCAACCACGCCGCGACGGTGATCAGGCGTCTGCGCGCCTTCCTGCGCAAGGGCCAGCGGCGCATGCAGGCGCTGAATCTGGCCGAGGTGGCACGCGAGGCCGTGCGTCTGTGCAACTGGGAGGCGGGCGCGGCGCAGGTGGCGGTCAGCGACGCCTTGCCGGACAATCTGCCGCTGGTATTCGCCGACCGGGTGTTGCTCGAACAGGTGCTGCTGAATCTGCTGCGCAATGCCATCGAGGCGAATCGCGACCAGCATCCCGGCAGTGCATCGCAGATACGCCTGGAGGCCCGCGAGGGCAACGGCAGCCTGACGATCAGGGTGATCGACCAGGGACCGGGTGCCAGCGACGAGCAACTGGGCAAGCTGTTCACGCCGTTCTACACCAGCAAGGCGGACGGCCTGGGGCTGGGTCTGTCCATGAGCCGCAGTATCATCGAGGGTTTTGGTGGGGCGCTGGAGGCATTGCCGGCCGAAGGCGGCGGCTTGTGCCTGGAGTGTCGTTTGCCGCTGGGCAGGGACGATGAGTCGTTGTCGAACAGTCGCGGCTAAAGCCCCTCCCACGGGGCATGCAATCGGTGGGAGGGGCTTTAGCCGCGACCGATGAAACGCATAACAACAAGAGGAGCTGCACAGGGATGCAACAACTGGTTTATGTGGTCGATGACGACCAGGGCATGCTCGACTCGACCCTCTGGCTGCTGGAGTCGGTAGGTCTCAAGGGCGTGCCGTTCACCAGCGGTCGCGCCTTTCTCGAGGCCTGCGATGCGCTGGCCAATGCCTGCGTGCTGCTGGATGTGCGCATGCCGGGCATGGGCGGCCTGAACGTGCAGGAGGAGATGCGCGCGCGCGGCATCGACCTGCCGATCATCTTCGTCAGTGGCCATGCCGACGTGCCCATCGTCGTGCGCGCATTCAAGGCCGGCGCGGTGGATTTCATCGAAAAGCCCTACAACGAGCAATTGCTGCTCGACAGTGTGCAGCAGGCGCTGGAGCGTCGTGCGCCTGAGCTCCGGCAGGATCCGCGTCTGGCCGACGTGCAGGCACGACTCGATCAACTCACCCCGCGTGAGCGTGACGTGCTGTTGCCATTGGTGCGCGGCTACACCAACCGTGAGGTGGCCGAGCAGCTCGATATCAGCGTGAAAACCGTCGACCTCTATCGCTCACGGGTGATGAAGCGCATGCAGGCCGAAAGCCTGCCGGAACTGGTGGGCATGGCCATCGCCGCCGGTCTGGTGGACAGCCTGGCGTTGCGTGAGCCGGCGCGCGCCTGAGCCATCAGGCTGAGCCCTGGTGCAGGTCGAGGGTGGCTCGGCCATAGGTACCGATCTGTTCGGCCGCCTGCGGGACGCCATACAGGTAGCCCTGGAAGTAGCGACAGCCCAGGCGTAGCAGGGCATCGCGCTGTGCCTGGCTCTCCACGCCTTCGGCGATGACGCGTAACTCCAGCGCCTGACCCAGGGCGAGAATGGTCCGCACGATGGCGGTATCGCTGGCATTGTCGAGCAGATCGCGAACGAAGCTGCGGTCGATCTTCAACTGGTCGAGTGGCAGGCGCTTCAGGTAGCTGAGCGAAGAGTAGCCGGTGCCGAAGTCGTCCAGCGAGAAGCGCACGCCATGGGCTCTGAGCTGGGCCATCTTGTTGATCAGCGCCTCGATGTCCTGGACCAGCTGACTTTCGGTCAGCTCCAGCTCCAGCCTGCGCGGGTCGGCTCCGGTCTCCTGCAGTGCGGCGAGCACGTCGGTGACGAAGTCCGGGTGATGGAACTGGCGGGCGCTGACGTTGATCGCCACGGTCAGCGCAGCGCGCTGCGGGTCATTGGCCCACGAGGCGAGTTGCTGGCAGGCCGTGTGCAGGATCCAGCGGCCCATGGGCAGGATCAGTCCGGTGCTTTCTGCCAGTGGGATGAACTCGCCGGGCGGCACCAGACCGCGCAGTGGGTGTTGCCAGCGCACCAGCGCCTCGGCGCCGAGCAGCTCACCCCGTTCATCCACCTGCGGCTGGTAGTGCAGGAGCAGCTGAGCCTCGCTCAGGGCGCGGCGCAGCTCGTGCTCCAGGGTTGCGCGGGCGGCCAGCGCCTGCTGCATGCGTGGGTCGAAGAAGCACAGGGTATTGCGCCCGGCGGCCTTGGCTTCATACATGGCCAGGTCGGCGTGCTTGAGCAGCTCCTCGGGCTTGTCGTGGGGTTGCGAGAACAATGCGACACCAATGCTGGCGCTGCCGCTGTGGCTGTAGCCGGGCAGCTCGAACGGTGTAGCGAGAGCGTGCAGCAGCTTTTCTGCGACATGCTCGATGGCGGCGATGGCGGCCTGAGGTTCGGGGTCGAGGTTCTCCAGAGTCAGTACGAACTCATCACCGCCGAGGCGCGCCAGGCTGTCTTCGAGGCGCACCTGATTGAGCAGGCGGTCGCTGACCTGTTGCAGCAGCAGGTCGCCCATGTCGTGGCCGAGGGTGTCATTGAGCTGCTTGAAATTGTCCAGATCGATGAACAGCAGCGCGCCCTCACGTCGACTGCGTGCACTGCGGGCCAGGGCGAACTGCAGGTGTTCGAGCAGCAGGCGGCGATTGGGCAGACCGGTGAGCGCGTCGTAATAGGCGAGCTGATGGATCTGTTCGAGGTTCTTCTTGTGCTCGGTGATGTCGGTGGAAATGCCGCACAAGGCGTAGATGCTGCCATCGGTCGCACGCAACGGCAGCTTCACCGAAAAGTAGGTGCGCTCGTTACGGCCGTGGCGATCACGGTTGGTTTCTTCGCTCTCGATGCGCTCGCCAGCCAGTACGCGTTGATCGTTGAGGCCCAGTGCTTGCGCCGTGTCGCTGTCGAAGAAGTCGGCATCGGTGCGGCCGATGACCTGCTCGGCGCTGCGCTCGAACAGGTCGCAGACCTTGCGATTGGCGTACTGATAACGCAGTTGTGGGTCCTTGATGTAGATATGCGCCTCGACGCTGTCGAGGATGGTATTGAGGCGCTCCTCGCTGGTCTTGAGGTGTCGGGTCTTGTCCGCGACCTGGCGGCGCAACAGCAGGCTGCCGCCAATGGCCAGTGTCAGCAGCGTCGCGAGCAGCGCCAGGCCCCACCAGAACAGGATGGGAACGCTGCGCTGCGGCGGCGCGCCGCTCCAGCGCTGCAGCACCTGAAAGTAGGTGGAGCCGGGTGCTGATTGCCAGCTTTGCAGGTGCTGGTCGATGGCGCTGAGCAGCTCGCCGTTGGCGCCCTTGCGCGTGGCGTAGAACAGCTGTGCGGGCTGGAACATGATCGGTGTCGCGCTCAGGCGGTAGTCGGCGGCGTGATAGTCACCGAACAGCTGATTGGCCACCACGGCATCGGCCTGTTCGGCAAGCACCATGGCAAAGCCCTGGCTCAGGTCGCTGAGCGGAATCAGCTGCGCCTGCAGGCCGAAGCTGTCGAGCAGGCTCTGCAGATACTGGTATTGAATCGACCCCTCCAGGGCGGCGATACGCAGGTCGCGCAGGTCAAGCACACTCTGCAGGTGCAGCTCTTCGTGGCTGTACAACTGCGACCAACTGAATAGCGAAGGCACCTGGTGGAAGTCCATCAGTTGTGCGCGTTCTTCGCTGAAGGCGACGTCCGGCAGCAGATCGATCTCGCCGTCCTGCAGCATCTGCAGACATTGCTGCCAGGCGCAGGGCACTGTCTGCAGCTGCCAGCGCTCCTCGTTGGCAATGGCCTGCAGCAGTTCACCGAGAATGCCCGATGGCTGTGCGTTGGCATCGGCAAAGATCTTTGGCTCGTTGGCGTATACACCGACCCTGACCGTGCGTGTCTCTGCGGCAATGTTCCAGGCGCAGCCCAGCAGGCAAAAGCACAGCAGCAGGTGAACGAGGCGGGGTGAAGAGAGCGGCTTCATGCGCGGGTCGACTTCCATGGGCAAAGTTCCAGCAACCTGTTCTGCAGTATGGCCGCCTATGCCGAGTATGCGAGCTCAGGACGGTGCTCAGTCGGCCCAGCCGCGATAGACGTGGGTCATGGGCCTGGGCCCCTTCAGGTAGCCGGTATCCAGCTGGCGGATATGAAAACCACCGGCGCTGATCAGCGCGGGTATGTCACGGTCCAGGTGGCAGCCGCCGGCCAGCGGCTTCCACAGAGGGGTGAGACGGCGTTGCCAGCGCACCACCGGCAGGTCGGGTGCCAGGCCGTGTTCGCAGAACAACAGACGGCCGCCGGGTTTCAGCACCCGGCGCATTTCGCCCAGGGCGGCCACCGCATCGGGGATGGTGCACAGGGTGAAGGTGCAGACGATATCGTCGAAGCTGGCGTCTTCAGCCTGAATCTGGCCCAGTTCCAGGGCGATCATTTCCACCGGCACCTGGCAGCGCGCGGCGCGGTCGCGGGCCAGGCGCTGCATGTCGGCGGACGGGTCGACGCCGACGACCAGCTCGACCCGCTGCGGATCGTAGAAACTCAGGTTGAGACCGCTGCCGATGCCGATTTCCAGCACCCGTCCCTTGGCCAGCGGCACGATCTGCGAGCGTGCCTTCATGACCGCGCCCATGCCGCAGGCGAAATCGATCAGATGCGGCAGCACATGGCGGTCATAGAGGCCCATGGTTCAGGCTTCGTCTTGTTCGACGTCGTCATCGTTGTCGCCGCGATAGGCCGCGAAGCACTTGAGGCTGTGGCTCACCTCGTTGCCTTCGATGAGCCAGCTGTCATCCGCTTCGCTGTACCGCGCGGCCTGCACCGAAGCCAGGGAAAACTTCCACAGGCGGCGTTCGCGGCCATCGATGCAGTGCACCTGCAGCAGGGGTTTGGCAGAGCTGTCGCTGCCCGCCGTACCGGCGCTGATCTGCGCCAGCAATTCGGTGTCGAGGTCGAACTGCCAGGCATACAGACCATCGATCTCCAGCATGTCGGCGTCTTGCAGGGCCTCGATCAGGCTTGTCGGTTTCATCGCATCACCCACGGCATCAGCGCCCCAGGCGGCGCAGGTCGGAAGACTCTATCACGCGCACGCCGTCTTCCTCTTCCAGAGCCAGGCGCCACAATGCGCGGGCCAGGGCGCAGGCGTCGATGCCCCGGTACTTGCCCGGCAGCCAACGCAGCAGCGGGGCTGCCAGACGCTCGCCGAGACGAAATTCGTGCCGTGCACCGAGCAGCAGCGACGGGCGGGCGATGGTCAGTTGCGGCCAGTCCATGGCTTTCAGCGCCGCTTCGGTCTCGCCCTTGATGCGGTTGTAGAACACCTTTGATCCGGGGTTGGCGCCCAGGGCGCTGATCACCACCAGATGCCGTGCGCCCAGCTCGCGAGCGCGGCGAGCGAAGGCCAGCACCAGGTCATGGTCGACGGCGCGGAAGGCTTCCTGCGAGCCGGCCTGCTTGAGGGTGCTGCCCAGGCAGCAGAAAGCGGTATCGACCTGGCCGGACAATTGCGGCAGCAGCGCTTGCAGCTCGCCCACCGGGTTCTCCAGATGCGGGTGCGTGGCCAGCGGCCGGCGGGTAGGCGCCAGCACGCGGGCGACCGTCGGCTCGCTGAGCAGGCGGTCGAGCAGGTGTTCACCGGTGAGTCCGGTGGCGCCTGCGAGAAGGATGTGCTGCGGGGTCAGGTACATGCAGTGTTCTCTTGTCCGTTACAGTTCAGCTTAACAGGCTGTTGAAAAACTACCTCGGCTTTGGCCTCCTGCATCCATGCACTCGTCGCCTACGATTTTCAATGGCCTTTTAGTCCGTTGCCGGACCGCTGGCCACGGCGCTGAGCGCACGCTCGGCCTGGCTCTGGCGCAGGTTGCGCCAGTGCTGGAGTACGCCGCGCGGCGCCCAGATCTGCGGTTCGGAAGGTTCGAAACCGTCGCTCTGCTCACGCTCGGCGACGCGCTCCTTGGCCAGTTCGAAGGCCCGTTCGAGGTTGTCGGTCTCGCCGAGGGCCTCGGCGAACAGGGCCCGTCCGAAGTAGGTGAAGTCGTTTTCCTCGCTGCAGCCGAAGGACACGCGATCGGCGCGCGCGGCGGTCATCACCAGGGTCTTCTCGTCTTTCAGTGGCGGGATGAAGCCGCCGGAATAGCAGGCAGAGATCACCACCACCTTGCTGCGCTGCTTGAGCGGGGCGAGCAGGGCGGCCAGCTCGCTGGCGGGCAGGTCGGCCAGTTGCAGGCGGGGCTGATCGAGATTGAGCTCGTGACGGCGCGAGCCGTGGCTGGTCAGGTAGATGAAGACCAGGTCTTCTTCGCCACTGCGTTCGGCCAGCGCCTGCACCGCGCGGGTGAGATTCTCGCGGGTGGCCAGTGGGCGGTCGGCGAGATGGTCGCGATGGTTGATCAGGCTGATGTTGCCATAGGCGCCGAAGCGCTCGCGCATCAGCCGGCTGACGTAGTCGGCCTCGCGCATGAATACGCTTTGCTTGCCGTCGCCGGCCAGGGTCAGCGCATACAGCTCGCGCGCCGGGGTCGAGGCTGGAATCGCGGCGATGGCTGCCTCGAGCAGGTGCCCCTGCTGCAGCAGGCCCAGCTCGAGGCTGTCGGGCAGTACCTGGCCCTGTTCGTCACGCACCAGGCGGCCGTGTTGCCAGGTGCCGGACTGGCGGCTGCCGTCGGCCAGAGTCAGGGTGCCTGCGCCGCTGTACTCGCCCCCCGAGAAATGCCCTCGGTAGGCGCTGCCATCGGTCAGGGTGAGCAGGCCTTCGCCTTCGTATTGCCAGTCGGCGAATTCACCGAGGTAGCGGGTGCCTGCGCCGTCGGTGTATTCACCGGGGCCCTGCATCACGCCCTCGATGAACTCCCCGGCCCAGGTTTCGCCGCTGGCGCTCTGGTAGCGGCCCTTGCCGTGGAATTCGTCATTCTGGAAACCGCCGCTGTAGTTGTCGCCATCGGCGTTGTGGTAGCTGCCCTGGCCACTGAGCAGCCCTTGAGCGAACACGCCGCTGTACTGGTTGCCATAGGCATCGCTGCGCACGCCCTGGCCTTCTGGCTGACCCTTGACGAACTGGCCCTGGAAGCTGCTGCCGTCGGCCATCTCCAGTTTGCCCAGACCGTGGAAGCGATCATTGAGAAAATCGCCCTGATAGCGCTGGCCGCCCTGTTCGAGCAAGCCTGCGCCACTGAAACGGTTGCGTTCGAAACCACCCTGATAGCGACTGCCATCGCTGTAGGTCAGGGTGCCCTGGCCATGGAACATGCCTTGGTGGAACTCGCCCAGGTAGTGTTCGCCACCAGGGCCTTGCCATTCGCCGCTGCCTTCGAGCATGCCGTCCTTGAACTGGCCGACGAACCAGCTGCCGTTGCGGTAGTCCAGACGCCCCGGGCCCTGCAATAACCCATCGACTATCTCGCCGCGATACTGGCCACCGTCCGGCAGCGTGGCATTGGCTGGCAGCAGCGGGCGTGCTTCCTCGCAACCGGCGAGCAGCAGGGACAGGCAAAGAGGCAGTAGGCGCAGGGCGAGGGGATTCATGACGGACGTCCAGGTCGGTGCTTTGTCCGCAGTATGCCGCAAGCCTGGACGCTTGCGCTGCCGAGTCGCACGCTTTGCTATCAGGCCGCTGAAAAATTACCCCGGCTTTGGCCTCCTGCATCCATGCAGTGGTCACCCAGGTTCTTCAACGGCCTGTAAGGGGGAAGGTTCCCGCTCCGACGGCTGCCGCCGGAAACGGGGCTGGCGGGGGTCAGACGAAGCAGAGGGTCAGCGGTTCGGCGATATAGGCCGGCTTTTCCTGGCCTTCGATCTCCAGTACGGCGCGGGCCTTGAGCAGCCACTGGCCGGGGTTCTTCTCGGTGGCGTCGGTCAGGGTCACCGTCAGACGCACCTTGGCGTCAACCTTGACCGGCTGGATGAAACGCACGCTGTCGAGGCCGTAATTGACCGCCATCTTCAGGCCCTGCGGCATGATCATGATGCCTTCCATCAGCATCGGCACCAGCGACAGCGAGAGGAAGCCGTGGGCGATGGTGGTGCCGAAGGGGGTCAGCTTGGCCTTTTCCGGGTCGACGTGGATGAACTGGTGGTCGCCGGTGCACTCGGCGAACTGATTGATGCGCTGCTGGTCGATGGTCAGCCACTCGGACTTGCCGAGTTCCTTGCCAACATGGTCCTTGAGCTCTGCTACGGGTACGAACGGCATAGTTCCTCCTTGAGGACGCGGGTGTTTTTCTTGTGTGCGTGGAACCGTTGCGGCCTAGATCATCACGGGGCCGGCAGCGGGTCAAGCCTGCCTTGATTGACTGAATGGCACGGCATAGACCGGACAGGTGAGGCAATACAGGGGCCAGTGCCGAGGCATCACGCCTATAATGGCCGGCATGCCCTCAAGATTGCCCGGATACCCCTGCTGTTGGCAGCGGTGCTGGGCATCGTACGTTTCGGAGATTGCCCATGCTGCTTCGCGGCCTTTCCTGGCTGGTGCTTTGCCAGTTGCTCGGTACCGCCCTCAACGTTCTGCTGCTGCCGATGTTGCCTGGCCCGATCATCGGCATGCTGCTTTTGTTCGTCTTTCTCATGCTGCGCGGCGAGGTGGGCGAGCCGTTGAGCGTCGCGTCCAGCAGCCTGCTCAAGTACCTGCCGCTGATTCTGGTGCCACCGGCCGTGGGCGTGATGGCGTACGCCAGCGACATCGCCGCCGACTTCTGGGCGGTGGTCGGTGCGCTGGTGCTGTCGCTGCTGGTGTCGCTGGCCTTCGCCGGCTGGCTGATGCAGAAACTGATCGAGCGCCAGCAGCGCCGGGAGGACGTATGAGTCCCGATTGGCAGGGCGCCTGGCAGGCGCTGACCCATCACCCGTTGTTCGGCATCGGCATCACCCTGGGCGCCTATCAACTGGCCATGGCCGCCTACGAGCGCACCCGCTGGGTATTCCTGCAGCCGGTGCTGGTATCGATGCTCACGGTGATCGGCATTCTGTTGCTATGCGGCCTGAGTTTCGCCGAATACCGGGGCAGCGTCGCGGCGCTGACGCTGCTGCTCGGCCCGGCCACCGTGGCCCTGGCGGTGCCGCTGTATCTCAATCTGCGGCGGATTCGCCAGCTGTTCTGGCCGATCATCCTGACCTTGCTGGTCGCCGGCACCTTCGCCACCGTGCTTGGCGCAGGGCTGGCCTGGTTGTTCGGCGCCGAGCGGCTGATGCTGATGAGCATGGCGCCCAAGTCGGTGACTTCGCCTATCGCCATGCTGGTGGCCGATCAGATCGGTGGTATCGCGGCGCTGGCGGCGGTGTTCGTGATGATCACCGGGGTCATCGGCGCCATCGTCGGGCCGTCCATTCTGCGGCTGTGCAGGGTTCATCATCCGGCAGCGCAGGGCATGGCGCTGGGCATCACCGCGCACGCCGTGGGTACGGCGCGAGCGCTGCAGGAGAGCGACGAATGTGGTGCCTTTGCGGCATTGGCGATGAGCCTGATGGGGGTGATTACCGCCGTGCTGTTGCCTCTGGCGATTGCTCTGCTGCTGTGAGAGCCTGCCAAACCCTGGCACCACTGCATTGATAACGGATTGTGAAGCCATGAATCTGCCGCTGTTCCCACTCAATACCGTACTGTTTCCCGGCTGCGTGCTCGACCTGCAGATATTCGAGGCGCGCTATCTGGACATGATCGCCCGCTGCATGAAACAGGACAGTGGCTTCGGTGTGGTGTGCATCGTCGAGGGCACTGAAGTCGGCGAAGCCGCCAGTAGTTTCTCCGCCATTGGCTGCGAGGCATTGGTGCGCGACTTTCAGCAGCGCACCAATGGTCTGCTGGGTATTCGTGTCGAAGGCGGGCGGCGTTTTCATGTCGAGCGCGCTCAGGTCATGCCTGACCAGTTGACTGTCGCCGAGGTGCAGTGGCTGGAGGAGCAGCCAAACAGCCCGCTGCAGGCCGAGCATGCCGATCTGGCCGCCTTGCATGCTGTGCTGGCCGAGCATCCGCTGGTGGCGGGGCTGGACATGACGGGTGTGGTCGCCGGGCAGCAGCAACTGGCCAATCAGCTGGCCTATCTGCTGCCGCTGGAGCCGGCGCAGAAACTGCAGTTACTTCAGCTCGATGATCCTGCCCTGCGCCTGGAGCAACTGCACGTCATGCTGGAAATGCTTCAGGGCGATGCCTGAGTCGACGTGTCAGTACGCATAGCGCAGCAGCGCGGTGGACAGCTGCCAGGTCGCCATGGCGCCCAGTACCGCGAGACAGGCCGGCAGGACGATCCACCACAGACGCGCCGGCAGCGCCGGCAGCGTTTCCCGACGCTGACACAGCGCCAGGCTCAGGCCGCAGACGGCCGAGGCCAGCAGGGCGCCGGCGATGATGTCGCTGGGCCAGTGCACGCCCAGGTAGACCCGCGACAAGGCGATCGCCAGAGCCGGCAGGCACGCCACTACCAGCCAGGCCAGACGCAGGCGTGCCGATTGACCTCGGCCGGCCAGCACTCCCAGCACCAGAAAGAAGGCAAAGGCAGCAGAGCTATGGCCGCTGGGAAAGCTGAAGGTGGTCAGCGGCTCGCTCAGCACGTCGGGGCGCGCCCGGGCGAAGCCATGCTTGAGCGTGGTGTTGCCCAGGGCCGTGATCAGTAGCGTCGAGCCGGCGAACAGCAGGTGACGCCAGCGGCGTGCCAGCAGCAGCAGGATGCACAGCACCGCTGCTGCGACCAGCTGGATATGGAAGTCGCCCAGTCGTGTGATGGTGACGATCCAGCGATCCAGGTGCGCCTGGCGCTGTTCCTGAACCAGCGTCATCAGGCCCTGATCCAGGGCATCGAGGTGCGGCCAGCCGATGATGATGGCTATCAACAGCAACAGGCTGAGGCCACCGCCCAACAGACTGGCGCGCGGTTTTTCCGCCAGGCTGGCCTGGATGGTCAGCAGCAGGATCACGCCAATACCGGCCAGCAGCACCGCCGCTTCGGTCCAGAAGCCTTCCGCCATCGGCAGACGCAGGGCGGCACCGGTCGCCCAGCCCGGCAACAGGTAAGCCACCGCCCAGCCGGCTGCCGCCACCAGGCTGACCAGAACGAAACGCAGCAGCGGCATGTTCAGCATGCCGGCTACCAGCGGCAGCATGGGGCGCAGCGGGCCGATGAAGCGACCGACCAGCAGGCTGGCCACGCCGTAATGGCGGAAATAGAGTTCGGCGCGCAGGATCCACTGCGGGTGGTGACGCAACACCGGCAGGCGGCCGATGTTGTGCTTGAAGCGTCTGCCCAGCGAATAGGAAATCATGTCGCCACACAGCGCTCCGGCGTAGGCCAGCAGCAACGTCTGCCACAGCGTCAGTATGCCGCTGCCGGCCAGCAGCGCGACGCTGAACAGCAGCACCACGCCGGGCAGCACGATCCCCACCAGTGCCAGGCACTCGAGCAGGGCGATAAGGAAGATCGCCAGGCCCAGCCATTGCGGGTTGCCACTCAGCCAGGTGGTCAGGTTGTCCAGCCAGACGCTCATCGCTCTGCTCCCGAAGCGCTCAATAATCGATAATCCCGTCCTTCGACCTGGCCACGGCGCAGAGGGTTGCGTGTGCAGTGGCGGGCGTAGGCGGCATCGACGAAACGGTAGGGCAGGTGTTCGTCGCGGCCCTCGGGAATGCCCAGTCGTGCGCACTGGATGATCGTGTGCGGTCGTTCGCCGACGTCCTCGACGAACAGCTGCTGCGGGTCGAAGCGGCGCGCGTCCCAGTCCGGTACCTTCAGGCCCAGCGCCTTGCACAGCAGCGTCTGCCCGGCGCACAGGCGTTCGGGCGCGCGGGGCTGGCCGAGGCTGCTCGGGTTGTTGCGTTGCATTGCCGCCAGGGCATCGGGGCCGCTGATGGCATCGAGCCAGGGATGTGCGGATTTGATCAGCACCGCGTTGCCGGGTCCGTGGGCACTGAAGTTCAGCGAATCGCCGCCGCGCGCGTAGTACATATAGATGTGCCCGCCATCAGCGAACAGCGCCTTGCGCTTCTCGGTGTAGCCGAGCGATGCGTGGCTGCCCTTGTCGACCAGGTAATAGGCCTCGGTCTCGATGATCCGTGCGCTCAGCCACAGCGCGCCGACGCGATGGCGGATGACCTTGCCGAGCAACTCGCGGGCCAGCAACTGCGCGTCGCGGTCGAAGAAGGTATCGGGCAATGGCCTGGCGTCGGGCCAGGGCACACTGAAGGTGGGTTCGACTGCTGTCATCTGTCGTATGGGGGCTAGGTCTCGGGCGGCGAGCATAACAACAAGAAGCTTAAAAATGCCTGAACGTTCCTGCTCCCGTCGTGCCCATGTCTGCCCCTTGGCGCGTTACACCCGCGACGTCCGGCATTGCCCGGCATTCATCACCTGGCAGACGAGCTGCCTACCGCTTGCCAGACGCCGCTGGGCGTGGACTTGCGAGCCCGCTATAATCAGCCCCTTTTTCCAATTGCCAGACCTCCGCCGCCATGACCGAGTCCGTGCACGACTACATGACCCGCCTGGGCCAGGCCGCCCGCCAGGCCTCGCGGGTGCTCGCCCGCGCCAGCACCGCGCAGAAGAATCGCGCGCTGCAGGCGGCTGCCAACGCCCTCGACGCCGCTCGCGCCGAGCTTGCCGCCGCCAACGAACTGGATCTGGCTGCCGCCCGCGCCAGCGGTCTGGAGCCGGCCATGGTCGACCGCCTGGCGCTGACGCCCAAGGTGATCGACAGCATGATCGAAGGGCTGCGCCAGGTTGCGACCCTGCCTGACCCGATCGGCGAGATTCAGGGCATGCGCTACCTGCCATCCGGTATCCAGGTCGGCAAGATGCGCGTGCCGCTGGGTGTGATCGGCATCATCTACGAGTCGCGTCCGAACGTGACCATCGATGCGGCCAGCCTGTGCCTGAAGTCCGGCAACGCCACCATCCTGCGCGGTGGCTCCGAGGCCATTCATTCCAACCAGGCGATTGCCCGCTGCATCCAGCAGGGCCTGGCCGAGGCCGATCTGCCGGCGGCTGCCGTGCAGGTTGTGGAAACCACTGATCGTGCCGCCGTCGGTGAGCTGATCAGCATGCCCGAATACGTCGACGTCATCGTGCCGCGTGGTGGCAAGGGGCTGATCGAGCGCATCAGTCGCGACGCCAAGGTGCCGGTGATCAAGCACCTGGACGGTGTTTGCCACGTCTATGTCGACGTCGCTGCCGATCTCGACAAGGCCATCCGCGTCTGCGACAACGCCAAGACCCAGCGCTATTCGCCGTGCAACGCCATGGAAACCCTGCTGGTGCATCAGGCCATCGCCGCGCGCGTGCTGCCGCCGCTGGCCGCGATCTATCGCGACAAGGGCGTGGAGCTGCGTGGCGATGCCGCTACCCGCGAGCTGCTGGGTAGCGATGTGCTGAACGCGAGCGAGGACGACTGGTTTGCCGAGTACAACGCACCGATCCTGGCGATCCGCATCGTCGATTCGCTGGATGCGGCCATCGAGCACATCAACCATTACGGCTCGCAGCACACCGACTCGATCATCACCGAGAACTTCAGCGATGCCCGACGCTTCCTCACCGAGGTGGATTCCGCTTCGGTGATGGTCAATGCCTCGACCCGCTTCGCCGATGGTTTCGAGTACGGCCTGGGCGCGGAGATCGGTATCTCCACCGACAAGCTGCACGCACGCGGCCCGGTTGGCCTGGAGGGCCTGACCAGCGAGAAGTACGTGGTCTTTGGCGATGGACACATTCGCACATAAATGAAACGGATCGGCGCCCGACGCATCGGCCTGCTCGGCGGTACCTTCAACCCGGTGCATATCGGGCATCTGCGTGCTGCACTGGAAGTGGCCGAATTCATGGCGCTGGACGAGCTGCGGCTGATTCCCAGCGCCAGACCGCCCCATCGCGACACGCCGCAGGCGACAGCCGAACAGCGTCTGGCCATGGTCGAGCTGGCGGTGGCCGGCGAGAGGCGGCTGACGGTCGATGACCGCGAGCTGCGTCGCGACAAGCCGTCTTACACGGTGGACACGCTGGAGTCGGTGCGCGCCGAACTGGCGGCGGACGATCAGGTGTTTCTGCTGCTCGGCTGGGACGCTTTCTGCGGCTTGCCGAGTTGGCATCGCTGGCAGGAGTTGCTCGAGCATTGCCACCTGCTGGTGTTGCAACGGCCGGACGCCGACAGCGAGGCGCCCGAGGCGCTGCGCGATCTGCTGGCCGCGCGCAGTGTCAGCGACCCGCTGAGCCTGCAGGGTGCTGGCGGGCAGATCAGTTTCATCTGGCAGACTCCGCTGGCGATTTCCGCCACGCAGATTCGCCACTTGCTGGCAACCGACCGCTCGGCGCGATACCTGCTGCCGGATGCGGTACTGGCCTACATCCAGGCGCACGATCTGTACCGTGCGCCCAATGCTTGAAACGTCGCGCATGTGCGCTGGCGTCCATTACACGAGGCAAATGAGTCATTTATGAGCAAGCAGAACATGCCCAGCGAAGAGCTGGTCAAGATCGCCGTGGCGGCGCTGGAAGAGATCAAGGCGACCGACATCACCGTGATCGACGTCAAGGACAAGACCAGCATCACCGACTTCATGGTGATTGCCAGCGGTAGCTCCAGCCGTCAGGTCAAGTCGCTGGTGGAGAATGTGCTGGAAAAGGTCAAGGAGCAGGGCGTGCGCCCGATCGGCAGCGAAGGTCTGGACAGCGGCGAGTGGGCCCTGCTCGACCTGGGCGATATCGTCGTGCACGTGATGCTGCCTACCGCGCGCCAGTTCTATGACCTCGAACGCCTGTGGCAAGGCGCCGAGCAGAGCCGCGCCCAGCACAGCGCCGAGTAGAGGGCCTGCAGCCATTTCGTTCGCGACCGCGCCGGAGCCTGTTTTGGCGCGGGGCAAGGCATGAGGAGAGAGGTTTGGTTATTCCAAATGAACGACGAATAACGCAGCACCGCGCCAAAACAGGCCCGGCCCTTCGGGTTGCGCGGCAAATGGCGCCATGCTGCGTTACGGGACTTGGCAAGGGGACACCATTCCCTGCGTCCCGCGCCTTGCCTGGCGCCATTTGGCGCAGCAACGCGGTTCGCGAACGAAATGGCTGCAGGCCCTAAGCCGTGCGGATCAAACTGATTGCCGTCGGTTCGCGCATGCCGCGCTGGGTCGAGGAGGGCTGGCAGGAGTACGTCAAGCGGTTGCCTGCCGAATTGCCGCTGGAACTGGTGGAAATTCCCCTCAATACCCGTGGCAAGAATGCCGACGTCGCCCGCCTGATCCGTCAGGAAGGCGAGGCCATGCTGAGCAAGGTGCAGCCCGGCGAACGTATCGTCACGCTGGAGGTCCATGGCAAGCCATGGAGCACCGAGCAACTGGCGGCGGAGCTGGAGCGCTGGCGTCTCGATGCGCGCAACGTCAACCTCATGGTCGGCGGCCCGGAAGGGCTGGCGCCGGAGGTTTGCGCGCGCAGCGAACAGCGCTGGTCGCTGTCGCCACTGACCCTGCCGCATCCGCTGGTGCGTATCCTGCTTGGCGAGCAGATCTACCGAGCCTGGACCCTGCTGTCCGGCCATCCGTATCACAAGTGATCACCTAGTCATGCCGCAGCCGATTCGCCTCAAGGATCACGAAAAGGACGCTCGCCTGGTCAAGCGCCGGGTGCTCGTCGGCGGCGCGGTGATCATTCTGCTGACCTGCGTGCTGATCTTGCGCATGTACTACCTGCAGGTGATTCAGTACGAGCATCACAGCACCCTGGCGGAAAACAACCGCATCCACGTGCAGCCGCTGCCCCCGACCCGTGGGCTGATCTACGACCGCAACGGCGTGATCATCGCCGACAACCGGCCGAGCTTCAGCCTCACCGTGACCCGCGAGCGCGCCGGTGACTGGCGCAGGGTGCTCGATACGGTGGTCGAGGTGCTGGCGCTTTCAGAGGAAGAGCGCGCGTTGTTCGAGCGTCGGGTGCGCCAGGGCCGGCGCCCGTTCGAGCCGGTGCCGATCCTGTTCGAACTGTCCGAAGAGCAGATCGCTCGTATCGCGGTCAACCAGTTCCGCCTGCCGGGCGTCGAGGTGGCTGCGCAACTGGTGCGGCACTATCCGCAGCAGGAACACTTCGCGCATTCGGTCGGCTACGTCGGGCGCATCAACGAGCAGGAACTCCAGCGCCTGGACCCGACCGACTACGCCGGTACGCACCATATCGGCAAGACCGGTATCGAGCGTTTCTACGAGGAAGAACTGCACGGCGAAGTCGGCTACGAAGAGGTCGAGACCAACGCCCGTGGTCGCGTGCTGCGTGTGCTCAACCGCGTCGATCCGAAACCGGGCAAGGACATCGTCCTCAGCCTCGACGTGAAGCTGCAGGAGGCTGCGGAGAATGCGCTTGGCGGTCGCCGTGGGGCCGTGGTGGCCATCGATCCGAACAGCGGCGAAGTGTTGGCGATGGTCAGTCAGCCCAGTTTCGACCCCAACCCTTTCGTCACCGGCATCAGTTTCAAGGCCTATGGTGAGTTGCGCGACTCCATCGACCAGCCTCTGTATAACCGGGTATTGCGCGGTCTCTATCCGCCGGGGTCGACCATCAAGCCCATGGTCGCCGTGGCGGGTCTCGATGCGGGTGTGGTCACCCCCACTTCGCGGGTGTTCGACCCCGGCTTCTATCAGTTGCCCAATCACAGCCACAAATACCGCAACTGGAACCGCAACGGTGACGGCTGGGTCGATCTGAACCTGGCCATTGCGCGTTCCAATGACACCTATTTCTACGATCTGGCGCACAAGATGGGCGTCGACCGCATGCATGACTACATGAGCCGTTTCGGCCTCGGGCAGCGCGTGGCGCTGGATATGTTCGAGGAAACCGCCGGCCTGATGCCTTCGCGTGACTGGAAGCGGGCGCGTTATCGCCAGCCGTGGTACCCGGGCGAGACGCTGATTCTTGGCATCGGCCAGGGTTACATGCAGACCACGCCGCTGCAGTTGGCGCAGGCCACCGCGCTGATGGCCACGCGCGGCAAGTGGATTCGTCCGCACCTGGCCAAGAGCGTCGACGGCCGCCGGCCTGTCGACCCCAACCCGATCCCGGATATCGTCCTGCGCGACCCCAAGTTCTGGGACTATGGCATCCATGGCATGGAAGAGGTACTGCACGGTGCCCGCGGGACGGCGCGCAAGGTCGGCGACAGCGCCGTCTATCGCATCGCCGGCAAGAGCGGCACGGCGCAGGTGGTGGCGATCAAGCAGGGCGAGAAGTACGACCGTAACAAGATACAGGAGCGCCATCGTGATCATGCGCTGTTCATTGGCTTCGCGCCTGCGCAGAAGCCGCAGATCGCCGTGGCGGTGATGGTCGAGAACGGTGAGTCAGGCTCTGGCGTTGCTGCGCCCGTGGTCAAGCAGGTGATGGACGCCTGGCTGCTGGATAAGGAGACCGGTCAGCTCAAGGCCGAGTTCGCGTTGCCCACGCCTGCCGAGGTCAGTCAGCGATGATCAGCAATTTCGACCGGACCCTGTCCGATGAGGACGTACTGCGTCGTCGCGCCAGTCTGCTGCAGCGCATGCACATCGATGGCTGGCTGCTGTTGCTGCTGCTGATCCTGGGTGCCGGCAGCCTGTTCATTCTCTACTCTGCCAGTGGCAAGAATGTCGACCTGCTGCTCAGGCAGGCATCGTCCTTCGGTCTCGGCATGGTTGCGGTGGTCGTGATCGCCCAGTTCGACCCGCGCTTCATGGCGCGCTGGGTGCCTCTTGCTTACGTGGCGGGTGTCGCCTTGCTGATTGCGGTGGAGGTGATGGGCCATACGGCGATGGGAGCGACACGCTGGATCAATATCCCGGGCGTGATCCGCTTCCAGCCCTCGGAGCTGATGAAAATCATCATGCCGATGACCATCGCCTGGTATCTGTCACGGCATAACCTGCCGCCACGTTTCAAACATATCGTCGTCAGCCTGACGATGATCGGCATTCCTTTCGTGCTGATCCTGAAACAGCCGGACCTGGGCACCTCATTGCTGATTCTCGCCTCGGGCGCCTTCGTGGTGTTCATGGCTGGCCTGCAGTGGCGCTGGATCATCGGCGCCGCCGCTGCCGTTGTGCCGATCGCGGTGGGCATGTGGTACTTCGTCATGCACGACTACCAGAAGCGCCGTGTGCTGACGTTCCTCAACCCGGAAAGCGATCCGCTGGGGTCGGGCTGGAACATCATCCAGTCCAAGGCGGCCATCGGTTCCGGCGGCGTATTGGGCAAGGGCTGGCTGCTGGGTACCCAGTCGCACCTGGATTTTTTGCCGGAAAGTCACACGGACTTTATCATTGCCGTGCTCGCGGAGGAGTTCGGCCTGGTCGGCGTCTGCCTGTTGCTGCTGCTCTATCTGCTGCTGCTGGCGCGTGGCCTGGTGATTACCGCCCAGGCACAGACGCTGTTCGGCAAGCTGCTGGCAGGGGCACTGACCATGACCTTTTTCGTCTACGTATTCGTCAACATCGGCATGGTCAGCGGGCTGCTGCCGGTGGTTGGGGTTCCGCTGCCCTTCATCAGTTACGGCGGAACCCATCTGGTCACGCTGTTGTCAGGCTTCGGGATATTGATGGCGATCCACACTCACAGAAAGTGGATCGCTCAGGTTTGATTTTGGGGGTTTTTGAGTCAATGCATTCTCTGCGTAGTTGGGCTGCTCGTACGTTCATCGGAGCCGGCGTCGCCGGCGTGCTCGGCACCAGCGCCCAGGCGCTGGCAGCCGATTACGACGGCTCGCCGCAGGTAGCCGAGTTCGTCGAGGAAATGACCCGCGACTATGGCTTCGCCAGCGAGCAACTGGTCAGCCTGTTTGCCGAGGTGGAGCGCAAGCAGGCGATCCTCGACGCCATTTCGCGTCCGGCTGAAAAGGTCAAACCCTGGAAGGACTATCGGCCGATCTTCATCACCGACAAGCGCATCGCCCAGGGTGTCGAGTTCTGGAACAAGAACCAGGCGGCGCTGGAGAAGGCCGAAGCCGAGTACGGCGTGCCGCCGCAGTTCATCGTCGCCATCATCGGCGTGGAAACCTTCTACGGCGGTAATACCGGCAGCTGGCGGGTGATGGATGCGCTGTCGACCCTGGCCTTCGATTACCCGCCGCGTGCGCCGTTCTTCCGCAAGGAACTGCGTGAGTTTCTGCTGCTGACCCGTGAGGAACAGGTCGACCCGATCACCCTAAAAGGCTCTTACGCGGGTGCCATGGGCCTGCCGCAGTTCATGCCGAGCAGTTTCCGTGCTTACGCCGTGGACTTCGACGGTGACGGTCATATCAACATCTGGAGCAACCCGACCGATGCCATTGGCAGTGTTGCCAGCTATTTCAAGCGCCACGGCTGGCAGGCCGGTGCTCAGGTCGCCAGTCGCGTCGAAGCCAGCGGTGCTCGCGTCGATGAAGGTCTGACGCAAGGCCTGGACCCGGTGAAGAACGTCGCCGAGCTGCGCGAGCTGGGCTGGAACAGCGAAGACAAGCTGGCCGAGGATTTGCCGGTGACGGCGTTTCGTCTGCAAGGCGCGGAAGGTGACGAATACTGGTTCGGTTTGCCCAACTTCTTCACCATCACCCGCTACAATCGCAGCGTGATGTATGCCATGGCGGTCAACCAACTGGCCGAATTGCTGGTCGAAACGCGGGGTAATCGATGAGTGCGTCCAAACTGCTGCCGCTGGCAGTCTGCGTAACGGCAGCGCTGTTGCTCGCGAGCTGTTCTTCCAAGCGTGCACCGCAGCCTGTGGTGACGCCCGGTCAGTCTGCCGGTATCTCTGGCCCGGAGGATTTCAACCGACCACACAGGGATGGTGCGCCCTGGTGGGACGTCGACGTCTCGAAGATTCAGGACGCCATCCCCATGCCGCATTACGGGCCGGTCAAGGCCAGCCCTTATGTGGTGTTCGGCAAGCAGTACTACCCGATTCAGGACGCCCGTCGCTACCAGGCGGTCGGTCCGGCTTCCTGGTACGGCACCAAGTTCCATGGCCAGGCCACTGCCAACGGCGAAACCTACGATCTGTACGGCATGACCGCAGCGCACAAGACATTGCCGCTGCCCAGCTATGTACGGGTGACCAACCTCGAGAACGGCAAGGTCGTGATCCTGCGGGTCAACGATCGTGGGCCGTTCTATTCGGACCGCATCATCGACCTGTCCTTCGCGGCGGCGAAGAAGCTCGGCTATGCCGAGAAAGGCACCGCGCGAGTCAAGGTAGAAGGCATCGACCCCCATGAGTGGTGGGCACAGCAGGGCCGCCCGGTCCCGCTGGTGCTGGCCAACAATCAGCCGGCCAAGGCCGCCGTCGCCCAGCCCGTGGCGCAGCCTGTGCCGCAGGTCGTCGAGCAGTACGCGCCGCCGCCCGAGCAGCACGCCGCTGCGGTGGTGCCCGTGCAGATCGACGCAAAAAAAAACGATTCACTCGGAGCCTCTGGCCTGTATCTCCAGGTGGGAGCCTTCGCCAATCCGGACGCTGCGGAGCTGCTCAAGTCCAAGCTGAGCCAGACCAGCAGTGTGCCGGTGTTCATCAGCTCAGTGGTGCGCGACCAGCAGATTCTGCATCGGGTGCGAATGGGGCCGATCAGCAACCAGGGCGAGGCTGAGCAGCTGCAGAGCAGCGTGCGCCTGGCCAACCTGGGGCAGCCCACGCTGGTGCGCGCCGACTGATGGCAACTTAACCGGCTTTTGCCGGACTAAATCCGAGGCTCGCCTTGATAGCGAGTCGAAAGATGGCCCTTCGGGGCCGTACAACCCAAGCAATGATTTTTCGAGAGACGGATGAACATCACCAGCTTCGTGCAACGTGCTTCACTGGTACTGACCCTTCTGGCCGCGCCACTCGCAATGGCCAACCAGCAGGTGGTGCCTGCGGCGCCGCAACTGGCCGCGAAATCCTACGTTCTGATGGATGCCGCCAGCGGTAACATCCTGGTCGAGAACAATGGCGACGAGCGCCTGCCGCCCGCCAGCCTGACCAAGCTGATGACCGCTTACATCGCCACCCTGGAAATCCGTAACGGCAAGATCGGCGAGCAGGATCTGGTGACCATCAGCGAGCACGCTTGGCGCACCGGCGGTGCCGCCTCCGGTGGTTCCACCATGTTCCTGCCGCTGAACAGCCAGGCGACGGTCAATGACCTGCTGCACGGCATCATCATCCAGTCCGGCAACGACGCCAGTATCGCCATCGCCGAGTACATCGCCGGTAGCGAAGATGCCTTCGCCGACATGATGAACGCCACCGCCGAGCGCCTCGGCATGAAGAACAGTCACTTCATGAACGCCACCGGCCTGCCGCATCCCGAGCACTACTCCAGCGCCCATGACATGGCCATTCTGGCCCGCGCGATCATCGATGAAGATGCCGAGCATTACGCGATCTACTCGCAGAAGGAGTTCCTCTGGAACAACATCAAGCAGCCCAATCGCAACCTGCTGCTGTGGCGCGACCGCACTGTCGACGGCCTGAAGACCGGTCACACCCAGGAAGCCGGCTTCTGCCTGGTGGCCTCGGCCGTGCGTGATGGCGCGCGCATGATCACCTCGGTATTCGGTACCGACAGCGAGCAGGCCCGCGCAGCGGAAACCCAGAAACTGCTGACCTATGGCTTCCGTTTCTTCGAAAGCCGCACCTTCTACCAGAAGGGTGCAGAACTGGCGCAGGCCACCGTCTGGAAAGGCGCTGCGAATCAGATCAAGGCGGGCCTGGCTGAGGACCTGACCATGACCCTGCCCAAGGGGCAGTTGGAAAAGCTGCAGGCCAGCATGGTCCTCAACCCGCAGCTGATCGCGCCGATCCAGCAGGGCGACGTGATCGGCAAGGTCGAAGTCAAACTGGGTGATGAAGTGGTACGCAGCACTGACCTGGTAGCGCTGGAATCGGTAGAAGAGGGCGGTCTGCTGCGTCGCCTGTGGGACAGCATTCGCCTGTTCTTCTTCGGCCTGTTCAACTGATTTAGCCTGGCCGCTCCAACTCGGGGCGGCCCTCTTACGGACGGGCCACAAGCCCGCTGATGCCATGACCGACAACGATGTTCAACCGCCAAAAATCGAATTCCCCTGCGAGCGTTACCCGATCAAGGTGATCGGTACCGCCGGTGAGGGTTTCACCGACCTGGTGATCGAAGTGATCCAGCGTCACGCCCCGGATCTGGATGCCTCCACGCTGGTGATGCGTGACAGCCGCAACGGCAACTTCCTGTCCGTTCAGGTGCTGATCACGGCCACCGGTGTCGAGCAATTGCAGGCGATTCACGTCGACCTGCGTGCCACCGGCCGCGTGCACATGGTGCTGTGACACCCATGCCCGAGCTTGTCGTCCGTCATCTCGGGCTGGTCGACTACCAGCCCACGCTGGAGGCCATGCGCCAGTTGACCCGTGAGCGCGATGCACAGGCCCCGGACGAGATCTGGTTGCTGCAGCATCCCAAGGTGTTCACCCAGGGCCAGGCTGGCAAGGCCGAACATGTGCTCGCGGCGGGCGATATTCCGGTGATTCAGGTCGAGCGCGGCGGGCAGGTGACCTATCACGGTCCTGGCCAATTGGTCGCCTATCTGATGCTCGATCTGCGTCGCCTCGATCTCGGCGTGCGTGAACTGGTGACTGCCATGGAGCAGAGCCTGGTCGAGCTGTTGGCCAGTTATGGTATCGAGGCTGCGCCCAAGGCGGATGCGCCGGGCGTATACGTGGCAGGTGACAAGATCGCCTCGCTGGGGCTGCGCGTCAGCCGTGGCTGCTCGTTTCATGGCTTGGCGTTGAACGTCGATATGGACATGTCACCCTTTCTGCGCATCAATCCGTGCGGTTATGCCGGGCTGAAGATGGTGCAGATGCGTGACCTGCTGCCATCGCCACCCGCGTTCGACGAGGTAGCGCAACGTCTGGAACAGGCGCTACGCAAAAGGTTGGGTTACGCGTAGCGTTTCAGCGGCTCGATATTCGCGATTTCTCGGTGCGCGCGGCGCACCCTGCGGAAGATCGCGCCAAGCCTATGGTGCGCCGCGCGCACCAATGAGGCTGCCGCATGGCGCCCCCTGGCGGCCAGCAACGAAAAAGGGACGCCGAGGCATCCCTTTCGTTTGCTGTGATGACCTGTTTCAGTTCAGATTCAGCGCCGGAATCAGGCTGGCGTTGATCTCCTGGCCGGGCACCGGTACGGGTGCGGCGAGGCCCAGGTTGTTCTTCTCGAACACGCGATCAGCGCGGTAGCTGGAGCGTACCAGTGGGCCGGCGGCGACTTCCATGAAGCCTTTCTCCAGGCCGATGTCACGCAGGCGATTGAACTCTTCAGGGCTGACCCAGCGTTGCACCTTGAGGTGGTTGCGCGTGGGTTGCAGGTACTGACCGAGGGTGAGGATATCCACGCCGATGGCGCGCAGGTCATCCATGGTTTCCAGGATTTCCTCGTCGGTTTCACCCAGGCCGAGCATCAGGCTGGTCTTGGTCAGCACGTCGGGACGGTGCTTTTTCGCGTGCTCGAGCACCTTGAGGGTCTTCTCGTAGCCGGCGCGCGGGTCGCGTACCACGTAGGTGAGGCGTTTGACCGTCTCGACGTTCTGCGCGAAGACTTCGAGACCGGAGTCGACGACGCGCTCGATGGCCTGGTGATCGCCATCGAAATCCGGGGTCAGGGCTTCGACCACCACCTGCGGGGTGTTTTCCTTGATTGCACGCACGCAGGCGGCATAGTGGCCGGCGCCGCCGTCTTCCAGATCGTCACGGTCCACCGAGGTCAGCACGATGTAACGCAGGGCCATCAGCTCCACCGACTTGGCGGTGTTCTGCGGCTCTTCCAGATCCAGCCAGCCATTGGGGTTGCCGGTGTCCACGGCGCAGAAGCGGCAGGCGCGGGTGCACACCGAGCCCATCAGCATGATGGTGGCCGTGCCGTTGGACCAGCACTCGCCCATGTTCGGGCAGTGCGATTCCTGGCAGACGGTGCTCAGGCGATGTTCGCCGACGTTGCGCTTGACCGCCTCGAAACGGCTACCGCCAGGCGCCTTGACCCGCAGCCACTTGGGCTTGGGTTCGAAAACCTGGGGTTCGGCCGAGGCGCGGCGCTTCTGACCATCCTTGATCGCGGTGATGCCTTGGGCGGTGCGAAATTTTTCGCCGCTGGCGACGGATTTGGGCGAGGAGGTGTCGGACATCGGAAATCTGGGCTCCGGTAGAGGCTCCGTGGGCAGGTGGCTTTTGGCCGCCGGCCAGTCTACCACAGAAGGTGTATGCAGACGCTCGGGCCGCCTGTCGACAAAACACCGCAAGGGCGTTTCCCGGTGCAAGGCGCTCGCCAGTGATGGCAAGCGCCCGGGGCCAGCGCCTGGATTCAGCGTGTGCGCAGCTGTTGCAGCAATTGGGTGTTGGGGTAGCCATCGGCTGGCCAGTTCAACTGCAGTTGCAGGGCGCGAATGGCCTTGCGCGTATTGGCGCCGATGATGCCGTCGGCCGGGCCGGGGTCGAAGCCGGCCTGGGCCAGCAGTTCTTGCAGCTCGACACGTTCACTGCGCCCCAGTTGGCGCTCACCTCGCGGCCATTGCCCCTTTATTTCACTGGCGCGCAGCAGGTTGTCGGCGAGCAGGCCGATGGCCAGCGCGTAGGACGTGGAGTTGTTGTACTTGAGGATGCTGCGGAAATTGTCCAGCAGCAGGAAGGCCGGCCCTTGATGTCCGGCGGGCAGCTGCAGGCTGGCGCGGGCATT
Source organism: Pseudomonas sp. (assembly GCF_048269965.1). Taxonomy (GTDB): domain Bacteria; phylum Pseudomonadota; class Gammaproteobacteria; order Pseudomonadales; family Pseudomonadaceae; genus Aquipseudomonas. Next base: position 7,266 of record NZ_JBLWTV010000012.1, on the reverse strand, counting down.
GGCGGGGGTGCCGGTCGGTGCCAGCGGACGAATGCCGAGCTCTGCCCATTCGGCCAGCGTGCGGCGCTGATCCGGGTCGGCCAGGGCGTAGTCGAAGCCGTTCGGCAGACTCACTTCGAATCCCCATGGCTGGCCACGCTGCCAGCCGGATGCCTGCAGATAGTGGGCGGCCGAGGCCAGGGCGTCGGTCGAGGAATTCCACAGGTCGCGCTTGCCGTCGCCGTCGAAATCGACCGCATGCTGGTTGTAAGTGGTGGGCATGAACTGGGTCTGGCCCATGGCGCCGGCCCAGGAGCCGATCATGCGTTCGCTGGGTACATCACCGTTCTGCAGGATTTGCAGGGCGGCCAGCAACTGAGCACGCCAGAAGCCCTGGCGGCGACCGTCATAGGCCAGTGTGGCGAGGGAGCGGATTACGCTGTGGCTACCGATGTTGTTGCCGAAGTTGCTCTCAAGTCCCCAGATGGCCACCAGGATCTGCGCTTCGACGCCATATTGCTGCTCGATGCGTTGCAGCACGCTGTCGTGCTGGGCCAGCAATACCCGGCCGCGCCCGATGCGGCTGGAGGAGACGGCACCGTCGAGGTATTCCCACACCGGGCGGGTGAACTCGGGCTGGCTGCTGTCGGCCTTGAGCACCGCAGGGTCAGGGGTGACGTCGGCGAACACGCGATCGAACAGCGCCGCGTCGATGCCGGCCGCAATCGCTTCGCCACGCATTGCCTGCCGCCAGTCGGCGAAACTGGGCAAGGAGGTTTCGGCTGTAGTCTGGAGCGCTGCAGGGGCTGTGGCGGTAGGCAGGTTTTCCGCCGGGGCCTGGGCGCAGGCCGCCAGCAGCAGAAGAGGAAGCAGAGCCAGGACGCGACGAGGAAGCTGGTGTGGCATGTCTATCTCAGGACGTTTAAGCAGGCGGTTACCTTAGCATGCTCGGGCAACAGTCAGGGCCATCAGTGAATCAACATACCCCATAAAGCAAGAAGCCTCCCAAGTGTGGGAGGCTTCGCGGCGGTAGCTGCCTTTGCCTTTCTGCGGTCGTTCCTGGCGGGAGCGAAACAGTGGCTGGGCGACGATGGATTTGGCCTTGTTCGGCCGTTTGCCGGTTTTCTTGCTCATGGCATTTCCTCATGCGGACTGGCCTGCGCCAATGCAGGCGGCGAAGACTATGCGCCGCTGTACAGAAAATGTCCAGATGGGGCGTAGGGCGGGTTGCACCCGCCCTACGGAGAAAGACGCAGCCGTTGCCCGGAGAGTTGCAGGGTCAGCATGGCCAGCTCGCTCCACGGATCGCCAGCCGCCTGGCCTTTGATCTGCGCATCGATCAGTTGCGCCTGCTGCAGCAATTGGCCCCAGCGCTTGCTGCTGTGACGCTGCAAGGCCTTGGAAACCAGCGGCCTGCGTTTGTCCCAGACGGGCGGACGGGCACTGGAGAAGGCCTTGTCCAGCGGTATGCCCTGGCTCTGCTGATGGGCGATGCCGGCCAGCAGGCGAATCTCGCGGGCCAGTGCCCAGAGGATCACCGGGGTTTCCACGCCCTCGCCGCGCAGGCCTTCGAGCATGCGCAGGGCATGTGCGGCGTCGCCAGCGAGGGCACAGTCGATCAGGCCGAAGACGTCGAAGCGGGCGCTGTCGGCCACCGCCGCCTGTACGGTCTCGGCATCGACCTGATTGCCATCGGCGAGCAGCTTGAGCTTTTCCACTTCCTGGGCGGCGGCCAGCAGGTTGCCTTCCACTCGTGCGGCGATCATTTCCACCGCATCGGCGCTGGCGCTCAGGCCGGCCTGAGCCAGGCGCTGACGAATCCACTGCGGCAACTGGCTGGCGTCTACCGGCCAGATCTGGATGAACTGGCTCACCTGGCCGTCGATCAGCGCCTTGGCCCATTTGGATTTCTGCGTACTGCCGTCGAGCTTGGGCAGGCTCAGCAGCAGGACGGTGTCCTCGGGCGGGCGGGCCAGGTATTCGAGCAGGGCGGCTGTGCCCTTGTCGCCCGGCTTGCCGGAAGGCAGGCGCAGTTCCAGCAGGCGCTTTTCGGCGAACAGCGACAGGCTGGCACCTGCTTGCAGCAGATTGCCCCAGTCGAAGTTGGCTTCGGCATTGAACACCTGGCGTTCGCCGAACCCCTGCTGGCGGCAGGCATTGCGAATGGCGTCAGCGGTTTCCTGGCACAACAGCGGCTCGTCGCCGCTGATCGCATAGACAGGTGCGAGTGCGCCTTGCAGGTGTTTGCCGAGTTGCGCGGGGGCGAGCTTCATCGAGGTGAGGTCATCAGACGGGCTTGGCGTCGGGCCGCAGTTGCGGCCCTTGGGCCTTTAGCGGGACGGCAGTTCGATCGGCGACTGCTGCGGCGCGACCTGGCTCTCGCGAGCCCGGCGCTGTGCTTCCAGTGCTTCGGCTTCGGCCTTGGCGCGGGCTTCGGCGGTCTGTTGCAGTTGGTCCAGTCGCTCCGGCGTGATCTGCTGCAGGCTGAACATCAGTTGCTGGATCATTTCACGGCGCAGCTCGCTGCGCAGCTGAGCCGCTTCCTGGTCGGAGCCGGCCAGGTTGTTGTCGTCCTGCTGGTAGTAGTTCTGTACTTCCACCCTGTTGCCGGTCAGCAGCAGGTTCTTCGCACCGCGGATCTCGTATTCCAGGCCCATGGTCAGCTCGTACTCGGCGGTACGTGCGCCGCTGCTGTAGCTGGCGCCGCGACGATTCTCGGTCTCGCGGGCGATCACCAGCTTGTAGGGCGCGCCGGAGTAGACGCGAACATCGTTGTCTTCCAGTACTTCACGCACTTGCTGCACGGTGTTGCCATAGGCATCGCGCGCGCTGACGTCGAGTTCCTTGAGGGCGAACTGCACGTCGCCGGTGCCACGCAGCTGGAAACCGCATGCGCTGAGCAGGCCGGCCAGGCCGATGACCAGCAGATTCCGTTTCATCATTCTCATATCCCCTTGGCGGATCACGGCGCCACACATGTGTGGCGCCGAGCTTAATCAGTTGGCGACTATGTTGACCAGCTTGCCCGGTACCACGATGACCTTGCGAATGCTCAGGCCTTCGGTGAAGCGCAGCACGTTCTCGTTGGCGCGGGCGGCAGCTTCGACGTCCTCGCGGCTGGCGCTGGCCGCCACGATGATCTCGCCGCGCAGCTTGCCGTTGACCTGTACCACCAGGGTCAAGCTGTCCTGCACCAGAGCGGATTCGTCGACCTGCGGCCACTGCGCATCGATCACGGCATCGGCGTGACCCAGGTGCTGCCACAGTTCGTGGCTGATATGCGGGGTGATCGGCGCCAGCAGCAGGGTGACGATCTCCAGGCCTTCGTGCACCAGGGCGCGATCCTGTTCGGTCGCGGTGGCTGCTTTTTCCAACACGTTCATCAGCGTCATCACCTGGGCGATGGCGGTGTTGAACTTGTGGTGCTGGCCGATATCGTTGCTGGCCTGCTTGATCGCCAGGTGAATGGCGCGGCGCACGGCCTTCTGCTCGTCGCTCAGGCTGGCGACATCCAGCTTGCCCGGCAGACCGGCGCTGACGTGGCCCTGAGCCAGGCGCCAGACGCGACGCAGGAAGCGGTTGGCACCTTCGACGCCGGCATCCGACCATTCGCAGCTCATGTCGGGCGGCGAGGCGAACATCATGAACAGGCGGCAGGTGTCAGCGCCGTACTGGTCGATCATGTCCTGCGGGTCGACACCGTTGTTCTTCGACTTGGACATCTTCTCGGTGCCGCCGATTTCCACCGGCAGACCGTCGCTTTTCAGCTTGGCGCCGATGACCTTGGCCTTGGCGTCGCGTTCGACCTCGACATCGGCCGGGTTGAACCAGTCCTTGCCGCCGTTTGCCAGAGTGCGGTAGTAGGTCTCGGCAACCACCATGCCCTGGGTCAGCAGGTTCTTGAACGGCTCGTTGGAGCTGACCAGACCTTCGTCGCGCATCAGCTTGTGGAAGAAGCGCGCGTACAAGAGGTGCAGGATGGCGTGCTCGATACCGCCGATGTACTGGTCCACCGGCAGCCAGTGGTTGGCCGCCTGCGGGTCGACCATGCCGCCTTCGTAGTTCGGGCTGGCGTAGCGGGCGAAGTACCAGGACGACTCCACGAAGGTGTCCATGGTGTCGGTTTCGCGCTTGGCCGGGGCGCCGCACTTCGGGCAACTGCATTCGTAGAACTCGGGCATCTTGGCCAGCGGCGAGCCGGCGCCGTCCGGCACCACGTCTTCGGGCAGCACGACCGGCAACTGGTCTTCCGGCACCGGTACGTCGCCGCAGGCGTCGCAGTGGATGATCGGGATCGGGCAGCCCCAGTAGCGCTGGCGGCTGATGCCCCAGTCGCGCAGACGGAACTGGGTCTTGCGGGCGCCGTGCTCGCGGGCTTCCAGATCGCCGACGATGGCATCGAAGGCGGCGCCGAAGTCCAGGTTGTCGTACTTGCCGGAGTTGATGGTGGTCAGGCCGGCCTTGTCGCCATACCAGTCCTGCCAGGTGCTGGCGTCGTAGTCCTTGCCCTCGCCGGTGTAGACCTGCTGGATCGGCAGGTCGTACTTGCCCGCGAATTCGAAATCGCGCTCGTCATGTGCCGGCACGGCCATCACCGCGCCTTCGCCGTAGCCCCACAGCACGTAGTTGGCGACGAACACTGGCAGCTTGTCGCCGGTCAGCGGGTGGATGACGAACTGGCCGGTGGCCAGGCCCTTCTTCTCCATGGTGGCCATGTCGGCCTCGGCCACGGAGCCGGCCTTGCATTCGGCGATGAAGGCGGCGATGGCCGGGTTGCCTTCGGCGGCGCGCTGGGCCAGCGGATGCTCGGCGGCCACGGCGACGTAGGTCGCGCCCATCAAGGTGTCGGGGCGGGTGGAATAGACCTTCAGTTGGCCCTCGATACCCACGCTGGCGGCGTCGTAGTCGAAGACGATGTCGGCACCGAAGCTCTTGCCGATCCAGTTGCGCTGCATGGTCTTGACCTGCTCGGGCCAGCCATCGAGCTCATCCAGGCTGCTCAGCAGCTCTTCGGCATACGCAGTGATCTTGAAGTAGTACATCGGGATTTCGCGCTTCTCGATCAGCGCGCCCGAACGCCAGCCACGGCCGTCGATGACCTGCTCGTTGGCCAGTACGGTCTGGTCCACCGGGTCCCAGTTGACGGTACCGTTCTTGCGGTAGATCACGCCCTTCTCGAACAGGCGGGTGAACAGCCACTGCTCCCAGCGGTAGTAATCCGGCTTGCAGGTGGTGACCTCACGCGTCCAGTCGATGGCCAGTCCCAGCGATTTGAGCTGGGACTTCATGTAGGCGATGTTCTCGTAAGTCCATTTGGCCGGCGCCACCTGGTTCTTCATCGCGGCGTTTTCCGCCGGCATGCCGAAGGCGTCCCAGCCCATCGGCTGCAGCACGTTCTTGCCCTGCATGCGCTGGTAGCGCGCGATCACGTCACCGATGGTGTAGTTGCGCACGTGCCCCATGTGTAGCTTGCCGCTGGGGTAGGGGAACATCGACAGGCAGTAGAAGGTGTCCTTGCCAGGCTGTTCGCTGACGACGAAGGATTTCTGCGCGTCCCAATGGGACTGCGCGGCGGCTTCTATTTCACGGGGCGAGTACTGTTCGTGCATGGCTCTGGCGCTGAAGGAATGGGGCTTGCGGAAAACGTCGTAGCATACATGAGCGCCGTCTATCGAGGGAAACCCAGATTGTGCCGCGTCCGCCGTTTGTCGCGGCGCCGGGCTGCGCGCAGGGCCTTCGCTAAGCTTTATTCAAGGCCCGCGGTTGTCGGGGCTCGCGAGGTGTTAGATGGCGGATGCACGGCAGGCGGAACGGGGAGGTGGCCTTTACGAGCGGCTGCTGCAGAGGCTTGCCCTGGCGCTGGAGGAAGCCGATACCGCCAGCCGTTTGCATGCAGAGCCGCTACGCGAGCTGGAACTCGATGGGTTGAGCCCGGCGGAGCTGGACCTGATCCGTGCTTATCTCAACCGTGATCTGCACTGGTTGCGCGGCTGGCATGCGGCGGCCGAGGAGCTGGCGCTGATCCAGCGCCAGCCAATGCGCATGGGCAAGGGCGTTTCTGCCCGCCCGGTGGCCAAGACCAAACCCCTGCTCAAGCGGCGCCAGGCCCTGTGTTGTGCCCTCTGCGGTACGCCGGTGACCTGGCAGCGAGGCCAGAATGCCCAGGCCTGCCAGGCCTGCGGCTCGAAGTTGTTTCGCAGCGGTAATCCCCACTAGCTGCCTCGCCTCGGGCGTCCTGCATCCATGCAGTCGTCGCCTGCGGTTCGAGCAGCCTGCTAGGCTTGGGCGCCCAGGAGGTGCCTGATGCCGATTCGCTACATCCTCAAACAACTGCTGATGCCGCCAGGCGTCCTGCTACTGCTGATGCTGTTGGGTTGGTGGCTGCGCCGTCGCTTTCCGCGGATGGCGCTGGCTTGTTTCGCGACGGGTTTTTGCGGGCTCTGGCTGATGAGCCTGCCAGCGGTGATGCAGTCGGGGGCTCGATTGCTCGAGCGTGAGCCGGTGCTGGAGGAGGCGCAATGGGCGACGCTGGCGCAGCGTGCCGACGCCATCGTGATTCTCGGTGCCGGGCGTGAGCAGAACGATCCGGGCTGGGGTCGCACCGATCAGCCCGGTCTGATGGCGTTGGAGCGACTGCGCTATGCCGCTCGTCTGGCGCGCGCGTCCGGCCTGCCATTGGCGGCAACTGGTGGCCTGCATTACGGCCAGCCGCCCAGTGAAGCGGCGTTGATGGCCGATGCCATGCACCGGGACTATGGGCTGCAGATCCGCTGGCTGGAGGAGCAGAGCCGCACCACCTGGGAAAATGCTCGACTGAGTGCCGAGCTGTTGCAGCCTCAAGGCGTTCGTCGTGTGGTGCTAGTGACACAGGCCTGGCACATGCCGCGTGCGCGCTGGAGTTTCGAGCAGGCTGGCTTCGACGTGATCACCGCGCCGATGGGCTATCTCGGTGCCGGCTACGAGCGCCCGCTGGGCGGCTGGTTGCCGGAGTCGAGAGTCATCTGGCAGAGCAGTCAATTGCTCAACGAAGCCATCGGTTTGTTCGCGTACCCATTGACCTACGGGCAGCGTTGAACGGCAAGAACGGCTTGCCGTGGCCTGGGTGAGGTGCGCCATGCGCAGCACATGAGCGGCGCCGGTCGTGTTCCCGGTGCGCGCGGCGCACCCTACGTGTAGCCCGGATGAAATCCGGGGAATCGTGGCGCCTGATTCCCGGATTGCATCCGGGCTTGTATGTTCGTCAGGCACTCTAAAGTGGAAGAGGTAAGCCAAAAGAGTGCCGAGGCG
>NZ_JBLWTV010000011.1:0-182569 GCF_048269965.1 Pseudomonas sp. | reverse complement strand
AGTTCGTCGCTGATCAGGTTGAGCTGGAAGTTGCAGCCTTCGCCTTCGACTTCCACCTGGGTATTCGGGAGTTTTTCCTCTAGGAGGCTTTTTACTTCTGCAGCCTGCATGCTCGACCTCGACTGACGCATTCGGGCACCTGAGCCCGCGGGTCGGCCATCATACAAAAAAGCCTCCCGCCTGCGAACCCCGCCGGCAACGGCACTGACGGAACGACGGGAAGCGCTTCACGATTGCAGCGGCAGCAATTCCAGCACGCCGCTGACCTGAGCGATCTCGCGCATGTCGTCGGGCAGCGCGCTGATCGTCAGCTCACGCCCGGCCTTGCGCGCATCACGCATGAACGCCAGCAGCAGCGCCAGACCGACACTGCTGGACTTTTCCACCGTGCTGCAGTCGAGCGCCAGATGCGCGGCACTGCTGGCGGCAATCAGCCGCGCGCCCTGCTCACGCAGCAGCGGCCCGGTGCTGTAATCGAGCACACCGCTGAGCTGCAATTGCCCAGCAGCGCGCTCGCTGATGCTCGCCTGACTCACGATTCGCCTCGCGCCTGACGCGCCCTGGCCACGGTATCGGCCCAGGTGTCGATGACCTTGTCGAGATCGTTACGGTTGTTCTGCATGGACTGGGCGAACTGATCGCGGAACAGTTTGCCGACGTTGATGCCGTTGATCACCACGTTGCGCAACTTCCAGCCACCATCCATCGACACCATGGTGTAGGACAGCGGATAGACCACGCCCTTGCCATCGCGAATTTCCATACCGACCGACGTGCGCTCGCCCTCGTCCCTGCCGCTGGCTGGCAGCACGCGAATGTCCTGATTGTTGTATTCGAGCAGGGCATTACCATAGAACTGCATCAGGCTGCGCTTGAAGTTCTCCTCAAAGCGGCTCATCTGTTCAGGCGAAGCCTGGCGCGAGTAGCGCACGGTCATCACGCCACGGGCGATACCCTCGACATCCACCACCGGGCCGAGAATCTCGTTGAGCGAGTCGTAGAAGGCATTGGGATTGCTGCGGTACTGCTCCTTGTTGGCTTGCAGATCTGCCAGCAGGGTTTCGGTGGTCTGCTGCACCACCTCATGGGCGCTTGGCGCAGCGATGGCCAGCAACGGCATGGTAGCCAGCAACGCCAGCAGGGAATTACGCACGGTCTTGAGCATGTCAGGAGCCCTCATCAATTGGCTTCATCTTTATTGACCGAATTGAGCAGGAATTTGCCAATCAGGTCTTCCAGCACCAGCGAGGACTGCGTGTCGTGGATGGTGCTGCCGTCCTTGAGCACCTCCTCGTCACCACCAACGCTGATGCCGATGTATTTCTCGCCGAGCAGCCCAGCGGTCAGGATCGACGCCGTGGAATCCTCAGGCAGGTTATTGACGCCGCCATCGAGCTCCAGGGTCACCCGGCCCATGTAACTGTCACGATCCAGATCGATGGCAGTGACCTTGCCGATGCTCACGCCAGCCATGGTGACCTTGGCGCGCACGGTCAGTCCGGCGATGTTGTCGAAGTAGGCGTAGACCTTGTAGGTATCACCAGCGCTACCGACGCTCAGGCCGCTGACGCGCAGGGCCAGCAGCAGCAGGGCCAGTACACCGGCCATGAGGAACAGGCCGACACCAATCTCCAGCGTGCGGTTTTGCATCAGAAATCTCCAAACATCAAAGCGGTCAGAATGAAATCCAGGCCAAGTACGGCCAGCGAGGCATACACCACGGTGCGCGTGGTCGCGCGGCTGATGCCTTCGGAAGTAGGCTCGCAGTCGTAACCCTGGAACACGGCGATCCAGGTCACCACGAAGGCGAAGACGATGCTTTTGATCACGCCATTGAGCACGTCGTCATAAAAGGAAACACTGTTCTGCATGTTGGCCCAGAACGAGCCCTCGTAAACGCCCAGCCAATCCACGGCGACCATCGCCGCCCCCCAGATGCCGACCACGCAGAAGATCATCGCCAGCAGCGGCATGGAAATGAAGCCGGCCCATAGCCGCGGCGCGACGATGTATTTGAGCGGGTCGACGCCAATCATCTCCAGACTGGAGAGTTGCTCGGTGGACTTCATGTTGCCGATTTCGGCGGTCAACGCGGAACCGGCGCGACCGGCGAACAGCAGCGCGGTGACCACCGGGCCCAGTTCACGCAGCAGGGTCAGGGCGACCATCTGCCCCACGGCCTGCTCGGAGCCATAGCTGACCAGGATGTTGTAACCCTGCAGGGCCAGCACCATGCCGATGAAAATGCCGGAGACGACGATGATCGCCAGCGACATCACGCCAACCGCGAACAGCTGCTTGATCAACAGCTGCAAAGGCTTGCCGGCACGGCTGCGGCCGCACAGCGCGCTGACCAGAAACAGCACCGAACGCCCCAGCGTCGCGACCACATCGATACCCGCACGACCGAACAGCCGCAGGCGTTCGAGCGGTGAAATTCTGCGCATCAACCTCTCCCCAACAGATCTTCGCGGTAGTCAGGCGCTGGAAAATGAAACGGCACCGGACCATCCGGAATGCCCTTCATGAACTGACGAATACGTGGATTATCCGACTCCATCAGCTCGGCCGGTGTGCCCTGCCCCAGCACCTGCGCATCACCGACGACATAGATGTAATCGGCGATACTGGCGGTTTCTGCAAGGTCGTGAGAAACCACCACGCTGGTGATCCCCAGCGCGTCGTTGAGCAGGCGGATCAGGCGCACCAGGACGCCCATGGCGATGGGGTCCTGACCGACGAACGGCTCGTCGTACAGCAGGATCTGCGGATCGAGCGCAATGGCACGGGCCAGCGCGACACGGCGCTTCATGCCCCCCGACAACTCGTCCGGCATCAGCTCCAGCGCTCCGCGCAGGCCAACGGCCTGCAACTTCATCAGGACGATGTCGCGGATCATTTCTTCCGGCAGCTGGGTATGCACGCGCAGTGGAAAGGCGACGTTCTCGAACACATCGAGGTCGGTGAATAGCGCACCGCTCTGAAACAGCACGCCCATCTGCTTGCGCATGTCGAACAACTCGTCGCGCGACAGCTTCGGCAGGCTGACGCCAGCTACGCGAACATCGCCGGCAGAAGGACGCAGCTCAGCGGCGATCAGGCGCAGCAGCGTGGTCTTGCCGCAGCCGGATGGCCCCATGATGCCGGTCACCTTGCCGCGCGGTATGCGGATATCGACCTTGTCGAAAATCGATCGCGCGCCACGCTGAAAACTGACGCCCTGCAACTCGATCGCGTACTCGTGCTCGGCGCTCATCTGAACTCCTTGAAAATCAGGCCTTCCTGGCAGACGCCGCCTCCAGAAGCAAGGACACGCGCCAGCCAGAGGGGCCAAAATGGCCGCGAACTATAGCATTTGCCGAACAGACCGCCCAATAGCGCCACAGCTCAACGTTCAGACTTGCGACAGCTTAGATATTGCTTTGCGCGAAGCAAGGGTGAGCGCGGAAAGCTTTTCCCGTTATAATCCTCGTCTTTTTTCGCCCGACAGCCTTGCCCAGCATGAACCAGACCCGCGACCTGATTGATTCCGCGCAGCGCACCATCCGCCTCGAACTTGAAGCGGTGCAAGAGCTATTGCCCCGTATCGATGCCGATTTCATCAAGGCCTGCGAGCTGATTCTCGGCTGCAAGGGCCGCGTGGTCGTGGTTGGCATGGGCAAGTCCGGGCATATCGGCAACAAGATCGCTGCAACCCTGGCCAGCACCGGCACCACGTCTTTCTTCGTTCACCCGGCAGAAGCCAGCCATGGCGACATGGGCATGATCACCAGGGACGACATCGTCCTGGCGCTCTCGAACTCGGGCTCGACCGCCGAGATCGTCACCCTGCTGCCGCTGATCAAACGCCTCGGTATCCGTCTGATCAGCATGACCGGCAACCCGGACTCGCCACTGGCCAAGGCTGCCGAAGTCAACCTGGACGCACGCGTCTCGCAGGAAGCCTGCCCGCTGAACCTGGCGCCGACCTCCTCGACCACCGCCAGCCTGGTGCTGGGTGACGCTCTGGCCATCGCCCTGCTCGAAGCGCGCGGCTTCACCGCCGAAGACTTTGCCTTCTCCCATCCGGGCGGTGCCCTTGGCCGGCGCCTGCTGCTGAAAGTGGAAAACGTCATGCACGCAGGCGACGCCCTGCCACGCGTACGCCGCGGCACCAGCCTGCGCGATGCCCTGCTGGAAATGACCCAGAAAGGCCTGGGCATGACCGTGGTTCTGGAGGAAGACGGCCGCCTCGCCGGCATTTTCACCGACGGCGATCTGCGCCGCACCCTGGACAAGGGCATCGACGTGCGCCAGGCATCGATCGACGAGGTCATGACGCCGCACGGCAAGACCGCTCGCGCCGAGATGCTCGCGGCCGAAGCCCTGAAGATCATGGAAGACCACAAGATCAACGCACTGGTAGTGGTCGACGACCTGGACAACCCGGTCGGCGCCCTCAACATGCATGACCTGCTGCGCGCCGGAGTAATGTGATGAACGACCTGCAGCAACGCGCCCGCGCCATCAAGCTGGCGATCTTCGACGTCGACGGCGTACTCACCGACGGTCGCCTGTACTTCCTCGAAGACGGCACTGAGTTCAAGACGTTCAACACACTCGACGGCCACGGCATCAAGATGCTGATCAACTCGGGGGTGCGCACCGCCATCATCAGCGGACGCAAGACCCCGGTGGTCGAGCGCCGCGCCAACAACCTCGGCATCCAGCACCTGTTCCAGGGCCGCGAGGACAAACTCGTGGTACTCGACGGCCTGCTCGCCGAACTCGGCCTAAGCTATGAACAGGTCGCCTATCTCGGCGACGACCTGCCGGACCTCCCGGTGATTCGTCGCGTCGGACTGGGCATGGCCGTGGCCAGCGCCGACGGATTCGTGCGCCAGCACGCCCACGGCGTAACCCAGGCGCGCGGCGGTGATGGTGCGGCGCGAGAGTTCTGCGAACTGATCATGCGTGCCCAGGGCACACTGGATGCGGCTCAGGCCGCCTACCTCTAGAGAACAGCATGCCGCGTAAAATCCTCAACACCCTGATCTTTGCCCTGATTGCAGTCGTCGTGGCCGCACTCGGCTACTGGAACCTCGCCCCGGACAGCGCACGCCAGGCCCAGCAGGCCAGCGATGACAACGTCGTCGACTTCTACGCGATGGGCGCACGCACCGTGCAGTTCCAGGATGACGGCAAACTGCACTACCGCATGACCGCGGACAAGCTCGAGCACGTCAAAAGCACCGACATCACCCTGATCGACACCCCCAAGCTGGAGCTCTATCGCGGCACCGAGCTACCCTGGGAAGTCACCAGTCAGCGTGCCGAAGTCTCGCCTGGTGGCGTCGAGGTAGAACTGATCGACGACGTGCGCATCGCCCGCACCGACGCCAAGAACCGCCCCACCGTCATCACCAGCAGCCGCATGACCGTTATTCCTGACAAGGAATATGCGCAGACCGAGCAAGCCGTTAGAATCGTCGCGGCCAACGGGGTGACCACGGCACAAGGAATGAAAGCGTACTTGAATGACGGCAGGATGATCCTGCAGTCCAACGTAAGAGGCCAGCATGAGGTTCGTTAATACCCTCCCCCTGATTCTCAGCCTCGGCGCCGCATTGGGAAGCGCGGCTGCCTGGGCACTGCCATCGGATCGCGATCAACCGATCCGTATCCAGGCCGACAGCGCCGAACTGGATGACAAGCAAGGTGTAGCCGTCTATCGCGGCGACGTGATCATCACTCAGGGCACCCTGAAGATCACAGGCGACACCGTCACCATCACCCAGACCGCCACTGGCGACATCGATGTATTCACCTCGGTCGGCAACCTGGCCTACTACGAGCAGAAGCCGGCCGTGGACAAGGACATCGTCAAGGCCTACGGCAAGACCATCCAGTACTTCGCCAGCAATGAGCGCATCGTACTGATCGACCAGGCCAAGGTGATTCAGGAAGGCAATACCTTCGAAGGCGAGAAAATCGTCTATGACACCCGCCGCCAGATCGTCAACGCCGGCCGCGCGACAGGCGGCAACGTCAGCACGCCGCGCCCACGTATCGACATGGTCATCCAACCGAAGAACAACTCCGCGGATCAGCAGCAGTAATGGCCATTCTCAAAGCCCAACACCTGGCGAAAAGCTACAAGAGCCGCCAGGTCGTGCGTGACGTCAGCCTGAGCATCGAAAGCGGTCAGATCGTTGGCCTGCTAGGCCCCAACGGCGCAGGCAAGACCACCTGCTTCTACATGATCGTCGGCCTGGTGCGCGCCGACCAGGGCCGCGTGCTGATCGACGACCTCGACGTCAGTCATCAGCCCATGCACGGCCGCGCGCGCGCTGGCATCGGCTACCTGCCGCAGGAAGCCTCGATCTTCCGCAAGCTGTCGGTAACCGACAACATCATGGCCATTCTCGAAACGCGCAAGGACCTGGACCGCGCCGGGCGCCAGGCGGAACTGGAAAGCCTGCTGCAGGAGTTCCATATCCACCATATCGCCGACAGTCTCGGCATGAGCCTGTCCGGCGGCGAGCGACGCCGCGTGGAAATTGCCCGGGCCCTGGCGACCAACCCCAAGTTCATCCTGCTCGACGAACCCTTTGCCGGGGTGGACCCGATCTCGGTGGGCGATATTAAACAGATCATCCATCACCTCAAGACCAAGGGCATCGGCATCCTGATCACCGATCACAACGTGCGCGAAACCCTGGACATCTGCGAGACCGCCTACATCGTCAACGATGGACAGCTGATCGCCGAGGGTGACGCCGAGGCCATCCTCGCCAACCAGACGGTGAAAGAGGTCTATCTGGGCCATGAATTCCGCCTGTGACAGGCGGCGTGAAAACTACTGCGCTCGGTGCTGCTGCGTCAAAAACAACGTCGCGTGCGAGCCCAGTCCGAAATGCTCATTTACAGCCGTAAACTGCGATTTCTCGCCTGTCACCTTCGCTCGCTACGCGTTCACACAACCTGTAGGCCGCCTACTATTTCGCTACAGAAATATTGCACCCCCTAGGCAAAAACGAGAAATTCAGGCATATAATTTGCTTCCTGGCGGCGCTTCGGCGCCCTGATGTGGAAGGCGTAACTCGCCAGTAAATTAAGGTCTGCAATGAAACCATCGCTAGTCCTCAAGATGGGCCAGCAGCTGACGATGACCCCGCAGCTGCAACAGGCTATCCGCCTCCTCCAACTGTCTACCCTGGACCTGCAACAGGAAATCCAGGAGGCGTTGGAATCCAATCCCATGCTCGAGCGCCAGGAAGACGGCGACGACTTCGACAACAGCGATCCAATGGCTGATGGCGCCGAAAGCGCCACCCCGACCCCGAGCAAGGAAGAGAGCTACCAGGAAACCACCCCCACGGTGGATAACCTGGAAGAAGGCGAGTGGGGCGAGCGTATTCCCAACGAGCTGCCAGTCGACACGGCCTGGGAAGACATCTACCAGACCAGCGCCAGCAGTCTGCCCAGCAACGATGATGACGAGTGGGACTTCACCACCCGCACGTCCAGCGGCGAGAGCCTGCACAGCCACCTGCTCTGGCAACTGAACCTGGCGCCCATGTCGGACAAGGATCGCCTGATCGCGGCCACCCTGATCGACTGCATCAACAACGACGGTTACCTCGAAGAAACGCTCGAGGAAGTCACCGAGTCCTTCGACCCCGAGTTGGATGTCGAACTGGACGAAGTGGAAGTGGTGCTGCACCGCATCCAGCAGTTCGAACCGGCCGGTATCGGCGCCCGCGACCTGCGCGAATGCCTGCTGCTGCAACTGCGCCAGCTGCCTGCCGGCACGCCTTGGCTGAGCGAGACCCAACGCGTGGTCGGCGACTACGTGGAGCTGCTCGGTAGCCGCGACTACGCCCAGCTGATGCGCCGCACCAAGCTCAAGGAAGACGAACTGCGCCAGGTCATCGACCTGATCCAGCGCCTGAATCCGCGTCCAGGTTCGCAGATCGAATCCAGCGAGCCGGAATACGTGGTGCCCGACGTGATCGTGCGCAAGCACAACGAACGCTGGCTGGTGGAACTCAACCAGGAAGCCATGCCGCGCCTGCGGGTCAACCCGCAGTATGCCGGCTTCGTCAAACGCGCCGACTCCAGTGCCGACAACACCTTCATGCGCAACCAGTTGCAGGAAGCCCGCTGGTTCATCAAGAGCCTGCAGAGCCGCAACGAAACGCTGATGAAGGTGGCCACGCAGATCGTCGAGCACCAGCGTGGCTTCCTCGACTACGGCGATGAGGCGATGAAACCCCTGGTGCTGCACGACATCGCCGAAGCGGTGGGCATGCATGAGTCGACGATTTCACGCGTCACCACGCAGAAATTCATGCACACACCGCGCGGTATTTACGAGCTGAAATATTTCTTCTCCAGCCACGTCAGCACCTCTGAAGGCGGAGAATGCTCGTCCACCGCGATCCGCGCGATCATCAAAAAACTGGTTGCAGCAGAAAACGCGAAAAAGCCGTTGAGCGACAGCAAGATCGCTGGTTTACTGGAGGCACAAGGCATCCAAGTCGCCCGTCGGACGGTCGCCAAGTATCGCGAGTCCCTCGGCATAGCGCCCTCCAGTGAGCGCAAGCGACTGATGTAGGCCAGATCGACTGAAGGCCTCAGGCCTTCAGGCCAACGTGTTCCGGCGGCGGGTCGAACCAGACCCGTCTCTTACACAAGGCAACAAGGAGAAAGCGGTATGCAAGTCAACATCAGTGGACATCAGCTGGATGTGACCGACGCCCTGCGTGACTATATCGGCGAGAAACTGGGCCGACTGGAACGCCACTTCGACAAGATCACCAACGTACAGGTGACCATGGAGGTCGAAAAACTCAAGCAGAAGATCGAAGCCACCCTGCACATCGCTGGCGGCGAAGTCGTCGCCAACGCCGAACACCAGGATATGTACGCTGCCATCGACCTGTTGGCCGATAAACTCGACCGTCAACTCATCAAGCACAAGGAA
Organism: Pseudomonas sp.; assembly: GCF_048269965.1. Lineage (GTDB taxonomy): Bacteria > Pseudomonadota > Gammaproteobacteria > Pseudomonadales > Pseudomonadaceae > Aquipseudomonas. The sequence continues at coordinate 173,601 of NZ_JBLWTV010000011.1, read as the reverse complement.
AAGCAGCTCGAACGCCTGCAAGGCGCCACGGCCCGCTAACATTCCCTATCCATGATCCGACTTGAAAATATCCTGACCCCCGGCCGTTCCCTGGTGAACGTGCCGGGCGGCAGCAAGAAACGCGTGCTCGAACAGATCGCCAATGTGGTTGCGCGCGATCTGCCCGACCTGGATGCCCAGGACATCTTCGAAAGCCTCATCGCCCGCGAGAAGCTCGGCTCTACCGGCTTCGGCAACGGCATCGCCATTCCCCACTGCCGCCTGGCCGGCTGCAGTGCCCCGATCAGTGCTGTCCTGCACCTGGAGACGGCAGTCGACTTCGACGCCATCGACGGCGTGCCGGTCGATCTGCTGTTCGTGCTTCTGGTGCCGGAGGCGGCCACCGATGCGCATCTCGAACTGCTGCGCCAGATCGCCAGCATGCTCGATCGCCAGGATGTACGTGAACGTCTGCGCCAGGCCAACAGCGGCGAAGATCTCTATCAGGTCGTCGTGGACATTCAGAACGGTCAATAAACATGCGCCTGATCATCGTCAGCGGTCGCTCGGGCTCGGGCAAGAGCACCGCCCTCGATGTACTTGAGGACAACGGTTTCTACTGCATCGACAACCTGCCGGCCGGCCTGCTGCCGGATCTTGCCGAGCGCTTCCTGCCGCATAGCGACATGCTGCTGCCGCAGGTGGCCGTATCCATCGATGCGCGCAACCTGCTGAGCCAGCTCAAACGCTTCCCGGAACTGCTCGACGAAGTGCGCAAGCGCAGTATCCATTGCGACGTGCTGTATCTCGATGCCGAAGACGAAACGCTGCTCAAGCGTTTTTCCGAAACGCGCAGACGACACCCGCTGACCAACGACAATCGCTCGCTGGCCGAGGCCATTGCCTACGAAAGCCAGCTGCTGGCACCGATCACCGATCGTGCCGATCTGAAGATCGATACCACCCGCCTGAATCTCTACCAGCTGCGCGATACGCTCAAGCTACGCCTGCTGGGCCAGACGCAGACTGGCACCGCCTTTCTGGTCGAATCCTTCGGTTTCAAACGTGGCATGCCAGTGGATGCTGACCTGGTGTTCGATGCGCGCTGCTTGCCCAATCCGTACTGGAAACCGGAACTGCGCGATCATTCCGGACTGGATCAACCGGTGATCGACTATCTGGCCGCGCAACCGGAGGTCGAAGAGATGTATCAGGATATCCTCGCCTACCTGGAAAAATGGCTGCCACGCTTCGCCGCCAGCAACCGCGCCTATGTCACCATCGCCATTGGCTGCACGGGTGGCCACCACCGCTCGGTGTACCTGGCCAACCGCCTGAGCCAGGCACTCAAAGACTCGCTGAAGAACGTCCAGGTGCGTCACCGCGACCTCAGCTAAGGAATCCTGCCGCGATGCCAGCACGTGAAATCACCATCATCAACAAACTTGGCCTGCATGCCCGTGCTGCAGCGAAGTTCGTCGGCGTAGCGAGCACCTACCCCTGCCAGGTGCGCATCGGCCGCAGCGCCGAAAGCCTGGTAGACGGCAAGAGCATCATGGCGGTGATGATGCTGGCCGCCGGCAAGGGCACCAACGTGCACCTGCTGACCGAAGGCGAACAGGATCACGAGGCTCTCGATGCGCTGGTTGCGTTGATCGAGAACTACTTCGACGAAGGCGAGTAGCATCACCCCACGAACGAAAAGGCCACCCGCGGGTGGCCTTTTCGTTTCTAGCAGCCTCAGCTACCGGCGACCGTCATCTTCTCGATCAGCACCGAGCCAGTGCAGATATTGCCGCGCCGCTCCAGATCGCGCCCGACCGCGACGATCTGGCGGAACATGTCGCGCAGGTTGCCGGCAATGGTCACCTCCTGCACGGGGAACTGGATTTCACCGTTCTCCACCCAGAAGCCCGCCGCGCCACGGGAATAGTCGCCGGTGACCAGGTTCAAGCCCTGGCCCATCAGTTCGGTGACCAGCAGGCCACGGCCCATGCGGCGAATCAGCGCCTGCTGATCCTCATCGCCATGGGTGACGAACAGGTTGTGCACACCACCGGAGTTGGCGGTGCTCGGCAAACCCAGCTTGCGCCCGGAATAGGTGCCGAGCACGTAGGACACCAGCTCGCCCTTCTCCACGAACGGTTTGGCGTAGGTGGCCAGGCCATCGCCGTCGAAGGTCGCGCTACCGAGCGCGCGCGGCAGGTGCGGACGCTCGTCGAGGCTCAGCCACTCGGGGAACAGACGCTGACCGAGCGCGCCTTCGAGGAACGAGGACTGGCGATACAGGTTGCCCCCCGAAATGGCCGCCAGCAGGTGGCTGAACAGCCCACCGGCCAGCTCGGCAGCGAACAGCACCGGTACTTCGCAGGTCGGCACCGGGCGCGCACCCAGACGGCTGACCGCACGCTCGGCGGCGCGCTGGCCGATACCCTTGGCATCGGCCAGCAGTTCACCCTGGCGATTGACGTCGTACCAGTAGTCGCGCTGCATCTGCCCCTCACCCTCGGCGATCATCACGCAGCTCAGGCTGTGGCGGGTGCTGGCATAGCCGCCGACGAACCCGTGGCTGTTGCCATACACGCGACAACCCTGATGGGTATTGAGGCTGGTGCCATCGGCGTTCCTGATCCGCGCGTCAGCCGCAAAAGCCGCAGCTTCACAGGCCAGCGCCTGCTCCACCGCCTGCTCCGGGGTGATCGACCAGGGGTGATAGAGGTCCAGCTCAGGCAGCTCACGGGCCATCAGCGCGGCATCGGCCAGACCGGCACACTCGTCTTCGCTGGTATGTTTGGCAATCGCCAGGGCCGCCGCCACGGTCTCACGAATGGCCTCGATACCGGTGGCCGAGGTGCTGGCCGAGCCCTTGCGCTGGCCAACGTACAGCGTGATGCCAAAACCCTGGTCGCGATTGAACTCGACGGTTTCCACCTCGCCCTGGCGCACCGTGGTGGACAGCCCCTGACCAGCCGAGACCGCGACCTCGCAGGCGCTGGCACCCTGGCGCCTGGCCTCGGCGAGAATTGCCTCCACCTGCTCTTGCAACGCTGGCAAGGCCTGCGGCCCGATGCGTTCTACTTCACTCATAACCACTCCCGATTATCTTGGCGCAGGCACTTTCCGTACGAAATCCAAGGCCTGCTCTCGACTGCCCGCTGCGGGCCGGCAGTCACGGTTACTGCTATCATGGCGGCGTTTCCCTCTGGACCCACCCCATGTCTGATTCCTACGACGACTTCTCCCTGGAGAAGAGCAAATCCCAGGTCAAACGCGAACTGCATGCCCTGCAGGATCTTGGCGAGCGACTGACCACGCTCAAGGCGGATCTGCTGGCCAAGATGCCACTGACCGATGCCTTACGCCGCGCGCTCGCCGAAGCGCCGAAACATACCGCCAATGCCGCGCGCAAACGCCACATCCAGTTCATCGGCAAGCTGATGCGCGAACAGGATGTCGACGCGATCGTCGCCATGCTCGACCAGGTGGACAGCTCCACCCGCGAGTACAACGAACGCTTCCACGCTCTCGAGCGCTGGCGCGACCGCCTGATCGCCGAAGGCGACAGCGCGCTGGAGAGCTTCGTCGAGCTCTACCCCGACGCTGACGTCCAGCACCTGCGCGGCCTGGTCCGTCATGCCCAGCACGAAGCCGCGCGCAACAAGCCGCCGGCTGCGGCGCGCAAGGTGTTCAAGTACATCCGCGAGCTCGACGAAATCCACCGCGGATTGCGCTGACCTTAGGGTGCGCCATGCGCACCGACTCTTCGCCAGCCGCTGGTGCGCACGGCGCCCCCGGCTATTGTCGGCTCTACGCACCAGTGCCGCCAACGGTGATCGCGTCGATCTTCAGCGTCGGCTGACCGACACCGACCGGCACCGACTGGCCATCCTTGCCGCACGTGCCGACACCACTGTCCAGCGCCAGATCGTTGCCGACCATGGACACGCGACTCATGGCCTCCGGGCCATTGCCGATCAGGGTGGCGCCTTTGACCGGCGCCGTGATCTTGCCGTCCTCGATCAGGTAGGCCTCACTGGTGGAGAACACGAACTTGCCGCTGGTGATGTCCACCTGGCCGCCGCCAAGGTTGGCGCAGTAGATGCCCTTCTTTACCGAACGGATGATTTCCTCAGGATCGCTCTCGCCAGCCAGCATGTAGGTGTTGGTCATGCGCGGCATCGGCAGGTGCGCGTAGGACTCGCGACGCCCGTTGCCGGTGGCGGCCACGCCCATCAGGCGGGCATTGAGCTTGTCCTGCATGTAGCCCTTGAGCACACCGTTCTCGATCAGCGTGGTGCACTGGGTCGGCGTGCCTTCGTCGTCGACACTCAGCGAGCCGCGACGGCCAGCCAGGGTGCCGTCGTCGACGATGGTGCACAGGCTGGAAGCGACCTTCTGGCCGACCTGGCCGCTGTAGGCCGAACTGCCCTTGCGGTTGAAGTCGCCTTCCAGGCCATGGCCGACCGCTTCGTGCAGCAGCACGCCGGACCAGCCAGCGCCCATCACCACCGGCATGCTGCCTGCGGGGGCGGCGATGGCCTCCAGATTGACCAGCGCCTGGCGCAGTGCCTCGCGGGCGTAGCCCATGGCACGGTCTTCATCGAGAAAGTAGCGGTAGTCGGTACGCCCGCCGCCGCCATGACCACCACGCTCGCGGCGGCCGTTCTGCTCGACGATGACGCTGACGTTGAAGCGCACCAGCGGACGGATATCGGCGCTGAGGCTGCCGTCATGGGCAGCGACCAGAATGCGATCCCAGACGCCGGCCAGGCTCACGGTGACCTGCTTGATGCGCGGGTCGAGCGCGCGCGTGGCGCGGTCGATGCGTTGCAGCAGTTCGACCTTCTCGGCGCGGCTCATGACATCCAGCGGGTTGCCCTCGGCATACAGCTGAGTCACTTGCGGGCTGACGAAAGCCTGCACGCAGCCCTGCTGGCCGGCACGCGAGATCGAACGCGCGGCCTGGGCAGCTTGCGTCAGCGCATCGAGGCTGATGGCGTTGCTGTAGGCGAAACCGGTTTTCTCACCGGACTGGGCGCGTACACCAACGCCCTGATCGAGGTTGAAACTGCCTTCCTTGACGATGCCATCTTCCAGCACCCAGGTTTCCGAAACCTGGCTTTGAAAGTACAGGTCGGCGGCATCGATACCTGGGCCTGCGACTTCACCCAGCACACTGCCGAGGCTGTCGAACGTCAGGTTACCGGGCGCAAGCAGATGCTCGCTGACGGATTGCAACATCGTATTCATGGTCACTCCACAACGATCGGACGGGGTACGTCCGATGAAAAGATTCGGCGGTGCTGCTGCACCGGCATGCGTTGGCGAATGTTCGCCTGCTCGGCGGCATCGCGGGGAGCCAGCAAGGCCCCTTCCCCCTGATCCTGTTCGGCCAGCACCTGCCCCCATGGGTCGATGATCGCCGAGTGGCCGAACGTCAGACGCTGACCGGGATGCTCGCCGCCCTGGCCGGCCGCCAGCACATAGCACTGGGTTTCGATGGCGCGGGCACGGGTCAGGACCTGCCAGTGCGCCGCACCGGTCACGGCAGTGAACGCTGCCGGCACGCTGATCAGCTCGGCGCCGGCTTCGCGCAGCGCACCGAACAGCTCGGGGAAGCGCAGGTCGTAGCACACCGTCATGCCCAGGCGCCCCACCGGTGTATCGACCACCACGACGCGCTGGCCATGGGCGAAATCGTCGGACTCGCGATAACGGCCGCGGTTGTCGGCCACCTCGACATCGAACAGGTGCAGCTTGTCATAACGGGCCACACGCTCCCCCTGATCATCGATCAGCAGTGAGCAGGCGTGCGGTTTGCCGTCGGCATCATCGTCCGCAGGCAGCGGCAAGGTGCCGGCCACTATCCATAAGCTGAGGTCACGCGCAGCGCGTTTCAACCAGGGCAGGATCGGCCCCTCGCCCAACGCCTCGGCGCGGCCGATGGCAGCCAGGTCGCGACGGCCCATGGCAGCGAAGTTCTCGGGCAGCACGGCGAGGCGCGCACCGCCCTGCGCGGCACGCTCCAGCATACGGCGAGCCAGACGCAGGTTGGTTTGCACGTCGTCCTGACTGACCATCTGGATTACAGCGAGATTCATGGCGACACTCTTTGCGGCTTGGTGTAACAGCGTACGCCAAGAGAGCAGGTCATTGCGGTTTTTCGAAGGGCTTGTCGAAGCTGATCTGCGGGTCCTGCATCGGCCCCTTGACGTCGTACTGCACGCTGGCGAAGCGGGCGACCTTGTCGCCGAGCAACTTGTCCACCACGAACAGCGCCCCACCAATCGCCGGGGCGCCGACGATCAGCGCCGCCAGCGGCAGGTTGTTGGTCACCGGCAGGGTCACCAGCAGCTTGGCGTCGATGCGCTCGTTGTTCATGTCGAGATTGCCATTGAGTTCCAGATTGCTCGAAGGTCCGCTCAGGGTGATCGGTTCATGCGTCACGAACAGGCCATTGGTCGCCTGCAGGTTGCCCTTGACCCGGTCGTAACTCAGCCCCTTGCCCAGCAGGTCGGAGAAGTCCAGACGCAGGCGGCGACCAATGGAGTTGAAGTTGAGCAGGCCGAACACGCGCAGCGCCTGGGCCGAGCCCTGCACTTCGACGAACTGACCTTTGCGCAGCGAGGCGTCGAGATTGCCGGAGAAGCGCTTGAGCGAGAACCAGGCCGGCGAACCGAGCCAGCTGCCGTCGGCGTCCACACGGAAACTCTCGCTGGTGACGCTCGGGGCGAAGTTCCAGGCCAGCAATACCTTGCTCAGGTCTTCGCCCTGCAGGCGCCCCTTGTACCAACTGCTGGTGTTGCCCGGCGTACCACGCCAACCGGCGCTGCCCCCGATCTTCAACCCCTGCAGGTCGAGGTCGAGCTCCTCGAAGCGAACGCCCTGTGCTTCGGGCCTGACCTTGAGCGACCAGGCGCCCAGCACCTTGTCACCGCGCTGCACGCGCTCAATGGCGATATCCAGCGGCGGAATCTGCCTGGGGTCGATATCGGCCAGAGGATCGGGCGCATCGCTGACTTTCGTCGCCTCAGGATCTGGCGCCGGCAACCGCACGTGCTGCAGATCGATACGAATAGGCACCCCCTCGGCATCGGCCAGCAGCACACGCCCGGCTGCCAACTCGCTGTCGAGTTGCAAGACCCAGCCCCGGCCCTCTCGTGCCAGGCCAAGCGTCAGCTGCTCGACCTCTTGACCAAAACCACGAAACCGCCCGACATCCAGTCGCGCGCTGCGAAACAGGCGCTGGCTGTCGGCATCCACCTTCACCGGATGTTGGCTGCCGAGCTGCTTCCAGGCATCCAGGTCCAGTTCATCCAGGCGCCCACGCACTCGCAGCCCCTGATCGGGAGGCAGACCGGCCGCGCCACCACCGAGCACCACTTCTCCGCGGCCGTCAGCCAGCGCCCCCGGGGGAGCGGCCAGGCTCAGGCTGGCCAGCTCGCCATAGTTCGCCCAGTAACGACGCTCGCGCCCGGAAAGGGTCATGCGCCAGTCGGCATCACGCTCCTGCTGCGCCGTCTTGCCGAAGGGCGCAGGCAGATCGATCGCCACACCGCGCAGATTGGAATCGACGCGCAGCTTGCTGTCATCGCCATCCAGGGTCAGGCGCAGGCGATAAGGCAGCAGTCCGCTGGCCGGCAACTTCTGCGGCCCGCCCAGCCACTGACTGAGGGCATCGACCTGGACCTGTCCACGCAGATCGAACAACGTACGCGCCTGCCCACGCGCGCCCTCGGCGCGGATAGTGCCGCGCACCTGACGCCCGAGGACCTCGGCGCGCACGTCCGGCGCGCTCAATCCGGCTGCGCTATTGAAGCGAAACGCACCCTGCACCTTGCTCAGTTGCAGGGCGGGATTGGCCAGTTTGAGGCTCGCGCCCTCGGTGGCGAAGTCCACCACCACACCGGGCGGCTGCCCCTTCTGCAACGGAATATCCAGCTTCAGACGCCCAGCCAGAGGCCCTTCACCTTGCCAACCGGCAAAGATTCCCGCTGTGCCCAGAGGCGCTTCCTGCAACAGTTTGATGGCGTCACCCAGGCTGCTCTGCACCTCGCCATCGAGCGCCAGGCGCGGTGGCTTGCCATCATGGCGCAAGGGGATATTGGCTGTGACGTCATTGACCTGACTGTCCAGCAAACGCCCGCTCTGCAGGCGCACGCGCACTGCATCATCCTCGATCAACACCTCGCCCACGCCCTCACGCAGCGACGGCCAGCCGGGCTGGAACGCCAGTTCGGCATCCTTGACCTTGAAGAACAGGCTGAGGCTGCGCGCGCCCAATGCTGCGCCCTTGTTCAGCGAGCCCTGATACTGGAAGTAGCCCTCTTCGACATGGCCCGCGCGGATCGCCGTCTTCAACCAATGATCGAGCTCGGCGCTCATGCCGGGCGCGCGGCTCGGCAGGTACTTCTCGGTGTAGGCCGCATCACCGTCACGCATGCCGACGCGCAGGTCCATGTAGTCTTCGGCCTCGGGATCGCGCAGCAGGCGGATCAGCATGTCACCGGCGACCTGTCCTTCCTCGCCATCCACGCGCATGTAAGGGCTGTACAGGGTCAGGCCGGTTTCACTCCAGTCCCAGCTCAACCGCGCCTGGGCATGGCGATAGCGCCAGGGTTCGGGAAACAGTTGATCAAGATGCAGAGCGAAATTCTCGCTGTTCAGACGCAGTTCGCCCTTGAACAGGTTGCCCGAGGCACTGCCGCTGACATTCTCGGCAGCCGGCGCACCGCGATAGGCCTGAATGCCCACCTTGTCCAGATTGGTGGCGAACTGCAGGCGCTCGGCACCTTCACGCTGCGGGTAATAGTCGAGCAACAGGTTGTTGAGCGCACCCACCGGAGCCAGCGCGACCAAACCATCGCGCGCGGCATCGGGCATCGGCACCAGCGCCTGCACCAATGGCGCCCAGGCCGCCAGATCGAGGCGGTCGGCCGTCAGCGCCCAGCGCTCGTCACTTTCGCCCACATCCCTCTGCTTCAGGTTCAGGTGCAACTCGCCGATGCGCTGCTCGCCATGGGTCAGCGCCAGGGAGTCGATCTGCGCCCGCACGCCCTGCTTGTCTTGCGTGAAGAAGGCGTTGAAGGCCAGGTCCTTGAGCGTCACGGCCTTGTGCTTGGCCTGACCGCCGACCAACTCGGGGGCATGCAGGCGCATGGCGCCCTTGTCCAGGGTCAGGCCACGGCCCTCCAGCCACAGCTCGCCGCCGGCTTGCAGGTGCTGCACCTGCCAGTCGCCGAACAGCGACTTGGGCAGCCAGGTCGCCCAGTCGCTCTGCGGCAGGCTCAGATAAAGCTCGGACTGCGCCTCGCGCCAGGTCTTGGGCTGCATGCGCGTGCGCAAACGCAGCGCCACCGGCTGACCATCGGGCAGCAGCAAGCGGCCGTCGAGGCGTTGACTGTTGCTGCCATAGCGCAGGCTAAGGTTGACGTAGCTGAGCAGCAGCGGCTCCTGATCGAGCGGCTGCAGCACCACACGACTGTCGAGCAGACTGATGCGGTGCACGACCTGCAACTGTTCCAGTAGCTGTTCGACATTCAGCTCGGGCCCGCTGCGCTGTGGCAAACCTTGCAACTGCCAGCCACCTTCGGCGTTCTGCTGCACGTTCAGTTGCAGGCCATCGAATTGCAGGTGGGCGATACGCGGCTGGCGTGCCAGCAGGCTAGCGCCCACATCCGGCACCAGCTGCACGCGTTCCAGGCTCAGGCCCTGCTCTTCGTCCCCCAGATGCACGTCATGCGCCACCAGCACCGGGGCAAAACCCTGCCAATGACCTTCGAGGCGACCGATACGCACCGGTACACCCAACTGCGCCGTGGCACGATCCTCCAGTTCGAGCCGGTATTCGGCCACCAGCGGCACCAGCTCACGGCCCAGGCTGACGTACAGCGCAGCCAGCACCAGCAAGGCGGCGCAAAGACCCAGGCCCCAGCGCAGCAGCGCCGAAAACAGGCGCGCCAGGGCGTTCACCTCGACAGCCGCCGTGCTCAGAGCAGCACCACGTCGTACTGTTCCTGGGAATACATGGTTTCCACCTGGAACTTGATGGTACGTCCGATGAAGGCTTCCAGATCGGCGACGTTGCCCGACTCTTCATCGAGCAGGCGATCGACCACCTTCTGATTGGCCAGCACGCGGTAGCTTTCCGCCTGGTAGGCACGAGCCTCGCGCAGAATCTCGCGGAAGATCTCGTAGCAGATGGTCTCCGGCGTCTTCAACTTGCCGCGTCCCTGACAGGCCGTGCAGGGCTCGCAGAGAATCTGCTCGAGGCTTTCGCGGGTACGCTTGCGGGTCATCTGCACCAGGCCGAGCTCGGTGATGCCGATGATGTTGGTCTTGGCGTGATCACGCTCGAGCTGCTTCTCCAGGGTACGCAGCACCTGGCGCTGATGCTCCTCGTCCTCCATGTCGATGAAGTCGATGATGATGATGCCGCCCAGGTTGCGCAGACGCAGCTGGCGGGCAATGGCCGTGGCCGCCTCGAGGTTGGTCTTGAAGATGGTTTCTTCGAGGGTGCGATGGCCGACGAAGGCGCCGGTGTTGACGTCGATGGTGCTCATCGCCTCGGCGGGGTCGACCACCAGATAGCCGCCGGACTTCAGCGGCACCTTGCGCTCCAGTGCACGCTGGATTTCGTCCTCGACACCGTACAGGTCGAAGATCGGCCGTTCGCCAGGGTAATGCTCGAGACGATCGGCAATTTCCGGCATCAGCTCGGCGACGAACTGGGTGATTTTCTGGAAGGTTTCCCGCGAGTCCACGCGAATCTTCTCGGTGCGCGGGCTGACCAGGTCACGCAGGGTACGCAGCGCCAGGGACAGGTCCTCGTAGATCACCGTGGGCGCCTTGCAGTTCTGGATCTGCGCACCGATCTGGTCCCAGAGGCGCCGCAGATAACGGATGTCGATCAGAATTTCGTCAGCGCCGGCCCCTTCGGCCGCCGTGCGCAGGATGAAGCCACCGGCTTCCTCGATGCCTTCGGCGGCAACGCAATCGGCGACCACCTGCTTGAGGCGCTCGCGCTCGGCTTCGTCTTCGATCTTCAGGGAAATACCGACATGACTGGTGCGTGGCATGTACACCAGATAACGCGAAGGAATCGACAGTTGCGTGGTCAGACGCGCGCCCTTGCTGCCGATGGGGTCCTTGGTGACCTGCACCACCAGGCTCTGCCCTTCGTGAACCAGCGCGCTGATCGGCTCCACCGCAGTCCCCTCGCGGGTGGAAATCTCGGAAGCATGGATGAAGGCCGCACGCTCCAGGCCGATATCGACGAAGGCCGCCTGCATGCCAGGCAGCACGCGCACCACCTTGCCCTTGTAGATGTTGCCGACGATGCCGCGCTTCTGCGTGCGCTCGACGTGCACTTCCTGCAGCACGCCGTTTTCCACCACCGCCACGCGCGACTCCATCGGCGTGATATTGATCAGAATCTCTTCGCTCATGCATCCATCCTGGTGATCATGCCGGCCGGGCTACTGCACCGCCCCGCGGACTCAAGCTTTCGGGCACGCCAAAAAACTACCTGTGCAGCCACCGCCGGGGCTCTCAGCGCCGCCCTTGCGCCGGCAACTGCCAGCAGGCGATACCGAATTCGCCAAGCAGCTCGGCAGTTTCGCACAGCGGCAGACCGACCACTGCCGAATAGCTGCCCTGCAATTGGCTGACGAACACGGCTGCCAACCCCTGGATACCATAACTGCCCGCTTTGTCACATGGTTCGCCGCTGGCCCAGTACGCCTCGATTTCCGCCTCGCTGATGGGACGAAAGCTCACCTCGCTGCTGACCACTCGCGCCGCTTCGCGGCCGTCACCGACCAGCGCCACAGCCGTCAGCACCTGATGGCTGCGCCCCGACAAGGCCTGAAGCATGACACGCGACTCATTGAGGTCCGCCGGTTTGCCAAGAATGCGTCCATCGAGCACCACAGCGGTATCGGCGCCCAACACCACGGCATCGTCACGCCCGCCCAGGGCGAGCAGACCGGCGCGCGCTTTCTCACGCGCCAGGCGCTCTACATAGGCTGCCGCGGGTTCGGCTGGCAAAGGATTTTCATCTATCGAGGCGATTTGCGTGACGCAAGGCACAGCGATCTGAGCCAGCAATTCACGGCGGCGGGGCGAGGCGGAGGCCAGAAACAGCTCGGCCATGCGGGTATCTCCCTTGGCGAACCGCAGCCAGCCGCACGGCAGGCTGCGTTCAGTTGACGTTGAGGCGCAGATGCAGACCGCGCAGGATGGCGCAGATCCAGGGCCACAGCAGGGCACTGACCAGTGCCGGCAAGACGAAGGCCAGGGTTGGCGGGCGGCTACCCGTCAGCGCATTGAGCCACAGCTGAACCAGCTGGGCGAGGCCGAACACCACCATCAACACCATGCTCTGTTGCCACATGGGGAACATGCGCAGGCGCTGATGCAGGCTCAGCACCAGAAAGGTGATCAGCGTCAGGATCAAGGCGTTCTGCCCGAGCAGGGTGCCGAACAGCACATCCTGCGCCAGGCCAAGAATCCAGGCGGAGGTCATGCCGACGCGATGCGGCAGGGCCAGGACCCAGTAGGTGAGGATCAGGGCGACCCACAGCGGACGGCCGACCTGCATGAAATCGGGCAGCGGCGAAACGCTGAGCAACAAACCGAGCGCCAGACTCAGCCAGATCACCCAGCCATTGCGAGGCAGTACACCAGCCATCAGTTCGTCTCCTGTGCAGGGGCGTCTTCGGCCGGTGCGTCATTCTGCGCTGGCACCTGCTCGCCATTGCGTGCCTGCTCGGCTTCGCGGTCGGCGGCTTCCTGGGCCTCGGCGGAATCGTTGGCACGCTGCTCGGGCGTGCGCCGGTCGGAGAACACCAGCAACAGGTAGCGGCTGCGATTGAGCGCGGCAGTGGGTACGGCGCGGACGATGGCGAAGGGCTGGCCGGAGTCGTGAATCACTTCCTTGACCGTGGCCACCGGGTAACCGGCCGGGAAGCGCTGACCCATGCCGGAGCTGACCAGCAGATCGCCCTCCTTGATATCGGCGGTGTCGGCGACGTGGCGCAGCTCCAGGCGCTCCGGATTGCCGGTGCCGACGGCGATGGCACGCAGCCCGTTGCGGTTGACCTGCACCGGGATGCTGTGGGTGTTGTCGGTGAGCAACAGCACGCGCGAGGTGTAGGGCATGATCTCGACCACCTGGCCCATCAGGCCACGCGCATCGAGCACCGGCTGACCGAGGAACACGCCATCCTTCTCGCCCTTGTCGATGAGGATGCGGTGGGTATAGGGGTTGGGATCGACGCCGATCAGTTCGCCGACCAACACTTCCTCGTCCACCAGCGCGGCGGAGTTGAGCAGTTCGCGCAAACGCACGTTCTGCTCGGTCAGCGCTGCCAGCTTCTGCAGGCGACGCTGCAGCAGCAGAGCCTCGGCCTTGAGCTTCTCGTTCTCGGCCATCAGCTCGCTGCGCGAGGAAATCTGCTGAGTCGCCCCATCCCAGACGCGAACGGGCACATCGGCCAGCCAGTAGAAGGGCGTGAGCACCAGCCCCATCTGGCTGCGCATCGGCTTGAGGGTCTCGAAGCGGGCATCGACCACCATCAGCACCGCCGACAGCACGGCAAATACCAACAGACGAATGCCCAGCGAGGGACCTTTGGCGAAGAGCGGCTTAATGACCTGCTCCTCGTGCGCCACAGGGGCGGAAAGCGCGCGAATTCATGCGAAAGGCAAACCGGTCAGGCGAAGGTTGGGCCGAGTGTACTGCAATGCTCGAATATGCGCGTGCCGCCCGGAGGCGGCACGACAGCGAGCCACTAGCGAACCCCTTACTCGGTGGAGAGCAGGTCCATGGCGTGGCGGTCCATCATTTCCAGGGCCTTGCCGCCGCCACGGGCGACGCAGGTCAGCGGGTCTTCGGCAACGATCACCGGCAGACCGGTTTCCTGGCTCAGCAGCTTGTCCAGATCACGCAGCAGTGCGCCACCACCAGTCAGCACCAGGCCGCGCTCGGCGATGTCCGAGGCCAGCTCGGGCGGCGACTGCTCCAGCGCGCTCTTGACCGCCTGGACGATGGTCGCCAGGGATTCCTGCAGCGCTTCGAGCACTTCGTTGGAGTTCAGGGTGAAGCTGCGCGGTACGCCCTCGGCCAGGTTGCGGCCGCGTACGTCGACTTCACGAATCTCGCCGCCCGGATAGGCGGTGCCGATTTCCTGCTTGATGCGTTCAGCGGTGCCTTCACCGATCAGCGAACCGTAGTTGCGGCGCACGTAGGTGATGATGGCTTCATCGAAACGGTCGCCGCCGACACGGACGGATTCGGCATAGACCACGCCATTCAGGGAAATCAGGGCGATCTCGGTGGTACCGCCGCCGATATCGACGACCATCGAACCGCGCGCCTCCTCGACCGGCAGGCCGGCACCGATGGCAGCGGCCATCGGCTCTTCGATCAGGAACACTTCGCGGGCACCGGCGCCGAGGGCCGATTCACGAATGGCGCGGCGCTCGACCTGGGTCGATTTGCACGGCACGCAGATCAGCACGCGCGGCGACGGCTGCAGGAAGCTGTTCTCGTGAACCTTGTTGATGAAGTACTGCAGCATCTTCTCGCAGACGCTGAAGTCGGCGATCACGCCGTCTTTCATCGGGCGAATCGCGGAGATGTTGCCAGGCGTACGGCCGAGCATGCGCTTGGCCTCGGTGCCGACGGCCACGACGCTCTTCTGGTTGCCGTGGGTACGGATGGCGACCACGGACGGTTCATTCAGGACGATACCGCGCTCGCGCACATAAATAAGGGTATTGGCAGTGCCCAGGTCGATCGACAGATCGCTGGAAAACATGCCACGCAGTTTCTTGAACATTAGGAAGGGACCCTAGGCAACGCGTGGGTGAAGGCCAGGCGCGGAAAACGCGCAGGTAAAAAGTGCGGCAAACTCTAACAACGGCAGGGATTTTGAGCAAGGCGGCAATATGGTAGATTGCCTGTTTTTCCGGGCCTTGTAGCTGCACATCGCGGCCTTTGACCGCTGGCTCGCGACATACGTTCCCTGCAGCCGCCCAGCGATGCCCCCTCTGTCACACTTCCACTGGAGAACCCCCGATGGCGCTTGAACGCTCCGAGGTGGAAAAAATCGCCCACCTGGCCCGCCTGGGTCTGAATGAAGGCGATATTCCGCAAACCACCGAGACCCTGAACAGCATTCTCGGCCTGATCGACCAGATGCAGGCCGTCGACACCCAGGGTATCGAACCCCTGGCCCACCCGCTGGAAGCCACCCAGCGCCTGCGTGCCGACGTGGTCAACGAGAGCAACCAGCGCGACGCCTACCAGGCCATCGCTCCGGCTGTGGAAAGCGGCTTGTACCTCGTGCCGAAAGTCATCGAATAAAGGAAAGGGCTCGACATGCATCAACTGACCCTGGCCGAGATCGCCCGTGGCCTCGCCGCCAAGCAATTCTCCGCCGAAGAGCTGAGCCGCAGCCTGCTGGCGCGCATCGCGCAGCTCGACACGCAGCTCAACAGCTTCATCACCGTCACCGAAGACCTGGCCATCGACCAGGCCAAGGCCGCCGACGCTCGTCGCGCTGCCGGCGAAAACAGCCCGCTGCTCGGCGCGCCGATCGCTCACAAGGACCTGTTCTGCACCAACGGCGTGCTGACCTCCTGCGGCTCGAAGATCCTCACCGGCTTCAAGGCGCCCTATGACGCCACCGTGGTGGAGAAACTCAAGGCCGCCGGCACCGTCACCCTGGGCAAGCTGAACATGGACGAATTCGCCATGGGCTCGGCCAACGAATCCAGCCACTACGGCCCGGTGAAGAACCCTTGGGACACCAGCCGCGTACCGGGCGGTTCTTCGGGCGGCTCGGCTGCCGCCGTTGCTGCACGCCTGCTGCCGGCTGCCACCGGCACCGATACCGGCGGCTCGATCCGCCAGCCGGCGGCGCTGACCAACCTCACCGGCATCAAGCCCACCTACGGCCGCGTCTCGCGCTGGGGCATGATCGCCTACGCCTCCAGCCTCGACCAAGGCGGCCCGCTGGCCCGCACTGCCGAAGACTGCGCCCTGCTGCTCGGCGCCATGGCCGGTTTCGATGCCAAGGATTCCACCAGCGTCGATCAGCCGGTCGATGACTACCTCGCGGCGCTGACCCAACCGCTGACCGGCCTGCGTATCGGCCTGCCGAAGGAATACTTCGGCACCGGCCTCGACGCGCGCATCGGCGAGAAGGTGATGGCCGTGGTCGAGACGCTGAAAAAGCTCGGCGCCACGGTCAAGGACATCAGCCTGCCGAACATGCAGCACGCGATCCCCGCCTATTACGTGATCGCACCGGCCGAGGCCAGCTCCAACCTGTCGCGTTTCGACGGCGTGCGCTTCGGCTACCGCTGCGAGAACCCGGTCAACCTCGAAGACCTGTACAAGCGCTCGCGCGGCGAAGGCTTCGGCGCCGAGGTCAAGCGGCGCATCATGGTCGGCACCTACGCGCTGTCCGCCGGCTACTACGACGCCTACTACATCAAGGCCCAGCAGATTCGTCGACTGATCAAGAACGACTTCGTCGCCGCCTTCAAGGACGTCGACGTGATCCTCGGCCCGACCACGCCGAACCTGGCCTGGAAACTCGGCGAGAAGAACGCCGATCCGGTGTCCGCCTACCTGGAAGACATCTACACCATCACCGCCAACCTGGCCGGCATCCCCGGCCTGTCGATGCCGGCTGGTTTCGTCGATGGTCTGCCGGTGGGCGTGCAGTTGCTCGGCAACTACTTCCAGGAAGGTCGTCTGCTGAATGTCGCGCACCAGTACCAGCAGGTCAGCGACTGGCATAAAGCGACGCCCGCAGGATTCTGAGACAGCCCTCCCCTCTTCCCTTCTCGTTCATGACGAGTGGGAGAGGGGCCGGGGGAAAGGGCATGGCCCGCCACCCTCTCCCCAACCCTCTCCCGCAAGCGGGAGAGGGGGCAGACCGCAAAACATTTGAGGGATATTGAACATGCAATGGGAAACCGTGATCGGGCTCGAGATCCACGCTCAGCTCAGCACCCAGTCGAAGATTTTCTCGGCCAGCGCCACCACCTTTGGCGCCGAGCCCAACACCCAGGCCAGCCTGGTCGACCTCGGCATGCCCGGCACCCTGCCGGTCCTGAACGCCGAAGCCGTGCGCATGGCCTGCCAGTTCGGCCTGGCCATCGACGCCGAGATCGCCGAACGTAACGTCTTCGCGCGCAAGAACTACTTCTACCCGGACCTGCCGAAGGGTTACCAGACCAGCCAGATGGACCAGCCCATCGTCGGCAAGGGCTTCCTCGACATCACCCTGGAAGACGGCAGCGTCAAGCGCATCGGCATCACCCGCGCGCACCTGGAAGAAGACGCCGGCAAGAGCCTGCACGAAGACTTCCACGGCATGAGCGGCATCGACCTGAACCGCGCCGGCACACCGCTGCTGGAGATCGTCTCCGAACCGGACATTCGTTCGGCCAAGGAAGCCGTGGCCTACGTGAAGGCGATCCATGCGCTGGTGCGTTACCTCGGCATCTGCGACGGCAACATGGCCGAAGGGTCGCTGCGCTGCGACTGCAACGTCTCCGTGCGCCCAGTCGGCCAAGCGGAATTCGGCACCCGCGCCGAGATCAAGAACGTCAACTCCTTCCGCTTCATCGAAAAAGCCATCAACCATGAAGTGCAGCGCCAGATCGAGCTGATCGAGGACGGTGGCAAGGTGGTGCAGGAAACCCGCCTGTACGATCCCAACAAGGATCAGACCCGCTCCATGCGCAGCAAGGAAGAAGCCAACGACTACCGTTACTTTCCCTGCCCGGACCTGCTGCCGGTGGTGATCGAACGCAGCTTCCTCGACGAACTGCGCGCCGGCCTGCCCGAACTGCCGCCGCAGAAACGCGAGCGTTTCGAAAGCCAGTTCGGCCTGTCCACCTACGACGCCAGCGTGCTGAGTGCCAGCCGCGAGCTGGCCGACTACTTCGAAGTGGTCGAGAAGACCTGCGGCGATGCCAAGCTGTCGGCCAACTGGGTGATGGGCGAGCTGTCCAGCCTGCTCAACAAGGAAGGCCTGGAGATCGAGCAGTCGCCGGTATCCGCCGAGCAACTGGGCGGCCTGATCCTGCGCATCAAGGACAACACCATCAGCGGCAAGATCGCCAAGATGGTCTTCGAGGCCCTGGCCGCCGGCGAAGGCGCCAGCGCTGACGAGATCATCGAGAAGAAGGGCCTCAAACAGGTCACCGACTCCGGCGCCATCGAAGCCATGCTCGACGAAGTGCTGGCTGCCAACGCCGAGCAGGTCGAACAGTACCGCGCCAGCGATGAAGCCAAGCGCGGCAAGATGTTCGGCTTCTTCGTCGGTCAGGCCATGAAAGCCTCCAAGGGCAAGGCCAACCCCGGGCAAGTGAACGAACTGCTGAAGAAGAAGCTCGAAGGCTGAGCCAGGCCGGCTCGCTTGCACTCACTGCAATGACGCCGGGCTCGCCCGGCGTTTTTCATGGAGACCACGAACATGACGATGCGCAGCCCGGATGCAATCCGGGAATCTTCACTGCCCCGGATTGCATCCGGGCTACAGACATGGGCACTGCTCGGTGCACTCGCCCTGCTCGGCGGCTGCTCCACCTTCGGCGGCGGCTCAGGCAGCAGCGAAACCGGCAAGGCCTCCTATTACGGTGACCGTCACCACGGCCAGCGCACCGCCAGCGGCGAGCGCTTCGATCAGAATGCGCTGACCGCCGCTCATCGCACCCTGCCCTTCGGCACCCGGGTACGGGTCACCAACCTGGACAACGAGCGCAGCGTGGTGCTGCGCATCAACGACCGCGGCCCCTTCGTGCGCGGTCGCGTCATCGACGTTTCCCGCGCCGCCGCCGTGCGCCTCGACATGCTGCGCGCAGGCGTGGTGCCGGTCAGGGTCGAGACGCTGGACTGAGGAACAATTGGCAACAAAATCTTTCTGCCACCCCTGGCGGCCAAAAACGCCATCGCTACACTAGCCGCACTTTTTTCGGAGCTACTCTGCAATGACCCTGATGACCTATGTCTACCTGATCGCTGGCCTGGTGCTGCTGGTTGCTGGCGCCGAGGTGCTGGTACGCGGCGCCGCCAAGCTGGCCGCACAGTTCGGCATTCCACCACTGGTAATCGGCCTGACCGTGGTGGCCTTCGGCACCAGTGCGCCGGAAACCGCAGTCAGCGTGCAATCGGCGCTCAATGGCAGCGGCGACCTGGCCATCGGTAACGTGGTCGGCAGCAATATCGCCAACGTCCTGCTGATTCTGGGCGTGACCGCTCTGGTCGCACCGCTGGTCGTCTCGCGCCAGCTCATTCGCCTCGACGTGCCCATCATGATCGGCGCCAGCCTGGTGGTCTACGCCCTGGCCTGGGACGGCGCGCTGAGTCGCATCGACGGCGCCCTGCTGTTCAGCGCCGTGCTGGCCTATACCGGTTTCCTGATCTACAGCGCGCGCAAGGACAAGGGCGGCGACGATGACGAATTCGCCAAGGAGTTCGGCCTCGACGAGGCCCCCAAGCCCTACGCCTGGGCAATCAACCTGGGCCTGATCATCGCCGGCCTGGTGCTGCTGGTGGTGGGTTCCAACTTCCTGGTCGAAGGCGCCGTGCAACTGGCGCGCGCACTGGGTCTGTCCGAGTTGGTGATCGGCCTGACCGTGATCGCCATCGGCACTTCACTGCCAGAGCTGGCCACCTCGATCATCGCGGCCTTCAAGGGCGAGCGCGACATCGCCGTGGGCAATATCGTCGGCAGTAACATCTTCAACCTGCTCTGCGTACTGGGCCTGGCCTCGCTGGTTTCGCCGGCAGCCATCGCAGTATCGCCCAACGCCCTGGCCTTCGATTTCCCGGTGATGATCGCCGTGGCCGTCGCCTGCCTGCCGATCTTCTTCAGCGGCTATCGCATCAATCGCTGGGAAGGCCTGCTGTTCCTGGGCTACTACGTGGCCTACACCCTGTATCTGGTGATGTTCAGCACGGGCCGCCCGCTGGCTCAGACCTTCGGTGACGCGATGATCGGCTACGCACTGCCGCTTACCGCCATCACCCTGGTGATCATCGCCGGACGTGCCTGGCACAGACAGCGCGGCGAGCAGGTGTGAGCATGAGCGACAACCATGACCGTGGCGTGCAGGTGCGCCGTGAGGTGATGGGCGACGCGTTCGTCGACCGCGCCCTGGGCAACGCCAGCGAGTTCACCCAGCCGCTGCAGGATTTCGTCAACGAGCATGCCTGGGGCGGTGTGTGGACGCGCAGCGGCCTACCGCGCGCGACCCGCAGCCTGATCACCCTGGCTGCGTTGACCGCGCTGAAATGCCCGCAGGAACTCAAGGGCCATGTGCGCGGCGCACTGAACAACGGCTGCACCGTCGAGGAAATTCGCGAAACCCTGCTGCACTGCGCGGTGTATGCCGGCGTGCCGGCCAGCATCGATGCCTTCCGAGCTGCACAGGAAGTGATCGACGAGTGGCAGAACAACACCCGTTCGTAGGCTGTGCCGTGCGCACCAACCCTCACCGCCATCGGTGCGCACGCATCCTACACAGGCCGCCCGCCCCTAGATCCACCCCCCCCATTGCAGCAGCAATAAACCGATATTGGTGGTGACCACCGCCGCCAGGGTGGTGATGACAATGATGGCGGCCGCCAGCTCATGGTTGGCGCCCACCGCGCGGGCCATGACGAAACTGGCCGCCGCCGTCGGGCTGGCGAAGTAGAGAAACAGGATCGCCAGATCCGCCCCGCGAAAGCCGAGCAGCCAGGCGCCTGAGGTGCTCAGCAGCGGCAGCCAGACCATCTTCATCATGCCCGAGCCGATGGCCGTGCCGCTGCTGCGGCGCAACGACGCCAGACTCAGGGTGCCGCCAATGCAGATCAGCGCCAGCGGCAGGGTCATCTGCGCGAAGTACTCGGCCGAGGTCAGAAACCACTGCGGCAGCGGGAGTTGCCAGTAGGCAATCGGCACCGCCAACAGCACGCCGATGATCATCGGGTTGGTCACGATGCTGCGCGCGATGGCCTTGGCACCGGGTTTCACGCCTGGGCTGTAGATGGCCAGAACCACCGCCGAGAGCGCGTTGTAGCAAAGGATCACCAGTGCGGCGAGCAGCGAACCGACCGACAGGCCATAGTCGCCGTACATGCTGGTGGCCAGCGCCAGACCGACGATACCGTTGTTGCCACGGAAGGCGCCCTGGGTGTAGATGCCACGATCCTCGAACGGCACCCGCCAGATCGCCCAGGCCCAGGCGATGAAGAACGACGCACTAGTGGCCAGAAAGAAATAGCTCAGCAACTGCGGCTGCATGGCCGTATCCAGGTCGGCCTTGACTACACCAAGAAACAGCAGGGTCGGCATGGTGCCGCGAAACACCAGGCTCGAAGCGGTGTCGATGAAGGGCGTATCGATCCAGCGCAGGCGTTTGAGTGCCACGCCGAGAAACAGCATGGCGAACACGGGCGCGGTGATGGCGAGGGTTTGTGCAGCAACGGCGAGCATGACGACACCAGCAGGTTGTCTGACGACCTATGTTAGCTGGCTAAGCATCTTCCTGCCATGGGCAAAAGCCGCGCAGTTGTAGGGCGGGCCGGGCGGCGATCCGCTTTGGCCCACGCGAACCTGCGTCGATGAGCTCAGGCCCATCTTGCGGCCTGCCCCCCTGGTGGGCTGAAGCCCACCCTACGATACTGGTGGGCTAAAGCCCACCCTACGCCCTACGGGTCTGGGTGTGCGAAGGCTTAGCGGCGAACCGGACGTTTCTGCAACTTGCGCTGCAGGGTGCGGCGATGCATGCCCAGGGCACGGGCGGTGGCGGAGATGTTGCCTTCATGCTCGGCCAGCACGCGCTGGATATGTTCCCACTGCAGACGGTCCACCGACATCGGGTTTTCCGGCACCAGGCTGTCGAGGTCGGCATGCTCGGAAAGCAGAGCAGTGAGGACGTCGTCGGCATCGGCCGGCTTGCACAGGTAGTTGGCCGCGCCGCGCTTGATCGCCTCGACGGCGGTGGCGATGCTCGAATAACCGGTGAGGATCACCACGCGCATCTCGGCGTCCAGCTCCAGCAGCTTGGGCAGCAGCACCAGGCCGGAGTCGCCTTCCATCTTCAGGTCGACCACGGCGTAATCCGGCAGGTCATCCTTGGCCAGGGCCAGGCCTTCTTCGGCACTGGAGGCGGTGGACACGCGCAGGCCGCGGCGGCTCATGGCGCGCGCCATCACGCGGGTAAAGGTGGGGTCGTCGTCGACCAGCAGCAGATGGGGCTGCTCCTCGCCTTCGAACAGGGATTCGTCGCTCATGCTGGGTTTTCCTTGTCAGGCCACGCCATAGGCTCGCGGCAACTTCAATTCGGTGAGGGTGCCGCCTTCTTCATGGTTATACAGCTTAACCGTGCCACCAGCACGGGTCACGCTGGCCTGGCTGAGGAACAGCCCCAGACCGAAACCCTTGCCCTTGGTGGTGAAGAAGGGGCGCCCAAGCTGCTCGGCGATGGCCAGCGGCACACCGGCGCCGTGATCGCGGATGCTCAGGCGCAGCCACTGGTGGTCCCAGTCCAGGCGAATGTCGAGTTTGTCCGGGCAGGCGTCGGCAGCGTTGTTGAGCAGATTGAGCAGGGCCTGGGTGAGATCGGCCGGCGGCATGATGCGCGGCGGCGTGCCGCGGCCCAGGCATTGATAGCGGTAGCTGGCCTCAGGACGCATCAGGTGCCAGCGATTGAGGGTCGTTTCCAACCATTCGACACAGGACTGCTCCACCACCGCCTGCCGCCGATCATTCTCGGCGGCGCGCACCAACTGCTGCAGGGTGTACTTGCACAGTTTGACCTGCTCCTGCAGCAGGGCCAGGTCGTCCTGCAGCGCCGGCTTGTCGCGATACTCCTGGCGCAGCTCCTTGAGCAGCACGCTCATGGTGCCCAGCGGCGTCCCCAGTTCATGGGCGGCGCCCGCGGCCTGGGTGGCCACGGCCAGCAGTTGCTGGTCACGCAGGCTTTCCTCACGACGTTCGGCGCGCAGCTCGTCCTGGCGGCGCAGCTCCTCGGCCATCTTGGCAACGAAGAAGGTGATCAGCGCAGCAGACAGGGCAAAACTCAGCCACATGCCGTAGACCAACAGGCTCTCGCGCGCCGCGGGCAGCTCGAGCGGATGGGTCCACACCAGCAGCAGGGTGTAACCGGCCAACGCCAGGCCGGCCAGGACGATGGTGAACATCCACGGCAGCGTTGCCGCAGCGATGGTCAGCGGCACCAGATAATAGGACACGAAGGGGTTGGTCGAACCACCCGAGTAATACAGCAGCACGCTGTGGATGATCAGGTCGCAGCCCAGTTGCACGGCGTACTCGACCTCGGTCACCGGCCAGGGGCCACGCAGGCGCACGGCCGTACCCAGGCACAACAGCAGAGAAACGCCAAGGGTGACCGATAATTGCAACCAGGGTAGCGGTAGCATGCCCGACTTGTAGGCGAGACCGACCGAGCCAGCCTGAGCGGCCAGCACCAGAATACGGATCAGGGTCAGGCGCCAGAGATTCTGGCGACTGGCGGAGAGTAATTGCACGGGTTCGAGCATGGCGACTCCATTGGTTGCGCCGAGTATAACCAAGCCTGACGCGGCCTTCCGCCGCTGCGGCAACCGGACGCACACTTCGCCGCAGCCGATCTGCGGGCAAGATGAGGAAAGTTGCAGCGGCATTAACCCGGATCGCGACTCGCCTTCGTCTAACCTCGGGAAACGGCCACAAGGCCATCGAAAAAGGAACCGCACCATGCGCACCATGACCCGTATCGCCACTGCCCTCGCCCTCACCGCCACCAGCCTGGCCAGCACCGGCCTGCTGGCCGCCGAGGCGCGTTACAACCAGATCGCCCTGCGCGCCGAGGTCAATCAGGAAGTGGCGCACGATCTGATGCACGTCACCCTCTACACCGAAACGCAGCACAGCGACCCGGCCAAACTGGCCGCCGAGATCACCAACACCCTCAACAAGACACTGGAACAGGTACGCCAGGTCAAGGGCGTGGCAGTCAAACTCGGCAGCCGCAACAGCTACCCGGTGTATGACGACAAGGGCCAGAAGATCACCGCCTGGCGCGAGCGCGCCGAGGTGCGCCTGGAAAGTGCCGACTTCGCCCGCTTGTCCACCCTCACCGGTGAATTGCTGCAATCGATGAAGATGGCCGGCATGGACTTCAGCATCGCCACCGACACCCGCAAGACCCGTGAAGATGCCATGCTCAAGGACGCCGTGAATGCCTTCAAGGCGCGCGCGCAACTGGCCACCGAAGCGCTTGGCGGCAAGGGCTACAAGCTGGTCAGCCTGAACCTCAACACCGGTGGCTTCCAGCCGCCAATGGCCATGCGCAACTTCGAAGCCAAGGGCATGGCGATGATGGACTCAGCCCCCACACCGCAGATCGAAGCTGGCACCAGCCAGGTCACGGTCAGTGCTGACGGCGTCATCGAAGTGCAGATGCCCTGAACCTCGCTCCGCAACAAAGCAGCGCCGTTATCGTCAGATAACGGCGTTTCGCCATCTTTTCCCTGCAACATTTTCATAAATGCGACAGCAAATTACAGCGCTGTAGCGCTAACCATCTTCCGCGCGGCAACCCCCTTGCCTCGGGCACAAGGCCTGCATAGTTTCGGCGGTGGTCTCCACAAGAGGCTCCTCAAGGACCACAACCACAACAACGATGAGGTCAAGATGCGCACGAACGCCATTCTCCAGGCTTTACTCACCGCTGGGCTGATCGCCAGCGCCCCCCTCGCCAGCGCCGCCAACCTGGTGTTCTGCTCCGAAGGCAGCCCCGCCGGTTTCGACCCAGGCCTGTACACCACCGGCACCGACTTCGACGCCGCCGCAGAAACCATCTTCAACCGCCTGACCCAGTTCGAGCGCGGCGGTACCAAGGTCGAGCCCGGCCTGGCAGAAAGCTGGGAGGTGTCCGACGACGGTCTGACCTACACCTTCAAGCTGCGCCCCGGGGTGAAGTTCCACACCACCGAATACTTCAAGCCCAGCCGCGAGTTCACCGCCGACGACGTGCTGTTCACCTTCGGCCGCATGCTCGACAAGGAGCACCCGTTCCGCAAGGCGTACCCCACCGAGTTCCCCTACTTCACCGACATGGGCATGGACAGCAACATCGCCAAGCTGGAGAAACTCGATGACATGACCGTGCGCTTCACCCTCAACGACGTGGACGCCGCCTTCGTGCAGAACCTGGCGATGAGCTTCGCTTCGATCCAGTCCGCCGAGTACGCCGACCAGTTGCTCAAGGCCGGCAAGGCCGCCGACATCAATCAGAAACCCGTCGGCACCGGCCCATTCGTGTTCAGCCGCTACCAGAAGGACGCGGTGATCCGCTACAAGGGCAACCAGGACTACTGGAAGCCCGATGACGTGAAGATCGACAACCTGATTTTCGCCATCAACACCGACTCGTCCGTGCGCATGCAGAAGCTCAAGGCCGGCGAATGCCACGTCACCCTGTTCCCGCGTCCGGCCGACATCGAGGCACTGCAGAAGGACCCCAAACTGCAGATGCCCGAACAGGCCGGCTTCAACGTCGGCTACATCGCCTACAACGTCACCCATCCGCCGTTCGACAAGCTGGAGGTGCGTCAGGCGCTGGACATGGCGGTGAACAAGCAGGCCATCCTCAACGCGGTCTACCAGAACGCCGGGCAACTGGCGGTCAACGGCATGCCGCCGACCCAATGGTCGTATAACGAGGACATCAAGGACCCGGCCTTCGACCCGGAAAAGGCCAAGGAGCTACTCAAGGCCGCTGGCGTCAAGGAAGGTAGCGAGATCACCTTGTGGGCCATGCCGGTGCAGCGCCCGTATAACCCCAATGCCAAGCAGATCGCCGAAATGCTGCAGGCCGACTGGGCCAAGATCGGCATCAAGGCACGCATCGTCAGCTACGAATGGGGCGAGTACCTCAAGCGCGCCAAGGCCGGCGAACACGACGCCATGCTGATCGGCTGGAGTGGCGACAACGGTGACCCGGACAACTGGCTCGGCACCCTCTACGGCTGCGACGCGGTCGACGGCAACAACTTCTCCAAGTGGTGCTTCGAGGACTACGACAAGCTGGTCAAGGCCGCCAAGCGCACCACCGACGTGGCCGAACGCACCGAGTTGTACAAGCAGGCGCAGGTGATCCTCAAACAAGAGGTGCCGATCACCCCGCTGGCCCACTCCACCGTGTACCAGCCGATGCGCAAGGAAGTGCAGGACTTCCGCATCAGCCCGTTCGGCATCAACTCGTTCTATGGTGTGAGTATCGGCAAGTAAGGGCGCTGCCTCGGGCGGCTAGCTTGCGTAGGGTGCGCTGTGCGCACCGCGTACTCGGGGAGTCTGAACCTGGTGCGCACGGCGCACCCTACACATGACCGCCGCACACGAGTGCCCGACGGCCTTCCAGGCCAAGGAGTTGCCATGTCAGCCCCGTTCTTTCTGCGCGGCAGCCTGCTGCTGGCCACGCTGCTTGCTGCTCAGGTCCAGGCGGCCAGCCTGGTGGTGTGCAGCGAAGCCAGCCCGGAAGGGTTCGACCTCGTTCAATACACCGCAGCCACCACCGCCGACGCCACGGCGGAAACCCTGTTCGAACGCCTGGTGGCCTTCGCCCCCGGCAGCACCGAGATCGTGCCGGCATTGGCAGCAAGCTGGGAAATAGCCGATGACGGCCTGAGCTACACCTTCACCCTGCGCCAGGGCGTGACATTTCACGCCAACCAGGATTTCAGCCCCAGCCGCGAATTCAATGCCGACGACGTGCTGTGGAGCTTCCAGCGCCAGCTCGACCCGGCGCATCCCTGGCACGAGCTGTCGCTGCGCGGCTTCCCCTACGCAGAGGCCATGGGCCTGGCGCAGTTGATCGAGCGCATCGACAAGCTCGACGAGCACCGCGTGCGCTTCGTCCTCAAACACCCGGAGGCGCCTTTCCTGGCCAACCTGGCCATGGGCTTCGCCTCGATCTACTCGGCCGAGTATGCCGACCATCTGCTCGCAACGAACCAACCCGAGCGCCTGAACAATGCGCCCATCGGCACCGGGCCTTTCGTTTTCGAGCGCTACGCCAAGGACGCCCAGATACGCTTTCGCGGCAACCCCGATTACTGGAATGGCGCACCCAAGGTCGA
Organism: Pseudomonas sp.; assembly: GCF_048269965.1. GTDB lineage: Bacteria > Pseudomonadota > Gammaproteobacteria > Pseudomonadales > Pseudomonadaceae > Aquipseudomonas. The sequence continues at coordinate 146,465 of NZ_JBLWTV010000011.1, read as the reverse complement.
GCGCCTGGTGCTGGCCATCACCCCCGAGCCCAACGTGCGCCAGCAAAGGCTCAAGGCCGGCGACTGCCAGATCGCCCTCTACCCGCGCCCGGTGGACATCCCGGCGCTGAAGGCCGACCCGAAACTGCAGGTGCTGGAGCTGGATTCGCTGCTGACCGCCTATATCGGCATCAACACCCGTCACCCGCCACTGGACGACGTGCGCGTGCGCCAGGCGTTGAATCTGGCGTTCGACAAGGCCACCTACATTCGCGCGCAGTATGGCGAAGGCAACGCCACACCGGCCGTGGCGCCTTACCCGGCTACCCTGTGGGGCCACGACGAAACGCTGCAGGACTGGCCACACGACCCCGAGCGGGCCCGCCAACTGTTGGCCGAGGCTGGTCACGCCGATGGCTTCGCCCTGTCGATCTGGACCCGCCCGGGCGGGGGACCGACCAATCCCAACCCCGGGATCGGCGCGCAGATGCTGCAGGCCGATCTCGCCGCCGTCGGCATTCGCAGCGACATTCGCGTGTTCGAGTGGGGCGAGCTGATCAAGCGCGCCAAGAATGGCGAGCACGACCTGGTATTCATGGGCTGGGCCGGGGACAACGGCGATCCGGACAACTTCCTCACCCCCAACCTCTCCTGCGCGGCGGCCGAAAGCGGCGAGAACCAGGCGGGCTGGTGCGACAAGGCCTTCGACGCCCTGATCAGCCAGGCACGCCGCGAGCCCGATCCGAGCAGACGCGCCGCGCTGTATCGCCAGGCGCTGGCGATCTTCCATGAGCAGGCGCCGTGGATCGCCCTGGCTCATCCGAAACAGTTCGCAGCGCTGCACAAGGGCGTCGAAGGCTATGTGCTCAGCCCGATGGGCTCGAACAACTTTTCCAGGGTGAGCGTGCCCTGAGCGGCCATGGCTCGGTCCTGATGGCAAGAGCTTCCGAGTCAGGCGTGGGCGTGGTTAGACGCCCAGACCGAAGGGGTCGTCCACCGAATGGCTGGGCTGGGTAAACCAGCGCGGGCCGTCGGCGGTCATGTAGAAGTGGTCTTCGAGACGGATACCAAACTCGCCCGGCACGCAGATCATCGGCTCGTTGCTGAAGCACATGCCCTCGCCCAGCGGGGTGTCATCGCCGCCGACCAGATACGGCCCCTCGTGAATGTCCAGGCCAATGCCGTGCCCCGTACGGTGCGGCAGGCCAGGCAAGCTGTAACCAGGCCCCAGCCCTGCCGCCTCCAGGCTACGCCGGGCCGCCGCGTCCACCGACGAACAGGGTGCTCCCAGGGTGGCCGCCTCGAACGCCGCCTGCTGAGCGGCTTTCTCCTTGTTCCACAATTCGCGCTGACGCGCGCTGGGCGTGCCGAAAACGTAGCTGCGGGTGATGTCCGACAGGTAACTGTGAACCTTGCAGCCGGTGTCGATCAGCACCATGTCGCCGTCCTTGAGCCGCTGCGCATGCTTGACCCCATGCGGAAAGGCACTGGCAGCACCGAACAGCACGATGCAGAAGATCGAGCCAGGCGCCCCGACACGGCGGTGCGCCTGGTGGATGAACTCGGCAACTTCGGTGGTGCTGATACCTTCATGGAGAATGCTCGCAGCTGCCTTGTGCACTTCCAGGGTCATGTCCTTGGCGCGCTGCATCAGGGCGATTTCGGCTGGCGATTTGGCTTGGCGACAGGCCGTGGTGATGCCGCCGGCATCGACGAAGCGATAACCGCTGGTCAGTTGGCGAATGCCTTCGAACATGAAAAAAGGCAAGGAGGAACAAAGACCTACCTTCGGCTGCGCACCATCATTGGGCAATATCCCCAGACGCTTCAGGCAATCCAGAAGCAACACGTAGGGGCTTTGGTGCTCCTGCCAGGTATTGATCGCGCCGGGCACCACCTGAAAGTCGCGCACCGTGCCTTCCTCGAACGCCGGCGCCAGGTACTCCAGTGCGCCGCTGGCCGGCAGAATCGCACCGACCATGCGTTCGCTGGCATGCCACTGCACGCCGGTGAAGTACTGCAGGTTGCTGCCGGCAGCCAGGAACAGCGCGGCGACGTCCTGCTCGCGCATCAATGCCTGAGCGCGGGCGATGCGTGTCTGGTATTCCGCTTCGCTGATCGGCTGCGCGCCGGCCATCATGTTCTGCAGGCGCGCCAAGGCCTGCTCCGGCGTGCTGCCGCCCACTCCCAGTGTCATCTGCGCATCCTCGTCTGGCGCCCACGACGAACATCGTCACCGGGCAATTGGTTGCGGCAAAATTTAAGTGGAACTTAAATTCTGGTCAAAGCTTTTTTCAGCCTGACTTAAAAAGCCCCCGGTATCCGGCTGAAGTCCCTGCGGCTCATGGCTATACTGCGCTGACCCGAACAGCGAGCCTCCTTCATGACCGCAGATCGCATTGGCGAACGCTTGCGCCGCTACCGGCGGGCCGCCGGCAAGACTCTCAATCAGGTAGCGGCAGACGCCGGTCTGACCGCCAGCTTCCTGTCCCAGGCAGAACGCAACCTGACCGGCGTATCGCTGTCGTCGCTGGCAAGCATCGCCAAGTCACTCGATGTACCGCTCAACGTGCTGTTCGACCAGCCCACCCAGGTCCAGCCGGATTCTCACGTCAACGAACGGGTACGCTACACCGTCGGCGGTCAGTTGCTGGCCTACGAGCGCCTGTCCAGCTCATTTCCCGGTAACTCGCTCAATGCGGTGAAGGTGAACATTCCGGTGGGCTACCAGTCGGAACTGATCGCGCATGAAGGCGTGGAATTCTCCTACGTGCTCAGCGGGCAGATCGTCTACACCATCGAGGGTCGCGACTACCCCCTGGGGCCCGGCGACTCGGTGCATTTCGATGCCGGCAAGCTGCATCGCCTGGCCAATATCGCCGATGCCCCGGCCGAGGTGCTGACCCTGACCACCATGGCGCTTTTCGGCGATCACCCCGCCAACGACTGACCTTTTGCACCAATTCGGGGCCAATATGCGCAATGTTAGTGCTGCTTAATTTTTGTTGACCACAATTTCAGCATGACTTAATTTCGAACCTGATCCGGTGGGCTACCCGCCTTCACCGCATTCCGAGCTCGCGCCACACCCAGGCGCGAACAACAAGAAGAAGAGGTTCGCATGCGTATGTCTCCCCTGTGCAGGGCCCTGCTCACCGCAGGACTGCTCACCAGTGCTTCGTTCGCCCACGCCAGCAACCTGGTGTATTGCTCCGAAGGCAGCCCGGGTGGTTTCGACCCTGGCCAGTACACCACCGGCACCGACTTCGATGCAGCCTCGGAAACCATCTTCAACCGCCTCGCCGAATTCGAGCGCGGCGGCACCAAGGCCCAGCCGGCCCTCGCCAGCTCCTGGGACATCAGCGAAGACGGTCTGACCTACACCTTCCATCTACGCGAAGGGGTCAAGTTCCACAGCACCGCCTACTTCAAGCCGACACGCGACTTCAACGCCGACGATGTGCTGTTCACTTACCAGCGCATGCTCGATCGCAACCACCCGTTCCGCCAGGCATACCCCAGCGAGTTCCCCTACTTCACCGATATGGGCCTGGACAAGAACATCGCCAGCATCGAGAAGACCGACGACATGACCGTGGTCTTCACCCTCAATGCCGTGGATGCGGCCTTCGTGCAGAACCTGGCGATGAACTTCGCCGCCGTGCATTCGGCCGAGTACGCCGACCAGTTGCTCAAGGCCGGCAAGGCCGCCGAGATCAACCAGAAACCCATCGGTACTGGCCCGTTCGTGTTCAGCCGCTACCAGAAGGACGCGGTGATCCGCTTCAAGGGCAACCCGCAGTACTGGGCACCCGAACAGGTGAAGATCGACAACCTGATCTTCTCCATCAACACCGACGCCTCGGTGCGCGCCCAGAAGCTGCGCGCCGGTGAATGCCACGTCACCCTCAACCCGCGCCCCGCCGACCTGCAGGGTCTGCAGGCCGACAAGAACCTCGCGGTACCGACCGAGCCTGGCTACAACCTCGGCTACATCGCCTACAACGTCACCCGTGCGCCGTTCGACAGGCTCGAAGTGCGTCAGGCGCTGGACATGGCGGTGAACAAGGCAGCGATCATCGACGCCGTGTACCAGGGCGCCGGCCAGTTGGCCGTGAACGGCATGCCACCCACCCAGTGGTCCTACGACGAGTCGATCAAGGATGCCGCCTACGACCCGGAGAAAGCCAAGGAGCTGCTCAAGGCCGCCGGCGTGAAAGAAGGTACCGAGATCACCCTGTGGGCCATGCCTGTGCAGCGTCCCTACAACCCCAACGCGCGGCTGATGGCCGAGATGCTGCAAAACGACTGGGCCAAGATCGGCATCAAGGCGCGCATCGTCAGCTACGAGTGGGGCGAGTACATCAAGCGTGCCCATGCCGGAGAACACGACGCCATGCTGATCGGCTGGACCGGCGACAACGGTGACCCGGACAACTGGCTCGGCACCCTGTACGGCTGCGCCTCGGTGGACGGCAACAACTTCTCCAAGTGGTGCGACAGCGAATACGACAAGCTGGTGGTCGCCGCCAAGCGCATCACCGATCAGGAACAACGCAGCGAGCTGTATCGTCAGGCCCAGGTGGTTCTCAAGCGCGAAGTGCCAATCACGCCGATCGCTCACTCCACGGTCTACCAACCGATGCGCACCAGCGTCAAAGGCTTCCAGATCAGCCCCTTCGGGCGCAACAGCTTCGTCGGTGTCAGCAACGACTGACAGCCGGCTGTGCCAGCACCCTCGAACGACGCCCCGGGCAAACGCCCGGGTCACGTCATGGTCGAACAGCTAACCTGCAACGTGCACGAAGGAATCGTCAGAATTCCAGGCGGCTCGATACCGTTCTGATTAGGAGTTACCCACCGCCATGCTGAGCTTCATTGCACGCCGCCTGGGCTTGCTGATCCCCACCTTCTTCGGCGTCACCCTGCTGACCTTCGCGTTGATTCGCCTGATCCCCGGTGACCCGGTGGAAGTGATGATGGGCGAACGCCGCGTCGATCCGGAAATGCACGCTCAGGCCATGGAGCGCCTGGGGCTGAACAAGCCACTATATGCGCAATATTTCGACTACATCGGCCAGCTCGCCAGCGGCAACCTCGGCGAATCGCTGCGCTCGCGCGAAAGCGTATGGAAAGAGTTCCTCACTCTGTTTCCCGCCACCGTCGAACTGGCATTGGCCGCCCTGCTGTTCGCCGGCACGTTGGGCCTGATCGCCGGGGTCATCGCAGCACTCAAGCGCGGTTCGCTGTTCGACCATGGCGTGATGGGCATCTCGCTGACCGGCTATTCGATGCCGATCTTCTGGTGGGGCTTGCTGCTGATCATGTTCTTCTCGGTGGGGCTGGGCTGGACGCCGGTGTCCGGGCGCATCGACCTGCTCTACGACATCCCGCCGGTCACCGGCTTCATGCTGATCGACACGCTGCTGAGTGACGAACAAGGAGCCTTCGTCGACGCCCTGCACCACCTGATCCTGCCGGCCATCGTGCTCGGCACCATTCCGCTGGCGGTGATCGCACGGATGACCCGCTCGGCCATGCTCGAAGTGCTGCGCGAGGACTACGTCCGCACCGCGCGGGCCAAGGGCCTGTCGCCGACGCGCGTGGTCTTCGTGCACGGCCTGCGCAATGCGCTGATCCCGGTGCTGACCGTGTTCGGCCTGCAGGTCGGCGCCCTGCTCGCCGGCGCCGTGCTGACCGAAACCATCTTCTCCTGGCCAGGTATCGGCAAATGGCTGATCGAAGCCATCGGCGCCCGCGACTACCCGGTGGTGCAGAACGGCATCCTGCTGATCGCCTGCCTGGTGATCCTGGTCAACTTCACCGTGGACATCCTCTATGGCCTGGCCAATCCACGTATTCGCCATCAGAAATAGGGACGGCGCGATGAAGAACCATAAAGATTGCGTAGGGTGGACGACGCTTCACCCGTCCACCGCTGCCTCTGCACGGTGGATGAAAAAAGCGTCATCCACCCTACGCGAGGTACGCCCATGAGCACCTCCACCAGCCTCGACCAGAGCCTGCTCTACCCCTCGCCACTGAAAGAGTTCTGGCAAGCCTTCAGTCACAACAAGGGCGCCGTCGCGGGCCTGGCCTTCATGCTGCTGATGGTGTTCTGTGCGCTGTTCGCGCCCTGGGTCGCGCCGCATCATCCCAGCGAGCAGTACCGCGATTTCCTGCTCACCCCGCCGGTCTGGCTGGACGGGGGTCAGTGGCGCTTCCTGCTCGGCACCGACGAGCTGGGCCGCGACCTGCTCTCGCGTCTGATCCACGGAGCACGCCTGTCGCTGCTGATCGGCCTGGCTTCGGTGGTGCTGTCACTGATTCCCGGCATCCTGCTGGGTCTGGTCGCCGGTTTCTTCCCGCGCCTGCTCGGCCCCGGCATCATGCGCCTGATGGACATCATGCTGGCGCTGCCGTCGCTGCTACTGGCGGTGGCCATCGTCGCGATCCTCGGCCCAGGCCTGATCAACACCATTTTCGCCATCGCCATCGTCTCGCTGCCTTCCTACGTACGCCTGACTCGCGCGGCCGTGATGGGCGAGCTGAACCGCGACTACGTCACCGCTGCGCAACTGGCCGGCGCCAGCCTGCCACGGCTGATGTTCGTCACCGTGCTGCCCAACTGCATGGCGCCGCTGATCGTGCAGGCCACCCTGAGCTTTTCCTCGGCGATTCTCGACGCCGCCGCGCTGGGCTTTCTGGGGCTCGGCGTGCAACCGCCGACCCCCGAGTGGGGCACCATGCTGGCGTCGGCGCGCGACTACATCGAACGCGCCTGGTGGGTCGTGAGCCTGCCGGGTCTGGCGATTCTGCTCAGCGTGCTGGCGATCAACCTGATGGGCGACGGCCTGCGCGACGCCCTCGACCCGAAACTGAAGAACGCTATCTGAGGAGGCCCATATGCACAAGATGATCTCGGTGCGCATGGCGCACCCTACTGCACGGCCCGGTAGCTGCGTAGGGTGGATGACGCTCTTTTCATCCACCATCAACGCACGGCGGTGGACGGGAGAAGCGTCGCCCTCACTACACACGGAGGGCGCCCGATGAGCCTGCTGGATATCCGCAACCTGTCGGTGCGCTTTGGCGCGGCCGACGCCGTGCCGGTGGTCGACGGGCTCGACCTCAGCGTGGAAAAGGGTGAAGTGCTGGCCATCGTCGGCGAGTCCGGCTCCGGCAAGTCGGTGACCATGATGGCGCTGATGGGGCTGATCGACGCGCCCGGCATCGTCCAGGCCGATTGCATGCAGTTCGACAACGTCGACATGCTGCGCCTGAAGGGCCGGCAGCGTCGGCGTATCGTCGGCAAGGACCTGTCCATGGTCTTCCAGGACCCGATGACAGCGCTCAACCCCAGCTACACCGTGGGCTTCCAGATCGAGGAAGTGCTGAGCCAGCACCTCGGCCTGAAAGGCAAAGCGGCGCGTGCTCGCGCCCTGGAACTGCTCGAAAGGGTCGAGATACCCGGCGCCGCCAGTCGCCTCGATGCCTACCCGCATCAGCTCTCCGGCGGCATGAGCCAGCGCGTGGCAATCGCCATGGCGATTGCCGCCGAACCCAAGCTGCTGATCGCCGATGAACCCACCACTGCGCTGGACGTGACCATCCAGGCGCAGATCATGGAGCTGCTGCTGGATCTGCAGCGCGACCAGGGCATGGCCCTGGTGCTGATCACCCACGACCTCGCCGTGGTGGCCGAAACCGCCCAGCGCGTCTGCGTGATGTACGCCGGGCAAGCAGTGGAACTGGGCCAGGTGCCGGCCCTGTTCGACGCCCCCAGCCATCCCTACACCGAAGCGTTGCTCAAGGCCATTCCCGAACACAGCGCCGGCGCCCGTCGCCTGGCGACCCTGCCCGGCATCGTCCCCGGCCGCTATGACCGCCCACAGGGCTGCCTGCTGTCACCGCGCTGTCCCTACGTGCAGCCACGTTGCCGCGACGAGCGCCCGACGCTGGACGCACACGAGCGAGGCGCCGCGCGCTGCTTCTTTCCTCTCGTACCCACGACGGAGGTGGCCTGATGAGCACCGTACTGCAAGCCCGTGAGCTGACCCGTCACTACAGCGTGTCCCGTGGCCTGTTCAAACCGGCAGCCTTGGTGCAGGCGCTCAACGGCGTGTCCTTCAGCCTGCAGGCCGGCAAGACCCTGGCGGTGGTTGGCGAGTCCGGCTGCGGCAAGTCCACCCTGGCCCGCGCCCTGACCCTGATCGAAGAGCCCAGTTCCGGTAGCCTGCAGATCGCCGGGCACGAAGTGACCGGCGCCAGCCATGCCGAGCGCAAACAGCTGCGCCGCGACGTGCAGATGGTGTTCCAGAACCCCTACGCCTCGCTCAATCCGCGCCAGAAGATCGGTGATCAGTTGGCCGAGCCGCTGCTGATCAACACCCACCTGTCGCGCGCCGAGCGCCGTGAGAAGGTGCAGGCGATGATGCAGCAGGTGGGGCTGCGCCCGGAGCACTATCAACGCTACCCGCACATGTTCTCCGGCGGCCAGCGCCAGCGCATCGCCCTGGCCCGCGCCATGATGCTGCAGCCCAAGGTGCTGGTGGCGGACGAACCGACCTCGGCGCTGGACGTGTCGATCCAGGCCCAGGTGCTCAACCTGTTCATGGATCTGCAGGAGCAGTACCAGACCGGCTACGTGTTCATCTCGCACAACCTCGCCGTGGTGCGTCATGTCGCTGACGACGTGCTGGTGATGTACCTCGGCCGCCCGGTGGAGATGGGCCCGGCCGAAGCGCTCTACGCCCGCCCGCTGCATCCCTACACCCGCGCCCTGCTGTCGGCGACGCCGGCGATTAATCCGGCCCCGGACAAGCCAAGGATGAAGATCAGCGGTGAGTTGCCCAATCCGCTGAACCCGCCGTCCGGCTGCGCCTTCCACAAGCGCTGCCCACATGCCGACGAGCGCTGCCGTGGCGAGCGCCCGGAGCTGCGTCTGATCGATGCGCGGCAGGTGGCCTGCCATCATGTGGAGCGGATCGTCGACTAGCTCCCTACCATGTCGCGCCGCGCGGTAGACTCTCGCGGTGCGCACGGCGCACCCTACAAGTCAAATGCCGGCTGCCGGTCCCACCGGCGCCGCGTCATGGCGTCGGCGGCAGCGTCAACTCGATGTTTTCTGCCAGCGAGTCCTCCAGCCGCTGCAACTCCACGCCGACCGCAGCGGCGTCGTCAGCCAGGGTTTCGGCGATATGCAGGAACTCCGTCGTGGCTTCGACGAAGGCCAGCACCACCATGGGGTCGAAGCGCGTGCCGCTGGCCGCGCTGATCTGCGCCACCGCCTGCGCCGGGCTGATGGGCGGCAAGTAAGGATGCCGGCAGCTCAGCTCTTCGAAGTGGCCCACCAGTGCCATCAGACGCGCCGAAAGCGGAATCTGCTCGCCTGACAACCCCTGCGGATAGCCTTTGCCGTCCCAACGCTCATGCTGGCCGTAGACGATGTCTTTGGCATCGGAAAGAAAATCGGTGACGCTGCCCAGCTTGCGCTCGGCTCGCTGCAACGCATCCCGCCCGGCGATCACCCCCTCGCTCAGCAGGCGCAGGTCATTTTCATCCGGCTCGCCATGGCTGAGCAGTATGCGATCCGGCAGGGTCAGCCGGTCGATCACATGCAACATGGCCGACTTGCCCAGTTGGGCGATGCGCTCCTCGCTCAGAGACGCCGACAAGCCCGGCTGCTGCCGCGCGAGTGCAGCGGTCAGGCAGGTCATGTAGCGCTCGATACGTTCCAGGCGACGACTGCTCGGGTTGTCACGCATGACGGCAACGCTGGCCATGGCCTCGATAGTGACATCCTGCAGGTTCTGGATATCGCGCGTGCGACGCTTGACCTCGAGTTCCAGATACTCGCTCTTGTCACGCAGGTAATCGGTGGCCGCCTTGACCTGCAACTGCGCGCGAACGCGCGCGAGCACGATGGGCGCGCTGACCGGTTTGGTTATGTAGTCGGCGGCGCCAAGGTCGAAGCCCAACTGCTCGTCGGCGGCATCGCTGCGACCGGTGACCAGGATCAGCGGGATATGACAGGTCTGCGGATCGGTTCTGAGCCCGCGACAGAGCGCGTAATCGTCCTGCCAGCCCAGCAGAATCAGGTCTGGCTGCGGCCGCGACCTGGCGGCGTGGAGCGCCTCCTTGCTGCCAACCAGCCGCACCTGATAGCGGTCGACCAACAGCGCGCCGAGGCGCTGGCGCGCATCGACTGCATCGTCCACAACCAGAATCAGCTCTTGCTCCAGCCTGTCGAGCATCCCGCGCATGGCGATCTCCGTTGGCACCTGCCTTATCCATCATCATTAAAGGCGCTGAGCTGAAGTTGCGCTCACGCCGTCATACAAATGACCTCGGCAAGGCTTTGAAAGTGCAATGCGGATTGGCAGAGCGGCGAACGCAGTCGACAATCGTCAGCAAGATCGCTAGCACAAGGGCTGCGTCATGCTCGACCAGGAACGCTGTTGGCAGGCCGTTTGCGAACGTGATGAGACGTTCGACGGACGCTTCGTTTTCACCGTGCGCAGCACCGGTATCTATTGTCGGCCGAACTGCCCTGCGCGGCGGCCACGACGCGACAACGTCAGCTTCCATGCCGATGCCGCCAGTGCCGAGGCAGCCGGCTTTCGCCCGTGCAAGCGCTGCTCACCGCAGGGGCAGAGTCCGGCGCAGCAACTCGACACGCTGGTGGCGGCCGCCTGCGCGCTCCTGAATGGCGAGCAACGCCTGACGCTGCCGCAGCTGGCAGCCCGCATCGGCCTGTCGCCATCGCACCTGGCCCGTGCCTTCAAGGCGCGCACCGGGATGACGCCCAATGCCTGGGCGGCGGCCCAACGGCGCCAGCGCCTGGAGGCGCAACTGGGCGCAGCGGATAGCGTGCTCGATGCCGCCCTGGCTGCCGGCTATTCCGGGACCCGCGCGCTGTATGAACAGCCCCAGGCCATGAGTCCTGCGCAGCGCCGTCAGCGTGGCGCCGGTGAACGCCTGCGCTACAGCATCGCCCCCTGCCCGCTCGGGCAGGTGCTACTGGCCACCAGCGACAAGGGCGTTTGCGCCTTGTTGTTCGGCGACGAGCCGGCAGCGCTACGTGATGAGCTGCAACAGCGCTTCGCCGCTGCCCGGCTCGAAGAAGATGAACAGGGTCTGCGCCACTGGCTGCAGCAAGTGCTGGCGCAATTGCAGGAGCCGGAGCGTGCCGCTCATCTGCCTCTGGACATTCGTGGTACGGCCTTTCAACAGCGCGTCTGGCAGGCGCTGCAGAGCATCCCCAGAGGCGAGACCCGCAGCTATGCCGAGCTGGCCGGGCAGTTGCACAGTCACCCGCGGGCGATTGCCCGGGCCTGCGCCAGCAACGCCATCGGCCTGCTGCTGCCCTGTCATCGCGTGGTGGCCAGCAATGGCAGCCTCAGCGGCTACCGCTGGGGACTGCAGCGCAAACGGCGGTTGCTGGAACAGGAAAGCCGGGAGACGTAGCCCGTGCGGGCGCTTCAGCTCGGGTGGGTCGGGCGGCGATCCGCTTTAGCCCACGCGTCTTGGACGGCGCTTTGCGTAGCCCGGATGCAATCCGGGGAACATGATCCCCAGCGCCCCGGATTTCATCCGGGCTACAGATTCAGGGCCGCGCCCTCTACACCAGCATCGCCTTGGCCACCTCGGTGCGCGTGCCGCGCCCGACCAACTGCTCCACCAGGGTCAGGGCAAACGCCAATGCCGTTCCCGGCCCCTGGCTGGTGATGCAGTTGCCATCGACCACTACCGCCTCATCGACGAACGTGCAGCCGCTCAGTCGATCACTGAATGCCGGGTAGCAGGTCATGCGCCGCTGCCTGAGCACCCCGTAGCGCTGCAGCGCCAAGGCGGGCGCGGCGCAGATCGCGGCGAACAGCTCGCCCGCCCTGGCCTGCTTGCGTACGCGCTCGGCCAGTGGTTCGAAGTCAGCCAGATGCTGCGCACCCGGCATGCCACCGGGCAGGACGATCAGGTCGAAATCCTGCGCCAGCACGTCCACCAGCATGACGTCGGCGGTCAGGCGGGTGCCACGGGCGCAGGTGATCATCCTGCGTTCTTCGATACTCGCTACCAGTACCTCGATATCGGCGCGGCGCAGCACGTCGATCAAGGTCACGCATTCGAGATCTTCGACGCCGTCGGCGACTGCAATCAGTGCTCGCTTGCTCATCTCACCACTCCTTGAGGCAGAAAATGAAACTGTCCACCTGGTCATAAAAAGACACGGCAGACCATAAATTCACCCGGCAAAACCTTGCTGGTATGATGCGCGGCTTTTGCCAGATCGAGCAATTTTCCGGCCTGCACGGACGAATGTGCTTTGCTTTGTGCAGATCAATTTCGGCGCGCTCGCGCCTCGGGGAGCCACCATGCTGGAAAGACTGTTCCAACTCAAAGCCCACAACACCACGGTGCGCACCGAGATACTGGCCGGGATCACCACCTTCCTGACCATGGCCTACATTCTCTTCGTCAACCCGGAAATGCTGGCCAAGACCGGCATGGACCACGGCGCGGTGTTCGTCGCCACCTGCCTGGCTGGCGCCATCGGCTCGCTGATCATGGGCCTGCTGGCCAACTACCCGATCGCCCTGGCGCCCGGCATGGGCCTCAACGCCTTCTTCACCTACACCGTGGTGATGACCATGGGCTACAGCTGGCAGACCGCTCTGGGCGCGGTGTTCCTCTCCGGCGCGATCTTCTTCCTGCTGTCGATCTTCAAGATCCGCGAGTGGATCATCAACAGCATCCCGTTGGCGCTGCGCGCCGGCATTGCCGCCGGTATCGGCCTGTTCCTGGCGATCATCGCACTGAAGAACGCCGGTATCGTGGTCGATCATCCGGCCACTCTGGTCGGCCTCGGCGACATGAGCAAGGGTGGCGCACTGCTGGCCTGCCTGGGCTTCTTCGTCATCGCCGCACTGGCCTATCGCAAGGTTACCGGTGCAGTGATGATCGGCATCCTGCTGGTCACCGGGCTGTCCATTGCCCTCGGCCTGTCCGAGCTGCAAGGCGTGGTGTCGATGCCACCGTCGCTGCTGCCGACCCTGCTGCAACTGGACATTGCCGGTGCGCTGGATATTGGCCTGATCAGCGTGATCTTCGCCTTCCTCTTCGTCGACCTGTTCGACACCTCCGGCACGCTGGTCGGCGTCGCGCAGAAGGCCAACCTGCTGGACAAGGACGGCAAGATGCCGCGCCTTGGCCGTGCCCTGCTGGCCGACAGCACCGCGACCATGGCCGGCGCCGCGCTGGGCACCAGCACCACCACCAGCTACATCGAATCCGCCGCCGGCATCAGCGCCGGCGGGCGTACCGGCCTGACCGCCTGCGTGGTGGCTGCGCTGTTCCTCCTGGCCCTGTTCTTCGCCCCGCTGGCTGGCGCCGTTCCGGCCTACGCCACCGCGCCAGCGCTGCTGTTCGTCGCCGTACTGATGATGAGCAGCCTGGCCCAGATCGACTGGGACGACCTGACCGTCGCCGCGCCGGTGGTGGTCGCCGCCCTGGCCATGCCGCTGACCTTCTCCATCGCCAACGGCATCGCCTTCGGCTTCATCGCCTGGACCGCAGTCAAGGTACTGGCCGGGCGCTGGCGCGAGCTGAGCCCGGCGATGTGGGTGCTCTCGGCCCTGTTCGTCATCAAGCTGGCTTACTTCGCCTGATCAGCGCACAAGCTGGATGATCATGATCGTTCCCACGCTCCGCGTGGGAACGCCTCCCCTGGACGCTCTGCGTCCCGAGCCACCAGTGGTGGGCTGAAGCCCACCCTACGCGGCCGCTTTGCAAGTACGTCCTACGCCGTGCCCTGGATACTCTCATGATCGTTCCCACGCTCCGCGTGGGAACGCCTCCCCCGGACGCTCTGCGTCCCGCGCCACCAATGATCGACGACAACGGCACATCGGCAACGGAGTCGCTACAATGGCGCCCCGTTTTCCTGCCCCATGAGTGACCGATGAGCCGCCCCGCATTCGACCCCGCCACCTACGACGCCCAACTCGCCGAGAAGAAGGCCCGCCTGGTCGAACTGCTGGCGCCCTTCGGCGCGCCGGAGCCTGCGGTATTCGACTCGCCGCGCGAGCACTACCGCATGCGCGCCGAGTTCCGCCTGTGGCGTGAAGACGGCCAGCGCCACTACGCGATGTTCGCACCGGGCGACAAGCACACGCCGATCCTGCTCGACGATTTCCCCATCGCCAGCCTGCGCATCAACGCACTGATGCCGCGCCTGCGCGCCGCCTGGCAGGCCAGCGAGGCGCTGTCGTTCAAACTGTTCCAGGTGGAATTTCTCACCACCCTGGCCGGCGATGCGCTGATCACCCTGGCCTACCACCGCCCGCTGGACGACGCCTGGCAAGCCGAGGCCGAACGCCTGGCCGCCGAGCTGAATGTCAGCCTGGTCGGTCGCTCCCGTGGCCAGCGTCTGGTGATCGGCCGCGACTACGTCGAAGAAGAACTGAGCGTGGCCGGACGCCATTTCCGCTATCGCCAGCCCGAAGGCGCCTTCACCCAGCCCAATGGCCGAGTCTGCGAGAAGATGCTGGGCTGGGCCTATGACGTGCTCGGCGAGCGTAACGACGATCTGCTGGAGCTTTACTGCGGCAACGGCAACTTCACCCTGCCGCTGGCCACCCGTGTGCGCAAGGTGCTGGCGACCGAGATCAGCAAGACCTCGGTGGGCGCCGCCCTGGCCAACCTGCAAGGCAATGGCGTGGACAACGTCGAGCTGGTGCGCCTGTCCGCCGAGGAGCTGACCCAGGCGTTGAACGAGGTGCGCCCGTTCCGCCGCCTGGCCGGCATCGACCTCAAGAGTTATGAGTTTGGCAGTGTCTTCGTCGACCCGCCGCGCGCCGGCATGGACCCGGACACCTGCGAGCTGACCCGGCGCTTCGAGCGCATCCTGTACATCTCCTGCAACCCGGAGACCCTGGCGGCCAACATCGCCCAGCTGAGCGACACCCACCGGGTGACGCGCAGCGCGCTGTTCGACCAGTTCCCCTACACACACCATATGGAAGCGGGTGTGTTGCTGGAAAGGCGCTGAAATTCAGGTTGCTGGTTGCGTGCTATCCACCAGGGCAATGGCGTAGCCATTGAGCGATAGCACCAGCGCGTGACCTTTGGCGAGCACCACCTCTGCCTCGTTATCCTGAGCCAGCAGAACCTCGCGCAGCGTGTAGGGAATCTCGACGGGAACCCCATCGATCGTGGTGGTTTCAGAATTGGCGCCGCTCATGCTGTAGCGAACGACTTTGCCCTCGCCTTTCAAACGATAAACATCGTCAGTCAGCGGTTCGTATGAAGGCGCCATGCTGCCCAGATAGCCAAGCCCTTTGGCGAACTCGGCCAGGCTGTCACGCTCGGTCTGCTGCAAGGTACGATGGGATTTGCCATGCAGGCGCAGATCCTGAAGATTCATGCGCCCCGAGAGATGCCCGCCAAAGAAGCGGGTGGCGTTGAATGCAAAGAAGGCAATCAGGCCAAGGCCGATCAGGCCCATAACGATGTCCATATCAAATGTCCTTGTTCACGGAATGTTGCACCGCGCATTCTCTTGCCAAGTGTCCCCTACAGCAAGCGTGCCGTGCCGTATCGTGACCCACGTCTCTCGCACTAGAGACCGCGCAACGCCCACCAGGCCAGCCCGGCCGACACCACTTCGAGCAGCAGCGCATAGAGGTTGAAGGTCTGCTGCGCACCACCGTCCAGCCACAGCCCGGCAGCACGCGCCAGCGCCAGCACGCTGTACAGCAGCACCAGCAGAAGCAGCGCCGGGCGCAGCAGATCCAGGCGCAGCAGCGCCATCGCCAGGTAAGCCGCCAGCCCCAGTTGCAGCCCGCCGTAATAGGCGCGCACTTCGGTCAACGCCGCATTGCCCATCAGCAGTGCGCCGCTGAAACTGGCCATTTCCTCGGGACGGATGAAGTAGGCCAGCCCCAGCACGAGCAAGGCAGCGATCTGGATCAACAGGACGATTCGGGCGAACAGCATCGGCAGGTTCCAGGCAATGGGTGACTGCCGCCAGCATAGGCCGCCACGGGTCGCGACGCATAGTCGCAATGGCTTGGGCAGTCGTCATGCCGGCGCTATGCTCAACACTCGATTATCTGGAGCCTTGCCATGCGTCGTTCCCTGCTCGCCCTCTGCCTCTTCACCAGCCTCGCTCACGCCAGCGAGCCACTGACCATCGATGTGCACCGCGATGCCAATTGTGGCTGCTGCAAGGCCTGGATCAGCCATCTGCAGGACAATGGTTTCACCGTCAACGACCATGTCGAGGCCGACATGGTCGCCGTCAAACAGCGACTCGGCGTTCCGCCTCGCCTGGCTTCCTGCCACACCGGCGTGATCGACGGCAAATTCGTCGAAGGCCACGTGCCGGCAGCCGACATTCTCAAACTGCGTGAGCGCGTGGACCTGATCGGCGCTGCCGTACCTGGCATGCCCGTGGGCTCACCGGGCATGGAATATGGTGATCGTGTCGACGCCTATCAGGTCATCGGCCTGGATCGCGCGCGCCAGGATCAGCTGCTGAGCGACTATCCCGCCAACTGAGTCGGCGCGCGCAGCTACACTGCTGCGATAACCAACCTGGGAGTGCGGCCATGCGCTGGCAACGCGGTAGACGTAGTGACAACGTGGTGGATGCGCGCGGCCGTTCCGGCAGGCGACTCGGCGGCGGCCTGAGCCTCGGCGGTGTGGCGGTGATCGTCATCGTCGGCCTGCTGATGGGCCAGGACCCGCTGCAGATTCTCGGTCAGATTGCCGGCCAGGCGACCCAACCACAGGTCGCCCAGACGCAGAGCGCACCACCGGCAAACGACGAGCAGAGCGAGTTCGTCCGCGCGATTCTCGGCGATACCGAAGACACCTGGCGCGAGCTGTTCCAGCAGGCCGGCCAGCAGTATCGCGATCCGCAACTGGTGCTGTTCTCCGACGGCGTCAATTCCGCCTGTGGTTTCGCCAGCTCGGCAGTCGGTCCCTTCTACTGCCCGGGTGATCAGCGCGTGTATCTGGACATGGCGTTTTTCCGCGAGATGGAGCAACGCTTCTCTGCAGCCGGCGATTTCGCCCAGGCCTACGTGATCGCCCATGAGGTCGGCCATCACGTGCAGACCCTGCTCGGCGTCTCGGCCAAGGTCAACGCAGCGCGCCAGCGTGGCGAACGCGTCGAGGGCGACGGCGGCCTGCTGGTGCGTCAGGAACTGCAGGCCGACTGCCTGGCCGGGGTCTGGGCGCATCACGCGCAACGCCGGCATGTCTGGCTGGAGGCCGGCGACCTGGAAGAAGCACTGAACGCAGCCAGCGCCATCGGTGATGACCGCCTGCAGAAGCAGTCGCGCGGTCAGGTGGTGCCGGATGCCTTCACCCATGGCACCTCGCAGCAGCGCGTGCGCTGGTTCAGCAGCGGTTTCGAGAGCGGTCAGCCGGGGCGTTGCGACACCTTCAAGGCGGCGCGCCTGTAACGCGCCGGATCAGACCACGAAGCGCTTGCTCCACCAGGCGAAGCCGCAGGCGCCAGCGCCGCACAGGGCGATCACCAGCGCCATGGGCATGGCCGAACCATCGTGCAGGAAGGCCACCAACGCCGAAGCGCTGGCCGCCACGCTGAACTGCATGCTGCCCAGCAACCCGGATGCGCTGCCGGCATGACGGCCCTGCCCGGCCATGGCGCAGGCCGTGGCATTGGGCAGCACGCAACCGAGGCTGGCCACGCAGATGAACAGCGGAATCAGCAACGGCCACAGCTCGGCCGGTTGCCACAGCGCCAACGCCAGCAGGCACATGCCACTGGCCAGGTACACCAGCACCATGCGCCGCAGCCACAGCGCCGGGCCGCCATTGCGTACCAGCCGCGCGTTGACCTGCGCCATGATCACGAAGCCCGCCGCGTTGCTGCCGAACAGCCAGCCATAGTGCTCGGCCGGCACGGCGTACAGTTCGATGAAGACGAAGGGCGAGCCGGCGATGTAGGCGAACATGCCGGCCATCGCCACACCACCGGCCAGGCTGTAGCCCATGAACGGGGCATTGCCCAGCAGCGCGCGGTATTGGCCGAAGGCACCGCTCAGCGGCGCCGGTTGCAGATGCTGCGGGCGCGTCTCCGGCAACCACAGCAGCACGGCCAGCAGGCACAGCCCGGCAAAGATCGCCAGGCAGTGGAAGATCCACGGCCAGCCCAGCGTGTTGAGCAGCAGCCCGCCACCCAGGGGCGCGAGAATCGGTGCCAGGCCCATCACCAGCACCAGTTGCGAGAACACCTTGGCCGAGGCCAGCGGATCGCACAGGTCGCGCACTACCGCGCGGGTGATCACCATGCCGGCGCAGCCGCCGAGGGCCTGGACGAAGCGCGCCGTCACCAGCCACTCCAGATTCGGCGCCAGGGCGCAAGCCAGCGACGCCACGGTGAACAACGCCACCCCGACCAGCAGCGGCACGCGGCGACCGAAGCGATCCGCCAATGGTCCGTAGAACAGCTGGCCGGTGGCAATACCGATGAAATAGGCCGCCAGCGACAGCTGAATATGTTCGACATCCGTGCCGAACTGCTGCGCCAGGGTAGGGAAACTCGGCAGATAGAAATCGATGGCCAGGGGGCCGAAGGCGCTCAGCGCACCCAGGATCAGCAAGGTTCGCAGGTTCATGAATAATCCGGACTATTGTTAGCCGGCTAATCATCTCATCGACCAGGCCGCAGATGAAAGCGCGGATCGCCGAACGACGCTTCGCGCTGATCAATGCGGCGGCTGTTCTTCCCTGGCCTTGCCGCGCTGGCTCACCCGTTGCGCCGCCGACTCCACCAGCAGGTAGAACATCGGGATGAGGAAGGTGGCCAGCAGCGTCGCCGCGAGCATGCCGCCGATCACCCCGGTGCCGATGGAGTGGCGGCTGGCCGAGCCCGCACCGGAGCTGATGGCCAGCGGCACGCAACCGAGAATGAACGCCAGCGAGGTCATCACGATGGGGCGGAAACGCAGCTTGGCCGCCTCCAGCGCCGAGTCGAAGATGCCCTTGCCTTCGGCGCGCAGCAGCACGGCGAACTCGACGATGAGGATGGCGTTCTTCGCCGCCAGACCGATCAGGGTGACCAGGCCGACCTGGAAGTACACGTCATTCTGAATACCGCGCAGCCACACCGCGAGGATCGCCCCGAATACCGCGAACGGCACGGCGGTGACCACCGCCAACGGCAGCGTCCAGCGCTCGTACTGCGCGGCGAGGATCAGGAAGACCAGAATCAGGCCGAAGACGAAGGCCTGGGTTCCCGAGCCCTGGGTTGCCAGTTCTTGATAGGCCGAGCCGATCCAGCCCAGGCTGTAGTCCTCGCCCAGCACCTCGTCGGCCACTTCCTGCATCGCCGCCAGCGCCTGCCCGGAGCTGTAGCCCGGCGCCGGGCCACCGAGGACCTTGGCCGAGGGATAGACGTTGAAGCGATCATAGGAATCCGGCCCGAGGATGCGCCGCACCCGCAGCAGGGTCGACAGCGGCACCAGATCGCCGCTGCTGGAGCGTACGTAGACCTGGCCAAGATCTTCCGGCTTGCGGCGGAACTCCGACTCTGACTGCAGGCTGACCTGCCAGGTGCGCCCGTAGAGGGTGAAGTCGTTGACGTAGTAACTGCCGAAGGTGGCCTGCATGGCGGTGAACACATCGCTGACGCTGACGCCAAGGGCGCGCGTCTTGGTGCGATCCAGGTCGATGTAATACTGCGGCACGTTGGCGCTGAAGGTGCTCTGGATGCCGGCCAGCTCCGGCCGCTTGCTGGCGGCCTCGACGAAGGCCTGGACCTTCTCGCCGAGCTGCTCGACGCTGCCGCCGGAGCGATCCTGGATGAAGGATTCGAAACCGCCGGTGGTGCTCATGCCGGTGATCGGCGGTGGGTTGAACGACAACACCAGGCCATCCTTCTGCGCGGCGCCCATGCCCATGAACTCGCGCGTCAGGTTGCGCGCATCGAGTTCAGGCGTCGTACGTTCGCTCCAGTCCTTGAGCGGCACGAAGGACACCCCGGCGTTGCTGCGCACGCCGAAGGTGAGCACGTCGAAACCGGCGAAGGTCACCACGTCCTGCACCGCCGGATGCTCCATCAGCTGCTGGCTCACCGCACCACTCAGCGCCTCGGTGCGATTGAGCGAAGCGGCTGGCGGCAGGTAGTAGGCGTTGATCACATAGCCCTGATCCTCATCGGGCACCAGCGAGCCGGGCACCCGCGAGAACAGCAGCATGATCAGCGCGATCATGCCGCCGAACAGCAGCAAGCCGACCAGCGAACGCTTGAGGAAGAAGCGCACCCCGGCGCCGTAGCCCTCGGTGGCCTTGTCGAAGAAGCGGTTGAAGGCGCGAAACGGCGCTGCCGGTTCATGGTGGCCGGGTTTGAGCAGCAGCGCGCACAGCGCGGGGGAAAGGGTCAGCGCAACGATGCCGGAAATCACCACCGACACCGCGATGGTGATCGCGAACTGCTTGTACATCTGCCCCGCCAGGCCGCCGAGGAAGCCCACCGGCACGAACACCGCGCAGAGCACCAGGACGATGGCGATGATCGGCCCGGTGACCTCCTCCATCGCCTTGATCGAGGCCTCGCGCGCGTTCAGGTTTTCGGTTCGCATTACCCGTTCGACGTTCTCGATCACCACGATGGCATCGTCCACCACGATGCCGATGGCCAGCACCATGCCGAACAGCGTCAGCAGGTTGATGGAGAAGCCCAGCATGTACATGCCGGCGAACGTGCCCACCAGCGACACCGGAATGGCCAGCACCGGAATCAGCGTGGCGCGCCAGTTCTGCAGGAAGATGAACACCACCAGCACCACCAGCACCAGCGCCTCGAAGAAGGTGTGGATCACCTCGGTGATCGAGACCTGGACGAACTTGGTGGTGTCGTAGGGGATCTTGTAGGCGATGCCTTCGGGGAAGCGCTTGGACAGGCGCTGCATGGTGCGCTCGACCGCCTCGGCGGTGTCCAGGGCGTTGGCGCCGGGCTGCAGATAGATACCGAAGGCGGCGTTCTGCTGGCCATTGAGGGTGGTGACCAGCGAGTAGTCCTGCGCCCCCAGCTCGACCCGCGCCACGTCCTTGAGCAGCAAGCTGGCACCGGTGTCGTCGGTACGCAGGATGACGCTCTCGAACTCCTGCGGGTCGGTGAAACGTCCTTGCGTGGTGACGGTATAAGTGAAGTCCTGCGGTTCCTTCAGCGGCTGCTGGCCGAAGCTGCCGGCAGCGAACTGCGAGTTCTGCTCGCGGATGGCGTTGACCACATCGGTGGGCGTGAGGTTGTACTGCGCCAGCTTGTCCGGGCGCAGCCAGATGCGCATGGAATAGTCCTTGGAGCCGAACTGGCTGGCGTCGCCAACGCCCTTGAGGCGCTTGAGTTCGTCGATGACGTTGATCAGCGCGTAGTTGCTGATGAAGATCGGGTCACGCGAATCATCCGGCGAGTAGAGGGTGATCACCTGGAGGATGTCGGAGGACTTCTTCTCCACCTTCACGCCCTGGCGGCGCACCTCTTCCGGCAGCTTGGCCAGTGCCGCCTGCACCTTGTTGTTGACGTTGATGGTGGCCTGGTCCGGGTCGGTGCCAACCTCGAAGTACACCGTCAGGCTCATCGCCCCGCTGCTGGAGGAGTTGGACAGCTGGTAGATCATGTTCTCGACGCCATTGATCTGCTGTTCCAGCGGCGCCGCCACGGTTTCGGCGATGACCTGCGAACTGGCACCAGGGTAAGAGGCGCTGACCGACACCTGCGGCGGCAGGATTTCCGGGTACTGGGCAATGGGCAACGCGCGCATCGCAGCCAGGCCGGCGAGCACGATGACGATGGAGATGACGGTGGCGAATACCGGACGGTCGATGAAGAAGCGCGAGATCATGGCCGTTACTCCTGCGCCGGGCTGGCTGGCGTGGCTGCCTTCGCCTCCTCGACCTTGACCGGGCTGTCCGGTCGCACCTTGGCCAGGCCGTCGACTATCACCCGCTGACCATCGCTGACGCCGGCCAGAATCACCCAGCGGCCGCCGGCCGTATCGCCCATGGTGACCTGGCGCATGCGCGCGACGCTCTGTTCGTCCACCACGTAGACGAAGGTGCCACGCGGCCCCTGAGCGACGGCACGCTCCGGTACGGTGATGGCGTTGGGGCGGGTCAGCCCCATGACCTGCACGCGCACGAACTGCCCGGGCAACAGCTTCTGCTCGGGGTTCGGCACCACGCCACGGGCGCTGACGGTGCCGGTGCCGCGGTCGATCAGGCTGTCGGTGAAATCCACCTCGCCCGCCGTCGGGTAGACCGAGCCGTCACCGAAATGCACTTCCACGCTGAGTTTGCCGCTGGTCGGCGGCACCAGACTGCCTTCGGACAGTTCGCGGCGCAGGCGCTCGGCCTCGGCGTCCGGGTAGGCGAAGTTGACGAAGATCGGGTCGAGCTGGGTGATCTGCGTCAGCAGGCTGGCACTGGGATCGCCGGCGACGATCAGGCTGCCTTCGGAGACGCTTTCCTTGCTGGTGATGCCGGTGATCGGCGCCTTGACCGTGGTGTAGTCGAGGTCGATCTGACGCGACTGCACCTCGGCCTGGGCCGCCTCGATATTGGCCTTGCTCTGCTCGAAGTTGGAGATGGCGTTGTCCAGCTCGCTCTCGCTGGCGAAGCCTTTCTTCTGCAGTTCACGGATGCGCTTGAGGTCGCGATCGGTCTGCCGGAAACGCGCCTGCTCCTGCGCCAGGGCACCCTTGGCACGGGCCAGGGCAGCTTCATAGGGGCGCGGATCGATGCGAAACAGCACCTGATCCTTCTGCACCCGACTACCCTCCTGATAGGTGCGCTCCTGCAGGATGCCGCCGACCTGGGCCCTGACCTGCACCTCGCGGTAACCGGCGGTTCGCGCCGGATACTCCAGCACGATGGGCAGTTCGCCGGCCTTGACCTGCTCGACCGTCACCGCAGTCGGTGGCGCATCGGCGGCCTGCACGCTCGGGGCCAGCAGGACCAGGCTGAAGGGCAGGCAGATACCGACCAGACGAACGAAGGGCATGAGGCATTCCTCTCCTTGGCTAGACACGGGGCGAAAGCAGGACATCCAAGCCCGCCACCAGCAGGCGGGGCAAAATCGGTAAACTCGGCACAATCTGAGCCTAGTTCCAATTAACCGGATCGCCATGCGTAGAACCAAAGAAGATGCGGAGAAAACCCGCTGCGCCATCCTCGCTGCCGCGGAACAGTTGTTCCTCGAGCGCGGGGTCGCCCATACCAGCCTCGAGCATATCGCCAGACATGCCGGAGTTACGCGCGGCGCGGTTTATTGGCACTTCCAGAACAAGGCGCACCTGTTCCACGAGATGCTCAACCAGGTTCGCCTGCCGCTGGAGCCACTGGCCCAGCAACTGGCGGCGGTCGATGGCCTGTCATCGCTGCAGTTGCTGCGCGATCTGTGCATAGAAGCCATGGCCAATCTGGTGCTCGACGAACAGCGTCGGCGCATCCTCACCGTGCTGTTGCGCCGCTGCGAGTTCACCGAGGAACTGCGCGAGGCCGAGGAGCGTCACGAGACCTTCGTCAATCAGTTCATCGACCTGTGCGAACAGCAGTTCGCGCTGTCGACCGTGCAACCGTACCTGCAGCCAGGCATCACCCCGCGCCTGGCCTCGCGCACGCTGCACGCGCTGCTCGTCGGCCTGTTCAGTGACTGGCTGCGCGATCCCAACCTGTTCGACGCCCAGACCGATACCCCGGCGATGATCGACAGCTGCTTTCGCGGCCTGCTGCGGCAGTGGCCCTAGCAGGCGCGAGGACTACGCGGGCACAACCTCGTAGCCCTCGTCGCGAATCGCTGTCTGTATCTGTGCGGCATCCAGGCTGGCCTCGACCCGCACCAGGCCCGCAGCCAGATCGACCTCGACCCTGGCCGTCTGCTCCAGCGCCTGGATCGCCTGGGTGACGGCCCGCACGCAGTGCCCACAGGACATTCCGCTAACCTTGAATTGCTGCATGACTGACTCCTTGAATCGGTGGTTGATGGGTGTAGTCTCGACCTTGCCACGGTGGCAAGGTCAAGCCCTTGCTGCATGTCACCCGCTCCGCTTTCTGCATGAGGACCCTCGCCATGCGCCTGCTCTGCTCTGCCCTTGCCCTGCTGATGGCGCCTCTGGCTCAGGCCGAACCCCTGGCACCGCTGCCCTCGACCACTCAGGGCGAAGGCTACGCGGTGCTGATCGTCTCGCGCGAACGCCTTGAAGTGGCCACCACCTGTGAGGTCGCGCTGTATCTGCATGACCAGATGGCCGCACGCCTGCATCAGGGCCAGTCGGTGTCCTTCAACCTGCCGCCCGGCAAGGTCTCGTTGCGCCTCGGCCTGACCGGCACCGGCCCCTGTCAGGACGGTATCAACCAGCTCGCCGGTCAGTCGCTGCAACTGCAGGCCGGCGAAGTGCGCCGCTACCGCATCGCCATGGGCAGCGATGGCCTGCGACTGCATGCCGCGCCGACGCTGAACTGAAGACTTGACCTTGCCATGGGGGCAAGGTTGATCCTGTAGCCACGACGTTACAGGGAGCATCACCATGACCACCTTCGACCTGCCCATCCAGGGCATGACCTGCGCCAGTTGTGCCGGCCGTGTCGAGCGCGCCCTGCGCAAGCTGCCGCAGGTAAGCCGCGTCAGCGTCAACCTGGCCAGCGAGCAGGCGCGCATCGAAGCGCCTGCCGATAGCCTGTCGCAGCTGATCACCACCATCGAGGGCGCCGGTTACAGCGTGCCCAGCCAGCCTCTGGAGCTGAGCATCGAAGGCATGACCTGCGCCAGTTGCGTCGGCCGCATCGAGCGCGCCCTGGGCAAACTGCCGGGCATCAGCCAGGTCGCCGTCAATCTCGCCGACGAGAAGGCGCGCCTGCAGGTGCTCGCCGGCTTCGATCCGCAGCAGGCGTTGAAGGCCCTAGCCGCCGCCGGCTACAAGGCCAGCCTGTTGGACGAGCGCCCGGCTGCGGATCAGGCGCAGCGCCGCTTGCAGCGGGAACGCCTGACCTTGCTGGCGGCCATCGCCCTGACCCTGCCACTGCTAGTGCCGATGCTGGTCGAACCCTTCGGTCTGCACTGGATGCTGCCAGCCTGGGCGCAGTTCCTGCTCGCCACGCCCGTGCAGTTCATCTTCGGTGCGCGTTTTTACCGCGCCGCCTGGCAGGCGCTGAAAGCCCGTGCCGGCAACATGGATCAACTGGTGGCCATCGGCACCAGCGCCGGTTATGGCCTGAGCCTGTACCAATGGGCCGTGACGCCAGCCGGGCAGATGCCGCACCTGTACTTCGAGGCCTCGGCGGTGATCATCAGCCTGATCCTGCTCGGCAAGTACCTGGAAAGCCGCGCCAAGCGCCAGACCGCCGGTGCCATTCGCGCCTTGCAGGCATTGCGCCCGGATCACGCGGTGCGCCTGATCGATGGACGTGAAGAGCGTGTCGGCATCGACGCGCTGGCACTGGGTGACCGGATTCTGGTCAAGCCCGGCGAACGCTTCCCGGTCGACGGCCAGGTGCTGGAGGGCAACAGCCATGCCGACGAAGCGCTGATCAGTGGTGAAAGCCTGCCGGTGGCCAAGCAGCCGGGCGACAAGGTGACGGCCGGTGCCATCAACGGTGAAGGTCGCCTGCTGGTGGAAACCACTGCCCTCGGTGCCGAAACCGTGCTGTCACGGATCATCCGCCTGGTGGAAGACGCCCAGGCTGCCAAGGCGCCGATTCAGAAGCTGGTGGACAAGGTCAGCCAGGTATTCGTCCCTTCGGTACTGCTGATCGCCCTGGCCACGCTGCTGGGCTGGCTGGCGTTTGGCGCAGCGCTGGAAAACGCCCTGCTCAACGCCGTCGCCGTGCTGGTGATTGCCTGCCCCTGCGCGCTGGGCTTGGCCACGCCGACCGCGATCATGGCCGGCACCGGCGTCGCCGCGCGCCACGGCATCCTGATCAAGGACGCCGAAGCGCTGGAAGTGGCCCATGCCGTGCAGCACATCGCCTTCGACAAGACCGGCACCCTCACCGAAGGCAAGCCGCGCATCGTCCATATCGGTCTGGGCGAAGCCAGCGGAGAAGAACTGCTGCGCCTGGCCGGCGCTCTGCAACAGGGCAGCGAACACCCGCTTGCCAAGGCCGTGCTGCAGCGCTGCGCAGAGCAGCACATCGCCCTGCCGGCACTGAGCGACAGCCGAGCGCTGGCAGGCCGCGGCATCGCCGGTGATGTCGAGGGTCGCAGCCTGCAACTGGGCAGCAGCCGCCTGCTGGAGGAAAACCAGTTACAGGCCGGCGCGCTGGGCACATCGGCGCAAAGCTGGGAAGCCGAAGGCCGCACGCTGTCCTGGCTGATCGAAACCGGCAGCAGGCCACGCCTGCTCGGCCTGCTGGCCTTCGGTGATCAACTCAAGGAAGGCGCCGCCGACGCCATCGCCGAGCTGCGCGAACAGGGCATCACCAGCCACCTGATCAGTGGCGATAATCAAGGCAGCGTGGCGGCGGTGGCCAGCGTGCTGGGCATCGACGAACCGCACGCCCAGGTGCTGCCGGCGGACAAGGCACGGCTGATCGGTGAACTGCGCCAGCATGGCACCGTGGCCATGGTCGGCGACGGCATCAACGACGCACCGGCGCTGGCCGCAGCGGACGTCGGCATCGCCATGGGTGGTGGCACCGATGCCGCCATGCATGCCGCCGGCATCACCCTGATGCGCGGCGACCCGCGCCTGGTGCCAGCCGCGCTGGATATCAGCCGGCGCACCTACGCCAAGATCCGCCAGAACCTGTTCTGGGCCTTCATCTATAACCTGATCGGCATTCCCCTGGCTGCGGCCGGCCTGCTCAACCCGATGTTCGCCGGCGCCGCCATGGCCCTGTCCAGCGTCAGCGTGGTGAGCAACGCGCTGCTGCTCAATCGATGGAAGCCGAAGGGAGATCAAATGCGATGAACATCGGCCAAGCCGCCAGGCACACCGGCCTGAGCGCCAAGATGATTCGCTACTACGAGTCCATCGACCTGCTGCCCCATGCAGGGCGCTCGGAGAGTGGCTATCGGCAGTACAGCCCGACCGACCTGCACCGCCTAGCGTTCATCAAGCGGGCGCGGGATCTGGGCTTTTCTCTGGAGGAAGTCGGCAAGCTGCTGGCCCTGTGGCAGGACAAGCAGCGCGCCAGTGCCGATGTGAAGGCGCTGGCCGAGGAACATATCGCCACGCTGTCGCGCAAGATCGCCGAGATGAGCGCGTTGCGCGATACGCTGGTGGAGTTGGCGAACGGTTGCCAGGGTAACGACCGGCCGGACTGCCCGATATTGAAGGGGATCGAGGAGGGCGTGAGCTGCGGCGCATCGAAATGCGCGCACGGAGGGACCTTGTAGCCCGGATGCAATCCGGGGGAGGCTGCGAAAACGCCCCGGATTTCATCCGGGCTACGGTTCTGTAGGAGCCCGCTTGCGGGCGATTGCTAAGCGTAAACACCATCGCCAGCAAGCCGGCTCCTGCACCCGCAGCAGATTGCGCCTCGAACATTGCCTCAGCGCATCCAGGGCGGTATGGGTTCGGCGTCCTTGGGTTCGTCGTCAGCGTTGAGCAGGGCCTGCTTCTTCGCTTCCTCAGCCAACGCGGCCTTGATCTCGCGCATCACTGCATCGATATCGGCGGCGTCTTCCGGTTCGGCGAACTCGCCGGTCAGCTGCGTATCGGGCTGCAGTTTTCCGGCCTCGTAAAGCGCCCACATTTCCTTGGCGTACTTGGTGTACCTGAGCTCGGGGGCGAACTGGCCGAAGTACTCGGCCATGTTGCGCACATCGCGCTCGAGCATGCTGAAGGCATGGTTGTTGGCGGCAGCGTCCACGGCCTGCGGCAGATCGATGATCACCGGTCCCTCGGGGCCGAGCAGCACATTGAACTCCGACAGGTCGCCATGCACCAGGCCCGCGCAGAGCATCTTGACGATTTCCTGGATCATGAAAGCGTGAAATTCACGCGCATCATCCGGATGCAGATCGACGTCATTGAGCCGCGGCGCAACATCACCCTCGCCGTCGCCCACCAGCTCCATCAGCAGCACACCATCGAGAAAGTCATAAGGCTTGGGCACCCGCACACCGGCACTGGCCAGGCGAAACAGCGCCGCCACCTCGGCGTTCTGCCAGGCCTGCTCCTGCTCCTTGCGCCCGTACTTGCTGCCCTTGGCCATGGCCCGCGCCTGCCGGCTGCCACGTACCTTACGGCCCTCCTGATACTCGGAAGCCTGGCGAAAACTGCGTTTGTTGGCTTCCTTGTAGACCTTGGCGCAGCGCAGCTCATCGCCGCAGCGCACCACATAAACCGCTGCTTCCTTGCCGCTCATCAGCGGTCGCAGCACCTCGTCCACCAGGCCATCTTCGACCAGGGGTTCAATACGTTTGGGCGTCTTCATCGGTGTGGATCACGGGTCCTTTTTGGCCAGGGGCGGGACGTTCAGAGGCCATCCTCTCACAGCGCGGGGCAGATGCCGACTCCCAGCGCTCAGGCACTGACCAGATGACGCCTGAGCGCCTCGATGGCATAGCGTACCTTGGCCGGTTGGGCATCGCGTCGTGGCGTGACGATATACAGGCCGATGGGTTCGAGTTGCCAATCCGGCAGCAGCGGCAACAGCTCGCCGCGAGCCAGCAGTTCACGGACTTCCGGCTCCGGCTGCAGCGACACGCCCATACCTGCCAGAGTGAACTGACGCGCAGCCAGGATGTTATTGCAGCAGATGCGCGTCTCCAGCCGCAGGCGCCGCTGCACTTCAGCGGGGCCATGCAAGGTCAGGTGATGGCTGCGCTCCAGATGCAGGCCGATCCAGTCGAGCTTGAGCAATTGCGTCGGCTCGACTGGTAAACCGGCGCGAGCCAGGTAGGCCGGAGCGGCGCACAGGATCATGCGCCAGTCGGTCACGTGACGGGCCACCAGGCTGGAGTCCTCCTGGCGGCCGACACGGATGGCGAGATCGATACGCGACTCGATCAGGTCGATCTGCTCATCATGAAAGAACAGGCTCAGGCTCAACCCCGGATGAGCGCTGAGCAACGGCGCCAGCGCTTCGCTCAGCAGCGGCCCGGAAAACCCGGCCGGAGCAGCCACACGCAACTCGCCCACCGGCGCATCACGCTGCTCGGCCAGGCGCTGCCCGGCTTGCTCGGCCAGTTCGACTATCTGTCGGCAGCTTTCATAGAACTGCGCGCCCGCCTCGGTCAGGGTCAGCTTGCGCGTGGTGCGGTGCAGCAGCGTGACGCCAGTGGCTTCCTCCAGCCGGCGAATCTGCTGACTGACCGCCGAAGCCGTCATGCCCATGGCTTCGGCAGCCGCCACCATCGATCCCCGTTCCACCACCATGGCGAACAACGCCATGCGTTTGAGCTGCTGCATTGTGAAGCCCTGCTTAATTATCCAAGTGCATCAGGCCACTTTTTCCGGTGTTTATCCAGCAGCGATCATGTGTTCACCTTCACTGCTCGAGATTACCCCCATGAAAATCGCACTGATTGGCGCCACGGGTTATACCGGCGCACCGCTGCTGCAAGAGGCACTGGGCCGCGGTCATCAGGTCACCGCGCTGGTACGCCATCCGCAAAAACTGAGCGCACACCCGCAACTCACCGTCGTTCAGGCGGACGTCCACGACAACGCCGCGCTGGCTCAGCAGCTACAGGGCCACGACGCGGTGATCAGCGCATTCAACCCGGGCTGGGGCGTGGCGGACATTCGCGAACAATTCATCGCCGGCAGCCGCTCGATCGTCGCGGCGAGCAAGCAGGCCGGCGTCAAACGCCTGCTGATGGTCGGCGGTGCCGGCAGTCTGTACGTCGCCCCCGGCATGCAACTGATCGACACCCCGGACTTTCCGGCCGAGTACAGGGAAGGCGCCGAAGGTGCACGCCAGGCGCTGAACATGCTGTGTGAAGAGTCGGAGCTGGAGTGGACCTTTCTCTCGCCAGCCGCCCTGCTCGTCCCAGGCCCACGCACCGGCAAGTTCCGCCTGGGTCGTGACGAGTTGCTGATGAACGGCGAAGAGCCGGGTAGCATTTCGGTGGCCGACCTGGCCGTAGCACTGCTGGACGAAGTCGAGCAACCGCAGCACATCCGTCAGCGCTTCACCCTGGCGTACTGAGCCTCGCCGACGCCTGCCGCAATGCGGCAGGCGCCAGGACACACGTAGCCCAAGAGGATTTTGCATGACCCTATTCAGCAGCAGCGCCTTCGTCGCGACCGACACCCCCGCGCGCTATATCAGCCGTCTGTGCAAGCACTTCGCACACAAGATTCCGGTCAGCTTCGACGAGCAGCAGGGCAATATCGAGTTCGGCGCCGGCCTGGCGACCTTGCAGGCAGAACACCAGGGCTTGCGTCTGCGGGTTGAAAGCGCCAGCAGTGAAGACCTGCAACGCCTGGAGGGCGTCGTCGGCAGCCACTTCGAGCGCTTTGCCTGGCAGGAGGCGCTGACCCTGGACTGGCAGCCCAACTGATCCCTCACAGCGCATCCAGCCGGGCGCGCAAACGGCGCAGCACCGCCAGCGACTGGGGGTTGTCGCCATGCACGCACAGACTGTCAGCCCGCAACCGCAGCGGTTTGCCGTCGATATCGGCGAAAGAATCGCCGCTGGCGATGGCCAGCGCCTGGCCGAGGATGCGCTCTGGATCCTGATGCACCGCGTCACTGAGCCGGCGTGGCGCCAGTTGGCCATCTGACAAGTAGGCGCGGTCGGCGAATGCCTCGAACATGAGCGGTACATCGGCTTCGTCGGCCAGGCGCAGCTCCCGATCATTGTCTGCCAGCGCCAGCACCATCAGCGGCAGGCCCTTGCGATAGCTGGCACAGGCATCGAGTACCGCCGTCAGCAACGCATCATCACGCACCAGATCGTTGTACAGCGCGCCATGTGGCTTGACGTAGGCCAACTGGCAACCAGCCGCTCGGCAAAAGCCATCCAGTGCCCCCACCTGATACAGCACCAGTGCGCGGACTTCCTCCGGCGAGCACTGCAGATGACGCCGACCAAAGCCTTGCAGATCCGGATAGGAAGGATGCGCGCCAATGCTCACGCCATGCGCCACGGCCAGCTCGACGCTGCGCGCCATGATCAGCGGATCGCCGGCATGGAAGCCGCAAGCCAGATTGGCCTGATCGATCAGCGGCATGGCCAGAGCATCGTCGCCCATGCGCCAGGCGCCGAAGCCCTCGCCCATGTCGCAGTTCAGGAGAATGGGGTTCATGCCGGCAGCTTAGAGCGCCTGGAAAGCCTGCGTAAAGCCCGCGCCACATTCGAGAATCAGTCGCATTTACAAAATTTACACTTGCCTGCAGGCCAACCACCACGGCCTTTCCAGCCGGACACCCTGTCCATCAGTATCATTCGCAATTGAACCTTATATGCAAATCACTATCATCCCGGCCATCTGCACCGTTCCGACTGCACCCTCTTACTGCCAGGAGTAGATCGATGTCCGCCCTCAATTCCCGCACCGCCTTGGCCAGCGCCATTGCGCTGGCCGCCAGTTTCGGCGCCCAGGCCAACGAGCCTATCGCCCTGGGCGATGTGGTCGTCAGTGCCTCCGGCTTCGAACAGAAGATCACCGAAGCCCCCGCCAGCATCAGCGTGATCAGCCGCGAGGAGTTGCAGCAGAAGCGCTACAACAACCTGGCCCAAGCGCTGGGTGACGTCGAGGGTATCGACATCGGCCAGGGCACCGGAAAAACCGGTGGGCTGAACATCAGCATCCGTGGCATGCCCAGCCAATACAGCCTGATCCTGATCGACGGCCGCCGGCAGAACGCCGCCGGCAACGTCACGCCCAACGGTTTCAACGAGACGTCCACCAGCTTCATGCCGCCGCTGTCCGCCATCGAGCGTATCGAAGTGATTCGTGGGCCCATGTCGACCCTTTATGGTTCCGACGCCATGGGTGGCGTGATCAACATCATCACCCGCAAGGTCGGCAAGCAGTGGACCGGCTCGTTGACCCAGGATTACACCTATCAGGAACATCGCGATTTCGGCGATACCCGCAGCACCAGCGTCTATGCCAGTGGTCCGCTGGTAGACGACCTGCTCGGCCTGCAGATACGAGGCAGCCTGTTCAATCGTGAAGAGTCCGACCTGAGCTACGGCAATGGCGTTGATGTCAGCAAGCGCGGCCCATCTCCGGTCGATGGCGGTACCAACAATCTGGGCGCACGCCTGACGCTCACCCCGCACGAGAATCACGACTTCGGTCTGGACATCGAGCGCAGCCGCCAGAAGTACAACAACGACGAGTGCCAGCTCGGCAGTCTGGATGGCTTGAACCGCAACTGCACGGCCAGCGCCACCACCGCCAACGGCTATGCCGACGAGCTACGCTTCGAGCGCGAACAGATTGCCCTGACCCACAGCGCACGACTGGGCTTCGGCACTCTGGATTCCAGCCTGATGCACAACCGTACCGAAACCATCGGCCGCACCATTCCGGGCAATGTGATCGGCAACAGCTCCGGCATCCCGGGCACGCTCATCGGTGACGACCGCGATCTGGAAACCACCAATCTGGTTTTCGACAGCAAACTCGTGGCGCCAATTGGCGAATCGCACATTGCCACGCTCGGTGGCCAGTGGTGGAAAGCCGAAATGACCGACGGCATCGCGCTGGATGATTTCGAGCAGAAAACCTGGGCACTCTTCGCCGAGGACGAGTGGCGCCTGCGGGATGATCTGGCGCTGACACTGGGCGCTCGCTATGACGACCACGAAGCCTTCGGCGGCCACGTCAGCCCGCGCGCCTATCTGGTATGGAACACAACCGACAACTGGACGCTCAAGGGCGGCATCAGCCGTGGCTATCGCACGCCGGATCTGAACGACCTGCACAGCGGCATCAACGGTGTAACCGGCCAGGGCACCATCATCACCATCGGCAACCCGGACCTGGAACCCGAAACCACCACCAGCACCGAGTTCGGCGTGTACTTCGACAGCCTGGCCGGCTTCAATGCCAACGCCACCCTGTTCCACAACAAGTTCAAGGACAAGATCGCCACCGGCGACCCGGTCGCAGACCCGCTGTGCGCTGGCAACACCGGTGGCACCTGCGCCCAGCAGATCAACATCGACGAAGCCGTGACCCAGGGCCTTGAACTCGCTGCAAGCTGGAACTTCGCGCCGGCCTGGACACTTTCAGGCAATTACACCTACACCGACAGCGAACAGAAAAGCGGCGACAACAAGGGCGAACCGCTGACCAATACTCCCGAGCACCTGGCCAATGCCAAGCTCGCCTGGCAGACCACTGACCGCCTCAACCTCTGGCTCAAGAGCGAGTACCGAGGTGAACGTGCCCGATTTACCTCCAGGTACGAAAATCTGGCCAACGCCAATGGCAGCTACTCCACCAACCAGTCGATCTACGACACGCTGGGCAAGAACACCAAGGCCTATACCTTGTTCCACCTGGGTGGCTCGTTCAAAGCCTCGGAAAACGTCACGCTCAACGCCGCTATCTACAACCTGCTCGACAAGGACTTCGTCAAGGGCAAGGCCTACACCACTTACGCCAATAGCGGGGCGGCCAATGGCACGGCCTACGGGACGGACTATATCCAGAGCACCCAGTCCACCACTGGCGTGATGGAAGAAGGTCGTCGCCTGTGGCTGTCGGCAGTGGTCGAATTCTGACCACAAGCGCAAAAAGCAAAACGCCCACACGAGGTGGGCGTTCATCACGCGGCAGCGCGGGCCTGTCACCCGTAGGGTGCGTTGCGCGCACCTGCACTATCAGTGCGGTGCGCACGGCGCGCCCTACGCGGCATGGTCTCCAGGCTACGGTAGCAACCTGAGGGTGCGGCGCCTTACAGGTAGTAGGACTTCAGCGGCGGGAAGCCATTGAACTCCACCGCGCTGTAGCTGGTGGTGTAGGCACCGGTGGACAGCCAGTACAGGCGGTCGCCGCTGGCCAGGTTGAGCGGCAGGCCGTACTTGTAGTTCTCGTACATGATGTCGGCGCTGTCGCAGGTCGGCCCGGCGATCACCACCTCTTCCATCTCGCCCTTCTTCTCGGTCCAGATGGGGAACTTGATGGCTTCGTCCATGGTTTCGATCAGGCCGCTGAACTTGCCCACGTCGGCATAGACCCAGCGCTCGACCGCAGTACGCGACTTGCGCGCCACCAGCACCACTTCCGAGACCAGCACGCCAGCGTTGGCGATCAGCGAGCGGCCCGGCTCGAGGATGATTTCCGGCAGTTCGTCGCCGAAGTCTTCCTTGAGGAAGCGGGTGATTTCCTCGGCGTAGGTTTCCAGGTCATTGGTACGCTGGATGTAGTTGGCCGGGAAACCGCCGCCCATGTTGATCATCTGCAGGGTGATGCCGTCTTCTTCCTTGAGGCGCTCGAAGATCACCTTGACCTTGGCGATCGCGGCGTCCCAGACGTCGATATCGCGCTGTTGGCTGCCGACATGGAAGGAGATGCCGTAGGGCACCAGGCCCAGTTGCTTGGCCAGGATCAGCAGGTCCAGGGCCATGTCCGGCTGGCAGCCGAACTTGCGCGAGAGCGGCCAGTCGGCGCTGGTGGAGCCTTCGGTGAGAATGCGCACGTAGATCTTCGAGCCCGGCGCAGCCTTGGCGATGTTGCGCAGGTCGGCTTCGGAATCGGTGGCGAACAGGCGCACGCCCTTGTCGAAGAAGTAACGGATATCGCGGGATTTCTTGATGGTGTTGCCGTAGCTGATGCGCTCCGGGCCAACGCCGGTGGCCATGACCTTGTCCAGCTCGTAGATCGAGGCGATGTCGAAGCTCGAGCCCTTGTCGCGCAGCAACTCGATGATCTCGCTGGCCGGGTTGGCCTTGACCGCGTAGTAGATCTTGGCGAACGGGAAGCAGTTGCCCAGTTGATCGTAGGCGTCACAGATGATCTGCCGGTCGATCACCACGAACGGGGTTTCGTGCTGATCGGCGAACGCCTTCATGCGCTGGAAAGTGGCGGGTGCGTAGTAGTCTTCGACCTTGATCGACATGCTGGGGACTCCAATGGCAAAACCGGGAACACATTGATTCGGGCAGCAGAACCGCTTACAGGTTCCGCTACGTGTCGGGGCTGGCCGCGCTTAACACAGGCCTGAACGTCTGACAGTTTCCCCACTTTGGTTCGCCTACTTCCCAAGGCATGTCGCCGAGCATCACCGGTACCGACCATTCGCCGGCCGGCAACCTCTCGTCGTCAGTACTTGAGCCGGATGGATCGTTTCCAGCATGGACGTTCGGGCGCGGACTTTAAGACCATGCGTCCCTCAGATCAACCGGAAATTCTTCCTAATTTCATCTCGTTCCGGATATCACACAAAACGTCCTAAAATGCTGAACAGGCGGGGCTTTCAGCCAGTTTGGCGCAGCTGTGTTTCAGTGCCATTGCAGCACCAGTTCGTCCACCTGGGCGAAGCCCTGCAGATGGCGCCTGAGCAGCTCCTGCAACTCGTCGAGTTCGGCCGCACTCGGCGCGGTGCAGGTCAGCTGCAAGGCCTCGTCATCGGCCTGCAGCACGCACTCGCCGATGGAGAAACGCAGCAGGCCTTCGTGCTCGCTCCAGCGCGCCTCGATCTTGTGCGAAAAGTGCTTGCACAGGCGGCCAAGCAGGCGTGGCGCCTGGCTGCTGGGAAAACGGCTATGGCTATTGGGCATGAGGTGAGACTTCCTTGAGCAGAGGACTATCGGCCAGCACCAGCGGCTGGCCGAGCGAGCAGCGTTCGATACGTGCTTCGATGGCGTAGGCGCGGCGCAGCCATTGCGCATCCAGCACCTCGGCGGGAGCGCCGAAACGGTAAGCCCCGTCCGGCGCCAGCAACAGCAGGTGACTGCAGAACCGCAGCGCCAGATTGAGGTCATGGCAAGCCACCAGAGCGATGGTGCGCTCCGTGCGGCAACGCTCGGCGACGCAGTCGAGCACGCGCAGTTGCCAGTGCAGATCGAGCGCGCTGGTGGGCTCGTCGAGCAACAACAGTTGCGGCTCGCCGACCAGCGCCTGCGCCAGGCCAAGCAGTTGCCGCTGCCCGCCGGACAGGCGATCCATGCGCTGCAAGGCCAGATGCTCGATGCCCAGGCGCTGAAGAATCGTTTCGACCCGTACCGTCAGCTCGTGCGAAGCAAGCTGCGGACAACGCGCCCGCGCCGCCGCCAGCAAACTCTCATACGCCAGCAGCGACACCGCCTGTGGCAATTGCTGCGGCAGGTAGGCCACCTGCACCTGCTGGCGCCAGGGCGGCACACCGCTCAGCGTCGAATCACCCAACCGCGCTTTTCCCTGGCACGCCTGCAAACCGGCAATGGCGCGCAACAGCGACGATTTTCCGACGCCGTTCGGGCCGAGCAGGCCAACCAGGCTGCCGGCTTCCATGGCAGGCAGGCTCAGATCCTGCAAGATGCTGCGCGCGCCATAGCTCAGCCCCAGCCCCTCGATCTGCAGGCTCATAAGCTGCGCCCCCGCGCCAGGATCAAACCAATGAACAGCGGCACTCCGATCACGGCAGTGACCAGCCCCACCGGCAGGATCACCCCGGGCAGCAGCGCACGGCTGGCCAGGGATGCCAGCGACAACAGCAAGGCACCGGCCAGCGCACTACCGGGCAGATAGAAGCGGTGATCCTCGCCCAGCAACAGGCGCGCCACGTGCGGCCCGACCAGGCCGATAAAGCCGACCTCGCCGACGAATGCCGTGGCCACGCCGGTCAGCAGGCTGACCCGCAACAGCACGAAGGTGCGCAGGCGGCCGACGCGAATGCCCAGGCTACGCGCCTGTTCCTCACCGCCGCGCAGGCTGGTCATCGCCCAGGCCTGACGCAGCGCCAGCGTCAGGCACACGGCAAGCACCGCAGTCACCAACCCCACACGCTGCAGATCGGCACGCGCCAGGCTGCCGAGGGTCCAGAACACAATCTGCTGCAGCGCATCGGCATCGGCGAGAAACTGCAGCAACCCGACCAGCGCATTGATCCCGAACAACAGGGCGATACCGAATAGCACCAGGGTATGCAGCGCCTCCCCCAGCACCCGCGCCACCATGAGCAATAGCAGGCAGGAGATGAAGGCGCAGACGAAGGCCGCCAGCGGCAGCAGCAGGTCGGCGCCGAGCCCGCCCAGATTGGGCCGCAGCAGGATCACCAGCGCAGCACCGAGCGTCGCCGCCGCGCCGACGCCAAGCGTGAAAGGGCTGGCCAGGGGGTTGTTCAGCGCCGTCTGCATCTCCGCGCCAGCCAGGCCCAGGCTGGCGCCCACCACCAGCGCCATCAGCGCGTAGGGCACGCGAATCTCTAAAATGATCACCGCCTGCGCGGCGTCCAGATGCTGCGGCTGCAACAAGCCATGCGCCACATCCCACCAGCTCAGGCCAGCCGGGCCGGTGGCCAGATCGGCGATGAAACTGGCCAGCAGCAACGCCGCCAGCACGCCCAGGCAAGCCCAGCGCCGCAACAAGGTTCGCCGGTAGCCGATGCGCAACGCCTGCTGCGCACTCACAAGCTGATCCAGTACTGGCCGTCCAGCGTCACCGGCTGGAACTCACGGTAGAAGTGTTCCAGGGTGCGCTGCGGATCGAGATCGACAAAGGCTTCGGGATACAGCCACTTGGCGAACACCTGCACCGCCACCACGTTGAACGGACTGTTGTAGAAGCCATGCCAGATGGCATGCGCCCTGCCCTCGCGTACGGCGCCCAGATGCTGCAGGACGCCGCGTCCGAGCAGGTGCCTGAGCGAGGCCTGCGCCGCATCCGCCGTCACGCCCGGCCCCAGGGCGATATAGGGCGCGTCCTCAGCCAGGCTGTCGGCCGAGCCCACGGCGCTGGCGATGTACAGTTCGGGCGGCTGGCTGAGCAGCAGCTCCAGGCTGAGGGTGCCGGCATGGCCGGGCAGACGCTCGCGGGCGATATTGTCGCCGCCGGCCTCGGCCAACAGATCGGCGAACATGCCGCGCGCCATGCTTTCGCAGCAGCCCTCGCCAAGGCCGGCGCGGCTGTGCAGAAACACCTTGGGCGCGGCGCCTTGTGGCAAGCGTTCACGCACCGTAGCCAGCGCCTCGGCATGCGCCGCGTTGAAGGCTGCGGCACGCACCTCACGACCCAGCGCCTGGCCGAGCAGGGCCATGCTGCGCGGCGTGTTCAACAATGGCTGCTCGCGGAAATCAACGAACAGCACCGCCACTCCGGCGCGCTGCAGTTGCTCGATCAGCCTGCCCTGCGTGCTGTCCGGGCCATGCCCGGACAGGCTGAAAATGGCCAGATCAGGGCGCAGCGTCAGTACCTGCTCCAGGCTGAAAGTATCGGCCGCGCCCTGGCCAATGCGCGGCACCTTGGCCAACTCGGGAAAGGCCTGCTGGTATTGCCGCGCGCTGCCGGGATCGACCAGCGCCAGATCGGCAGGCATGCCCACCAGGCGCTCCAGCAACTGCTCGCCTTCAAGAATGGCCAGCACCGGCAACAGACGGCCCTCGCCCAACACGATGCGCTCGACGCGCTCGGGCACCTGCACCTCACGCCCGGCCAGATCGATCAGCACCTGCGCCTGTACCGGGGCCAGCAACGCCAACCCCAGCATCACTGCAGCAATTGCTCGCCCCATCAGATTCGCCATGCCAGGCCCAGACGCAGCTCACGGCCTGGCTCGTAGGAGCCACGGATACCCTCGTAGTCCGGAATGTGCTCGAAGTCCTCGTTGCTGGCGTGATCCAGGTACTGCTTGTCCAGCAGGTTCTTCAGCGTCAGGGTCACCGTCAGGCTCTCAGGCACGGCCTGCCATTCGGCATACAGGTCGTGCACGCCGTAGCCTGGCTTGGAGACATCGCCGACACCGGTGTGCAGGGTGTCGATGCCGCGCACGAAGCGACCCTGCCAGCCGAGGTTGAGATTGTCGCTGGCACGGTAGTCGGCAAAGGCGGTCCAGGTGTCGCCGAGGCTGGTGCCCAAACCGTTGTATTCGTAGACGTTGAGACGCTCGCCATCCAGACGCGCCTCATTGCGGTGGTAGCTCAGCCCCAGGCTGAGCTGCTGCCAGTGGTAGGCGGTGCTGAGCAGCACACCCTTGCTCTTCAGGTCACCGACGTTCTCATACAGATTGGGCCGGCCGATGGGGTCGGCGATGGCATCCTTGATCCGGGTGACGTAGGCCTTGCCGCTCAG
This sequence comes from Pseudomonas sp., assembly GCF_048269965.1. Lineage (GTDB taxonomy): Bacteria > Pseudomonadota > Gammaproteobacteria > Pseudomonadales > Pseudomonadaceae > Aquipseudomonas. The sequence goes on along the minus strand of NZ_JBLWTV010000011.1, from coordinate 107,331 downwards.
CTCCCAGCCACCGTCGCGGTAGTCGAAGCCGACCTCGTCGGTACGCGCCTTCTCGGCTTTCAGGTCCGGGTCGTTGCCGGATACATCGAGCTTGAAGGCATCACGCACCTGCGGCCCGCGCAGCGCCCGCGCCTGGCCGGCGAAAACAGCCAGTTCGGGAGTCAGCTGGTAACGCAACCCCAGGTTGGGGCTGATGCCTTCCTCGGTGAAGTTCTGCTTGTCGCGGTCGTCGAGCTTGTAGCGGTCGTAGCGCAGGCCGGCGTCGAGCTGCAGACGCGAGGTGATCTGGTAGCGGTCCTGCAGGTAGACACCGAGCACTTCGCCGTCTTCGTGATCCAGCTCGCGGTCACCCTCTGGACCAAGGGTGGTGCGATCATCACGCAAGTCGACGCCATAGGTCAGCTGATGCGCGCCGATACGGCTGGTGTTGCGCAGGTCGAACCCCGTGCTGCGGGTATCGCCGAAGTACAGACCGAAGCGGCCGTCCTGCTCCAGCTCGTTGGTGGTGTGATAGGTGGTCAGCTCGACATCCAGCAGGTCGTTGTTCACGGGCTGCCAGGCGTAGTTGAGCGTCCAGGTCTCGCGTTCGGTGCTCAGCGGATACAGGCGATTGAAGCTGCTCGGGATCCACTGCGGGCGCTGGCTGCGCTCGCCTTCATCAATGCGCTTCTCGTAGCTCAGGCGCAGGGTCTGCTCCTCAGTCAGCTTGCCCACCAGCTTGGCGAAGCCGAGTTTCTGCCGCGATGCAGTGCCGAGCACATCATCGTTGTTGCCGTCTTCAAAGTCGTTCTGATCCTGGTAGGTGGTCATGGCCAGCGCCGACCAGTTCTCGTTGAAACGGCCGAACACACTGGCGCTGCTCTTGTAGCCCTCGCCATTGCTGAAGTAGCCGGTCTTGAGCAGCGCACCGAGCTGCTCGCCATCGCGCAGCAAGTCGTCCGGGTCCTTGGTGACGAAGCGGATCGCGCCGCCCAGCGCGCCCGGCCCGGCTGTCGCATCGCCGGTGCCGGCCTGGACTTCGGCGCGTTTGAGCAGTTCCGGCTCGATGCCGATGCGGCCCGTATGGTGGAAGGTCTGCCCCGGCTGGCTGGCGCCGTCGATGCTGATGTTCAGCAGGGTGTCCTCCAGGCCGCGCAGGTAGAGCTTCTGCGCCACGCCGGGGCCGCCGGCCACGGACACCTCGGGATTGGACTCGAACACTTCCTGCAGGTCGCTGGCCTGGTAACGCTGCAGTTGCTCGGCCTCGACGCTCTCGTTGCGGTCGATGGCGGCGGCGGTGATCTCCTGCGCCTGCAACTCCAGCGCGGTATCGGCGCCGTGCGCCTGCGCGGCGAGCAGGCTGGCAAAGGTTATGGCGCCGAGCAGACTCAGGCGATAAGGGCAGTGCGGCATGATCGATCCTCCCCAGGAAAGATGTGAATATTTCGCATTTGCGAATTCTCATCACAAGCACCCAGGCAGGGAACCACTTTTACAACTGTTACACCGCCGTGCGCGGCAGGCGGATGTCCATGAGCAAACCGCCACCGGCGCGATTGCTCGCCCGAATGCTGCCACCAGTGGCGCTGACCTGGCGCTGTGCCAACGCCAGGCCGAGGCCGAAACCGGCGCGCTCGCTGCCGCCGCGAAAGAACGGCTGGAAGATGCGCTCCAGCCATTGCTCGGCAACGCCCGGGCCCTGATCGGCGACCCGCAGCAGCCAGGCGCCATCCTCCTCGGCCAGGCTGACCTCGATCTGGCCGCCCGCCGGGGTGTGGTCGAGCGCATTGCGCACCACGTTCTCGATGGCCTGGCCCAACGCCCGATTACTGCTGCCATGCAGCGGCGCGCTGTCGGGCATCTGGCAGAGAATCTGCCGGTCCGGGTACTCGAAGCGAGCATCGTCGAGGATGCTGTCGAGCAGCTCGGACAGGTCCAGGCTCTCGTCGCGCAGCTCGGGTCGTTCGTTTTCCAGCCAGCTCAGGGTCAGCGCGTCCTCGACCAGGCGACGCATGCCGGCGCAGTCCTCGCGGATGCGTTCGAGCAGGCCGACCCGGTCGCTGCCTTGCTCGGCCAGGCTCACCGCCATCTCGATGCGCGTCAGCGGCGTGCGCAGCTCGTGGGACATGTCCGCCAGGCGCTGACGCTGATCGATGATCAGTTGCCCGGTGCGCGCGGCCATGGCGTCGAAGGTCTCCGCCAGGCGCGCCAGCTCGTCATTGCGCGAGCCCAGCAGCGAACGCACGCGCACGTCCAGGCGGCCGTCACTGAACTGCCGGGTGGCCTGTTCCAGGCGACCGAGCGGCTGCATCAGGTGGCGGTAGAGCACCAGGCAGACGATCAGCATCAACACCAGTGGCACCACCAGTTGCAGCAACAGCTTGGCGTAATGCCAGTTGAGGCCGGGGCGCATGCGCTGCGGCAGGATGATCAGGAAATGGGTCCGGCCGTCGGCGAACGGCAGATCCATGATGGGGTTTTCCTGGAAGTACAGGTGAATCTTCCAGCTCACGTCGCGGCCCAGGCCGAAGCCCTCGTAGAAGCGCTCGTTGAGCACGCTGCCGGCCAACGGTCGCACCTCGGACTCGACCACTGCCGCCCAGGTCTGCTCCTGCTGCTGCAGGGTAGTGAGCCAGCGCGCCAGGGCTTCATGATCGCCAGCGCGGTACATCGCCTCGGCCTGCTCGCCGTAGTGGCGCAGGGTGCGCTGATGTTCGGCGTCGATGAAGCTCATGCGCTCCTCGGTCTGCCAGGCGACGCGGGCGATGATCCAGAACAGCAGCACGCTGCCCAGACCGATGACCAGGCACAGCTTCCAGAACAGGCGCCGGTTCATGTGAAGGCGTAACCACGGCCGTGCAGGGTCTGCAGCCGGTCGGCGCCCAGGCCGGCCTCGCCCAGACGGCGACGGATACGGCTGACGTGCATGTCCAGGCTGCGGTCGTACTGGCTGTACTCGCGCTCCAGCGCCATGCGGTACAGGTAGGGTTTGCTCAGCGCCTCACCGCGATGGCTGACCAGCAACCAGAGCAGGCGGAACTGCAGTGGCGTCAGCGCCAGGTCGCAGCCTGCGACCCGCGCCTGCTGGGCGTGGCGGTCCAGTTGCAGTTCGTCGACCTGCAACTGTTGCGCCTGGCCGCCGCGCGCACTCTCCTGCGGGCGCGTGCGGCGCAACACGGCGTCGATGCGCAATTGCAGTTCGGTGATGTTGAAAGGCTTGGGCAGGTAATCGTCGGCACCATGGCGCAGGCCGCGAATGCGCTCCTCCTCAGCCCCGCATGCGGTGAGCATGATCACCGGAGTCTGCTGTTGCTCGCGCAGGCGCCGCAGCACGGAAAAGCCATTGACGTCCGGCAGCATCACGTCGAGCAACAGCAGATCCGGCGACTCACGCAGCGCCGTCTCCAGGCCCGCCTCGCCCAGATGACAGGCGCTGGTGGCGTAACCCTGACCGCGCAGCAGCTCGCCGAGCTGGGCGGCCAGGGTGCGATCGTCCTCGACGATCAGGATGCGAGCCAGGCTGGCGGTCATGTGGGTCACTCAGGGCGATTAAAGCGAATGATTCTCATATATAAAAATCACTTCGGCAACCCTGACCCATATGGCGCGTCTTGCTCGGGTCAATACACGTCACGACGATAGCGACCCTCCTCGATCAGCGCCTGCACCGCCTCGTCGCCGAGCAGGTCGCGCAACGCCGCATCCACACCGCCGGCCATGCCCTGCAGGCTGCCGCATATGTAAAGGGCAGCCCCTTCGTCCAGCCAGGCACGCAGGCGCTCGTGCTGCTCGCGCAACAGATCCTGCACGTAGCGCTTGTGCGCCTGATCGCGGGAGAACACCAGATCCAGATGCTGCAGCTCGCCGGCGGCCAGCGCCGTCTGCAGCTCGTTGCCACAGAAGAAGTCGCAGGCGCGGTTACGCTCGCCGAACAGCAACCAGTTGCGTGCCTGCCCTTCCAGAGTACGAGCCCGCAGCAGCGCACGCAGCCCGGCCAGGCCGGTGCCATTGCCGATCAGGATCAGCGGACGATCGTCGTCCGGCAGGTGGAAGCCGCTGTTGCGCCGTACCCGCGCCAGCACCTGGCCGCCCTCCGGCAGATGCTCGGTCAGCCAGCCAGACCCCAGGCCGAGGCTGCCGTCGTCCTGCATGGCCTGACGCACGATCAACTGCAGCACGCCATCGGCCACCACCGAGGCAATGGAGTATTCACGCGTACCCAGCGGCACCAGCGCATCGATCAACGCCTGGGCATGCAGGCCAACCAGGTGAGCGAAGCTGTCCGGCAACTGCCGTTGCGCCAGGGCTTCACCCAGGCTCGTCGTCTGCCCATCGAGCGTCACCGGCTCGAGGCCGTCGAAACCGGAGTGCTGCAGCCAGGCCTGCACCCGCGCAGGCGCATGCCGTGGGCGAATTTCCAGGATGTCGCCGGCCTGCCAGGTGCTCTGCGCCGGCGGCGTCAGGCCAATGAAGAACACCGGTGCGCCCTGGCTGCACGGGTTGAGCAGGCGCCGTTCGGCCAGCGTCCAGTTCTGCCAGGGCAGTTGTTCGAAGCGAATCGGCGCGGCGCCGGTCAGCTCGCTCAACTGCTGCTGCCAGCGCTGCAGCGCGGCCTGGTCAGCGCCATCGACTTCGATGCTGTCGAACAGCCGCTGCGCGCCCTGCAAGCCCAGCCAGTCGTTGATACGCCGGGCAAAGCCGCAGAAGTGCTGATACTGCCGGTCACCCAGCGCGAGCACGGCATAGCTCAATTGTTCGAGTGGCAGCGAGCCACCCAGCACCTTGCGCTCGAAGCCCTGCGCGGCATCCGGCGCCTCGCCGTCGCCAAAGGTGCTGACCACGAACAGCGCCTTCTGCGCATGGCGCAGGCTGTCGGCATCGACGCGCGACAGCGGCTCGACCCGCACCGCAATGCCGGCGGCCTGCAACTGCCCGGCGCTCTGCCAGGCCAACTGCTCGGCGAAGCCGCTCTGGCTGGCGAAGCCGACCAACCAACCGTCACCGGCATCGTCGCCCTTCAACGCAGCGCGTGCCGCCAGCGCCGCGCGCTTCTTGCGCCGGCGATCCAGATACAGCAGCCAACCGGTAATGAAGAACAGCGGCATGGCCCCGGTGGCCAGCATCATCAGAATGCGCCCCGGCATGCCGAAGTACTCGCCGACGTGCAGCGCGTAGATGCTGGCCAGCAGCTGCGCCTTGAAGCTCTTGTCGGCGTAGCGTTCATGGCGGCTGACTTCACCGCTTTTCGGATCGATCTGGAACTGGTTGAAGGCACGCACATGCTCGGCGCCATCGAGCATGTAGAAAACCGTCGCCGGCTGCCCGGCCACCGGCGGCAGGCGCAGGTTCCAGGCCACCAGCTTGGGTCCGGCAGTCTGCTGGATGCTCTGCCACACCGCGTCGTAGTCGACTTCCGGCGCGGGGCCGCTGGGCGCCTGGCGGCCGCCACGGCCACGCTCGCTGCGTTGCTCGGCCGGGGTATCGGAAAGCATGCGCGTCAGCCCTTCGCGGTACCAGTCATAGGACCAGTAGAGACCGGTGAGCCCGGCGCAGAGGTAGAACAGCAGCGCCCAGGTGCCCACAACGGCGTGCAGGTCCCAGTTGAAGCTGCGACCTTTCTTCCTCCAGTCCAGAGTCAGCCAGGTGCGCCAGCTCAGGGCCTGGCGCGGCCAGCGCAGGTACAGGCCTGACAGGCAGAAGAAGATCAGCGCAATCGTACTGGCAGCGGTTATCTGCTTGCCCACTTCGCCCATGGACAGGAAGCGGTGCAGCATCAGCATCAGGTGGAAGAAGTCCTGGCCAACGGGCTCGGCCAGGACTTCACCAGTGTAGGGGTCGAACACGATGCGCGGCCCACGCCGCTCGCCCGGCGGAGGTACAAGAAAAGCGGTGCCCGGCCCGTCATGGCGACTATCGACCCACAACCCGGTGACGCGATCAGCGGTAGCGGCCTCGATCTTCGCCGCCAGCTCGCCGGGCGGGAGATGCCCCTGTGCGCTGGGCTGGATCTGCCAGCGCTCGGCGTTGAGCGCCCGGGTTATCTCGCCCTCGAAGCTGTAGAGAGCACCGGTGATGCCCATGATGACCAGCACCAGGCCGGCGCTGATGCCGAAGAACCAGTGCAACTGGAAGATGATTTTCTTGAACACGACGGAGCCACCCTTGCCCTGACCCACTGCGACGGGCGGCCACTCTATATGGGAATAATTTTCATAACCATTCATTTACGCGTTATTTACGCATCCGCAAACTGGCCGAGTCGCGTCGCCTGCCGGCGCACTTGAAAGCCGATAGTCGTGCCTCCGCCAGAGCTCGCAGTTATCGGTATAATCACGCGTTTTACGGGTGCCAAGGCACCCTCAACGACTCCATCCAGGCACGTATTCATGACCACCCAGGCCGCAGAAGTCGCCAAGCGCCGTACCTTCGCCATCATTTCCCACCCTGACGCCGGTAAGACCACCATCACCGAGAAGCTGCTGCTGATGGGCAAGGCCATCGAGGTCGCGGGCACCGTGAAGTCGCGTAAATCCGACCGCCATGCCACTTCCGACTGGATGGAGATGGAGAAGCAGCGCGGCATCTCCATCACCACCTCGGTGATGCAGTTCCCCTACCGCGAGCACATGATCAACCTGCTCGACACCCCCGGCCACGAAGACTTCTCCGAAGACACCTACCGCACCCTGACAGCAGTGGACAGCGCGCTGATGGTGCTCGACGGCGGTAAGGGCGTCGAGCCACGTACCATCGCCCTGATGGACGTGTGCCGCCTGCGCGATACGCCCATCGTCAGCTTCATCAACAAGCTCGACCGCGACATCCGCGACCCCATCGAACTGCTCGACGAGATCGAGGCGGTGCTCAACATCAAGGCAGCGCCGATCACCTGGCCGATAGGCTGCTACAAGGACTTCAAGGGTGTCTACCACCTGACCGGCGACTACATCATCGTCTACACCCCGGGTCATGGCCACGAGCGCACTGCAGTCAAGATCATCGAGAAGCTGGATTCCGACGAAGCTCGCAACCACCTCGGCGACATGTACGAGCGCTTCGTCGAAGAGCTGGAACTGGTGCAAGGCGCCTGCCATGAGTTCGAACCTGAAGCCTTCCTCAAAGGCACGATGACCCCGGTATTCTTCGGCACCGCACTGGGCAACTTCGGCGTAGACCATGTGCTCGACGCCGTGGTCGACTGGGCGCCGCGCCCACTGCCACGCGCGGCCAACGAGCGCACTGTGGAGCCGACCGAGGAGAAGTTCACAGGCTTCGTGTTCAAGATCCAGGCGAACATGGACCCGAAACACCGCGACCGCATCGCCTTCATGCGCATCTGCTCGGGCAAGTACACACAGGGTATGAAGATGCGCCACGCGCGCCTGGGCAAGGACGTGCGCGTCGGCGATGCCCTGACCTTCTTCTCCAGCGAGCGCGAGCACCTGGAAGAGGCCTACGCCGGCGACATCATCGGCCTGCACAACCACGGCACCATCCAGATCGGCGACACCTTCACCGAAGGCGAAAACCTGGGTTTCACCGGCATCCCGCACTTCGCCCCGGAACTGTTCCGCCGCGTGCGCCTGAAGGACCCGCTGAAATCCAAGCAGCTGCGCCAGGGCCTGCAGGAGTTGGCCGAGGAAGGCGCCACCCAGGTGTTCTTCCCCGAGCGCAACAACGACATCATCCTCGGTGCGGTCGGTGTGCTGCAGTTCGACGTGGTCGCCAGCCGCCTGAAGGAGGAATACAAGGTCGAGTGCGCCTACGAGGCGATCAACGTCTGGTCGGCCCGCTGGATCGAGTGCAGCGACGAGAAGAAGCTCAAGGAATTCAAGGACAAGGCCCATGAGAACCTCGCCGTTGACGGCGGCGGCCACCTCACCTACCTGGCCCCGACCCGCGTCAACCTCAGCCTGATGGAAGAGCGCTGGCCGGAGGTCAAATTCCGCGCCACGCGCGAGCATCACTAAAGGCTCAAACCTGTAGGAGCCCGCTTGCGGGCGATCAGCTTCTGAATCACGCTTGACCCTGATCGCCGGCAAGCCGGCTCCTACGAAGAGCACTCGCTGACCAACAAACTACCGTGCTCGCAGGTACAGAGCAGCCGTGTCGTCGCGGGATCAGCCAGCAGGTATTCGGCGATTGCCGGCTCCAGCTCGGTGCGTATGCGCCGTGCCAGAGCCCTGGCACCGAAGCGGATGTCATGCTCGCGACAGAGCCAGGCGCGGGCACTCCGCTCCACGTGTAGCGAGCGACCCTGACGACCCAGGCGCTGATTGAGCTTGTCCAGCTCGATGTTCAGCAAGGCATCGAGCCACTGCTCGTCGACATGTTCGAACACCAGAATGCGGTCGATACGATTGAGCCATTCCGGCTCGAAGCGCTCATGCAGCCTCTGCTCCAGCAATGCGGCCTCGCCTCTCGGCGCCAGCCCCAGCCAACGTCGCCAGCCACGCGTGAAGCGCTCACGGTAGCGCTGCGCCTGGTGCGCGCCGATGTTGCTGGTCATGAAGATCAGGCTGTTGCGAAAATCCAGGGTGCGACTGCCGGCGGTCAGGGTCAGACGGCCATGTTCGAGAATGCCGAGCAGGCTCCGCAGCACTTCGGCACTGGCCTTCTCCAGTTCGTCGAACAGCACGATACCGGGCCGCCCGAAACTGCCGGCAATGGCTTCGGCATCGAACAGCGTGGTGCCCTCCTTGCTGCCGACGTAACCAGGCGGCGCACCGGTCAGGGCGGCGGCGTAGTGCTCCTGGGCCAGGGTGTGCATGTCGATCCGGCACAAGGCATCGACGCGGCCATGAATGGCCTGCGCCAGCAGGCGCACGATCTCGGTCTTGCCGACGCCGGTCGGACCCATGAACAGGTTCACCGCCAGTGGCCGCTCGCGCTCGCCGATATCGGCCTTGACCACCTTGAGCATGGCCTCGACCTGCGCCAGCACCGCGTCCTGGCCGACGATGCGCGAACGTAGCAGGGCCATCACGGCAGCGGGTTCAAAGAGGAAACGTGATTGCAATCGTGCGACGGAGACTTCGTCCAGTCGGTGGCGATTGTGTTCAATAAGGTCGTTTACGAAAGGCATGGGACGATCACCGGTAGGGTGCGCCGTGCGCACCAATGGTTCTCACGGTGCGCACGGCGCACCCTACACCGCCCGCTCCTTGCCGGAGTGCGGCAACTCACCCACGGGGCAGTCGGCCACGCCGATGCTCGAGCGGGTCAGCTTCTCCACGTCCTCCTGGGCCTTCTGCGCGTCCAGCACCCAGGTGCGGTAGAACTCGAAGGGGCAATCGGCCACGCCCTTGTCGCCATCACCGGAGTTGTAGACGCCGGTGTAGCCACGGTGCAGCAGCTTGAACAGATGGTTCTGCGACTGGTCGTTGGCCCGCGCATCACGGATCTGCGACACCGACAGCTGGGCGTACTGGATGCCCATTTCCTCTTCACCGCATTCGCCCAACGTCCGGCCGTCGAAGCCGATCAGCGCCGAGTGGCCGAAGTAGCTGTACACGCCGTCGAAGCCGGTGGCGTTGGCCACCGCCACGTAGCAGTTGTTGGCCCAGGCCATGGTCTTGGCCATCAACACCTGCTGGTCCTTGGCCGGGTACATGTAGCCCTGGCAACGCACGATCAGTTCGGCGCCCTTCATCGCGCAGTCACGCCAGATTTCCGGGTAGTTGCCGTCGTCGCAGATGATCAGGCTGATCTTCATGCCCTTGGGGCCTTCGGAGACGTAAGTGCGGTCGCCTGGATACCAGCCCTCGATGGGACACCAGGGAATGCATTTGCGGTAACGCTGGACGATCTCGCCCTGGTCGTTGATCAGGATGAGGGTGTTATACGGTGCCTTGTGCGGGTGCTCTTCGTGACGCTCGCCGGTAAGCGAGAAGATGCCCCAGGTCCTGGCCTCGCGGCAGGCGGCGGAGAAGATAGCCGTTTCCTCACCGGGGATGGTCGCGGCGGTGGCCATCATCTCGTCCTTGTCGTACATGATGCCCATGGTGCTGTACTCAGGGAACACCACCAGATCCATGCCGGGCAGGCCGAGCTTCATGCCTTTGATCATTTCGGCGATCTTGCGCGCGTTGTCGAGCACCTCGGCCTTGGTATGCAGGCGCGGCATCTTGTAATTGACGACGGCGACGCCGACGGTATCAGGGCTGCTGGAAATATCGCCGTGGCGCATGGCTGTATATCCTCCGGTTGACTGCGGTTTGTGGGAGCGGCTTCAGCCGCGAAATTCTCTCTGGGTCGCCGGTTATCGCGGCTGAAGCGCAATGCCGCCCAGCCGCTCCTACGGAACGTTCTGCGAACTGGATTCCCGCCTTCGCGGGAATGACGGTGAAAACCCACGTCATCCCCGCGCAGGCGGGGACCCAATAAACAGCCTCAGTGGCTGATCATCCACGGCCGTGCCGATGGACTGGCCTTGAGTCCGTGGGGGTTGGCCTTGGTCCGCTCGACCGGTTTGTTCGGGCCGCAGCAACTGCAGCCGGCCGGGTGCTTGCGGTTGGCCTTGTACTCTTCGAGGCTCTGCGGCGCATGGGCGCTGCGCTCGTTGGTTTCATGGGCGCGGCGCTGGCTGCCGGCCATGCTGGCCAGACCCGGGGCACTGAGGATCACCCGCTCGCTCGGCGCGTCGCAGTAAGGGCAGGCGCAGGCGGCGTCGCGCTCGGCCATCGGCCGCAGCACGGTGAAATCGCCACAGCTCGGGCAGTCGTATTCGTAGATGGGCATCGGAGCGCTCCTCGGGGAAGATAGGACGACGGCGCATTGTGGGAGGCGCTTTAGCGGCGATTGTCGCGGCTGAAGCCCCTCCCACAGGCGGGTACGCTCACTTGTCGTAGGCGATGGGTAGGTCGATGCTGCCGTCGAGGAACCTGGTCGGGCCGCTGGCGCTGGGGTTGATGTCGAACTCGAAGATATCGGTCGGCAGCCACAGCGTGGCGCAGGCGTTGGGGATGTCGACCACGCCGCTGATATGCCCCTGTACCGGCGCCGAGCCGAGCAGCGAGTAGCCCTGGGCCGGCGAGTAGCCGAACTTGGTCAGGTAGTTGATGGCGTTGAGGCAGGCCTGCTTGTAGGCCAGGTTGACGTCCAGGTAGTGCTGCTTGCCGTCGTCGTCGACCGAGATACCCTCGAAGATCAGGTAGTTGTTGTAGGTGGGCACGATCGGGCTGGGCTTGAAGATCGGGTTCTTGATGCCGTACTTGGCCATGCCGCCCTTGATCAGCTCGACCTTCATGTGCACCCAGCCGGCCATCTCGATGGCGCCGCAGAAGGTGATCTCGCCATCACCCTGGCTGAAGTGCAGGTCGCCCACCGACAGGCCGGCGCCGTCGACATAGACCGGGAAGAAGATCTTCGAGCCGCGCGACAGATCCTTGATGTCACAGTTGCCGCCGTGCTCACGCGGCGGCACGGTGCGTGCGCCGGTAGCGGCTGCCAGGTCGCGCGCCTCGCCCTTCATCTTGCCCATATGCGCAGTGCTGGCGAACGGCGGGTTGGCCAGCGGCGGTACGCGAGTCGGGTTGGTATCGATCAGCGCCTGCTCACGCTTGTTCCAGTCGGCGAGCATCTTGTGATCCGGCAGGCAGCCGATCAGCCCTGGGTGGATCAGGCCGGCGAAACGCACACCGGGAATATGCCGGCTCTTGGTGAACATACCCTCGAAGTCCCAGATCGACTTCTGCGCGGACGGAAAATGGTCGGTGAGAAAGCCGCCGCCGTTGTTCTTCGAGAAGAAGCCGTTGAAGCCCCAGAGCATGTCCTGCTTGGCGCCGATATCGAGCAGCTCGACGATCAGCAGGTCACCTGGCTGAGCGCCCTTCACGCCCACCGGCCCGGACAGGTAATGCACGGTGGACAGGTCGACGTCACGCACATCGCTGGCGTCGTCGTCGTTCTTGATCGCACCGCCGGTCCAGTCGTAGGTCTCGAGAATGAAGTCATCCCCCGGGTTGACCCAGCAGGCCATGGGAATGTCCGGGTGCCAGCGGTTGTGCACCTGTTCGTTTTCGGTAGCAGCCTGGTTGAGGTCGACCTTGATCAGGGTATCGGTCATGACTGAGCTCCATAAGACCTGTGAGGAATGCCGGCCTGTGCCGGGATACGCAGCCAGTCTCGAACGCGCGGTGAAATCGGCCAATACGTTGGATGACGTATGCCCGCATTGCAGGGTTCATGCGGCCTGCAGGCATTTTTCGCAGGCGCGAAAAAGCGGCCGGTGCATGGAGAACACACCGGCCGTAAAGCGGGAATTTGTACCTGTAGGAGCCGGCTTGCCGGCGATTGATTGCAAGCGACAGCATCGCCCGCAAGCGGGCTCCTACAGATTGCGTCACACCGACAGATAACGGCTGATGCTCGCCTCGTCGACTTTGTCGCGGGTTTCCTCGACGACGAACTTGCCCTTCTCGATGACCAGGAAGCGGTCGGCGATTTCCATGGTGAACGACAGCACCTGCTCGGATACCACGATGGTCAGATCGCGCATGTTGCGGATCTCCTTCAGGCTGCGGGCGATATCCTTGATGATCGACGGCTGGATGCCCTCGGTCGGCTCGTCGAGCAGCAGCACCTTGGGGTTGGTGGCCAGCGCGCGGGCGATGGCCAGCTGTTGCTGCTGGCCACCGGAGAGGTTGCCGCCCTTGCGGTGGCGCATCTCGAGCAGTACCGGGAACAGCGCATAGAGATCGTCCGGCACCTTGCCACCGGCCGAAGCCGGCAGGCCGGTCTGGATGTTTTCCAGCACGGTCATGTGCGAGAAGATCATCCGCCCCTGCGGCACGTAGGCGATGCCGCTTTCCACCCGCTGATGGGTTTCCAGTTTCGACACGTCCTTGCCGTCCACGCGAATCTGCCCGCCCCACTGCGGCAGGATGCCCATCAGGCTCTTGAACAAGGTGGTCTTGCCCATGCCGTTGCGGCCCATCACCGCGACGATTTCCTTCTTCGCCACGTCGAGGTTGAGCTCGTGGAGGATCTGGCTCTGGCCGTAGCCGGAAGCGAGGTTGCTGATCTGGAACATAGATGACTCCTTGCTAAACACGTCCCGGATTTCATCCGGGCTACGCGGCTCGGTCGCTTGGTGCGCACGGCGCACCCTACGTCCGGTTGAAGCCTCGGCATCCGGGATCAATGCCCCAGATACACCTCGATGACCTTGGGATTGCTCTGCACCGCCTCCATGCTGCCCTCGGCCAGCACCTTGCCCTGGTGCAGCACCGTGACGCGGTGGGCGATGCTCTTGACGAACTCCATGTCGTGCTCGATGACCAACACCGAACGGCCCTGACTGATGCGATTGAGCAGATCGGCCGTAGCCACTCGCTCGCTGACACTCATGCCGGCCACGGGCTCGTCGAGCATCAATAACTGCGGGTCCTGCATCAACAGCATGCCGATCTCCAGCCACTGTTTCTGCCCGTGCGAGAGCAGGTCGGCCTGACGGTGCAGGTGATCGCCGAGCATGATTTCCTGCGCCACCTGTTCGACCCGCTCGATCACCTCTTGCGTGCGCTTGAAGAACAGCGCGCCGAACACCTTGCGCCCGGCCGGGTAGGACATTTCCAGGTTCTCGAACACCGTCAGGTTTTCGTAGATCGACGGGTTCTGGAACTTGCGCCCGACGCCAGCGCGAACGATGTCGTACTCGCGCATCCTGGTCAGCTCACGGCCGTCGAAATCGATGCTGCCGGCAGTGGCGCGGGTCTTGCCGCAGATCAGGTCGAGCACCGTGGTCTTGCCGGCCCCGTTGGGGCCGATCACCACATGCACTTCATTGCGGTCGACATAGAGGTTGAGGTCGTTGACCGCCTTGAAACCGTCGAAGGACACGGTCAGCCCTTCGATGGCCAGTACCGGCTTGGCGGCCTGAAAGCCTGCGGGGCTGTTCATGGCGTGGTCTCCAGTTCAGGGGTTGGGCGCTTGCGGGTGGCGATGACGGCAGGCGGCGGTGTAACGAGAACCTGCGGTTTGCGCCGCAGGCGTGCCAGCCAGCGTTTGCCGTGGCTGTCCCACAGGCCGGCCAGTCCATTGGGGAAGTACATGACCACGACGATGAACAGGCCGCCCATCAGGTACAGCCACAGCTCGGGGAAACTCTCGGAAAAGTAGGTCTTGCCGAAATTGACCAGCAACGCGCCGTACACCGCACCGAGCAGTGACAGGCGCCCACCGACCGCAGCGAAGATGACCATCTCGATCGACGGCACGATGCCGACGAAGCTCGGTGACATGAAGCCCACCTGCAGGGTGAACATCGCCCCGCCGATACCGGCGAACGCCGCACCGACGCAGAACACGAAGATCTTGAAGCTGGCCACGTCGTAACCGGAAAAACGCACCCGCTCTTCCTTGTCGCGCATCGCCAGGAGCAGACGGCCCAGCTTGGAGGCGATGATGAAACGCGCGATGAGAATGCAGCCGATCAACAGCGCCGCACTGACGAAGTAGAGGACCAGCTTGGCCTCGTCGCTGCGGATGTCCCAGCCCTTGAGCGTGCGCAGGTCGGTGATGCCGTTGACCCCACCGGTCAGCCCTTGTTGGCCGATGATCAGCACGGTGAGAATCAGCGCGATGGCCTGGGTGACGATGGAAAAGTACACGTCGCCGACGCGGCGCTTGAACATCGCAATACCGATCACCAACGCCAGCAACACCGGCACCACTACCACGGCGATCAGGGTGAAGCTCAGGCTGTGGAAGGGTTCCCAGAACAGCGGCAGTTCGGTGATCTGGTTCCAGTCCATGAAGTCCGGGATGCCGGGTGTGGACTGGATCTTGGTGCTCTCCGGGTCGGATGCCTCGAGCTTGAGGAACATCGCCATGCAGTAGCCACCCAGGCCGAAAAAGATGCCCTGGCCCAGGCTCAGGATGCCGCCATAGCCCCAGCACAGCACCAGGCCAACGGCAACGAAGGCATAGGTCAGGTATTTGCCCACCATGTTCAGGCGGAAGGCATCCAGCGCCAGCGGGAATACCACCAGGATCAGCGCGGCGAGCAGCGCCAGGCCGATGGCGCCCTGCTTGCCGCCGAGCAGTTTGTCGAGTGTCGGATTCATGCTCGTGCCCTCAATTCAACGATCCTGTAGGAGCCCGCTTGCGGGCGATGAATAGGTTTGCAATCGCCCGCAAGCGGGCTCCTACGTTTCATTTGCGCACCTTGGCCGAGAACAGCCCCTGCGGGCGCAGCATCAGGATCAGCACCACGGCGGAAAGGGTGAACACCTTGGCCATCGAACCGCTGGTGAAGAACTCCAGCAGCGATTGCGCCTGGGCGATGCTGAAGGCCGAGGCGATGGTGCCGAGCAAGCTGGAGGCGCCGCCGAAGACCACCACCAGGAAGGTATCGACGATGTACAGCGAACCTGCCGTAGGCCCAGTCGAGCCGATGGTGGTGAAAGCAGCGCCTGCAACGCCGGCCACGCCACAGCCTAGGGCGAAGGTCATGCGGTCGACGCGCTTGGTGTTGATGCCCACGGAACGCGCCATCACCCGATTCTGCATGGTGGCGCGCACCTGCAGACCCCAGCGCGAGCGGTAGATCATCAGAAACAGCAAGGCGGTGAGCAGCAGGGTCAGGCCCATGACGAACAGGCCGTTGCGCGGAATATCGATGGCCTCGGTCGGGTTCCACGAGCCCATCAGCCAGTCCGGAAGCGTGGCGCTGACTTCACGCGCGCCGAAGATCGAACGAAAGCCCTGCTGCATCACCAGGGACAGGCCCCAGGTAGCCAGCAAGGTGTCCAGCGGACGCTGGTAGAGCTTGCTGATCATCGCCCATTCCACCAGCCAGCCGATGGCGCCGGCGATGAAGAACGAGAGGATGATCGCGAAGAAGAAATAGTAAGGCCCGAAGGCCGGTGCGTAGCTGGACGTCAGTGAAGACACCACGAAGGTGGTGTAGGCGCCGATGGTGAGAAACTCGCCATGCGCCATGTTGATCACGCCCATCTGCCCGAAGATGATCGCCAGCCCCAGAGCCATCAGCAGCAGCACGCAGAACACGGACAAGCCGTTGAACCCCTGCATGGCTGCGATGGCGCCGAATTCCGATAGCCATTCCATGTCGATGGTCTCCAGAAGAAAAGAGATAAGCCGGTAGGAGCCGGCTTGCCGGCGATCGGCCCGTGAGGCGCCATGGATCGCCCGCAAGCGGGCTCCTACGAGGAGAGAAGTGTTACTGGTAGCCTTCCGGGAAGGGGTTCGGTTCGATCAGGTCGGACTCGAACACCACCTTGAATTGACCGTCTTTCTGCACTTCACCGATGCGGGTCTTGCTCCACAGGTGATGGTTGTCGTGCACCTTGACGTAGCCTTCCGGCGCGGTGTCCAGCTCGATGCCCGGGGAAGCGGCGACCACCTTGTCGATGTCGAAGCTGCCAGCCTTCTCCACGGCGGCTTTCCACAGCCACGGGCCGAGGTAGGCGGCCTGGGTCACGTCACCGATCACCGCGTCCTTGCCGTACTTGGCCTTGAAGGCTTCGACGAAGGCGCTGTTGTTCGGGTTGTCCAGGCTCTGGAAGTACTTCATCGAGGCGTAGAAGCCGGCCATGTTCTCGCCGCCGATACCCAGCAACTCGTCTTCGGTGACCGACAGGGTCAGCAGGGTCTGCTTGTCGGCGGTGACGCCGGCGGCCTTCATCTGCTTGTAGAAGGCGACGTTGGAGCCACCGACCACGGCGGCGAACACCACGTCAGGCTTACGCAGCTTGATCTTGTTGATCAGCGAGCCGAACTGGGTATTGCCCAGCGGGTAGTACTCTTCGCCGACCACCTTGCCGCCGAGCACGTTCTCGATGTGCTTGCGCGCGATCTTCATCGAGGTGCGCGGCCAGATGTAGTCCGAGCCCAGCAGGTAGAAAGTCTTCGCGCCCTTCTCCTTGGCGACCCAGTCCAGGCCCGCGAGGATCTGCTGAGTGGCTTCCTGGCCGGTGTAGATGACGTTCTTCGACTGCTCCAGGCCTTCGTAGAAGGTTGGGTAGTAGAGCAGGCCGTTTTCCTTCTCGAACACTGGCAGCACCGCCTTGCGCGAAGCCGAAGTCCAGCAGCCGAACACGGTAGCGACCTTGTCGCCGACCAGCAGCTTGCGCGCCTTCTCGGCGAAGGTTGGCCAGTCGGAAGCCCCATCTTCCTGAACGACCTTGATCTGCCGGCCGAGCACGCCGCCGCTGGCGTTGATCTGCTCGATGGCCAGACGCTCGGCCTGAATCGAACCGGTTTCGGAAATGGCCATGGTGCCGGTGGCCGAATGCAGAATGCCAACCGTGACCTCGCTGTCGGTCACCGCCAGGCCGGTGGTATTCACCTCGGCGCTGGCCACATGGCTGAACAGGCTGGCGGCCAGCAGCGAGAGCGCTGCCGCCCCCACCGCCAGCCGGCGTGGAAGAAGTCGAATCGGTTGAGAGTCCATGGTCGTGCTCCTGTGCTGGTTATTCGTGCCGAACCACGCCGGCTTCGCAGCAAGGATGCGTTTGCCCCACCGAGCGGGGTATACGCAGCATGACGTAAGGGCATACGTCATCTGACGTACAGCGCCCTGCGCCAGTCTGGTGCAAGCTCAGCGCAGAAAAACCAGGCAGACAGAAGCCCGCGCGCGCGGCGGAGGCCTCGCCGAGCCAGGGCATGGAAGTTGCTGACATCCTCCCTGTAGGAGCCCGCTTGCGGGCGATCAGCATCGTCTGATCAGGGCACATCGCCGGCAAGCCGGCTCCTACAGGGACGCGCGACAGGGACGGTCTTATCCGATAACGCCAGCAGGACTTCGCCCGTGCAGCCAACCGGCACCCAGCGCATCATCAAGATTCGCCGCGACTACAACGCCTGGGTCGCCGACGAGACCATGGAGGACTACGCCCTGCGCTTCACGCCCAGGTCGTTCCGCAAATGGTCGGAACTGCGCATCGCCAACACCGCGCTCGGCGCCGTGTCGTTCCTCGCCCTGGAAGCCATCGGCGGCGCCCTGGCGCTGTCCTACGGCTTCACCAACACCCTGTGGGCGATCCTCGCGGTCAGCCTGGTGATCTTCCTCACCGGCCTGCCGATCAGCTACTACGCCGCCCGCTCCGGCCTGGACATGGACCTGCTGACCCGTGGCGCCGGTTTCGGCTATATCGGCTCGACCATCACCTCGCTGATCTACGCCAGCTTCACCTTCCTGTTCTTCGCCCTCGAGGCGGCGATCATGGCCCTGGCCCTGGAGCTGTACTTCGACATCCCGTTGGCCCTGGCCTATGTGATCTGCTCGATCATCATCATTCCGCTGGTGGCCTACGGCATCACCCTGATCAACCGTCTGCAGATGTGGACGCAACCCGTGTGGCTGTTTCTGCTGGTGCTGCCCTACGTGTTCGTCATCGCCAAGAACCCCGAGGCGCTGTCGGACTGGACCAGCTTCGCCGGCCGTGAGGGCGACCCCGGCAGCTTCAACCTGCTGCACTTCGGCGCTGCCTGCACCGTCGCCCTGGCCCTGATCACGCAGATCGGCGAGCAGGTCGATTACCTGCGCTTCCTGCCGGAGAAAACCCGCGCCAACCGCGTGCGCTGGTGGACGGCGCTCCTCCTGGCAGGCCCTGGCTGGATCATCCCCGGCGCGCTGAAGATGCTCGCAGGCGCCTTCCTCGCCTTTCTCGCCCTGCAGCATGAAATCCCCATGGAGCGCGCGGCCGAGCCGACGCAGATGTACCTGGTGGCCTTCAACTACGTGTTCGCCTCGCCGCAATGGGCACTGGCGGCCATGGTGCTGTTCGTCATCGTCAGCCAGGTGAAGATCAACGTCACCAACGCCTATGCCGGTTCGCTGGCCTGGTCGAACTTCTTCGCCCGCATCACTCACAGCCATCCTGGTCGCGTGGTATGGCTGGTGTTCAACGTGGCCATCGCCCTGATGCTGATGGAGCTGGGCGTGTTCGAGGCAATCGAGGAAGTGCTCGGCCTCTACGCCAATATCGCCATCGCCTGGATCGGCGCGCTGGTGGCCGATCTGGTGATCAACAAGCCGCTGGGCCTGTCGCCGAAATACATCGAGTTCAAGCGCGCACACCTCTACGACATCAACCCGGTGGGCGTCGGCGCCATGCTGATCGCCTCCTTGCTCTCGGTCCTTGCCCACGGCGGCCTCTTCGGCGCCCTGGCGCAAGCGGCCTCACCGGCCGTCGCGCTGTGCTCGGCATTTTTGTTGGCACCGCTGTTGGCCTGGCTCACCGGCGGGCGTTACTACATTGCCCGCGAACGCCAGCCGCACCTGCTTTATCCCCACACCGAGGCCGGCCAGGTGCAGTGCGGTCTGTGCAACAACCGTTTCGAAGAACCAGACACTGCACACTGCCCCGCCTATGGCGCGCCGATCTGCTCGCTGTGTTGCTCGCTCGACGCGCGCTGCGAGGATCGCTGCAAACCCAGAGCCCGCCTGAGTGATCAGCTCGATGACTTCATCGGCTGGCTCTTCCCGCGCGTCTCCATCCCGCGCCTGCACAGCCGTCTGGCGCAATACCTGGGCCTGCTATGCCTGCTGGTACTGATGCTGTTCGGCGCACTGGCGTTGATCTATAGCCAGGTGTCGCTAAGCCTGCTGACACAGGAGCCGGAAGTCCGCCAGACACTGTTCCAGGCTTTCCTCAAGGCCTTCCTGACGCTCTCGTTATTCGCCGCCATGCTCGCCTGGTGGCTGGTGCTGACCCGCGAAAGCCGGCGCGTGGCACAGGAGGAATCGGATCGTCAGACCCTGCTGCTGATGCAGGAGATCGAAGCCCACCGCAAGACCGACGAAGCCCTGCAGCAGGCCAAGGAAGCCGCCGAAGCGGCCAATGCGGCGAAGAGCCGCTACGTCACCGGGCTGTCGCACGAGCTGCGTACACCACTCAACAGCATCCTTGGCTACACCCAGATCCTGCAGCGCGACGCCGCCATGCAGAACCAGCACAAGGATGCCCTGGCCACCATCCTGCGCAGTGGCTCGCACTTGCTGTCTTTGATCGATGGCCTGCTCGACGTGGCCAAGATCGAGGCCGGCAAACTGCACCTGGAACTGGCGGAAATACCCTTTCCGGAGTTCATCGACCAGATCGAGCGCATGTTCACCCCGCAGGCGGCGGAGAAAGGCCTGCACTTTCGCCTCGAATGCATCGGCCGTATGCCCACCGTGGTGCGAGGCGACGAGAAACGCGTGCGGCAGATTCTGATCAACCTGCTGGGCAACGCGGTGCGCTTTACCGAGCGCGGCGAAGTACGTCTGCGCGTCGGCTACATGCGCGAGACCGCCACCTTCGAGATCATCGACACTGGAATTGGCATCGCCCCGGAGCAGATCGAGCGGATCTTCCAGCCCTTCGAACGCGGCGACCTGATGCGCCAGGACAACGGTGTCGGCCTCGGCCTGACCATCACGCGCATGCTCACTTCGCTGATGGGCGGCGAGCTCTCCGTACACAGCCAAGCCGGCCAGGGCACGTGCTTTCAGGTGCGCCTGTTCCTCTCCGAAGTACGGGTGCCGCAGGCGGTGGTGCACGTCGAACACGACATCACCGGCTACCAGGGCGAGCGCAGGCTGATCCTGGTGGTGGACGATCACCTCGAGCATCGCCGCGTGCTGGCCGGCATGCTCGAACCGCTGGGTTTCGAGGTGATCCAGGCCGCCAGTGGCCAGGAGGCGATCCGTCAGGTGGCGTTGCACAATCCGGCGTTGATCCTGATGGACCTGTCCATGCCACAGATGGACGGCTGGGAAACCAGCCGCCTGATTCGCCGCAACACCCAGTGCCAGGCGCCGATCATCGTCATCTCCGCCAACGCCTTCACCGACGACCGCGAGCGCAGCATCGCCGCTGCCTGCGACGACTACCTGGCCAAACCGGTGTACACCCCGCAGTTGCTGGAGCGCATTCAGCACCAGCTCGGCCTGACCTGGGTGCACCGCACCCGGCTGCAATCGTCACCGTCCGAGATCATGACGCTGCCGGGCACCGACGACCTGCAGGCGCTGCGCGAACTGGGCGCACTGGGTTACGTGCGCGGCATCCAGCAACGCCTGGACGATATCGACCGGCGCGATCCGGCCTGCGCCGGCTTCACCGCGTCCATGCGCCTGCTGGTGAAGAGCTTCCAGCTCGACGAATTCAACCGCCAACTGAAGGAGGCCGAACATGAATGCGCCGCTCCACCAGCCTGAGTCGCGGACTCCAGCCACCCAGCAGGCCGAACGCGGCATCATCCTGATCGTCGACGACACACCGGATAATCTCGCGCTGCTCTCCGACGCCCTCGACGACGCCGGCTACATGGTGCTGGTCGCGCTGGACGGTGCAAGCGCGCTGGGCCGCATCCAGCGGCGGCGCCCCGACCTGGTCCTGCTCGACGCGATGATGCCGGGGCTGGACGGTTTCGAGACCTGCCGGCGAATCAAGGCCGAGCCGAGCAGCGCCGACATCCCGGTGCTGTTCATGACCGCACTGACCGACAGCGAACACGTGGTACAGGGCTTCGAGGCCGGCGGTATCGACTACGTGACCAAGCCGATCAACCCCGAGGAAGTGCTCGCCCGCGTCGCCTCGCATTTGCGTACCGCGCGCATTCTGCAGGCTGCACGTGCGGCGTCGGGACCAGTCAACCTCAGCCTCGACGACGCCCCGGCGTATGCCAGGCTATCGGCGCGCTTTCAGCTCACCGAGCGCGAAGTGCAGGTGCTGCGCTGGGTAGCCTGCGGCAAGACCAACCGCGACATCGGCGACATCCTCGGCCTCAGTCCGCGCACGGTGAACAAGCACCTGGAGCACGTCTACGTGAAGCTCGGCGTGGAGACCCGCACCGCCGCTGCCTCGGTGGCCATGACGGCGATCGGCGAGAGGTGCCCATAGCCCGGGCTTGCCAGAGACCGACATCGCCCTGGGTCTCGGCGACCGCTTGCCTTGGCCTGATCGAACCTCCCGAACGCCCCAGTACCGTTACTCGGACGGCTCATCCTCCAATGTCCAGGCCACCAGCGAGTCGCCCATGCGCGTGCCGAACGAGCCGTGTCCGCCGGCCATCACCACCACGTACTGCTTGCCGGTCTTTTCCGAGACATAGCTGATGGGCGTGGCCTGACCGCCTGCCGGCAGCCTGTCCTTCCACAGTTCCTCGCCGGTGCGCATGTCGTAGGCGCGCAGGTAGTAGTCCAGTGTGCCGCTGAGAAAGCCCAGGCCGCTGGCAGTGATCAGCGGCCCGCCGAGTGCCGGCACGCCCACCGTCAGGGGGATGCCCAGCGGAGCGCTGTCGCGGCTGGTGCCGTTCTTGCGCTGCCAGACCTTCTCCATGCTGCGCAGATCCACCGCCGTGACATAGCCCCATGGCGGCGCCTGGCAAGGCAGCCCCAGCGGTGACAGGAACGGCTCCAGGCTGACCATGTAGGGCGCGCCGAGGTTGGGTTGCAGGCCCCGCTCGCTGCCACTGGCGCCAGCCTGTCCAGACTCTCCCTGACGCTTGACCAGACGCGAGACGAACGCCAGGTAGTTGGGCGCGCCGAATAGGATATGCCGCTGCGGATCGACCGCCACCGAGGGCCAGTTGAACACCCCGACGTTGCCCGGGTAGATCAGCGATCCCTGCTCCGACGGCGGGGTGAAGTCGCCCTCGTAACGCAGGCGGTGGAACTGGATGCGGCAGATCAACTGGTCGAACGGCGTACCGCCCCACATGTCGCGTTCGTGCAGCGGCTCATCGGGGGCATAGCTGAGTGCCGAAGCCGGCTGGGTCGGTGCGGTGAAGTCGCCCGCCACCGTGCCCTGTGGCACCGGATGCTCGCTGACCGGCACGATAGGTTCGCCGCTGCGCCGGTCGAGCACGTAGAGGTCGCCACGCTTGGTCGCCTGGATGATGGCCGGCAGCGGCCCATCGGGGCCTTCGATATCCACCAGGGTGGGCTGGGACGGCAGGTCGCGGTCCCAGAGGTCATGGTGCACGGTGCGAAACTCCCAACGTAGCCGTCCGGTTTCCAGGTCCAGCGCCACCAGCGCCGCCGTGAAGCGCTCGGCCTCGGCGCTGCGCTGCACGCCCCACTGGTCAGGCGTCTGGTTGCCCATGGGGATGTACACCAGGCCCAGCGCCTCGTCCGCCGTGGCGATGGTCCAGGAGTTGGGCGTGCTGCGCACGTAGGTCTCGCCTGAGGGCAAGGGTGCGGTGGCCTCGGGGCGGCCGGGGTCGAAGTTCCACACCAGCTCGCCGCTGCGCACGTCATAAGCGCGGATCACCCCGCCCGGCGAATCCACCGAGCCGTTGTCGGTCACCGAACCGCCGACTATCACCAGTTTCTCGGTTACCACCGGCGGCGAAGTCGGCAGGTAGACGCCCAGCGCGTCGTCACCCAGTCCCACCTTGAGATCGACCATACCGGCGTCGCCGAAGTCCTCACAAGGCTTGCCGTCATGCAGATCGAGCGCGTACAGCACGGCGTCGTTGGTCGGCAGGAACAGCCGTTGCGTGCAGCGCGGCGGTGCTTGCGGCGAAAGCTCGGCGACCGCACCATCTCGCGCTGCGATCAAGGGGCCGGCATAGGCGGCAGCATCGTGGTAGGCCAGGCCGCGGCAGGTCATGTGCTGGTAATACTCGGCCTGACGGTTGATGGCCGGGTCGAAGCGCCAGCGCTCCTCGCCAGTATCGGCGTCCACGGCGATGGCGATGCTGTGTGGCGTGCAGATGAACAGGTTGTCGCCGACCTTCAGCGGTGTCACCTGGTTGGTAATCTCACCGGGATCGCCCGCGCCAGGCAGGTCGCCGGTATGGAATTGCCAGGCCTTCTTCAGTCGTCCGACATTGGCCGAGGTGATCTGCTCGGCGCTGGCGTAGCGTTCGCCGCGTGCCGAACCGCCATAGGCGGTCCATTCGCTGGCCGAGCGGCTGCCTGGCACCACACCAGCAGTCGTCACGCGCGGCTCGTCGAAACGGCCGGGCAGGCGATGGTAGTCCTGCGTCAGCGAATAAACTGCCATGCTCGCGCCCAGCAGCAGGCCGATGCCCAGCACAACGCTGGCACCGTCACGCCAGGGCTGCCCGGGCGCGATGTGCCGGTTGATCCAGGGCAGCAGCAGCCACAGACCGAGCACGCACCACAGGTCGATACGCGGCGCCATCTGCCACCAGTCGAAGCGTACCTCGTAGATCGTCCAGGCCAGACTCGCCAGCAACAGCAGCGCATACAGCCACAAGGCCGCACGCTGACGGCACTGAATCAGCACACCCACCAACAGCAGGCCGATGCCCGCCAACAGGTAGTACCAGGACCCGCCCAGCCACAGCAGATAGGCACCGCCAAGCGCCAGCAGCGCGCCCAGAACGCCGGTCACCCAGGTCGTCAGTTTGATGCGCATGGGCTGCGCCTTGTTGTTCTCGGTCATTGCTCGCTCCCCGAACCACTGCCCCGTCCAGACCAGGGCCCTGATCTGTGGATGCGCAGTGACGGAGAGAGTTCAGCGATTCTGCGGCAGCATGAGTGACAAGCAGCGCGGCCGCGCCCTCCCCGCGTCGCCAGTGTTGGCATAAAGTGGTGCCTGAACCCGATCCACACTGGAGCAGCAATGGCCCACCCGAACCTCGTCGTCCTCACTGGCGCCGGCATCTCCGCCGAGAGCGGCATTCGCACCTTCCGTGCCGCTGACGGACTCTGGGAAGACCACCGCATCGAAGAGGTGGCCACGCCCGAAGGGTTCGCCCGTGATCCGGCCCTGGTGCAGCGCTTCTACGACATGCGCCGCGCCCAGCTGCGCGACCCGGCCATCGAGCCGAATGCCGGGCACCTGGCCCTGGCCGAGCTGGAGGCTGGTTGGCAGGGGGAATTCCTGCTGGTCACGCAGAACGTCGACAACCTGCACGAACGCGCCGGTTCCAAACGCCTGCTGCACATGCACGGCGAGTTGCAGTCGATGCTGTGCAGCAACAGCCAGCAGCGTTTTCCCTTGCTGGAGGACATGCCTGTCACGCAACCCTGCACATGCTGCGGGCTGGTCGGCAGCTTGCGCCCGGATATCGTCTGGTTCGGCGAGATGCCCTATCACATGGAGCGCATCCATGACGCGCTGGAGCAGTGCGAGCTGTTCGTCAGCATCGGCACCTCGGGGCACGTCTACCCGGCGGCTGGTTTCGTCGAACAGGCGCGTCGCGCGGGCGCGCATACGCTGGAGATCAATCTGGAGCCGAGCCAGGGCCATTCGCTGTTCGCGGAAAAACGCTACGGCCCGGCCACCGAGCAACTACCGCGCTGGGTGGCGGAGCTGTTGACGCGTTGAGAGGGAACGTAGGGCGGGTGAAACCCGCCAATACGCAAATGACTGGCCGACTATGCATTCCAACCCGTAGGAGCGGCTTTAGCCGCGAAAGCTGTTCGTGGCTGAAGCGGAATGCCGCCCAACCGCTCCTACAAGGGCCAACGTCCGGCCGTATCCCCTAACCGGCGGCGTCCTGGACAGGCGCAACCGCTTCGGCCGGCACCTCGGGCTCCGGGCTGAACACGCCGTTGCTCCAGGCGTAGTAACCCAGGCCCAGCGCCAGCAGCAGCGCCAGTATCCAGGGCCACACCAGCGATTTGTTGGCATAGGGATCGCGCAACGCCCGGTCGCTGCCCTCGGGCAGTTCCGCCATCTGCGTGAGCGCGGTGCCGAAGGGAATGCTGATGCGCGCCTGGGCATTCACCGCCCAGCCGTTGCCATCGAGGATCGGCCCCAGGCTGCGGCGCCGCAGCTTGAACCAGGCCAGCAGCATGGCCGGCCCGGAGATGGCCAGCAGCACACCGAGCAGCAGCAGCGGAACCTGCCACCAGGCCAGCGACAGAATCCCCGTGACCACCGCTGCCAGTGCCGTGCCCAGGGCGCCGACCGCCAGGCCGATGGCCGCGAAGATACCGGCGAACTTGGCGATATCGAAGGCCGGGGTCGGCGTGGCGGCTGGAGCAGCCCCGGTTTCGCCGACCTTGGCTGCGGTCTTGCTGACCATGTCGGCGTCGCGACTGGCCGCAAGCTTCTGCACCTGATCGGATACCAGCTTGGAAACGCGTCGATACGGCGACCAGAACGCTTCTCGAATGCTGATCGCGTGCTGTACCACCTTGACCACGGTGGCATCCCAGTCGTTGCCCTCGCGGTCATAGAACAGGCCGTGGCGCCCTGCCTGCAGATCACCCTCGCCACCGGCAGTCACCGCCACCACGATATTCAGGCTTTCCTTGCCCCGCACCGGCTCACCGCGACGGGTGCAGGCGCAATAGAGCAGGAAGCAGTCGCTGGCCGCCGCCACCTTGGCGTGGGCCTCGACGTTGTCGACCTCGACCACCAGCTCGCAGCTCTTGCCGTCGATGAAGAGCACGCCCGCCTGGAACACGGCCTTTTCCTGACGCGAATAGAACGCCTGGAAGGACACGAAGTTGCGCAGCAGCGTGACCAGGCCATGACGCAGGCGAATCAGCTTGTCCAGCTCGACCAGCCCGTCCGCCGCTTCGGCCACGGTCTTGTCCTCTTCCACCAGCGCCAGCAGGCGCGCTTCGGCGCCCTGCTCCACCAGCTCGAGAATGCGTCCGCGCTCGAGCACCTCGGCGATCGCCACGTTCGGCGTCTCGGCGCGCCAGGCCAGGTAGTTGCCGCACAGAGCGACCAGATGCTGCCACTGCTCGCGCGACAGACTGTCCTGCTCGCCATACACCGGCACCACCACACGCTGGCGGAATTCATCGACGGCATGCTGCCAGGCAGGGTTGAGGCCCTTGCTCAGCGGCAGCTCGTCGCCATGCTGCACGGTTGCCAGGGGCAGATCGGCCACCTCACGGGCATCGGCCAGCGACAGCGAGGCCAGGCGCACCAGTTCCTCTTCCCTGGCGTTCATCAGGGCGGCGGCGCGCGGGTCGAACTCGGCCATGGCCACGCGGGTGAAGTAATCGTCGATCTTGGCGCGCACGGCACTCAGTGCCTCGACAGCGGCCACGGTACCCTCACCGAACGCATCCAGCCCCTGCTCGGCGGCACGCGCATGCCAGGCATGCAGCTGCCGCGCCTGATCGAAGAAGGTGGTGATCTGCTCGGCGCCGACGGCCGGCTCGCCACTGCGGTCGGTCTGCGCACCCAGGCAGGCGATGATGTCGGCGATGGCGGGCTTCAGCTCGGTATCGTCGGTAAAGGTCGCCGGTACCAGGCCGTCGCCGTTGGCCTGCTGCGGTGGGAACAGCTTCGCCAGATCAGCGGTATCGGCAGGCGTCAGGCTCTCGCCATCGGGGCGGCCGAGCACGCCCAGCAGGCGCTGCGCAGCCAGACGCAGACGCGCACCCACGGCATCGTCGGTGAGCGACGACAGTTGCAGCGGCCCCTCGTGGAACAGCACGGCGGGGTCGGCCAAGCGCGCCAGCGTCCAATCGACCGCATCGAGCATTTCCGGGGCGCGGATACGACCGTCATTGTTCTGGTCGATGTACTGCAGCATGCGCCGGTCCAGCTCCAGGTTGTTCACCGGGCAGGCCAGGCTGGCCCAGAGCTTCTGGTCCAGGCCGCGCAGGGCGGCGAGGTCGGCGGGGGTTTCCAGTTGCACCTGATCGAAGCCGCCGGCACGGAAGAAGCGCCAGCGATGCGCGAGAGCTTGAGTCATCTACAGAAGGTCCTTTCTTTGTGAGGGCGACTGCGCCACGAAGCCTGCTGAGGACCGTCGCGGCGCATCGGCGCACCGCCCCCTCAACAGACGCCTACTTGCCGGGCGCTGTTCGACTCAGTGTAACCGAGGCCACGGACCCTGCGCTTATTGCGCTGCGACCGCCACAGGCTGCGCCTCGGGCCGTTTGATCAGGGCATAGAGCCCCCCGGTCACCAGGCTGCCGGCGACGATGGCGAGCAGGTACAGCAGCGCGTGATTGATCGCGTTGGGAATCAGCAGCACGAACAGACCGCCGTGCGGCGCCATCAGCTTGCAGCCGAAGTACATCGACAGCGCGCCGGTCAGCGCACCACCGGCAATACTGGCCGGGATCACCCGCAACGGGTCCTTGGCGGCGAAAGGAATCGCCCCCTCGGAGATGAAGCACAGCCCCAGCACCCCGGCTGCCTTGCCGGCCTGGCGCTCGCTCTGGGCGAACTTGCGCCGCGCCAGCACGGTGGCGATGGCCATGCCGATGGGCGGCACCATGCCGGCCGCCATGGTCGCCGCCATCGGCGCATAACTGCTCGACGCCAGCAGGCCGACGGAGAAGGCATAGGCCGCCTTGTTGATCGGCCCGCCGAGATCGACGCACATCATGCCGCCGAGCAGCACACCCAGCAGGATCGCATTGGTGCTGCCCATGCCGTCGAGAAAGGCGGTGAGTCCCGCCAGCATGCCCGCCACCGGACTGCCGACCAGATAGATCATCACCAGCCCGGTGAACAGGCTGGCCACCAGCGGGATGATCAGAATCGGCTTGAGCGCCTCGACGCTGGCCGGCAGGCGCACCCAATGGGCGATGGCCTTGGCCGCATAGCCGGCAAGGAAACCGGCGATGATGCCGCCGATGAAGCCGGCCCCCAGCGAACCGGCCAGCAGCCCGCCGATCATCCCCGGCGCCAGGCCCGGACGGTCGGCGATGGAATAAGCGATGTAGCCGGCCAGCAGCGGCACCATCAGTTGAAAGGCGCTCTCGCCGCCGATCTTCATCAGCGCGGCGGCCAGGGTGCCCTCCTCCTTGAACGCCTCGATACCGAAGACGAACGACAGGGCGATCAGCAGACCGCCCGCCACCACCATCGGCAGCATGTAGGACACGCCGGTGAGCAGATGCTTGTAGGGGCCGGTTTTCTCGCCACTGCTGGCGACGGCCTGGCCCTCGGCGGGTGCGGCTTCGCTCAGCGGCCGCGCCTCGTTCAAGGCCCGTTCCAGCGTCTGTTGCGGCTGTTTCAGTGCCACACCGGTGCCGCAGCGGTAGACCTTCTTGCCGGCGAAACGGCTGGTATCCACCTCGATATCGGTGGCCAGCAGCACGGCATCGGCCGCCGCGATGGCGGCATCGTCGAGCAGGTTGCGCGCCCCGACCGAGCCGCGGGTTTCCACCTGCAGCTCGATGCCCATGCGCAGCGCCGCCTGCTGCAGCGCCTCGGCAGCCATGAAGGTGTGCGCCACGCCGGTCGGGCAAGCGGTCACTGCGACCAGCCGGCGGCGACCGCTCGCAGCAGGCTCGCTGCTTTCGCCATAGGGCTGAGCGCGCTCGGCGGCGTCACGCAGAAAACGCTGCGGGTCGGCCAATGCCTCGGCCGGCGAAGCCTGGAACAGGCGCTTGCCGGCAAAACGCGCCAGCGGCAGCTCACCGGTCTTGACCACCAGCACCCAGTCGGCGGCGGCGATCTGCGCCTCGCTCAAGGGCGAACCAATCGCGCGCGCGTCATGCACCTCGACACGGGTTTGCCAGCCCAGGCGCTCGGCGGCGGCCTGCAGCAGGCGCGAACACAGCACGCTGGTGACCTGGCCATTGGGGCAGGCAGTGACGATCAGCAGATTC
The DNA here is from genome assembly GCF_048269965.1 of Pseudomonas sp. Lineage (GTDB taxonomy): Bacteria > Pseudomonadota > Gammaproteobacteria > Pseudomonadales > Pseudomonadaceae > Aquipseudomonas. The sequence goes on along the minus strand of NZ_JBLWTV010000011.1, from coordinate 77,882 downwards.
ATGGAGGGTGCCTCTTATTGTTCTAAAGGGTGCAGTTGCACGGCCGCTTCGAAGCGCGCCAGTTGCTCGCGATCATGGATGCCGAAGCCGATCTGGGTGACCGCCTGCGCCGCCACTGCCGTGGCCAGGCGCAGGGTGCGCGCGGCCGGCCAGCCTTCGAGCAGGCCATGCAGGCTGGCCGCCAGCAGCGAGTCGCCGGCACCGACCGTGCTGGCGACTTCGACGCGCGGCGGTATGGCACGCAGGGCGATGTCCGGCCCATGCCAGTCGACGCCCTCTGCGCCACGTGACAGCAACAGGTGCTCGATACCTTGCGCGCGCAGCGTGTGCACGGCAGCAGACAGGTCGCTGCCACACACCTCGGCCAGCTCCTGCTCGTTGGGTTTGATCAGCCAGGGCGCGACACCGAGGGCGGCTTGCAGGGCTGCCCCACTGCTGTCGACCGCCAGCGGCACGCCGCTGGCCTTGATCCGCCGCAACAGACCGGCAAACCACTGCGGGGTGACGCCACGTGGCAGGCTGCCGGCGACCACCACGGCGTCATGCCCGGCGAGCAGCGGCTCCAGCTCGGCCTCCAGGCGTTGCAGGTGCTCGGCCTCGACCTGCGGGCCGGGACCGTTGAGGTCGGTGATGCAGCCATCGGCCTCGGCCAACTTGATATTGCTGCGCGTCTCGCCCGGCACGCGGACGAACAGGTCGTGAAAACCGCGCCTGTGCATCAGGCTCTCGAACGGCGCGGCATTGGCGCGGCCGAGAAAACCACCCACGCTCAAGGTATGGCCAAGATCGGCCAGCACCTGGGCGACGTTCAGGCCCTTGCCGGCCGCGTGGCTGCGCAGCTCATGGCAGCGGTTGATCGCACCGGGCTGCAGGCGCTCGAGACGCAGGGTCAGGTCCAGCGCCGGGTTCAGGGTCAGGGTCAGGATTCGGGCCATCAGTGCATCTCCGCTACCAGCGCGCGCACGGCGCTGGCGCTGTCCAGAGTCAGGGCGCGGTCGGCCAGGGTTCGCGCCTGGCGGCTGTCCAGCTCACGCACGCGCGCCTTGACCAGGGCAATCGAACGCGGCGTCACGCTCAGTTCATCCACGCCGAGACCAACCAGCAGCGGTACGGCCAGACGGTCGCTGGCCAGTTCGCCGCAAATGCCGACCCACTTGCCTTGCGCATGGGCAGCGGTCACGGTCATCTCGATCAGGCGCAGCACCGCCGGGTGCAGGCCATCGGCCTGCGCCGACAGCTGCGGATGGCCACGGTCGATGGCCAGGCAGTACTGAGTCAGGTCATTGGTGCCGATGCTGAAGAAGTCCACCTCGCGCGCCAGCACCGGCGCCAGCAGCGCCGCCGAGGGCACTTCGATCATGATGCCGACTTGCAGGTCGCGCACCTCGATCTCCTCGCGCAGGCGCTGCACCATGTCACGCGCCGCACGCCACTCCTCCACCGAACCGACCATGGGGAACATGATCCGCAGCGGGCGGCCATCGGCCGAGGCAAGCAAGGCGCGCAACTGGGTTTCCAGAATGTCCGGGCGCTGCAGGCTCAGGCGAATGCCACGCACACCCAGGAAAGGATTTTCTTCGGCCGGCATCGGCCAGTACGGCAGGGGCTTGTCGCCGCCAACATCCAGCGTACGCACCACCAGCGGGCGCCCATCCAGCGCATCGAGCACGCGCCGGTACTCGCGCTCCTGCGCGGCGTGATCCGGCGCCTGGGCATGCTCCATGAACACCAGCTCGGTGCGCAGCAGGCCCACGGCTTCCGCGCCCAGTTCCACGGCGTCGGCGGTTTCGCCGCTGGCACCGATATTGGCTGCCACCTCCACACGCACGCCATCGCGCGTCTGCGCATCGTTGAAGCGCTCGGTATGCGCCTGCTCACGACGCTGCTGCGCCGTCTCACGTTCATGCAGCGCCTGGTCGCGCTCTGCAGCATCCGGGGCGATGCGCAGCAGACCGCTGTCGCCATCGAGCAGCAGCGGCGTGCCCTGTGCCAGCGCCAGCACGCCATCGCCAGCACCAACCACGGCGGGAATCCCCAGGGCGCGGGCGATGATCGCACTGTGCGCGGTGGCGCCACCCTGGGCGGTCAGGATGCCAGCCACACGCTGACGGTCGAGGCCGGCGACGTCCGACGGCACGACTTCAGCCATCACCAGGATGTAAGGCTCGTTCGGCTCGCTGGGCAGCTCGATGCCACACAGGTGCGCCAGCACGCGGTTGCCGATATCACGCAGGTCAGCCGCCCGCTCCGCCAGCAATGGGTCATGCAGCGCTTCCTGACGCCTGGCAGCGGCCTCGACTTCGATCTGCCAGGCCGCTTCGGCGCTTGCCCCCTTGCCCAGACGCGCCTCGACGTCATCACGCAGCGCCGGATCGGCGAGCATGGCCAGGTGGGCACTGAAGATTTCCCGAATGCTCGCCACACCGGCGCCATCGACCAGGCGCTGGATTTGCGCAGCGACAGCGACCAGGGCTGCATCCAGGCGCGCGTGCTCCTGCTCGACACCCTGGCCTTGCTCGGCGAAATGAAACGCCGGCGGCGTGCGCACCAGCGCCGGGCCGATGGCGATGCCGGGCGAGGCACCGACCGCCTGCAGGCGGCTACCGGCAACGGGAGCAAGCGCTTCGACAGGCTGCAGCTGCGCCGCGACTTCGGGCAGCGCGTCGCTCAGCGGCTCGACCGTTTCGCCCAGGCCACTTTCCAGCGCGGCGCGAATGGCCGGCAGTGCACTGTCGGCAATCGCCGGTTCGGCGCTGAATTCGAGCATCTGCCCACGCCGCGCGCCCAGCGCCAGCAGGCGGCTGAGGCTCTTGGCCGAGACCCCGGCGCCCGTGTCACCGAGCAGGCGCACGCGGGTCTCACCGGCGAAGCCCTGCGCCAGTTCGCTCAGCGCCTTGGCCGGGCGCGCGTGCAGACCATGGGCATTGAGCAGCGGCACGCTGAGGCTGGGCCAGTCCGGCGGCACTTCACCGCCCAGCGCCTCGATCACCTGGCGGCTGTCGCTGGCTTCGCTGAACGCAGCCGCGCGACCACCGATCAGCACATCGCACAACCGCTCCAGCGCCTGACGGTGCGCCTCACCCTGGCTGGCCAGGCAGAACAGGCCGCGCAGCGCCTCACCGCGAAAACTCAGCGGCTGCGCCGGCGTGACGAACGCCAGGCCGGGCCGCTCGACACTGGCCTCGCTGTGCAGCCACCACAGGCCATCGCCCAGCGGCAGCGGCTCGCCACGGGCCAGCCCAAGCGCGAAGCCGCTGCGCGCACAACCGGCCTGGCGCAACAGACGCGCGCCCTGCCAGAGCAATTCGTCGAAGTCTTCAACCGGCTGCGCCAGCGCCACCAGTTGGCCGTCCAGTGCCAGTGCCTGCGGTGCGCCCTGCAGCAACTCGAGTATCTGCGTCGGCTCGCGGGCTTCGCGCAGCGCCTGGCTCAGATCGCCTTCGCCCAGGGCGCGGGTCAGCAGTTGCAGCAGGTGCAGGTGTTCGTCGGATTGCGCGGCGATGGCAATGGCCAGGTAGACCTGCTGGCCATTGCCCCAGTCCACCCCGGCGGGGAACTGGATCAGGCTGACGCCGGTGCGCAGCACCTGATCGCGGGTCTGCGGTGTGCCATGGGGAATGGCGATGCCCTGACCGAGAAAGGTCGAACCCTGGGCTTCGCGCGCCTGCAGGCCTTCGAGATAAGCCGCAGTAGCCAGGCCGGCACCGGCCAGCGCATCGCCGAGCATGGCCAGGGCTTCACCCTTGTTCGCCGCCGCCCGGCCCATCTGGATTTGGCTGGCATCGAGTTCGAGCATGATGGTCTCCGGCTTGGATTCTTGTTCTGATTGAGAAGGGCGTGCACGGGCTCGGCGCTCACTTACGCCACCCAAACACCCTCAAGACTAGCTGATGAATCGCCTTGCTGAAACGATTCATCAAACGCTGGCACCTTATCCGATAATGGGTAATCCTTGAAGCCCGGTCGTCGTCGAGTCGGTGTAGACTCGCCGCGCTCGCACGCTCGAAATCCTCCCTCTGCATGGTGCTGTGCCCGTGAAACTCAGCGACATCGCCCGCCTGGCCCAGGTCTCGCTGACCACCGCCAGCTACGTGATCAACGGTCAGGCCGAACGTCGGCGCATCAGCCCTGCCACCGTGGCCAGGGTGCTGGCAGTGGTCGAGGAACATGGCTATCGCCCGGACCAGCAGGCCGCCAGCCTGCGCCGCGGGCAAAGCCGCTGCCTGGGCTTCATCCTGCCGGACCTGGAAAACCCCAGTTACGCGCGCCTGGCCAAGCTGCTCGAACAGAAGGCACGCGCCGCCGGCTATCAGTTGCTGATCGCCAGCTCCGACGATGACCCGAGCAGCGAGCGGCAGTTGCTCGAGCTGTTTCGCTCGCGCCGCTGCGAGGCGCTGATCGTCGCCAGCTGCCTGCCAGCGGACGACCCGCTGTATCCGGCGATCGTCGCCGCCGGCCTGCCGGTGGTGGCCGTGGACCGCGCGCTGTCGCCCACCCACATCCGCTCGGTGGTCAGCGATGACGAGCAGGCCGGGCGCACCCTCACCGAAAGCCTGCTGACGCCCAAACCCCGGCATGTCGCCCTGCTCGGCGCCCGTGCGGAGCTGGTCACCAGCCAGGCGCGCGAACGCGGCTTCCATTCGGCGCTGGAAGGTTTCGACGGGCGCATCAGCGTCTACCACGGCGAGCTGTTCAGCCGCGCCTGCGGCTACCGGCAGATGCAGACGCTGCTGGAGGAAGTCGGCTTGCCGGATGCGCTGCTGAGCACCGCCTACGTGCTGCTCGAAGGGGTGTTCGACGCCCTGCGCGAACAGGGCAGCGAGCAGTGGCCCTCAGTGCGCCTGGCCACCTTCGGCGATACCCAGTTGCTGGATTTTCTGCCCCTGCGCGTCAATACCATGAGCCAGCAGCACGAACGCATCGCCGAGCGCGTGCTGGCCTGGACACTGCGGGCGGTGGAACACAACGACTATCAGCCCGGCATCGAAGCCATCGACCGCAGCTTCAAGGACCGAACCCGGAAGTAGGGTGCGCCATGCGCAAACACTGCGGTGAAGGATCGGTGCGCACAGCGCACCCTGCACCTCGTTCCGAGCCCCCTGCTAACCCCCCTGGATTTTCTGCAGCAGCGGCGCGCACTGGCTGGGCTCGTCGCCCGCGCTGGGGGCCACCAGCGCCAGCAACCCGGCCGCCGGCGCCACCGCGACGCCCAGCGCCACCAGACCAACACCCCGCAGCGCCAGCGGCGTGGCCTGCACGCCCGGCGCCGGCTGCTTGAACGTGCCGCGCACATAGAGCGGCGAGCGCAGGGAAAAGATACGAAAGCCCTTGGTCGAGGGGGTGATGGTGAAATCCAGCCGCTCGTTGGCGAAATTGGCGCTGCCATCGACCTTGATCAGCGCATTGTCGGTGTCGATGACGAACAGCCGCGTGCTCATCAGCCCCTGCCTGATGCCGAAATCAGCCGCCGCACAATGGATCTTCACATCCTCGTCGCCGAACAGCCTGCCGACCAGGTAGTTGCCGACGTTCAACCCGGCGATCTCCATCAGCCCGCGACTCACCGCACCATCGTTGATCAGCATCTTCAACTCGCCATCGGCGCTGCCGAGCAATGCGGCCACCGAGTTGCCGCGACCGCTGATGCGCGCATCGCCATTGAGCGCACCGAGGCTGGTCTGCATCGACGCGAAGGAGGGAAACAGCTGCTTGAGCTTGAGCGCGCGGGCACGCAGGCGCATCTGCCCCTGCAATGGCGTGGTGGCGCCATTGAGGCGGATCTGCGAATCGAGCCGGCCACCGGCCATGCCGAAACGCAGCGGCTCCAGACTCAGCGTGCCGTCATCGAGCAGCACATGGGTGTCGAGATCGGTGATCGGCAACTGCTCGCTGTGCACGATGCGCTTGCCGACGAAACGCACATCGGCGTCCATGGCGCGCCAGCGGTCGGTGCGGAACTGCGAAACGGGCAGCGCCTTGTTCGCCGGCTGCGTGTCCCGCTCGCCACGCTCGCGCTTGCCCTCGCTGGAATCGGCGCCAATCAGCGGCGCCAGATCACTGAACAGCAGTTGGTTGGAGGTCAGCCGGCCGGACAGTTTCGGCCGCGGCTCGCGGGCCACGAACGTCAGGTCGCCGTGGACATCGCTGGCGCCGATCTGGCCGTTGAAACCGAGGTAGCGAAAGATCGCCCCGTCGGCATCGTGCAGGTCGGCCTGCAGGCGGCCATCGGTGCTGTACGGCGGGGTATCCGGCAAGGTCACGCCGGTCAGTGGATAGAGGTGACCCAAGCTGGCACCGGACAGGCGCAAGCGCAGATCCAGTGCGCCCAGGTTCTGCGGATCGGTCAGGCTGCCGGCCAGCACGATACGGGTCGCGCCGATGCGCAGATCGGCCTGCAGCGGGAATGGCTGCGACGCGTCATGCAGCGCCAGCAGGCCACCGACCTTGCCGTTAGCGGTCAACGGCTGCCCGCGAAAACTGCCCTGGGTCTGCCAGGCGAAGGCGTAATCCTGGGCGCTGGCATTGCTCTGTGCCAGGCGCTCGGCCTCGCTCTTGCCGACGATCTCGGCGAAAGGGATCGGTTCGCCCAGCGGCTGGATAAGCGCCTCCAGGCGGGTATTGCTGAGCTTGTCGTCGAGCTTCACCTGCCCCTTGTCGAAAGCTATGGTGCCGATATCCAGCGTCCAGGGGCTGGGCTGGTCGGTGTCGTGCGCAGTCTCCTTGCCCAGATCGAACACCCAGTTGGCCCGACCATCGGCCAGGCGCTGCAGGTCGGCGACCGGCGCGCCGAGTTCGATACTGGGGATGCTGATCGTCTTCCACAGCAGCGGTAACGGCGACAGACGCAGACGCACGCTGTCGAGGCTGACGAAGGTATCGCCCTGCGCCCAGTCCGGGTTGCCCAGACGCAGCTGCTCGGCGGCAACCTGCGGCCAGGGCACCCAGGCACTCAAGCCCTGCTGGCCAGCCTCAGGCTGCCAGACCAGGCGCAGGTCACCCTCGATGGCGAACGGCCGATTCAAGGCGGCAGAAACCTGCTCGTTGATCAGCGGCCGCGCCCGATTCCAGTCGAACAGCACCAGAAACAGCATCAACGCTGCCAGCAACAACAGGAAAACGGCGAACAAGGCGCCTACAAACTTGCGCAAATGACGCACCCAGTGACCTCCTTATTTCACTGCCCGAGTGAAACTCGTCCATGTGCATGGGACTGAAAAGATTCGCCAACGCTCCCTTATCCTGGCGTGAAAGGGGAAAATAGCCGATTCTGAACGTCCTTTGGTGAGCAGACCGATGCGCCTGATCGACACCCATACGCACCTGGATTTCCCCGACTTCGACGCCGATCGCGACGAAGTGCTCGCACGCAGCCGCGCGCTGGGCGTGCAGCGCATGGTGGTGCTGGGCGTCTACCAGGCCAACTGGCAGCGCCTGTGGCAGTTGGTCGAGGCCAACGACAACCTGCATGCCGCGTTCGGCCTGCATCCGGTCTATCTGGATGACCATCACCCGCAGCATCTCCTTGAGCTGCGCGACTGGCTGGACAAACTGGCCGGGCACAGCAAGCTGTGCGCCGTCGGTGAGTTCGGCCTGGATTATTACCTGGAACACCTGGATCGGCAGCGCCAGCAAGCGCTGTTCGAAGCGCAGCTGCAACTGGCCGCCGAGTTCGAACTGCCGGCGCTGCTGCACGTGCGCCGTGCCCATGCCGCGACCATCGCCACACTCAAACGCTTTCGCCTGGCGCGCGGCGGCATCATCCACGCCTTCGCCGGCAGCCACGAGGAAGCTCGCGAGTACATCAAGCTGGGCTTTCGCCTCGGCCTTGGCGGCGCCGCCACCTGGCCGCAGGCCAATCGCCTGCACAAGGTGGTCGCACAGCTACCACTGGACACCATCGTGCTGGAAACCGACGCCCCGGACATGGCCCCCGCTATGTATCCCAACCAGCGCAACAGCCCGGAGTATCTGGCTGAAATCTGCAGCGAGCTGGCAGCGCTACGTGACGTTACAGGCGAGGAGCTGGCGGCGGCCAGCAGCCGTAATGCGGATGAGTTGTTCGGTTGGACATAGACCGCACAGAGCGCCGGCAAATCGCCCTACACGACCGTCCGTAGGAGCCCCGCCCCGGGGCGAATGTTTCCAGACCCTGTCGCCCAGATTCGCGGCTGAAGCCGCTCCTACAGGGTCAGCACGACGGTCGCAGGAATGCTGTGGGAGGGGCTTTAGCCGCGACGACTACAAAAGCATCGCCGCTGAAGCCCCTCCCACGGTGCGATCAGACCCGGAATGCGCCGATCAACTGCTTGAGACGCGAAACCAGCTCGCTCAGCTCGCGGCTGGCCTGCTCGGTCTGGCTGGCACCGGCAGCGGTGCGCTCGCCCGCATGGTTGATTTCGACGATGTTCTGGTCGATATCGTGCGCCACCGCCGTCTGCTGCTCGGCCGCCGCAGCGATCTGCTGGTTCTGGTCGACGATCATGCCCACCGCGCCGAGGATATTTTCCAGGGCCTGCTGCACCTTGGCCGACTGGCTGACCGTGCCATCGGCCATCTGGTGGCTGGCGTTCATCGCCTTCACCGCCGCCCCCACGCCGCCCTGCAGCTTGGCGATCATCGCCTCGATCTCTTCGGTGGACTGCTGCGTACGCTTGGCCAGGTTGCGCACCTCATCAGCCACCACGGCAAAACCTCGGCCCTGCTCGCCGGCCCGCGCCGCCTCGATGGCGGCATTGAGCGCCAACAGGTTGGTCTGCTCGGCGATACCCTTGATCACATCGAGCACCTGGCTGATCGCCGCACTGTCGCTGGCCAGCTGATTGATCACCGCCACCGACTGGTCGATTTCACCGGCAAGACGCTGGATCGCACCGACCTGCTGCTCGACCAACGCGCGGCCGCTGACCGTTTCCTGATTCACGCTCTGCGCGCTCCCCACCGCTGCAGCGGCGCTGCGCGCCACCTCCTGGGCAGTGGCGGACATCTGATTCATCGCCGTGGCTACCTGCTCGATCTGTGCACGCTGACCGGCCACCGCCTGGTTGCTCTCGCCTGAAACCAGCTCGACGCGATCCGCCTGGCCGCCGACCTCGCCCACCGTATGCCCGACGCGCTCGATCAGATCATGAATGCGCAGCACGGTCTGGTTGAACACCTGCCCCAGCTCGCCCAGCTCGTCTCGGCTCTGCGCCTGGAAGTTGGCCGTCATATCGCCTGCGGCAACCCTGTCCATCACCTGCCCCAGGTTTTTCAGGGTCGAGCGGGTGGACACGTAGAAGCCGCTGTAGAGGTAGACGATCAACAGGAACACCACCACCAGTGCCACCACCAGCAACACCATCTGCGCACGGTTCTCGGTCAGCCGCTCGCTCAACTGGCTGTCGAGGAACGCCAGCAGGCCGTCGTTGAAGGCGTAGGTCCTGGCCATTTCCTGGCTGACCTGATCGTAGAACTGCGCCCAGGGCGTATCCAGGCTGTCGGCGATGATCACCTGATCCTCGAACAGCACGCCACTGTCCTTCAGACTCTGGCGACTGGCTTCGGCCAGGCTGCCCAGCCCATTCTGCGCAACGACGTTACCGGCCAGTGCCTCCTGCAGATTCAGGCCGTACTCGGCGTGCAGCTTCTCCAGCTGCAGCAGCAGGTCATCGAACTGGGTGCTGGCTGCGGAATTGAGAAAACCCTGCCCCAGGGAATAGGCGCCGATGGCACGGCCTTGACTGAGCACATCGGTGATCTGCGGGGTGACGTTGGTGATCAGCTCGGTGATCTGCCGCACCTGGCGTTGCGGGTCCTGGCTCAACCCCGCCTGACTGGCCACCAGTTTGATGAAGACCTGGGAGGAGCCCAGCAGCTTCTCGACGATGACCGTCTTGCTCTGCAAGGAGGTCTCGGCCTCTGCGCTTTTCAGCTCGGTCAGCAATTCGTCGCGCTTGGCGACGAACTCTGCGGCCTGCTCGGCATCGCTGGTCACCGGCTGCAGCCCTTGCACACCGGCGTTGAGCGACTGCTGCAGTTGATCTATACGCCCCTCCAGATCCCCCGCCTGACCGGACTGACCGATCATCGAGTTGATCTGCACCAGATCGTTGAGGCTCTCGAGATCACGGCGCAGTTGCAGGCTGCTGCCGAGCAGTTCGAGGCTTTGCAGGGCAGTCTGGGTGCCGACGAACTGACGATAGGAGTCGCGCACCAGGTAGAAGTTGGTGACGAGCATGGGCAGGAAGAATAGAACGCTGATCAGGCTGAACTTCATGCCGAAGCTGAGGCGATTCATCAGCGCGATGGCCGGATACAACACGGTCTTCACTAGACGTCTCCAGTTGCCATTATTGTTATAGGTATCGCTTGGATCGCCGACGAGCCTCTCACGGGCTGATCACGGCGTCCTGTGTCGACCGACCTGCGGCGCGCCGATCCATACGGCGAATACAGGCAGATAAATGTGACGAAAATCACCAAACAGGGTCGACTACGGCCTCCTTATACCCCTTATCGACACGCGCCTTTGTAACTTAAGGTTAAACGCGCGCTGAGCGCGTCCAGCCAAGGCCATGCCGGAGCCCCGACTCGGGGCGAATGCTGTTTTGCCATTCGCCGCAGGGCGCGGCCTCCACGAAGCCGGCATGTAGGGCGGGTGCAACCCGCCACTGTGCGTGACAGCAGGTGGCCCCCGCCCTGCATAGCGTTTGGGCAGGATCTCTAGATGAACAGCACCCAGACCGCGTACCCGGCGTACCAGACCACCGCAGCACGGATCAGCAGTTGCCACAGCTGATCCAGGGTCTCGACGCCCTCCTCGCCCATGACCGGCGGCGGCATCTCACCGGCCGCACGCCCAGCCTTGATCACCAGCTGCGCAGCAGAAATGTCCCAGCTCAGCAGCTCATGCAGCAAGGCACGGCTGACGGCGACGAAGTTGCCGACCAGCGCGAAACTGGAAGCCAGGACCCGCGCCGGCAGCCAGTCGAAGGCGTGGCGCAGTTGCACGGCGCGCTCACGCAGGGCGGCTTGCTGCGCATGCTCGGCGCTCAAGGCCAGCAGGCGATAAGCCAGCGCCGCCATGGGGCCGAGCAGCAGATACCAGAAGATAACGGCGAAGAAGCTCTGATAGGCCTGCCACAGCAGATGCCCCTGAACCTGCTGCAGCAGTTCGGTGCTCTCCTCCGGCTGCAACGAAAGATCACGTTCAGCCACGTGGTAAGCCGCCTGACCGTCACCGCGCCGCCAGGCGTCGCGAAACGGCCCCAACGCCGCAAGCAGATCACCACGCCCCAGGCTGTAGATCAGCACCAGCAAATGCACGGGCAAGGCCAGCCAGCCGTAGGCCAGCGGCTTGAGGATCAGCAGCACCAGCCCCAGCGCCAATACCGGCAACAGCACCAGAATGGCCAGGCACAGCCACGGAGCCTGCTGCAGACCGCCTTGTTGCAGACGCTGCAGCTGCGCCAACCAGGGGCCGTCCTGCTGGATGCGCAGACGCCAGGCGGAAAATTTCTCGACCCACAGCACCAGCAGAATCACCAGAAAACTCATTGCTACCTCTCCTTCAATTCGGCGTGCAGACGCGACCAGTCGAACGCTGCCCCCGGGTCGGTCTTGCGCCCAGGGGCGATATCGCTGTGGCCACGGATACGCTGCGTCGACAGCGCCGGGTAAGCGTCCAGCAACTGTCGCGTCAGCTCGGCCAACCTGGCGTACTGGGCGTCGCTGTAGGGCAGATCATCCGTCCCTTCCAGCTCCACGCCCAGGGAAAAATCATTGCAGTTGTCGCGCCCCTCGAACCAGGAAACCCCGGCGTGCCAGGCACGATCCAGGCAGGAGACGAATTGCGTCAGGCCGCCATCACGCTCGATGAAGAAATGCGCGGAAACCTGCAGGCAGGCGATCTCGGCGAAGAAAGGATGCTCGTGCACGGGCAAGCGGTTCTGAAAGAACGCCTGCACCTTGCCGGTCCCGAACTGCCCAGGTGGCAGACTGATGTTGTGCACCACCAGCAGGGAGATTTCGCCACCGGGACGCGCGTTGCAATTCGGCGACGGGCAGTGAGGGATACCCTGGAACCAGCCAGTTGAAGGGTCGAGCTGCATGTGGCACTCCTGAACGTGTCACCACTCTAGAGCAGGTGGCTACGGCGGCCAAGAGCGAGGCCGCAACAGGATGTGCAAAGGCGGGAAATATCCAGGGAAACTCGGAAAAACCCATTCATCGGCACTCCCGCGAAGCCGGGAGCCAGGAGAGGCGCAGACGCTGGATTATCTCCCTTCGGGCCAGCGCAAGCGCTGTTCAGCGATAAAGCTGCAGTTGCGCCTGCGCAGCAATGACGTTTTTTCAGAACATCCCGAGGATCAAACGCTGCAGGAGCCGCGTCTCGCGGCGAATCGATATCGAGCACGCCGCACCATCGAAAAGCTTCGCCCCGGGGCGGGGCTCCTACCGGCCAAGCCGCTGCCAGGAGCGAAGCGCTCCCAGGCAACGATCAGCTGTGCTTCAACTTGCGCAGATTACCGATGACCGACTCCAGGGCGCGATCGAACAGCAGCGCATCGTCAAGCAGGCGCACAGCGTTGCGGCGGAACTCCACCGCCAGCGCGTTGCGCGTCTTCTCCAGCACCTTCATGCCGGTGCGATTGACGAACACGTATTTGCCAGTGGGTTTGATGATGGCCGCCAGCTTGCAGCGCAGCTTGTGCTCTTCATCTTCCTGGATTTCCACCCAGCTCCCCACACGCAGGCTGTCGACCTGCAGCAGCGCCTCGTCGTCGTCCGGGAGCACCACGTCCGGCTCCTGCGGGCGGGTCTGGCCCGGCGCGAGCAGAATGATCTCTTCGACCACCTCGACCATCGCCGGAGCGTCATCGACCTCTTCGGCCGCCGGCAGCTCCAGCAGTGGCAGCTCGATGCCGGCTTCACTCGGATCGGTCTGCGCAGCATCCTCGGCAACGGCCGTCTCGGCTTCAGGGGTCGCGCGCTTGAAGCGCTGGAAGGCCTGCACATGCAGCACTTCCAACTGACTGAAGAATTCGCTGGTAGAGAACGGATCGAACGCAGCACTGGCCATGCCTTCGCGCAGCGCCTTGAGCAAGCCGGGCACCAGCTCCAGCAAGCGCAGACGCGCTTCGGGGTCTTCGTGCGGGGCGACGCTCCAGACCAGGTCATCCATGGTCTGCAGCGCAGCCTGCCATTCGTCCGACTCCACGCCATGCTTGAGGCAGGTGAGCATCAGCACCTTGCTCCAGGCTTCCTGCAGCAGGCGCACCACCACTTCCGGCAGCGTCTTGCCCAGCAGCCGCTCGTTCAGTGCCTGCTCGACCTGGCGGCGGGCCAGTTCGGCCTTGGCGCTGCCTTCCTCGGCGTCGCGGGTACGCTGCTCGAGCAGTTCGCTGCGACGACGCTCATCGCCCGTGAACGCCATGAACTCGGCCAGCAGTTCGGAGAAGATCGCCGGATCATCGACGAAATCGTTCAGCAGGCGCTGAACCACCTGCTCGATCTTCTGATAGAGGCTGTCACGCTGCGCATCGTCCTGATCGACCCAACCCAGCGCGGCAGAGGCGATTTCGTTGAGCAAGCGGCGCGCCGGATGGCTGCCACGGCTGAAGAAGGTCTTGTCCAGTACCGCCACCTTGAGCATCGGAATCTGCAGGCGGCCAATCAGAGCCTTGAGCGAATCCGGCAGGGTGCGGTCATCGAGAATGAACTCGAACAGCATCGACACCAGATTGATCACGTCTTCGTCGACCTCGCCCACCACCCGCGCCTTGCCACTCTTGGCACTGGCACGTTCGAGCAGTCGCTCGAGCTGGTCGCGAAGATCGAAATCCTCGACGCTGACCTGCGCCGGGGCCCGTTGCTGCATGTGCGACAGCAGGCGCATCAGGTCGCTGCTGGTGATCGGCATTGCATCGGCGGCCTGAGCCCGGCGCGGCATCGCCGTGCCACGCACTTGCGAGAGCAGATCCTGCAGCGCACCGAACACTTCCTGCACACCCTGATCGGCGCCTTCGAGCAAGGGAATGCCTTCCTCACCGGACGACTGGACATAAGCGGAAGCTGCCGGGCGCTGCTGACGGCGCGGTGCGGCGGACTTCAGCTCAGGCAGCACGCCTGCGCTGACCAGCGCCTGATTGGCCTCGGCATAAAGCATGTCGCAACTGCCGAGCACGTACTTTTCGAACAGCTTGAGGATGATCAGCTTGACCTTGATCTCCACACCCAGGCTGCTGCAGGCGTCGAGGAAGTATTCGCTGAGCAGGGTCGGGCCGAGCGGGTTGCTCTTGTCATCCAGCTTCTTGCTGATCACCGCATTGAGGCGCGTGGTGAGATGGCCCAAGGCGACAGCATCTCGGCTCATCACCTTGGCCACCATGGCGTCCAGCGCCACGGTCTCTTCCAGCTCGTCGTTCTGCACCAGGCTCAGGCTGTCGAACGACACGGCATCCAGAGCCGGCTGGGGCTTGCCGATTTCGTACTGATTGAGATTGGCGAAGGACTCGAACACCTTCTGCAGAAAGCCGCGCTCGATGTTCTTGCGCTTCAGGCGCAGGTCGCGCATGGCCTCGAAGAACGCATTCTGCTCGGTATTGCTGGTCGCCCGATCCGCCATCTCGAAGAGGGTATCGTCAGCATTGTCGAACAGGCTCTGCAGGTTCTGCTTGAGCTGTTGCGCGGCTTTGTCACGCACCTGAATCAGCGCCACGGGCAGTCTTCCTACCGGCGAAGTTGGCGATTGCTCTGCGGTGGCCTTGTTCAGGTGCACCACGTTCGCGTCGGTCTTCATTCTAGTCTCCCGCAGACTGCCCGAACTCGAGCTTCCTGGTCTGCACAGCGTCAACCGAGCGTCGTCCGTAACGTCAAAGGCCTGGCGTCAATAATGAAAAAAGTAAAGCCATTATAGGGAGGCCGCGCGCCATACCAAGCCAATTTTTCCTGCAGACATGACCCAGATCACAGATAGCCACACGCCACCTACAGACGGTAGTCCCTACACGACAGCCGTATTTCTACAGCCTAACGCTGACAGCCCTGTGACGCTGCCCCGCTGGTCGGGCCGCAGCCGCCTTTTCAGGCGCCGCGACCCGCAGCGAATCCTTTTGCCCCGCGATGATTCCGAGCACACTCCAGCCCATTGCCCTCCCCCTGCCTGCCTCTATAATCGCCGCTCGCCTACACCGGAGCCGATCATGCCCAACCTGACCCTCGCCGACCTCAGCAGCGAAATCGAAGCCAACGTCCGTCGCGCCCTGGCAGAAGACATTGGCAGCGGCGACATCACGGCCCAGCTGATTCCGGCCGAGCGCCTGGCCAGCGCCCGCGTGATCACCCGTGAAGAGGCAGTTATTTGCGGCACCGCCTGGGTCGATGCGGTATTTCGCCAGCTCGACCCGCGCGTCGCGGTGCATTGGCAGGTGCAGGATGGCGACAAGGTCAACGCCGACCAGACCCTGTTCCGCCTCGAAGGCCCGGCGCGCGCACTGCTCAGCGGCGAGCGCAGCGCCCTGAACTTCCTGCAGAGCCTGTCTGCAGTCGCCACCCGCTGCCGCCACTATGCCGACCTGGTAGCAGGCACCCAGGTAAAGCTGCTGGACACCCGCAAAACCCTGCCGGGCCTGCGTCTGGCGCAGAAGTACGCCGTGACCTGCGGCGGCTGCCACAACCACCGCATCGGTTTGTACGATGCTTTCCTTATAAAGGAAAACCACATCGCCGCCTGCGGCGGCATCGCCCAGGCCATCAGCGCCGCCCAGCAGATCGCCCCAGGCAAGCCGGTGGAAGTGGAGGTGGAAAGCCTGGAAGAGCTGCGCGAAGCCCTGGAGGCGGGCGCCGATATCGTCATGCTCGACGAACTGTCGCTGGACGACATGCGCGAAGCCGTGAGACTCACCGCCGGCCGCGCCAAGCTCGAAGCTTCGGGCGGCATCAATGACAGCACCTTGCGCGTGATCGCCGAGACGGGCGTGGACTACATCTCGCTGGGGACGCTGACCAAGGATGTGAAGGCGGTGGACTTGTCGATGCGCCTGGCGTTGTAAGCCACCAACTCATTGCGGGAGCCGCGCCTCGCGGCGAATCGCGGCCTCAGCGAAATCGCACTGAGCTACAAAAAGCTCGCCCCGGGGCGGGGCTCCTACAATTTCAGGGCCATTGAAGGCATCGCGCGGGATGAATTAGCGGAAGCGTAATCCGTCGTTACGCAGCCCACACCTGACACCAGAGACAAATCATCTCAACCCATCGCGCAGAATTCAGCTATCTGCATCAGCAGCAGCCTGGTGGCAAACGATGACGATGGAGGCAACTACGACGACTCCACCCTACGCATCCGCCCTGCCGCGCTCATAAAAGGTCAACCCGACGCGAGCGATATGATCGAGCAGCGCCGGGTTATCGATACGATCCTTGAGAGAAAGATCGACCATCCAGGGCAGCAACAACTCGTCGATCTGGCTCTCCATGGCCAATAACTGCGCCAGTGAAAGCCCTTCCCCCTCAACCGTCAGATCGATATCCGACCCAACTCGATAATTACCTTTGGCACGTGAGCCATACAGAATGACTCGCTCGACCTGCGGACACGCGCGAAAAACAGCGCATAACTTCTCGACCGCATGCAGCGGCAACCCGAACCTCGCATTGGTCGTGCCGCTGTTACGCCCACCTGAACTGCGACACGACTGCAAGGCCTGCCATTTTTTGTCAGTTTTCGCCCTAAAATCCGTTCAACGCTATAGAGATACGGCCCTAATGCACAGCTCAAGTGCCGCCTGCAAGACTGGCACATTCAATGCATGAGCTAGTTCAGCGCAGCGAATACGTTGCCTACACTAACTCTTGGAGCGACCCCGATATGAAATCCATGCAAAAAGGCTTCACCCTGATCGAACTGATGATCGTTGTCGCGATCATTGGCATCCTGGCCGCTGTAGCCCTGCCTGCTTACCAGGACTATACCGTCCGCGCCAAGGTCTCCGAAGGCCTGATCGCTGCCAGCGCCATCAAAATCGGTGTTACCGATGTATTCGCCGATAACGGTGTCGCTGGCGTAGCAGCGTATTCGGCAGAAATCGCAGCGGATCAACCCAACTTGACCACAGCTCTGATCACCGCCATCGCAGTTGACGCTGCAAACGGCACTATTTCTGTCACCATGGGCGGCATTCCCCAGCTAGGCGCAAATAACGTATTGGCTTTGGTACCGGAGATCAACAACAACCCCATCGCGAACAACAACTCCACTGGCTCCATCACCTGGGACTGCAAAACCACCAACGGCGCCACTACTATCGACGTCAAGTTCCTGCCTGCAAACTGCCGCACATAAGCACAGCTTGCGACATACAGAAAAGAGACTGCCTAGGCAGTCTCTTTTTTTGTCACAACATTGCTCCTCAACTCGCAATCATCTCTGGTTAGTAGCAGGCTTGTTCGCTATAAATTACCGACATAGACAAATTGACTGGCAGCTATTCATGAATGCTTCCCCCGCTCTAACCGGCCTCGCCAAACAACTGGTCATAGCGAATCTCCTCGACGAGAACAGCTCTCTACAAGCCCAGCAGCAAGCCCAGCGCAACAAGCTGTCGCTGGTGACCTATCTGGTGCAGAACAAGCTGGTAAAGAGCCGCGCCCTGGCCGAATTGGCCTCGGAGCAGTTCGGCGTTTCCTTTCTCGACCTCAACACCCTCGACAAGGAAAGCCAGCCACGTGACCTGATCAGCGAGAAACTGGTACGCCAACACCGCGTGCTGCCATTGTGGCGTCGCGGTAACAAGCTGTTCGTCGGCCTCTCCGACCCGTCCAACCACCAGGCCGTCACCGACGTACAGTTCAGCACCGGCCTGACCACAGAAGCCATTCTGGTCGAGGACGACAAACTAGGCGATGCCATCGACAAGTTCTTCGACTCAGCCAATAGCGGCATGGAAGACCTGGCCGATGTCGACCTCGACGGTTTGGATGTGCAGGCCGTCGATGATGAGAAACCTGTGGGCGATGGAGGCGCTGACGCCGACGATGCGCCGGTAGTACGCTTCGTCAACAAAATGCTGCTGGACGCCATCAAGGGCGGCTCATCAGACCTGCACTTCGAACCTTACGAGAAAAACTATCGCGTGCGTTTTCGCACCGACGGCATTCTGCATGAGGCGGCACGCCCGCCAATCCAGCTCGCCCCAAGAATTTCTGCCCGCCTAAAGGTCATGGCTGCACTGGATATCTCCGAGCGGCGCAAGCCGCAGGACGGCCGTATCAAGATGAAGATCTCCAAGACCAAGGCCATCGACTTTCGCGTCAACACGCTACCCACACTGTGGGGCGAAAAGATCGTGATGCGGATTCTCGACCCTACCAGCGCGCAAATGGGCATCGACGCACTGGGCTATGAGGAAGAGCAGAAAGAGCTCTATATGAACGCCCTCAAGCAGCCCCAGGGTATGATTCTGGTCACCGGCCCCACCGGCTCGGGCAAAACCGTATCGCTCTACACCGGCCTGAACATCCTCAACACGGCTGACGTGAATATCTCTACTGCGGAAGACCCGGTGGAGATCAACCTGGAGGGGATCAACCAAGTCAACGTCAACCCCAAGCAGGGCATGGACTTCACCCAGGCACTGCGCGCCTTCCTGCGTCAGGACCCGGATATCATCATGGTCGGTGAGATCCGCGACCTGGATACAGCCTCCATTGCCGTCAAGGCCGCACAGACCGGGCACATGGTCATGTCGACCCTGCACACCAACAGCGCCGCGGAAACCCTGACCCGCCTGCGCAATATGGGTGTGCCTTCGTTCAATATCGCCACCTCGGTGAACCTGATCATCGCCCAGCGCCTGGCGCGCAAGCTGTGCAGCAGCTGCAAGAAGGAAGTCAACGTACCCCGCGAAACTCTGCTGGCCGAGGGCTTCCCCGAGGACAAGATCGGCACCTTCAAGATTTATGGTCCCGTGGGCTGTGAAAACTGCAAGGGCGGTTACAAGGGCCGCGTCGGTATTTATGAAGTGGTTAAAAACACGCCCAACCTGCAGCGGATTATCATGGAAGAAGGCAACTCCATCGATATTGCCGCGCAGATGCGTAAAGACGGCTTTAATGACCTGCGCACCTCCGCTTTGCTCAAGGCCATGCAAGGGGTTACCAGCCTTGAGGAAGTCAACCGCGTGACCAAGGATTAACCATGGCCGAAAAAGCTCTAAAAACCAGCGCATTCAAGTGGGAAGGCAAAGACAGACGCGGCGCGGTCGTCTCCGGCGTGATCAATGGGCAGAATCCAGCCCTGATCAAGGCGCAACTGCGCAAGCAAGGCATCAACCCCACCAAGGTGCGCAAGGAATCATCGTTGTCCTTTGGCAAGGGCAAGAAGATCAAACCCATGGATATCGCCCTGTTTACCCGACAGATGGCGACCATGATGAAGGCCGGGGTGCCGCTGCTGCAGTCCTTCGACATCATTGCCGAAGGCGTCGACAACCCCAATATGCGCAAGCTGGTGGACGAAGTAAAACAGGAGGTAGCGGCCGGCAATAGCTTTGCTACCTCGCTGCGTAAAAAACCTGCATATTTTGATGAACTTTATTGCAACTTAGTGGAATCCGGGGAGCAGGCTGGTGCCTTGGAGAGCCTTCTTGACCGTATTGCCACCTATAAAGAGAAGACCGAGGCACTCAAAGCCAAGATCAAAAAGGCAATGAACTACCCGATTGCAGTGGTAGTCGTCGCCGTGATCGTTTCAGCAATTCTACTTATCAAGGTCGTACCGCAGTTTGAAGATGTTTTTGCTAACTTCGGAGCGGAACTTCCGGCCTTTACACAGATGGTCATAGGCATCTCTCATTTCATGCAGGAATGGTGGTTTATCTTCCTGGCCGCAGCACTTGTTGCTGCATTTGCATTTAAAGAAGCCATGAAAAGATCACAGAAGCTGCGAGATTCTGTAGATCGTGGAGTACTTAAACTTCCAATTATCGGCGACATCCTCTATAAATCTGCCGTCGCACGCTTCGCTCGCACATTGTCCACCACATTCTCGGCTGGCGTGCCTCTCGTAGACGCGCTGGACTCTGTTGCTGGTGCAACAGGCAATGTCGTTTTCAAAAATGCGACCAATAAAATCAAGGCAGATGTTTCAACCGGCATGCAGTTGAACTTCTCCATGCGCACTACTGGAACGTTCCCCAGCATGGCGATCCAGATGACCGCCATTGGCGAAGAGTCCGGCTCACTGGATGAGATGCTCGACAAGGTGGCCAGCTTCTATGAGGCTGAAGTGGACAATATGGTCGACGGCCTCACCAGCCTGATGGAGCCCATCATCATGTCCGTACTGGGTGTGCTGGTCGGCGGCCTGATCATCGCCATGTACTTGCCTATCTTCCAGCTGGGCGCAGTGGTCTGATCGATGCCTGTACTCGACTTCCTGGCCAGCCATGCGCTGGCCTTTGTTTTGTGTGCTTTGCTACTGGGCCTGCTGGTCGGCAGCTTCCTCAATGTAGTGATCTATCGCCTACCCGTGATGCTGCAACGCGACTGGCAAGGCCAGGCGCGCGAGGTGCTGGAGTTGCCGCCAGCACCGGCAGCAGAAACCTTCAACCTGATCCTGCCCAATTCCTGCTGCCCGCAATGCGGCCATGAGATAAAGCCCTGGGAGAACATCCCGGTCATCAGCTATCTGTTTCTGCGCGGCAAGTGTTCGAACTGCAAGACTCCGATCAGCAAGCGTTACCCCATCGTCGAACTGGCCTGCGGGCTGCTTTCCGCTTACGTCGCCTGGCATTTCGGGTTTACCTGGCAGGCCGGGGCGATGCTGGTGCTGGCCTGGGGGCTGCTGGCGATGAGTCTGATCGATGCCGATCACCAGATTCTGCCGGATGTGCTGGTGCTGCCATTGCTGTGGCTGGGCCTGATCGTCAATTACTTCGGGCTGTTCACCAGCCTGGAAGACGCGCTCTGGGGGGCGATTGCCGGCTACCTGAGCCTGTGGTCGGTGTACTGGCTGTTCAAGCTGATCACCGGCAAGGAAGGCATGGGTTACGGTGATTTCAAGCTACTGGCCATGCTCGGCGCCTGGGGTGGCTGGCAGATTCTGCCGCTGACCATTCTGCTGTCGTCGCTGGTCGGGGCGGTACTCGGGGTCATCATGCTGCGCATGCGTGGCAGCGATTCCGGCACGCCGATTCCCTTCGGCCCCTATCTGGCGATTGCCGGCTGGATCGCCCTGCTGTGGGGTGACGTGATTACCGGCAGTTATCTGAAGTTCGCCGGGTTTTGAGCTAACCCAGCAACACTCGTCACTCCCGCGAAGGCGGGAGCCCAGGAGTTATTCTGGCTCCACAAGCTGGGTCCCCGCCTTCGCGGGGATGACGGATCGCGGCACACGCGGTTCGCATCGCATCCAATTCCCCCCTACAATCGCGGCCTTGAGCAGTAACGAGGCCGCATTGGCGTTATGAAACCCTGGATACTCGGCCTGACTGGCGGCATTGGCAGCGGCAAGAGCGCGGTGGCGCAAGGCTTTATCGAGCGTGGCGTGCACGTGGTGGACGCCGATCATGCGGCGCGCTGGGTGGTCGAACCGGGACGCCCGGCGCTGAGCAGGATCGTCGAACATTTCGGCGCGGGCGTGCTGCAAGCCAATGGCGAGCTGGACCGCGCCGCGCTGCGCAAGCTGATATTTGCCGCCCCCGAGCAACGCCGCTGGCTGGAAAGCCTGCTGCATCCGCTGATCGGTCAGGAGATCGTTCAGGTGCTGGCGCGCGCAGAATCGCCCTATGCCATTCTGGTGTCGCCACTGCTGGTCGAGTCCGGCCAGCGGCAGATGACCCAACGCATATTGGTCGTCGACACCCCTGCCGAGCTGCAGGTGCAACGCACCATCGCGCGCGACCAGAGCTCCGAAGAACAGGTTCGCGCCATCATGCAGGCCCAGGCCAGCCGCGAAGAACGCCTGCGTCATGCCCACGACGTGCTGGTCAATGATCGTGATAGGGCCTGGCTGGACGCGGAGGTCGAGCGCCTGCACAACTTCTATCTGACCCTGCGTGGAGGCCAGCCATGACCATTACCGTTCAATGCCCAACCTGTAGCGCACCCGTCGAGTGGAAAACCGAAAACACCTACCGCCCCTTCTGCTGCGAGCGCTGCAAGCTGATCGATCTGGGCGCCTGGGCCGCCGAAGAGCATGCGATTCCCGGCAATGACCTGGAAGACGAGATATTCAGCGGCGAGCTGCCGACAAGGCCGCATTGACGCGCAATCGCGGCTGAAGCCGCTCCTACGGTAGCGCCCAAGGAAGACCATCAGCATCATGCACGCAGGCGGTGCGCACGGCGCACCCTACGGGGCTCAGGGGCGCATGAAGGCGTAATCGCGGTCATCGTCGAGGTTGTCGGCGAGAAACTGCAGTTCGCCGCCCAGTTCCTGAGCGTCGCGCAGCGCCTTGTTCTGCTGCACGATTTCCGCCAGCAGCGCACGCAATACCATCAGGCGCTCGAAACCCTGGGCTTCGGCGTCGCGCAAAACATCGTGCAGAGCGCTTCTGGCCCAGCTGTGAATACTCATGTTCAAGTCCCTCGGCGGCGTTTTTCACAGCATGGCGGCAGGCCCGCTCCGAGTCTTGATCAGGATCAATCCCGGCAACGCCATTCAATCGGCCAATACAGCGCCATTCACTCGCCGTGATCCCCCTCCTTCCAGGGCGCCTGCAGGTAGCGGCTGCGGTTGAAGGTTTCCAGCCAGTCCGGGTAGAACACCACGAGCGCAGTGACGATGGTGCCGTTGATAAAGGCCTCGGGGAACGCCACCAGCCACAGGTAGCCGGCAAAGTCGTCCAGCCAGGGCGGCATGGGGAACAGCCCGTCCATCCACAACAGGGCAAGGCCGCCGAGCAGCGTCATCAGCGTGGCCAGCGCCGCCGGGAAGAAACCGCAGAAGAAGATGTAGACGAACAGATTACGCGGCTGCGCGCGCTCGACACGGATTGCGCACGCCTCGGTGACCAGCACCGGAATCAGCACCAGCAGCACGCCGTTGACGCCGAGCGAGGCCAGATCCATGCGCCCGATAGCCAGCAGGCCAAGCTGCGCCGCCAGGCCCGCCAGCACGGCGAGTGGCCAGTCGAGCAGCAGGGTTACCGCCGTCATGCCGATGAAGTGGTAGGACAGCCCGGAGTCGAAATCGCGGCGCACCAGCCATAGCAGAAACAGCGCGAGCATGGTGCCGAACAGCAGATGCTGGCGGCGCAGGTCACTGAACAGTTCGACCCAGGGCGCCCGTGCTATCGCCCAGAGCAGCACCAGCCCATAGACCAGCCAGCCGCCCAGCAAGGTGGAGAACGCCAGTAGGTTGGAAGCGATCATGCGCGCACACCCTCTCCCTCATTCATCGCCGTGCCAGAGAGTCTACACCGGCACTCGTAGCGCCTGGGCAATCTGCTGAGAACTGGCAAGATGCGTATTCATCCCCACGCAGGCAAGGATCCTGGCGCTCGGAGTGACAAGCTGCACGGAAGTGACGCAGCTGTTTACCCCAGCCACAGTCAAGCGAATACATTGAGCCCTACCAGGCTGTTGAAAAACTACCTGCGTTGGCAATTCTGCGTTAAAAACGGCCTCAAAATGCTCATTTACAGCACGTAAACTGCGCTTTTTCGGCCATTTCTGCCTTGTCTTGCCTGCCTCGCCTACGTTTTTCAACGGCCTGCTACTGGCCTGGATCCAAATCTCCAGGATGGCTCAGGGATGGCCTGAAATAGTCGTCATTTCCGCGCAGACGGGAATCCAGGTGCTCGGCATGACGGCCAGCGCTGGATGATTCCCCTTCAGGCCAGCGCAAGCGCTGTCCCGCATGCGCTGGAATGACGCTTGTCTTGATACTGACGCTCATGTTCGGAGCCTTCACCAACGATTGTCCAGCTCGCCGCGCGGTAAGCGCTGGCAAGCCAGCCTGCGCTACGGCTAAGCTTCGGACATGGACGATTCCGATTATCTGCGCCTGCTGACGCACCAGGCCGAACAGGCCAATGCCTTTCTCTCCAACGCGAAAAAATGGGAGCGCGAGCGCTGGGTTTGTCAGCGCCTGCTGCAAGCACTGAACGTGCGTCACCACAGCGATGACTTCACGCCCAGCGGCCAGGAGCCGCCGGACGTGCTGTTTCGCGAGGCCAATTTCGAAGTGTTTTTCGTGCTCGATGAAGGGCGGCGCCTGAATGACGAGTGGCGCGCCGAACTGGAACGGCGCCGCAGCGCCTTTTCCCTGAGCCAACTGGTGCGCCGCGAAGCACGCCCCAAGCGCATTCCGGCCAGCGAAATGCAGGCACGGCTGGCGCCGACCCTGCGCAAGAAGGCGCATAACTACCGCGAGCGCGGCATCGACCTCGGCGAACTCGACCTGGTCGCCTTCGTCAGCCTCAAGCGCGCCGTGCTCGACTGCAACAGCCACTTCCCGCCCCCCACCGAATACCTGCGCCAGGGCTGGCGCTCGCTGTCGCTGGTCGGTCCGCGCTTCGCCCGTGTGCTGTTCGCTCACCCGGACGCGCCGGTTTTTCTGCGGCAGAACCTCGGGCGCAGCCTGCTGTTCGACATCGGTATCGGCCTGTGAGCCCCTTGCAGGAGTTGTTGGCCGAGGTACCGCAGGTCGGCCAGGTGCGCTGGATAGGCGTACGCCCCAGGGCACGTGAGGCGATGCTCGAAGTCGAAGCCGTGGAAGCGCGGCGTGAAGCCGGCCTGACCGGCGATCACAGCCGCCCCGGACCGCGCAATGCGCGGCAGGTCACGCTGATCCAGTGGGAACACCTGGCCGTCGTCGCTGCCCTGCTCGGCCGCGACGCGCCCATGCCGCCGAGCGAGCTACGTCGCAATATCGCGGTCGCCGGCATCAACCTGTTCAGCCTCAAGGGCCGGCGCTTTCGCATTGGCCAGGCGCTGCTGGAAACCACCGGCTGGTGCCAGCCCTGCGCCCGCCTGGAGGAACGCCTCGGTCGCGGCACCTTCCAGGCCATGCGCGGCCACGGCGGCATCACCGCCCGCGTGATCGAGGGAGGCATCATCCGCCTGGAGGACGCCGTAAGCGTTGAAATCCTTGACCCATTATCTGACCCGCAGGACAACGACGCTCGCCAAGGCTGGCGGGCACGCCTAGAATAGGCGCATTCAAGCAGAGGCCCACCCATGACCAGCCGCCTGAGCCCCGAAGACCAGCAGAAAGTCGACCACTACCTGAGCGCACCGCAGCATCAGGTTGAACGTCAGCCGTTTCGCGTCTGGCGCCTGCTGGCGGTGGTCATGGTCGTGACCATTGGCCTGGGCCTGCTGAGCCGCCTTCTGAGTCGACTGGTGCTATGAGCTGCCTTGCGCTCGCCCTCTCGCACTCACACCGTCTTTTTCAAAGCCTTGTGAGCAATATCCATGTCCCATCGCATCGTGATCGTCGGCGGAGGCGCCGGCGGTTTGGAGCTGGCCACCCGTCTGGGTAGAAAACTGGGCAAGAGTGGCGCCGCCCGAATCATTCTGGTCGACGCCAACCTCACCCATATCTGGAAGCCCCTGCTGCACGAAGTGGCCGCCGGCTCGCTGAACTCCTCGGAAGACGAACTGAACTACGTGGCCCAGGCCAAGTGGAATCATTTCGAGTTCCAGCTCGGGCGCATGTCCGATCTCGACCGTGCCGGCAAGAGCATCACCCTGGCACCGACGCTGGATGACGACGGCCAGCTGCTGATGCCTGAGCGTCGCATCACCTACGACAGCCTGGTCATTGCCGTTGGCAGCACCACCAATGACTTCGGCACACCAGGCGCCGCCGAGCACTGCATTTTCCTCGACACCCGCGCGCAGGCTGAGCGCTTCCATCGCCGCATGCTCAGCCACTACCTGCGCGCGCACGCCAACGAGGGCGAAGACGGCTCGAAGATCGACATTGCCATAGTCGGCGCCGGTGCCACCGGGGTCGAGCTGGCAGCAGAACTGCATCACGCCGCCAAGCAGCTGGCCGCCTATGGTCTGAATCGCATTCGCCCCGAAGACATGCGCATCACCCTGATCGAAGCCGGGCCACGCGTATTGCCTGCGCTGCCCGAGCGCATCGCGCGGCCGGTGCATAAGACCCTGGAGAAGCTCGGCGTCACCGTACTGACCGGCGCCGCCGTCAGCGAAGTGACTGCCGATGGCCTGAAAACCGCCGACGGCAACTTCATTCCGGCCAGCCTGAAAGTCTGGGCTGCCGGCATCCGCGCCCCCGGTTTTCTCAAGGACCTCGACGGCCTGGAGAGCAACCGCATCAACCAGCTGCAGGTTCGTCCGACCCTGCAAACGACGCTTGACGACGACGTGTTCGCCTTTGGCGACTGCGCGGCCTGCCCACAGCCGGGCACCGAGGGCCGCAACGTGCCGCCACGCGCCCAGGCGGCGCATCAGCAGGCCTCGCTGCTGGCCAAGTCGCTACGCCTGAAGATCAGCGCCCAGCCACTGCCGGAATACCGCTATCGCGACTACGGTTCGCTGATTTCGCTGTCGAGCTTCTCTGCGGTCGGCAATCTGATGGGCAACCTGACCGGCAGCGTCATGCTCGAAGGCTGGCTGGCACGGGTGTTCTACGTGTCGCTGTACCGCATGCACCAGATGGCCCTGTATGGCGTGCCACGCACCCTGCTGCTGATGCTCAGCGATCGCATCGGGCGCAGCACCGAGCCGCGCCTGAAACTGCACTGAAGCAGCAGCAACAAGCGCTGTAGGCTGGGCCGGGCGGCGATCCGCTTCAGCCCACCTCTCGCCCCCCGCTGGTGGGCTAAAGCCCACCCTACGAGCTAGAAGCGGGCGCAGGGCGGGACAGGGGGAGACGAGCAGATGCGTAGCCCGGATGAAATCCGGGACGCTCTCGATACAGAACAGCCGCCCCGGACCGCATTCGAGCCGCGTCGCAAAAACCAAACACGCAAACACGAAAAAGCCCGCACTAGGCGGGCTTGTTCGTTGTAGTGGTGGGTCGTGTAGGATTCGAACCTACGACCAATTGGTTAAAAGCCAACTGCTCTACCAACTGAGCTAACGACCCAAAAATGGTCGGGGTAGGGGGATTCGAACTCCCGACATCTTGCTCCCAAAGCAAGCGCGCTACCGGACTGCGCTATACCCCGATAGGAAGTTGGCTCCGCGACCTGGACTCGAACCAGGGACCCAATGATTAACAGTCATTTGCTCTACCGACTGAGCTATCGCGGAACTTCGGTCTTCCAGCTCTGCTGCGCTTCGGCTTTCGCTTTACCGCTTCAGAGGCGCGCCATTTTACGTAGCAAAATTTCCCTGTCAAGCCCTGCAAACTGCTTTTACGACAATGCTTTGCAGACAAGCCATGGACTACTATATGTTTCATCGAACTGCGGCACGACGCAGGACGCGCCAGCCGACGACGCCAGTCAGGACAGTCCATGAGCAACCAGGACAAGCCCCCCATTCATCCCAAGGTGGTCAGCCTCGCCAGCCGCGGTATACAGCCGCGCTTCAGCGATCTGGTACAGGCCTGCCGCAAACTGGTGATGAATCGCCTGGCGGAGCATCTGAGCGGTGTATTCGGCCAAGTCGATGACACCCTGTTCGAGTGCGCCGAGAAGGCCGAGAACAACAAGGTGCAGACGCTGTTCTTCGACAACATGCGCGAGATCCGCCGCCAACGCCCGCAGATCGAGCGCAGCTACCACCAGGCCATCGCCAACAATTTTTCCGCTTTCCTCGACGGCAAACTGCAGGATCAGACGCCGGCCGAAGTGGACCCCGAGCAGTTGGCCCTGGTGCAGAACGAGGATTACGAAGAAACCCTGCAAGTCACCAATATGGTCAGCCGGGTCAAGGCACGCTGCACCCAGCCGCTGTTCGCCCTGGAGCAGCGCCTGGCGCTGCTCAACAACGGCCAGAAGCTCGGCGAGGACAGCAACCCCTTCGGCCCGCAGGCCATTGCCCAGGCGTTTCGCGATGCGCTGGCGCCCTGCCCCTTCCCGCTGCAGATCAAGACCATCCTGTACATGCTCTTCGATCGCCATGTGATGCAGAGCCTCGATTCACTCTATGGCGCACTCAACCAGCGCCTGATCGATGCCGGCGTGCTGCCCAACCTCAAGTACAGCGCGCAGATCAACCAGAGCGTCAGCCGCCCCGATGCGCCTCAGGCAGAAGCCCCGACGCCCCAACAACAAGCGCCGGGCAGGGCGGGCGCGACTTCCGCCCCCGTGGAACCGGCGCTGTTCGACCTCGATCTCAGCGCCCCGCCGCCGAGCGATCCGGCCGCACTGTTCAGTGGTTTGTCCAGCCTGCTCGGCGAGCACCGTCAGAGCCACCCGGACGCCCCGCTCCTGGGCGGTACACGGAGTATCATCAGTTTCTCGCCGCGCGAGGCCAGCCGCACCTACAGCGCCAGCGAATTGCTCGCAGCGCTCAACCGCATGCAACAGCAGTCGGCCCACGAACTGGCCCAGCGCCTGCATCAGCCACAGGCCGTTGAAGGCCTCAAGGCCGACCTGCAACAGCAGCTGGAGTCGCACAGCAGCCTGCCGGGCGACAGCAAGGTGTCCGACCAGGAAGCCGACGTCATCGACCTGGTGGGCATGCTGTTCGACTTCATCCTCGATGACGAGAACCTGCCGGACGCCTGCAAGACCGCACTCTCGCACCTGCATACGCCCTATCTGAAAATTGCGCTGCAGGACAAGGCACTGTTCACCCAGCACCACCACCCGGCGCGACGCCTGCTCAACACCATGGCTCAGGCCGGCGTGCTGTACGGCAACGAAGGCGACGAACGCGGCCTGCTGGCCAAGATGCAGTGGGTGGTCGAACGGGTGATTCACGGTTTCAGCGGTGATCTGGGGCTGTTCGACAGCCTGATCGAGGAGTTCAACGAATACGTCGAGACCCTGCGCCACAAGGTCGAACTGCGCGAGCGTCGCGCGGTCGAGGCGGCCAAGGGCCGTGACCGCCTGCTCGGGGCTCGCGAACAGGCGCTTGAGGTGATTCAGCGCTGCGTCGGGCAGCGCGACCTGCCAACCATCATCCGCAATTTCCTCGAACTGACCTGGGCCGATGTCCTGGTTTTCGTCTTGCTGCGCCACGGCGAGCAGAGCACGGAGTGGAAGCGCTCCTGCGAAGTGGCCGAGCAACTGGCCTGGAGCGGCACGCCGCTCGGCGAGGTCGAGGTGCTGCAATTGCAGGAACAGCGCGTGCCTATGCTCAGCGACCTGCGCAAGGGCCTGGAATTGCTCGGCGGCTACCATGAGGACGGCATCCGTCGCCTGCTGCAGGACCTGGTGGCCTGCCAGCACGCGGTGCAAGCCAAACAACCGCAGTTGGCCGCCCAGCTCAGACCCACCCTGCCAGAAAGCCCCCTGGGCGCCATGCTCGGTGAGGATGCCGACCTGGCTCGCCAGGCACCTTCGCGCAGCAAGCTCTCGGCACGCGCACAAGCCCTGGCCAAGGAACTGGCCAGCGTCGAATTCGGCACCTGGTTCGAGTTCGTCGAGGACGG
Source organism: Pseudomonas sp. (assembly GCF_048269965.1). GTDB lineage: Bacteria > Pseudomonadota > Gammaproteobacteria > Pseudomonadales > Pseudomonadaceae > Aquipseudomonas. Next base: position 48,380 of record NZ_JBLWTV010000011.1, on the reverse strand, counting down.
CAAGAGCCGCGTACTCAAGCTTTCCTGGTTCAGCCCGACCACGCACAACTACATGTTCGTCGACCACAGTGGTCAACGCGTGGCGATCAAGCCGCTGACCCTGCTGGCCAGCGAGATGGAAAAGGGCCTGGCCCGCATCGTCACTCCCGAACGCGCGACGCCACTGGTCGATCGCGCGCTGACTGCCATTTACCGTGTGCTGCAGCGCTTCACTGGGCGCACGGCCGAACCCCGCTGAGGAATTTCCATGGAAGAGCGTCGTCAACACAGCCGCCATGGCACCGAAATGCAGCTGGAGGTCTTCGACCTGAACAGCGGGCAGCGCCTGGGCCGCATCGTCGACCTGTCTGCCGATGGCTTCATGCTGTTCAGTGATACCCCCCACACCGCCGACGCGGTGCTGGAATGCCGCCTGGTGTGCACCTCAGGCAGCGATTCGGTACAAGAAGTACACCTGGGCGCCGATTGCCTGTGGAGCCGCCCCGGTGCCGACGGCCAGCATTGCTGGGCCGGCTTTCATATCATCGATCTGGCCGAGGATCAGGCCAAGGCACTGGAAAGCCTGCTGGCCAGGCTCTGAAGTAGGGTGCGCTGTGCGCACCGATATTCCAGCGTAACTACGAAACCAAAGCAGCCTTTCGTGGGGCGCCGCTCCTGCAGACAGCCTGCGCCCACAACGCAAAACGGAGCCCGCAGGCTCCGTTTTTCATCTGGCATAACACCGGGATATCGCATAGCGGGTTACGCGGCGCACTCTGCTCGTGAAACCAGCCGATTACGGGCCTGGCGCCGCTAACCCACTCTACGCCAGCTTCTTGTAGCGCACGCGGTGCGGCTGCGCGGCGGCCTCGCCCAGGCGTTTCTTGCGGTCAGCTTCGAACTCGGTGTAGTTGCCTTCGAAGAAGTTGACCTTGCCGTCGTCCTCGTAGGAGAGGATGTGCGTGGCGATACGGTCGAGGAACCAGCGATCGTGGGAGATCACCACCGCGGCGCCCGGGAAGTCCAGCAGCGCCTCTTCCAGCGCGCGCAGGGTTTCCACGTCGAGGTCGTTGGACGGTTCGTCGAGCAGCAGCACGTTGCCGCCCTGCTTCAGGGTCAGCGCCATGTGCAGGCGACCACGCTCACCACCGGAGAGGTCCTTGACGAACTTCTGCTGGTCGGCGCCCTTGAAGTTGAAGCGACCGACGTAACCGCGCGACGGCACCTCGTAGTTGCCGACCTTGATCATGTCGAAGCCGTCGGAAATCTGCTCCCACACGGTCTTGTTGCCTTCGAGCATCTCGCGGCTCTGCTCGACGCTGGCGATCTGTACGGTTTCACCGATCTCGATATGGCCGGAATCCGGCTGCTCCTTGCCGGTGATCATGCGCAGCAGGGTCGACTTACCGGCACCGTTACCGCCGATCACGCCGACGATGGCGCCTTTGGGAATGCTGAAGGACAGGTCGTCGATCAGCACGCGGTCGCCGAAGGACTTCGACACGTTGTGGAAGTCGATGACCTTGTCGCCCAGACGCGGACCGGCCGGGATGTAGATCTCGTTGGTCTCGCTGCGCTTCTGGAATTCCTGCGACTGCATTTCCTCGAAGCGCTGCAGACGCGCCTTGGACTTGGACTGACGCGCCTTGGCACCCTGGCGTACCCACTCCAGTTCGGCCTTCATCGCCTTGGCATGCGACGCCTCGGCCTTGGCTTCCTGGGCCAGACGGTTGGCCTTCGATTCCAGCCAGCCGGAATAGTTACCCTCGTAGGGGATACCGTGGCCGCGGTCGAGTTCGAGAATCCAGCCGGCGACATTGTCGAGGAAGTAACGGTCGTGGGTGATGGCCACCACGGTACCGGGGAAGTCGTGCAGGAAGCGCTCCAGCCAGGCCACCGAGTCGGCGTCCAGGTGGTTGGTCGGTTCGTCGAGCAGCAGCATGTCTGGCGCCGACAGCAGCAGGCGACACAGCGCCACGCGGCGTTTCTCACCGCCGGACAGGTGCTCGATCTTCGCGTCCCAGGCCGGCAGACGCAGGGCGTCGGCGGCGACCTCCAGCTGGCGCTCCAGGTTGTGGCCATCGGAAGCCTGCAAAATGGCTTCGAGTTTGGCCTGTTCGGCAGCCAGGGCATCGAAGTCGGCGTCCGGCTCGGCGTAAGCGGCGTAAACTTCGTCAAGACGGGCCTGGGCCTGCTTGATCTCGCCTACCGCCTCCTCGACGATGTCGCGCACCGTCTTGTTCGGGTCGAGCTGCGGCTCCTGCGGCAGGTAGCCGACCTTGATCCCCGGCATCGGACGGGCTTCACCGTCGATCTCGGTGTCGACGCCGGCCATGATGCGCAGCAGCGTGGACTTACCGGCGCCGTTGAGGCCCAGCACGCCGATCTTGGCGCCTGGGAAGAATGACAGGGAGATGTCCTTCAGAATTTCACGCTTCGGCGGGACGACCTTGCTGACCCGATGCATGCTGTAGACGTACTGAGCCATGGAGAACCTGACTGGTGAGAATGAGGGCTGAGAATGGCGGGCCTTGCAGGCACTGCGAAAGCGTTGCGAGTGACGAAACCGGCAATGCCTGCTGTCTGACCATCTGGCGCGTGCCGGCCTGGCCGCCGTATTACCGGCTGCAGGCCGTTTGCACGAAGCCTGCAGCGGGGCGTTTGCAGAGACCTTAGCCCCTGCTGGAGCGAACGCCAAGTACCGCGCGGACAGTTCACGCGCGCGGCGCAAAACTACCGGAATGTGCGTGGCAGGGCAAACCTACGTTCGTCGGCGCAGCTGGCACTTGGCCACGTTTACAGGCATTCTAGCCGGCTCGCGCGAGCGCAGGCATGCCCGCACGTCTCAACGCTCAAAATAGCCCAGCACCGGCTACAGGTTCACAGAACGTGTCGACTCCCTCATCCCAGCCTTCCTCCTCCCCGGGCGAGTCGCGCGCAGCGTTGCGCCGTGCCCTGGTGGTGCTGGTGCTGGCGATACTGGGATTGCTGGCCTGGCAACTGAGCCAGGAATATCGCCAGTTGCTCGATAGTCAGAAGCAACTGAGTCAGGGTTACGGCGCCCAACTGGCCAAGCACCTGAGCCTGAACATGCGCCTCAAGGCGCAGGCGGGCCAGGCGATGCTGCAAAGCAGCCCAGCGCGCGCTGGCGACGGCAGCGAACTGGTCACGGCATTGCGCAGCATCTTCCCGACCGTCAACAGCGTGGCCTGGCTCGATGCCAACGGGCAGTTGCTGGCCGACAGCGCCAGCGAGTCGCGCGACCTCAGTTTCATTCGCAACCAGCAACAACGCAGCGGCGCAGCGCCCTATCACTTCGCCTTCAGCGCACTGGACGGCGGCGCGCTCTACCTGCTGCTGCGTCAGCCCGACCACAGCCACCGGATATTGCGCATGCGCACCAGTGCGCTGCGTGGCTGGCTGCGCGAGCAGCACCAGAGCGAGCACAAATGGTTGCTCGAAGACCTGCTCAGCCACCGCGTGATCGCGCGCGCCGACGACCTGCAACAGGCTGGCGGCATCATCGCCCCGGTGACTGCGGCAGAACAGGCACAAAGCCTGGACCTGATCGCCCTGCCCGGCAGCGACTGGCAACTGCGCGCCCTGTTCGATGCGGATCGCGCCGGCAACGAGCTGATGCCGACCCTGGCCGGCAAGTTCCTGCTGTTCGCGCTGTGCAGCCTGCTTACCCTGCTGGCCCTGTACGGCCTGCAACGCGAGCAGCGCAGCCTGCAGCGCCTCAATAGCGAAACACGCCGCTCGCTGCGCCAGGCCGCCAGTGCGCTCGGCGCCGTCGAAGAACGCATTCTGGTGACTCAGGCCGATGGCAAGGTGCGCTACCTGAACCCGCAGGCCGAAGCGCTGTTCGGCGTTCTCAGCGACGTGGCCGGGGAACTCCATTTGCTTGATCTGCTGCCCGATCTCGACCCGTTGCTGCTCAACAGCCCACAACTGACCAGCGACCTGGGACCGGAGCTGATCAGGGTCGAAAGCGAGGGGCGCGAGCGGCTGTTCGCCGTGACCCGTAGCGATATCAGCGAGGTCGGCCGCCATGCCGGTTACGTCTGGGTGCTGCGCGATGTGACCGATGAGCAGCAGGCCATGCGCGTACTGCAGGAAACCCGCAGACGCTATCAGGACATCTTCGACGGCACTGGCGTCGCCCTGTGCGTGCTCGACCTTTCCGGCCTGCGCAGCCTGTTGCTGCAGCACAAGTTGCGCGATGCGGCGGGGTTGCAGCGCTGGTTGCAGGCCGATGCCCGGCATCAGCAACTGCTGGTCGAGCAACTGCGCATTACCGAGGCCAACCAGGTGGCGCTCAACCTGCTCGGGGTGAAGTCGACCGAACAGGCCTGGCAACAACTGATCGACAACGGCCCGGTACAGCCGGACGACCTGTGTTACCGCCTGGCCGTCGCCGTGCTCGAAGGCCCCAACCTGATGGAGCTGGAAACCCAGCTGGTCACCGCACAGGGCTTGCAGCGTCACGTCTGGCTGGTGCTACGCCTGCCGGAAATGCTCCAGGACTATCAGGCCGTCACCCTGAGCATCAGCGATATCACCAGCCGCAAGCGCATCGAGCTGTCGCTGATCGAGCGTGAGCGCTTCTGGTCCGAAGTGGTTCGCTCGGTCCCCGACCTGCTCTACGTGCATGACATGCAGAACCGGCAGGTGCTGTTCAGCAACCACAGCCTGGGGTTGCAGCTGGGCTACAGCGTCGGCGAGCTCAAGGCGATGGCCGGGGAGTTCTGGGAGCAGGTACTGCACCCGGACGACAGTGAATACTACTGGCGCATCCGCAACCTGCAGAAAGTTGTTGGCGACGGCTTGCTGCTCGAATCGGTGCTGCGCTGGCGTCACCGCGACGGCCAGTGGCGCTGGTTCAGCATCCGTGAGCAGGCGCTGGCGCGCGATGATCGCGGTCGCGTCAGCCGCCTGATCGGCGTGGCCAAGGACATCACCGAGCAGATCGAGCGCAACCAGTCGCTGCGTGACAGCGAGCAGCGCTACCGCCTGCTGGCGGAAAGCATCAGCGACGTGATCGTCTCCACCGACGACAGCCTGACCCTGAACTACGTCAGCCCGTCGGTTGAAGCCATGCTCGGCTACAACGCCGAATGGATGATGGCCAATGGTCTGCAGGGCCTGGCGGCCAACCCGCAGCAACTCGACAGCCTCTACCTGCTGCTCGAGCGCATTCGCGATTCGCTCGGCGAGCGTGACCGCCTCGAGCGTCTGCGCGAGGAACTGCCGGATCAGCTGTTCGTGTTCGACTGCCTGCGTGCCGACGGCCACAAGATCCCGGTGGAACTGCGCCTGGTGCTGATGTGGGACGAGAATGGTCGCTTCGAAGGCATCCTCGGCGTTGGCCGCGACATCAGCCAGCAACGCCGCGCGGAAAAAGACCTGCGCATGGCCGCAACGGTATTCGAGCACTCCACCGCCGCGATTCTGGTGACCGATCCGGCCGGCTACATCGTTCAGGTCAACAAGGCCTTCAGCCGCGTCAGCGGTTATTCCGCCGGTCAGGTGCTCGACCAGCTTCCCGGCATGCTCACCGCCGATCGCCAGCAGGCGACACACCTGCAGTACATCCTCGGCCAACTCAACCAGCGCGGCAGCTGGGAGGGCGAGGTGTGGCTCAAGCGCAAGGGTGGGGAGAACTTTCCGGCGTGGGTCGGCATCACTGCGGTGCATGACGAGGAAGGCGACCTGGTCAGCTACGTGTGCTTCTTCAGCGACATCAGCGAACGCAAGGCCAGCGAACAGCGCATCCATCGCCTGGCCTACTACGACGCCCTGACCCACCTGCCCAACCGCACCCTGTTCCAGGATCGCCTGCACAGCGCCCTGCAGCATGCGGATCGGCATGATGAATGGGTGGTGCTGATGTTCCTCGATCTCGACCGTTTCAAACCGATCAACGATTCCCTCGGTCACGCCGCCGGCGACCGCATGCTCAAGGACGTGGCCGTGCGCCTGTCGGCCTGTGTCGACGGCGACGACACCGTGGCGCGCATGGGTGGCGACGAGTTCACCCTGCTGCTGCAGCCACGCGCCACCCGCGAGGGCGCGCTCAATCGCGCCATTCATGTCGCCGAGCAGATTCTCTCCAGCCTGGCACGCCCCTTCGTCCTCGAAGGCCGCGAATTCTTCGTCACCGCCAGTATCGGCATCGCCCTCGCCCCGCAGGACGGTAGCGAACTGAGCCAACTGATGAAGAACGCCGACACCGCGATGTATCACGCCAAGGAACGCGGCAAGAACAACTTCCAGTTCTACCAGGCCGACATGAACGCCAGTGCCCTGGAACGTCTGGAGCTGGAAAGCGATCTGCGCCACGCACAGGAGCAGGGCCAGTTCGTCCTGCATTATCAACCGCAGTTCTCCGGCGATGGCAATCGCCTGACCGGGGTCGAGGCGCTGCTGCGCTGGAACCATCCGACCCGTGGCCTGGTGCCGCCCGATGAGTTCATCCCGGTACTCGAAGAACTCGGCCTGGTGGTGCAGGTCGGCGAATGGGTGCTGGAAGAAGCCTGCCGTCAGCTCAAGGCCTGGCACGAGGAAAGGATCCGCATCCCCAAGATTTCGGTCAACCTGTCGGCCCGTCAGTTCGCCGAAGGCGATCTGAGTGCACGCATCGCCGCCATTCTGGACAGAACCGGAGTAGCACCGGCCTGCCTGGAGCTGGAACTGACCGAAAGCATACTGATGCGTGACGTCGCCAGCGCGATGCAGACGCTCGGCAACCTCAAGCGTTTGGGCCTGTGCATTGCCGTGGATGATTTCGGCACCGGCTACTCGTCGCTGAACTACCTCAAGCAGTTCCCCATCGACGTATTGAAGATCGACCGCAGCTTCGTCGACGGCCTGCCCGATGGTGAGCAGGACGCGCAGATCGCCCGCGCCATCATCGCCATGGCACACAGCCTGAACATGATGGTGATCGCCGAGGGGGTGGAGAGCCAGGCACAACTGGACTTCCTGCGTGAACACGACTGCGACGAAGTCCAGGGCTACCTGCTGGGCAGGCCCATGCCCGCACGTCAGCTCACCGCCCAGTTCAGCGGGGCAGCGCTGTTCATGCTCAGCTGACCAAGCGAACGCCGGGCCTGCGCCCGACTCGGCATGAAGGCCACTTGTCAGGCTCATGACCGACCTTCATATGCCTGAATGCGACCTTTGCGGTAGAATCCGCCCCCTCTTTCTACCGCCCAGCTGATATCAGGGGACCGCCATGTTCAGCCGTGATTTGACCCTCGCTCGTTATGACGCCGAACTCTTTGCCGCGATGGAGCAGGAAGCCCAGCGCCAGGAGGAGCACATCGAGCTGATCGCCTCGGAAAACTACACCAGCCCGGCGGTGATGGAAGCCCAGGGCAGCGTGCTGACCAACAAGTACGCCGAAGGTTATCCGGGCAAGCGTTACTACGGTGGTTGCGAGTACGTCGACGTGGTCGAACAGCTCGCCATCGACCGCGCCAAGGCGCTGTTCGGCGCCGACTACGCCAACGTCCAGCCGCACTCCGGCAGCCAGGCCAACAGCGCCGTGTACATGGCCCTGCTCAACGCTGGCGACACCGTGCTGGGCATGAGCCTGGCCCACGGCGGCCACCTGACCCACGGCGCCAGCGTCAGCTTCTCCGGCAAGATCTACAACGCCGTGCAGTACGGCATCAACGACCAGGGCCTGATCGACTACGACGAAGTCGAGCGCCTGGCCGTCGAACACAAGCCGAAGATGATCATCGCCGGCTTCAGCGCCTACTCGCAGGTGCTGGACTTCCCGCGCTTCCGCGCCATCGCCGACAAGGTCGGTGCCTACCTGTTCGTCGACATGGCCCATGTGGCCGGTCTGGTCGCCGCCGGTCTGTACCCGAACCCGGTGCCGTTCGCCGACGTCGTCACCACCACCACTCACAAGACCCTGCGCGGCCCGCGCGGTGGCCTGATCCTGGCGCGCAAGAACGAGGAGCTGGAGAAGAAGTTCAACTCTGCGGTATTCCCGGGCGGCCAGGGCGGCCCGCTGGAGCACGTCATCGCCGCCAAGGCGGTGTGCTTCAAGGAAGCGCTGCAGCCTGAGTTCAAGGCTTACCAGGCGCAGGTGATCAAGAACGCTCAGACCATGGCTCAGGTGTTCATCGACAACGGCTACGACGTGGTCTCCGGCGGCACCGAGAACCACCTGTTCCTGCTCTCGCTGATCAAGCAGGACATCACCGGCAAGGATGCTGACGCCGCCCTGGGTCGCGCCTTCATCACCGTCAACAAGAACAGCGTACCGAACGATCCGCGTTCGCCGTTCGTCACCTCCGGCCTGCGTATCGGCACCCCTGCCGTCACCACGCGCGGCTTCAAGGAAGACGAGTGCCGTCAACTGGCAGGCTGGATCTGCGACGTGCTGGCCAACATCGGCAACGATGAAGTCGAAGGCCGCGTGCGTGAGCAGGTCAAGGCGCTGTGCGCGAAGTTCCCGGTCTACGGCAACTGAGGCCGCGCCTGAAATGAAGAAGCCCGCCAATCCGGCGGGCTTCTTTTTGCCTTGTCGATTTCCTTGTCATGCACGGGATACAGCTAGTGCGCACGGCGCACCCTACTGAACTCCGCGAGTCGTGCGCACCGACAACGAAGCGGGCGATACCGCCTACGCAGGCTGTTTCACATAGCGCGCCAGCTGCACGTCACGGCTCATCACCTGAAGCGTGGCGGCCAGCACCTGCTCACTGGTGGCGTCGGCTTTGCTGAAGATGCTGCCGAAATTGTCGTGAGTGACCTTGGCGAAGTGCGCACGATCCTGGGCTTCGACGCCCAGCAGGGTGGCATAGGCGTCCAGTGCCTCGCCCTGGCCCATGGCCATGTCTTCGGCGATGGAGTCGAGCATGCCGTTCATCGCCAGCATGGAGCGACCGTTGTAGCCCAGCGCGCCACTGGTGTCGCAACCGTTGGTACCGGACGTCATGCCGAAGGTGGCGTTACCCGAGGTGCCATTGGTGGTGGTGGCCAGGAAGTGCGGCGCTATACCACGCTGCCCTTCGAACAACATGTTGCCCCAGCCGCAGCCATTGCCGCCCGCAGCATCGGCGAATGCACCAACACTGGCCATGCTCAACAGGCCGAAGACCAAACCTTTACCCAGCAGTCGCTTGCTCATATGTGTCGCTCCGCAATATCGAGTAATAAAAACCGCACTAGGAGCTTTGGCGAGACTTGGCTCCCTGTCAAACTCATATCCGTCAGCTGTGCGCCACGACACAAGGAACAGCGCGCGAGCATGCGCGTTGGCTATAGTATTGGGAAACCTGCAGATCGGAGTTCGGGAATGAGTGATACAGCCAACGAGCGTCGGCGCTTTCAGCGCATCGCCTTCGACGCCCCCACCGTACTCGTTCAAGGTGAGCGGCAATGGGCGGCGGTGTTGCATGACCTTTCGCTCAAGGGTCTGATGGTCGAGACTCCGGCAAACTGGAACGCTGACCCGGATCAGCCGTTCGAAGCGCAGATCCAGCTCGGCGACGAAGCGCAGGTAAGGATGGAGGTGTTGCTGACCCGTACCCAGGCGGGCTATCTCGGCTTCGTCTGCCGCCATATCGACCTGGAATCGATCAGCCATCTGCGCCGCCTGGTCGAACTCAATCTGGGTGACGAGAGTCTGCTGGAACGGGAGCTCGCCGCCCTGGGCGAGCAACCCTGATCAAGGCTGACCGAGTGCTTCGGCGAATCCCTGGCGGATTTCATCCTCGGGCAGGTCGTCACCAATGAACACCAGCACGCTTTCGCGCGCCTCGTGCGCCGCCCACTCGCTATCCCAGTCAAAGCTGTAGAGTCGCAGCACCCCCTGGAACACCAGGCGGCGCGGCTCGTTCACCACCGCAACTACCCCCTTGTAGCGCAGCAGCGCATCGCCGAAGCGCGCCAGCAAGCCCTCCATGAACGCACTGAGGCGCTCCAGGTCGACCGGCTCAGGGCTCTCCAGCACCAGCGTGCGGATGCGATCAGACGTATTCGTTGCAGGCGTCAACGGCCGCCACGTCAGACCGCGATCCGGAGCGGGATCGAGCTCGAAGCCACCTAAGTCGAGCAACGCTGCCAGATCGATTCGACCCTGCTTGACCAGCTCGATCGGCGCGCGCCGGTTGATCCGCTGCAGACGCGCCCGCAGCGCCTCGACGCTGGACGCGTCGGCCAGGTCGGTCTTGCTCAGCAGGATGAGATCGGCGAACCCGACCTGCGCCTGGGCGATGGTCTCGCTCAGGTGACGCTCGGCGTTGACCGCATCGACCAGGGTGACGATACCGTCGAGCCGATAGCGCGCGCCCAACTCTTCGGTGGCGAAGAAGGTCTGCGCCACTGGAGCCGGGTCGGCCAGGCCGGTGCACTCGATCACCAGGCGGTCGAACGCCAGCTCGCCGCTGTCGCGTTTGTCCAGCAAGAGAAACAGCGTCTTCTCCAGTTCGACATGAATCGAGCAGCACACACAGCCATTGGCCAGGGTGACCAGCTTCACCGGTTCATCGCCAAGCAACTGGCCGTCGATGGGGGTGGCGCTGAATTCGTTCTCGATCACCGCCAGACGCAGGCCGTGCTCGCCCCTGAGCATGTACCGCAGCAGGGTGGTCTTGCCGGCACCGAGAAAGCCGGTGAGCACGGTGACGGGAATGGGCAGTGGAGTCATTCGCTACATCCTCGACACAGGGCGATGAGCCTGTCACGCCATCCAGAAATGAACAGGCCACGGCAAGCGTGGCGTGTAGCAGGCTGACAGCGGTTCAACAACAGCGCATGGGCCGCCCGTAGCCGCCACCATAACGCGCTTCCTGGCGCTCACGGAAGAACGCCTCGTAGCTCATCACCGGCTGATGCGGGTGCTTGTTGGCCATGTGCTCGACATAGGTCTCATAGTCGGGCATACCCACCAGCATGCGTGCAGCCTGGCCCAGGTAGCGGCCCATGCGGGCAAGATCGTTGAACATGACAGGCTCCTTAACTCAGTTCGGCAGCAGCCTGATACGGCGCCTCACGATCGCTGCGCTCGGCCTTGCCCAACGCCTGACGTGCGACCTTGATGGCGTAGAACAGGATGCTCAGCACCACGAACAGAAACAGCGCGGTCAGTACCGCGTTGGTGTAGGCATTGAACACCACGTGCTGCATCTGCGTCATGTCCTTGGCCGGGGCGATGATCTGGCCGGCGGCCATGGCATCGCTGTACTTGTTGGCCAGCGCCAGGAAACCGATCGCCGGGTTGGCATCGAACAGCTTGATCAGGCCCGCCGTGGTGGTGCAGATCAGCAGCCAGACAGCCGGCACCAGGGTGACCCAGACGTAGCGCTGACGCTTCATCTTGACCAGCACCACGCAGCCCAGCATCAGCGCGATGCCGGCGAGCATCTGGTTGGAGATGCCGAACAGCGGCCACAGGGTGTTGATGCCGCCCAGCGGATCGACCACGCCCTGATACAGCAGCCAGCCCCACAACGCCACGCAGCCAGCGGTGGCGATCAGGTTGGCGGCCCAGGAATCGGTCTTCTTCAGCGACGGTACGAAGTTGCCCAGCAGGTCCTGCAGCATGAAGCGCCCGGCACGCGTGCCGGCGTCCACCGCGGTGAGAATGAACAACGCCTCGAAGAGGATCGCGAAGTGGTACCAGAAGGCCATGGTGTTTTCACCCGGCAATAGGCTGTGCAGGATCTGCGCGATACCCACGGCCAGCGTCGGCGCGCCTCCGGCACGGGCCAGGACGCTGTGCTCGCCGATATCACGAGCCGTGGCTTCGAGCTGCTCGGGGGTGATCATGAAACCCCAGCTGCTGACGCTGGCTGCCACCGACTGCACGTCGCTGCCGACCAGCGCGGCCGGGCTGTTCATGGCGAAGTAGATGCCCGGCTCGATCACCGAGGCCGCGACCATGGCCATGATGGCAACGAAGGACTCCATCAGCATGCCGCCGTAGCCGATGTAGCGCGCGTGGCTCTCGCTGGCCAGCAGCTTGGGCGTGGTGCCCGAACTGATCAGCGCGTGGAAACCGGACACCGCGCCACAGGCGATGGTGATGAACAGGAAGGGGAACAGGCCGCCCTTCCACACCGGGCCGGTGCCGTCGATGCACTGGGTCAGCGCCGGCATTTTCAGCTCCGGCAGGGTGATCAGGATGCCGACTGCCAGGGCCAGGATGGTACCGATCTTGAGGAAGGTCGACAGGTAATCGCGCGGCGCCAGGATCAGCCACACCGGCAGCACTGCGGCGACGAAGCCGTAACCCACCAGCATCCAGGTGATCTGCACGCCGGTGAAGGTGAAGGCCGGGCCCCAGAACGGATCGGCCGCGACCACGCCACCGAGCCAGATCGAGCCGAGCAGCAGCACCACGCCGATGAGCGAAATTTCACCGATGCGTCCCGGGCGGATGTAGCGCATGTAGATGCCCATGAACACTGCGATGGGCAGGGTCGCCATCACCGTGAACATGCCCCAGGGGCTCTCGGCCAGCGCCTTGACCACGATCAGCGCCAGCACGGCGAGGATGATGATCATGATCAAGAAGCAGCCGAACAGCGCGATGGTGCCGGGAATCCGGCCCATTTCCTCGCGCACCATGTCGCCCAGCGAGCGACCGTTACGGCGTGTGGAGAGGAACAGCACCATGAAGTCCTGCACCGCGCCAGCCAGCACCACGCCGGCGATCAGCCACAACGTACCGGGCAGGTAGCCCATCTGCGCAGCCAGCACCGGGCCCACCAGCGGCCCGGCGCCAGCAATCGCTGCGAAGTGATGACCGAAAAGAATGTGCTTGTTGGTAGGAACGAAGTCGAGACCGTCGTTGTTGACCACTGCGGGCGTGGCTCGCGCCGGATCCAGCTCCATGACACGTGTAGCGATGAACAGGCTGTAGTAACGGTAGGCGACCAGATAGATCGCCACGGCTGCAACCACGATCCACAAGGCGTTGATGGGTTCACCACGGCTCAAGGCAACGGTGCCTAGGGCGAAAGCGCCCAGCATGGCAACGGCGAACCAGGCGACATGGCCGGCAATTCGAGTCATTGCAGCTCTCCTGCCGAAGCCTCTTGGGCGACGGCGATCATGGGTCCTGAGGATATTCCGAGGGAGGTCTGCCACTATCCGCATCTACGCTGAGCGGGAAAATTCGCAGGACTACTCACAAAAATATCCGTAGGACTACGCAGAGATACGCTGAACACTTGCGTAGCACGCCTGAAGCGCAGAACCTGTCCGATCGCTCATGTTTACCTGCGCCCCCCTGCTGCCCACGTAACGGCTCGCCATGCTCGGCCGTCCATCATTCCCCTATCCTGCGCAGAATCTCACACCCGACACGGCCACTCGCCGTCGCGATAGAACAGGGATAGCCGAGGAAAGCCCGGAGGAAGACCCGATGAACGATCCGCTCATTCGCATCGCTCTGGTCGATGATCACGCGTTGATACGCGAGGGCGTGCGGGTGCTACTGGAAGCCGTCGAGCACTACAGGGTGGTCGGCGAGGCCGGCTCTGCCGAAGAAGCCGTGACACTGATCGAACGCGAACGACCCGACGTCGTGCTGATGGATATTGGCCTGAAGGACGTCAGCGGGCTGGAGCTGACAGCAACGCTCACTCGCCGTCATCCGTGGCTCAGGGTGTTGATCCTGAGCATGTACAGCGACCGGCAATATGTTCGCCAATCCCTGCAGGCTGGTGCCGCTGGTTATGTGCTCAAGGATGCGACATCACGAGAAATCATCGCGGCGATCAAGGCACTAGCCGTTGGCGGTCGTTACTACAGTGGCGCACTTGCCGAGGCGCTGACCGGCTGCACGTCAACGCCGGAGGCAGTACTGACCCCGCGTGAGAGTCAGATACTGCAAATGATGGCGCAAGGCTTGAACAACAAAGCCATGGCACGTGAACTGGCGATCAGTGTGCGCACCGTGGAAAGCCATCGCCTGAATATTCGCCGCAAGCTGGATATCGAAAAACCTGCCGACCTGATGCGCCAGGCCATGCAACACAGCGGGCAACGCTGCCACCCGTGCAACGACTGACGCCTGTGCGTGCGCGTAAGAATCAGTGGGCGCGGCACACTACCTCGGCAGCCTTGCGACGCTGACGTCGCGCTTCGATACGTTTGGCTTCGCGCTTTGCTTCACGTGACTGCGCAACCTGAGCGTCCGCATTGAACGCACGGGAGATCAAATCGAAGAACAGAAACATGCTGTGGCCTCCTTTTTGGACACATCACCATGCTGCACGCCGATAGCCGGCTATCTATTGATCTGCGTCAAGGGTTGCCGGTGCTGCAATTGCGGCAGGACGCCGCAATTGCAGCACCCTGCCTTCGAACGGAAAAGCCCTTCGCACACCGAACGAACGATGCTCATGCCGGCTAGCAAGGGCTTGGAGTGGTTGCCGCCCTGCCAGGCACTTACCAGGCGTAGCTCACGCCGATCGTTCCCTTGAACGCATGATTGTCGGAGCGGCCGGCCCCAAGAGCCTCGGCATAGCTGATCTCCCCAGACGCACTCCAGTTGTCTTGCCGAGCGACGCTGCCACCAACCCCCAGTTCCCCCCAAAGAGGCGGGCTGTCCTGCTTGAGACGAACCTTGGCGACATCGACTTCACTGCCGGAAAGGATGTCGTAGCTCAGGTTGGCAATGCCGTACAGCTTCACCGGATTGTTCTGGCGCTTGTCGCCGTACCAGCTCACGGGCGGCTCAACCTGGATACCGACACGACCTTTGAGGCTATCGTTTCTGGCCTGAACGATGCGTGCACCATGTTCGTCCCTGAAACTGTCGAAGGCGACGTGAGTCCATGCCAATTGAGCTTGCGGAACCACCGCCCAATCCGAACCGGCATCAAGACGCTGACCGACCTCCAGGCTCATCACGGACGACCAGCCTTTGTTGCCACCCGCCGTCTTGCTCGATAGCGTGCTGTCATACCAGGTCAACTGCCCCACGGAGTCGGCATAGAGGCCACTTTCCTCCAGCCAGGTAGCACTGGCGCCTACACCGTAGCCGGTCGTGGTGATCTTGCCCCTGCGCTTCTCGCCACTTGCCGAATCGCGGGTGACGTCGACATTGACGTGCGACGTGCCCAGGGTTGCGTAGAGACCGGCGTTGAGCACGCCGTGATCATTCTGCACAGCCGTGTTTTCATAGCCGAGCTGCATGAAACCGATGTGCTGGGTATAGGGCGAACCCTTCTTGGGGGCGTAAGAGCCGTATTCGCCAGCCACACGTCCCCAGGAACCGGCCGGGCTCGTCTCACTGCGGCTGCCTTTCTCAGCGCCATCGGCAATACCCTTCAGCCAGATGCTATGACCTTTACGCTGCTGCAAAGAACCAAGGGTCGACAGCGCATAATTGCCGAGCTGATCGGAATAGACACGCACAGTCTGCGCTGAAGCACTCAGCGCTTGGTTACCCGGCCCACCAGCAGACGAGGTATCGATGGAGCGCAGGAACCAGTCCTGATCGCTCATGCCTCTATCGAGACCGCCTCGATACAGGCTGTACTCGAAAGCACCGGCCACCACCGGCGCATTGAGACGAAACGCATCGGCAGAGGTCGTCGCGCCATTGATGGCTTCGACAATCTGGATGCCGTTGGCCGTGGTGAGCGCACCGGGGCCGCCCACATTGGCGATCGACAGCGTGGTAGTACCCGTAGCCGTACCGCCATCGATAACGATGCGATCGGACGCTGATCCATCTGCCCCCAGGTAGGTGCTGAGGGCAATGACACCGCCGCTACCCACGTAGTTGTTCGTCGTGAAGGTGGCAGTGGCACTATCACCGATGCGGATTTCGCCCGCATTCGTCACGCTGCTCAGCGCATGACTGAAACCGTTCAGGTCCAGCACACCGCCAGCATCGATCCTGTAGCTGGAGCTGGAACTGAATGCACCGGCATTGCCGGCAGCCAGTCGCCCGGCCGTTACATGCGTCTCCCCGCCGTAGACATTGGCTCCCGTCAGCGTCGTGGTACCCGCGCCGATCTGCGCCAGCCCACCACTGCCGGATATGACACCCGCGTAGGTGATGTCATCGGAACGGCTGAAGGCCAGCGTACCGTTATTGACTACATCCCCTGTGATGGAGCCGGTGGTGCCGCCCGCACCGATCTGCAACGTCCCGGAGTTGATGGCCAGCGAACCGGATGTCGTCGAGACAGCCCCGCCGACCTGCCAGAGCGATCCGGACACGTCCAGACTGGAGAACCCTGAAAGATCGCCTGAGACGAAACCCGAACCCTGCAATTGCAGACTATTGCCCGTCCCCGTGCTGACAGCTGCCCCATTGAGTACGGAGCCATCGGCAAGGGTCAGGGTATTGTCGTTGCCCGCAACAGCAACGGCCGTACCGCCGATTCCGGTAATGGTTCCAGTGTTGGTCAGGCTGTTGTTATCCGTCTGCAGCGTCACACCCGTGCTGCCGAAGATGAGCCCGGCATTGGTGATATTGGCGACACCGCTACCAACCAGCAGGCCGCTGGACGTGGCATCCGTACCGATGATGGAGCCCGTGTTGGTCGCCGTTATCCTTCCCTGCCCCTGGGAAAAACTGACCCCGGTTCCCCCCGTGATCGTACCGGTGTTCACGAACGTGCCGGTACTTGCGGCCGTGGAACCCAGGCGAATGTCCACACCGATGCCGCCGGCCCCCGCAGACACCGTACCGTTCTGAATCACCGATGCCGAGCCCGCAGCGCCCGAGGCAACGGCGCGAATACCGGTCGAGCCATCAGCGGTCAGATTGATCTCGCCATCGTTGACGACGGTGACCGCATGATCGACGCCCGCATCCTGGGCAAAGATGCCGAAGGCAGCGTTCCCGGAGAGAACGCCACTGGAACCGTTGGTGACAGAGACATCACCATTGGTGAACACGTAGATCGCCCGGCCGCCTGTTCCCTGCAGCGAGACCGAGCCATTGTTGACCAGCGTACCGGTCGAGTCACCCGAGGAGCCACGAATGACAAGACCATGGGTGTTGTCCTGCGCGATGATGACGCTGGCCCCCTCCTCGACCGTGAGAGCGGCATTACCCGCGGTCGTGACTGACGGAACGCCCAGGCCGATACCTACGGTGGTATCCGAATGAGCACCAAGCGGATTGCCCCCGGTTGTATCGACGACCGTACCTGCGGCCAGCGTTACGTGGTTATTCGCACCGGTGTAGTTAATGCCATCTGCATAAGGGTTCCCGGTACCGTTACACACGACCGTGGGACCGACCCC
The DNA here is from genome assembly GCF_048269965.1 of Pseudomonas sp. Lineage (GTDB taxonomy): Bacteria > Pseudomonadota > Gammaproteobacteria > Pseudomonadales > Pseudomonadaceae > Aquipseudomonas. Next base: position 31,160 of record NZ_JBLWTV010000011.1, on the reverse strand, counting down.
ACACTCATTGGCCCCCAGCGCCAGCGCTGGGATGCAGGCAATGGCGGCCATTGCCGAACACGACGTTATCGCCAGAAGACTGCTCGACCGCGCTCTCAAGGGGCTTAGGCCATGCTGTTTTACCTTATTCATAATGAATTCACGTTATCCAAATTAATGTAATTTTTCACTTCAGGCACACCGTGCCTACTCGTAAATCACTGCGCACGCATACGCGCCTGCAAGTTCCGAGTCACTCCATGCACCGCACGCAACGCACACCACCCAGAACTCAAGCTTCAAACCCACGAAACAACTGATTCCAATAAAGACACTTCGCCAAAAAGTGAAATCACCCTTCCAAGAAGGCAAATCGACATAAAGCACCCAAGGCAACTTTCTCAAGTAACGCAAATTACCAAGGCGTATATCCAGACACTATCTGCACCATGACCGCTGCATTAAAACTGCCTGAAGCGCGACACTGACTGGCCTTTAGCCTTCTTTTGCCACCGCAATCAGCATTGCACTGACCACCTGACCTGAACTCCATAGCCCCTGCCTCAAGCGCTGGCAAAGGCGCGCCAAAGAGGACCAGCAGAGACTATCGAATGCACTCTCTGGTGAAAGGCCACTGACAACATCGAACGATTAACAACAGGCTTGCCTGAGAGTGAAGTTTGCACACTCGAACTTTTCAGCGGCCATCCGATATCACGCCACTGTGCCGCCCCTGCCGGTAACGACATCAAGGCCACATCAACAACTGAACACCTTCAAACACCAACAGTTTGACGACTCTCTTATTGCCGGGCACGCAGTCACAAAAAATGATTCTGCAACCACGCGCAGTTACAACGAGCAAGCCACCCACACAGAAGTACACTGCAGGCTTCCATATATAGGAAGCGCACGGTATGCCGATCGAGTTCAAAGTGAACATTGCCTCGAACGAGACAACGAGGAAAACTTTAACGCACAGTCCCTGACCAAAAGCTGAACAAGCCAGAGCCCGGCACTAAGAATATTCTTAAAAAGTAACTTATCGTCACTCCGCGAATGCACGAGCCCCGGAGATCCACAGGTTCTGGATTCCCTCTTTCGCAGGAATGACAGTGTTTCAGTGCTGCCCCAAAGCGGTTCGTACCTCGCGCTCAGCCAGCAGACTCGCCGACCACATGGCGGACGGCCTACGTCACCAAGGCTCAGTCGAACAATGCGTCAAGCGCCTGCTCCAGACGTGTCACGGCGATGACCTGCAAGCCCGGCGGAGCTTCCTTGGGCGCATTGCCCTTGGGCACGATGGCGCGCTTGAAGCCGTGTTTGGCCGCCTCCTTGAGGCGCTCCTGACCACTCGGCACCGGACGAATCTCGCCGGACAGGCCGATCTCGCCGAACACCAGCAGGTCGTGCTGCAGCGGCCGGTTGCGCAGGCTGGAGATGACCGCTGCCATCAGCGCCAGGTCAGACGCCGTTTCCAGCACCTTGACCCCGCCAACCACGTTGAGGAACACGTCCTGGTCATAGGTTGGAATGCCGCCGTGGCGATGCAGAACCGCCAGGAGCATGGCCAGGCGGTTCTGATCCAGGCCCAGGGTGACGCGGCGCGGATTGCCCAGATGACTGGTGTCGACCAGCGCCTGCACCTCCACCAGCATCGGTCGCGAGCCTTCCCAGGTGGCCATCACCACACTGCCGGGCACCGCCTCCTGCGCGCGGGTGAGGAAGATCGCCGAAGGGTTGGAGACTTCCTTCAGGCCCTTGTCGGTCATGCCGAATACGCCCAGTTCGTTGACCGCGCCGAAACGGTTCTTCACCGCCCTTAGCAGGCGCAAGCGACCGTCGGACTCGCCCTCGAAATACAGCACAGTGTCGACCATGTGCTCCAGCACGCGCGGGCCGGCCAACGCGCCTTCCTTGGTGACGTGGCCGACGAGAAAGATCGCCGTGCCGCTCTGCTTGGCGAAGCGCACCAGCAGCGCCGCACTTTCGCGTACCTGGGCCACACCGCCAGGCGCCGACTGCAGTTGCTCAGTGAAAATGGTCTGGATCGAGTCGATCACCATGACCTTGGGCTTTTCCTGGCGCACGGTGGCGATGATCGATTCGATGCAGGTTTCGGTCATTACCTTGAGCTTGTCCTGCGGCAGGTCCAGCCGCCGCGCACGCATGGCCACCTGCTGCTGCGACTCCTCACCAGTGACGTAGAGGGCGGGAAAACGCGTGGCGATATTGCACAGGGTCTGCAGCAGGATGGTCGACTTGCCGATGCCTGGGTCGCCACCGATAAGCACCACCGAGCCATCCACCAGACCGCCACCGAGCACCCGATCGAGCTCGCCGGAAGCGGTGGAAAAGCGCGGAATTTCCTCGACACTGACTTCAGCCAGGGTCTTGATATTGGCCTTGTCGCCAGCCCAGCCAGTGCGCCCGCTGGGCGTGGCGCCCTCCACCAGGGTTTCGACCAAGGTATTCCAGGCGCCGCACTCACCACACTGCCCTGCCCATTTGGGAAAGGTGGCGCCGCACTCGGTGCAGCCGTACATGCGTTTTGCCTTGGCCATTGCGATCGATCCTGCCGCTGAACGAAGACTGGAACGATACCGAACAACTGGATAAATTTACAGACCACTGCCACTCTGCCCGGAATGCCCATATGCAGATTCAACTGCTCCCCACCAGCACCGAACAGCTGGCGCTGCTGGCCAACCTCTACCAGTTCTACGCCTACGAAAGTTCGGACTGGGAGCAGGAAGACGTGGAGACGGACGGACGTTTCTACATCCACCACCCCCACCTGCAGCGCTATTGGCAGGAGCCGGGCTGGAGTGCGCAACTGATACTGGTCGATGGCTTCATCGCCGGTTTCCTGCTGATCGAACGGAGCGAGTTAGCCGGTCTCGATGCGCCAGAATTCGCCGACCTGTTCATCCTGAAAAAGTATCGTCGCCAGGGCATCGGTCGCGCCCTGGTACAGCAGGTGATGGGCGATGGCAGGCCCTGGCTGCTGCGCTTCTACCGCCAGGATGAGCTGGCCTGTGCCTTCTGGCAGCAGCTGCTGAGCGAATGGCCCAGGCCGGCGCGACCGGTATGGACGGAAGAAGAGGCGGACGGGCTGCTCACTTATCTGATCAACCCGCCCGTGCATTGAGGTCTTGATGCCATGCAAAGCCGGTGCGCACGGCGCACCCTACCGGTAGCGATCCCGCAAGGGGCGCTGAGTGCGCCACCTGTTCCGGGCATCAACCCCGACAGCCATTGCCACAACCGCAGCACTGACCTGCAGCGCGTTTGAGCTGGCGCGCCAGCTCGTCCTTCATCGCTACACGGTGGAGTTTCAGCGCGCTGAGGGTAACGTCATCGAGCAACTCGATACCCTCCTCGATGCGGCAGATGCGCTTGTCCAGCGCTTCGTACTCTTCGGCCTGGCGCGCGAAGTGTTCATCGCTCTGCCGCAGGCGCTGCAGTTCGTCGCGCAGTTCGGCGAAGTCATGAACCAGCGGGTGATGGTCGACGTGCATGATGAAGCCTCTGACAAGAAAGATGGCTCCAGCCTAGCGCCACACGTCGACCGTTCATTTGATCCGGATCAAGCACTGCCCGCCTTGCGCAACAGATCGGCGATCTCGTCCTTGAGACCCACACGCTGCAGTTTGAGCCCCTGCAAGGTCAGGTCGTCGGCAGCCTCGCGGCCGTCCTCTATTTCGTAGATGCGCTTGTCCAGCGCCTCGTACTCGCCAGCCAGGCGAGGGAAATGCGGGTCACTTTGCATCAGCTTGCGCATGACGTCGCCTTGCTGAGGGAATTCGCGGGTCAACGGGTGATGTTCGAGCGGCATGAGAAACCTCCCAGAGGATAACATCCTTAGCCTAGCCGAAGCTTGCGTCGCTGCCCGTCAGCGTCTCAGTTGCCCGTGAATTTCGCCCTGTTCAAGGCGAGCGGCGCTGTTGCCCAGAACATCCTCGGCCTGCAGGTCCGCGCCACGTTCAGCCAGCATCTGGAGCAACTCACGACGCTGGAACAACGCCGCGTACATCGCTGCAGTCTGACCGGCGCCATTGCGCTGATCGGGATGGCAGCGGGCGCCGAGCAGACGCCTGGCGATACTCAGCTCGCCTTTGAATATGGCGCCCATCAGTGCGGTATTGCCACGGCGATCTTGTGCACAAGGATCGGCACCGGCGGCCAGCAGGCGTTGTACCAGAGCGTCATGGCCGTGATAGGCAGCCAGAATCAGGGCGGTATAGCCCTGGCCATCGGCGCTGTCGAGGTCATAACCAGCGGCGATGAACTTCTCGAACATGGACGTATCGCCACGTCGCGCAGCATCGAAATAGTAGTACTGGAGCTGGGCACGTACTTGTTCGGCATCAGCCGACGCAAATTCGGCTGTCTCGGCGCGAACCACGCCGCACGCCAGCAACAGGATCAACAACAAACTTACAGGCATGGCAACTCTCCGTGTGCGCCGCAGCCGGAGCGATCCTCGCCCCGGCCCGGCTCAGGACTCAGTCCTGCAGTTTCGCGGCCAGTTGCTGGACACGCTTAAGATCACCTTTGGCAACTTTGGTCAGGCCGGTGCCGTAGTCAACATCCGCTTTGTAAAAGTACGACAGCATCAGATGCTTGCTCTCGTCGTCGACCGGCGCCAGCGCGCCACCTAGGCTATTGATCAAATCGCGCTGCTCTTTCTTGCTGTAGGAGCGATACAAATCGCCGGCTTGCTTGAAGTTCTGCTCACGCTGAATCTTCGCCTGCTGGGTGGTGCCGGAAAGCGGCAGTTGGCTGTAGCGGGCGTGAGGGGTTTCTTCACGCGGCTGCAGGCGGCTGGGCTGGTAGTTGACCGACGTTTTGGTCGCTGCCAGATTCATCGCACCATCCTGATTGCCGTTGTTCACCGCCACCATCGCGGCGTTGATTGGCAGGTGCAGGCCATTGGCACCGAGGCGGTACATCTGGGTGTCGGCATACGCGAACAGACGGCCCTGAAGCAGGCGATCCTCGGAAGGCTCGATACCCGGCACCAGGTTGGACGGCGCCATGGCAACCTGCTCGGTTTCCTGGAACACGTTGTCCGGATTCTTGTTCAGCACCATCTGGCCGATCTTGCGCGCGGGGACGTCGGGCCAGATCTTGGTGGCATCCAGAGGATCGAAGGAGAACTTGGCCAGATCCTCGGGCTTGAGCACCTGAATGTAAAGATCCCATTTGGGGTAGTCGCCACGCTCGATGGCCTCGACCAGATCACGTGTCATGTGGCTGTAGTCATTGGCCTGCACTTCGGCCACTTGGCGCGGGTCCAGGTTCTTCACGCCCTGCTGGCTCTTCCAGTGAAACTTGACGTAATGCGCCTGCCCCTCGGCACTAACCAGCTTGTAGGCGTGCACGCCATTACCGTCCATCTCACGATAGCTGGCCGGCGTGCCCTCGTTGGAGAACAGCTGAGTCAGCGTGCGGGTCGCTTCGGGAATGTGCGAGAAGAAGTCGAAAGTGCGGCGGCTGTCATCCAGGTTGGTGCGCGGGTCCGGTTTAAAGGCGTGAACCATGTCCGGGAATTTGATGGCATCGCGAATGAAGAAGGTCGGGAAGTTATTGCCCACCAGATCCCAGTTACCCTCGGCGGTATAGAACTTGGTAGCGAAACCACGCGGATCACGCAGGGTTTCCGGCGAATGCAGGCCATGTACGACGCTGGAGAAACGTACGAATACAGGCGTCTTGCTGCCTTTCTCGAACACCTTGGCGATGGTCAGATCGGAAATGTCGGCGGTGGCGGTGAACTCACCGTGGGCGCCAGTGCCGCGGGCGTGAACCACACGCTCTGGAATGCGTTCACGATCGAAGCGCTGCAGCTTCTGAATCAGTTGTACATCCTGCAGCAGAGTTGGGCCCGAGGCACCAGCGGTCTGCGAGTTCTGGTTATCGCCCACAGGCGCACCATTGTCACGGGTCAGAGGTGCGGCATGAACGGAAAGGGACATCATGCTGGCAACCAGAGCAACTGCGATCAGGCGCATGGCCGAAGGCGTGCGCGAATGAAGGGACATAGGGATTACCTCGTTATGGTCTCAAAAGGCGCGTCTTGGCACGCCTTGCAAGACTACGAGGGAGGCAACGGCTGATCGAAATTGAAAAAGTAAAGCGTAACGATAGTCAATGATTATTCCTCTGATCGGCGCACATCTGCCATGAGAGCCGCGACATTGACCGTTGGCCTGCCGAAACCTACTGACGAAAAAAGCACCCTGCTTCCAGTACATGACAAGACGCCCATGCATCCGCTGCTGCTCGCCATACAGGGGCGAGTAAGAAGCGCCTGGGTCGGTGAAGATGCCTGTAACGGCAAAAACTGGCAGGGCAAGAAAGATGAAGCGGGTATCACCAAGACCGAACTGGAGCGCCTGCGCCTGGCCTACTGAAACCGCGAGCGGGGCGTGCGGACATGAATTGTTGCAGCTTGAAATACGCTCGCAGCGACCTTTCCGCTAAATTGGCCGGCCATTGGCCACTTATCCCCCTACATGACACTCCTGATAGCGTTCGCTGTCCTCTCCATTCTGGTTTCGTTCATCTGCTCCATCCTCGAAGCCGCCCTGCTCTCCCTCACGCCCAGTTACATCGCTCAGCAGAAGGTTGCCAAACCGCAGCTGTACGAAAGGCTGAAAGAGCTCAAAGACAAGATCGACCAGCCGCTGGCGGCCATCCTGACCCTCAATACCGTGGCGCATACCGTTGGTGCGACCGGTGTCGGTGCACAGGTGGCGATCGTCTTCGGCGACGGTTACCTGGGTATCGCCTCGGCGGTCATGACCCTGTTGATCCTGGTGCTTTCGGAGATTCTGCCGAAGACCATCGGTGCCCGTTACTGGCGCGCCCTGGCACCCTTCCTGCCCAGCCTGCTGCGAGCGATGATCCTGCTGCTCAAGCCGTTCATCGTCATGTCGGACCTGATCATGCGTCTGTTCGGCGGCAAGGAGCCAGAGCACGACATTCGCCAGGAGATCAAGGCCCTGACCCTGCTTGGCCGCGAAGTGGGCAAGCTCGACGAAGACGAGCAGCGGGTGATCAGCAACATCCTCGATCTGCACGAGATTCGCCTGCGCGACATAATGACCCCGCGCATCGTCTGCGAATCCGCCGCACCGGATGAATCGATCGCTGCGTTCAAGGCGCGTGCCCGCGAGAGCCAGTTCTCCCGTTACCCGGTGATCGGCGAGGACGAGTCGCCGCTGGGCGTGGTGTTCCGTTATGACGCCCTGGCGGCCGAGAACGATGACGAACCGATCACCCAGATCATGAAACCGCTCAAGGTCGTGCCGGACAGCATGAACGTGGAAACCCTGATGACCCTGCTCATGCAGGAGCGTCAGCACATGTGCCTGGTGTACGACGAGTTCGGTAGCTGGCACGGCCTGGTGACACTGGAAGACATCATGGAAACCATCATCGGCAAGCCGATCCTCGACGAGACCGACGATATCCCCAACATGCGCCGCTTCGCCAAGCGCCGCTGGGAACATCGACTCAAGGCGATCCGCGAAGACTGATCACCAGTAGTTCTCCACCGCCACCTGACCCGGTCGCCGGGTCAGGCTCAGATTCAGGCCGCGCGCCTTCAGGCGCTGACGAATGTCGTCGATCATCTGCGGGTTGCCGCAAATCATCACTCGTGAATGCTCGGGCGCCAGCTGCAGGCCCGCTGCCCGCTCCAACTCACCCTTGTCGAGCAGATCGGTGATACGCGCATTCAGGCAGTCCGCCGCCTGCTCGCGGGTGACCACCGGCAGGTAGGTGAGCTTGTGAGCGAATTCGGCCAGGTGTTCCAGCTCGCCAAAACTCCTGATCAGTGGCTGATAAGCCAGCTCGGCGAAGCTGCGCGCGCTGTACACCAGCACGATACGCTCGAAGCGCTGCCACACCTCAAAGTCTTGCAGGATCGACAAAAACGGCGCGATGCCGGTACCACTGCCCAGCAGCCAGAGGTCACGGCCGTCGACGAAGCGGTCCAGGGTCAGATAGCCGGTGGCCATCTTTTCCACCAGCAGGCTGTCGCCCACGCGCAGTCTGCTCAACTCGCTGGTGAACTCGCCGCCCGGCACCACGATGGAGAAGAACTCGAGAAACTCGTCATGCGGCGCGGACACCAGCGAATAGGCGCGCCAGACCACGCTGCCATCGGCTTTCTCCACGCCCAGGCGCACGAACTGCCCGGCGCGGAAACGAAACCCCGGGTCACGGGTGGTGCGCAGGGTGAACAGGCTCGGCGTCAGGCTGTGTACCTCGAGCAGCGTCTGACGGGTGAACTTGTCTTCGCTGACGGTCATAATCGCCCCCTTCATTGAATACCCGCTCAGTCTGGCGCAATCGGCCAGCGACAAACACCGAAGGTTTGCATGCCTACTCTCGAAACTCCCTTCGCCAGCCTCGAACTGCAGCGTCAGCCGCACCAGGCGAACGAGCCGCTACAAGCCTTCGATGCCGCCGACGAATACCTGCTGGGTCATCTTCATGAGCAAGGCATCGAGGCAGGCAGCCGTGTGCTGGTGCTCAACGACAGCTTCGGCGCCCTCACCTGCTCGCTGGCCGGGCACTGCCAGGTGACCAGCAGCGGCGATTCGCACCTGGGCTTTCTCGCCCTGCAGAAGAATCTCGCCAGTAACGGCCTGGGTGGCGAGACGGTGACCTTTCTGCCGAGCTGCGAAACTCCGCAAGGGCCGTTCGACTGGGTGCTGATTCGCGTGCCGAAGACCCTGGCGCTGCTGGAGGAGCAACTGATTCGTCTGCACGGCCAGTTGGCGCCGGGCGCCCGCGTGGTCGCAGGGGCGATGATCAAGCACCTGCCGCGCGCCGCCGGTGATCTGCTGGAGCAATACGTCGGCCCGGTGCAGGCTTCGCTGGCGGTGAAAAAAGCCCGCCTGCTGGTCGCCACGCCTGAAACCAAGGCAATGCCGCACTCGCCCTACCCGACCCGCTACCGCCTGGATAAACCGGCGCTGGAGCTGGTCAACCATGCCAACGTGTTCTGCCGTGACGGCCTGGATATCGGCACCCGCGCCTTTCTTCCGCATCTGCCACGCCACCTCGGGCGCGTGCGCGTCGCCGATCTCGGTTGTGGCAACGGCGTGCTCGGCATCGCCTACGCCCTGGGTAGCCCGCAGGCGGAGCTGACGCTGGTGGACGAGTCCTATATGGCCGTGCAATCGGCGCAGGAAAACTGGCGCGCGGCACTCGGTGAACGACCAGTGACCATACGCGCTGGCGACGGTCTGGCCGAACAGCCCGCCGACTCGCTGGATATGGTGCTGTGCAACCCGCCCTTCCACCAGCAGCAGGTGGTCGGCGACTTCCTTGCCTGGCGCATGTTCCAGCAAGCCCGCGCGGCGCTGGTCACCGGTGGTGAACTGTGGATCGTCGGCAACCGCCACCTGGGCTACCACGCCAAGCTGGCGCGCCTGTTCCGTGGCGTCGAGCAGGTGGCGGCCAATCCGAAATTCGTGGTGCTCAAGGCGAGAAAGTGACCCGTTGATTGTAACGGCCGAAAAGTATCACTAAAGTGGCACTTTCATCTGCGCAGCGGGCACCGTCCATGAAAGTCGAGTTGGTCACCAACCTGAAGCGACAGGCCACCAAGATTCTGGCCGACCTTCACGAGTCCAAAGAACCTGTACTGATCACCGAACATGGAATGCCTTCGGCTTATCTGGTGGATGTCGATGACTACCAGTTCATGCAGAAGCGTCTCGCCCTTCTGGATGCTCTGGCTCGCGGTGAACGTGCCGTAATCGAGGGCAACACCCTGAACCATGAGCAGGCCAAGGAAAGGCTGAGCAAATGGCTGAAATAGTCTGGACGAACACCGCCCTCGAGCAGCTCGACGATCTCGCGCACTACATCGCCCTCGACAAACCGGATGCCGCGCGAGCACTGGTCAGAAGAGTCGTTGAAACAGTCTCACGGTTAGTGGATTTCCCCCTGTCGGGCCGCGTTCCTGATGAGCTTCCACACTCGGTGTACCGCGAAATCGTCGTCCCACCCTGCCGAATTTTCTACCGTTATACAGACACAACGGTTTTCATCATCCACATCATGCGAGAGGAGCGCGTGCTGCGCGCCCAGATGCTCGAGTCATCGTCATAACGTCAGGGTAAAGCGCGACAGCAAGGCGCCCGGCAAGGCCATCGAGCCCGTCTGCCTGGCGCCGTAAGTGCCGCCTGGCAGCAGCAGCTCAGGTTCGCGGGTCAACGCCTCCAGTTGCGGGCCGAGGAAGTCGAACAGCGAATCATCGAAACGCATGGTGTCCACCGGCGCCTGGATCTGCCCATCCTCGACCCAGAAGGTGGCGAAGCGGGTCATGCCGGTCAGGCGCGCGGCGGGCAGGTCGGAGAAGTTGCCGTACCACAGGTTACCGATATACAGCCCGGTGCCGAGCCGTTGCAGCACGTCGTGCTCGTCCAGCTCACCGCCTCGCATGTGCAAGGACAGCGGATATTCGCCACTGCACGCACCATTTGCGATCAGTCCATATTCTGCGGCACTGCGCGAGCTGACCAGGCGTTCGCCAGGTCGCCCCTGGCCGATCAGGCGCAGCGGCTGGCGTGGCCCTTCGGAGGTGAAAGCCGGCGCCAAGCCACCCTCGATGCGTTCGTCCATCGTCAGCAACGGGCTGAGTTCGGCCTTGCCGTTGAACAGACGCTGCAACGGGCTGCCACCTGACGCCAGCGCCTGGGCGCCGAAGCCCCAGCAGCACAGGCTGACCAGCTCTTCCAGCGCAGCCGGCGCGAGGTAGGCGCGATAGGTCCCTGGCTGCAGCGCCTTGGCCGGTCGACCGAGAAACTCCAGCTGTTGCCGTGCACGCTCCAGCTTGCGAGCGAAGGCCTGGGCGTCCCACTGCGTGCCGGCATAAGCGCTTTTCACTGCCTGGCCGTTGCCGTGAAACAGGCTGAACTCCAAGTTGAAACTGCTCGCGGCGTACCAGCCGAACGCGCCCCAGGAACTGGCGAAGCCCTGGTACTGCGGCCCCACGGCCAGAAAGCCGACCAGATCCAGACCAGCCGCCGCCGTGACGATCTGCTGCGCCATGGCCGCGCCATCGAGTCGCACCGCTTCGCCCGCCAACTCGCTGCGCCAGGCCTCAGCGTTCACGCGCAGATAAGGGTCGTCACTCAAGGTTGGCAGCACGCCACGCAGGCGCTGCACTATTTGCTGCAGGCGCGGCAAATCCTCGTCAAGCACACCGCTGAGCGCCAGTTTGCTTTCGGCATGGCGCTGGCCCTGGTACAGCGACAGGGTGACGTAGGCCTGCTGCACCTGCCCGGCCTGACGCACCTGGCCCTGGTTGAAACGGATGAAGCTGGACACCTCGGCGCCGTAGGCCAGGGTAAAACCCTCCTCGCCCACCACCTGCGCCTGCAGCTGCTCCAGCAACGCACTGAAATGCTGACGTGCATCCATCAGGCAGCCCCTCCGAAAACGTCGATATCGGCGAAGACGCAGGCCGGCGAGGCGTGCCCGACACGGATCACCTGGTTGGGTTCGCCCTTGCCGCAATAGGGCGTGCCCATCACCTCGAAGGTGCTGGCGTCGCCTACCGCGCGCAGGTTGCGCCAGAACCGCGAGCTGATGCCGCGGTAATTGGGGTTCTTCACCACACCCTTGAGTTCGCCGTTTTCGATCAACTGGCCCCATTCGCAGCCGAACTGGAATTTGTTGCGCGCATCGTCGATCGACCAGGAGCGGTTGTTGCTCATCAGGATGCCGCGTTCGATGCCGCCGATCAGCTCGGCCTGGGTCTTGTCACCCGGCTCCAGATTGAGATTGGCCATGCGGTCGATGGGCGGCCGGTTCCAACTGCACGCACGGCTGTTGGCCACACCCGGCAGACCACTGCGCCACTGCGACAGCGCACCGCCGAGCGGGCGCTGCAGGACGCCATCGCGGATCAGGTAATGGCGCTGCGCCGGAGTGCCATCGTCATCATGGCAGTAGCTGGCCAGCTCGCCTGGCACGCCCGGATCGAAGGTCACGTTGAGCAGCGACGAGCCATATGGGTAATGACCGAAATCTTCCTGGCGAATGAAACTGGTGCCGGCGAAGTTGCGCTCGTCACCGAGAATGCGGTCCAGCTCCAGTGGATGGCCGATGGACTCGTGGATCTGCAGGATCATCTGGTCCGGCATCAACAGCAGGTCACGCGAACCGTTCGGGGTGTTGGGCGCCAGCAGCAGTTGCAATGCCTCGTCGGCAATGCGCTCGGCACTGCCGATCACGCCCAACTGCTGCAGCACCTCGGCACCGCCCTGCCGCGCCAGATGAGTGCCGCCGAAACTGCGGCTCTGGCTGTCATGCTCGTCGCTGGCGGTGACGCCCACCTGCGGGAAGACGTAGCGCTGGGCACGGCGCAGGCAGGCGCCCGCGCTGTTGAGGTAGATCTGCTCATGGCAGGTGAAGGTCAAGCCGACATGGCTGTCGACCAGACGCGCATCCTGTGGAATCCGCGCCGACTCGGCCATCAGCAACTCGAACCAGTAGCCGGCACCCGCCAGCGGCTGCGCGTAACCCGGCATCACATCGTCGCTTTGCTCGGTGGGGTACGGCAGGCAGGCGAGGTCGAGCAGGTTGTGCCCAGCCAACGTGCGTGCCATCTGCTCGGCGCGCTCCAGCGCGGCCTGCAAGCCGGCCTGACTGAGATCGCTGGTGGCCGCATAGGCTTCGACACCGGCGATACGCACGGTCAACATGGCGCCAGCATCGTCGACGAAGGAAGGCGCCTGCGCCACACGCCGCCGCACCCAGTAGGACTCCCTGCTCTCGCACACATGGCGCAGCGACCAGTAGTCGGCAGTGGATTTCAGCGCGGCGAAGCGGCGCTGCAGGGTATCGCTGAGGGCGAACATCGGGCTTCCTTGGCTGGCGACGAAAGGAGGCCAGTATGGGAACAAGCACGCGCCGGGATCAACCGCCGACCGGCAAGCAAAAGCCAGACGCCGCCCCGCTCCCGATCAGAAATCGACCGTAGCCGAGACCTTGACGGTACGCGGCGCGCCCTGGGTCAGGTAGCCACCATTGGCCGAGGCCCAGTAGCTCTCGTCGGCGACGTTCTCCACTATCGCGTTGAAGGTCACGGCGCGCTGGTCGAGACGAGTCTTGTAGCGTGCGCCCAGATCGACGCGGGTCCAGGCCGGGATGCCGTAGTCATTGGCGGTATCGACATACTGACCACCGGTGCGCAACAGCAGGCCATTGAGGCTCAGCCCCGGCACGCCCGGCACATCCCAGTCGGCACCGACATTGAACTGGAATTCGGGCACCCCGACGGCCTGGTTGCCATCGTTGCCACCACCGACCGTGCCGCGCAGCTCGGCTTCGGTCCAGGTCGCCCCTCCCAACAGGCGTAACCCGCTGAGCGGCTCGCCGAACAGGCTCAGCTCGATACCACGGTTACGCTGCTCGGCATCCACGCCGTAGTTGCCACTGCCGTCGAGCACACCTTGCGGCTGCTCGATACGGAAGACACTCAGGTTGCCGCCGAAGCGACCCCAGTCGAGCTTCACCCCCAGCTCGGTCTGCTTGGAGCGGTACGGCGCGAACATCGTTCCGCGATTGTTCGCCGCATTGGGCGCCGTCGGCCCCTGCTGCAGCGACTCCACACGGTTGGCATAGAGCGAGAGGTACTCGGTGGGCTTGATCACCAGGCCATAGGCGGGCGTGGTGATGCTGTCCTGGTAGTTGGAGGTACGGGCGCCACTGGCCGCGCTCCAGGCGTCGGCGCCAATGGTCTGCCGGCGCAGGCCCAACGTCAGCAGCACACGATCATCGACAAAACCCAGGGTGTCGGAGACCGCCAGGCTTTTGTTCTGCACCTTGGAGGTGGTGTCCGGGTCATGCAGATCGCCGGAGACGCTGGTGGCGGGCGGCTCTGCAATCGGCAGCGCTTCGTACAAGTTGCCATTGCCACGGCTACCAGCGGCGGTGGACTCGAAGGCGTTACGCTTTTCCTGCCAGATGCCGTTGGCCGCCAGATTGACCTTGTGGCTGACCGGGCCGCTCTGCAGTTCGCCGCGCAGCCCCGTGGCCAGGCTCAGGGTTTCCTGGTCGAGCGGCGAATACAGGCGGCCGATGCGGGCCGCACCATCGGCGCCATAGACGTAGTTGGAGGCGTACACGCCGTTCTCCCGCGTGTACTTGCCGCCGCCGATCAGGTAGGCGGTCCAGGACGGCGACAGATCGTACTCGGCGCTGAACATGCCATAGCTGTCTTCCAGCTGCGACCAGCTCCAGGGCTGGGCGTAGTTGTGTCTGGAGTCAGGCACGGACGGCACCTTGCCATTCAAGGTCGAGGTGATGCCCGTCGTGGTCAGGTAGACAACGGAACGTCCCTCGTTGACGCGCTGCTTCTGGTAGCCAAGGTCGGCTGCCAGGCGCAGGCGCTCGCCACGGTAGTCCAGGGCAACGGTGGCCAGGCTGAAACGCGAATGCTCGTCGTCGACGGCCGTCTCGCCTTCACGTTGCGCCAGGTTGACCCGTACACCGAAGCGGTTGTCCTCGCCGAAGCGACGCCCAAGATCGAGATGCCCGCCCACGCGACTGTCGTTGGCGTAGTCCAGGGTGAAGCTGCGGGTCGGGGTGTCCTCGGCGCGCTTGGAGACCACGTTGATCGCCCCGCCGACGCCACTGCCGCCAGGCGCCACGCCATTGATGAAGGCGTTGGCGCCCTTGAATACCTCGACGCGCTCGACCGACTCGGTGGAAATGATCTGCCGCGGCAATATCCCGTACAGACCATTGAAGGCGATGTCATCGCTGTACAGCTGGAAGCCGCGTACGACGAAGACCTGCGAGAAGTTGCCGAAGCCGTAGGACTGGCGCACGCCCGGGTCGCTGGCCAGCACATCGGCCAGGGTCTGCGCCTGGCGCGTTTCGATCAGCTCGGAGGTGTAGCTGGAAAAGGCGAAGGGCACGTCCTGCATGTCCTGGTTGCCCAGCAGGCCGATGTTCGCGCCGCGCGCCACCTGGCCGCCGGCATAGCTGGCCGGCAGGTCGCGGCGGCCATCGAGCTGGCCGCTGACGGTGGTGGCGCCCAGCTCCAGCACATCGCTGTTATCAGGACGCGGGATCAGCGTGACGGTGCCGTCGGCGCCGACACTGAAGGTCAGGCCGCTGCCCTGCAGCAACTGCTGCAGCCCTTCGCCGACGGAATAATCCCCCTTGAGTGCCTGGCGGCCACTGATCCCGCGAGTCAGGCTGGCATCGTAGAGCAGGCGGATGCCGGCCTGCTCGGCGAAATCGGTGAGCGCCGAATCCAGAGGCTGGGCCGGGATGTCGAGCTCGACGGCCTGCACCTGCGCTGCAGCGAGGCCGAGGGAAAGCACGATCAACGTCGGGAAGAAGGGAATCGAACGCATACGGATATCCTGTGTTCTGCTGGCCATTCATGCGAAAAAGTCGCATTTGCAGAAAAAGAAGACGAAGGTAATTCGCATTCCTGAACCGGCAATGCAAATATTTTCGAAAAAGATTCGTGGCATCACCCAGTCGTAGCCCGGATGCAATCCGGGGGCTTTGTTTGCCGATCCCGGATTGCATCCGGGCTACAGCGTTTGTACGACCAAGGCTTGTCCACTATCGGCCTGGTAACGGGGTCGGCCAAAGACGGTGGACAAAAAGAGCGTTGTCCACCCTACGTGGATGCAGTCCGGCAGCTATCAGATTGGAAGATCAACCGTCGGACGACACCAGCAGCACGCCCGGCAAGTGGGTCAACTTGACCGGCAGCGCGGTCTCGATGGCGCGCAGTACGGCCTGTGGATCATCCAGGGCGAACACGCCGGTGACCTTCAGCTCACGCGCCGCAGCATCGAGAAACAGCACCTGCTGAGTTTGCTGGCGCTGCAGCTCCTCGAACACTTCGGGCAACGGACGATCACGGAATACCAGCCGCCCCCGTTGCCAAGCCAAAGCCCGCGCGGCATCCAGTGGCTGCAGTGATTGCAGACGACCACCACGCCAGGCGATCTGCTCGCCAGCCTGCACGGCTCGCTCGGTATCCTCGCTGTCACTGACCTGCACATGCCCTTCGCTGACCGCCAGCAACACCTGATCCCCCAGCAGGTTGACGTCGAACCGAGTACCGGTGACGCGAATGCGCGCCTCACCGGCCTCGATCACGAAGGGGTGGTTGGTATCGGCCGCTACCTGAAAATCGACCTGACCGCGATACAGACGTACTCGGCGCTGACCGTCTGCATCGGCGTTCCAGTCAAGAGCGGTGGTGCCATTGAGCTGCAGCCGCGAGCCATCCTCCAGCGTCACCTCGCGGATTTCACCGGCCTGAGTGCGTACATCGGCATGCCAGCCTGGCGGCGCCAGCCACAGCGCCAGCAGCAGGCAGGCGGCGCTGGCCAGTGGCAGCGGCCAGCGTCGCTTGCGCCTGGGCATGGCCTGCACCACGGCAGCCGGCCGTTCGATCTGGCCGAGCAGCGCCCACAGACGCTCCGTCTCGGCCAGAGCACTGGCGTGCTCGGCACTGGCCTGGCGCCAGCGCTCGACCGCCGCGCGATCGGCGGCACTGGCTCGCCCGGAATTCAGCAGCACCAGCCACTCCCGGGCCTGGCTGCGCAGATCGGCCTCAGCGGTCATCCATGCGTTCCTGGCAATATTCGAGGGCCTTGAGGATATAACGTCCGGCCATGCTTTCCGAGACGCCCAGACGCTCGCCGATCTCACGTTGAGTCAGCCCGTCCAGGCGGTTCCACAACAGCGCCTGGCGCAGGTGTTCGGGCAACTCATGCATCAGGATCTGCAGGCGAGCCAGACGGCGGCTGTCCTCGATGGCGCGTTCGGGTTCGGGGAGTTCGCTTTCCAGCGCATCGTCGAGCGGTGCCGACTGCGGACGAACCTGTTGTTGCCGATGATGGTCGATGAGCAGGTTGCGGGCGATACGGTAGAGAAAGGCGCGCACGTTGCCGATCTCCTCGGTCCGGCGCCCTTGCAAGCGCAGCCAGGTTTCCTGGCGCAGGTCGGCGGCGAGCTCGCTGCAGCGTGTCTGCCGGGTGAAGAAGCGCAGCAGCTCCGAGGAATGGCGCCGGAACAGTTCTTCAGGGGGCAGTGGATCGACAGGCAGGGACACGAAGAACTCTCGGTGCCGGGAAAGCCCGAGAAAATATTACAAACGCAAATGATTTTCAAATATATCCACTCGACCCTGTCGGCCGAATGGCAGTCGGCTGGATCGCCGGGCTCAGCCCGGCGTCCCCAACCCCGCCGCGCTCATGAACTGGCGCAACAGCCAGGCCACTATGCCCAGCGCGGTGACGCTGCAGGCCCAGATCAGCACCAGCCAACCCAGACGCTGCCACAACGGTTTTTTATCCTGCTCGACCTTGGTCATTTCACGGCCCTCAGTGGTAGCCATCATCCACCGTCACCTTGCCTCTAAACACGTAATAGCTCCAGGCGGTGTACATGAGGATGAAGGGGATGATGAACAGCGCGCCCACCAGCATGAAGCCCTGGCTCTGCGGCGGTGCGGCGGCTTCCCAGATACTGATCGACGGCGGGATCACGTTCGGCCACAGGCTGATGCCCAGACCGCTGTAGCCAAGGAAGATCAGCGCCAGGGTGAGCAAGAATGGCGAGTAGTTGGCGTTGCTGGCCACGGCCCGCAGCAGCGCCCAGGTGCACAGCAGCACCAGCACCGGTACCGGCATGAACCAGAACAGGTTGGGCAGGCTGAACCAGCGCTCGGCAATATCCGGGTGAGCAAATGGCGTCCACAGGCTGACGATGCCGGTCACTCCCAACACCACGAATACCAGCGGGCGCCCCAGATCATGCATCTGCTGTTGCAGGCGACCTTCGGTCTTCATGATCAGCCAGGTGCAGCCGAGCAACGCGTAGGCGGCGATCAGCGCCAGGCCGCAGAACACCGAGAATGGCGTCAGCCAATCGAACGCGCCGCCGGCAAAGCTGCGGTTGACCACCTCGAAACCGTCGATATAGGCCCCCAGCGCCACGCCCTGGAAGAAGGTGGCGGTCAGCGAGCCGCCAATGAAGGCCTTGTCCCACAGATGGCGCTTGGCGGCCTTGGCCTTGAAGCGAAACTCGAAGGCCACGCCACGGAAGATAAGCCCCAGCAACATCAGGATCAGCGGCAGATACAGCGCGTCGAGCACCACTGCATAGGCCAGCGGAAAGGCACCGAACAGCCCCGCACCACCGAGTACCAGCCAGGTCTCGTTGCCGTCCCAGACCGGCGCGACGGTGTTCATCATCACGTCGCGCTCGCCGTCGTCGCGAACGAAGGGAAAGAGGATGCCGATGCCCAGATCGAAGCCATCCATCACCACATACATCATCACACCGAAGGCGATGATCACCGCCCAGATCAGTGGAAGGTCGATACCCATGTTCAGCTCCTCTGCGGCAAGGTGTCGGTTTCGCCATCGTCCAGGCCTTCTTCGGCAGCCGACAGCGGACGCGCTGGCGTACGCGGCAGGCCGGGCCCACCCTCGGACGCTTCCTTGCCCTCGTCGATCTTCGGCCCCTTGCGCACCAGGCGCAGCATGTAGCCGATACCCGCACCGAACAGCACGAAATACACCACCACGAACAGCACCAGGGTGAAGCCCAGCTGCGCCGCGCTATGCCCTGACGAAGCATCGGCGGTACGCATCAGACCATGGACGATCCACGGCTGGCGGCCGATCTCGGTGGTGTACCAGCCCGCGAGGATGGCGATGATCCCGCTCGGGCCCATCCACACGGCCAGGTGCAGGAACGGACGGCAGGTATACAGCCGCTCGCCCCGACGCAGCCAGGTCCCCCAGAGGCCGACGAAGATCATCATCAGGCCCATGGCGACCATGATGCGAAAGGTCCAGAAGACGACGGTGGAATTGGCCCGGTCCTCCGGCGGGAAGTCCTTCAGCGCGGGCACCTGCTGGTCCAGGCTGTGAGTGAGGATCAGGCTGCCGAGCGCGGGTATCTCCACCTTGAAGCGGGTTTCCTCGCGCTCCATGTCCGGCCAGCCGAACAGGATCAGCGGCGTCGGCTCGTCGCCGACGTTCTCCCAGTGACCCTCGATGGCCGCGATCTTCGCCGGCTGGTACTTGAGCGTATTGAGGCCGTGCAGGTCGCCGATGAAGGCCTGCACCGGCGCCACCAGCAGGGCCATCCACAGCGCCATCGACAGCATCTTGCGGATGGCCGGGTTGTCACGCCCGCGCAGCAGGTGCCAGGCCGCCGAAGCACCGACGAAGAAAGCGGTGGCGAGGAACGCCGCCGTGGCCATGTGCGCCAGGCGATAGGGGAACGACGGGTTGAACACCACGGCGAACCAGTCCACCGGAATTACCCGCCCGTCGATGATCTCGAAGCCCTGTGGCGTGTGCATCCAGCTGTTGGAAGCGAGGATCCAGAAGGTCGAGATCAGCGTGCCGATGGCCACCATCACCGTGGAGAAGAAGTGCAGGCCCGGCCCGACGCGATGCCAGCCGAACAACATGACGCCGAGGAAGCCCGCTTCGAGGAAGAACGCGGTGAGCACCTCGTAAGTCAGCAGCGGCCCGGTGACCGCCCCGGCAAAGTCGGAGAACGCGCTCCAGTTGGTGCCGAACTGGTAGGCCATGACCAGGCCGGAAACCACGCCCATGCCGAAGTTGACCGCGAAGATCTTCGACCAGAAGTGGTAAAGATCGCGGTACAGCGTATTGCCGGTCTTCAGCCACAGCCCCTCGAGCACCGCCAGGTAGCTGGCCAGACCGATGGTGATGGCCGGAAAGACGATGTGGAAGGAAATGGTGAAGGCAAACTGGATTCGGGCGAGATCGAGCGCCTCTAGGCCGAACATGTCACATCCTCATTCAGGGTTATTTCGGCCCCAGCACGCAAAGCCGATCCATAGACTCCAGGTCTTGGAGTCACACGAGCTGAAATTGTTCTTATGGAAGTGGTATGCAGCCCAGAAGCTGCTGAGTAACGCGCGAAAAGGCGTATTGATCTGGATCAATGCGCACTAAAAGACTAGCCGCTAAAGGCCCAACTGGCGCTGTGGTGATTTGCCGCGCGACAGGCCACCGCAGCGTTCACCGAAAACAGCACGCTGCAAGCGCTTGTCGCGGCTCAAGCCCCTCCCACAGCCAGGCGGCGCGCAAAAAAAGGGCGGCCACGCGCTATGCGGGCCGCCCGAATCACGGAGTTGCTTACATCGAGTGATCGCGATGACTTGCAACCACCCGTATTGGATTACCGCTCGAGGATTGCAGTCACACCCTGACCACCGGCCGCGCAGATGGAAATCAGGCCGCGCCCCTCGCCGGCCACCGCCAGCAGCTTGGCCAGGTTGGCGACGATGCGTCCGCCAGTGGCTGCGAATGGGTGGCCAGCAGCCAGCGAGCTGCCCTTGACGTTCATCTTGCTGCGGTCGATGGAGCCCAGCGCGGCGTCCAGGCCCAGGCGCTCCTTGCAGTACTCGGCATCCTCCCAGGCCTTGAGCGTGCACAGCACCTGGGCGGCGAAGGCCTCGTGGATCTCGTAGTAGTCAAAATCCTGCAGGGTCAGGCCATTGCGCGCCAGCAGACGCGGTACCGCGTACACCGGCGCCATCAGCAGGCCCTCCTTGCCCTGGACGAAATCCACCGCCGCCGCCTCGCCATCGCGCAGATAGGCCAGCACCGGCAGACCACGGGCCTTGGCCCATTCCTCGCTGGCCAGCAGCACCAGCGAGGCGCCATCGGTCAGCGGCGTGGAGTTGGCCGGCGTCAGCGTGCCACGCGGACCACGCTCGAAGCAGGGTTTGAGGGTCGCAAGCTTCTCCGCGCTGATGTCCGGCCGCAGGTTCTGGTCGCGGGTCAGGCCGAGGAACGGCGTCATCAGGTCATCGTGCCAGCCCTCGGCGTAGGCCGCCGCGAGCTTCTGGTGACTGGCCAGCGCCAACTGATCCTGCTCGTCACGCGCGATGGCCCAGCGTTGCGCCATCAGCTCGCAGTGCTCGCCCATCGACAGCCCGGTGCGCGGCTCACCATTGCGCGGAATGTGCGGCGCCAGGTGGCGCGGGCGAATCTTCAGCAGGCTCTTGAGCTTGTCACCGGTGCTCTTGCCGCGATTGGCTTCCAGCAGAATCTGCCGCAGCCCCTCGTTGACGCCGATGGGGGCGTCGGAGGTGGTGTCGACACCGCCGGCGATGCCACAGTCGATCTGCCCAAGGGCGATCTTGTTGGCCACCAGAATCGCCGCTTCCAGGCCGGTGCCGCAGGCCTGCTGCAGGTCGTAGGCCGGGGTTTGCGGTGCCAGGCGCGAGCCCAGCACGCACTCACGGGTCAGGTTGAAATCCCGCGAGTGCTTGAGCACGGCACCGGCCACCACCTCGCCGAGGCGCTCACCATGCAGATTGAAGCGCTCCACCAGCCCTTCGAGGGCGCTGGTCAGCATCTCCTGATTACTCGCCCTGGCGTAGACGGTGTTGGAACGCGCGAACGGAATACGGTTGCCGCCTACGATGGCGACCCGGCGCAACTGGATCATGGGGACTCCTTGCTGGTCGAGAAATCGAAGAAACCTGTGGCGAACTATTGCCCGTCCGCCAGTTCCCAGAAACATGAGACTGACACTGTAGCCTTCTGGCCGCACAGGCTAAACCTCGGCAGGCCGCGAACATTGGCCGCCTTGCCGGCGCGTGAGGCAACAGGGTCAATTGCGCTTTGCCTGTCGCCGCGTACAGTGACACGACTTTCGATTCGCCCGCAGGAGCCCTTCATGTCCGATCGTTACCTCGCTTTCGCCAACTCCTCCACCGGCCGCCGCCTGGTTGGCGCCCTCGGCCTGCCGGCGCCTGTGCGCCTGGAACGCTGGATGGCTGGCCGCGTGCGACCGGTGGACGGCGCCCTGCTGCTGGGCGGTGAAGGCGAACTGCTCCAGGCCGTGATGCCCTTCGCCAACAAGCTCACCGATCAATTGTTCTCAGCTCGCGACGGCCAGCTCGATCTGCCCCGCTGGACCGCCGAGCACAGCCCCAAACTCAAGGCGCTGGTATTCGACGCCAGCCACCTGACCCGTTTCGAGCAGCTGATCGAGCTGCGCGACTTCTTCCAGCCCACCTTCAAGGGGTTGGCCAATAGCCCTCGCGTGGTGGTGCTGGGGCGTGCGCCCGAATCACTCAAAGACCCGATCGCCGCCAGCGTGCAGCGTTCACTGGAAGGTTTTACCCGCTCGCTGGGCAAGGAAATCCGTCGCGGTGGCAGCGTGCAATTGCTCTATGTCGGCAAGGGTGGCGAGCAGCAACTGGAAGGCGCGCTGCGCTTCTTCCTCTCGCCGAAAAGCGCCTACGTCTCCGGTCAGGTGCTGCATCTCGGCGCCTGCGGCGAACAGGTCAGGGACTGGACACGCCCATTGGCTGGCAAGAAGGCGCTGGTCACTGGCGCCTCACGCGGTATCGGCGCGTCCATCGCAGAAGTGCTCGCCCGTGACGGCGCCGAGGTCGTGCTGCTCGATGTGCCACAGGCTGCCGATGCGCTGCAGGCGCTGGCGGCACGCCTGGGCGGGCGCGCGGTGATCCTGGATATCTGCGCCGACGATGCGCCGCAGTGCCTGGTCGAGGCGTTGCCCGACGGCCTCGACATCGTCGTGCACAACGCCGGCATCACCCGCGACAAGACCCTGGCGAAGATGAGCGACGCGTTCTGGAACTCGGTAATCGACGTCAACCTCAAGGCGCCGCAGGTGCTGACCCAGGCGCTGCTGGACGCCGACAAGCTGCACGACAACGGCCGCGTGGTGCTGATCGCCTCGATCAGCGGCATTGCCGGCAATATGGGCCAGACCAACTACGCAGTGAGCAAGGCTGGCGTGATCGGCCTGGCTCAGGCCTGGGCGCCGGCACTGGCGAAGAAAGGCATCAGCATCAACGCGGTGGCCCCCGGTTTCATCGAAACCCAGATGACCGCCGCCATTCCGCTGGGCATCCGCGAAGCCGGCCGACGGATGAACTCCATGAGCCAGGGCGGCCTGCCGCAGGACGTCGCCGAAGCCGTGGCCTGGTTCGCCCAGCCGGGCTCGGGCGCGGTGAGCGCGCAGGTGCTGCGCGTGTGCGGGCAGAGTCTGCTCGGTGCCTGAGACCGTTGGGCTGGTGGGCTGAAGCGGATCGCCGCCCGGCCCACCCAACTGCCAGGGCATTTGGTGTAGGGTGCGCCGCGCGCACCGAGGCCATCCATTAATCCGGTGGGTGCACGGTGCGCGCGGCGCACCCTGCGGCGTCACGCCTTGCCGCGCTTGCGAAACTCCACCGGTGTTTCCCCGACCCAGCGCTTGAACGCGCGGTAGAAGGTGCTCGGCTCGGAGAAGCCGGTACGCTCGACTATCACTTCGATGCGCTCGTCGGTCTTGAGCAACAGCTCCTTGGCCAGGCGGCAGCGGTAATCGGTGATCAGATCATTGAAGCGCACACCGGCCATGGCCAGGCGCTCGCGCAGGCGCCGCGCCGGCATGTTCAAGCGCGCCGCCACCTGCTCCAGGGTGGCGCCACCATCGACCAACAGTTCGGCAATCAACTCACGCACCTGGCGCACCAGGTCCAGCCTCTCCACCTCCGCCAATTGCCGCCGCGCCAGCGACTCGTGCATACGCAACAATTCCGGTGCGGCGTGGCGCGAGACCTTGTCCAGCACCGCAGCATCGAACAGCAGTGCGCAGTCCTCGGCGCCGAGGCGCACCGGGCAACCATAAACCGCCAGATAGCGCTCAGCGGATGCGCCTTCGGCATGCATGAAACGCACTTCACGCGGGCGAAAAGCGTTTTCGGTCAAGGCCGCGAACAGACGGATCACCGCGCCCGCCAACATCTCCGGAAAATGGCGCGGCGTATCGGCTTGCAGGCCCAGCGTCAGCACGGCCATGTCGCCGTCCACATGCAAGTGCGCATTGAGGGTGTCGGAGAGCAGGCGTACGTAGCGCAGCGCATGGCGCAGGCCCGCGCCAAAGGTTTCGCTGGAGAGAAAAAGG
The DNA here is from genome assembly GCF_048269965.1 of Pseudomonas sp. GTDB lineage: Bacteria > Pseudomonadota > Gammaproteobacteria > Pseudomonadales > Pseudomonadaceae > Aquipseudomonas. Next base: position 7,190 of record NZ_JBLWTV010000011.1, on the reverse strand, counting down.
TATTCCAGAAGCAGGCCATGGAAAGCAGGCAGATGCTGGGCCAGGTACAGCCCGACGTGCTCCTCGCCGCACTCTTCGCTGGCGGCCTTCCAGAACGCCGCCTGGGCCGCATGGGGAAAACGGCCAGCCGGCAGCCCGCCAGGAGGCAGGCCAACACGCACCAGCACGCGGTCGGGATCGGTTCCGCTGGCACGCAGGGCATCGATTACCGGGCGCATCAGCGCCACATCGTCGGTCAGATCACGCATGATTCCTGCTGTTCTTCTTATTAGTGAGCATTACTCGTGAACGGCGCCATCTTAGGGGCAGCGAGCCGCCGCGCGCAAACCGCGCATCAGACCGATTGACTGCCCTGCGTACGTGCTGGGCAGAACAGCCAATGTCAGCGCGGGTCTGAGGGTTAAGCTGCAGACATTCATTCGCCAAGGAGTTCGCCAATGGCCATCGACTGGCTCGATCTCGATGCACCACCGGCTCTGCCCGGTCTGTTCCTGCGCGCAGCCCTGCGCCGCAAGGTGACTGGCCGCCAACTGCCCGACATCGGTCTGCGCTGCCGCGTGGAGGCGGACCCGAAGCACCTCGCGCGCTATCGCCAGGTCTGCGCCATCGCAGACAGCCCGTACCTGCCACCTGTCTATCCGCACGTGCTCGCTTTCGGCCTGCAGATGAAGTTGCTCACCGACCGCCGCTTTCCCTTCCCGCTGCTGGGCCTGGTGCATCTAGAGAATCGTATCCGTGTGTTGCGTCCGCTGGGTGGGCTGGGGCCGTTCCAGATCAGCGTGCAGGTCGCCGATCTGCAACCGCACGACAAGGGCGCCACCTTCAGCCTGATCACCCGACTGAAAGACCAACTCGGCCTGCTCTGGCAAGGTGACAGCCGCATCCTTTGCCGCGCCTTGCGTCTCGAAGGGCAGGCGCAGCCCGGTGCCGAGCAAGAGCCGCTGGAGCTGTCGCCACTGACCGACTGGGCGGCACCCGCCGACACTGGCCGGCGCTATGCGCGCGTGGCCGGCGACTACAACCCGATCCACCTGTTCGCCGTGACGGCCCGCCTGTTCGGCTTCCCGCGCGCCATCGCCCATGGCCTGTGGAACAAGGCGCGCAGCCTGTCAGCCCTGCACGCGCACCTGCCGCAGAGCGGCTACGAGGTGGAGGTACGCTTCCAGAAACCCGTGTTGCTGCCCACCCACGTTGCCCTGCAGGCCAGCGAGTCTGCCGCCAGCGGCCAGTTCCGCCTGATCGGCGAGGGCGATATAGCGCATATGGCCGGGAGTTGGCAGCCGCTGGAAAGCTGATCTCCACTTCCGGTAGGAGCGGCTGGGCGGCATTGCGCTTCAACCGCGAAATGGATCGCGGCTGAAGCCGCTCCTACGCACAGACAAAAACTACTCCGTAACTTGCAGCGCGCGTCGTTCGAGCCGAAGCTATGCGGCTCGAACGGAGCCGCACCATGAACCTCGCCGAACTCACCGCCCGCATGCACGCCATTCGCGATCACAACGACTGGCGTCGTTACCAAAGCCCGAAGAACCTGGTCATGGCCGCCAGCGTGGAGATGGCCGAGCTGGTGGAAATCTTCCAGTGGCTGAGCGAGGAGCAGTCGCGCCAGTTGCCTGCCGATCAGCTCGCCCATGCCGGCCAGGAAGTGGCCGACGTGCTGCTCTACCTCCTGCAACTGTGCAGCGAGCTGGGCCTCGACCTGAACCAGGTGGTGCTCGACAAGCTCGCCGACAACGAACGGCGCTTCCTCAAATGAGCGACCGCCACTTCGACGAACTCGCCACCCGCTTCGCCGAGAAGATCTACGGCGGCGCCAAGGGTGCCATTCGCCTCGCCGTGTTGCAGGCCGACCTGGCCGAGGCGCTGCCGGATCGCCCGCTGCGGGTGCTGGACGTCGGCGCCGGCCTGGGTCACATGAGTCTGTGGCTGGCCCAGCGTGGTCACCAGGTCACTCTGGCCGAACCCGCCGAACCCATGCTCGAAGGTGCACGCCAGCGCTTCGCCGAAGCCGGACAGAACGCCACCTTCATCCAGGCGCCCTGGCAGGAACTGCTCGGCCAGCTGCAAGAGCCCTTCGATCTGGTGCTATGTCACGCCGTACTGGAGTGGCTGGCCGAGCCGGCGGCCATCCTGCCGGTGTTGCACCAGCTGACTGCAAGCAATGGCTGGCTGTCGCTGGCCTTCTATAACAAGGACGCGCTGATCTACCGCAACCTGCTCAAGGGTCATTTTCGCAAGCTGCGCAAGGAACACTTCGCCGGTGAGAAACAGAGCCTGACACCACAACAACCGGTAGACCCACGCGAACTGGCCACGCAACTCGTCGCCCACTGGCAGGTCGAAAGCCGCAGCGGCGTGCGCGTGTTCCACGATTACATGCCGCAGCAATTCCAGGCCAAGGCCGAGCTGATCGACTTACTGGAAATGGAACTGGCGCACCGCCGCCACCCCAGCTTCGAGGGGCTCGGCCGCTACCTGCACTGGATCTGCCGACCACGCTGAAGTCGTGGCGCAGGCGTTGGACGAAGCCGACAGTCCGGCGTAGCCTGAAGCCATCGGGGATGTCGCGCGCGACCACGGAGACGACCATGCGCACCGCCATAGCCATACTCATGCTGCCGCTGCTGGCCGCCTGCCAGAGCCAGAACCCTTACCAGGCCGAATCGCTGCCGATGCCACCGGCACCACCTGGCGCGGCGACGACCTTCGACCACAGCGCCTATCCCGCTGCGCCACGCGACTACGGTCGCTACCGCAGCTGGAGTTGGCTCGATGGCCGTGCGCCTGGTGGTGATCAACTGGCCGACAGCGTCAGCGCCGGCCTCGACCAGTACGGCCTGCGCCCGGCACTCAAGGGTCCTGGCGATGTGCTGGTCAACGCCCGGATCAGCCAGGAAACCCGCCTGCTCCAGTATCAGGACAACGTCGGTGGCTACTACGGCACCGGCAGCCACTGGGACCGCCACTACGGCGCCTACGGTAGCGTTCCTATCGTGCGCACCTACGAACAGAAAGTGGCGGTGGTACGCATCGAACTGATCGACCCACGCGACCGCCAGGTGGTCTGGTCAGGTAGCGGCGAAGCCGCGGCCGGCAAGGACCAGGCGGCGCAGGCCGACGCCATGCGCGCGGCCATCCGCAGCGCGCTGGACGGCTATCCCCCCTATTGATCGACTGCCCGGAGAGCATCATGCGTAACCTGTCCTACCTGATCGTGGCCTTGCTGCTCAGTGGCTGCGCCAGCGTCAGCCTGGAGCGCGACTTCGACCCCAGCCGCGATTTCGGCGCCTACCGCAGCTGGAGCTGGATGGACGACAAGCTCGCCTACCAACCCAATGACGCGCGCCTGAAGAGCGATATCACCGAGGCGCGCATCAGCCAGGCCGTCGCCGAACAGCTCGACCAGCGCGGCCTGCGCCAGGCGGCCGATGGTCAGAGTGACCTGAAAGTCCAGAGCGTGCTGATCGTCGACGAGCGCCAGGATCAGGTCACCACCCAGTACGGCGGTGGCTGGGGTGGTTATTGGGGCGGCTACTGGGGTGGCCCGGCCTTCACCGAAACGCGCCGCGTGAACTACAAGGTGGCGACCCTGCAGATCGACCTGTACGACGCCAAGGACGGCAAACTGGTGTGGCGCGGTAGCGGTGAGCAGGTGATGCGCAGCCAGCCGCCAACGCCTGCCGAGCGCGAACGCGCGATCCGCGAAACCGTCACCCAGGTGCTCTCGCAATATCCACCGCGCTGAACAAGGACCACCCGGCTTGAACGCACACCTGCAACACCGCCCGGCCACGGCCACCGATCTCGGCGACGTGGTCGGCTTCGCGCAGACCGTCGATGAACTGTTCTTCTGCTACCCCAAGGCCATCTGGCCGCTGAACGTCGGCCAGCTCGCTGCAGCCATCGCCGAGCGGCGTGAAAGCACGGTGGTGGAGCTGGATGGAAAAGTCGCCGGCTTCGCCAATTTCTACCAATGGCAGCACAACGCGTTCTGCGCCCTGGGCAACCTGATGGTGGCGCCCTGGGCGCGCAGCCAGGGCGTGGCGCAGTACCTGGTGGAGGTGATGGAACAGATCGCCCGCGAGCGCTACAAGGCGCCGCTGATGAAGGTGTCCTGCTTCAACGCCAATGCCGGTGGCCTGCTGCTTTACACCCGCCTCGGCTACCAGACCGTCGGCATCGTCGAACGCCGCGCCCCGGACGGCAGCCGCGTGGCCCTGGTGCAACTGGAAAAAGCCCTGCAGTAGCGCCCTATCCCTTCACCCCATTGCTCTCTCTGGAGTTACCCATGAATCAGATCAGCGGCTGGCTGCTGGCCTTGCCCTTCATCGCCGGCGCTGTGCTGCCTCTGCAGGCCGGCATCAACGGCCAACTGGCCCGCCAGCTGTCCAGCGTCTTCGCCGCAGCGCTGATCTCCTTCGCTGTCGGCAGCCTGGCGTTGCTGCTGATGACCCTGAGCCAGCGCGAGATGCCTGGTTTCGGCGCACTCAAGGAATTGACCTGGTGGCACTGGAGTGGCGGACTGCTCGGCGCCTTCTTCATCGCCACGGCGGCCTTCGCCGGGCCACGGGTCGGGGCACTGCTGTTCATGGTGCTGGTGATCGCCGGGCAATTGGCCATGGCCATTACCCTCGATCACTTCGGCTGGGCAGGTTTTCGCGAAGCGCCCATCACCTTTGGCAAGGTGGCGGGCTTGCTGCTGATCGTTGCCGGCATCTGGCTGATCCGCCGGGGGTGAAACCTCATTGGCGTTGCAGCCGGTAGAACAGATTGGGTTCGCTGGCCAGATAAAGATTTCCCTGTGCATCGAAGGTGACACCTTCGGCCTGCGGCACGCTGCCACGCAAGCCTGCGAAGCCCCGAAGCAGGGAACGGAAGCTGATCAGTTGCCCATCTTCGCCCAGCTCGATGAGCAAGCGTGATTCATCGCTCAGCAACACCAGATGGCCGGTGCGCTCATCGAAATGCACGGACGCCAGATCGCTGGCGAATATCCGGTGGTCTATCCAGTCCTGGCGATCGATCACTTCAAGGCCGAACTCACCCTGCAGGCTGCGTTTGAGGCCGCGAATCTCGTAGAGCTTGCGCGGTGAGTGTTCCTTGACGACGAACAAACGGTCGCCAGCCCGATCGTAGCCGAGCCCTTCAAAGCCCTGGTTGCCACCCAGATCGATACCAAGGGTCAGTGCACGATAATCGGCACGCTGCAGGGTCCCCTCAAGCTGCGGCACAGGCACCGCGACCAATGCTTGCTTGCGCTCTTCGGCCAGAAGCAGCAGGTCATCACCGAGGTAGGTCACCCCCTCGATATCCTGAAAACCATGCAGCGGATAGCGGCCCAGGACCTCGCCATCGAGGCTCAGCCTCAACAGTTGCTCCGGGTTGTTGAGCACGGCCCAGATCTGATGGCGGTCGTCGTCGTAGCTGAGACCAGAGAAATTATCGGAAACGCCGACGACCGGTTTGGCATCGACCTCGACCCGATACTCCGGCAGCCACAGGCTGCGGTGCGCCCAGTCATCCTGATGCCAGGACGTCGTGATCCAGAAATAGAGACGGTCGTCCAGGTGCATCGCTTTCATCTGGTAGGCAGCCAGCAGGGCCCCCAGCAGCAACGCCCATTTCCATGGACTCAGAACAGGAAGCTTTCCAAGCATCCCCTTGGCAGCGGACATCATCGCGTAGCGCTCGCTTGAAGGTGGATGGTGCAGTGTGCGGCGGATTTGTTGCAGTCATTCGAGACAACGCAGCCTGGGCTCTGACTGCCGGCAGAGCGGCGGGTTCGCCGCAGGCAGGCGGCAAAGGTAACAAGGTGTTGAGGACTGAACGGCGCAGGATGCTGGCCAATCGACACCCTTGCTGCAAGCAAAAAGCGCTATGCTCACGCGAGAGCATTCTGTGATCACAAAAATGACCGACGCCGAAGTACCGCGCCAACCCAATACCTTCGCCCTGTGGCGTGAAGTGGATGACACCCGCATCCGCACGCGTCTGGGAGGATTCTTCTACCTGCTTGCCTGGTTGCTGACCTGGGTGTTCAGTGCCGATCCTGGCAACCTGACGGCAAGCGGTGTGCTGGGCTGCACGGTGTTCGCCGCACTATTGGCTGCACGCCTGCTGCACCGTCCTGATGGAATCCACCATCCCGAGCAACTGCAGCGCTGGCTCGATCATCACTGGGGGCTGATACTTCTCACCGCCTTGTGCTGGGGGCAGGCTCACGCGCTGGCGCTATACAGCGACGCCTACAACGACTCGGAAATGATCGCCACCCTCGCCACGGTGGCCTTCGCTACGGCGATGACCTTCAACTTCGCCATGCGCCGTGGCCGCGCCCTGCTGGCCCTGGCCCTGCTCTACCTGCCGGGCCTGGCGGTGATGGCGCTGAATTGGCAGCACCAGCACGCGATGCTGATCACCCTGACCTTCTACCTCGGCTATCTGATTCTGGTGTTGGGCCGCAATCACCGTGAATACCGTGCGACCCTCGACCTGGAGCTGAAGCTGCTGGAGCAGCAGAGTCAGCTCGATCTGCTCAGCCGCACCGACAGCCTGACACAGCTGGGCAACCGCTATCAGTTCAACAACCTGTTCCCCAGCCTGGTAGCCAATGCGGTGCGCCAGGGCGAGCCGCTGTCGCTGGTGCTGATGGATATCGACTTTTTCAAGAAGGTCAACGATGAACACGGCCACGCCGGTGGCGATGCTTGCCTGAGCGCATTCGCCGAACGCATGCGCAAGGTGTTTCGCCGTGATGCCGATGCCCTGCTGCGCCTGGGTGGCGAAGAATTCGGCGTGCTGCTGCCGGGCACCACCCTGGCCCAGGCGTGGGATCTGGCCGAGCAATTTCGTCAGGAACTGGCAACGGAAGGCCTGCTGCTGGCCGGCCAGCGCCTGGAGCTGACCACCAGTCTGGGCGTCGGCTGCTTCAGCAGCAGTCATGACGGCGACGCCGACGCCTTCTTCAAGCGCGTCGACGGTGCGCTCTACCGCGCCAAACGAGAGGGCCGCAACCGCCTGGTTACGGCCGATCACTGAGGCTCCGCTGGATCGTGCGGGGTTTGGGTAGGGTGCGCCGCGCGCACCAGCAAGTCTGCGGGGATAAGCGGTGCACACGGTGTTCAGCCGGGGGACATGGTAAACACCTGTCGGGGGACATGGGTAACAGGTTGATGATCATGTTGCCCGTT
>NZ_JBLWTV010000010.1:0-186004 GCF_048269965.1 Pseudomonas sp. | reverse complement strand
GTTTCTTTGCTTACTTTCTTTGCACAAGCAAAGAAAGTGAGTCGCCCGTAAGGGGCGAAACCCATCAGATCAGACGACACGCTAACGGATAGTGCCAAGCCATGGACAGCTGACACGTAATTGCCAGTCCGGTGTCAAGCGTACCCGCCCCGCGAAAATGCGAAGAACCAAAAAAAACCCCGCCTGAATGGGCGGGGTTGAGGATGCGAGCGTGGCGTGCTCGAAACGATTTACAGCAGGATGGTGCGGATATCGGCCAGCAGCTGCGACAGGCGCTGAGTGAAGCGTGCGGCGGCAGCGCCGTTGATCACTCGGTGGTCGTAGGACAGCGACAGCGGCAGCATCAGCTTGGGCTGGAAGGCCTTGCCATCCCACACCGGCTGCATGGTCGCCTTGCTGACACCGAGGATCGCCACTTCCGGCGCGTTGACGATCGGCGTGAAGCCGGTGCCGCCAATGTGACCGAGGCTGGAGATGGTGAAGCAGGCGCCCTGCATGTCATCAGCCGAGAGCTTCTTGGTGCGCGCCTTTTCCGCCAGGGCAGCGGCCTCAGCCGCAAGCTGCAGCAGGCTCTTCTGATCGACGTTCTTGATCACCGGCACCAGCAGGCCGTCCGGCGTATCGACGGCAAAGCCGATGTGCACGTACTTCTTGCGGATGATCGCCTTGCCGCTCGGGGCCAGCGAACTGTTGAAGTCCGGCAGTTCCTTGAGCAGGTGGGCGCAGGCCTTGAGCAGCAGCGGCAGCACGGTCAGCTTGACGCCAGCCTTTTCGGCCACGGCCTTCTGCGCGACGCGGAAGGCTTCCAGGTCGGTGATGTCGGCCGAGTCGAACTGAGTCACGTGCGGCACGTTGAGCCAGCTGCGATGCAGGTTGGCGGCGCCGACCTGCATCAGGCGGGTCATCGCCACTTCTTCGATTTCGCCGAACTTGCTGAAGTCAACGGTGGGGATCGGCGGAATGCCGGCGCCACCGGTGGCAGCAGCGGCAGTCGCCTGCGGTGCGGCCTTGGCCTTGTGCATCATCGCCTTGACGTAAACCTGCACGTCTTCCTTGAGGATGCGGCCTTTCGGACCAGTACCGGCGATATCCGCCAGTTCCACGCCGAAATCACGAGCCAGCTGACGCACGGCGGGGCCGGCATGCACCTTGGCACCATCGCGCTTGGGCGCGTTGGCGACTTCGGCAGCAGCAGCCGACAGCGAGGCGATGGCGCGTACTTCTGCGGCCACTTCCGGCGCGGCACCTTCCGGTACGCGGTGTACTTGCTGACTGGCTTGCGCTGGGGCAGCTGCCGGAGCGGCGCCCGCGACCTTGAGCTTGAGAATCAGGTCGCCGGTGCCGACTTCGGCGTCCAGCTTGACCAGCACTTCTTCCACCACGCCGGCAGCCGGCGAGGGGATTTCCATGGAGGCCTTGTCGGACTCCAGGGTGATCAGCGACTGGTCGGCCTCGATGCTGTCACCGGCCTTGACCATGACTTCGATGACCTTGACCTTGCCGTCGGTGCCAATGTCCGGCACGTGCACGTCCTGCACCGAAGCAGCAGCCGGAGCGGCGGCAGCGGGAGCAGGTGCGGCGGCTGGCGCAGCAGCGGGTGCAGCGGCTTGAGCCGGCGCAGCACTGGCGGTTGCGCCACCAGCGGTGCGCAGCTTGAGGATCAGGTCGCCGGTGCCGACTTCGGCATCCAGCTTGACCAGCACTTCTTCCACCACGCCGGCAGCCGGCGAGGGGATTTCCATGGAGGCCTTGTCGGATTCCAGGGTGATCAGCGACTGGTCGGCTTCGATGCTGTCACCGACCTTGACCATGACTTCGATGACCTTGACCTTGCCGTCGGTGCCGATATCCGGCACGTGCACATCCTGCACGCTGCTGCTGGTTGCAGCAGCAGGCGCGGCAGCCGGGGCGGCCACTTGCGGTGCAGCAGCGGGCGCTGCTTCGGCTTTCGGCGCAGGCGCCGCTTCGGCGGCACCTTCGACTTCCAGCACCAGCAACTCATCGCCTTCCTTCAGGCGGTCGCCGATCTTGACCTTGATTTCCTTGATCACGCCGGCCTTGGGCGAGGGCACCTCCATGGAGGCCTTGTCGGACTCCAGGGTCAGTACGCTCTGGTCGGCTTCGATACGGTCGCCGACCTTCACCAGCAGTTCAATCACCTCGCCTTCACCGCCGAGGTCGGGTACGCGAATCAATTCACTCATCGCTACGCTCCTTAGCAGTCCAGGGGGTTGGCTTTGTCGGCGTCGATACCGAACTTGGCGATGGCGTCAGCCAGCACCTTGGCTTCGATCTCGCCACGGTCGACCAGGGCTTCCAGGGCGGCCAGCACGACCCAGTTGCGATCCACTTCGAAGAAGTGACGCAGCTGCTTGCGGCTGTCGCTGCGGCCGAAGCCGTCGGTGCCCAGGACCTTGTATTCCTTGCTCGGAACCCACTGACGAACCTGTTCGGCGAACAGCTTCATGTAGTCGGTAGAGGCGATGACCGGCCCCTTGCGACCGCTCAGGCACTGCTCGATGTAGGTCTGCTTGGGCTTCTGGCCCGGGTGCAGGCGGTTGCTGCGCTCCACGGCCAGGCCGTCGCGACGCAGTTCGTTGAAGCTGGTGACGCTCCACACATCGGCGCCGATGTTGAACTCGTCACGCAGGATCTTCGCGGCTTCGACGACTTCCCGCAGGATGGTGCCGGAACCCAGCAGCTGCACGTGGTGCGCGGCTTCCTTCTTGTCTTCCTCGAGCAGGTACATGCCCTTGATGATGCCGTCTTCCACGCCTTGCGGCATGGCCGGCTGCTGGTACGACTCGTTCATCACGGTGATGTAGTAGAAGATGTCCTGCTGCTCTTCGGTCATCTGGCGAATGCCTTCGCGGATGATCACGGCGAGCTCGTAGCCGTAGGTCGGGTCGTAGGTGCGGCAGTTGGGGATGGTCGCTGCCAGCATGTGGCTGTGACCGTCTTCGTGCTGCAGGCCTTCACCGTTGAGGGTGGTGCGGCCGGCGGTACCGCCGATCAGGAAACCACGGGTGCGGCTGTCGCCAGCGGCCCAGGCCAGGTCGCCGATGCGCTGGAAGCCGAACATCGAGTAGAAGATGTAGAACGGCAGCATCGGCTGGTTGTGGCAGGAGTACGAGGTGCCGGCGGCGATGAAGGAACTCATGGCGCCGGCTTCGTTGATGCCTTCCTCGAGGATCTGACCCTTCTTGTCCTCTTTGTAGAACATCACCTGGTCTTTATCGACCGGCTCGTACAGCTGGCCGACCGAGGAATAGATGCCGAGCTGACGGAACATGCCTTCCATGCCGAAGGTACGGGCTTCGTCCGGGATGATCGGGACGATGCGCTGGCCGAGTTCCTTGTCCTTGACCAGCTGCGCGAGGATGCGCACGAAAGCCATGGTGGTGGAGATTTCGCGGTCGCCCGAACCATCGAGGATGGCCTTGAGGGTATCCAGCGGTGGTGTCGGGATGCTGAAGCTCTGCTGGCGACGCTGCGGTACGAAGCCACCCAGCGCGTTGCGGCGCTCGTGCAGGTACTTGTACTCCGGGCTGCCCGGCTCCGGGCGCACGAACGGCAGGTTTTCCAGGTCTTCATCCTTGACCGGGATGTCGAAGCGGTCGCGGAACTGACGCAGGCTGTCGACATCGACCTTCTTGGTGTTGTGCGCGGTGTTCTTCGCTTCACCGGCGCCGGTACCGTAGCCCTTGATGGTCTTGGCCAGGATCACGGTCGGCTGGCCGCTGTGGTTCACGGCCTGATGGTAGGCCGCGTAGACCTTGTACGGGTCGTGGCCGCCACGGTTGAGCTTCCAGATCTCGTCGTCGGAGAGGTCCTTGACCATCTCCTTGAGCTCCGGAGTGTTGAAGAAGTTGTCGCGCACGTAGGCGCCGTCTTTGGCCTTGTAGTTCTGGTATTCACCGTCGACCACTTCGTCCATGCGGCGCTGCAGGGCGCCGTCCTTGTCCTTGGCGAACAGCGGATCCCAGAAGCGACCCCAGACCACCTTGTTGACGTTCCACTGGGCTCCACGGAACACGCCTTCGAGTTCCTGGATGATCTTGCCGTTACCGCGTACCGGGCCGTCGAGGCGCTGCAGGTTGCAGTTGATGACGAAGATCAGGTTGTCCAGCTTCTCGCGGCCAGCCAGGGAGATGGCGCCGAGGGATTCCGGCTCGTCGCACTCGCCGTCACCCATGAAGCACCAGACCTTCTGCTTGCCGGCCGGGATGAAGCCGCGCGCTTCCAGGTACTTCATGAAGCGGGCCTGGTAGATCGCCTGGATCGGGCCGAGGCCCATGGACACGGTGGGGAACTGCCAGAAGTCTGGCATCAGCCAGGGGTGCGGGTAGGACGACAGACCTTTGCCGTCCACTTCGCGGCGGAAGTTCTTCATCTGGTCTTCGCTGATGCGGCCTTCCATGAAGGCGCGGGCGTAGACGCCAGGGCTGGCGTGGCCCTGATAGAACACCAGGTCGCCACCGTGTTCGTCGGTCGGGGCCTGGAAGAAGTAGTTGAAGCCGATGTCGTACAGCGTCGCGGAGGAGGCGAAGCTGGAAATGTGGCCGCCCAGATCCGGGTCGTCCAGGTTGGTGCGCATCACCATGGCCAGGGCGTTCCAGCGCACCAGCGAGCGGATGCGGCGTTCCATGAACAGGTCGCCGGGCATGCGAGCTTCATGGGTTACCGGGATGCTGTTGCGGTAAGGCGTGGTGATCGCGTAGGGCAGTTGCGCACCGCTACGGGTGGCCAGCTCGCCCAGACGGGTCATCAGGTAATGGGCACGGTCTTCACCCTCACGGTCGAGGACGGATTCAAGGGCGTCCAGCCATTCCTGGGTTTCGATCGGATCGAGGTCTTGCATGGCTTGCTCCAGGGCGGAAAGGCTTCCAGAATCGGAGGCCAGTTGGGTCTCACCGGCTTTTTGGGCGGGCGAGTTGAAATTCTTGGATTTACCGGGGGTAGGACCGGCCGCTTGTAGTTTTACTACATTTCGACGACGGATTCAGCCCTCTGGATACAATTCTTTCGTAGTAAAACTACAATCCGCGGCACCGCCGGCCGCGCGTGCCCCGCTGGAGCGGGGCTGCGGGCGATTGCACCGTGCGTCCGGCAGTCCGCCAAAAGGATAGACCATGAGCCTGCCGTTGCTGGTCGAGTTGCCCCCTTCCCTTGTGGCCCTGGCCGAACGCGCCGAACAGTCGTTGCAAGCCGCTTTGGCCGAGCATGAAACCCTGGCTGAACGTATCGCCGCCTGGCCGCAAGAACGCCGCGTTGCCTGGCGGCAGGTGTCGGCGCTGAGCGATTTCGTCGCCGAGCAGGCGCAGCGTGATCCGCAGATGTTCGTTGCACTGGCCGAGTCCGGTGAGCTGGAGCGCAGTCTGGCACCGGGCGAGTTGCGCCAGCAACTGGAGGCACAGCTGGCCGAGTGTGCCGATGAGGATGCCCTGGGGCGCTGCCTGCGGCGTTTTCGCAATCGTCAGCAACTGCGCATCATCTGGCGCGACTTCAGCCGCCAGGCGGCGCTCGGTGAAACCTGCCGCGATCTGTCCGATCTTGCCGATGCCTGCATCGATCTGGCCTATCACTGGCTGTACCCGCGTCATTGCACGCAGTTCGGTACGCCGGTCGGGCGGCGCAGTGGCCAGCCGCAGCACATGGTCATCCTCGGCATGGGCAAGCTCGGCGCGCACGAGCTGAACCTGTCTTCGGACATCGACCTGATCTTCGGCTATCCCGAAGGTGGCGAGACCGAGGGAGTGAAGCGTCCGCTGGATAATCAGGAGTTCTTCATCCGCCTGGGGCAGCGCCTGATCAAGGCATTGGATGCGATCACCGTCGACGGCTTCGTGTTTCGCACCGACATGCGTCTGCGCCCCTATGGTTCCAGTGGTGCGCTGGTGTTCAGCTTCAATGCGCTGGAGCAGTACTACCAGGATCAGGGGCGTGACTGGGAGCGCTACGCCATGATCAAGGCGCGCGTGGTCGGTGGCGATCAGGCTGCGGGTGCCGAGCTGCTGGAGATGCTGCGGCCCTTCGTCTACCGGCGCTACCTGGACTTTTCCGCCATCGAGGCGCTGCGTGCGATGAAGCTGTTGATCCAGCAGGAAGTGCGGCGCAAGGGCATGAGCGAGAACATCAAGCTCGGCGCCGGCGGCATTCGCGAGATCGAGTTCATCGCTCAGGCCTTCCAGCTGATTCATGGTGGGCGCGACCTCAGTCTGCAGCAGCGGCCGCTGCTCAAGGTGCTGGCCACGCTGGAAGGGCAGGGCTATCTGCCACCGGCGGTGGTCGCGGAGATGAAGGAAGGCTACGAGTTCCTGCGTTATGCCGAGCACGCCTTGCAGGGCATCGGTGACCGACAGACGCAAATGTTGCCAGCCGACCCGCAGGATCGGGCGCGGGTGGCGGCGATCATGGGCTTCGCTGACTGGGCGAGTTTTCATGAGCGCCTGATGCACTGGCGTGGCCGCATCGAATGGCACTTCCAGCAGGTGATCGCCGATCCTGACGAAGATGAGTCGGATGCCGGCGAGGCCTGCGTTGGCGCCGAGTGGCTGCCTTTGTGGCAGGGTGCGCTGGACGATGAGGCTGCCGCGCTGCAGTTGCAGGAGGCGGGTTTCACCGAGCCAGGTGCAGCCTGTCGGCGTCTGGGGGATCTGCGCAACGGCCCGCAGGTGCGCGCCATGCAGCGCCTGGGGCGCGAGCGTCTGGATGCCTTCATTCCGCGCCTGCTGGCGCAGACCGTCGAGCATGACAAGCCGGATCTGGTGCTGGAGCGCGTGCTGCCGCTGGTGGAAAAGGTCGCGCGGCGTTCGGCCTACCTGGTGCTGCTGAGCGAAAACCCGGGCGCGCTGGAGCGCCTGATCAGTCTGTGCGCAGGTAGCCCGTGGATCGCCGAGCAGATCGCCCGCTATCCACTGTTGCTCGACGAGCTGCTCAATGAAGGACGGCTGTATTCGCCGCCACTGGCGCCGGAGCTGGCGGCCGAGCTGCGCGAACGGCTGATCCGTATTCCCGAGGAGGATCTGGAGCAGCAGATGGAGGCGCTGCGCCACTTCAAGCTGGCCCACAGTCTGCGCGTGGCGGCGTCGGAAATCGCCGGCACGCTGCCCCTGATGAAAGTGTCGGACTACCTGACCTGGCTGGCCGAGGCGATTCTCGATCAGGTGCTGGCGCTGGCCTGGCAGCATACGGTGCAGCGTCACGGCCGGCCGTATCGTGCCGATGGCACGCCCTGCGACCCGGACTTCATCATCGTCGGCTATGGCAAGGTCGGTGGTCTGGAGTTCGGCCATGGCTCGGACCTGGATCTGGTGTTCATCCATGACGGCGATCCGCAGGCCGAGACCGATGGCGCCAAGCCCATCGACGGTGCGCAGTTCTTCACCCGCCTGGGTCAGCGCATCATTCACCTGTTGACCACCCAGACCACCTCCGGTGCGCTCTATGAGGTGGACATGCGCCTGCGACCATCGGGCGCAGCCGGCCTTCTGGTCAGCTCGCTGGGTGCCTTCCAGCGCTATCAGGAAGCCGAGGCCTGGACCTGGGAGCATCAGGCGCTGGTGCGGGCGCGGGTGCTGGTGGGGTGCCCGCGCCTGGCCGGCGAATTCGCTCGCGTGCGCGCCGAAGTGCTGGGTCGCCAGCGCGACGCCGAGGCGCTGCGCGTCGAGGTCAGCGAGATGCGCGCGAAGATGCGTGACAACCTTGGCACCAGGAATACCGCGGCCGGGACGGCAGCGAATGCCTTCGAGGCCACGTCCTCCTTCGATCTGAAGCAGGACGCCGGTGGTATCGTCGATATCGAATTTATGGTGCAATACGCGGCTCTGGCCTGGTCGTGGCAACACCCGCAGCTACTCGAGTTCACCGATAATATCCGCATCCTGGAAGGCCTGGAGCGGGTCGGTCTGATGAGCGCCGAGGATGCCGCATTGCTGCGTGAGGTCTACAAGATCTATCGCTCGGCTGCCCATCGTCAGGCGCTGCAGAAGCAGCCTGGGGTGGTGCCGGGGGATCAGTTCCAGGATGAGCGCCGCGCCGTGATGCGCCTGTGGCGTGAGCTGGGGCTGAGTTGAACGACGGGGCCTGAGGCCCCACCTACTGATCGAACCGTGAAGCGAATTTGAGGAGCAGGCAAGATGTCGATGTCCGACCGTGATGGCGTGATCTGGTACGACGGCAAACTGGTGCCGTGGCGCGAAGCCAACACCCATGTGCTGACCCATACCCTGCACTACGGCATGGGCGTGTTCGAGGGCGTGCGCGCCTACAACACCCCGGACGGCACCGCGATCTTCCGCCTGCAGGCGCACACCGACCGCCTGTTCGACTCCGCGCACATCTTCAACATGCAGATTCCTTTCTCCAAGGACGAGATCAACGAGGCGCAGCGCGCCGCCGTGCGTGAGAACGGCCTGGAAAGTGCCTACCTGCGTCCGATGGTGTTCTTCGGCAGCGAAGGCATGGGCCTGCGCGCTTCCGGCCTGAAGGTGCACGTGATCGTCGCCGCCTGGCACTGGGGCGCCTACATGGGCGAAGAGGCGCTGGAAGCCGGCATCAAGGTGCGCACCAGCTCCTATACCCGCCATCACGTCAACATCGCCATGACCCGCGCCAAGGCCAACGGTAATTACATCAACTCGATGCTGGCGCTGCAGGAAGCCATCTCCGGTGGCGCCGACGAGGCCATGCTGCTGGATCCGGAAGGCTACGTGGCCGAAGGTTCGGGCGAGAACATCTTCCTGGTCAAGGACGGCGTGGTGTACACCCCGGAAGTGACCTCCTGCCTCAACGGCATCACCCGCAGCACCATCCTGACCCTGGCCGAAGAGCACGGCATCAAGGTGGTCGAGAAGCGCATCACCCGCGACGAGGTGTACATCGCCGACGAGGCCTTCTTCACCGGCACCGCCGCTGAAGTCACCCCGATTCGCGAGGTGGATGGCCGCAAGATTGGCGCCGGTCGTCGCGGCCCGGTCACCGAGAAGCTGCAGAAGGCCTACTTCGACCTGGTCACTGGCAAAACCAGTGGCCACGCCGAGTGGCGTACGCTGGTCAAATAAGCGATTGCTCGAAGGCTCGACGGGGAGGCGAAAGCCTCCCCGGTCGTTTCTGGAAAGAATATGAAGATACTGATCGTTGGGCCAAGCTGGGTAGGCGACATGGTGATGGCGCAGACGCTGTTTCAGTGCCTGAAGCTACGCCACCGCGCATGCGAAATCGACGTGCTGGCGCCGGACTGGAGCCGGCCGATTCTCGAGCGCATGCCCGAGGTGCGCGCCGCGCTGAGTCTGCCACTGGGTCATGGTGTGCTCGATCTGGCCACGCGCCGGCGCATTGGCAAATCGCTGGCTGGCCAGTACGACCAGGCGATCCTGCTGCCCAACTCGCTCAAGTCCGCGCTGGTGCCCTGGTTCGCCGGTATCCCCAGGCGCACGGGCTGGAAGGGTGAGATGCGCTATGGCCTGCTCAACGATATCCGCACGTTGGACAAAGACCGCTATCCGCTGATGATCGAGCGCTTCATGGCGCTGGCCTATGAACCTGGCGCTGCCTTGCCGCAGCCCTATCCGCAGCCGCGTCTGGTGATCGATGAAGCCAGTCGTGATGCCGCGCTGGTCAAGTTCGAACTGCAACTGGATCGCCCGGTGCTGGCGCTGTGTCCCGGTGCAGAGTTCGGCGAGGCCAAACGCTGGCCGGCCGAGCACTACGCCAAGGTGGCCGAGATCAAGATTCGCGAGGGCTGGCAGGTCTGGCTGTTCGGCTCGAAGAACGACCATGCTGGCGGCGAAGACATTCGCATGCGCCTGATTCCGGGGCTGCGCGAAGAAGTCAGCAACCTGTCCGGGCAGACCAGCCTGGCCGAGGCCATCGACCTGATGTCGGCGGCCACTGCCGTGGTGTCCAACGACTCCGGATTGATGCACGTGGCGGCGGCGCTGAATCGTCCGCTGGTGGCGGTCTATGGTTCCACCTCGCCAGCGTTCACTCCGCCGCTGGCTGACCGCGTCGAGATCGTTCGCCTGGGCCTGGAGTGCAGTCCCTGCTTCGATCGAACTTGCCGGTTTGGTCACTACAACTGCCTGCGTGAGCTCAAACCGCGGCCTGTGATCGAGGCGCTGGATCGGCTGGTCGGCGAAACCTTGACCCTGGTCGAGGGCGACTGATTTGCGGGTACTGATCATCAAGACTTCGTCGCTGGGCGACGTGGTGCATACCCTGCCGGCGTTGACCGATGCGGCCCGCGCCATTCCCGGCATTCGTTTCGATTGGGTGGTGGAAGAAGGCTTCGCCGAGATCCCCGCCTGGCATCCGGCCGTTTCCCAGGTGATTCCGGTGGCCATCCGCCGCTGGCGCAAGCACCCGTTGCGCACCTGGCGCAGCGGTGAGTGGGCGCGCTTCAAGCAGCGTCTGCGGGAAACCCGCTACGACCTGGTGATCGACGCCCAGGGCCTGCTCAAGAGCGCCTGGCTGACGCGCTACGTGTCGGCGCCGGTGGCCGGGCTTGATCGTGATTCGGCGCGTGAGCCGCTGGCCAGTCGTTTCTACGACCGTCGCTACGCGGTGGCCAAGGATCAGCATGCCCTGGAGCGCGTACGCCAACTCTTCGCCAAGGCGCTGGGTTATGCGCTGCCGTCCGGCACCGGGGACTACGGCCTCAACCGCGCGGCGATGATGGATGCCGCTGCGCAGTCGTATCTGGTGTTCCTGCATGGCACCACCTGGGCCAGTAAGCACTGGCCGGAAGCCGACTGGCGTGCGCTGGCCGAGCGCATGGACGAGCTGGGCTGGGCCGTGCGTCTGCCCTGGGGCAACGAGACGGAAAAGGCGCGTGCCGAACGCATTGCCGCCGGACTCAGTCATGCCGCTGTGCTGCCGAAGCTCAATCTGGCCGGCGTGGCCAAGGTGATCGCCGGTGCCAGTGCCTGCGTCTCCGTCGACACCGGGCTCGGTCATCTGGCCGCCGCGCTGGACGTACCCAATATTTCTCTTTATGGCCCGACGCTGCCCGGCAAGGTGGGCGCTTACGGCCGTGCTCAGATTCACCTGTGCGCCAGTGGACCGGGCGCTGGCAGCGGTGATCGTGACAAGCCCTGCTTCGACGGCCTCGGCGCCGAGCGCGTCGGCCTGGAACTGGAGGCGCTGCTGCTCGCGCCTCCCGGCACTCTTTAAGGAGCGGCTATGCAACTGGCCTTCGTTCTCTATAAATACTTCCCCTTCGGCGGGCTGCAGCGCGACTTCATGCGCATCGCCCTCGAATGCCAGGCGCGTGGCCATGCCATTCGCGTCTACACGCCGATCTGGGAAGGCGACAACCCTGCTGGCTTCGATGTGCGCGTGGCGCCGGTGCGTGCGCTGTTCAATCATCGCCGCAACGAGAAATTCAGCGCCTGGCTGCAGGCCGATTTGAAGCGCGACCCGGTCGACCGGGTGATCGGTTTCAACAAGATGCCGGGCCTCGACGTCTACTACGCCGCCGACGGCTGTTTCGAGGACAAGGCGCAGACCCTGCGCAACCCGATCTATCGCCGCTGGGGCCGCTACAAGCACTTCGCCGATTACGAGCGCGCAGTGTTTGCACCCGATTCCAAGACCGAGATTCTGATGATCTCCGAGGTGCAGCAGCCGCTGTTCATCAAGCACTACAAGACTCCGCTGCAGCGCTTCCACCTGCTGCCGCCGGGCATCGCCTTTGACCGTCGGGCACCCGCCAATGCTGCCGACATTCGCGCCGAGTTCCGCCGCGAGTTCAAGCTGAGTGACGATGACCTGCTGCTGGTCCAGATCGGCTCCGGCTTCAAGACCAAGGGCCTGGACCGCAGCCTCAAGGCGCTGGCCGCGTTGCCGCGCGAGCTGGGCAAGCGCACCCGCCTGATCGCCATCGGCCAGGACGATCCCAGGCCCTTCCTGCTGCAGGTCAAGGCGCTGGGGCTGTCCGATCAGGTGCAGATCCTCAAGGGGCGCAGCGACATTCCGCGCTTCCTGCTTGGTGCCGATCTGCTGATCCATCCGGCCTATAACGAGAACACCGGCACCGTGTTGCTGGAGGCTCTGGTATCCGGCTTGCCGGTATTGGTCACCGATGTCTGCGGCTATGCCCATTACATCGCCGATGCCGATTGCGGCCGCGTACTGCCCGGGCCGTTCGAGCAGGACCATCTCAACCGCACGTTGGCCGATATGCTGGCTGACCCCGAGCGCCGCGCTTTCTGGAGCCGCAACGGCCTGGTCTATGCCGATAGCGCCGACCTGTATTCGATGCCGAAGAAGGCCGCTGACGTGATCCTCGCGGAGAAGCACGCATGAGTCGCTTGGGTAGGGGGCGCCGTGCGCACCGCAAGGTCGACAGCACGGTGTCATCGGTGCGCACGGATACCCGGCTGGGGAGGCTTGCATGCGCCTGATCCTCGCCGAACCCTTCAAGCGCCTGTGGGCGGGCCGCGATGCCTTCGAGGCCGTCGAGGCGCTCGAGGGCCAGGTCTACCGCGAGCTGGAAGGGCGCCGCACCCTGCGTACCGAGGTCGACGGGCGCGGTTACTTCGTCAAGATCCACCGTGGCATCGGCTGGGCTGAGATCGCCAAGAACCTGCTCACGGCCAAGGCGCCTGTGTTGGGAGCCGCGCAAGAGTGGCAGGCCATTCAGCGTCTGACCGAGGTTGGTGTGCCGACCATGACCGCCGTGGCCTACGGCGAGCGTGGCAGCAATCCGGCGCGCCAGCACTCGTTCATCGTCACCGAAGAGCTGGCGCCGACCGTCGACCTGGAGCAGCTCAGCCTCAACTGGGCGCAGCAACCGCCCAAGCCGGCGCTCAAGTGGGCGCTGATCCGCGAAGTGGCGCAGATGACCGGCGCCATGCACCGTGCCGGGGTCAACCACCGCGACTGCTATATCTGCCACTTCCTGCTGCACACCGACCGGCCGATCCAGGCCAGTGACCTGCGCCTGTCAGTGATCGACCTGCACCGCGCCCAGGTGCGCAGTGCCACGCCACGGCGCTGGCGCGACAAGGATCTGGCCGCCCTGTATTTTTCGGCGCTGCATATCGGCCTGACCCGGCGTGACAAGCTGCGCTTTCTCAAACGCTATTTCGCTGCGGCAGGCAATGAGCGGCCGTTGCGGCAGATTCTGCATGAGGAGGCGGCGCTGCTGCTCTGGCTGCAGCGCAAGGCCGATCACCTGCTGCTTCGCTATGCACGCAAGTACGCGCCGGGAGCGAACCATGAGTGAATGGCGCGTCACCCCCTTGGCCACGCCGCAGGCGGCAAGAGCCTTCGCCAGTCTGGATGCGGTGTTTTCCCTGCAGGGCGAGGCAATCACCCATGATCCGTTGTCGGACGTGATCCGCGTCGAATTCGATGGGCTGGGCTATTACGTCAAGCGCTATCACGGCGCGGGCAAGGGCGTGCGGCGTTTCATCGGCCGACCGCGGGTCAAGGCCGAATGGCAGAATCTCAAGCACTTCGCCACCTGGGGCATTCCCACTGCGCCCATCGCCGCCTACGGCCTGGAGCGCAAGGCCGGCGCCTTCGCCCGAGGCGCACTGATCACTCAGGAGATCGTCGGTACCCTGGACATGTCACGCCTGGCGGCCACGGATGATGCACGCCTGCGTGACCGGGCCTGGGTCGACGATGTCAGTCGCCAGTTGGCCAAGGCCACGCGCACGCTGCATGACCATCACTTCGTCCACAATGATCTCAAGTGGCGCAACCTTCTGGTGGACGAGCAGCGCCGCCTGTTCCTCATCGACTGCCCCGCTGGGGCCTTCTGGTGTGGACCGTTCTTGCGCTACCGGATCGTCAAGGATCTCGCTTGTCTGGACAAGGTCGCCAAGTACCACCTGTCGCGCACTCAGCGCCTGCGCTTCTATCTGCAGTATCGGCGTCGCGATCGTCTCAACGACAGTGACAAGCGACGGATCCTGCAGATCGTGCGCTACTTCGAGGGAAGAGAATGAAGGACTTCATCGAGGGCGAGGATAAAACGCTGCTCGAGCGTCACGGCCTGGACAGCTTCGAGGCTCTGTGGGCACTGCAACTGTTTGCCGTGGACGAGCCCAACACCGCTTCTCGCGGTGGCTGGAGCACGGTGTACCGGCTCGATCTCGATGGCACCGGCTACTACCTCAAGCGCCAGAGCAATTACCTGACCCGCAGCCTGCATCGTCCGCTGGGTGAGCCGACCCTGGCGCGCGAGTTTCGCAATACCTGCCGCTATCAGCGCCTGGGCATTCCGGCGATGCGTTCGGCGTTCTATGCCGAGCGACGCATCTGCGGCGAGCGCCGCGCCGTCCTGCTGACCCGAGCCCTGGATGGTTGGCGGGATCTGGACAGCTACCTGCCGAGCTGGTCGCAACTGACCGCCGGGCAACGCCATGCCATCGCCAGTGCCTGCGGGGTGCTGGCCCGGTGCGTACATGGTCAGGGCCAGGTGCATGGTTGTTTCTATCCCAAACATGTTTTCCTTCAAGCCAGCGGCGATGCTTTCGTCGCGCAGCTGATCGACCTGGAAAAGACCCGGCCGCTGTTGTTTGGCGAGCGTGATCGGGTCAAGGATCTGGAACCCCTGCTGCGTCGCGCCAGTGCCTGGGGCGATGACGATGTGGCCAGTTTCCTGACCGCCTATCTCGGTGACGCTCGCCAGTTGGGGTACTGGTTGCAACGTCTCAGGGCACGGTTCAAGGACAAGGCGGGGCGCTCATGAGGCTGGCTTCCCTGGTCGATGCCGGACGTACTCCGGTGCTACCGCTGCTGATCGAGCTGGAGGGCGCGGGGTCTATCCAGTTGCTCAGCCTTTTGCGGGTGCTGCCCGGTCAGCGCTATGTCGCTCGGGCGCACTGGCAGGGGCGTGAGGTGCTGGCCAAGCTGCTGGTCGGTGATAAGGCCGAACGGCATTTCGCCCGCGAGCTGCGCGGCGTTCAGCTACTGGCCGAGCAGGGGCTGAAGACGCCTGAGTTGCTTGCCCAGGGTTCGACGCCAGGAGGGGGGGGGTGGCTGCTGTTCGAGTTCCTCGACGATGCCGAAAGCCTGGGCGATTCCTGGCAGGCGGTGGCCCATCTGGCGTGGCTGGACGACGCTCGGCAGCAGGTGTTGGGGCAGGCGCTGGCAGCCATTGCCGGGCTCCACCGCCAAGGCCTGTGGCAAGAGGATCTGCACCTGGACAACCTGCTGCGTCACCAGGACGGCCTGTATCTGATCGACGGTGGCGGCGTGCGTGCCGAGACGCCGGGTCAACCCCTGTCGCGAGACAGGGTGCTGGCCAATCTGGGGGTGTTCTTCGCTCAATTCCCGAGTGCGCTCGATCCATTCATCGAGGAGCTGCTGGTGCATTACCTGCTGGTCAATGGCGAGCACGCGCTGCCGTTCGAGGCTCTGCTCAAGGCGGTAGCCAAGGCCCGTGGTTCGCGTCTGCAGCACTTCATGGGCAAGCTCGGCCGCGATTGTTCGGCGTTTTGCGTATGGCGCGGCGCGTCACGTCTGCAGGTGGTCCGGCGCGAGGAAGAGCCCTTGCTGGCGCCCTTGCTGGCTGACCCTGACGCCGCCATCGCGGCTGGGCAGTCCCTCAAGCTGGGTGGTTCGTCCACCGTTGCGCGAGTCGATCAGGGTGCCAGGCAACTGGTCATCAAGCGCTACAACATCAAGGGCATGCTGCATTGGCTCAAGCGCTTCTGGCGCCCGAGCCGCGCCTGGCACAGCTGGTGCGAGGGCAATCGCCTGAGTTTTCTCGGCATCGCCACGCCCAAGCCGCTTGCCGTGCTCGAGTGTCGCACCCTGTGGCTCAGGCGCCGGTCCTATCTTGTTACCGAACACGCATCGGGTGTGGATATAATCACGCGTTTCGCGTCCTGTGCGCCTGGCGAGTTACCCGCCGAGGCGGAACTGCGGGCGCTGGATGACCTGTTTGCAGCGCTGCTGCGCGAGCGCATCAGTCATGGAGACCTCAAAGGCAGCAATATCCTGTGGCAGGATGGGCGCTGGATGTTGATCGACCTGGACGCCATGCAGCAGCACCGCCGAGCCGGTAGTTTCGTGCCCGCCTATGCTAAGGATCGGGCGCGTTTCCTGCGTAACTGGCCGCAGGACAGCACGCTGTACCAGGTTCTGGACGAGCGCCTTCCATCGGTGGTGGCAAAACCGAACAGTTAAGGCGGTAAATGTGCCCGACCGGGGCGACTGAATAACGAACGCTGTTGCTTGAAGCTTGCCGCTTGAAGCCTGCAGCCGCTTTTTTAAGAGGCTTTACCCTTGGCATTGACGATCCTCGGCCTTTCCGGCGCCCTGAGCCATGATCCATCCGCCGCGCTATACATCGACGGCAAGCTTGTCGCTGCCGCCGAAGAAGAGCGCTTCGTGCGTGACAAGCATGCGAAGAACCGCATGCCCTACGAGTCCGCCAAGTTCTGCCTGGAGCAGGCCGGCATCAAGCCGTCCGACGTCGATGTGGTCGCTATTCCTTTTGCGCCCATCAGTCTGTTCGGCAAGGCGCGTTGGCATTACGCCAAGCGTTACTGGTATGCGCCGGATCGTGCGCTTGACGCGCTGCTCATGGGTAACCGCCGCTACAAGCGTTATCGCAAGAAGATCGTCTGGTGCCTGGAGCAGCTGGGTTTCGATGCCAAGAAGGTCAAGATCGAACCGGTCGAACACCACCTGGCCCACGCCGCCAGCGCTTACCATTGCTCGGGCTTCAAGGAAAAGACCGCGATCCTCGGCATCGACGGCAAAGGTGAGTACGCCACCACCTTCTTCGGCTACGGCGAGAACGGCAAGATCCACAAGATCAAGGAGTTCTTCGACCCGGACTCGCTCGGCGGTCTGTACGGTGCCATCACCGAATTCCTCGGTTTCGAGATGCTCGACGGCGAGTTCAAGGTCATGGGCATGGCGCCCTACGGCGACGCCAGCAAGTACGATTTCTCGCGCCTGGCCAAGTTCGAGAACGGCGAGCTGATCATCAACACCGACTACGCCAACGTCATCGGCCTGCGTCGCTACAAGGAAAAGGGCAAGGGGTTCTACTTCTCGCCCAAGCTGATCGAGTGGCTGGGCCCGAAGCGCGAAGGCGATATCGCCGACGACCCCTACATCCACTACGCCGCCAGCATGCAGGCGCTGTTCGAGAAGCTGGCGCTGGAAATGATGGACTACTACCTGGGCGACATCATCCGCGAGACCGGCAAGATCGCCTTTGCCGGTGGCTGTGCGCTGAACGTCAAGCTCAACCAGAAGATCATCGCCCGTCCCGAGGTGAAGGAACTGTTCGTGCAACCGGCTTCTGGCGACGCTGGTACGTCGGTCGGCGCTGCTGCCTATGTCTCGCACCAGCGTGGCGTGCCGGTGGAGAAGATGGAGCACGTCTATCTCGGTCCTGCCTACAGCAACGAAGACATCATTGCCGCCTGCGCGCGTCACCCGAACGCACCGAAGTGGCAGAAGATCGACGACATGCCGCAGCGCATCGCCAGGATCATGGTCGATGGCAACCCGGTGGCCTGGTTTCAGGGGCGTATGGAGTTCGGCCCGCGCGCACTCGGTGGTCGTTCCATCATCGGCTGCCCGAGCATCCCTGGCGTGGCCGATCGCATCAACGAGCAGATCAAGTTTCGTGAGCGCTGGAGACCGTTCTGCCCGTCCATGCTCGATACCGTCGCTGCGCAGATGCTCAAGGTCGATCATCCGAGCCCGTTCATGACCTTTACCTTCGAGGTCAACGACGAGTGGAAGGAGCGCGTCAGCGAAGTCGTCCACGAAGACGGTACCTCCCGCGCTCAGGTGCTCGAGCGTGAATACAACCCGCGCTGGTACGACCTGATGCTCGAGCTGGAGAAACTCACCGGCAACGGCGTGTCGCTGAATACCTCGCTCAACCGTCGCGGCGAACCGATGATCTGCTCGCCGACCGACGCGCTGAACATGTTCTACGGCTCCGACCTGCAGTACCTGATCATGGAAGATATTCTTGTCGTGAAAGAGTAATAGTTGGATGGCAATGGACTTGCAGAAACCTATGTTGCAGACGTGGGAGGAAGCGCAGGTCAGTCGCTCTGACTGCCATATCGCGTTGGTGCCTTCTCTCGGATTGGGCGACAGCCTGATCTATCTGGTCGTGGCCAACAACCTGGCGCGGGCCGGCTACCGTGTGACGATGCTGAGCAATCACCTCGCACACTTCGCCGACTGGTTGCCGAATTTCGCCGTTCTGCCGTTTCCCAAGCCCGAGGACACACACAGCCTGGCAGGCGACTACGACCTCGTGCTGTCCGACTGTGGCGGCATTGTGGTGGGTCTTGACCAGGACCCGCTGCAATTGGCGAAGCACTACGTGTTCGTCGGCACGCTCCGCGTCGATCCCGCCTATATCCATGACCACAGCGCTCGCGTCGAGCAGCGCTGCGGGCCTGAAAAGGCTGAGCTGATGAGCGCGCTGTCCCGCTGTGCAGGGCCGATGCGGGTGATTGATGACCCCTGCGTCACCATGGTTGACCAGGCAGTTGCTTTCTGTCGGACCCGATTGGCCATCGAGCAGGCGTCCTGTGATCCGGGTTTCAGCATTCCCGATGTCCATGTTGCACGCCGCTATCCCAAGCGGGTAATGCTGCACCCGACATCCTATAACCGGAAGAAGAACTGGCCTGTCCAAAAGTACCTGCGCCTTGCCCGCCGCCTCAAACGGCAGGGATACGATCCGCAGTTCGTGCTTTCACCGAAGGAGCGGGCCGAGTGGGGCGCGCAGTTGGGCGATGCCTTTCCGATTCCTCACTTTGCTAATGCTCGTGAGCTGGCGGTTTATCTCTATGAGTCGGGCTATATAATTGGTAACGATTCGGGCGTTGGGCATCTTGGGGCTGCCCTTGGTGTGCCGGTACTGACGGTGTACCGCAAGCGCCGGGACGGTTTCTGTTGGCGCCCCGGTTGGGGAAAGAATTCAGTGGTACGGCCTCGTATTTCGCTGGGTGCCGTAAAGAATGCTTGGATGTATTTTCTCAGCGTCGGGCGTGTAGAAAGAGCGTTCGGACGGCTGGTTGCCAAGAGTGAGGTAGGGATTTGATGGGCGTCGCAGGCAACAGCTCGGGTATTACGCTTTCAGTAGTGATTCCTGCTTACAACTATGCGGCGGTGCTGCCGCGTGCGATCGAGTCCGTCCTGGCCCAGGCCGAATCCGCTGGTTCGGTTGAATTGCTTGTCGTCGACGACGGCTCGACGGATGACACCGCAGCGACGCTGGAATTACTGCAGACGCGCTATCCGGGGCGTTTCCGTGTGTTGCGGAAAAGCAACGGGGGCGCATCCTCTGCTCGCAATTTGGGAATTCGGGAGGCTGCGGGAGATTATCTGCTGTTCCTGGATGCCGACGATGAGTTGGCACCTGGTGCACTGCAGGCGCTAAAGGAACACTTGTCCGCACACCCGGATACGCGTCTGGTGATCGGCGGGCACATTGCCGTATGGCCCGATGGCAAGCGCCGTGAACACGTGCCGACGGATCTGCCGGCAGAACCCTTGGAGCGTCTTCGTGCTTATCTGCTGGACAAGCGCCTGGCGTTGTCCAACGGCGCCTGTGTCATGCACCGCGAGGTCTTCGAGCGAGGCGGCTACCCCGAGCAGTTTCGCAGTGCCGAAGATATCCCCGTATTCGCACAGGCCGTGGCCAATTACGCCTGCTCGCTGATTGCACGGCCACTGGCATTGATACACAAGCACGATGACAGCCTGCGGCACCAGTTCAGCCATGCCAAGGCGGGTGGGTTGGCGCTGGTGGACGAGGTGTTCTCCCCCCGCCGGCTTGATGAGCGTTTCCAGGCGCTGAAGCCAGCGTTCTATGTGCAGCGTAGCCTGTCGCTTTTCCGCAGTGCTTACCTGGCCGGCGATGTGGCTGCTGCAAAAAGTTATTTCCGCTGCGCCTGTCACTGTGACTGGCGGGTGCTGTTGAAGGGATCGTATATGCGCAAGGCTGTGCGCCTGTGGCTCGGGATCGGTGTATGAGTCGCAAGATCAGGGTTCTGCAGATGCAGAACCGTTACAACGTCAATGCGTCCGATCTGGCCGAGCAGATCATTCAGGGGTTGCCCACGGACAACTTCGACGTCACCACGCTGTTTCTGCGTGGGCGGCCAGGTGAGGGCGAGCCGGAAAGTCGTGCTGCACGCTCCCTGTATCTGGGCTTCAGCCAGTCGGATCTCAAGGGGGTACGGCTGCGCGCGCTGTGGCGCCTTTATCGTCTGATCCGGGCTGAGCGTTTCGATGTGGTGATCGCCCATCGCTTCAAACCGATGAACATGCTGATGCTGCTCAACCGGGTATTGCGTATTCCGCTCTGCATCGGCGTGCAGCATGGAATTGGCGATTTCGATCGCCCCTACCGCCGCTGGGAGGCACGTCGGTTGCTGCAGGCGAACTGGCGTATCGTGGGCGTCTCCCGGGCTGTGCGCGACTATCTGATCGGTTGTGGCGCTGGTTTCGACGCGACCAATACGGCGCAGATCAACAACGCGATCGATATTGATCGTGCCGAAAGATTGCAACATCCCAAAGCATACGCCCGCGAGTTGCTTGGCCTTTCGCAGGAGCCTTTTGTCTTCGGGGCTATCGGTCGGCTGGTGCCGGTCAAGGGGCATGTCCACTTGATCGAGGCGTTTGCCCAGGTGCGTGCCCGTTACCCTCAAGCTCAGTTGGCCATCATTGGCGAAGGGCGCATGCGTCAGGAGCTTGAGGCGCTGGTCGCGCGCCTCGGTCTGGCCGATGCGGTGTTCCTGTTGGGCGCGCGTGAAGATGCCCTGCAGTATGTCAGGGCATTCGACGCTTTCGTCATGCCGTCTCTGAGCGAAGGGCTGCCGTTGGCCCTGCTGGAGGGTATGAGCGGGCACCTGCCTGTCATCGGCTCGGATATTCCGAGTCTGAAGCCCATCCTCGAGGATTGTGGAGGGCGCCTGTTTCCAAGTGGGCAGCCGGATGTGCTGGCCGCGATGATGATGGATCTGCTGGCCATGACGGAGCAAGAGCGGGATGAGGAAGGGGCTCGGTCGTATGCTTATCTGCGTCGAGCTCATGACATCGAGGATTTTCGCCGACACTACCGCAAGCTTGTAGAAGAAGGTGTTGGCAATGAAAGGCGTTTTTCATGAGTGAATCGAACCGGCAGCCGCTTGTCAGTGTTGTCATTTCGTCCTACAACCATGCGCCCTATATCGAACGCTGTATCGAAAGCGTATTGGCGCAAACCTATCCGAACATCGAGTTGCTGGTCGTCGATGACGGTTCCAGCGATGACAGTGTCGTGCGGATCCAGGCATTGCAGGCGCGCCACGCATTCGATTTCGTCGCCCAGGAGAATCAGGGGCTGGCTCGTACCCTGAATGCCTGCATCGCTCGTTCACGGGGGAGTCTGGTCGCGCCTTTTGGTTCCGACGACATTATGTGCCCCGAGCGTATCGCTATTCAGGTCGCCTATATGCAGGACAAGCCTGAGGTCGGCATCTGTGCCGGGGAAATCCAGTGCATCGATGCAGAGGGGAAACCGCAGTCTCGGCGTGAGCGCAAGCTTGGGTTTCGTCGCCTGGATTTTGAAGATCTGTTCAACGACAAAAAGGCCGGCGCTCCCGCCCCGACCCTGCTGTTTCGACGTGAGGCGCTGGAAGCCGTCGGGGGCTTCGATCCGCAGATCCGTCTGGAAGATCTGTTGGTCGAGTTGAAGATTACCCGGGCCGGATACTTCATCGACGTGCTCCCCGATGTGCTGGCGCAGTATCGGGTGCATGAAACCAACACCTACAAGAACCGGCGCATGATGGTGGACGCGGTGCTAAGCACCTATGGGCATTTCGCCGATCACCCGGATTATCCGAAGGTGTGCGCGGCCTTCATCAATTCGATGCTGCTCAAGTGTGCGCGCGATGACAAGCCGCTGGCTCGTGAGCTGTTGGCGCAACTGCCGATGAAGTACCGCAATCTGAAGACGGCTCGCGCGATTTTTCGCCTGATGACGCCCTGAGGTCGGGCGAATCAGGGCAGGGTTGGGTAGGCCTTGTTCAACGCACGTTCGAAGCTCATCGCGTGCCTGCTGCTGCAGTTCTGGGCATAGCCCGCTAGCCAATCCTGTCGATGCTGCTGTGTGAGCCACGCGGTGTCTTCCGGGTAGCGCAGAATGTGCTGAATATTGCGCTTGCGCTTGCCGGCATTGAGCGGGTGGCTGCCAACCTTCATGTCCGACAGGTCGATCAGCCCCAGTGTGCCGTCTGGCAAGCGCAGGACGTTGCCCAGATGCAGGGAGCGGAAGTAGACACCTGACTGGTGCAGATGGGCGAGAAAGGCTCCGAACTGACGAACTTCGATTGAGCGCTGTTCAGCATCGATCCGTCGCCAGTGGTTGCGCAGCGTGTCCCCTGGCAGCGGCCGGTACAGCACGGCATTCAATTGCCTGTCAGGAATGAGCAGCAGCTCCACGACATCCGGGCAGGCGACACCCAGCGCTTTCAGGCGCTGCACGTTGCTGGCGAAGCGCTCGCTCGGCAGGATCCAGAGCGCCGACGACAGCAGGCGCTTGCGCCGGTAGAACTTCAGGAAATTGCCGTCCGACAAGCGTGCGACCTTCAGCCCGAAGCCATCGCTTTCTATCGCGGTGGAGTTCTGCAGGAGCGCATCGAGCTGCAAGGGGCTGATTGTTCTCATCGTTTGTCCAGTTGGCGCTGCTGGATGGAAAGTGCTGCTATCAGTGACAGCGGAATCCAGATCAGGAACCAGCTTTCGTTGGGCCTGGAGAGGTAGGAGCTGCCTTCGGTAAGGCCGGCAGCGATACCGTAGACGAGCAGTGCCGATGCGATCTGAAAACCGGCGTGTCTTCTCTGTTGCAGACAGCGGAACAGGGCGGCTCCGTACATCATCAGCCATAGGATGAGTCCGACGGCGCCGAGTTCCAATAGCACGGCCAGCTCTACGTTATGTGGGTCACTCAGAAGGCGACCTATTTCCGGGATGTCGAAGATGAACTTACTGTCGTAGCCATATCCGAACCACGGCTTCGCGGCCGCCTGGGAAACGGCGTCGGCCCAGAGTTGAGGTCGGAAGGAAAGCCCGCGCTCCAGGAATATCTCCGGCATCGCTGCAAAGGTCGCGATGGCCAGGGCGATCAGCGCACCTATCAGGTAGGCCCCTCGACGAGGTGTCATCACCAGCATCCACAGGCTGGTCAGGGTCAGCGCCAGTAGCGGGGTGCGGGAGCCGGTGGCAAGCAGTGCAAGCAGCAATGGAGTGGCACAGATAATCGGTAGCCAGTCACGGCGCTCGCTCTGCGCGAGCCAGGCAGCCAGCCAGTAGGTGCAGAAGAAACCCAGCACATGGGACGTCAGCAGCGGATTGCTGAGCGCTCCGGTTCCAATCAGCCGTTGTTCGGATGGATAGGCGTTGGCGTAGATGCACAGATTGATCACGGCCGCGCCTACGGCCAATAGCGCCCCGACTCTCAGTGCGCCGAGCAGCAGGCGCTGATCCTTGCAGGCGATCAGGGTGCAGGCGGCAAAGATCATGAATACGTAAAGTGGCCGCTTGGCCAGGCTGCTCAGGCTGGAGTCTGCCTGGGTCCACGAAAGGCTCAGCAGCAGCCAGGCCGCGAATGTCAGGTAGGCCAGCGTGATCGGCTCCTTGAGCAACTGCATGAATATTCTTGGTGAGAGCAGCAGTGCGATCAGGGCGGGGGCGGCGAGCAGCGCGTAGAACAACTTCGTGTACTGGCTACCGTTCGCGGACCAGAATAGGCCGCTCAACAACACCAGGTAGCCCGCCACCAGCCAGTAGCTGGAAATGAAGTCGCTGATACGCAGGGGCATGGGGCGTGTGGGAGGGAGTGATGTCTGCACGTTTGAAACCGGTGGCTGATTTTTGAATGGGCGGCATCTTAATGCATCCTCGGGGGGGAGGCTGCATCTGTGCTAGAATTCGCGCTTTTTCGGCCAAGTCGAAGTGTGAGCGCATGACCGACAAACACACCCCAGCAAGCCCATCCAGCAGCCTGAAAATCTACCTCCGGCTACTCGGATATGTCAGGCCCTATGTAGGCATGTTCCTGATCAGCATCCTGGGTTACGTCATTTTTGCTTCCACCCAACCAATGCTGGCGGGCATCCTCAAGTACTTCGTGGATGGCCTGTCCAACCCCGACGTCGTGCTGTTCCCCACGGTGCCCTACCTGCGCGATCTGCAACTACTGCAGACGGTGCCCCTGCTCATCGTCCTGATCGCCGCCTGGCAGGGGGTCGGTTCCTTCCTGGGTAACTATTTCCTGGCCAGGGTCTCGCTGGGCCTGGTTCACGACTTGCGTATCGCGCTGTTCAACAGCCTCATGGTGTTGCCAAACCGCTATTTCGACAGCCACAACTCCGGTCACCTGATCTCGCGCATCACCTTCAACGTGACGATGGTCACCGGGGCTGCGACGGATGCAATCAAGGTGGTTATCCGCGAAGGGCTGACGGTCATCTTCCTGTTCGCCTACCTGCTGTGGATGAACTGGCAACTGACTCTGGTGATGCTGGCAATCCTGCCGCTGATCGCATTGATGGTGAACAGTGCCAGCAAGAAATTTCGCAAGCAGAGCAAGAAGATTCAGGTGGCGATGGGCGATGTTACCCACGTTGCCTCGGAAACGATCCAGGGCTACCGGGTGGTGCGCAGTTTTGGCGGGGAGACCTACGAGTCCCGGCGCTTTACCGCTGCCAGCCAGGACAATACCGAGAAACAGCTGCGCATGACCAAGACCGGAGCGGTGTACACGCCGATGCTGCAACTGGTGATCTACAGCGCGATGGCCGTGTTGATGTTCCTCGTGTTGCTGCTGCGTGGCGATGCTACGGCAGGTGACTTGGTGGCCTATATCACCGCTGCGGGGCTGCTGCCCAAACCCATTCGCCAGTTGTCCGAGGTCAGCTCGACGATTCAAAAGGGTATTGCCGGTGCCGAGAGCATCTTCGAGCAGTTGGATGAGCTGCCCGAGGTCGATCAGGGAACGGTAGAGCGCGAGCGCGTCAGCGGTCGTTTGGAAGTACGCAACCTGAGCTTCCAGTATCCGGACACGGAAAAGCCTGTGCTCAGCGATATCAGTTTCACCGCCGAGCCTGGGCAGATGGTGGCATTGGTCGGGCGTTCCGGTAGCGGAAAATCGACCCTGGCCAATCTGATTCCCCGTTTCTACCATCACGAAACGGGTCAGATCCTGCTGGATGGGGTAGACGTCGAGCAATACAGGTTGCGTAATCTGCGGCGTCATATTGCCCTGGTCACGCAGCAGGTCACTCTGTTCAACGACAGTGTGGCCAGCAATATCGCCTACGGCGACCTGGCCGATGCGCCGCGTGAAGCGATTGAGCAGGCGGTCGAAGCGGCCTACGCCAAGGAGTTCATCGACAAGCTGCCGCAGGGGCTGGATACCGAGGTTGGCGAGAACGGCGTGCTGCTGTCTGGTGGCCAGCGCCAGCGCTTGGCAATTGCCCGGGCTTTGCTCAAGGACGCACCGATCCTGGTGCTGGACGAAGCGACCTCGGCCCTTGACACTGAGTCCGAGCGGCATATCCAGGCCGCGCTGGATCGGGTCATGGAGGGCCGAACCACCTTGGTGATTGCACATCGTCTGTCGACCATCGAGAAGGCCGACATGATTCTGGTGATGGATCAGGGGCGTATCGTCGAGCGCGGTACTCATGACCAGTTGCTGGCCCAAAACGGTTTCTACGCACGTTTGCATTCCATGGGGCTCGATGAAGGCGCGCCCTTGGATATCGCCTGATAAACTACGAGCCCGCCAAGACTAAGGCCCCCGGAGTTCACATGAAGTTGACCATGCCCCGTTACGATCAAGCCGCCGTTCTGGTGGTGGGCGACGTGATGCTCGATCGCTATTGGCATGGCGGCACCTCACGGATTTCTCCTGAGGCGCCGGTGCCGGTGGTGCGTGTCGAGCAGATCGAGGATCGTCCCGGTGGTGCTGCCAACGTGGCCCTGAATATCGCCGCGCTCGGCGCGCGAGCCTTGCTGGTTGGCGTGACCGGCAATGATGAAGCCGCTGAAAGCCTGAGCGACAGCCTGCGTGGTGCGGGTGTGGATGCACATTTTCAGCGTCATGACAGCCGGCCGACCATCGTCAAGTTGCGGGTGATGAGCCGTCACCAGCAACTGCTGCGCATGGATTTCGAAGAGCCTTTCAACACCGATACCGCGGCCCTGGCGCGTGAGGTCGATAGGTTGCTCGATGGGATCAAGGTGTTGGTGCTGTCGGACTATGGCAAGGGTGCGTTGCAGAATCATCAGGTGTTGATCCAGGCCGCGCGCAAGAAGGGCATTGCGGTGCTGGCCGATCCCAAGGGCAAGGACTTCTCCATCTACCGTGGAGCCAGCCTGATCACGCCCAATCTGCATGAGTTCGAACTCATCGTGGGGGGGTGCGCCGATGAGGCCGAGCTGGTCAGCAAGGGCGCCACGCTGATGCGCGAACTGGAGCTGGGCGCGCTGTTGGTAACTCGTGGCGAGCACGGCATGACCCTGCTGCGCCCGGAGCACGCCCCGTTGCATCTGCCAGCCCGTGCCCGCGAGGTATTCGACGTTACCGGTGCAGGCGATACGGTCATTTCCACCCTGGCAGCGTCCATCGCTGCTGGTGAGGAGTTGCCGCTGGCGGTGGCTCTGGCCAACCTGGCTGCCGGCATCGTCGTCGGCAAGCTGGGCACTGCAGCGATCAGCGCGCCCGAGCTGCGCCGCGCCGTGCAGCGCGAAGAAGGCTCCGAGCGTGGCGTACTGAGCCTGGATCAGTTGCTGATCGCCATCGAGGACGCTCGCGCCCATGGCGAGAAGATCGTGTTCACCAATGGCTGCTTCGACATTCTTCACGCCGGCCATGTGACCTATCTGGAACAGGCCCGTGCGCAGGGTGACCGCCTGATCGTGGCGATCAACGATGATGCCTCTGTCAGCCGTCTGAAAGGTCCTGGACGTCCGATCAACGCCGTCGATCGGCGCATGGCCGTGCTCGCCGGTCTCGGTGCGGTGGATTGGGTGGTGAGCTTCGCTGAAGACACGCCCGAGCGCCTGCTCGCACAGGTACTGCCGGATGTGCTGGTCAAGGGCGGCGACTACGGCATCGATCAGGTGGTAGGTGCCGATATCGTCCAGGCCCATGGCGGCGTAGTACGTGTGCTGGGGCTGGTGGAAAACAGCTCGACCACCGCTATCGTCGAGAAGATTCGCAGCAAGTGACCGCTGGCTGAGCAAGGCGCAGACCTTGCTCAGCTTGTCCGTGGCTTGACCCGATTGCCGCCGCGCCGCGTCTTGAGGGTCATAGGCGTGTGCCAGTCGGCAGCGCATCATCGATGGCATCCCTCACGTGGAGCGAGATGCCATGATCGTCGATACACAGGGCCAGGCCCTGAACGTACTGAGCAAGCTGGCCCAGGCTGACTGGCCAGACCGCCTCAAGGTACGCAAATCCTTCGAGAAGCTCGTCTACAGCGGTAGCCGCGCCAGTTTTCGCCTGGCCGCCGGCGGCACCCGCAACAGGCCGCGCCCTGCAGCCGATGACCTGTTTGACCTGTCGCTGACCGAAGAACAGCAGATGCTGGTGGACATGCTCCAGGGCTTCGCACTGGAGGTTCTGCGCCCGGCCGCGCACGAGGCCGATGCCCAGGCTCACGTGCCGGCAGCACTGCTCAATCAGGCGCATGAACTGGGCCTGGCGCACTATGGTGTTGCCGAGGCACTAGGTGGTCTTGCTGGGGAGCGCACCGTGCTGAGCAACGCGCTGATCGCCGATAGCCTGGCGCAGGGCGACTTTTCTCTGGCCGCCGCCTTGCTGGTGCCGCTGTCTGCAGCCAATTGCATTCGTCGCTGGGGAAGCTCGGCGCAGCAGGCTGCCTGGTTGCCGGCATTCGTCAGCGAGCAAGGTGCGCCAGCCTTCGCCTTGGCGGTCACTGAGCCCGGCGTATTGACCGATGCTGGTCAGCCTGCGACGCGGGCGCGCAAGCGCGGCACGCACTATCTGCTCGATGGAGAGAAGGCGCTGGTCATCGCCGGTCTGGCTGCCAGTCGATTGATCGTAAGTGCCCAGGCAACTGATGGCCCGGCGCTATTTATCGTCGATGCGGCGAGCAAAGGCGTCAGCCGCCGTGCCGAACCGGGAATGGGGCTCAAGGCGTGTGGGTTGGCGCGTATTCAACTGAAAGGCGTCAAGGTGTCGAGCGAGTGCCGCCTGGCAGGCGATGGCTTCGACTTTCTGACCTTCCTCGATTACTCGGCCTTGGCATTCTGCGCCCTTGCAGTCGGTACGGC
Source organism: Pseudomonas sp. (assembly GCF_048269965.1). Taxonomy (GTDB): domain Bacteria; phylum Pseudomonadota; class Gammaproteobacteria; order Pseudomonadales; family Pseudomonadaceae; genus Aquipseudomonas. Next base: position 157,702 of record NZ_JBLWTV010000010.1, on the reverse strand, counting down.
GCAGGCGGCACTGGATTACGTGACGAGGTACTGCAACGAGCGCCACGCGTTCGGCGAGCCGATCAGTCATCGCCAGGGCGTGGCCTTCATGGTGGCCGACATCGCCATCGAACTGGACGCCATGCGCGTGCTGCTCTGGCGGGCCTGCGCCCGTGCCGAGGCCGGTTTGCCGCTGCGCCGTGAGGCCTATCTGGCACGTCTGCTCTGTGTGGATAAGGCGATGAAGATCGGTTCCGATGCGGTGCAACTGCTCGGGGGCATGGTTTTACTCAGGAACACCCGGTCGAGCGCTGGTATCGCGACCTGCGCAGCTTGGCAGTGCTCGCTGGCGGCCTTCATCTCTGAACAGGCAGACAAGCATGAACCTGGAAACCCCCCGTAAATTCCACGGCCTGCAACAGCAGGCGCAGCAGGTGGCCAAGCACTACTTCCGGCCGATCTCGCGCAAGTATGACAAGGTCGAGCACGCCTATCCCAAGGAGCTGGATCTGCTCGCCGCGTTGCTCGATGGCATGAACGAAGGCTCGCCCGACGCAGTCGGTGCCGGCTCGGCCAGCAAGCGCGGGGCTGCACGCGAACAGCAGGCAGGCAACGAGAACGCTGGCAACATGGCAGCGCTGCTCGGCGTGATGGAGCTGTGCTGGGGCGATGTCGGCCTGCTGCTGGCCATGCCACGCCAGGGCCTGGGCAACGCAGCCATCGCGGCGGTGGCCAATGACGAACAACTGGCGCGTTTCGCCGGGGCCTGGGCGGCCATGGCCATTACCGAGCCCGGTTGCGGCTCTGACTCGGCCGCGATCCGCACCACGGCGGTGCGCGACGGTGATCACTACATTCTCAATGGCGAGAAGATCTTCGTCACCTCCGGTGAGCGTGCCGATGCCGTGGTGATCTGGGCCACGCTGGACAAAAGCCTGGGGCGTGCAGCGATCAAATCCTTCGTGGTGGAGAAGGGCACAGCGGGAATGACGGTTACGCGGCTGGAGAAGAAGCTGGGGATCAAGGCATCCGATACGGCTTCGATCAGCCTCAGCGATTGTCGGGTACCAGCGGCCAACCTGCTGGGAAACGCCGAGATCGACGTGCAGAAGGGCTTTGCCGGGGTCATGGAGACCTTCGACAACACCCGGCCGCTGGTGGCGGGCATGGCGGTCGGTGTCGCGCGTGCTGCGCTGGAGCGCACGCGTGAGTTGCTGATCAGGGCGGGCTGCCGCCTTGATTACGCCAAGCCGCTGCTGACCGTCACTCATGCCGAGGCGACACTGTATCGCCTGGAGGCGGAATGGGAGGCGGCGCGTCTGTTGACGCTGAAGGCCGCCTGGATGGCTGACAACAAGTTGCCCAACTCGAAAGAGGCCTCGATCGCCAAGGCCAAGGCCGGCCGTGTGGCCAGCGAGGTGACGCTCAAGTGCGTGGAGCTGGCCGGTGCGCTGGGCTACGGTGAGGATGAGTTGCTGGAAAAGTGGGCGCGCGACTCGAAGATTCTCGATATCTTCGAAGGCACCCAGCAGATTCAGTTGCTGATCGTCGCCCGGCGTCTGCTGGGCAAGAGTTCCAGCGAGCTCAAGTAAGCCCGCACGCCACGGCCGAGCGCTGGTGCGCACGGCGCACCCTACAAGCAAAAGCCCGCGTTCGCGGGCTTTTGCTTAGAAACGGAAGACTTCCGTATCGATCTTGATCGGTTCTGCCACCGGGATCTTTGGTTCGGCCGCGGAGGGTTCCTGCGGTTGGGCTTTGGCCACCGGAGGCTTCTTGCGCGACGGCTCTGGGGTAGGCTCGGCTGCAGCGATGGGCTGAATGGCCACTGCCAGTTCAGCCGCCAGGCGTTGCAGCAGAATACTCTGCGCCTTGACCTGCTCGGCCATGGGCCCGCCGTGCGCCTCTTCCAGGCGAATCAGGCGACTGTCGCGCAATTGTCCACGGCGGTCGAGCAGGCGCCACTGGGCTTCCAGCACGGCAGGTTGAGTCGGCCCCGAGTCCAGGCGGGTGATGGTCAGCATGACTTGGGCGTCGGCACTGAAGCCTGGTGCCGCAGGGGCTAGAACCAGGCGTTGGCTGTCCAGGCGCCAGGCCAGCTGGCGCAACATCTGCTGGTCGATATCGTTGGCCAGGCCGCTGGCCCAGCGGGCGTCATGCGCGGCCACCAGGCTGCCATCAGCCTGACGTTGCAGCAGATTTTGCTGGCGCAGGTAATCGGCCACGCTGATCGGACCGACCAGTACGGTCACACCGTTGTCCTGGGTCGGCGTTACGGCGCTGCCGCTATCGAGTTGGTAAAGAGGCACCGGCTTCTGCTGCAGCAGACTGCAACCACTCAATACGAGCAGCGCGGTCATAAGCAGGGCCACAGGGCGTACTACAGTCATCATTAATTCCAGGCAGCCGCTTCTGGGGCAGTTGCACATCGATCCCATATCATGCAGAGGGTCATTTGCGCATGACCCGGGGCGCGTATCATCCGTCAAACCGCGCTACGACTCCAGCCTTGACTGCTGGCTGGTAGCGCGGATATCCCGGAAGAACGAGGCGTGTTGCCGACGCTATTCGACCAGAAGCTGGTCGACACGCTGGAAGCCTCGCGGCAGCTTGTTGCCGCGGCGGCCGCGCTCGCCCTTGTAGTGCTCGAGGTCGTCGGCTTTGAGTGTCAGGGTACGCTTGCCGGCCTGCAAAACCAAACTGGCACCGCTGGGCAGCACGGCCAGATCGGTCAGATATTCCTCACGCGAGGCGACGCGCTCGCCGGGAATGCCGATGATCTTGTTGCCCTTGCCTTTGCCCAGTTGCGGCAGATCCGTGACCTTGAACAGCAGCAGACGACCTTCGGTCGTCACCGCAGCCAACCAGCCGTCTTCCAGATTGCTGACGGGCTTCGGTGCGACCACCTTGGCGCCGTTGGGCAGGGTCAGCAGCGCCTTGCCCGCCTTGTTCTTGGCCTGCAGATCCTCGCCCTTGACCACGAAACCGTAGCCCGCGTCGGAGGCGATCACGTACAGCGCATTGTCCTCCGGCAGCATCACGCATTCGAAGGTCGCACCCGGAGGCGGTGTCAGGCGACCGGTCAGTGGTTCACCCTGGCCGCGTGCCGACGGCAGGCTGTGGGCCGCGAGCGAATAACTCCTGCCTGTCGAGTCGATAAAGACTGCGTACTGGTTCGAGCGGCCCGGCGCTGCTGCCTTGAAGCCGTCGCCGGCCTTGTAGGAGAGGCCGGTGGCGTCGATGTCGTGACCCTTGGCGCAGCGCACCCAGCCTTTTTCCGAGAGCACCACGGTGACCGGCTCGGTCGGCATCAGCTCGGTTTCCGACAGGGCCTTGGCTTCGGCGCGGGCGACGATGGGCGAGCGGCGATCGTCGCCGTACTTCTCGGCGTCCTCGATGATTTCCTTGCGTACCAGCTTCTTCAGCTTGGCTTCGCTGCCCAGAAGAGCCAGCAGTTTTTCGCGCTCCTTGGCCAGCTCGTCCTGCTCGCCGCGGATCTTCATCTCTTCCAGGCGCGCCAGTTGACGCAGGCGGGTGTCGAGGATGTAGTCGGCCTGCACGTCGGTCAGGCCAAAACGCTCCATCAGCACCGGCTTGGGCTGGTCCTCGGTGCGGATGATGCGAATGACTTCGTCGAGGTTGAGGAAGGCGATCAGCAAGCCCTCCAACAGGTGCAGGCGACGCTCCACCTTGTCCAGGCGGAACTGCAGGCGACGACGTACGGTGCCGACGCGGTACACCAGCCACTCGCTGAGCAGGGTGCGCAGGTCCTTGACCTGTGGCTTGCCGTCGAGGCCGATGACGTTGGTATTGACCCGGTAGCTGGACTCCAGATCGGTGGTGGCGAACAGGTGGGTCATCAGCTCGTCGGCATCGACGCGGTTGGAGCGCGGGATGATGACGATGCGGGTCGGGTTCTCATGGTCCGATTCGTCACGCAGGTCGGCGACCATCGGCAGCTTCTTGGCCTGCATCTGCGCGGCGATCTGTTCCAGCACCTTGGCCCCGGAGACCTGATGCGGCAGGGCGGTGACGACGATGTCGCCGTCTTCGAGGCGATAGACGGCGCGCATGCGCACCGAGCCGCGGCCGGTCTCGTAGATCTTTTGCAGATCGGCCCTGGGCGTGATGACTTCGGCTTCGGTGGGGAAGTCCGGGCCCTGGATATGCTCGCAAAGCTGCTCGACCGTGGCGCTGGGCTCATCGAGCAGGCGCACGCAGGCCGCCGCGACTTCGCGCAGGTTGTGCGGCGGCACGTCGGTGGCCATGCCCACGGCGATGCCGGTGGTGCCGTTGAGCAGCAGGTTGGGCAAGCGCGCCGGCAGGGTCGCCGGTTCGTTCATGGTGCCGTCGAAGTTGGGCACCCAGTCGACAGTGCCTTGGCCGAGTTCGGAGAGCAGCACTTCCGAATAGCGCGACAGGCGCGCCTCGGTGTAACGCATGGCGGCGAAGGACTTGGGATCGTCCGGGGCACCCCAGTTGCCCTGGCCGTCGACCAGGGTGTAGCGGTAGCTGAACGGTTGCGCCATCAGCACCATGGCTTCGTAGCAGGCGCTGTCGCCGTGCGGGTGGAATTTACCGAGCACGTCACCGACAGTGCGCGCGGACTTCTTGTGCTTGGAGTCGGCATCCAGGCCCAGTTCGCTCATGGCGTAGATGATGCGCCGTTGCACGGGTTTCAGGCCGTCGCCGATATGCGGCAGGGCACGGTCCATGATCACGTACATGGAGTAGTTGAGATAAGCCTGCTCGGTGAAGTCGGCGAGTGAACGGCGTTCAACGCCTTCCAGGCTCAAATCGAGGGATTCGCTCATGCGGGCCTCATTGCAAGGTTGATTGGCGCAGCACCAGGGTGCCGCCCTTCTGACTGAATTCGAGTTGTTTCAGGGCACTCATGCCCAGCAGCACGTCGTCGCCGTCCATGCCGGGGGCGATCAGTGCGGCGACGTCACGCAGTTCGATATCGCCCAGGCGCAGGCTGTCCAGGCGTGTGCGATGCCCGGTGGCGCGGCCGTTGGCCGTGCTGATGATGATCGGGGCGCCGCGTTGCAGGCCGAGACGTTCGGCCACCGCGCTGGGTATCGCCACCTGGGTGGCGCCGGTGTCGAGCAGAAAGGTCACGTCATGCCCATCGATCTGGCCATCGACCAGGTAATGACCCTGACGACTACTGGCCAGGCTCACCTCGACGAAACCATCGCCATGCACCGACTGCGGCGCCTGGTTCGGGTTGCGCTGGCGATCTTCCCAGTTACCGAAGAAGTGCGTGGCCAGCAGCAGGCCGGCGCCCCAGGCGAGTATCAGCATCACTCGTCCGGCGCGGCGGCCCGGTGTCTGGTCACTCACGGACGTCGGCTCCAGCCGCCCTTGGGCGCGGCAAAACGCCAGACGATGGGACGCTCTTCGCCGTCGGCGCGGGTCTGACTACCATTGTCGACGCCGATCCAGGCGCCGTCCTTGTCGATCCACAGCGCTTCGGCCATGCCGTAGTTCGACGCGTAGCGGCGCGGCTCGCTCAAGGCCTCGGCTGCGAACGACCAGCAGATCTCCGTGGCGCCGTTGCTCAGGGTGCGTCGGCAGACCCGATGGGCCTGGCGCTCCAGGGTAAAGAGCTTTTCCTCGAAGTAATCCAGGCCGGAGAAATCACGCGGTGCCGGCTGGCCGCCCAGCGCTTCAGGCGATGCCTCGTCACCGCTCTCGCTGGTCAGCACGCAGCCGCCCGTGCAGCGCCAGCCGCTGCCGTTGCGATGCAACACGGCCAGGCCACGGCGACGTTGTTCTGCCGCCAGCCACAGGCGGTCGCCCGCCGGGTCGATGGCGATGCCTTCGAAGCCCTGGTTGAAATGCAGCAGCATGCCGCTGGCGCGCGCCTGGCGTACCAGGCCGGTCGGCAGGTTGAGCCACTGCGCATGGCCGTTGCTGCCGACCTGCAATACGGCGGCGCGGGTTTCGCTGATCAGGTAGCGGTTACCCTGCGCGTCGCAGGACATTCCCTCGAAATCCAGCTTGCCGCCACGCACCAGGCCAGCGGCCCAGTTGCGCATGCGCAGGCCCCAGGGCAGGGCACTCTCGGGTGGTTCGGGGGCGACGAAGGTTTCTGCTTCGGCGCGTAGCAGGCCGTCTTCGCGACGCAGTTGATAGAGGCGGTCGTCATCACGGTCGGAAACCGCCCACAGCGTTTCGCCGCACAGGGCCAGGCCGGAGAGGTTGCCGCCCGGCATGTCCGTCACCGGGTATTCGGCTTCCAGCTTCAGCTCTTCCAGCACCACCGGCTCGGCGTTCGCGACGCCGGCCAACAGACCCAGTGCAAGGAGGTGGTTGCGCATCAGGCCAGTACCTCGGCCAGGTTGCCCTTGCTTTCCAGCCAGCTCTTGCGATCACCGGCGCGCTTTTTCGCCAGCAGCATGTCCATCACTTCGCGGGTGCCCTCGAAATCATCCAGGGTCAGTTGCACCAGGCGCCGGGTGTTGGGGTCCATGGTGGTTTCACGCAACTGCGGCGGGTTCATCTCGCCGAGGCCCTTGAAGCGGGTGACCTGCGGCTTGCCGCGACGTTTCTCGGCCACCAGGCGGTCGAGGATGCCGTCGCGCTCGGCGTCGTCCAGGGCGTAGAAGATTTCCTTGCCCAGGTCGATGCGATACAGCGGCGGCATCGCTACGTAGACATGGCCTGCATCCACCAGCGGCCGGAAGTGACGGACGAACAGGGCGCAGAGCAGGGTGGCGATGTGCAGGCCGTCGGAGTCGGCGTCGGCAAGGATGCAGATCTTGCCGTAGCGCAGCCCGCTCAGGTCGCTGGAGCCGGGATCGATACCGACGGCCACGGCGATATCGTGAACCTCCTGGCTGGCCAGGACTTCGCTGCCGTCCACTTCCCAGGTGTTCAGGATCTTGCCGCGCAGCGGCATGATGGCCTGGAACTCCTTGTCGCGTGCCTGCTTGGCGCTGCCGCCGGCCGAGTCACCCTCGACCAGGAACAGCTCGCAGCGCAGCGGGTTCTGCCCTGCGCAGTCGGCCAGCTTGCCGGGTAGAGCCGGGCCCTGAGTGATCTTCTTGCGCTCGACCTTCTTGCCGGCCTTGAGGCGACGGCCGGCATTGCTGATGGCCAGCTCGGCCAGCGCCAGGCCGGTTTCCGGGTGGGCGTTGAGCCACAGGCTGAAGGCATCTTTAACGACGCCGGAGACGAAAGCCGCCGCTTCACGCGAGGACAGGCGCTCCTTGGTCTGGCCGGAGAACTGCGCGTCCTGCATCTTCATCGAGAGGACGAAGGCAATGCGCTCCCAGACGTCTTCCGGGGCGAGCTTGACGCCACGCGGCAGCAGATTGCGGAACTCGCAGAACTCGCGCATGGCATCGAGCAGGCCCTGGCGCAGGCCATTGACGTGGGTACCGCCCTGCGCGGTGGGGATCAGGTTGACGTAGCTTTCCTGCACCGCGTCGCCGCCTTCGGGCAGCCACAGCAGGGCCCAGTCCACCGCCTCCTTGTTGCCGGCCAGGCTGCCGACGAAGGGCTCGGCCGGCAGGCGCTCGAACTCGCTGACGGCATCGACCAGATAGGAGCGCAGGCCGTCCTCGTAATGCCACTCGACCTTCTCGCCCGAGGCCTTGTCTTCGAAGCTGACGTTCAGGCCCGGGCAGAGTACGGCCTTGGCCTTGAGCACATGCTTGAGACGGCTGATGGAGAACTTGAAGGAGTCGAAGTACTTGGCGTCCGGCCAGAAGTGCACACTGGTGCCGGTGTTGCGCTTGCCGACCGTACCGATGACTTCCAGCTCGCTGGCCTTGAAACCGTCGGCGAAGCTCATCTGGTATTCGTTGCCGTCACGCTTGACGGTGACCACCACGCGGGTCGACAGCGCGTTGACCACGCTGATGCCGACGCCATGCAGACCGCCGGAGAACTGGTAGTTCTTGTTGCTGAACTTGCCGCCGGCGTGCAGCTTGGTGAGGATCAGCTCGACGCCTGGCACGCCTTCTTCCGGGTGGATGTCCACGGGCATGCCGCGGCCGTCGTCGAGCACTTCCAGCGAATTGTCCTCATGGAGAATCACCTGGATCGACTTGGCGTGCCCGGCCAGGGCTTCGTCGACGCTGTTGTCGATGACTTCCTGGGCCAGGTGGTTGGGGCGCGTGGTGTCGGTGTACATGCCCGGGCGCTTGCGCACCGGGTCGAGGCCGGAAAGGACTTCGATGGCATCGGCGTTATAGGCGTTCTGCTGGGCCATAGGGTCTCTTGATCGTCAATTGAATACGGAAAAGTCGGTATCGCGCCAGAGTGTGGCGCTAATGCCGGCGAATGCGAAGAGTGCCGGCAGGCGTTCGGCGAAGCCCTGGAATCCATGATCACCACCGGCCTGGATGCGCAGGGCGCAGGCGCGGTAGTAACGCTCGGCGTCGCGGTAGTCGAGCGTTTCGTCGCCGCTTTGCAGCCAGACCTGGTAACGCGCCGGGTCGCTCGGCGGTGCAACCTCGAGTTCGGCCAGGGCCTGGACGTGATCTTCGGTAAGGTCCCAGGTCTCGTCGCTGTAGTAGTTCTTCTGCGGGCCAAGGTAGCCGTCGAAACGCAGGTGCGGCTGCACGGCGGGGTTGATCAGTAGCGCCTTCAGCCCATGCTGTTCGGCCAGGTACGTGGCGTAATAGCCGCCCAGGGAGCTGCCCACCAGCAGCGGGGCGCCGAGTTCGCTGATCAGCGCCTGCAACTGCGCCATGGCCTGACGCGGATGATGATGCAGGGCCGGTACGCGCAGCTGGTTTGCCAGACCCAGGTGGGCCATGGCGCGGCTCAGCTGGCTGGCCTTGTGCGAGGCCGGCGAGCTGTTCAGGCCGTGTATATAGAGGATGGATGCGGTCATGGAGCGGGAGGCTACTCGTCCGGGGCCTCAAGCTGCAAGCTTCAAGCTGATTGAGGGGATGTCAGTAACCCTTGACGCTGTAGTCCACTTCGAAATGGATGCCGGTGACGCGCGATACGCCGGTGTCCAGCCTGCCATCGGCATGCAGGCGCAGCCAGCGGTAGCCGGGGGCTTCACTGTCCACCTGAAACTCCTCGCTGCCCGGCGCGAACTGTACGCAGGTCGAAGGCGAAGCGAGCAGGCGCAGATTGCCGCGCTGCTGGTCGAACTCCTGATGGATATGTCCCCAGAGCACGGCGCGCGCCTGCGGGTAGCGGTCGAGCACAGCGAAGAGAGCGGCGGGGTTGCGCAGGCCGATGGGTTCCATCCACTTGCAGCCGATGGAGACCGGATGGTGGTGCAGGCAGATCAGGTGATGGCGCTGCGGCGCTTCGCCAAGGGCGCGCTCGAGCAGTTCGAGTTGACTCTCGGCAAGAAACCCGGGCACCGCACCCGGAATCGAGGAGTCGAGCATGACGATGCGCCAGGCGCCAAGGTCGATTACCGGCTCCAGCAACTCGCTGCCTTGGCAGGCGGCCTGCATCGGCGGGATTTCGTCATGGTTGCCGGCCAGCCAGCGAGTCGGCGCGTCGATGGCTGAGGTGAGTTGGCGAAAGCGCTGATACGACAGCTCGCTGCCGTCCTGCGAGAGATCACCTGTAGCCAGGATCAGGTCGATCTGCGGCTGTTCCTGCAGGACCCGTTCGATCACCCGCTGCAGGCTGTCGCACGTATCCATGCCCAGCAGCTTGCCGTCCGCTTCGGCGAACAGGTGGCTGTCGGACAACTGCACCAGCAGTACCGAGGAATCAGGGGATGGGGTGGGCAGGCTCGGCAAGACCGTCTCCTAGGGCACAATCGAGTGAATTATGGTGGTTGCTGCAGCAAAGGGAAAACCCGGGAAGCGGACGCAGATCACAGAAAAAACGCCAGGAGCGCTTTTTGCCGTCATTCGTGACAACCCTCAGGCAGGGCTGCTCACTCAAACCATGCAACGCCGCGCTATCGGCCCGGCATCGAAAAGCTTGATCGTCGGCCTACATCACGGGCTGCGGCTCATGCCCACAGGCCAGGCAATGACTCAGCCATTCACCGAGGAACAGGTTGAGCTGACTCTTTTCGTCCGGTTGATGCATCGCCGCGTTGGGGTAGGGGTAGCGAATATGCAGGCGGCGCGCGTTCTCGGCGCCGACGACCTCGGCCATACGCGCGTCGTGATAGACCCGCACTTCCAGTTGCGGCACCGGTAGCCAGGGCAAGCTGTGTTCCTGGCGCACGCACAGGGTGGTGGTGTAAGGGCAACTCTCCAGCACGTCCAGCGCCAGCACGCCGAGCAGGTGTTCGCCCTGGCTCAGCGCCACGCGGCGGCTTTCCGTGTGCTCGCGCATGTGCGGCAGCAGGCGCATCAGGCGCGCGTAGTTGGCCTCGCAAGCCGCTTGCAGCTCGACCAGGTCGACCCGATAGCGCTCGCGCAGCAGATTCACGACCACATCCCCCGCACTTCGTCGCGGTTCAGCGCCAGCCATTGCAGGGCGATGATGCTGGCTGCGTTGTCGATACGCCCGTCGCGCACGGCAGCCAGGGCATCTTCCAGCGACATCACCTGTACCCGGATGTCCTCGCCTTCCTCGGGCAGGCCATGCACACCGCCGGCACCTTCACTGCTGCAGCGCCCGACGAACAGGTGCACGCGCTCGTCCGAGCCACCGGGCGAAGGGTAGTACTGGGTGATCGGCCAGAGCGAAGTCAGGGGCAGGTCAGCTTCCTCGATGGCCTCGCGACGCGCGACCTCCTCGGGCTGCTCGTCCTTGTCGATCAGGCCGGCGACCAGCTCCAACAGCCAGGGGTTGGCGCTCTTGTCCATGGCGCCGACGCGAAACTGCTCGATCAGCACCACTTCGTCGCGCTGCGGATCGTATGGCAGCACGCACACGGCGTCGTGGCGCACGAACAGCTCGCGGGTCAGCTGCGGACCCATGTTGCCGGCGAACTGGCGATGGCGCAGCTTGATCCGGTCGAGGCGGTAGAAGCCGCGAAAACAGTTCTCGCGCCCGATGATGTCGATGTCGTCTTTGCCCATGGCAACTCCCCAGATAGTCGTAACGGGCCAAGCTCAGACTGTGTGAAAACTACTGCGCTCGCTCATGCTGCGTTAAAAAACGGCTCGTGCGCGAGTCCGATCAAAATGCTCATTTACAATTCGTAAACTGCGCTTTTCGCCGTTTTTTGCCTTGCCTGACCTTCGCTCGCTACGTTTTCACACGGTCTGATGCGGCCCGTTACCTGTCACACTAGCGAGCATAGCGCTGCCAGATCAAGCTTCCATGACGGCCTGTTACACGCGCTGGTAGAGCTGGCTGCCTTGCGCCTTGAATTCCTCGGCCTTGGCCTGCATGCCCTGCTCGGCATCCAGATCGACGGCGTCGATGCGCTGCTCCTTGGCGTACTCGCGCACTTCCTGGGTGATCTTCATCGAGCAGAACTTCGGCCCACACATGGAGCAGAAGTGGGCCACCTTGGCCGAATCCTTCGGCAGCGTCTCGTCGTGGTAGGCGCGCGCGGTGTCCGGGTCCAGGCCGAGGTTGAACTGGTCCTCCCAACGGAACTCGAAGCGCGCCTTGCTCAAGGCGTTGTCGCGGATCTGCGCGCCCGGATGGCCCTTGGCCAGGTCCGCTGCGTGGGCAGCGATCTTGTAGGTGATGATGCCGGTCTTCACGTCATCCTTGTTCGGCAGGCCCAGGTGCTCCTTGGGCGTGACGTAGCAGAGCATGGCGCAGCCGAACCAGCCGATCATCGCCGCGCCGATGCCGCTGGTGATGTGGTCGTAGCCCGGCGCGATGTCGGTGGTCAGCGGGCCGAGGGTGTAGAACGGCGCCTCGTCGCAGCATTCCAGCTGCTTGTCCATGTTCTCCTTGATCAGTTGCATCGGCACGTGGCCAGGGCCTTCGATCATGCACTGCACGTCGTGCTTCCAGGCGATCTTGGTCAGTTCGCCGAGGGTTTCCAGTTCACCGAACTGCGCTTCGTCGTTGGCGTCGGCAATCGAGCCCGGACGCAGGCCGTCGCCCAGCGAGAAGCTGACGTCGTAGGCCTTCATGATTTCGCAGATGTCTTCGAAGTGGGTGTAGAGGAAGTTTTCCTTGTGATGCGCCAGGCACCACTTGGCCATGATCGAGCCGCCGCGCGAAACGATGCCGGTCACGCGCTTGGCGGTCAGCGGCACGTAGCGCAGCAGTACGCCGGCGTGGATGGTGAAGTAGTCCACGCCCTGTTCGGCCTGCTCGATCAGGGTGTCACGGAACAGCTCCCAGGTCAGGTCCTCGGCGATGCCGCCGACCTTTTCCAGCGCCTGGTAGATCGGCACGGTGCCGATCGGCACCGGCGAGTTGCGGATGATCCACTCGCGGGTTTCGTGGATATGCTTGCCGGTTGACAGGTCCATCACCGTGTCCGAACCCCAGCGGATGCCCCAGGTCAGCTTGGCCACTTCTTCTTCAATCGAAGAGCCGAGCGCCGAGTTGCCGATGTTGCCGTTGATCTTCACCAGGAAGTTGCGGCCGATGATCATCGGCTCCAGCTCCACGTGGTTGATGTTGGCCGGGATGATGGCGCGGCCACGAGCCACTTCGCTGCGCACGAACTCGGGGGTGATCTCTTTCGGGATGGCAGCGCCGAAGCTGTGGCCGGCGTGTTGTGCATCGAGCAGACCGGCTTCACGCGCCTCGGCCAGCTTCATGTTCTCGCGGATGGCGATGTATTCCATCTCGGGCGTGATGATGCCCTTCCTGGCGTAATGCATCTGGCTGACGTTGTGCCCGGCCTTGGCCCGGCGCGGGTTGCGCACGTGGGCGAAGCGCATCTTGGTCAGCTCGGCATCGTTGAGGCGGCGCTGGCCGAACTCGGAGGACAGGCCCGGTAGCTTCTCGGTGTCACCGCGATCCTCGATCCAGGCGCTGCGTACGTCGGCCAGACCCTTGCGCACGTCGATGGTGACGTTCGGGTCGGTGTAGGGGCCGGAGGTGTCGTAGACGGTGACAGGCGCGTTGATCTCGCCACCGAAGTCGGTCGGCGTCACGTCCAGGCTGATTTCGCGCATCGGCACGCGAATGTCCGGGCGCGAACCCTGTACATAGATTTTCTGCGAGCGGGGGAAGGGCTGTACCGACTGTTGGTCGACCTGGGCGCTTTCGCTCAGAATCGGACTCAAATTCTGTTGTTGTTGTGTGCTCATCAAGGCTCTCTCCGGGATAGATGTCGGAGTTGGAACCTGAGCGGACGAAGGGCGCGAGATGCACCATGGAGCGGTGCCGAGAGGACTCGCCGGTACGCTGGCGAGGACATCTTGTTCCCTACGCAGGCCTTAACCTGATCAGGTTCAACGGGATCCGGCAGCTGCCAATCTCAGCCCCGCATATGGGGCACCCCGACAAGAACTCGGCCAGTCTAAACAAGCTGGTGGGAGAAAACCAACTCGGCGGTCAATAAACATCGACCCGTGCGTCGGAAAGCGACTGCGTGCGCTGCTGATGGCGGATTGTTCCCGACGAGCAACATAGCTTGCCGCCAGCTAGACTGATGCCGTCCATGGTGCGCTTGACCCCCGACTGTGGCGACCCGTAGCCTTGCCGATTACCGCCTATTCAAGGATCGACATCCATCATGTTGCGCAGACTATCCCTGGCAATCGCCGTGGCCGCCGCTTCGGTGGGCCTGGTTCAGGCCGAAGAGGCCCCGCTGTCGAGCAAGACCGACCTGGTCACCGTGTATCAGGAGGCGGCGAAGAACAACGCCGATATCGCCGCCGCGCGCGCCGACTATCAGGCTCGCCGCGAAGTGGTGCCGCAGGCGCGTGCCGGCTTGCTGCCCAACCTGTCGGCCGGTGCCAATTACGGCGACACGCGTACCGAGGTCGATTCGCCCAGCGTGACCCTCTCGCGCAGCGGTCTGGTCTATCAGGCCAACCTCAGTCAGCCGCTGTTCCGTGCCGACCGCTGGTTCCAGCTGCAGGCTGCCGAGGCCACCAGCGAGCAGGCTTCGCTGGAGTTGTCCGCCACCGAGCAGAACCTGATCCTGCAGAGCGCCGAAACCTATTTCGCCGTGTTGCGTGCGCAGGACACCCTGGCCTCGACCAAGGCCGAGGAAGCGGCCTTCAAGCGTCAGCTGGACCAGGCCAACGAACGTTTCGATGTCGGTCTGTCCGACAAGACCGACGTGCTCGAGGCGCAGGCGGGGTTCGATACCGCCCGCGCCAACCGCTTGCTCGCCGAGCGCGCGGTTGATGATGCCTTCGAAGCCCTGGTGACCCTGACCAACCGCGATTATCTGGCCGTCGAAGGGATCGTCCACACCCTGCCGGTGCTGGCGCCGACACCGAACGATGCCAAGGCCTGGGTCGACACCGCCGCCGTACAGAACCTCAACCTGCAAGCCAGCCTTTACGCTGTGACGGCCGCCGAAGAGAATCTGCGCCAGCGCAAGGCCGGCCATGCGCCGACCCTGGATGCCGTGGCCAGCTATCAGCAGGGCGATAACGACAGCCTGGGCTTCAGCAATTCCGGCTCCTTTGGTGCGCCGCGTTATAGCGGCGACGTCTCGCAGCGCTCCATCGGCCTGCAATTGAACATCCCGCTGTACAGCGGCGGCCTGACCAGCTCGCAGGTGCGCGAGGCATACCAGCGCCTCGGACAGACCGAGCAACTGCGTGAGAGCCTGCGTCGCCAGGTGGTGCAGAACACCCGTAACCTGTTCCGCGCGGTGAACACCGACGTGGAAACCGTACAAGCGCGCCGCCAGTCGATCATCTCCAACCAGAGTGCGCTGGAGGCCACCGAGATCGGCTACCAGGTCGGTACCCGCAACATCGTCGACGTGCTCGACGCCCAGCGTCAGCTGTTCAGCGCCGTGCGCAATTACAATGACGCGCGTTACGACTACATCCTCAACAACCTGCGCCTGAAGCAGGCGGCCGGCACCCTCAGCCCGGCCGACCTGGAAGCGCTGGGCAGCTTCCTCAAGCCGGACTACAACCCGGACAAGGACTTCCTGCCGCCGGATCTGGCCTCTGCCGCCGAAGAGCGCCTGCAGAACAATCAGGATTTCTGAGCCGTTCGCAGCAAGCAAAAAGCCCGACTCGCGTCGGGCTTTTTCATTTCGGCGATTGGTACGTAGGGTGCGCTGCGCGCCGATCGGGTTGGCGGTGCGCACGGCGCATCCTACCCGAGCCAAACCAAGTCATCCGTAGGGTGCGCCGCGCGCACCATGGGCTACAGAAGACGCTGCAACCCCTCCAGCAGGCGCTCCAGCGCGCCCTGGTTGGCCTTGAGTACGCTCAGGCCGGCCTCGCTCATGCGCTGTATCTCGCTCGGTTGGTTCAGCAGCGTCGCAACCCTGTCCGCCAACTGCACGGCGTTTTCCACCTCGCTCAGGGCGCCGGCGTCACGCAGTTGCGCGGCGATTTCCAGGAAGTTGAACAGGTGCGGGCCGCTCAGCACCGGCTTGCCCAGCGCGGCCGGCTCCAGCAGGTTATGACCGCCATTGGCCACCAGGCTGCCGCCGACGAAGGCGATATCCGCCAGCGCATAGAGAAACAGCAGCTCGCCCATGGTGTCGCCCAGCAGCACCTGGTCACCTGGCAGGACCGGTTCGCCCATGGAGCGGCGGCGTGTCGTCAGCCCTTCACTGATGCACTGCTCATGGACCGCGTTGAACCGTTCGGGGTGACGTGGCACCAGGATCAGCAGCGCATCCGGCCGCGTCTCCAGCAACTGGCGATGGGCGGCCAGGACGATCTCGTCTTCGCCCGCGTGGGTGCTGGCGGCAATCCAGACCGGGCGCTGCTCGGCCTGCCACTGGCGACGCAGCTCGACGGCGCGTTGCAGCAGCTCGGCATCGATCTTCAGGTCGAACTTGATCGAACCGGTGACTTGCACGCAGCCAGGGCGAGCGCCCAGCTCGAGAAAACGCTGCGCCTCGGCCTGGGTCTGCACGGCGATCAGCGACAGTTCGGCAAGCATTGGCGCGGTGAGTTTGCCAAAGCGTGCATAGCCGCGTGCCGAGCGCTCGGACAGGCGCGCGTTGGCCAGGGCTACCGGGATGCCGCGCTTGGCGCACTGATGGATGTGGTTCGGCCACAGCTCGGTTTCCATTACCACGGCCAGACGCGGCCGTGCGCGATCGAGAAAGCGCGCGGCGGCCCAGGGCAGGTCGTAGGGCAGGTAGCAGTGCTGCACGTTCTCACCGAACAGCGCCTGGATGCGCTCGGAGCCGGTCGGTGTCATGCAGGTCACGGTGATCGGCAGCTCGGGATAGCGCGCCTGCAGTGCGCGAATCATCGGCGCGGCGGCGATGCTTTCACCGACCGATACCGCGTGCACCCAGATGCCGTCCGCTTTCATCGCAGGCAGGCCGAAGGAGAAACGTTCGTCGATACGCCGAGCGTAAGCCGGCGCCTTGCGCGCACGCAGGGCCAGGCGCAGAGCAATCAGGGGCAGGGCCAGGTGCAGCAGCAGGGTGTAGAGGAGTCTGTTCATGGGGGCGCAGCTTATCGCCGCCAGCCATCGGCTGGAAGCAGGATCACGCGTGCGGGCGCAGCAGTTCACGCGCCAGGCAGTCGGCCAGCCAGTTGGCGGCGGGGCCGAGCGCACCGTCGCGACGGCAGACCAGTTCCACCACCAGCGGCAGCGGTGCCCAGTCGCTACGCAGTTCCTGCAAGTGGCCCTGATAGGTCGGATACTGCGCCACATGGCGCGGCAGCCAGGCCCAGCCAAGGCCGCGTATCACCAGCTCGGCCATGACGTAGAAGCTGTCGGCGCGCCACACCAGCGGACTGATCTGTTCGCCGCCGGGGTAGTGGCTGTCCTGCGGCGTCATCAGCAACTGACGGTGTTCGGCCAGGTCACGGCGTTCGACGCTGTCGAGCTCGGCCAGCGGGTGTTGCGGGCTGCACACCGTGACCATCTCGATGGTGCCCAGGCGCTGGCTTTCCAGCTCCCTTGGCATCTGCTCGTGATGAAACAGCAGGCCCAGATCGGCCTGGCGTTGCAGCAGCTTGCGCGCCACGTCGCCCTGGGCGCCGCTGGAAAGCTGCACTTCGAGCAAGGGGAAGGCGTCGGCCAGGGCTTCCAGGCTGGCCAGCACCGGCTGGTAGGGCATGGCCTCGTCCTGCGCCAGGCGCAGGCGCGCTTCCTCGCCGCGTGCCAGGCCCAGCGCGCGGCCATCGAGTCGCTCGCACTGCTGCAACACGCTGCGGGCCTGCTCCAGCAGCGCGATGCCCGCCTCGGTCAGACGCGGCTGGCGGCCACTGCTGCGTTCGAAGAGGGTGACGCCGAGATCGCTTTCGAGCAGGGCGATGGCGGTGCTGACCGCCGATTGCGCGCGTCCGGTTTGCCGAGCCGCAGCAGAAAAGGATCGGCTCTCGGCCGTACGGACGAACAGTTGAAGCTGATCGAGATTCCAGTTCATGGCTGACCTATCTCATAAGTAGATAGGTAATGACTTTATCCCATCATGGAAGAACTTAGAATTGCGCTCATCTTTCAGGAGTCGCCATCATGCCCGGATACCTCTATCTCGCCATTGCCATCGCGGCCGAAGTGGTCGCCACCACCTCGATGAAGGCGATCGACGGCTTCAGCAAACCCTTGCCGCTGCTGCTGGTGATTGGCGGTTACGCGATCGCCTTCTGGATGCTGATTCTGGTGGTGCGCACCATCCCGGTGGGCATCGCCTACGCCATCTGGGCGGGGTTGGGCATCGTCTTGGTCAGTATCGCGGCGATGTTCATCTATCAGCAGAAACTCGATCTGCCGGCTGTGCTCGGCATGGGGCTGATCGTCAGTGGCGTGGTGGTGATCCAGTTGTTCTCCAGCTCCACCGGTCACTGAGGCCGTGCGTAGCTGAGGGCCTTGGTGCGCATGGCACACCCTACGGGTACTGCCTTAAGCCGTTATACTGCGCGCCTGTTCTTCGCCGAGGCCCGTTCATGTCCCTGTCTCTCAGCACCGATGTCCTGATCGTCGGCGGCGGTATCGCCGGCCTCTGGCTCAATGCACGCCTGCGTCAGCAGGGCTTCGCCACTGTTCTGGTCGAGCGTGGCAGCCTGGGGGGCGGGCAGAGCCTGAAGTCGCAGGGCATCATCCATGGCGGTGCCAAATACGCCCTGCATGGCGCGCTGACCGGTGCCTCCGAGGCCATCGCCGATATGCCGCGACGCTGGCGCGAGGCGCTGGCGGGCCATGGCGAACTGGATCTGTCCGGTGTGCGCATTCTTTCCGACGCGCATTACCTGTGGTCGCCCGGCACCCTGGCCGGCAACCTCACCAGTTTCTTCGCCAGCAAGGCCGTGCGCGGCCGTGTCGATCAGGTCAAGGGCGAGCAATTGCCGCCGGCGCTGCAGCACCCGAAATTCAAGGGCAAGGTCTATCGCCTCGCCGAGCTGGTGCTCGATGTGCCGAGCCTGATCGCACGCCTGGCTGAACTGGCCGGCGACAGCCTGCTGGCCGCCGAGCGTATCGAACCGCTGCAGGTCAATGGCGAGCTGTGTGGGCTGGCCGTCGACGGTCGCGAGATTCGTGCGCAGCGCGTGGTGCTCAGCGCGGGGGCCGGCAATGCCGAGCTGCTCGCCGCGCTGGGCGTCGAACAGCCCGCGCAGCAGTTGCGCCCCCTGCATATGGTGCTGGCCAAGGGGCCGGCGCTGAAACCGTTGTACGCGCATTGCCTCGGCGCTGGGCCCAAGCCTCGGGTCACCGTGACCACCCATCCGGCGGCCGATGGGCAGTGGGTCTGGTACCTCGGTGGCGACCTGGCTGAGGCTGACGGCGTCGCGCGCGACGAAACTGCACAGATTCAGGCCGCGCAAAAGGAAATGGCGGCGCTGCTGCCTTGGGTCGACCAGAGCCAGACCCGCTGGGCCACATTGCGTGTGGATCGCGCCGAGCCCGCGCAGTCGGGCCTGGTGCGCCCGGACAATGCCTTTCTCGCCGAGCAACAGCGCCTGCTGGTGGGCTGGCCGACCAAGCTGGCGCTGGCGCCGGACTTTGCTGACCGCGTACTCGCGGCTCTGCAGCGCGATAACCTGCAGCCATCTGGCCATGCACCATTGCCTGAACTGCCGCGCCCAGCGCTGGGGCAGCCGGTGTGGGAGGCATTGCTGCCATGAGCACCCTGCACGAGCTGCATCGTCCGCTGGGCTCCACCGGCTTGCGGGTTTCGCCGCTGGGGCTCGGCACGGTCAAGCTCGGTCGTGACCAGGGCGTGAAGTACCCCAACGGCTTCACCATTCCTGACGATGCGCAGGCGCTGGCCTTGTTGCAGCAGGCCCGCGAGCTGGGCATCAACCTGATCGATACCGCGCCGGCCTACGGCCTCAGCGAGCAACGCCTCGGCCCGCTGCTGCGTGGTCAGCGTGATGAGTGGGTGATCATCAGCAAGACCGGCGAAGAGTTCGAGCAGGGACAGTCGCACTTCGATTTCTCCCCCGCGCATACTCGCCTCTCGGTCGAGCGCAGCCTCAAACGCCTGGAGACCGACCGTATCGATCTGCTACTGGTGCATTCCGACGGCAACGATCTCGCCGTGCTGCGCGAGTCAGGTGTGTACGAGACGCTGGCCGAGCTCAAGCGCGAGGGCAAGATCCTCGCCTATGGCCTTTCCGGCAAGACCGTCGAGGGCGGGCTGCTGGCGCTGGAACAAGGTGACTGCGCCATGGTCACGTATAACCTGAGCGAACAGGGCGAGAAGCCGGTACTGGACTACGCTGCCAGTCACGCCAAGGGCATTCTGATCAAGAAGGCGCTGGCCAGCGGGCATGCCTGCCTGGCCGAAGGTGTCGACCCGGTACGCGCCAGCTTCGAGCTGATCTTCGCTCATCCGGGCGTCAGCAGCGCCATCGTCGGCACCATCACGCCCGCGCACCTGGCGGCCAATGTCGCGACAGTCGCGGCGGTTTTGCAGGGCATCCGCTGAGGCCCCCGGTCACGTCCTCTTACAGCCTCGGGTTGTGCTGGGTGGTCGGCTTGGGGCAGCCTTGAGCGGTTTTCGCTTCAACCTGACCCTCGCGTGAGCGCTCGCTGCCGAGCCGCCTCACGCCCAGCCGGAACAAGGAGTCGAGATGCCGCGTACGCTGATCCGCAAGGACCCGAGTAACTTCAAGACCCTGCCGCTGTTCGTCGAAGCCGGCCCTGATGGCCTGAGCTACCAGAGCCTGGGACAGCCCCTGAATTTCCAGCAGATGCTCGAGCGTCGCCGCCCGATCGACGTGGCGGACAGCTCGCGGTTTTCCGTCGAGCTGGCCAACCTCGGTGTTTCCGTGCGCCTGACCCTGCGTCTGCACGGGCGCGACTACTGGCTGCTGGTGCGTCAGCGCCGCCCGGATCGCGGCGACACCGTGCTCAAGCTGATTTCCGGTTATGTGCCGGCGCATGAGCTCAACCTGCCATTGCTCACCGCCATTCAGGAGGTCGCCGAGGAGTGCCTGCTGGAGAGCGCCGATGGCTGGCTGAGCGGGCGTTTCGCCGATACCTGGTTGCCCACGCCCTATCAGGGCGCGCTGCGTTATCGCGAGTCGAGCCATTTTCGCCTCAGCCCGCTGTCCGGCGCTGCACGGCCGGTACAGTGCGGCAACCTGACCTTGCTCGAGCGCCCGCGCGCCTACGTGCATCTGCCTACCGCATCCTTGCAGCTGGTCTATGACCTGAGCCTGGAGCTGCCGCGCGATGCCCGGCAACTGAGCCTGTTCCATGTCGACGAATGCCTGGAAGACGGTCGCCTGGTGGCGCGTCTGGAGCGTCGTCGGCCGGATATCTATCTGCTGGCATTGCAGCGCGGTGCGCCCAGTGGTGGGTTGTTCACCCTGCGCAAGGGCGAGCTGCTGCCCGCCAGTACCCGAGGGGTGTGGCTGTCGGAGAGTTTTGCCGAACAGGATGGTTGGCTGGTGCGCGATGAGCGGATTCGCTGGAAGGACTGGTTGCAGCGCTACGGTGTCAAGCCGCCGCAGCGGCGCGCCTTGGCCAGCGCATAGGGCGGGTGCAACCCGCCGTTGGCCGTCTGGCGGGTTGCTCCCGCCCTACATGAGCTTCGCCGCTTTCACGCTCGGCTCTCGTGCATGCGCGTCAGCTGTCGCTCCAGCAGGGCCGGATAAGGATCGAGCAGGCGCTCCACGCAGCTGGCACCTTCCGGGCTGGCAATCGGACGGATGCGGGCGCGCTGGCGGACCAGGGCATCCTGGGCGACGCGTTGCTCGACCAGCAGCAGGTTGCGACTGTGCTGCGACAACGCCAGGGCGTCCAGGGCGCTGTCGCTGAGCAGCAGGTCGGCCTGGCCCAGCTCTTCCAGGTCGCTGCCCAGGGTCAGCCCCAGCTGCAGTTGCAGCGTGATGCCGCTGTCGGCGACCTCGATCTGCAGGGCATGGCCCAGGGCGCGCATCAGCTCGCCACAGCAGATCGCGTGGGTCAGGTAGTCCTCAGCGCATTCGCGCTCATGGAACAGCATCAGGCTGCTGCCGTCCTTGAGCGTGTGCAGTTGTCCCTGATAGAGCGCAGCAGCCTGTTCCAGGCAGCCCCGATAACGATCCAGCAGGTCCAGCAGGCGCGTACGCGGCAGGCGCCGAAGCTGTTCCTGGGCGCCGAGCTGAATGGCCAGTACGGCGCTGGCTTGCGATGGGCGCGGCGCCTTGGCGACCGGCGCAGGCGCTGCGGACTGGTCACGCAGATCGGCGAAGGGATCATCCGGCTCTATCGTGTCGGGCCAGGGCTTGAGCGGCTCGTCATCGCCATGCTCATCGCTGATCTCCGCTTCATCGAGGGCATGCTCGGCCGTGCTCTCATCCTGCTCGTCGAAGCGCTCGTCGTCTTCTTCGTGCAGATAGTCCTCGCTGTCATCGAGCAGTTGTTCGTCATCCAGTTCTTGCTCGGGCTCCGGTTTTTCCGGTACCAGACGCGCCTGCAGCTGGCGCGCCAGATCACCGATCTCGTCGTTGCGCCCGGCGCCCGGCGCAGGATCGTCAGGGTCGCGCAGCCATAGGCGCATCTGCAGCAGTGGCGTGGAAATATGCCGGCCGAGGCGCATGCTCAGGGACAAGGTCAGGGCCAGCAGAATCAGGCTGAGGATGCCCATGCTCTGCAGGCTGATGGTCATCGGCTGCTGAAACTGGCTCATGTCCAGGTTGATGCGCAACTGTCCGGCCATCACTTCCTGGAAGGTGATGGAGGTGGAGTACAAGCCTTCGCTTTCACCCAGCACGCTGCGTGTCGGGCGCGCGCCGGCTTCGGCGAGGATGCGACTGTCCACGCTGTAGATGGCCGCATGGGCCACCAGCGGGTTTTTCGCCAGATTGTTCAGCAGTACGTTGAGGCTGAGAATGTCGTTGGACACCAGCAGTTCGGTGGCCGAGGCCGCCGTCTGGGTGATCAGCGCCTGGCCCAGTGCATCGGCCTGCTGCTGCATGGCCTGCTTGAACTGCATGCCCATGACCCAGGCATAGATGACCATGGCCAGTGCCACCAGCAGCAGGCTGTGGCTGGCTATGCGCAGTACCAGGGGCACCCGCCGCTGACGCAGCGCGTGAAAGATCAGGATGAAGAAATTGTCGGGTTTGACGGGCGCAGGCCGGTTCACAGGAGCACGGCTCTTGTCGACTGAAGTTGCCGCGCAGTATAGCGAGCGGCCTGGGGCGGGCAAAGCGCGTGGCTGCCCGGATCGACGGGAAACTGGGTAGAATGTGCGCCTTTTCGTCGGTCAGTGGCCAATTCGCCGCTTGCCTGCCTCAATCGTTTGCCTTGGAGGGTGCGTCTTGCGCGAAATCGTCCTGATCAATATCACCGGCGAGGATCGCCCCGGACTTACCGCAGCCATCACCGGCGTGCTGGCTCAGGGGGGGGTGAACATCCTCGACATTGGCCAGGCGGTGATCCACGACACCCTGTCGTTCGGCATCCTCATCGAGATCCCCGACAACGGTCGCTCCCAGTCCGTGCTCAAGGATCTGCTGTTCACCGCCTACGAGCTCGATCAGCAGGTACGTTTCACCCCGGTTTCCGAAGACGACTACCGCCAGTGGGTCGGTGGCCAGGGCAAGGCCCGCCATATCGTGACGTTGCTGACGCGCAAGGTCAGCGCCGAGCAGCTGCAGCGGGTCAGTGCGATCACCGCCAAGTACGGCTTGAACATCGATCATATCGATCGCCTTTCCGGGCGCATGCCGCTGGATATGCCGGCTGAACAGGGCAAGGGCTGCATCGAGTTTTCCGTGCGTGGCGAGCCGGCCGATCCCGTGGCCCTGCGCGCCGAATTCCTCAGTGTGGCGCAGGAGCTCAACGTCGACATCGCCTTCCAGCGCGACTCGGTGTTCCGCCGTAATCGCCGTCTGGCGGTGTTCGACATGGACTCGACGCTGATCGAGGCCGAGGTGATCGATGAGCTGGCCAAGGCCGCTGGTGTTGGCGAGCAGGTGGCCGAGATCACCGAGCGTGCCATGCGTGGCGAGCTGGATTTCAGTGCCAGCTTCAAGGAGCGTCTGGGCTTGCTGCAGGGTCTGTCGGAAGACGTGCTGGAGGAGATCGGTGCGTCCCTGCGTCTGACCGAAGGCGCCGAGGTGCTGTTCGCCGAACTCAAGCGTCTGGGCTACAAGACCGCGATTCTCTCTGGCGGCTTCACTTACTTTGCCAAGCAACTGCAGGCCAAGCTGGGTATCGACTACGTGTTCGCCAACGAACTGCAGATCGAGAACGGCAAGGTCACCGGCGTGGCCGTCGAGCCCATCGTCGATGCGCAGCGCAAGGCCGATCTGCTGCGCGAACTGGCGCAGAAGGAAGGTTTGCAACTGGAGCAGACCATCGCCGTCGGCGATGGCGCCAACGACCTGCCGATGCTCGGCCTGGCCGGTCTCGGCGTGGCCTTCCGCGCCAAGCCGCTGGTCAAGCAATCGGCCAAGCAGGCGATCTCCACCCTGGGCCTGGACGGCATTCTGTATCTGCTCGGCTTTCGTGATCGCGAGGGGCAGGAATAAGCATCGGCGCTGCGTCGGATATGAAAAAGCCGCCTGTTCAGGCGGCTTTTTCGTCGGCGTGACTCATTCGTCGCCGGCCGAGAAGTCGTAGTCCATCGACTGGCTCGGACCCTGCAGGTAGTAACCCTGAATGAAGTTGACCCCGGCCTGCCACAGCGTGGCCAGGACGCTGGCACTTTCGACGAAGGGCACGATGGTCAGCTTGGCCTGGGCATGCAAGCTGCTGAGCAGGGTTTTCAGCGCTTCCTGGTTCTCTGCATTGCTCAGGTCCTGGGAGAACGAACCATCGACTTTCACGAAGTCCACTTGCAGATGCTTGAGCGTGTTGAACGGGTTCAGCGCGCAGCCGAACTGACTCAAGGCCACCTTGCAATGCAGTTCCGCCAGGCCCTGGGTCAGCGCCTTGGCCTGCTTCAGGTAGGCAATGGCGTCCGGCTCGCTGAACTGGAACACCAGTGAGTCCGATGGCAGGCGTGCGGCCTTGAGTGCCACGCTGAGCCAGGGCAGCAGCGTCTGGTCCTGCAGGCTGGCGCTGGACAGGTGTACGAACAGGCGCGTGTTATGGCCTCTGGAGCGGTGGTCTGCCAGCAGCTTGATCGAGTTGAGGATCACCCAGCGGTCGATCTTCTCGCCGAGGCCGGCATCCTTGGCGGCGGCGAGGAACTCCAGCGGCGGCACCTCCGTACCCTGAGGATTGAGCAGGCGCAGCAGCACTTCGTAGTGTTCGTGGGCATCGCCACGCAGGCTGATGATCGGCTGGAACAGCAGCCGGAAGCTGTTGTTCTCCAGCGCCTGTTGCACCATCGCCAGCAGGCTGCCGCGGTTGGCCGCTGCGGCGAGCTCATCGGCCGGGTTGAACACTTTGATGGCATTGCCGTCACTGAGCTCGTCGGCACAGCGGTGCGCGCGATCGATGACTTCCTGCGCCTTGGCGGTCTTCTCGCTAAGGCCGGCGACGCCAATCGACAGCGTGGTCTGGGCGGTGCGCCCGCTGACATCGAACAGGTGGGCTTCGACTTTCTTCAGCAGGGGCGCCAGGCTGGCTTGGCACTGCTCGGGCGACTGGCCCGGGAGCAGGGCGGCGAACACGTCGTCACCGAAGCGGGCCAGCTGGGTGTCCGCCGGGAAATGTGCGCGCAGCAGGCCGGCCAGGTCGGTCAGCAGCAGGTCGATGCCAGCCAGGCCGATCTCGCCCTGCATGCTGGCGTAACGGTCGACACGGATATACGCCAGGGTCGAGGGCTGACCGGTGTTGACGGCGCGCTCGGCAGCGTTGTCCATCAACTCGAGGAAGTGGTTGCGGTTGAACAGGCCGGTGACCAGATCCTGGCTGCTGATCTCGCGCAGTTTCTCTTCCAGTTCGGCATTGGAGGTTTCCGCGCGGATCACCACCTGAATGCACGGCTCGCCATCATAGGTGGCGGGGGAGAAGGTCATTTGCGCGGCGAAGCTGCTGCCATCGGCACGTACGCCCTGGCAATTGAGCTCGGCATTGCCTTCGGCGCTCTGGTAGTTCTTCAGGAAATCCTTGAACGCAGCGTGATCGGCACTGGCGATCAGGTCGATCATCGGCATGCCTTCCAGCTCTTCGCCATCCTCGTAGCTGAACAGCTCGAGATAGGCCCGGTTGGCATAGATGTGCATGCCGTCGTGGACGTAGGTGATGGCGTCCACCGAGCTTTCCAGCAACAGCTGGCAGCGTTTCTCCGCTTCGCGCAATGCCACTTCGGCGGCACGACGGGCGCGACGCTCCTCGAGGTTGGCCAGCTCGCGCTTGGCTACCAACACCAGGCGTTCGTCCTCGCCTTGCGGCAGGGCGTCTTGCGCGCCGAACAACAGGGCTTCGGTGATGCTCTCGGAATCGTTTTCCTCGACCAGTTGGATGACTGGGATGTCCTTGGCCTGGCGGCGGATGGCGCTGATCGCCTCGCTCGGGTCGAGATGCTCGCTGCTCGCTGCGCAGATCAGCAGGTCCCAGGTCTGTTGCAGTGTCTCGGTCAGGTCATCGCTGGAGGTCAGACGATGCACGCGAGTAGCATGCCCGGCGTTGCGGAACAGACTGACTAGGCGCTCAGCCTCGTTCTGCGAGTCTTCGAGAATCAGCAGGCGGATGGTTTTTTTTTCGATGGCCATAGAGGGGTCATTACCGCGCCGAACGGACGCGAAAAGGCGACAAATGGTGAGTCCGCCGGAGCCTACAGCGACTTCCAGAGCGAGTCAAAATCTTCCTCCCCTGCAGGCTTCTGGCTTTGCGAGGCTGTGACCGGTGTCCCGGGCGCACCTTCTTCTTCGCCCACGCGGCGATACTCGAACTGGCTGAAGCTGCCGGTGCTGACCTGCCTGCGGGTGAGCAGGGCGCGGTGTTCCTCGCCGTGGTCGTTGATCAGTACCTTGCTGCCCTCCTGGAATGGCAGGCGCGGGGTGATCAGGCTGGCGGGGCGAGAAATGGCGCTGATTTCCGGTAGCAGCAGGGCGCGCAGGTACTGGCTGTTCTGCTCGGCCTTGCGCAACAACTGCAGGCCACAGGGGCGCGCGTGCGGCGCGATCAGCTCGATACCCATCTGCGTGCCGCCGCCACGAACCTGACGAATCCAGCGCACGATGGCCACGCTCCAGCCCTGGCTGGGGTTGTCTTGTACGCCCAGCAGCTCACCGGCCTGCAGTTGGCTGGGGACGTCCTTGGGCCAGGACAGGCAGTAGCCGCCGGGGCTGTGATTGACGATGGGCAGGGGGAAGGTCGGGTAACTCTCGCCATTGTTCTCAGGTTGCGCCTGTTCACCCGGGGTTACCTTGGTGTACTGAATCTCTTCGAAGTGGATTTCGTCAGTCGCATTGCGCTGGGCATCGAAGGCGTTCGACCAGACATCAGGCTCGCCCGTGGAAGGCTTGAACACCGCAGCGCCCAGCTCGACCGGACGCTTGAGTACTTCGGCGAACGAGCAGCATCCGGAGAGGAAGAAATGCAGCGCGGTCATGCCGATGCACAGGGTCAGGCTGCCTTGCCCAGGTGTGCGCTGGAAGGTGCGCTCGGCGATGTCGCCCCAGGCTGCGGCAACATGCTGCAGCAGATCGAGGGTGATGCCCTCCGGGATCATCAGGCGCGATTTGCTGCGCTCTTCTTCGGGGAGCTCCAGGTATTCCTTGATGGCATCGACCAGCGGCTGCGTGTCGATACCCAGCAGGTGGTGCAATTCGCTGCTCTGATACAACGACTTGTAGCGCGGCGGGCCGTCGACCTGCGGCGCCAGCACGAACAGGCTGTCGGCATGGTCGCCTGGCAGCAGCTTGACCAGCGCGCTCCAGGGTTCCAGCGCTTGCGCCAGGCGGGCGATGCCGTTCTGACGCATCTGGTTGGTGCGCGCACAGCCCAGCAGCAGTGCGGTCACGTAGGACTGTTCGGTGCTCAGGCCCTGGGTGTGACGGGCCAGCGGGTCACGAATGACCTGGCGCTGCAGGCGCTGCTCGCAGGCAATCTGGTAGAGCTGGTGCAGCTCCAGCCAGAGTCCTTCCGGGACCGGGCAGTACAGCTGGCTGGCACGAATCAGCGGGCTGCACAGGCTGTGGCTGGCGCGCTGCAGGGAGACGGCGAGCAGTTGGTCGCGATCCTTGCCGCTGCGGGTGATCACGCGGGAGATGATCAGCTTATAGCCGACTGCCAGGTGGTTCTGCAGCGCCTGGCACAGGTTGGCTACCTTGCGCGGGCGCTCGTCGAGAACGATGGCCTGGTTGAGAAAATGACGCTCCAGGTGTTGGCAGACGAAGCTGACTTCCGGGCGCAGCAACTCGAGCAGCTGCAGGCGGTTTTCCGAGGGGGTGAGGAATTGATTGAGTTCCACCAGGCTCTGATACAACTGACGCGCGGTTTCGCCGATGTTCGCCTTGGGTAGCCCTGCGATCCAGCGTTTCAGATCGCGGGGACTGCCGTCGCAGAAACTCAGGCTCTGCTTGCTCGGCGTGGGAACGCGCAACAGTTGAAGGTGGGTACTCTGTCTATCCATCAAACTCGGATACTCCGGCCACGCAATGCCAAGCGGCTCTAGTAATAGTCTTTCGAACTCTAGCAGTATCTGCCTGCGCTGGCAGCCCGTCCGCGCGGACGGGCTGCCTCGCCAGAGTACGGATCCATGACCGAACGGTCGAGCTGCGGGTTCCTTTTCTCAGCGGCTCAGTCCTGAGCCGTGCCCATCAGCTGGCCCATGCGCACCGGGCTGCCAGCGTCCAGCTCCTGGGCCCATTGCACCTGATTCGGGCCGAACAGGACGATGGCCGTGGAGCCCAGTTTGAAACGCCCCATTTCTGCGCCCTTGGCCAGTTCGATCGGCCCGCGCGCCTGCGCGTCATAGCGGGTGCTCTTGAGCTCGCGCTTGGGCGGCGTGACCAGGCCGGCCCATACCGTCTCGACGCTGGCGACGATCATCGCGCCCACCAGTACCACCGCCATCGGTCCGCGCTCGGTGTCGAACAGGCAGACCACGCGCTCGTTGCGGGCAAACAGTTCCGGCACATTTTCCGCGGTGGTCTGGTTGACCGAGAACAGGCGGCCCGGCACGTAGACCATTTCTTTCAGCGTGCCGCCCAGCGGCATATGGACGCGGTGGTAGTCCTTTGGTGAGAGGTACACGGTGGCGAACTGGCCACCCATGAACGGCGCTGCGCGTTCGGCGTCGCCACCGAGCAGTTCGACAGCGCTGAAGCTATGGCCCTTGGCCTGGAAGATGCGGCCGTGCTCGATGGCGCCGAGTTGGCTGATCGCCCCGTCGGCCGGGCTGAGAATGGCACCGGGGGCTTCATCCAGCGGGCGCGCGCCGTCTTTCAGGGCGCGGGTGAAGAATGCGTTGAAATGTTCGTAAGCACGCAGGTCCTCGACTTGCGCTTCGCTCATGTTGACCTGGTACTGCTTGGCGAACCACGAGATCAGCGGATTCTTCAGCCAGCCGATACGGCATTCGGCAACGCAGCCGATCAGGCGCGACAGCAGGTGATGAGGCAGCAGGTATTGGCTGAGAATAAAAAGACGTTGTTTCATCGTGTTTCCTTGAAGGTTCTGAGCCGGCGCTGGCGTGGCCAGGCCGGATGCAACTGAATGGTCGACGGGCTCAGCGTTCGATTGGCGTATCAGGCAGGTTGCCCCACTCGGACCACGAGCCTGCGTAGGCCTTTACACGCGGGTAACCGAGCGCCTTGGCGACCACGTAGCTGAAGCCGGAGCGGCGGTGCGTCTGGCAGTGAGTGATCACTTCCTTGTCCGGCGTGATGCCCAGGCCTTGCAAGACGTCGGCGATATCCGTGCGGATGCGCATGCCGCGTTGCGGGTCCATGCCAGCGGTCCACTCGAAATGGGTGGCGCCGGGGATGTGCCCGCCACGCGCGGAGCTCAGTTTTTCGCCGCGGTATTCGTCCGCAGCGCGCACGTCCCAGATGGCCAGGTCGGCAGCATCCAGGCGCGATTGCAGGTACTCGCGGGTGGCGGTGGGGGCATCGCTCAGCGTCAGCGATACCTGGGTGCGGGTCACTGCGGGCTGTTCCTGGCTCAGTTCGAGGCCATCGCTGATCCAGGCCGGCAGGCCGCCATTGAGGAAGTGGTAACGCTGATGGCCGATCACGTCGAGCAGCCAGATGAAACGACCGGCCCAGGGGCCGCCCTCATCGTCGTAGACCACATAAGTGGCATCCGCACGGTGACCGATATCGGCGAACAGCGCTTCGAGCTGCGCTCGCTCGGGTAACAGGCCGGGAGCGGGTGGCACGCCCAGTTGCGTGCGCTTGGCATCCACCCAGCGCGCGCCCGGAATGTGGCCGGCGGCATAGCGCGCCGCACTGCTCAGATCGAGCAGGATCAGGTCGTCTGCATCCAGGCGTTCGGCCAGTTGGGCAGGCTCGATCACCAGTGGCAAGTTGTCGAAGGCGGACATGACGGCCTCCCTGAATGAAAAGAGGTCGATTGTAGCGGAAACAGAGCGCTTCAGCGCCCGCGCCTGGAAAAGCTGCCCAGTGCGCGTTCGATGCACTGCACGGTCTTGCCGAACGCCTGCAGGCAGACGTCATTGAGCGGTTGGCCGTCCTGATCGGCCACGACCAGCATCACCACCCGACCGTTGTTGGCTACGGAACGCAGCAGCAGATGCTCGCTGGGGAACAGGGCCTTGAGGTTGCCCGGCAGCAGTGCTGAAAACTGCGCCACGTTGCCGGGCGTCAGGCGCAGTTGCCCCGGCGTGCTGAGCAGGCGTTTCAACACCTGGCTTTGTGCCGGGTCGAGGCTGAGGGTGGCCGCGCTGGCATCGAGCCCCACCTGTTGCTGGGTTTGCAGGCGGGTGTGCTGGCGATCGGCAAGCAGCAGCAGGACGCGTTTCAGGCCGCAGGCCTGCAAGGCGTCGCGAGCGCAGGCGGTCAGCTGCGGCACGTTGGCAAAGGTGCTGGGTTCGGCGAGCAGGCGTGCACAGTGCTGACGCCAGGTGGCAAGGTCATCGCGCTGGGGTGGCGCTGCGGTGGCAACGGCTGGTGTCAGGCGATGGGCGTCCCATGGCCAGATCAGTGCCTGGGCCGGGTGCCACAGCGCGTGATCGTGAATCAGGCGGGCGCTGCTCACGGCGTGCTGGTGCACTTGCTGTTGCAGCTCGCTCAGAGGTATCTGCAGATAAAGTCCGGTAAGGCGCTGCCAGCGCAGGCTGTGCGCGGTATCCCAGGCATGGTGAGCGGACACTGCCAGGCCGTTGGCCAGCAGCACGCAATTGCTCGGATGGGTGAGCCAGTGCCGCAGGGGGATGTCGGCGTCGAGCATCTGCTGCTGATGTAGCGGGTGTTCATTGTCGCGTGCGATGTGCAGCGCCCGGACCAGTTGGCGCCGATCACGCTCGAGCAGGCGGTAGCCGCGCACGATCCACTCCGGCAGTCGCCAGCGCTCGGCCAGTTTGACGCACAACTGAATCAGGGTGACGCCGAGCAGCTCTTTCTCGACTGCAGCGGGTCGCTCACCCTTGAGCAGCACACGTTGCTCCCAGGCTTCGAACAGCTGTGGATGGGCACACAGCAATGGCCAGATCGGCGCCAGAAACAGCAGGCTGCAACCATGCAGCTCGTTCCACAGGCGCGCCAGGCGTGCGCCGAACAGGCCGCGAGCCTGTTGGCTGGCATGCTGACTGATCAGCAAAATCTGCTTGAATGGCAGAGGGATGTCGTGCTCTGGCAGGGCAGGTGCCTGATTGAGAAGAGCCTCGCAGCGGCTCAGGCCCAGGCGCGACAGCGCGGTTTCGACGCTCTCGGCTGGATCGCTGAGGCTGTTGCTCGATTGGTTTGCCTCGCGCAGCACCTGCAGGGCGAAGGAGGGGCTGCATTCTATCGCCTCGGCAATTTCACGCCAGGTTCGGCGGCTGTCTCCCAGGATGCGACGCAGGCGCAAATGCTGCTGCTGCTCGATAGGCAGTGGCAACTTGCCCAGGTGTTGTACCCAGGCGTCCAGAGTGCGTGGCAGAGACTTTGACGTCGGCATATTGGCTCGAGTCGAACTGGCTTTTGACCATAACTGGCTATAGTCTGGCGTATAAGTTCCGATAATTAGAAGGGTTGTTTTCAATAACCCATCCACTAGGCTCTGCAAGCGTTTATTCCATGGTAAAAATCTTAGGCATCATTGTCGTCTTTGGCTGTGTGCTCGGCGGGTTCATACTCTCGGGCGGGAAGTTCATGGCATTGATCCACCCCTTCGAGGTTCTGATCATTGGTGGCGCGGCGCTGGGGGCATTTCTGCAGGCCAACCCGGGCAGCATGTTCATGACGGTGTTCAAGAAGTCGCTGAGCATGTTCGGCAGTCGCTTCACCCACGCTTATTACCTCGAAGTGCTCAAGCTGCTGTACGAGATCCTCAACAAGAGTCGCCGCGAGGGCATGATGGCCATCGAAGCGGACATCGAAGATCCCAACGCCAGCCCGATCTTCAGCAAGTATCCCGGCGTGCTCAAGGACGCGCGGATGACCGCGTTCATCTGCGATTACCTGCGCATCATGTCTTCCGGCAACATGGCTCCGCACGAACTGGAAGGTCTGTTCGACATGGAACTGGCCAGCCTCAAGGAGGAAGTGGAGCACCCGGCGCACGCCGTGGCCAAGGTCGCCGACGGCATGCCGGCCATGGGTATCGTCGCGGCCGTGCTGGGTATCGTGATCACCATGTCGATCCTGGCAGAAGCGGATAACGCACAGATCGGTGAAAAGGTGGGTACTGCCCTGGTCGGCACCTTCCTCGGCATTCTCGCTTCGTACGGTTTCTTCGGCCCGTTGTCGAACGCCCTGGAGCATGATGCCAAGGAAGAACTGAACCTTTACGAAGCGATCAAGGCGACCCTGGTCGCTTCTGCCTCGGGCATGCCGCCGACACTGGCCGTGGAGTTCGGGCGCAAGGTGCTGTATCCGGCGCATCGTCCGAGCTTCAGCGAGCTCGAACAGGCCATGCGCGGCAGCTAAGCCATGGAAAACAACCAACCCATCATCGTCAAGCGGGTCAAGAAGACCGCTGGCGGCCATCATGGCGGTGCCTGGAAGATCGCGTTTGCCGACTTCGCAACCGCCATGATGGCGTTCTTCCTGGTCATGTGGCTGATGACATCGGCCACTCCGGAACAGAAGAAAGCCATTTCCGGCTATTTCCAGGACCCGATCGGTTTCACCGAGAGTGCCAGCCCGTACGCCATCGACCTGGGCGGCACGCCCACGCCAGCGCCAGAGCGCACCCTCAATCCGGATATTTCCGAGACGCCGGAGAGTCAACCGGATGAGGTTGGCGTCAGCACCGATCAGATCGAAACCCTGGCTGAAAAGATGGAGCAGGAGCGTCTGGAGCTGCTGTTGCAGGAGCTGCAGAACAAGGTCGAGGAAAATCCCGAGCTGCAGCGCTTCAAGGACCAGATACTGTTCGAAATCACCCAGGACGGCCTGCGCATCCAGATCATGGACGCCGAGAACCGACCGATGTTCGCCCTCGGCAGTGCCGACCTGCAGCCCTATTTCGAAGACATCCTGCTGGCCATGGCCGATACCATTCGCGCGGTGCCGAACAAGATCAGTATCAGCGGTCATACCGATGCCAAGCCGTTCGTAGGGCGCGGTGATTTCGGCAACTGGGAGCTGTCATCCAATCGTGCCAACGCGGCGAGGCGCACGCTGGTGGCGGGCGGGTATGCGGACGAGCAGGTGGCGCGGGTGGTCGGCTATGCCTCGTCGGCTTTGTTCGACCGCGAGGACCCATTCAATCCCGTCAATCGGCGCATCGATATCGTCGTGCTGACCAAGAAGGCGCAGCGCGCCATCGAGGGCGAACAAGGTGTCGAGGAAGGGGCTGCGCCCGTGCCCGCGCCAGGCGAGGCACCGGCGGACGCGACGAGCGAACCGCTGGCGCCAGAGCAACTGCAGCAACGCCTGAATATCTTCGAAGAAGGCGCCCTGCAGTTCGATCAGCTGGGCAATCAGTAGCCGTCGTCTGGCAGGCTGGCAAGTATATGGCGGTAGCTGGCCATGCGCTGCGCCTGAATGCGCCCGTCCTCGAGCGCCTGCAGCAGCGCACAACCGGGTTCGCGGTCATGCTTGCAGTCACGGAAACGGCAGCGCCCGAGCAGGTCGTGGAATTCGATGAAGCCCGCTTCCACGTCATCACGGCTGACATGGCCGAGGCCGAATTCGCGAATGCCGGGGGAATCGATCAGTTG
Organism: Pseudomonas sp.; assembly: GCF_048269965.1. Classification (GTDB taxonomy): domain Bacteria; phylum Pseudomonadota; class Gammaproteobacteria; order Pseudomonadales; family Pseudomonadaceae; genus Aquipseudomonas. Next base: position 124,140 of record NZ_JBLWTV010000010.1, on the reverse strand, counting down.
ACCGCCTCCGGGAAAGTGGAAAAGCCGTGCGGTGGTGGTGGTGTGTGTGCCCTTGCCGGTTAGCTCCGACAGCGCGCCGACACGCGTATCGACACCGGGCAGCAGGCTGTTGACCAAGGATGACTTGCCTACGCCGGATTGGCCCACGAATACGCTGACGTTTCCGTTCAGGCGGCTTTTCAGCTGCTCCATGCCATCGCCCTGATGGGCCGAGACCTCCAGCAGCGGATACTCGAGCTCTCGATAGACCCTGAGCAGGGCGTCCAGCGCCACCTGGTTCTGCTCATCGATCAGATCGGCCTTGTTCAGCAGCAGCAGCGGGCGAATGCCCGCGTGCTCGGCAGCTACCAGATAACGGTCGATCAGGTTGGCGTGCGGCTCGGGCAGTGGCGCGAAGACGATGACAATCTGGTCGACGTTGGCCGCCACCGGCTTGAGTTGGCCGCGCATGTCGGGGCGACACAGCTCGCTGTTTCGCGGCAGTTGCGCGACGATGACACCATCACCCTGATTGCCGGGACGCCAGACCACCTGATCGCCGGTGACCAGCGCCGGCAGGTTGGCACGCAGGTGGCAGCGAAACACCTGGCCGGCCAGTTCGCCCTGCAAGCCTTCAATTTCTACCTGTACGCCAAAGTGGGCGATCACCAGACCGGTCTGTTCCGGCCCGAGGTCGCCGCCTTCCAATGCTTCCATTGCCCGTGATTCACGCTTGGCGGCGCGGGCAGCGCGTTCGCCTTGAATCTTTTCGATCCGCCAGTTCTGGCGGCGGTTGAGTTGGCGTTTGGCCATGGAGCATCCGGGTAGTGGAGTGTTGATCGCGGCGAGTTTAGCATGAGCGCTCGGCGGCCATTCGGCTGTCAGGAACAGAGGTTGGGAATGACGACAGGCGAGGGACGAGCGGTGCTGCGGCTACCGTTATTGCGCGCTCTTTTGGCGCAGGGCCTGGCCTTGGCGCTGGTGGTGGTGCTGGTCTATCTGCTGGCGTTGCTGCCCTGGCGCATGTCGCTGTTTTCGGTGGCGCTGCTGCAAGGTGTCGTGGCTGCCGGGATCGGCTGGCGCCTGGGGCTGTCACGTTGGTGGTGGTGGATCAATCTGGCGTTCCTGCCCGCACTGCTGGTGACGCAGCGCGCCGATTTGCCGGCCTGGCTGTTCCTGCTGGGCTTCGTGCTGTTGCTACTGGTCAACTGGAACAGCCTGCGCGAACAGGTGCCGCTCTACCTGAGTGGACGCAAGGCGCAACAACGCCTGCTGCAGTGTTTGAGCGAGCGTGAGTTGCCGCTGCGCTTCGTCGATCTGGGGTGTGGTACTGCAGGTACGCTGCTGCAGCTGGCCAGACGGTTTCCGCGCGGGCAGTTCGTCGGTGTCGAAACGGCGCCCCTGCTCTTCGCATTCGCCTGGCTGCGCTGCCTGCTGCAGGAGAACTGCAGCATTCGTTATCGGAGTTTGTGGCAGGTCGAGCTTGGCGATTTCGATGTCGTCTACTGCTTTCTCTCGCCGGTGCCGATGCCGCGTCTGTGGGCCAAGGCGCACGTCGAGATGCACGCCGGTAGCTGGCTGATCAGCAACACCTTCGAGATTCCGGGCGTGCCGGCTGATCGCGCGCTCGACGTCAACGAAGGGCGGCAAACGTCGCTGTTGCTCTGGCAGATGCGGGGCGCCGAGATCCGCTAGACTTGGCGCCTGAGCCAAGGAGCCTAACCATGCAAAACCCCAACAACCTGATCTGGATCGACCTGGAAATGACCGGGCTGGAGCCGGAGCGCGATGTGATCATCGAGATGGCCACCATCGTCACCGACAGCGAGCTGAACGTGCTGGCCGAAGGCCCGGTGATCGCCGTTCACCAGAGCGACGCGGCCCTGGCCGGTATGGACGAATGGAACACCCGTACCCATGGCCAGAGCGGCCTGACCCAGCGCGTACGTGAGAGCAAGATCGACACGGCGGCGGCCGAAGCACAGACCATCGCCTTCCTCGAGCAGTGGGTGCCCAAGGGCAAGTCACCCATCTGCGGCAACAGCATTGGCCAGGATCGCCGCTTCCTCTACAAGTACATGCCGGCGCTGGAAGCCTACTTTCACTACCGCTACCTGGACGTATCGACGCTGAAGATCCTGGCCGGTATGTGGGCGCCAGCGGTCAAGGACAGCTTTCAGAAAACCGCCACCCACCAGGCGCTGGATGACATTCGTGAATCCATCGCCGAGCTGCGTCACTACCGCGAGCATTTCCTCAAGGTCTAAGCTCGCCTGTAGGGTGCGCCGTGCGATACCCGTGATGCAGGCGTCAATTCGCCCGTATGCAATCCGGGGAAATGGGCGGCGCTATTCCCGGATTTCATCCGGGCTACAGGGCGCCGTGCCGCTCCAGCGCCCACTCGACATGCTCGCGCACCAGCGGCGATGGATGATCGCGACGCGCCTCCAGGGCCTGTAGCACCGGGATGGTCGAGGGCGCATTGCCCAGGCCGACCGCCAGGTTGCGCAGCCAGCGCTCGTAGCCGGCACGGCGTAGCGGCGAGCCTTCGGTGCGGCTGAGAAACTCCTCTTCCGTCCACATGAAAAGCTCGGCCAGGCCGCTGTTGTCCAGGCCGTGGCGCGGCTGGAAGTCGCTCTGCTCGGTGGGGCGGGCGAAGCGATTCCAGGGGCAGACGATCTGGCAGTCGTCGCAGCCGAACACCCGGTTGCCGATGGGCGCACGCAGCTCCTCCGGAATGGAGCCTTTCAGTTCGATGGTCAGGTAGGAGATGCAGCGCCTGGCATCCAGCACGTAGGGGCCGGTGAAGGCCGCAGTGGGGCAGATATCCATGCACGCGCTGCAGCGTCCGCAATGCTCGCTGCCGTGTGGGGCATCCACCGGCAGTGGCAGGTCGACGAACAGTTCGCCGAGAAAGAAATAGCTGCCGGCCTTGCGGTTGAGCACCAGGGTGTTCTTGCCGATCCAGCCGAGCCCGGCCTTCTCGGCGATGGCCTTTTCCAGCACCGGGGCGCTGTCGACGAAGGCGCGGTAGCCGAACGGGCCGATCTGCTGCTGGATGCGTTCGGCCAGTTGTTGCAGGCGCTTGCGGATCAGCTTGTGATAGTCGCGGCCCAGGGCGTAGCGCGACACGTAGGCCTGCTCCGGTTCCTTCAGGCGCTGGGCCATCTGCGTATCGCCAGGTAGATAGTCCATGCGCAGCGACACCACGCGCAGGGTGCCGGGCACCAGTTCGTCCGGGTGTGAGCGCTTGCTGCCATGAGCGGCCATGTACTCCATCTCGCCCTGGTAGCCGGCCGCCAGCCAGCGCTGCAGGTGCGCTTCGTGTTCGCCCAGCTCGACATCGGTAATACCGACCTGCTGGAAGCCCAGCTCGCGTCCCCAGTCCTTGATGGACAGGGCCAGGGCGTTGAGGTCGAGGGTTTGGTCGGACATGGGCGGGCGCAGGCGATGGACGTAGGTATAATTCTGCCAGACATCCGTCGCGAGCGAGCCATGCATTCACTATCCGCCTCTTTACCGTTGAGCTTGCACAGTGCCGAACAGGTGCGTGCGCTGGATGCGCAGTTGATCGCCGCCGGCACCCCGGGCTTCGAACTGATGCAGCGCGCCGCCCACGCAGCCTGGCGCGCCCTGCGCAGGCGCTGGCCGGATACCGGCGAACTGACCGTGCTGGCCGGGCGTGGCAACAATGCCGGTGACGGCTACCTGATTGCCGCCCTGGCCCTGCGTGCCGGATGGCGTGTGCGGGTGCTGGCGGTGGGCGAGCCCGCTGCTCTGAGTGGCGACGCAGCTCAGGCCTGCGCCGAGGCGCGAAGTGCGGGCGTGGATGTTTTGCCCTGGAGCGAGTGCGCGCCCTTGGCCGGTGTGGTGGTCGATGCGCTGCTCGGCACGGGCCTGGCGGGTGCGGTGCGTGAACCCTATGCCCAGGCGATCCGTATGCTAAACCAGAGCGGTTTGCCGGTGCTGGCGGTGGATATTCCCTCAGGTCTGCACGCCGACAGCGGCGCACGTCTCGGTGTGGCAGTGCGCGCCGATCTGACCCTGACCTTCATCGCCCTCAAGCTCGGCCTGCTGACGGGCGTTGGCCCGGAGCTGTGCGGCGAGCTGCAGTTCGACGATCTGCAAGGCGATGCCCGGCTATTGGCCCAGGCGCCCAGCGTGGCGCAGCGTCTCGATCCGGCCAATCTGCCGCGCCTTGCGGCGCGCTCGCCGGTGGCGCACAAGGGGCAGTTCGGCCACCTGCTGGTGATCGGTGGCGATCTGGGCATGGGTGGCGCCGCGCTGCTCTGTGCCGACAGTGCCCTGCGTGCCGGCGCCGGCCTGGTGTCACTGGCGACGCGGGGCGAGCATGTCGCGGCTGCGTTGATGCGTCGGCCTGAAATCATGTGTGCGGCGGTGGCTTCGGCCAATCAGCTGCTGGCACTGAGCGGGCGCGCCGATGTCTGCGTGGCAGGGCCTGGCCTGGGTCAGGGTGCCTGGTCGCGCAGTTTGCTGTCTGGCGTCAGCGGTCTCGATGCGCCTCAGGTCTGGGATGCCGATGCGTTGAATCTGCTGGCTGCCGGGCAGGTCGCCGCGCCTCGCCAGGGCGTGCTTACACCGCATCCGGGCGAAGCGGCGCGTTTGCTGGGCATCGATACCGCCGCCGTGCAGGCTGATCGGCCGGCTGCAGCGCGGGCCCTGGCGCAACGTTTTGGTCTGGTGGTGGTGCTCAAGGGTGCCGGCAGCCTGGTCGCTGCACCGGATGGGCGTCTGGCGCTGTGTGATCGCGGCCATCCGGCGATGGCGGGTGCGGGGTTGGGAGATGTCCTGGCAGGGTTGATCGGTGCGCTGCTGGCGCAAGGCATGGCGGCTTATGATGCGGCCTGCCTGTCGGTATGGCTGCACGCGCGGGCTGGAGAGGTGCTGGCGGCGCAGGGGCGCGGGCTGGCTGCCGGTGATCTGCCCTGCACCATTCGTCAGTTATTGGAGGAGTTGAGTCCGTGTGTGAAGTGAAACTCGAAGCGGCCGATGAAGCGGCGATGCTGGCCTTGGGCGCACGGCTCGCCGAAGTCAGTGGTGGCCTGGGCATCATCTATCTGCATGGCGATCTGGGCGCCGGCAAGACCACCCTCTCACGTGGCATCCTGCGCGGCCTGGGCCATGCTGGCGCGGTCAAGAGCCCGACCTTTACCCTGGTCGAGCCCTACGAGATTGGCGACGTTCGGGCCTTTCATTTCGATCTTTATCGTCTGGTCGATCCAGAGGAGCTGGAGTTTCTCGGCATCCGTGATTACTTCGAAGGGGATGCCTTGTGCCTGATCGAATGGCCGCAGCGTGGCGCGGGCGTTTTGCCAAAGCCCGACCTGGACATTACCATTAGCTCCCAAGCGGGCGGCCGTTCGCTGTTGCTGCAGGGGCATGGGGCTCGAGGGGAGGCCTGGTGCAAGGTCCTGAGCGGCAATGAATGAATAAGAAACGATGGGGTTGGTTATGCGCATAGGCGCGCTGGTTACCGCTGTGGGGGTGTTGTTGGCGGCCCTGGCTGCCGAGGCCCTGGCTGCCTCCGATATACGGAGCGTGCGCCTGTGGCGTGCCCCGGACAATACCCGTCTGGTCTTCGATCTGTCTGGCCCGGTGCAGCACAGCGTGTTCACCCTGGCCGCACCTGATCGCATCGTTATCGACGTCAGTGGCGCCAAGTTGGCTACCAGTCTCGAGCAGCTTTCGCTCGCTAACACCCCGATCACCGGCGTGCGCTCGGCCCAGCGCAGTGCTGATGACCTGCGCGTGGTCATCGACCTGTCGGCACCGGTTTCGCCCAAGAGCTTCACCCTGGCGCCCAATCAGCAGTATGGCCATCGCCTGGTGGTCGATCTGTTCGATCAGGGCAGTGCCCCGCCCGCTACGCAGGCGCCCAGCATTGCCTCTGGCGCACCTCCTGTGCCGGTCACGCCGACCCAGCCGCCGCCGAAGTTGACACCCGTGCCCAATGGCAAGCGCGATATCGTCGTCGCCATCGATGCAGGTCATGGTGGCGAGGACCCGGGCGCGCTTTCGCCGGTCAAGGGGCAGTACGAAAAGCACGTGACCCTGGCCATTTCCAAGGAGTTGCAGCGGCAGATCAATGCCGAGAAGGGCTTCCGTGCCGAGCTTGTGCGCACCGGCGACTATTTCATCCCGCTGCGTAAACGCACCGAGATCGCGCGCAAGAAAGGTGCCGATCTGTTCGTGTCCATTCATGCCGACGCGGCGCCGCGCGCCTCGGCGTTCGGCGCTTCGGTCTATGCCCTGTCCGAACGTGGTGCCACGTCCGAGACCGCGCGCTGGCTGGCCGACGCCGAGAACCAGTCCGACCTGATTGGTGGCGCCGGCAATGTCAGTCTCGACGACAAGGACAAGATGCTCGCCGGCGTGTTGCTGGACCTGTCGATGACCGCTTCGCTGTCCTCCAGCCTCAATGTCGGGCAGAAGGTGCTGTCGAACATGGGTGGCATCACCCCGCTGCACAAACGCCGCGTCGAACAGGCAGGCTTCATGGTGCTGAAATCGCCGGATATTCCCTCGATCCTGGTGGAAACCGGCTTCATCTCCAATCCCAACGAAGCCAAGAAACTGCATAGCGCCAGCCATCAGCAGGCACTGGCGCGTTCGATCACCTCCGGGGTCAAGCAGTTCTTCCATGAAAATCCACCGCCTGGCACTTACGTTGCCTGGCTGCGTGACGAAGGCAAGATCGCTGCTGGCCCGCGCGAACATGTGGTGTCGCGGGGCGAGAGCCTGGCGCTGATCGCCCAGCGTTACCAGATCAGCCTCGCGTCCCTGCGCGGTGCGAACAAGCTCAAGGGTGACGTGATCAAGGTCGGCCAGACATTGCAGATACCCGCCACAGCGCTGGCAGCCCAGTAGTGAGTGTCATGTCCCGTATTCATTTGCTCAGCCCGCGCCTGGCCAACCAGATCGCCGCGGGCGAGGTGGTCGAGCGCCCGGCTTCGGTCGCCAAGGAACTGCTGGAAAACAGCCTGGACTCCGGTGCCCGGCGCATCGATGTCGAGGTCGAGCAGGGTGGCGTCAAGTTGCTCAAGGTGCGCGACGACGGTGGTGGTATCGCCCCGGACGACCTGCCCCTGGCGCTGGCGCGCCATGCCACCAGCAAGATTCGTGAGCTGGAAGATCTCGAGGCGGTGCTCAGCATGGGCTTTCGCGGCGAGGCGCTGGCGTCGATCAGCTCGGTATCGCGCCTGACGCTGACCTCGCGTACCGCCGGCGCCGACCAGGCCTGGCAGGTGGAAACCGAAGGCCGCGACATGGAGCCACGCGTGCAGCCTGCCGCGCACCCAGTCGGCACCTCGGTGGAAGTACGCGATCTGTTCTTCAATACCCCGGCGCGGCGCAAGTTCCTGCGGGCGGAGAAGACCGAGTTCGATCATCTGCAGGAGGTGATCAAGCGCCTGGCGCTGGCGCGCTTCGATGTGGCTTTCCACCTGCGGCACAACGGCAAGACGGTGTTTGCCCTGCACGAGGCGGGTGACGAAATCAGCCGTGCGCGCCGCGTCGCGTCTGTCTGCGGGCCGGCTTTTCTGGAACAGGCGCTGCCAATCGAGATCGAGCGCAGTGGTCTGCGCTTGTGGGGTTGGGTCGGCTTGCCGACCTTCTCCCGCAGTCAGGCGGATCTGCAGTACTTCTACGTCAATGGGCGCATGGTGCGCGACAAGCTGGTGGCCCATGCGGTGCGCCAGGCCTATCGCGACGTGCTGTTCAATGGCCGTCACCCGACCTTCGTGCTGTTCCTGGAAATCGATCCGGCGACGGTGGACGTCAACGTGCACCCGACCAAACACGAAGTGCGGTTCCGTGACAGCCGCATGGTCCACGACTTCCTCTATGGCACGCTGCATCGCGCCCTGGCCGATGTGCGCCCGGAGGATCAGGTGGCAGCGCCGGCGGCCGTATCGCCGATGATGCGCCCGAGCGGCCTGGCGGCCGGTGAGTTCGGCCCGCAGGGCGAAATGGGCCTGGCGGCCAGCATTCTTGAAAGCCCGGCTCCCAGCGTGCAGCCGGCCTGGCGCGGCAGTGGCGCCGGATATCAGCAGCCCGCAGGCAACCCCGGCGTATCCACTGGCGAAGCCCAGGCCGCGTATCGCGAATACTTCTCGCCGTTGCCGAACGCTCAGGCTCAGCCCATGCCGCAGGAGCAGGGCGACATTCCACCACTGGGTTACGCCATGGCGCAGCTCAAGGGCGTCTACATCCTCGCCGAAAACGCCCAGGGCCTGGTGGTGGTGGACATGCACGCCGCGCACGAGCGCATCACTTACGAGCGTCTGAAGCACGCCATGGCCAGTGAAGGCTTGCGCGGCCAGCCGCTGCTGGTGCCTGAGTCCATCGCCCTCAGCCAGCGCGAAGCCGATTGCGCCGAGGAGCATGGCGAGTGGTTCCAGCGCCTGGGCTTCGAGCTGCAGCGCCTGGGTGAGGAAACCCTGGCGATTCGCCAGATTCCGGCGTTGCTCAAGCAGGCTGAGGCCACCCAACTGGTGCGTGACGTGCTGGCCGATCTGCTCGAGTACGGCACCAGCGACCGCATCCAGGCGCATCTCAACGAGCTGCTGGCGACCATGGCTTGCCATGGCGCGGTGCGCGCCAATCGGCGCCTGACCATTCCCGAGATGAACGCTCTGCTGCGGGATATGGAGCAGACCGAGCGCAGCGGCCAGTGCAACCACGGGCGCCCGACCTGGACGCAACTGAGTATGGATCAGCTCGACAAGTTGTTCATGCGTGGTCAGTAATTGAATGAAGCCCTGAGCCAGGGGCGCCCGTCTTCGTGTTTCGAGTCATACCGATGTCTTCGCTTCCTCCTGCAATCTTCCTGATGGGCCCGACTGCCGCCGGCAAGACCGATTTGGCCCTGGAGCTTGCCCGGGTATTGCCGTGCGATCTGATCAGCGTCGATTCGGCGCTGGTCTATCGCGGCATGGATATCGGCACGGCCAAGCCGGAGCGAGTCGTGCTGGACGCGTTTCCCCATGCGTTGATCGATATCCGCGATCCGGCCGAGAGCTATTCGGCGGCCGAGTTTCGCGCCGATGCCCTGGCGGCCATGGCTGAGAGCGCTGCGCGTGGGCGTATTCCGCTGCTGGTGGGCGGCACCATGCTGTATTACAAGGCCTTGCTGGAAGGGCTGGCCGATATGCCTAGCGCCGATCCGGCCATCCGCGCCGAGCTGGAAGCAAGGGCTGCGGTCGAAGGGTGGGAGGCGCTGCACCGGGAGCTGGCTGAGGTCGATCCGCAGTCCGCCGCGCGCATCCATCCCAACGATCCGCAGCGTCTGACCCGGGCGCTCGAGGTCTATCGCGTGAGCGGCCAGAGCATGACCGAGCATCGTCTGCGCCAGGCTGCAGGAAATCCCGATGCGGGCACATCAGGCGCCGGGCAATTACCCTATACTGTTGCTCAGCTTGCTATCGCACCAGCGCAGCGTCAGGTTTTACATGACCGCATCGCTCAACGATTTCGGGTGATGTTGGAACAGGGGTTCGTGGAAGAGGTCGAAGCCCTGCGTAGACGAAGTGACTTGCACGCGGGATTACCGTCTATACGGGCGGTGGGTTATCGCCAGGTATGGGAATACCTTGATGGCGAGCTGTCCCGGGACGATATGGTCGAGCGGGGCATCATCGCCACTCGGCAATTGGCCAAGCGTCAGTTCACCTGGCTACGCGGTTGGGAGAACTTGCACTGGCTCGACAGCCTGGCCTGCGACAATCTGTCTCGCGCCTTGAAATACCTGGAAAGCGTCTCCATATTGAAATGAGACCTTGCCGCTGGTCGTCTATCCTTGGGGGTGGGACGGCCTGAAGCCATTGTTTACCTACTAAAATTATTGAAAATTGATCCTCGAAAGGAGTGCGGCACATGTCAAAAGGGCATTCGCTACAAGACCCTTACCTGAATACCCTACGTAAGGAACGCGTCCCTGTTTCCATCTATCTGGTCAACGGCATCAAGCTGCAGGGCCAGATCGAATCCTTCGACCAGTTCGTCATCCTGCTGAAGAACACTGTCAGCCAGATGGTCTACAAACATGCTATTTCCACCGTCGTGCCAAGCCGCCCGGTGCGTCTGCCAAGTGCTGGCGATGCCGAGCAGGCCGATGGCGAGCCGGGTAACGCCTGATAGGGGGCTGCATTGTTCTTCGAGCGTCATGAGGGCGGTGAGCGGGCCATCCTGGTTCATCTGGAAGGCCAAGACTCCGAGGCGAGCGAAGATCCCCAGGAGTTCCAGGAATTGGCCATGTCGGCAGGCGCTGACATGGTCGCTTTCTTTTGCGTGCCCAGCAGTCGTCTGACTGCCAAGTTCCTTATCGGCAGTGGCAAGGTCGAGGAGCTGCGCGATCAGGTCAAGGCCATCGAGGCCGATCTGGTCATCTTCAATCACACCCTGACACCGAGCCAGGAGCGCAACCTTGAGCGCGCCTTCGAGTGTCGTGTGCTCGATCGCACCGGGTTGATCCTCGATATCTTCGCGCAGCGTGCGCGCACCCACGAAGGCAAGCTGCAGGTCGAGTTGGCTCAGCTCGATCACATGAGCACGCGCCTGGTGCGTGGCTGGACTCACCTCGAGCGGCAGAAGGGGGGTATCGGCCTGCGTGGTCCGGGTGAAACCCAGCTGGAAACCGACCGCCGCTTGCTGCGTGTGCGCATTCGCCAGATCAAGCAGAAACTCGAGAAGGTGCGCAGTCAGCGCGAGCAGGCGCGCCGTGGGCGCAGGCGCGCGGATATCCCTTCGGTTTCCCTGGTGGGTTACACCAACGCGGGCAAGTCCACGCTGTTCAATGCGCTCACCACCTCCGAGGTCTACGCAGCTGACCAGTTGTTCGCCACGCTCGACCCGACTTTGCGTCGTCTGCAGCTCGACGACCTGGGGCCGATCGTGCTGGCCGATACCGTGGGTTTCATTCGTCACCTGCCGCACAAGCTGGTCGAGGCCTTCCGCGCTACGTTGGAAGAATCGAGCAACTCCGATCTGCTGCTGCACGTTATCGATGCCCATGAGCCCGAGCGTATGGCGCAGATCGAACAGGTGCAGAACGTGCTCAAGGAGATCGGTGCACACGAGTTGCCGATGCTCGAGGTATACAACAAGCTGGATTTGTTGGATGGTGTCGAGCCGCAGATCCAGCGCGATGCTGATGGCAAGCCGCTGCGCGTCTGGTTGTCGGCCCGCGAGGGGCGTGGTCTCGAGCTGTTGCGTCAAGCAGTGGCGGAACTGCTGGGCGAAGATCTGTTCGTCGCCACGCTGCAGTTGCCGCAACGTCTGGGGCGACTGCGTGCGCAGTTCTTCGCGCTGGGAGCGGTGCAGAGCGAAGAGCATGATGAGTTGGGGCGCAGCCTGCTGGCGGTACGTTTGCCGCGAGTCGAGCTCAATCGCCTGGTGAGTCGCGAGGGTTTGGAGCCTCAAGCCTTCATCGAACAACATACTTTGCAATAAAGCCTGGGACGGTGGCTTTGCTGTCATCATAGGGCTTTGGGTAGCATTGGCCGGCGCGCCGTGGGCGCGCCTTCGCTTTATCAGTACGGAGAACGCTATGGCTTGGAATGAGCCGGGTGGCAACTCGAACAATCAAGACCCTTGGGGCGGCCGCAAAGGCGGTGGTCGGCAGGGGCCGCCGGATCTCGACGAAGCGTTCCGCAAGCTGCAAGAAAGCCTCAACGGGCTGTTTGGCGGTGGCAAGAAACGTGGTGACGACGAATCGGGGCGCAGCGGCGGCGGCGGTGGCTTAGGCCTGCTGTTCGTCGGCCTTGGCCTGTTGGCGGTGGTATGGCTGTACAGCGCGATCTACGTGGTGGACGAGCAGGAGCAGGCCGTGGTGCTGCGCTTCGGCAAGTACCACGAGACCGTTGGTCCGGGCCTGAATATCTATTTCCCGCCAATCGATCGCAAGTTCCAGGAAAACGTCACGCGTGAGCGCGCTTACACCAAGCAGGGCGCCATGCTGACCGAAGACGAGAACATCATCGAAGTGCCGCTGACCGTGCAGTACCGGGTGACCAACCTGCAGGACTTCGTGCTCAACGTCGACCAGCCGGAAGTCAGCTTGCAGCACGCCACCGACAGCGCCGTGCGCCACGTGGTGGGTTCCACCGAGATGGATCAGGTGCTGACCGAAGGTCGTGAACTGATGGCCAGCGAGGTGCGTGAGCGCCTGCAGCGTTTCCTCGACAACTACCGGACCGGCATCACCATCACTCAGGTGAACATCCAGAGCGCTGCGGCGCCGCGTGAGGTTCAGGAAGCCTTCGATGACGTGATCCGTGCCCGTGAAGACGAGCAGCGTGAGAAGAACCAGGCCGAGTCCTACGCCAACGGCGTGATTCCGGAAGCACGTGGTCAGGCCCAGCGTCTGCTGGAAGAGGCCAACGGTTACCGTGATGAGGTCATCGCTCGCGCCCAGGGTGAGGCGGATCGCTTCACCAAGCTGGTGGCCGAGTACCGCAAGGCGCCTGAGATCACTCGCGAGCGTCTGTACATCGACACCATGCAGGAAGTGATGAGCAACACCAGCAAGGTTCTGGTCACCGGTGACAAGGGGCAGAACAACCTGCTCTATCTGCCGCTGGACAAGATGATCGACAGCCGTGGTGGTGCTTCTTCCTCCAGTTCTGCCAACAGCAGCAATACGACAACGCGTGATCCGGCCGTGCCGCTGAGCAGCGATCTGTCGCAGCGTAACCTGCGTTCCCGGGAGGGCCGTTGATGAACAACAAGTCCCTGATCGGCCTGATCGTGGCCGTGGTCGTGGCCCTGGTGGCATGGAACAGCTTCTATATCGTGGCGCAGACCGAGCGTGCGGTGTTGCTGCAGTTCGGTCGTGTGGTTGAGCCTGATGTACAGCCTGGCCTGCATGTGAAGATCCCCTACGTCAACCAGGTGCGTATCTTCGACGGTCGTTTGCTGACGCTGGATTCGACGTCTTCTCGTTTCCTCACTCTGGAGAAGAAGGCGCTGATGGTCGACGCCTATGCCAAGTGGCGGGTGAAGGATGCCGAGCGCTTCTATCAGTCCACCTCGGGTATGAAGCAAGTCGCCGATGAGCGCCTGGCGCGTCGTCTGGAAGCGTCTCTGCGTGACCAGTTCGGTAAGCGCACCCTGCACGAGTCGGTATCCGGTGAGCGTGATGCGCTGATGGCCGACGTGACCGCGACCCTCAACCGCGCCGCCGAGCGTGAGCTGGGTATCGAGGTTGTCGACGTAAGGGTCAAGGCCATCGACCTGCCGCGCGAAGTGAACCGCAGCGTGTTCGAGCGGATGAGCACCGAGCGTGAGCGCGAGGCGCGCGAGCATCGCGCCAAGGGTCGTGAGCTGGCCGAAGGTATTCGTGCTGACGCCGATCGTCAGCGTCGCGTGCTGCTGGCCGAAGCCTATCGTGAAGCTGAAGAGCTGCGCGGTGATGGTGATGCCCAGGCTGCTTCCATCTACGCTGCTGCCTTCGGTCAGGATCAGGAGTTCTACTCCTTCTACCGTAGCCTGCAGGCTTACCGTGAAAGCTTCGCTGACAAGCGCGATGTGCTGGTGCTGGACCCGGGCAGCGATTTCTTCCGCTACCTGGAAAAATCCAGGCCTTGATCGGCAACCCTGGCGGCGCGATGCGTCGCCAGGGTGACCGCGAGGTAAAACGTGGTATCATGCGGCAGCCGGGAAAATCCCGGCTTTTTTGCGTCTGTGGGAATCATGTGGCAGGAACTCGGCATCGCACTGTGTCTGGTATTGGTGCTGGAAGGCATCCTGCCCTTCCTCTATCCGCGCCATTGGCGCGGAGCGGTCATGCAGGCAGCTCGTCTGCCCGACCGCCGACTGCGCCTTATGGGGCTGGCCAGCATGCTGCTGGGTACGGCCCTTCTATATCTGCTTCACTGAAGGCTTGTGCCGCCCGGATCGAGAGGGGAATGGCGAAATGGCAACGGTAGACCGCTGGCTGCTGCCAGATGGCATCGAAGAAGTACTGCCGCCGGAAGCGGCGCGCATCGAGGCGGCACGCCGCCAGGTGTTGGATCTGTTCCAACGTTGGGGTTACGAGTTCGTCGTCACCCCCCATATCGAGTACCTGGAATCCCTGCTGACTGGCGCCGGCCAGGATCTCGACCTGCGTACCTTCAAGGTCACCGATCCGCTGTCCGGTCGGCAGATGGGCTTTCGTGCCGACATCACCCCGCAGGTGGCGCGCATCGATGCTCATACCATGCGCCGCGAGGGGCCGAGCCGTCTCTGCTATGCCGGCAGCGTGCTGCATGCGCAGCCGCGTGCACTGACGACGTCGCGTAGCCCGATCCAGCTGGGTGCCGAGCTCTATGGCGACGCCAGTCCGGCCAGCGATATCGAGGTGATCAGCCTGCTGGTCGAGACCCTCGAGCTGGCTGCGGTGCCGGACGTTCATATGGATCTCGGTCATGTCGGTATCTACCGTGGTCTGGCGCGTGCCGCCGGTCTTTCCGGTGAGGCTGAGCAGCAACTGTTCGATGCGCTGCAGCGCAAGGCCATGGATGAGATCGAAGGCCTGACCGCCGCGTTGCCGGCAGGGCTGGGCAGCATGCTGCGTTCGCTCGCCGAGCTGTGTGGCGGCCGGGAAGTGCTGGATCTGGCTCAGGCCGTGCTGGTCGAGGCGCCGGATGCGGTGCACGCTGCGCTCGATGAGCTGGTGGCCATCGCCGATGCGCTGGAGCTGCGCTATCCGGAGCTGCCGCTGTACTTCGACCTGGGCGAATTGCGCGGCTACAACTATCACACCGGCGTGGTATTCGCGGCCTTCGTGCCGGGTGAGGGCGGTGCCATCGCTCAGGGCGGTCGTTACGACGATACCGGTGCGGTATTCGGTCGTGCGCGCCCGGCTACCGGCTTCTCCACCGACCTGAAGACCCTGGTGACCCTGGGTGACATGCGCGTGGACGAGACGGTCAGCGGTGTCTGGGCGCCGGACAATCATGATCTCTATCTGTGGCAGGCCGTTCGTCGTCTGCGTGGCGAGGGCGAGCGCGTGGTACAGGCGCTGCCCGGGCAGAGCGAGGCGGATGCGCGCGAAGCAGGCTGTGATCGGCTGCTGACGCTGCACGATGGACGTTGGCAGGTGGCGCCCCTGGCGTCCTGAATTCATTTTCGCCGGCCCGCAGCCGGCATCGAAGCTTGCGCGAAGAGGACAAGTTTATGGGTAAGAATGTCGTCGTCCTGGGCACCCAATGGGGTGATGAGGGCAAGGGCAAGATCGTCGACCTGCTCACCGAGCAGGCCGCTGCAGTCGTGCGTTATCAGGGCGGTCACAACGCTGGCCACACCCTGGTGATCAACGGTGAGAAGACCGTCCTGCACCTGATTCCGTCCGGCATCCTGCGTGCTGGCGTCGAGTGCCTGATCGGCAACGGTGTGGTCGTCGCTCCCGATGCTCTGATGCGCGAAATCACCAAGCTGGAAGAGAAGGGTGTACCGGTGCGTGAGCGCTTGCGTATCAGCCCGGCCTGCCCGTTGATCCTGTCCTACCACGTAGCGCTGGATCAGGCGCGCGAGAAGGCTCGTGGCGACGCCAAGATCGGCACCACCGGTCGCGGCATCGGCCCGGCTTACGAAGACAAGGTCGCGCGTCGCGGCCTGCGCGTCGGTGATCTGTTCCACCGCGAGCGTTTCGCCGCCAAGCTGGGCGAGCTGCTGGACTACCACAACTTCCAGCTGGTCAATTTCTACAAAGAGCCGGCCATCGACTTCCAGAAGACCCTGGATGAGTGCATGGAATACGCCGAGCTGCTCAAGCCGATGATGGCTGATGTCACCGCCGTGCTGCATGACCTGCGTCGTGAGGGCAAGGACATCATGTTCGAAGGTGCCCAGGGCTCGCTGCTGGACATCGACCATGGCACCTACCCCTACGTGACCAGTTCCAACACCACTGCTGGCGGTATCGCCACCGGTTCCGGTTTTGGTCCGCTGTACCTGGATTACATCCTCGGCATCACCAAGGCCTACACCACCCGTGTCGGCTCCGGGCCGTTCCCGACCGAGCTGTTCGATGACGTCGGTGCCTTCCTCGCCAAGCGTGGTCACGAATTCGGCGCCACCACCGGTCGTGCCCGTCGTTGCGGCTGGTTCGATGCGGTGATCCTGCGTCGCGCCATCGAGATCAACAGCATCTCTGGTCTGTGCCTGACCAAGCTGGACGTGCTCGACGGTCTGGAAACCATCCGTATCTGTACCGGCTACAAGGACGCCAACGGCCAGGTGCTGGTCGATGCGCCGACCGACGCCGACAGCTACATCGGTCTGCAGCCGGTCTACGAGGAAATGCCGGGCTGGAGCGAGTCCACCCTGGGTGCCAAGACTCTGGAAGACCTGCCAGCCGCTGCTCGTGCCTATATCAAGCGGGTGGAAGAGCTGGTCGGCGCGCCGATCGACATCATCTCCACCGGTCCGGATCGCAACGAGACCATCGTGCTGCGTCATCCGTTCGCCTGATCGAGCTGCTCTCCAGCTGCACAGGAGCCGCCTTCGGGCGGCTTTTTTGTGCGCGTCCATGCGGGCGTTCCCGTCGGGGTGCTGGGCATGCGCTTTGCTTGTATTCAATAAATCCCGGAAGTCGCCGTTATAGCTATTACGGTCGTTGAGGAGTGTTCCCAGTGTTCGCCATCGTTTCCATGTTGCGTAGCCGTCTGTTGCGGCCGGTGTTCGTCGCGCTTGGCCTGGCCATGTTGGTGCAGGTCGGTTTGGCTGTTTGGCTGATGCGCGCCTCGGTCGACGGCATGGTCGAGGATCTGGCGCAGCGCCTGGGGGGCGAAAGTCGCCGTCTGGCTGAGGAGCTGGAGGCTGCCGAGCGGGAGATGACGCAGGGCCTTTCCGCGCTCGCCGGCAGTACCCGTACGCGCCTGGGTGAAGGGCTTTCCGGCCAGCTGAAGAATGAACAGGCGCAATTGCGCGTGGTGCTCGAAGGCAATCTCAAGCAATCCGGTCAGGCGCTGGCGCAGCTGCTGGCCGGGGTGGCGCCGAAGTCCATCTGGGATCTGGATATTCCTGCGCTCACTGCGCTGACCCGAATCGCTCAGCAGGATCCGGCGGTACTGTTCGCCATCATCTACGACGCCGAGGGTCAGCGCCTGACGCGCAACTTCAATCGCAGCAACGCGCAGGTGCGTGAACTCGTCGCTGCCGGGCAGGGTGGCTCGCCGCTGGAGAAACTGGTGGATGCGGCTTCACGCGATCCGCGCGTGTATGTGGTCGAGGCTGATATCAATCCAATGGGCTCGCGTATCGGCAGGGTGCAGATGGGCCTGTCGCTGGATGTGGTGGAAAAGGAGCTGGCCGCGCTGGACGGCCGCTTTGCGTCTTTGGTCAGCGGCGCCGGTGAGTTGGTCGATAGCAGTCTGGCTGGCGCTTCCGAAGAGGCGACCGGTGCGCTGCGCGAGCGTCTGCAGTCGGCCGAGCGCTACACCCAGGAAATGGCGCGCAACGGTGGCGAATCGGTGCGCGTGGCGGCGGATTCGCTGCGTTGGAACATCGCCCTCGGGCTGTTGGTCGTGGGGGCGCTGGCAATGCTGGTGGTCGCTCTGGTGCTGGGTTGGCGAGTACTGAGTCGCCTGCGCCTGCTCAGTGCGGCGCTCAATGATCTGGCGGCAGGCGAGGGGGATCTGACGCGGCGTGTGAGCATCGACAGTCAGGACGAGGTCGGCGAGATGGCCGATGCGGTCAATCGCTTCATCGCCAAGCTGCAGCCCATCGTGCGTGAGTCGGGTGAGGTGGCGTTGCGCACCGGTGAGCAGATTCGCAGTCTGACCCAGCGCGGCGTGGCGGCCGAGGCCGCTGCCGGACGGCAGCGCGATGAGGTGGCCGGCAGTCTGCAGGCACTGGCGCAAATGGCCGACGAGGCGCAGGCGGAAAGCCAGGCCATGCAGGACGCGCTGCAGCGTGTCGACACTATCCGCCAGGCGGCGCACGAGAACGCGGCTATCGCTCAGCGTCTGTCCGCGCTGATCGAAGGCTTGGTGGCGCGGGTGGCCGATGGCTCGGCGGTGATCGAGCGGCTGGCCAAGCAGAGCGAGCAGATCGAGGTGGTGTTGACGGTGATTCAGTCAATTGCCGAGCAGACCAACCTGCTCGCGCTCAATGCCGCCATCGAGGCGGCGCGCGCCGGCGAGAGTGGTCGCGGGTTTGCCGTGGTGGCTGACGAGGTGCGGGCGCTGGCGAGCAAGACTCAGCAGTCTACCGGCGATATCCAGACCCATATCGCCGCATTGCAGCGCGGTGCTCAGGAGGCGGTTGCCGCCATCGCCCAGGCGGGCGCGCAAGGCAGTGAAGGTCTGCAGGTGCTGCGTGACAGTGCGCGTCTGCAGCACTCGGTGCAGCAGTCGGTGGACGAGGTGCATGGCGCCATCAATGCAGCGACCCAGGCAGCGGCGCATCAGGCTGACGGCGCTGGTGCGGTGCGTGGGCGTGTCGAGATCATTCATGCCGAAGCGCAGCATGCGGCCGAGGCGGTGACGGCGATTGCCGGCAACGCGCGAGCGCTGGACGAGCTGGCGACGCAGCTCAAGGCCAGCCTGGGGCAGTTCAAAGTGTAGGGTGCGCTGTGCGCACCTCGCCGCTCTAAGGTTTTGGCGGGTGCGCGCAGCGGCGCACCTGCGAGGTGGCACGCTTTTTCGTGGGCAATAAAAAACCGAGCCATTGGCTCGGTTTTTTGAAATTTGGTGCCCAGGAGAAGACTCGAACTTCCACGACCGTTAAGTCACTGATACCTGAAACCAGCGCGTCTACCAATTCCGCCACCTGGGCACTACAGCAATGTTCGTCGTTGCCGACACGGAGCGTTGCATCCGTTTATTTGCAAAGTGGGTTATCAAGCCACTTCACGAAATTTGGTGCCCAGGAGAAGACTCGAACTTCCACGACCGTTAAGTCACTGATACCTGAAACCAGCGCGTCTACCAATTCCGCCACCTGGGCACAGAAACCGATGAATCATCATCTGCTTCGTGTTACAACGTCTGCTCGACGCTGTGGGCGCGAACTATACGGGCGGGCATTTACCTTGTAAACCCCTGACCCCAAAAAAATTATTGTCACCGGAAAAGCTGCCCCGGATGCCTTTTTCGCGCTTCAATAGGCATATGGCATACACCCTTATACATAAGCACAGGTAATCCTCCTTACATGGCCGATTGGCAATCCCTCGATCCCGAGGCCGCCCGCGAGGCGGAAAAATACGACAACCCCATCCCCAGCCGTGAGCTGATCCTTTCGCATCTGGCCGAGCGCGGCGCGCCTGCCAGTCGTGAGCAACTGGTCGAAGAGTTCGGTCTGCATACCGAAGATCAGCTCGAAGCCCTGCGACGCCGACTGCGCGCAATGGAGCGTGACGGTCAGCTCATCTATACCCGTCGTGGCACTTACGCCCCGGTGGACAAGCTCGACCTGATCTGTGGTCGCATCAGCGGTCACCGCGACGGCTTCGGCTTCCTCGTGCCGGATGACGGCAGTGACGACCTGTTCCTCAGCCCGGCGCAGATGCGCCTGGTGTTCGATCGTGATCGCGCGCTGGTGCGGGTGGCGGGTTTCGATCGGCGTGGCCGCCGTGAAGGCGGTATCGTCGAGGTGATCGAACGCGCTCATGAGAGCATCGTTGGCCGTTACTACGAAGAGAACGGCATCGGTTTCGTCGTCGCCGACAATCCCAAGATCCAGCAGGAAGTGCTGGTCACCCCGGGGCGCACTGGCGGTGCGCGCATCGGTCAGTTCGTCGAGATCAAGATCACTCACTGGCCCACGCAGCGTTTCCAGCCGCAGGGCGACATCGTCGAGGTGATCGGCAACTACATGGCGCCGGGCATGGAGATCGACGTCGCGCTGCGCAGCTACGACATCCCGCACGTCTGGCCCGAGGCGGTGGTCAAGGAAGCGCGCAAGCTCAAGCCCGAAGTGGATGAGAAGGACAAGGAGAAGCGCATCGATCTGCGCCATCTGCCCTTCGTCACCATCGACGGTGAAGACGCCCGCGACTTCGACGATGCCGTCTACTGCGAGAAGAACAGCAGCCGCTGGAAGCTGTTCTCCGGTGGCTGGAAACTCTACGTGGCCATCGCCGACGTCTCGCATTACGTCAGGGTCGGCTCGGCGCTGGACGCCGAGGCGGTCGAGCGCGGCAACTCGGTGTACTTCCCCGAGCGCGTCGTGCCGATGCTGCCGGAGGAATTGTCCAACGGCCTGTGCTCGCTCAACCCGCATGTCGATCGCCTGGCCATGGTCTGCGAAATGACCATGTCCAAGAGCGGCCAGATGGTCGACTACAAGTTCTACGAGGCGGTGATCCACTCCCATGCACGCCTGACCTACAACAAGGTCAGCCTGATGCTGGAAGATCCCAAGAGCAGCGAGGGCAAGTCCCTGCGCAGCGAGTACAAGGAGGTCCTGCCGCACCTCAATCAGCTCTACGCGCTGTATCAGGTGCTGGTCGCCGCTCGTCACGAGCGTGGTGCCATCGACTTCGAAACGCAGGAAACGCGTATCGTCTTCGGCACCGACCGCAAGATCGACGAGATCCGCCCGACCCAGCGCAACGATGCGCACAAGCTGATCGAGGAGTGCATGCTGGCCGCCAACGTGGCCACCGCGCGCTTCATGCAGGATCACGAGATTCCGTCGCTGTATCGCGTGCACGATGGCCCGCCGCCGGAGCGCCTGGAGAAGCTCAAGGCCTTCCTCGGTGAACTGGGGCTGTCGCTGCAGCGTGGCAAGTCCAAGGATGGTCCGTCACCCAAGGACTATCAGCGCCTGCTGGAAAGCATCCGCGAGCGCCCGGACTATCACCTGATCCAGACCGTGATGCTGCGTTCGCTGAGCCAGGCGGTGTACAGCGCGCAGAACGAAGGGCACTTCGGTCTCAATTACGAGGCTTATACCCACTTCACCTCGCCGATCCGTCGCTATCCCGACCTGCTGGTGCACCGCGCCATTCGCAGCGTGGTGCGTTCCAAACGCGACACCACGCACGTGGAGCGTGCCGGCGCGGCAGTCATGCCCAAGGCGCGTATCTATCCGTACGACGAAGCGACCCTGGAAAAGCTCGGCGAGCAGTGCTCGATGACCGAACGCCGTGCCGACGAAGCGACCCGCGATGTGGTCAACTGGCTCAAGTGCGAGTTCATGCAGGATCGTGTCGGCGAGACTTTCGCGGGCGTGATCACTGCCGTGACCGGTTTCGGCATCTTCGTCGAGCTGCGCGACATCTACGTCGAGGGTCTGGTGCACGTGACCGCGTTGCCGGCCGACTATTACCACTTCGACCCGGTTCACCATCGCCTGTCCGGTGAGCGCAGCGGCCGCAGCTTCCGTCTCGGCGACAGCGTCGAGGTCAAGGTGATGCGCGTCGATCTGGACGAGCGCAAGATCGACTTCGAGCTGAGCCAGGACAAGGCCGGCAAGGGTGATGACGTGCGTCGCGGCGGCAAGCCCAATGGCATGGGCAATACCGACGTGCAGAAAAGCCGGGACGTGAAGAAGGCGCTGTTGGCTGGCGCCAAGGCCGGCAAGGGCGCGAGTGGCAAGGGGGCTGCCGGCAAGTCGACGAACAAGCCGGCCGGCGGTTCGCGCAAGGGCTCCGGGCGTGGCGACAGTGCCCCGCCACCTGCCGGTAAGCCGCGCAAGCCTAAGGCCAAGTCATGAGTGATCTGGAAAAGATCTACGGCGTGCATGCCGTAGAAGCCCTGCTGCGTCATCACCCCAAGCGGGTCAAGCAGGTCTGGCTGGCCGATGGTCGCAGTGATCCTCGGGTGCAACCCTTGCTGGAGCTGGCTGCGCAGTCTCGCGTAAAAGTGGGGCAGTGCGAGCGCCGTGAGATGGATGCCTGGGTCGAGGGCGTGCACCAGGGTGTGGTTGCCGATGTCAGCCCCAGTCAGGTCTGGGGCGAGGCGATGCTCGAGGAGCTGCTCGATCGCTGCGAAGGTCCGCCTTTGCTGCTGGTGCTCGACGGCGTGACCGATCCGCACAACCTGGGGGCCTGCCTGCGTACAGCGGATGCCGCCGGCGCGTTGGCGGTGATCGTGCCCAAGGACAAGTCGGCAACCCTCAACGCCACGGTGCGCAAGGTGGCCTGCGGCGCTGCCGAGGTGATTCCGTTGGTGGCAGTGACCAATCTGGCGCGCAGCCTAGAGAAGTTGCAGCAGCGCGGCCTGTGGGTGGTCGGTACGGCCGGCGAGGCCGAGCTGGAGGTCTATCAGCAGGACATGACCGGGCCGACGGTGCTGGTCATGGGGGCCGAGGGCAAGGGCATGCGCCGCTTGACCCGCGAGCATTGCGATTACCTGGTCAAGCTGCCCATGGGCGGCAGTGTCAGCAGTCTCAACGTCTCGGTTGCCACCGGCGTCTGCCTGTTCGAGGCCGTGCGTCAGCGTCAGGCCAAGCGCAAGGGCTGACTGCTCAAATAATCGCCAGTTCATCTTGCGCGCGGCAGGGGGCTTCTCTAGAATGGCGCCCCTTGCCGTGACGGCAGGCCTTTTCGCGCCTACCGCCTGGCAAGCTCATCACGAGAAAACCCACTCCTTGCCTGACCACCTTAGTTGGCAGGCTACAACCCGTAAGGAGCATTTATGCGTCATTACGAAATCATCTTTCTGGTTCACCCGGACCAGAGCGAGCAAGTCGGCGGCATGGTCGAGCGTTACACCAAGCTGATCGAAGAAGACGGTGGCAAGATTCACCGCCTGGAAGATTGGGGCCGTCGTCAGCTGGCTTACGCCATCAACAACGTCCACAAAGCCCACTACGTGATGCTCAACGTAGAGTGCACCGGCAAGGCCCTGGCCGAGCTGGAAGACAACTTCCGCTACAACGACGCCGTGATCCGTAACCTGGTCATCCGTCGCGACGAGGCCGTCACTGGCCAGTCCGAGATGCTGAAGGCCGAAGAAAACCGCAGTGAGCGCCGCGAGCGTCGTGAACGTCCTGAAAACGCCGAGTCCAACGACGGCGATGACAGCGACAGCAACGACAGCGACAACGCTGACGAGTAATCCACGGATCTATTGAGGAGCCAATCACATGGCACGTTTCTTCCGTCGTCGTAAATTCTGCCGCTTCACCGCTGAAGACGTGAAAGAGATCGATTTCAAAGATCTCAACACCCTGAAAGCCTACATCTCGGAAACCGGCAAAATCGTTCCTAGCCGTATCACCGGTACCAAGGCTCGTTATCAGCGTCAGCTGGCCACCGCTATCAAGCGCGCCCGCTTCCTGGCCCTGCTGCCCTACACCGACAGCCACGGCCGCTGAGACCGGACAGTCGACAAGAGTTAAGGAATAGATCGCATGCGCGCCCTGGCTGAATACATCATGCGCGGCCGTATGCAGGCCACCCTCGTGGTGGTGGGATCGGCAGCGATGCCGCTGTTGTTCTGGTTGAGTGCAGCCGCTGGCAGCCTGGTGCTGCTGCGGCGTGGAGCCAGTGATGCCATCGGCATCCTGGCCTGGGCCATGCTACCGGCGATTGCCTGGTGGTATTTCGGCGAACCGCGCACCTTGCTGGTGCTGGTCGGTGCGCTGGGGCTGGCGTTGTTGTTGCGCGCCAACTGGACCTGGAACCGCATACTGCTGAGCAGTGTGGCACTGGGCCTGGTGTATGGTTTTGTCCTTGGGGCAGTGTTCCGCGAACCCATCGCGGCCATGGCTGGTGAGCTGCAGAAGCTTTTGCCAACCATGTTCGATGGCGCTCACCAGCAATTGTCGGTGAGCGAACGCGAGCGTCTCGAGGCTTTGATCGCACCGGTGCTGACCGGGCTGCTGGCAGCCTTGCTGCAGATTCTGAGCTTGCTGAGCCTGATCCTTGGGCGTTACTGGCAGGCCGTGTTGTACAACCCTGGCGGTTTTGCTCGCGAGTTTCGCGCGCTGAGACTGCCGCTGCCACAGGCGCTGTTGCTGCTGGCGGGCATGATGCTAGGTCCCAATCTGGGGCCGCAGTTGGCCATGCTCACGCCGCTGTGCAGTGTGCCGCTGCTGTTCGCCGGGATTGCCCTGGTGCACGGCCTGGTGGAGAAGGGTGGGCTCGCTCGCTTCTGGCTGGTGGGCATGTACATCACGCTCCTGCTGTTCATGCAGCTGATCTATCCGTTACTGGTGGTCTTGGCCATCGTCGACAGTCTGTTTGATTTTCGCGGTCGCCTGGCGCGCAAGAACGGCCCGGGCTCTGCGAACGGTGAAGGTTAAAAGTTAAGAGGTAAGACCCAAATGGAAGTCATCCTGCTGGAAAAAATCGCCAATCTGGGCAACCTGGGCGACAAAGTGAACGTTAAAGCCGGTTACGGCCGTAACTTCCTGCTGCCGCAAGGCAAAGCCACCGCTGCCACCGAAGCCAACGTTGCTGCTTTCGAAGCACGTCGCGCCGAACTGGAAAAAGCGGCTGCCGAGAAGAAAGCTTCCGCTGAAACTCGCGCTGCTCAGCTGGCTGAACTGGAAGTCACCATCACCGCCACCGCTGGCGATGAAGGCAAGCTGTTCGGTTCCATCGGCACCCACGACATCGCTGACGCCCTGACCGCCTCCGGCGTTGAAGTGGCCAAGGCCGAAGTGCGTCTGCCGAACGGCACCATTCGCCAGGTTGGCGAATACGACGTAGCTGTGCACCTGCACACCGACGTCGAAGCCACCGTCAAGGTAATTGTGGTCGCCGCCTAAGAGCCCGCCCACGATCTGCTGCGCGTCGGCCCTGCTGCGTTGAAAGCTGGTTCGGAATGCTCATTTACTACTCGTAAACTGCGCTTCCTCACCAACTTTCGCCTTGCAGGGCTCTAGCTCGCGAGATCATGGACAGACTCTAGCTAGTAGCCGCCAAGCGGACTTGCGCTGTGGCGTAGGTCTGCTGACAATCGGGCACGGTATCGCTCTGCGATCCGTGCCCTTTGTTTTTTCTATCGCCGCATTTTCTCCCCGAGCCTATGAACGACATCAGCATTCCCGAGCAATACGACCTGCAGACTGCCGCCCTGAAAGTGCCGCCGCACTCCATCGAGGCGGAACAGGCGGTACTCGGCGGCCTGATGCTCGACAACAATGCCTGGGAGCGCGTGCTCGATGGTGTGTCGGATGTCGATTTCTATCGCCATGACCACCGGCTGATCTTCCGCGCCATCTTCAAGCTGGCCGAGCGTAACGAGCCCTTCGACGTGGTGACCCTGTCCGAGCAGTTGGACAAGGAAGGGCAGCTGTCGCAGGTCGGCGGCCTGGCCTATCTCGCCGAGCTGGCGAAGAACACGCCGTCGGTGGCCAACATCAAGGCCTATGCGCAGATCATTCGTGAGCGCGCCACGCTGCGCAAACTGATCAGCATCAGCAACGACATTGCCGACAGCGCCTACGCCCCAGAGGGCCGTACCGGTGAGGAAATTCTCGACGAAGCGGAGCGTCTGATCTTCCAGATTGCCGAGGACCGCCCCAAGACAGGCGGGCCGGTGGGCATCAACGACATTCTGGTCAAGGCCATCGACCGCATCGACACGCTGTTCAACAACGGCGACGCGATCACCGGTCTGTCCACCGGTTTCGATGACCTGGATAACCTGACCAGTGGCCTGCAGCCGGCCGACATGATCATCGTCGCCGGTCGTCCGTCGATGGGTAAGACCACCTTCGCCATGAACCTGGTGGAAAACGCCCTGATGCGTAGCGACAAGGCGATTCTCGTCTACTCGCTGGAGATGCCGTCGGAATCCATCGTGATTCGTATGCTCGCCTCGCTCGGGCGCATCGACCAGACCAAGGTGCGTGCCGGTCAACTCGACGATGACGACTGGCCGCGCCTGACCAGCGCGGTCAACCTGCTCAATGATCGCAAGCTGTTCATCGACGATACCGCCGGCATTTCCCCGAGCGAGATGCGTGCGCGCACGCGGCGTCTGGCGCGTGAGCACGGCGAGATCGGCCTGATCATGGTCGACTACCTGCAGCTGATGCAGATTCCCGGCTCCAGCGGCGACAGCCGGGTCAACGAGATCTCCGAGATCTCGCGCTCGCTCAAGGGCTTGGCCAAGGAGTTCAACTGCCCGGTCATCGCCCTTTCACAGCTCAACCGTGGTCTGGAGCAGCGTCCCAACAAGCGCCCGATCAACTCCGACTTGCGTGAGTCCGGTGCAATCGAGCAGGACGCCGACATCATCATGTTCGTCTACCGCGATGAGGTGTATCACCCCGAGACCGAGTACAAGGGGGTGGCCGAGATCATCATCGGCAAGCAGCGTAACGGCCCGCTGGGTACCGCGCGCCTGGCCTTCCTCGGCAAGTATTCGCGCTTCGAGAACCTGGCGCCGGGTAGCTACCAGTTCGAGGACGAATAACCGCGCGCGAGCAGTGTAGGAGCGAGCCCGGCTCGCGAATCACGCAGCTCTGTAGCCAGGATGAAATCCGCGGCTCTCGGCGCAGAAGCCCCCGGACTGCATCCGGGCTACGCTCTAGATCAATGAAATCGGGTGCCCAGCGGTTAAGATGGGCGCCCGTTTTTCGTTCAGGCCTTCTGTCATGCGTCCGCTTGCCGCCATCGTCGACCTCTCCGCCATCGCTCATAACTACGCCGTCGCCAAGCGCTGCGCGCCCGGGCGTCAGGCCTTCGCCGTGGTCAAGGCCAATGCCTACGGGCATGGCGTGCGTGAGGTGGTAACGGCGCTGCACGAGGTTGCCGATGGCTTTGCCGTGGCCTGCCTGGAGGAGGCGGCCGAGGTGCGCGCCATGCATGACAAGGCGCGCATCCTGCTGCTCGAGGGCTGCTTCGAGGCTGGTGAATACGCCATCGCCGCGCAGCTGGGCCTGGATGTGGTGGTGCAGAGCGCGGCGCAGGCCGAGGCGCTGATTGCCGCAGAGTTGGCGCGTCCGCTCAACGTCTGGCTCAAGCTCGACTCCGGCATGCACCGCCTCGGTTTCGACGCCGCCAGCCTGCGCCTGTGGCATGCGCGGTTGCAGGGCGCCGACCAGGTCGCCGAACTCAACCTGCTCAGCCACTTCGCCTGCGCCGACGAGCGCGGTCATCCGCTGACCGAACAGCAGGTCGAGCGTTTTCTCGATCTGCTGGATCTGGATTTCAATCAGCGCTCACTGGCCAACTCGGCGGCCGTGCTGACCATTCCTGCGGCGCATATGGACTGGCTGCGCCCCGGCATCATGCTCTACGGTGCTACGCCGTTCGCCGAGCTGAGTGCACGCGAGCTGGGGTTGAAACCGGCCATGACTCTGGCCGCGCGGGTGATCGCCGTGCGTGAGGTGGCCGTCGGTGAAAGCGTTGGTTATGGCGCGACCTGGGTCGCCGAGCGACCTTCGCGTATTGCCACGGTCAGCTGCGGTTATGCCGATGGTTATCCGCGCCATGCGCCCAGCGGCACGCCGGTGCTGGTCGAGGGACAGCGTGCCGCGCTGGCGGGCAGGGTGTCGATGGACATGCTGGCGGTGGATATCACGGATCTGCCTGAGGCCGACATCGATTCGCCGGTGGAACTATGGGGCAGCAATCTTCCGCTGGATGAAGTGGCGTCAGCCTGCGGCACCATTGGCTACGAATTGCTGAGCAAAGTCACCGCGCGGGTGCCGCGACGCTATATCGGCTAGCGGGATCTCTGCCAGGGCGGGTGCAACCCGTCATCGGCAGCCTGGCGGGTTGCGCCCGCCCTTCGGGGCTAAGCCAGGCCGCTGGGGACTTTCAGCACGTCCAGCTGCAGGCAGGCCTGTTCGCTGAGCTCGCCATCGTCGCCATGCACGCGCGAACCGGAACGACCCAGTTCCTTCACCCGGTAAAGGGCCATGTCTGCCGCCTTGTACAGCCCGGTGAAATTCTTCGCATGGCGCGGATAGAGCGCTACGCCGATGCTGATGGTCACGCGCAGGCGCTCGGCACCGTAGCGCACGGGCTCGGACAGCTCTGCCAGCAGGCGTTCGGCGATTTCCCGGGCCTGGCTTTCGGCATCGCTGCCGCAGATCAGTGCGGCGAACTCATCGCCGCCCAGGCGGGCAACCGCATCACCGGCGCGAACGTGCTCGCGCAGGCGCTTGGCGATCACCTGCAGCATGAGGTCGCCGGCGGCGTGGCCGAAACGGTCATTGATCGGCTTGAAGTGATCCAGGTCGATCAGCAGCAGCGCCACGCTCTCCTTGTGCCGTTCGGCGTGAGCCAGGGCTGACTCGCAGCGCTCGACCAGATAGCGTCGGTTGGGCAGTTCGGTCAGCGAGTCATGGAAGGCGGCGTGCTGCAGTTCGCGTTCGCGGTCGCGGAGCTGTTCGTTGGTCGCGGCCAGCTCGGCGGTACGTGCGGTTACTGCAGCTTGCAGTTCGTCGGCGCTGGCCTGCAGTTGCGCCAGGCGTGCAGTTTTCTCACGATCTGCCTGTTGCAGGGCAACGGCGCGCTCCTGCTTGAGTATCTGGATGCGATAAGCCAGGGCGAAGGAGAACAGGATGGATTCGGCTGCCACGGCCAGCGGGAATACGTAGGCGTTCCATTCGGCCGGTTGCAGCACCCCGGTGGTGCGCAGCAGCAGGATGGCGACGCTGCCCAGGACCAGACCATAACCATAGAGATACAGCTGCGCCGGGAAGAACCCCTGGCGCCAGCGGATCACGGCGCTGCCCAGAGCGGCGGGGATGCTGGTCAGCGACAGCAGGGCGATGGCCCAGGCCGCAAGGTATCGTTGATCGAACAGGGTCAGGGCGATAGCGATGAGATAGACCACGCAGGCCATGTTCAGCAGGTGATGCGCCCAGCGTACGTGAACGCGCGTCTGCAGCAGCGTCTGGGTGAAGCGGCTGGCGAACAGTCCCCACAACGACGGCAAGGTGATGCGGTCGAGCCACGCCGGCACCGGGTGGTTGGGCCACAGGTACTGCGCGCCATGACCGGTCATGCTCATGATGAACAGCAGGGCGAAGGCGGTGGTCAGCACGTACCAGAAATAGGCCTTGTCGCGCAGCGAGATGAGGATGAACAGGTTGTACAGCAGCAGTGCGAAAACCACGCCATAGATGGCGCCGAGCGCAAGGTTCTCGCGGGCTGCCAGTTGTTTAAGGTCATCAAGTTGCCAGATGCGCAGCGGGAAGGAGTTGCCCGCCGGGTCGAAGGCGCGCAGGTAGAAGGTGGTTGGCCGTTCACCCAGGGTTGGCAGGTCGAACACCATGCGTCGGTAGGGGTGGTCGCGGTTCTCGCTGAAGGCGACGCGCTCACCGGATTGACGCACCAGCCAGCCGCCCTGGCCGTCGGGCTGGTAGAGCTGCAGGTCGAGTTGGGTCACCGAGCCCACTTCCAGCACCCAGCGGGCGGGGGCACGCATGTCGCGTTGCACGGTGAGCTTGATCCACCAGGGATTGAGGCTCTGGCCGACGCTGGCACGGCCATTGGCGGGTTGAAAGCGCGACTGCAGCTCAGGGGCGGCAAGGTCATCGATGGTCAGGGTGCCCCGAGCGTCTTCCAGCAGCTCGATATGCGCATTGAGCGGCATGCCGCTGCTGGCGTCGGTGAGTACCACGGACGCCGCTGCCAGGCCCGTGGTCGACAAGCCGAGCAGAAGAGCGAGCAGAAGGGCGAAGCGCTGCAGCATAGATGTCCTGGAGACGGCTGACCGAGTAATTGAGTATATGCACAGGATTGTTATCGGACGAAAACAAATATGGCGTAAGGCTACTGCAGGAAGATGTCTGATTTTCTGTCCTTTCCTTGCCGAAGCCGGTTCTGTGCAAGCGCCGCTAACCAGGCGGGTTAGCCAGCCCCGTGCTTGAGCGTTTGTCGCCGTGCGTGGGGGCGCTATTAAACCCAGCGCTTTAGTCTGGTTTGGTCAATATTTGTGCTATTATCCGCGCCCCTCGTGATAGCCCATTGATCAAAAAATATGCAAGCCGCCAAGCCGCTGTTCGACTATCCCAAGTACTGGGCCGAGTGTTTCGGGCCTGCGCCCTTCCTGCCGATGAGCCGGGAAGAGATGGATCAGCTTGGCTGGGACAGCTGCGACATCATCATCGTCACCGGTGACGCCTACGTCGATCATCCTTCGTTCGGCATGGCCATCATCGGCCGCCTGCTCGAGGCCCAGGGCTTTCGCGTGGGCATCATTGCCCAGCCGGATTGGCGCAGCAAAGACGACTTCATGAAGCTCGGCGAGCCGAACCTGTTCTTCGGCGTCGCCGCCGGCAACATGGACTCGATGATCAACCGCTACACCGCCGACAAGAAGATTCGTTCCGACGACGCCTATACGCCCGGCGGCCTGGCCGGCAAGCGCCCGGACCGCGCCAGCCTGGTCTACAGCCAGCGCTGCAAGGAGGCCTACAGCCACGTGCCGGTGGTGCTGGGCGGCATCGAGGCATCCTTGCGCCGTATTGCCCATTACGACTACTGGCAGGACAAGGTCCGTCGTTCGATCCTGATGGACGCCACCGCCGACATCCTGCTCTACGGCAACGCCGAGCGCGCGGTTGTCGAGATCGCCCAGCGTCTGTCGCGTGGCGAGCAGGTCGAAACCATCAGCGATGTACGCGGTACGGCTTTCATCCGTCGCGATACGCCCGAAGGCTGGTATGAGGTCGACTCCACCCGTATCGACCGTCCGGGCCGCGTCGACAAGATCATCAACCCCTACGTCAATACGCAGGACACCGAGGCCTGTGCTATCGAACAGGCCAAAGGTGAGGTTGAAGACCCCAACGAAGCCAAGGTGGTGCAGATTCTCGACAGCCCGCGCATGACCCGCGACAAGACGGTGATCCGTCTGCCGTCGTTCGAGAAAGTGCGTAACGACCCGGTGCTCTATGCCCACGCCAACCGTGTGCTGCACCTGGAAACCAACCCGGGCAACGCCCGCGCGCTGGTGCAGAGGCATGGCGAGGTGGACGTGTGGTTCAACCCGCCACCCATCCCCATGACCACCGAGGAAATGGACTACGTGTTCGGCATGCCCTATGCGCGCGTGCCGCACCCGGCGTACGGCAAGGAGAAGATTCCGGCCTACGAAATGATCCGGTTCTCGGTGAACATCATGCGCGGCTGCTTCGGCGGCTGTACCTTCTGCTCGATCACCGAGCACGAGGGACGCATCATTCAGAACCGCTCGCACGAGTCGATCATCCGCGAGATCGAGGAGATGCGCGACAAGGTGCCGGGCTTCACTGGCGTGGTCTCCGACCTCGGCGGGCCAACTGCCAACATGTACCGCATCGCCTGCAAGGACCCGGAAATCGAGCGTCATTGCCGCAAGCCGTCGTGCGTGTTCCCCGGTATCTGCGAGAACCTCAATACCGACCACTCGTCCCTCATCGAGTTGTACCGCAAGGCCCGCGCGCTGCCGGGTGTGAAGAAGATCCTGATCGCCTCGGGTCTGCGCTACGACCTGGCCGTGGAGTCGCCGGAGTACGTCAAGGAGCTGGTCACCCACCACGTTGGCGGCTACCTGAAGATTGCCCCGGAGCACACCGAGCGTGGCCCGCTGGACAAGATGATGAAGCCGGGGATAGGCAGCTACGACCGCTTCAAGCAGATGTTCGAGAAGTACTCGAAGGAGGCGGGCAAGGAGCAGTACCTGATCCCGTACTTCATCGCCGCGCACCCGGGCACCACCGACGAGGACATGATGAACCTCGCCCTGTGGCTCAAGCGCAACGGCTTCCGTGCCGACCAGGTACAGGCGTTCTACCCGTCGCCGATGGCTACGGCCACCGCCATGTATCACTCGGGCAAGAACCCGCTGCGTAAGGTCACCTACAAGAGCGACGGCGTCGAGATCGTCAAGAGCGATCAGCAGCGTCGCCTGCACAAGGCGTTTCTGCGCTATCACGATCCGAAAGGCTGGCCGTTGCTGCGTGAGGCGCTGACGCGCATGGGGCGCAGTGATCTGATCGGCCCTGCCAAGCATCAACTGATTCCGGCTAACCAGCCAGCTGCTGACGATGGCTACCAGAGTGCGCGGCGCAAGAACTCCACGCCGGTCGGTAGCAAGAAGGCGGGTAATGCAGGCAAGATGCTCACTCAACATACGGGGCTGCCGCCGCGTGGCAGTGATGGCAGCAAGCCCTGGGACAAGCGTGAGCAGGCCAAGGCGGCGGCTGAGGCGCGTAACCAGCAAGCCGCGCGTGAACGTGCTGGCGCCGGTAAAGGCAAGGGCAAGAAGCCTGGGAAGAAGCCCGCAGTGCCGCGCTGAATCTCAGCAGCACGCACGAAAACGCCAGCACTGCGCTGGTGTTTTCGTTTCAGAAGCCCGACCGGCAATCCTGTGGGTTGGGCGTTGGTCCTCTGGCATCATTTTGCGGTGGGCTTGTCTGTTTTTGTTTTGGTACTATAGTTCCATAATATAAAAACAACAGTGGAGTCCCATCATGCGCCTTGCTGCTCCCTCGGTTATTGCTCTGTCCTTGCTGCTGACGGCATGCGGGGAGAGCGAAGCGCCGCCCGTGGCCAATCTCGACTTTCAGAAGCAGCTGCAGACGCAGCTGATCAAGGCCAAGCCGGGGGAGGTGGTCGAGATTCCCGCCGGCACCTGGCAGCTCGACCGAAGTCTGAGCCTCAAGGTCAGTGGCGTGACATTGCGCGGTGCTGGCATGGATCAGACCATCCTCAACTTCAAGGGGCAGAAATCCGGCGCCGAAGGGCTG
This sequence comes from Pseudomonas sp., assembly GCF_048269965.1. Taxonomy (GTDB): domain Bacteria; phylum Pseudomonadota; class Gammaproteobacteria; order Pseudomonadales; family Pseudomonadaceae; genus Aquipseudomonas. The sequence goes on along the minus strand of NZ_JBLWTV010000010.1, from coordinate 91,563 downwards.
CTGGTGAGCGCCTCCGACTTCACCATCGAGGACCTGGCGCTGGAGGATACCAAGGGCGATGCGCTCAAGGTGGTCGGCGGCCAGAACATCATCATCCGTCGCGTGCGCACCGAGTGGACCAATGGCCCGGCGACCGAGAATGGTGCCTACGGCATCTATCCGGTACAGACCGAGAATGTGCTGATCGACGGCGTGGTGGCCATCGGCGCTTCGGACGCCGGCATCTATGTGGGCCAGTCGCGTAACGTGGTGGTTCGCAACAGCCGTGCCGAGCGCAACGTCGCCGGCATCGAGATCGAGAACACCATCGGCGCCGATGTCTATGACAACGTCGCCACCGGCAATACCGGCGGCATCCTGGTGTTCAACATGCCCAACCTGCCGCAGCCCGGTCACACCACACGGGTCTACCGCAACAAGGTCGAGAGCAACAACCACAAGAACTTCGGCCACCAGGGCACGCCGGTCGCCAGTGTCCCGGCGGGCTCTGGCGTGCTGGTCAACTCCAACGACAAGGTAGAGATCTTCGATAACGATATTGGCGACCACCGCACCGCCAACGTCATCGTCAGCAGCTACTTCAGCACCGGTTACACCGACCTCTCCACCGAGGCGGACTTCGATCCCTACCCGGAGGCCATTCATATCCATGGCAACCGCTTCGGACCGGGCGGCGACAGCCCTGATAACCTCGAGCTGAAAGCGCTGAGGCTGGCCAGGTTCGGTCTCAATGGCCGCCTGCCGGACATCCTCTGGGACGGCTACGTGAACCCCGAAAAGCTGGTCGATGGCAAACTACCGGTGGAACTGGCCATCTGCATCGACAATGGTGATGCCGGCATCGTCAACGTCGACGGCCCCGGCGGCTACAAGAACATCAGCACGGACATTGAGCCACATCGCTGCGAGCTGCCCCGTCTTCCTGTCGTCGAGTTGCGCGCAGCTCTGGCCGAGGCAGGTGAGTAAGCATGAAGCACGCCTGGCTGTTGCTTGCCGCCGTGCTGCTCGGCGCCTGTGAGCAAGCGCGCACGCCCCTGTATCTGCCCAGCAGTGAAGACTATCCGCAGAAGCTCAGCGCCTGGGGTGTGCTGCAGCAGCGTGACGGCCAGTTGCAGCCTGCCTACGGTGTACAGCCCTACGATCTGAACACACCGCTGTTCACCGATCATGCGCACAAGCTGCGTACGATCTGGCTGCCCGAAGGGAGCCAGGCTCGCTATGCCGAAGCACGTTTCGAATACCCCGTTGGCACCGTGCTGAGCAAAACCTTCTACTACCCGATCGATGCCCAGGGCAGGCTGCTGCGCAGCGAGCAGCAGGGTACCGAGGCGGTGGAGCTGAAGCGGGTGCGGCTGATCGAGACGCGCATCCTGCTGCGCCAGGAGCAGGGCTGGGTCGCGTTGCCTTATGTCTGGGACGAGGCGCAACGTGAGGCCACGCTGGACTGGGCAGGCGCCAGCTTCGATCTGCAATTGCATGATGAAACGGGCGAGGTGCTGGCGGTCGACTATCAGGTGCCCGATGCCAACCAGTGCGCGGGGTGTCACGAGGAGCAGGCCGGCAAGGGTGTACAGCCCCTGGGACCGAAGGCGCGCCATCTGAACAAGGATTTCGCCTACGCCGAGGGCGCGGCCAACCAGTTGCTGCACTGGCAGAACATCGGCTTCCTGCAGGGTGTTCCGGCTGACATGGCCAGCGTTCCACGCAATGCCCTGTGGAGCGCGCCGCGCGAAGGGGAGAGCCTGGAGCATCAGGCACGCAGTTATCTGGATGCCAACTGCTCGCACTGCCATAACCGTGAAGGGCCGGGGCGAACCTCCGGTTTGTATCTCGATCCGGCTACGCCGCTGAGCATCGCCTATGGCCTGTGCAAGCAGCCGGTGGCTGCGGGCAAGGGCTCCGGTGATCGTCTGGTGGACATTCATCCCGGTGCACCGGAGAAGTCGGTGCTGAGCTTCCGCCTGCACAGCACCGACCCCAGCATCATGATGCCCGAGCTGGGGCGTTCCACCTCCCACCGCGAAGGGCTGGAGGTGATCGACCGCTGGATCGCCAGCCTCGATGGCGAATGCTGAAGTCGCGCGTGATTGTCATCAGTGCTGCCGGCGCCTGCTCTATAGTTGTGCGTCCATCTGAGCTTGGTGCAGGTAATGCCCCGATAAGGGGCTTGCGGGGCGCGGCACGCTGGGAAACAAGCGGGTTGCCTCTGGCATAAGTCTTGCGCTGCACTGAGTATCGTCCAGGCTAGCAGGAGGCCGCCGTGTCGATTCATGTCGCGCTGCACCATGTCACCCACTACCGCTACGACCGTGCGGTGAACCTTGGGCCACAAGTCGTACGTCTGCGGCCGGCACCGCACAGCCGCACACGTATCCTTTCCTATGCGCTGAAGATCGAGCCGGGTCAGCACTTCATCAACTGGCAGCAGGACCCGCAGGGCAACTACCTGGCGCGCCTGGTGTTCCCCGAGAAGACTCGCGAGTTCAAGGTCGAGGTGGACCTGGTCGCCGAGATGGCGGTGTTCAACCCCTTCGACTTCTTCCTCGAGCCCTACGCCGAGCGCATCCCTTTCGCCTACACCGAGGGCGAGCAGCGCGAGCTGGCGCCGTATCTGGTCAAGCTGCCGGCCACGCCGCTGTTCGCCAAGTACCTGGCCGGCATTTCCCGCGAGCCGGTGGCCAGCATCGACTTTCTGGTCGAGCTGAACCAGCGCCTGTCGGCCGATATCCGCTACCTGATCCGCATGGAGCCGGGCGTGCAGACGCCCGAGCAATCGCTCGAGCTGGCCGCCGGTTCGTGCCGTGATTCGGCCTGGCTGCTGGTGCAGCTGCTGCGTCACCTGGGCCTGGCGGCGCGCTTCGTCTCCGGCTACCTGATCCAGCTCACTGCCGACGTCAAGGCCCTCGACGGCCCCTCCGGCACCGACAAGGACTTCACCGACCTGCACGCCTGGTGCGAGGTGTATCTGCCCGGCGCCGGCTGGGTCGGTCTCGACCCGACTTCAGGCCTGTTCGCTGGCGAAGGCCATATTCCGCTGGCCTGCAGCCCGGAGCCTTCCTCGGCGGCGCCGATCACCGGCGGGCTGGACGAGTGCGAGGTGGAATTCGAGCACCTGATGAGCGTCGAGCGCGTGTGGGAGGCGCCGCGCGTCACCAAGCCCTACAGCGAGGCACAGTGGCAGGCGATCCAGGCGCTGGGCCGGCAGATCGACGATGACCTGCACAAGCACGACGTGCGCCTGACCATGGGTGGCGAGCCGACCTTCGTCGCCCTCGATTACCCCGATGACGACGAGTGGAACACCGCCGCGCTCGGGCCGAACAAGCGCCGCCTGGCGGCCGACCTGTTCTACCGCCTGCGCAGCCATTACGCGCCCAAGGCGCTGGTGCATTTCGGCCAGGGCAAGTGGTACCCCGGCGAGCAGTTGCCGCGCTGGTCGCTGAACTGCTTCTGGCGCCGCGATGGCGAACCGCTGTGGCATGACCCCAAATTGCTGGCCGATGAGAAGCGTGGCTATGGCGCTACGGCAGAAACGGCCGCGCGCTTTCTCGCCACCTTGGCGGACCGTCTGGGCGTGGACGGCGGTAACGTTTTTCCCGCCTATGAAGACTGGTTCTACTACCTGTGGCGCGAGCGCAAGCTGCCGGACAACGTCACCCCGAACGATCCGCGCCTGAGCGATCCGCTGGAGCGCGAGCGCCTGCGCAAGGTGTTCGATCAGGGGCTCGATGCGGTGGTCGGTCACGTGCTGCCGCTGGCCCGTCAGGTGGTCGGCGAGGGCTGGCAAAGTGGGCGCTGGTTCCTGCGTGACGAGCATTGCCGGCTGCTGCCCGGCGATTCGGCGCTGGGCTATCGCCTGCCGTTGGATTCCATGCCCTGGGTCAGTCAGGCCGACTACCCCTACGTCAATCCGGTCGACCCCAGCCAGGCGTTGCCGCCGCTGCCCAGCCCGGCGCAGATCCAGCGTCAGCTGCGCGGTGTCTGGCGCGGCGCCAGTAGCGGCCCGCAGAGCGTGCGGCCGGCCAGTGGGCAGTCGGCTGCCGGTATCGTGCGCACCGCGCTCTGTGCCGAGCCGCGCGAGGGTCGTCTGTATCTGTTCATGCCGCCGCTGAGCCATCTCGAAGACTACCTGGAGCTGGTCGCGGCCATCGAGGCCGTAGCTGCCGAGCTCGATTGTCCGGTCTTGCTGGAAGGCTACGAGCCGCCGCTGGACCCGCGCCTGCAGTTCTTCCGCGTCACGCCTGATCCGGGCGTGATCGAGGTCAACATCCACCCGGCCGCAAGCTGGGATGAACTGGTCGAACGCTGCGAATTTCTCTACGAGGCGGCGCGCCAGTCGCGCCTGTCCAGCGAGAAGTTCATGATCGACGGGCGCCACACCGGCACCGGCGGCGGCAACCACTTCGTCCTCGGCGGCGCCACGCCGGGAGATTCGCCCTTCCTGCGTCGCCCCGACTTGCTGCGCAGCCTGATCAGCTACTGGCACAACCACCCGTCGCTGTCCTACCTGTTCAGCGGTCTGTTCATCGGCCCGACGTCTCAAGCCCCCAGGGTGGACGAGGCACGCAACGATGCCTTGTACGAGCTGGAGATCGCCTTCGCGCAGATGCCCGAACCGGGCCGCGACTGTCCGCCATGGCTGGTCGACCGCCTGCTGCGCAACCTTCTGGTGGACGTCACCGGCAATACCCATCGCGCCGAGTTCTGCATCGACAAGCTGTACTCGCCGGATTCGGCCAGCGGCCGCCTCGGCCTGCTCGAGCTGCGCGCCTTCGAGATGCCGCCGCATGCGCAGATGAGCCTGGCCCAACAGCTGCTGCTGCGCGCGCTGATCGCGCGTTTCTGGCAGGAGCCCTACCAGCCGGCGAAGCTGGTGCGCTGGGGCACCGAGTTGCACGACCGCTTCCTGCTGCCGCATTTCATCGAGCAGGATTTCGCCGACGTGCTGCAGGAGCTGGGCGCCTTTGGCTATCGCCTGCGCAGCGAGTGGTTCGCCCCGCATCTGGAGTTCCGTTTTCCCAAGGCCGGTGATTTTGCCGTCAAGGGTATCGACCTGGAGCTGCGCCAGGCGCTGGAGCCTTGGCACGTGCTGGGCGAGGAGGGCGCCGTCGGCGGTACGGTACGCTACGTCGACTCGTCGCTGGAGCGCATGCAGGTGAAAGTCGCCGGCATGGCGCCGGATCGCTACGTGCTGACCTGCAACGGCGTGCCGGTGCCCTTGCGCCCGACGGGCAAGGTTGGTGAGTTCGTCGGTGGCGTGCGCTTTCGTGCCTGGCAGCCGGCCAGTTGCCTGCAGCCGACCATCGGCGTGCACGCGCCGCTGGTATTCGATCTGGTCGACACCTGGATGCAGCGCTCGCTGGGCGGTTGCCAGTACCATGTGGCGCATCCGGGCGGTCGCAACTACGACAGCCTGCCGGTCAATGCCTACGAGGCGGAGAGCCGGCGCCTGGCGCGCTTCTTCCGATTGGGTCACAGCCCAGGCAAGCGCCCTGTCGTGCAGCCGATGGATAATAATGAACTGCCGATGACCCTGGATCTGCGTCGAATTTGACCTTGATCCCATCTGTGGGAGGGGCTTTAGCCGCGAACGGTCGCCGCTGAAGCGTCTCTCACGGATGCGGCACATCAACCAGCGTCACGTTGCACCGCCTTGCCACTGCCGAGCCTGCCATGCACGATCTGCTAGCCGATTACCCTCTGCCCAACGGCGCCTACCATGAACTGCTCGACGCCAAGGGCAACGTGCGCGCGCACTGGCGCCGTCTTTACGAGCAACTGGCACGCAGCCGCCCCGAGCACCTGGCGCAGCGCGAAGCCATGCTGGCGCGGCAGATCCAGGAGAATGGCGTTACCTACAACGTCTACGCCGACCCCGATGGCGCCGACCGGCCGTGGGAGCTGGACCTGCTACCCAACCTGATTGCGGCTGACGAGTGGCAGCAGATCGCCGCTGGTGTGGCGCAGCGCGCGACCCTGCTCAACCGCGTGCTGGCCGACCTCTATGGCCCGCAGAAACTGATCGCCGAAGGGCTGTTGCCCACCGAACTGGTATTCGGCCATAACAACTTCCTCTGGCCGTGCCAGGGCATGCAGGCGCCGGGCGGCACCTGGCTGCACCTGTATGCAGTGGATCTGGCCCGGGCGCCGGACGGCCGTTGGTGGGTCACCGCCGACCGCACCCAGGCACCGTCCGGGGCCGGCTATGCGCTGGAGAACCGGCAGATCGTCTCGCGCGCCTTCCCCGAACTGTACCGCGACCTGCGCGTGCAGTACCTGGCCGGTTTCTTCCGTACCCTGCAGGACACCCTGGCGCGTCAGGCCCCAAGCGGCGGCGAAACACCGCTGGTGGTGCTGCTGACGCCGGGGCGCTTCAACGAAAGCTATTTCGAACACCTGTACCTGGCGCGCCAGCTGGGCTATCCGCTGGTCGAAGGCAGCGACCTGACCGTGCGCGACGCCACCCTCTACCTCAAGACCCTGGCCGGCCTGCGCCGCGTGCATGCAGTGCTGCGCCGCCTCGACGACGACTACTGCGACCCGCTGGAGCTGCGCACCGACTCCGCCCTCGGCGTGCCTGGCCTGCTCGAAGCCGTGCGCCGTGGCCGCGTGCTGGTGGCCAATGCCCTGGGCAGCGGTGTATTGGAATCGCCCGGCCTGCCGGGCTTTCTGCCGGCGATCAGCGAGCACCTGCTCGGAGAGGAACTCTTGCTGCCATCGATTGCCAGCTGGTGGTGCGGCGAGCCGCCGGTGCTGGACGAGGCGCTGGAAAAGCTCGACGAATTGCTGGTGCGCCCGGCCTTTCCCTCGCAAAGCTTTATGCCGGTGTTTGGCCGCGATCTCGACGAGGCGCAGCGCGCCAGGCTGGCTGAACGCCTGCAGGCACGCCCCTACGCCTATGTCGCGCAAGCGCGGGCCAAGCTGTCACAGGCACCGGTGTGGGATGGCAGCGGTTTGCAGCCACGGGCCATCGGTATGCGCGTGTTCGCCGTGGCCAGTGCCGATGGCTACCGGGTGATGCCCGGGGGCCTGACCCGCGTGGCCGCAGAGGCCGATGCCGAGGTGGTGTCGATGCAGCGCGGCGGGGCGAGCAAGGACACCTGGGTGCTCGGCACGCGGCAGAGCGTCGGCGAGCCCTGGCAGACGCAACGCACCATAGGGACTGCCGACCTGGTGCGCAGCGACCCCTTCCTGCCCTCGCGCGTGGTGGAGAATCTTTACTGGTTCGGTCGTTACGCCGAGCGCTGCGAGGGCAATGCGCGCCTGCTGCGCATCATGCTGGCGCGCTACGTCGATGACGATGACGACCCGCAGGCGCTGCAGAGCGCGCTGGCGCTGGCGCAGGAATTGGGCCTGCTGGCAGATCCCGAAGAGGGCGAGCTGGCGGCGCGTCTGCTGCAGGCGCTGCTCGGCAGCGACTGGCCGGCTAGTCTGCGCTCCAACCTGCAACGCTTGCAGTGGGCTGCTGGCAGCGTGCGTGGCAAGCTGTCCCAGGCCAACTGGCAGGCGCTGGTGGAGTTGCAGCGCGAGGCGCAGTTGCTGGAAGGCCAGCCGGCCGACTTCGGCGAGCTGCTGGATTTTCTCAACCGCCTGCTGATGTCGCTGGCGGCGCTGTCCGGTTTTGCCCTCGACGATATGACCCGCGACGACGGCTGGCGCTTTCTCATGCTCGGCCGCTATATCGAGCGTTTGCAGTTTCTCTGCGACAGCTTCGCCGGCTTCCTGCGCAGCGGTTCGGCCACCGACCAGTCGGCGCTGGAGTGGTTGCTGGAACTGGGCAACAGCAGCATCACCTACCGCACCCGCTACCTGGCCTCGGCGCAGTTGATCCCGGTACTCGACCTGCTGCTGCTCGATGAGCAGAACCCGCACGCCGTGATCTTCCAGATGCGTACCCTGCTGCGCTCGCTGGAAGGTCTCAACGAGCGTTTCGAGCTGCCGGCCGAGCGCTACCTGGTCTATCTGGAACAGCAACTCGCCGCCTTCAGCCTGACCAGCCTGGAGAACCCGCTGTTCGGCCCCGGCAGCACGCGGGCGGTGCTCGAAGGTCTGGCCGATATGCTGGTGGCCATCAGCGAGGCCGCCGGCGCGGTATCCGATCATCTCGGGCTGCGTTTCTTCGCCCATGTCGATGTCAGCCAGCGGACGCAATCCTCATGAGCAGCGCGTCGTATCAGGTGCTTCACGACACCCATTACCGGTACTCGGCGCCGGTTTCCCTGGCGCAACAACTGGCGCACCTGTGGCCGCGCGAATGCCCCTGGCAGCGTTGTCATGAACGGGAGCTGCGCATCGATCCGGCGCCCTGTCAGCGTCGTGACGGTCTGGACGTATTCGGCAACCCGCTGACCCGCCTGGTGTTCGAGCGCCCGCACGAGGCGCTGGTGGTCAGCGCACGGCTGCGCGTCGAGGTGCTCACGCGTGCGCCGCTGGACCTGGACGACTCGCCGAACTGGGAGGCTGCATGCGCCGCGCTCAGCTACAGCGGCAAACGGATGGAGCCTGCGTTGCTGGAGGCGGCACGCTACCGCTTCGAGTCGCCTTACGTGCGTCTCAAGCAGGTGTTCGCCGACTACGCCGACGATTGCTTCACGCCGGGGCGCCCGTTGCTGCAGGCGTGCCAGGCGCTGATGCAGAAGATCTTCGATGAGTTCAGCTTCGATGCCGAAGCCACTCAGGTGGCGACGCCGCTGCTGCAGGTACTGGAGGAAAAGCGCGGGGTCTGCCAGGACTTCGCCCACCTGATGCTCGCCTGTCTGCGCTCGCGCGGCCTGGCGGCGCGTTACGTCAGCGGCTACCTGCTGACCCAGCCACCGCCCGGCCAGCCGCGCCTGATCGGCGCCGACGCCTCGCATGCCTGGGTGTCGCTGTATTGCCCGCGTCAGGGCTGGGTGGATTTTGACCCAACCAACAACGTGCGCCCGGCACTGGAGCACATCACCCTGGCCTGGGGCCGGGATTTCTCCGATGTGTCGCCGTTGCGTGGGGTGATCCTGGGGGGCGGCAGCCACGACCCGGACGTGCAGGTGACGGTGCTGCCGCTGGGATGAGAGTCGTGGGAGGCTGCGACAGGCGCATCTCCCACGGTTAGTTGCGGCCTTAGTCGACCAGCTTCACGCTGCCTTTCATCAGCGAGTAGTGGCCGGGGAAGGAGCAGAAGAAGCTGTAATCCTCGCCTGCCGCCAGCTTGCTGACGTCGAAGGTCACCGACGTGCTTTCGCCGCCGCCGATCAGATCGGTGTGGGCGATCACACGCTCGTCACCGGCCTTGATGTAGCTGGCGTCCGGGCCGGCAGGAATGCCCTCGGTGGCCACGGCGGGCATGTCGGCGGTCTTGCTCAGCACCCAGTTGTGGCCCATGGCGGTCTTGGGCAGTGAGCCTGCGTGCTTGAGATTGACCGTGAAGGTCTTGCAGCTCTTGCTGATGGAGATGGCCTGGGTGTTGAAGGTCATCTGGTCGGTCGATTCGACGTCCACCGAGCATTCGGCAGCGAGTAGTGGTGTGCTGGCCAGGCCAAGCAGTGCCATCAGAGCAACGTTACGCAGCATCTTTGAAGCCTCCAGATTCTGAATTTCCGGTCAGGTCTGAAGAGATTCGCACAGCTTAGGGGACTTATGGATGCGACCGAACGCCACGCCTGGTTATCCAGAAAAGCTGTGGATAATTCTGTGGGGAAGCTCTGCAATGCTAGTCCCAGGCCTGGTCTCGCGGGCTTTCCGGGTATCTGCTCAGCTTTTGCCCAGGCGGTTTGATCTTCACTGAAAAATGCTTTGAAATGAATTGCTTGAGCAAGAGGTCAAGGCTTTTGCGCGTCTCTGGAAAGCCACTGGCCGGTTATCCACGAAAGATGTGGAGCAAGCTGTGGATAAGCTTTCGGCAAGCCAGCCTCGCCTGCGCCCGGCAAGGGGCGCAGACGATTGATGAGAAAATGAGCGATCTTAATGAACCGGTTTTTTGCGTAGCGCCTGCCACAGACCTGTGGCGAGGCTGACCAGCGGTACGCTGAGCAAGCCGGCGACGATGCCCAGCAGGGCATTGAGCAGCGTCGGCACCATGGCCGAGAGCAGATGGCCGGCATCGCGCGCGACCCATTCGGCGGCGTGATGCACGGCGCTTTCCACAGGCGGCAGGCCATGACTGAGAATGCCGCCGCCGACCATGAACATGGCTGCGGTGCCGATCACCGACAATGCCTTCATCAGCCAGGGGGCCAGGCGCAGGATGCCGCGACCGCAAGCCTGGGCGAAGACGCTGGTGCGTTGGCTGAGGTAGAGCCCGGCGTCGTCCAGCTTGACGATGCCGGCCACCAGGCCATAGACGCCCACGGTCATCAGCAGGGCGATGCCGCTGAGCACCAGCACCTGATTGAGGAAACTGGCGGCGGCGACGGTGCCCAGGGTGATGGCGATGATCTCGGCCGACAGCACGAAGTCGGTACGCACCGCGCCACGGATCTTGTCGCGCTCGAATGCCACCAGATCCACCTGCGCATCGGCGATGGCCTTCAGGTGCGCCTGTTGTTCGTCATCCTCTTGCTTGTGCAGCAGTTTGTGGATCAGCTTCTCGGCGCCTTCGTAGCAGAGGAACAGACCACCGAGCATCAGCAGCGGCACCACCAGCCAGGGCGCGACAGCGCTGATCAGCAGTGCGGCTGGCACCAGGATCGCCTTGTTGACCAGCGAACCCTTGGCCACGGCCCAGACGACCGGCAGTTCGCGGTCCGCCTTGACGCCGGTGACCTGCTGGGCATTGAGCGCGAGGTCGTCGCCCAACACGCCTGCGGTCTTGCGCGCGGCGATCTTGGTCATGGTGGCGACGTCGTCGAGTACGCTGCTGATATCGTCGATCAGGGCGAGCAGGCTGCTTCCGGCCATGTTGCGGCTTCCGTGAGAGAGAGAGAAGTCGCAGAGCGTAGCATTGTGTTACATGTCTGCGTATAGGCTCAGTCCGGCGAGCGATCCACCCACTTCGGCGCTGCGCTGGGGCGCCACTCGCTGAGGGCGTCGAGCAGGTTCTGCGGGCTGCTTGCAATCTGCAGCATCTCGCGGTGCTGCGGGCGAACGAAGCGTTCGGCAACCAGGTGATCGAGGAAGTCGCCGAGCTTGCTGTAGAAACCGTTCACCTCCAGCAGGCCCAGCGGTTTGGCGTGGTAGCCCAACTGGCCCCAGGTCCATACCTCGAACAGCTCTTCCAGGGTGCCGAGGCCGCCGGGCAGGGCGATGAAGGCGTCTGACAGCTCGGCCATGCGCGCCTTGCGTGCATGCATGCCATCCACCACTTCCAGGCAGGTCAGGTTGCGGTGGCCGATCTCGGCGCGCTCCAGGCTTTGCGGGATGATGCCGATCACTTCGCCACCGGCGTTCAGCGCTGCATCGGCGACCACACCCATCAGGCCGACCGCGCCACCGCCGTAGATCAGGCGAATGCCGCGCTGGGCCAGGTGCTGGCCGAGCGCTTCGGCAGCTTCGCGGTAGACGGGACTGGCGCCAGGGCTGGCACCACAGAAGACACAGACGCTATGCAGGGACATGGACGGATTCCTTGGCTGAGTGCGCCAAGGGTAACCAGCCGCTGCGTTCCGACCAAGCGTCAGTGCCGCGTATCAATGCCGCAGGTGGCGCAGGCGTAGCTGGCAAGTAGTGGTTTGAGCAGGTCGTTGAGGTACATGGCGCGACTTCCTGACGCAGGGACATGTGGATCAGGCTAGTCCCGTTGCTGGCAGCGCGCCGTTAGATTGTCTCGATGATGGCGATAGCCGCAGCGCGATCAGACCAGCTCCAGCGCGCTCATCCCGGCCAGACCCAACAGCACCACACCACAGGCTGCGTAGGTCAGGCGATGCCAGAGCAGCGACGCGGCGCGGCGAAACCAGTCCACCAGACCGGCGCAGATGAAGCACCAGAGCAGCGAAGAAACCATGAAGCCGGCGAAGAACACCGCCAGGTGCGTCGGCGTTGGCTGAGCGACGCCGATGGCTGCCATCGCCCCGCCCATGGCGGCCCAGTAGACTATGTTCTGCGGGTTGGTCAGCGACAGCGCAGCGCCCGCGGCGAAGGCACTGCCGGCGGCGACCTGACCATCGTCGCTGGGTTGCGGCGGGCGATGGGCGTCGCGCAGTGACTGATAACCGAGCCAGGCCAGGTAGAGCGCGCTGGCCAGCGTCAGCGGATAGCGAATCTGTGCGCTGTCGAGCAGCAGCGCCAGGCCGGTCAGGCCCAGGGCGGCCCAGGTGGCGTCGCCCACCAGCGAACCGATCTGTACCAGCAAGGCAGGTTTGTAGCCGTCACGCAGCCCACGGCGCAGGGTTTCGCTGAACACGGCACCCGGCGCGGCGTTGAAGACGAAGCCGAGGAGCATGGCGGCGAGGAAGAAGCTGAACATGGAGTGTCCTTACAAGGGGAGGCAGGGAAGCCTGATGTCATAGCAGGTGGCGTGCCAGACACTGATAATAAAGTTTTCCACGGGGGCTGTGGGTATCTCTGTGGGTAAGCTGGTGGTGCTCGTCTGCCGGCCTCGCCATGCGTCGTTAAGGCCGCACTGACGAATATTTGAGCAGCGGGATTTTTCCTTTGTGCACAGGGGGTTGACAATTTCAAAGGCGTTTTCCGGGCGGCTGTGTGGTTGTCCACGATGTCTGTGGATAGTTTTGTTGGTAAGCGCTGTAAGCTTTGCTGTAGGTCCCATGTGGCTTGGGTCTCAGCGCTTCGTTCGTTTTTTGAGCAGCGCCAGGTGACGGCCGTTTCGACAAGGATAAGGTGCGGATTGTCCAGCGTTTTCTGGGTGCGCCTCCAGGAGGCAACAGGTTATCCCCGGGTTTTGTTGGCAGCTCTGTGGATAAGCTGGTGGTAAAACCATGGAGCGCCTGTCAGGCCTGGCTACCATGCAAGTGGCGAGTTGCTCGCCATCACTGTGGCTGTAACGCGCTGAGCTGCGTCGGGCGGCCGAGCAGTTGCAAGGCCCGATCCGGGTAATCGGTGACCAGAGCGTTGGCGCCCATTTCCAGCAATCGCCGCATTTCCGGCTGCTCGTTGATCGTCCACAGCTGTACGTGCAAACCCCGCGCCTGTGCATTACGTATCAGACGCGCGGTGGCCAGGGTCAGGCCGCTATGCTGGGGAGGCATCTGCAGCACCGGATAGGAGGGCGACAGCAGGTCGCTCAGTCCCAGCCAGTTCAGCGCCAGCAACAGGCGCACCGAAACCGGTCCGGCCGAGGTGGCGACCTCCGGGCAGAGCTCACGAAAGCGCTTGAGGCTGCGCTCATGAAAGCTGCCGACGATGACCCGATCGAGTTGGTCATAAGCCGCCAGCATTTCGCAGAGCACGGCTTCCATGCCGACATCGGGCACCTTGATTTCGAGCACCTTGGGGATCAATGGGAAGCGCTCGAACACCTCTTCCAGCGCGGCGATGCGCGTGCCCTGGCCACGGTAGGGATAGCTCTGGCCGCCATCGGCCGTCCATTTGTAGCCGGCATCGAGCGCTTGCAGTTCGGCGAGGCTGAAGTGCGCGACCGCGCCCTGGCCATTGGTGGTGCGTTCCAGGGTTTCATCATGGATCACCACCAGCTTGGCGTCCTGACTCAGGTGCAGATCCATCTCTAGCATGTCGACGCCGAGGGCAGTGGCGCGCTCGAAGGCGAACAGGGTGTTCTCCGGCCACAGCCCCTTGCCGCCGCGATGGGCGATCACCAGGGGGCGTTCGCCGAGGTCTTCGAGCACTGCAGGCAGGCTCGCCGGACGGCTGGTCAGCGTGAGCACCAGCACGATGACGCCGATCAGCAGCAGCGGGACGAGCAGAAATCGGGTGAAGCGCAGCATGGGCCGGGTCTCGAGAGCGGTTCGGGACTTTGTGCCCCAGCGCAGGGGCGTTGGCAAGTGCAACGGCAAACGCCGGTAGCGCGCCGCTACCGGCAGTGCCTGCGATGTCGGCGTCGACATCGGTGCGCATGGCGTACCCTACGCGCTGAGGTAGGGTGCGCCGCGCGCACCGCGGGTGTCCTGGAACGATAGGATCGTCCCTGGGAATTGTCGGCGCTTAGCTGGCCAGCAGCCAGGCACCGGTGACTGCCGACGCAGCACCAGCGATGCGTACCAGCGGCGCCGCCGCTTGCGGCAGAAAGCGCACCAGGGCGAAACCGATGGCGTGCAGCGCGGCGGTGGCGACGATGAAGCCGACGGCATAACCGAAGGGGCTGGCCAGATCCGGCAGCTCCAGGCCGTGGGCGACGCCGTGGGTAAGGGCGAAGATGGCGGTCAGGGCAACGGATACCACCATCGGCAGACGAGCAGCCACGGCCACCAGCAGACCGAAGGCCAGCACCGAACCGGCAATGCCGGTTTCCATCAGCGGGATTTCCACGCCGGCGAAGCCGAGAAGGCCGCCCACCAGCATGCTGCCGACGAAGGTCACAGGCAGCGCCCAGCGCGCCGCGCCGCTCTGCTGGGCGGCCCACAGGCCGACGGCGAACATCGCCAGCAGGTGATCCAGGCCGAACACCGGATGGGCCAGGCCGGCCATGATCCCGGAGTCGCCATGCCCAGGGTGGGCGAAGGCCAGCGCCGGGGTGCAGAACAGGGCGATGGCGTAGAGGGTTTTGCGCAGATTCATGAGTATCTCCTTGAATGGGGAATCAGGCCGCCGTGAGCATGCCCTGGCGTTCGATGAAGGCGATGATCTCGTCGAGACCCTGGCCGATTTTCTGGTTGCTGAAGACGAAAGGTTTGTCGCCGCGCATCTTCAGGGTGTCGCGCTCCATCACCTCCAGGGAGGCGCCGACCAGAGGCGCCAGATCGACCTTGTTGATCACCAGCAGGTCGGACTTGCAGATACCGGGGCCGCCCTTGCGCGGCAGCTTGTCGCCGGCGGACACGTCGATCACGTACAGGGTCAGGTCCGACAGCTCGGGGCTGAAGGTGGCCGACAGGTTGTCACCACCGGATTCGACGATGATCAGGTCCAGACCGGGGAAGCGGCGGTTGAGCTGCTCGACCGCCTCCAGGTTGATCGAGGCGTCTTCACGAATGGCGGTGTGCGGGCAGCCGCCGGTTTCCACGCCGATGATGCGTTCGGGCTCCAGGGCCTCGTTGCGCACCAGGAACTGGGCGTCTTCCTGGGTGTAGATGTCGTTGGTGACCACGGCGATGTTGTAGCGCTCGCGCAGGGCGCGGCACAGGGCCAGGGTCAGGGCGGTCTTGCCGGAACCGACCGGGCCGCCGATGCCGACACGCAGGGGTTGGCTGTTCATTTCTGAGTTCCTCGTCAGGAGCGGAAGAGACGCGAGTACTGGCGCTCGTGCGCCATGCTCGCCAGGGTCAGGCCGAAGGCGGCGCTGCCCCAGTGTTCGGGGGAAAGGGTGGCCGCCTGCTGCTGGGCGGCATCGAGTTGCGGCAGCAGGCGGCTGGTCAGGCGCTGGGCGGCCTGTTGGCCCAGTGGCAGCACTTTCATCAACACCGCCAGCTGATTTTCCAACCAACCCCAGAGCCAGGCGGCCAGGGCATCGTCCGGGCTGATCTGCCAGGCGCGTGCGGCCAGCGCCCAGGCCAGGGCCAGGCCGGGTTCGTTCGGGGTTGCAAGTGCTTCGCGCGCCGCCTCGTCCAGCTCGGGCAGGCCTTCGAGCAGTTGCCGCAGCGAATAACCCATCTGCCGGCTCTCCAAGGCCAGCTCGCGGGTTTCACGACTGGCGCGGTGCTGTTCGGCCAGCGCCTGCAGGTGCGACCAGTCGCCCTCGTGCGCAGCGCGGCAGTGAGCCAGCAGCAGTGGTGCTTCGAAGCGGGCGAGGTTGAGCGTCAGTTGATCGGCCAGCCAGCGTTCGGCGCCTGCGGCATCAGTGATCAGGCCACTGTCGATGGCCCATTCCAGGCCCTGCGAGTAGCTGTAGCCGCCAATCGGCAACTGCGGGCTGGCCAGGCGCAGCAATGCCCAGGCGGGTTTCATGAACTGGCCCCGATACGCGCGGGCGACGGCGCTTGGCTCACTTGCGCACACCGAACTGGTGCAGGCGCGGGCCGTAGTTGAATTCTTCATCGCCGTGATGGGAATGGTGATGGCCGCCGCCGTAGGCACCTTGCTCGGGCTGATAGGGCGCTTCGATGGCTTCGACCGTGGCACCGAGCTGTTCGAGCATGGCCTTGAGCACGTAGTCGTCAGGCAGGCGCAGCCAGCCCTCGCCCAGTTGCAGGGCGACATGGCGGTTGCCCAGGTGGTAGGCGGCACGCATCAACTCGAACGGGCTGGCGCAGGTGACATGCAGCAGCGGCTCGGCCTTGGCCCGGATGCGCACGATGCGTCCGTCCCTGGCCTGCAGGCATTCGCCGTCGGCCAGTGCGGGCTGGCCTCGCTCGAGAAACAGGCCGACCTCCTCACCGCTGGTGGTGAAACAGCGCAGGCGGCTTTTGCTGCGTGCTTCGAAGGTCAGTTCCAGTTCGGCGTCGTAGGTATTGTGCGGCGCGATTCGGGCGTGGATCACCAGCATCTGTGTTTATTCCGGGGCAATGTGCCCGGAAATAGTGCAAGTGGCTTGCCAAGGCTGGAGAGTGGCGCAAGGCAGCGCATTTCTGCGTGCTGTGGATAACTTGGCGCAGTAGTCAGGATTTATTTGGTGCGTTTTTTCTGTGCGCGCACGGTTGTGGTGCGTGCTACTCGGAGGGCTTGCCCAGGCCCAGCCAGTGCTTGCCACCGACCATGATGAAGCGCAGTTGCTGGATGACCTTGGCCTCTGCCGTGAGGTGCGCCGGCAAGGTTTCGGCGGGCGGATCGATCAGTTCGGGCAAGGTGGCGAATACCGTCTTCACCACCAGATCCGACACCACGTCGAGCGCTGCATCGTCGAGGTGCGGCATGCGGTTCATCAGCTTGAGGTCGGCGGCCAGGTCGCTGGTGATGCGCTCGCGCAGGGCCGCAACGGCCTGGCGCACCGGTTGCGAGCCGCCGTACTGCTCGCGGGCGAGGAACAGGAACTGAGCGCGATTGGCGGCCACTTCGGCGAGGAAGATCCGCACCGAGGCGTCGATCATGCCGCGCATCTCGAACTCATGACGGCGCACCTGGCGGATCGCCGCACGGAAGGTTTCGCCCACCTCTGCCACCAGCGCCAGGCCCAGTTCGTCCATGTCGGCGAAGTGGCGATAGAAACCGGTAGGCACGATACCGGCGACGCGCGTCACCTCGCGCAGGCTCAGGCTGCCAAAGCCGCGCCCGCTCTCCATGAGGGTGAGGGCGGCGTCCATCAGGGACTGGCGAGTCTGCTGCTTCTGTTCGGCGCGTGGCGTCATGCGAAATCGGGTCATTGAGCGATGCCGCACTCTAGCAAATGCGCGGCGCCAGCGTCGAACCGTGCGAAGGTGTTTCGGTGAACGACTGTTGACTGAAATGCAGGCTATCTGTCAGTGTTGTGAACAAGTGTTCACTGGGTTTTTCTGATGGCTCTGCTTTCCCTGTCATTGGCGCGGCATGCTGCGGGTTGTCTGCAACCGCTGCGCCGGCTCTGTGCGGCCGGCTGGCTACGCGAGGCGGATATCGATCTGTGCTTGCGCTTGCTACACCCGGCGCTACGCCTCAACCGCATCTTCGCCAGGGTCGAGGCGCGTCGTTGGGTGGCCGACGACATGCTGGCACTGCAACTGCGCTGCAATGGCAATGCGCGGGACTGGCGAGCCGGGCAGCATGTCCAGGTTTATCTGGAGCAGGACGGTGTGCGCCACGGACGCAGTTACAGCCTGACGTCGGTGGCAGCCGACGGGCGTATCGAGCTTGCGATCAAGCGTCAGCCGGGCGGGCGCCTGTCCAATCTGCTGCTCGATCATCTGGAAGTGGCTAAGGTGATCGAGCTGGGTCAGGCATTTGGCGAGTTCGCCTGGCCGCAGGAGCAGGACGCCGTGTTGCTGTTGGCGGCCGGCAGCGGCATCACGCCGTTGCTCGGTTTGTTGCGTGATGCACTGGCGCGTGGCTTTTCTGCGCCGGTGACGCTGCTGCATCAGGTCCGTCGTCACGGCCAGCAGGCCTTTGCCGAGGAGCTGCAGGCGCTGGCTGCGCGCCACGCCAACTTCCAGGTGCGCTGGGTCTTCAGTGCCGAGTCTGGTGGCCGGCTGACGGCCGATCACATCGCTGCCCTGCCTGCCGAACACCTGCTGGTATGCGGCCCGCGCGGTTTCGTCGACACGGCGCGCGGCTGGTGGCGCGATGCCGGGCGCGGCACCAGCCTGCAGTCGGAAAGTTTCAGCCCGTTGCCGGTACTGGCCGAGCAGCAGGCACCCGAGGTGCGCCTGAGCTTTGCCCGCAGCCGCCAGCAGGCACTGGGTAACGGCAACGCCAGCCTGCTGGAGCAGGCCGAAGCCAATGGTTTGCGTCCAGCCCATGGCTGTCGCCAGGGCATCTGCGCCAGCTGCACCTGCCTGCTGCTGGCCGGCACGGTGCGTGATCTGCGTAGCGGTGAGCTGTTCGCCGAACCCAATCAACCCATACGTCCATGCGTCAGCGCCCCATATGGGGACGTGGAGGTCGACCTGTGAGCAATCGTCCTGATCGTGAGTTGACCCATGCCGAGCTCGAAGCCTTCGGTCAGGAGTTGGACGCGTTGCGTCAGCGCACCCTGGCCGACCTGGGCGAAGCCGATGCGCGCTATATCCGCCGCGTGCGTGGCGTGGTGCGTCTGTGCTGCTGGAGTGGCCGTGCGCTGCTGATGTGCGGTTGGTTCCCGCCGACCTGGCTGCTCGGCACGTTCTTGCTGGGGCTGGGCAAGATCCTCGAGAACATGGAGCTGGGCCACAACGTGATGCACGGCCAGTACGACTGGATGAACGATCCGGAATTTGCTGGCCGCCAGTACGAATGGGACATCGTCGGCCCCGCCGATTTCTGGCGGCACACCCATAACCACGTGCATCACACCTACACCAACGTGCTGGGCATGGACGATGACGTCGGTTATGGCGTGGTGCGCCTGTTTCCCGAACAGCGCTGGAAGCCGTTCTATCGCTGGCAGCCGCTGTGGGTGACGATTCAGGCGCTGCTGTTCCAGTACGCAGTGGCGATCCAGCACCTGCGCCTGGACAAGCTGGTGAAAGGCCGCATCAGCAAGGAAGAGGTGCGTCCGCTGGCGCGTCAGTTCGGTGCCAAGCTGGCGCGGCAGTGGGGCAAGGACTATCTGCTGTTTCCGCTGCTGGCCTTGCTGTTCGGTGCCAATGCCCTGGCTGTGCTGGCGGGCAATCTGGTGGCCAACCTGCTACGCAATCTGTGGACCTTTCTGGTGATCTTCTGCGGCCATTTCACCGAGAAGGCGGCGGTGTTTGCACCCGAAGTATTGGTAGGGGAGACGCGTGGGCACTGGTACCTGCGCCAACTGCGCGGTTCGAGCAACCTCTCCGGTGGGCCGTTGCTGCATATCCTGACCGGCAACCTCAGCCATCAGATCGAGCATCACCTGTTCCCGGATCTGCCCGCACGGCGCTATGCCGAACTGGCGCGTGAGGTGCGCCTGATCGCCGAGCGCTATGGCCAGCATTACAACTGCGGCACCTTGTGGGGGCAGTTCTCGACTGTGCTGCGGCGTATCTGGATCTACCGGCTACCCTCTGCAGGGATGGCGTGACTCGCCTGCAAATCACGGGCATGAAAAAGCCCGACGTTTGCCGGGCTTGGGGATGTTGCAATAGCGCTTAAGCCGTGCGGCCTCGTTGCTCGATCAGGCGATCGGAGCCGCCTTCGGCCAGCTGGACGCGCTGAGCGCCAGGGGTACGGTCGTAACCATCTGCGGCCAGCTGAACACGCTGAGCCCCCGGGGTACGCTCATAGCCACCCTCTACCAGTTGGATGCGTTGGCTGCCGGGGGTGCGGTCAGAACCGTCTTCAGCCAGCTGGATGCGCTGGGCGCCCGGGGTGCGGTCGGAGCCGTCTTCGGCGAGCGGTGCGATGGGTTGCTGTTGTACCTGGCTGTCCTTGGCTTCGCCCACCAGCGGGAAGGGCGCGCTGCTCGAGGCGGCGAATGCGGTGGTGGTGATCAGGCTAAGGGCCAGAGTGGCGAGGGTCAGTTGCGCTTTCATGTCGATGTCTCCTTGGGGAGTAATAAGTGGCGTCGGAGTCAATTCTTGAGGACATGGGCGCAGATAAGAACTTGACTGGCCTGATAGTGAACATCGACTCCCTCAATACTCGATTGGGAGGCTCTATCTCGGTGCTTGTGGCCGGGCGTCAAGCGTCGCGGCGAATGTTCAGCGAAGCATCGCGCCGAATGCCGGGCGCGCGTATGCTTGGCGACCCTTGCGGGTCGTGCTCGATCCGTCTTCTTCTGCAGTTCCCTGGAGGCAGGCTCAGCAATGCTCGCGGCACAGGCAATCTTGCCGATCTTCGCTCTGATCGTTCTCGGCTATCTGCTCGGCTGGCGCCAGTGGCTCACCAGCGAGTCGGCGGCCGGCTTGGCCAACATCACCTTCAAGCTGTTCATGCCGACGCTGCTGTTCGCCGGTATCGCCAAGGCATCGCTGGCCGAAGGCCTGTCGCCGATGCTGCTGTTGGCCTATTACCTGCCGGTGCTGCTGGTGTTCGTTGCGGTCAACGCGCTGGCGCACTGGCGTCGCGGTACGGCGACGCCGCTGGGCTTGGTGGCGGCGTTCTCCAACAACGTGCTGGTGGGCATCCCGCTGATCGCCAGCCTGATGGGCAACGATGGTCTGCTCTACGTGTTCGCCATCCTGGTGTTCCACAGCCTCACGCTGTTTTCCCTGCACAGTTTCTATGCTGCCTTTGGCAGCCAGGAGCGTGTCGACGGTCGCGCGCTGCTGAAGAACCTGGCCAACCCGATGATCATCGGCCTGGGACTGGGCGCACTGCTCAACCTGTCCGGGCTGCAGCTGCCGGACAGTTTGTGGCGGGCAATCACCTGGCTCGGCCAGGCCGCGCTGCCCTGCGCGCTGATCGTGCTCGGCGCCAGCCTGTCGCGTTATCGCCTGCGCCCTACCGGCGAGGCCTGGGGCGTGGCCTTGGCCAAGCTGCTGCTGTTCCCGGCGCTGGTGTGGTGGCTCAGTGGCCTGCTCCCCGGTCTGAACGAGACGGCGCGCAGTGTGCTGGTGCTGCTCGCTGCCTGCCCCAGCGGGGTCAACGTAATGGCCTTTGCCCGTAGCGCGGAGGACAGTCGCAGCGTCAGCGCGGCGATCTCGCTGTCCACGCTGCTGGCGGCGGTTTCACTGCCGTTGTGGATGCTGCTGGTGGGCTTCTGAGCGCATCGCCTGGCGATTCGTCCTTCCGGGCGATAGGCGTAGACGCGGTGCCTGGCTAGCATCGCGCTTCCCGCTCCGTTCAGGACTGCATCGATGAAACGACTCGCCCGCGTGCTGCTCGGCCTGCTGTTGGTGTTCGGGTTGACCCTTGCTGCCTTCGTCGCGCTCAACTGGGCTCCGGATCGCCCGCTGGGCGAACTCACGGCGCGCTGGGCGCCACCGCCTTCGCAGTTCGTCGAGATCGATGGAATGTCGGTGCACCTGCGTGACCAGGGGCGGCGCGATGACCCCGAGCCCATCCTGCTGTTGCACGGTACCTCCGCCAGCCTGCACACCTGGAAGGGTTGGGTAAAAGAGCTGGCCAGGCAGCGTCGCGTGATCAGCCTGGATTTGCCCGGCTTCGGCCTGACCGGGCCATTTCCCGATGGCGATTACCGGGTCGAGCGTTACACGCATTTCCTCCTGGCTCTGCTCGATCATCTGCAGGTGAGCCGTGTAGTGCTGGTCGGCAACAGCTTCGGCGGCCAGTTGGCCTGGCGCTTTGCCCTGGCTCATCCCGAGCGCAGTGCGCGTCTGGTGCTGGTGGATGCTGCCGGCTACCCGCGCAATGCCGAGTCCGTGCCGATAGGCTTTCGTCTGGCCGGCATTCCTGCCTTGGCGCCCGTGATGAGCCGGCTGCTGCCGCGCAGCATGATCGAGTCGAGCGTGCGCAACGTTTATGGCGATCCAGACAAGGTCGATGACGGACTGGTCGAACGTTACTACCAACTGACCCTGCGTGCCGGCAATCGTCAGGCCTTGCGCCAACGCTTCGTCCAGGCTCCCAGCGGCGAGTCGCATGAGCGTATCGGCGAACTCGAATTGCCCACGCTGATCATCTGGGGCGAGCGTGATCGGCTGATTCCTGTGAGCAATGCCGAGCGTTTCGCCGCCGATATCGAGGGCAGCCAGTTGGTGCTGTTCGACGACCTCGGCCACGTGCCCCAGGAAGAGGAGCCGCAGCGCACCGTCGCGGTGCTTGTCAGCTTCCTGGCACGTTGAGGCTCTAGCGCGGTATTTTCCAAGCCTTTGATTTTGTTCGTGGAAGCGCTGGCCGTTAGTGGCTGGCGCGTTTCCTGCTATGGCTCGGCGGGGCGGTTGGCTTTGGCGAATCTTCGTCTAGGCTGACGGGATAACGAACAAGAAAAGCAGGAAACTGCATGCGCAAGGGCATTAGAGCTTTCGTCCGGGTCGTGGACGCATTCAACCTGAGGGTCGGGCGTTTCGCCATGTACCTGATCTTCGCCATGCTGGCGGTGCTCCTGTACTCCTCCATCAGCAAGACCTTCTTCACGCCATCGATCTGGACCCTGGAAAGCGCTCAGTTCCTCATGGTCGCCTACTTCCTGCTCGGCGGTGCCTACTCGATGCAGCTCGACGCCCATGTGCGCATGGACCTGGCCTACAGCGCCTGGTCGCCGCGTACGCGCGCCGTGGTCGATGCCGTCACCGTGCTCATGCTGATCTTCTACCTGGTGATGCTGCTCATCGGCGGCATCTCTTCCACCGAGTACGCCATCGAATACAAGGAGACCAGCTATTCGGCGTGGTCGCCCTACATGGCGCCGATCAAGATCGTCATGTGTTTCGGCATCGTCCTGATGCTGTTGCAGGCGATCGCCACCTTCTTCAAGGACCTGTACGCCGCCCGTGGGGAGACGCTCTGATGAGCTACGAGCTGATCGCGCTTCTGATGTTCTCCTCGATGATGTTGCTGCTGCTCACCGGCAAGCGGGTATTCGGCGCCATCGGCTTCGTCGCTGCAGCTGCTGCGTTGCTGTTGTGGGGCGATGGCGGCTCGGAGATGGCCTTCAGCGCGGCCATGAAACTGATGAAGTGGTACCCGCTGCTGACCCTGCCGATGTTCGTGTTCATGGGCTACATGCTCTCCGAGTCGGGCATCGCCGAAGACCTGTACAAGATGTTCCATGTGTGGATGGGACCGCTGCCGGGCGGTCTGGCCATCGGCACCATCTTCCTGATGGTGGCGATCTCGGCGATGAACGGCCTGAGCGTGGCCGGCATGGCCATCGGCGCCAGCATCGCCTTGCCCGAACTGCTCAGGCGTGGCTACGACAAGATCATGATCACCGGGGTGATTCAGGCGGGCAGTTCGCTCGGTATTCTGATTCCACCCAGTGTGGTGCTGGTGCTCTACGGCATGATCGCGCGCCAGCCGGTGGGGCAGTTGTGGCTGGCCGGGGCCATTCCGGGGCTGATGATGGCCGGCATGTTCATGCTCTACATCGCCATTCGCTGCCGCCTGCAGCCGCATCTCGGCCCACCGCTGGCGCAGGCCGAGCGTGAGCAGATCAGCCTGCAGGAGAAGCTGCGGCTGCTCAGTGCCGGGCTGGTGCCAGTATTCATTTTTCTGTCGATGACCGGGCTGTTCCTGATGGGCTACACCAGCCTGGTGGAAAGCTCGGCCGTCGGTGCCGCCGCAGCGACCCTGGCGGCGCTGTTCAAGGGGCGGTTGAGTGGCAAGGTGATGGAGGAAACGCTGCGCAAGACCCTGGCCATCAGCTGCATGTTCATGTGGATCATTCTCGCCGCGCTGTGCTTCGGCGCGGTGTTCGACGGTCTCGGCGCGGTCAGGGCCATCGAAGGCTTCTTCGTCGACAGCCTGCACCTGGGACCGTGGCAGATTCTCATCCTGATGCAGATCTCGTTCATCCTGATGGGCATGTTCCTCGACGACACCGCCATGCTGGTAATCGTCGCGCCACTCTACATTCCGCTGGTCGGTGCCCTGGGCTTCGACCTGGTCTGGTACGGCGTGCTCTACACCATCACCTGCCAGATCGCCTACATGACCCCGCCGTTCGGCTACAACCTGTTCCTCATGCGGGCGATGGCACCTCCCGAGGTGAGCCTGCGCGACATCTACGTCTCGGTCATACCCTTCGTCTTCATCATGGTCCTGGCGCTGATCCTGGTCATGGTCTTCCCGCAGCTGGCGCTGTGGTTGCCGCACCTGCATTACGGCGGCTGATCAACGGAAATCGGCGCGTGCGCGCGCCAGCAGTCGAGCCGGTTCGTCCGGCCACTGGTAAGGCCGTCAGCTCTGGCGGCATTGAGCGGTTGTATTGCATCTGCATCGACACTATGGAGAGACCAGCATGAATACGAGACGCGATTTCCTCAAGACCGCCGCGGTCACCACCGGGGCCGTCGGCACCGCCAGCCTCGGTTCGTCGCACATCTATGCCGACGAGCCGAAGAAAATCACCTGGCGATTGCAGACCTACGCCGGTGCGGCGTTGGCCGAGCACGTGATCAAACCCTCGATCGACGCCTTCAACAAGGCCGCCAACGGCCAGATGGAGATCCAGCTGTATTTCGCCGACCAGTTGGTGCCGACCGGCGAGCTGTTCCGCGCCATGCAACGCGGCACCATCGATGCGGTGCAGAGTGATGACGACTCCATTGCCGCGCCCGTGGACGTCTCGGTCTTCGGCGGTTATTTCCCCTTCGCCACCCGCTACAGCCTCGATGTGCCGGTGCTGTTCGAGCAATACGGACTCAACGAGATCTGGGCCGAGGCCTACGGCGAGGTCGAGGGCGTCACCTGGCTCGGCGCTGGCGCCTGGGACCCTTGCCACTTCGCCACGGTTGAGCCGATCACCAGGCTCGAACACCTAAAGGGCAAGCGCATCTTCACCTTTCCCACCGCCGGCAAGTTCCTCACGCGCTTCGGCGTGATTCCGGTGACCCTGCCCTGGGAAGACGTCGAGGTGGCGATCCAGACCGGTGAGCTGGATGGCATCGCCTGGTCCGGCATCACCGAGGACTACACCGTCGGCTGGGCCAACGTCACCAAGTACTTCCTGACCAACAACATCTCCGGTGCCTGGTGCGGTTCCTACTTCGCCAACTCGGACAAATGGGCGCAAGTGCCGGAGCACCTCAAGACCCTGTTCAAGCTGTGCATGGACAGCTCCAACTACTACCGCCAGCACTGGTACTGGGGCGGCGAGGCGCAACTGCGGGTCGAAGGCGGCAAGCTGGAACTGACCTCCATCCCGGCCGAGGAGTGGGCCACGGTAGAGGCCGAGGCGTTGAAGTTCTGGGACGAAATCGCCAAGACCAGCCCGCGCTGCGCCAAGGTGGTGGACATCTTCAAGAAGTACAACGCACTGATGGCCAAGGCCGGAGCGCCTTATCGCGGTTGATATTGCCGCCCGCTTGCACCCCGATTGCCCGCCCGCCGCTCAGCCCGGGGGCGGGCAGCGCTGCAGGTTCTCTCGGGCCAGGTCCGTGAATGCCTTGAGCGCGGCAGACGGATTGCGTCGATTGGGGTAGTACAGACACATTTCATCTCTCGGCGGCGTCCAGTCCTGCAGCACCCGCTGCAGGTCTCCAGCGTCGACTTGCGCCTGGACCTCCTGCTCCAGAAAGAGTCCGAGCGCCACATTCGCCTGCACGATGGCCTTGGCCACACTCGGCTCGTCCACGGTGAACCGACCCTCGACATCGAGCCTGAGCACTTCGCCCGCCTGTTCGAAGTACCAGGGATAGATGGCGCCGTTGGGCAGCCGGATGCGCAGGCATTCATGCCGCATCAGATCCGCTGGGTTCTGCGGTTCGCCGTGCTTGGAGAAATACAGCGGCGTCCCCACCACGGCATAGCGCTGTGTCTGGCCCAGTGGGATGGCAATCATGTCATTGGGGATCAGGTTCGATGCGCGCACGCCCAGATCGAAGCCTTCCGCGACGACGTCCACCAGTCGCCCCTCCGTCACCAGATCG
This sequence comes from Pseudomonas sp., assembly GCF_048269965.1. Lineage (GTDB taxonomy): Bacteria > Pseudomonadota > Gammaproteobacteria > Pseudomonadales > Pseudomonadaceae > Aquipseudomonas. The sequence goes on along the minus strand of NZ_JBLWTV010000010.1, from coordinate 65,563 downwards.
ATCTGGACGCGCGGGTAGCGGTCGGCAAACTCCAGGACCAGTGGCAGGAGGGCGGTGCGCGCTGCGCTGGCAAATGCGTTGATTCTTATCACGCCAGCAGGTTCTGCGTTGTGCGAGCGAACCGTTTCCAGCGCGCCGCGCAGAGCCTGCAGGGCTGGTTCCACCTGCTCAAGATAGCGGCTGCCCGCCTCTGTCAGCGACACGCTACGTGTGGTGCGATTGAACAGGCGCGTCTGCAGAGTCGCCTCCAGCTTGGCGATGGTGCTGCTCAGCGCAGTGGTGGAAACATTCAGGTCGATAGCTGCCCGGCGAAACGAGGCGCGGCGGGCCACGGCCAGGACGGCCTCCAGCTCATGAAGGGTAAGACGTGAGTCGGACATCGGATTGTCCTTCTATGCGGGATTGGTCATCAGGCTTTGTCCCAATTGAGCAGATTATCTGGCGCGAGGCAAGATGGCAGTCCAGCAAGCCTGACAACCCCGAGAGGACCCAGCTTATGAACCTGCAATTGCCGAGCGCCGTTCAGGCCTACTTCGAGATCAGCAACGGTGATGACATCTCACGCATGGCGGCGTGTTTCTGCGCGGACGCCAGCGTGACCGATGAAAACCGCAGGCATCAGGGGATCGAGGCCATCGAATCCTGGCAGCGGGCCGTGCGGCAGGCATTCACCTATCGGGTGGAGCCCATCGAGTCATCTGGCGAGGGTGATCAACTGAGCGTCACGGCAATGGTGAGCGGTGATTTTCCCGGCAGCCCGCTACCGCTCAGGCATGTTTTCACGCTCCGTGATGGGCGGATCCGCTCACTGGAGATTGCCCCATGATGAACCTCGAACTTGCCGGCAAGCGTGTGCTGGTCACCGGTGGGACCAAAGGCGTGGGGCTCGCAGTGGTTCGTTTGTTCCACGCCGAGGGGGCGCAGGTGCTGACCGCGGCGCGACAGGCCGATAGCGCCGTACCGCCAGATATCTTCGTTGAGGCCGATCTTTGTACCCGAGAAGGTTGCGCTGCGCTGGTGGCGGCTGCGGAGCAGCGCTTGGGCGGGGTCGACATCCTCGTGCACGTGCTGGGTGGCTCGTCCGCTCCCGGCGGCGGTTTTGCTGCGCTGGATGACGAGCAGTGGCAGCGCGAGCTCGATCTGAACCTGTTTCCGGCTGTACGTCTGGACCGTGCGCTGCTTCCGGGCATGCTGCAGCGCGCGGCGGGCGTGATCATTCATGTGACATCCATCCAGAGTCGTTTGCCACTGCCCGAGGCGACCACCGCATATGCCGCAGCCAAGGCCGCCCTCTCGACTTACAGCAAGAGCCTGTCGAAGGAGGTGTCACCCAAGGGCGTGCGCGTCGTGAGGGTTGCTCCGGGCTGGATCGAAACCGAGGCATCGGTGGCCCTGGCCGAGCGATTGGCAGAGGAGGCGGGCACGGATTACGAAGGCGGCAAGCGCATCATCATGGAGGCGCTGGGAGGCATTCCGCTCGGCCGCCCATCGAAACCCTCGGAAGTCGCTGAACTCATCGCTTTCCTGGCGTCACCTCGGGCAGCCGCCATCACCGGCAGTGAATTCCTGATCGATGGCGGCACGGTGCCGACCGCCTAGAGCGTCGCGGTGGACAGCCTGCGGTTGTCCACCGCCTTGATCGTCATCGCCTATTTTTCTGCCCAGCTCCCTGCCATCCCGGCAATCCTGTACCACACTCTATGAGCCTGAAACGGACGCTGTCACACGCGTCGTGCTGAGCCCGTGCGTCGTCGGCCCTGCCTGGCCGGTCATGGATGCCCAGCCCTTCGCTGAACCCGTCCGCGATAACAACAAGACACAGGGGGTAGCATGTTCAAACCACGGGATGTAAAGACCGTCGGCGAGGCCCGGCGCATCGTCGAGGAGCGTGGCCTGAGCCACGTCAAGGTCGGTCTGTTCGATAGCGACGGTGTGATGCGCGGCAAGTACATGAGCCGCAGCAAGTTCTTCTCCGCCCTCGAGCAGGGTTTCGCCTTCTGCGATGTGGTGCTCGGCTGGGACGTCAAGGATCAGCTCTACGACAACGCCCAGTACACCGGCTGGCACAGCGGCTACCCGGACGCGCCGGTACGCATCCTGCCGCACACCTGCCGCGAGATTCCCTTCGAGAACGGCATGCTGCTGTTTCTCGCCGAATTCGACCAGCAGGCCGAGGCGGTGTGCCCGCGCGGCACCCTGCGGCGGGTGATCCAGCGCTGCCAGGACATGGGCTTCGAGCCCTATGCCGCGCTGGAGTACGAATTCTTCATGTTCGATGAAACCCCGGACTCGGCACGGGCCAAGGGTTTTCGCGATCTCAAGCCATTCACTCCAGACTGGTTCGGCTACTCGATGATCCGCAACTCGGTACATGCCGAGCTCTATCACCAGATTCTCGAAATGGGCGAGGCGATGGACTTTCCCATCGAGGGTCTGCACACCGAGACCGGCCCCGGCGTGCTGGAGGCGGCCATTGCCTACGACCGTGCCGAAGCCGCGGCGGACAAGGGCGCGCTGTTCAAGACCTTCATGAAGGTGCTGGCCCAGCGCAACGGCCTGATGGCCACCTTCATGGCCAAGTGGTCCGGCAAGTATCCGGGGCAGAGTGGGCACATCCACGTCTCGCTGCGTGATCGCAGTACTGACAAGTCAGCCTTCTACGACCCCAGCCAGGCACACAACATGAGCAAGCTGCAGCGGCATTTTCTCGCCGGGCAGCAGCGCCTGATGCCGGAATTCCTGTGCATGGTGGCGCCGACGTTGAACAGCTATCGGCGCCTGATCCCCGGCTTCTGGGCGCCGACCGATGCCACCTGGGGCGTGGAGAACCGCACCGCCGCGCTGCGGGTGATCCCCGGCAGCGACAAGTCGCAACGCCAGGAGTACCGCCTCGGCGCCGCCGACGGCAACCCGTTCCTGGCGCTGTCGGTGGCCATCGGCTCGGGCTTGTACGGTGTCATGCAGGAGTGGGAGCCGACCGAGCCGGTCAGCGGCAACGCCTATGCGGTCAAGCATCCTGAGGAACTGGCGCTGCCGCGCACGCTGTGGGATGCCGCGCAGCGCCTGAAGGGCTCGCAGGCCGCCCGCGAACTGTTCGGCGATGCCTTCGTCGAGCACTTCGCCGCCAGCCGCGAATGGGAAGAGCGCGAGTACCGTCGCCATGTCAGCGATTGGGAGCTGGATCGCTACTTCGAAATCATCTGATTCCACCGTCCGTAGCCCGGATGCAATCCGGGGCGGTTTCGTCGAGTGTCCCGGATTGCATCCGGGCTACGCGGGCAAGGTTTCTGGAGCACCTTATGAGCAAACTGCAATGCATTTCCCCCATCGACGGCTCGGTCTATGTCGAGCGTCGTCTGGCGTCCAATCCCGAGGTGCTGGTGGCGCTGGCCAAGGCCGAGCTGGCGCAGCAGGCCTGGAAGCAGACGCCGCTGCGCGAGCGTATCGCCATCGGCCGGCGCGCCATCGAGATCTTCGCCGCGCGTGAGGCACAGTTGGCCGAGGAACTGTGCTGGATGATGGGCCGGCCGATTCGTTATGCCGCTGGCGAGATTCGTGGCTTCGTCGAGCGTGCCAGCCATATGGCGGATATCGCCGAGGGCTCGCTGGCCGATATCCGCCTGCCGGAGAAGGCCGGTTTCACCCGTTTCATTCGCCGTGAGCCACTGGGCCTGGCCTTGATCATCGCCCCCTGGAACTACCCCTATCTGACCGCCGTCAACGCGGTGATGCCGGCGCTGTTGGCGGGTAACGTGGTGCTGCTCAAACACTCGGCGCAGACGCCGCTGTGCGCCGAGCGCATGGTCGAGGCCTTCGCCGAAGCCGGTCTGCCCGAAGGCGTGTTCCAGTACCTGCACCTGAACCATGGCGAGACCGAGGCGCTGATTCGCTCGCCGAGCATCGACCACGTCGCCTTCACCGGTTCGGTGCCCGGGGGCGCCATGGTCGAGCGCGCGGCTGCCGGGCGCTTCATCAGTGTCGGCCTGGAACTGGGTGGCAAGGACCCGGCCTATGTCAGGGCCGACGCCGATGTGCAGCACGCGGTGGAAACCGCCATCGACGGCGCCTTCTTCAACTCCGGGCAGTCCTGCTGCGGTATCGAACGCATCTACGTGCACGAGTCATTGTTCGATGAGTTCGTCGAGCGCGCGGTGGCGCTGGTGCGCCAGTACAAACTGGGGCGTTCCGACGACCCGCAGACCACCCTCGGGCCGCTGGTACGCAGTGATGCCGCCGACTTCGTTCGCGCGCAGATCGCCGAAGCGCTCGCGCAGGGCGCCAGGGCGCATATCGACCCCGCCGAGTTTCCACTGGATGCGCCGGGCACGCCCTACCTGGCGCCGCAGGTGCTGACCAACGTCAACCATGAAATGCGCGTGATGACCGAGGAATCCTTCGGTCCGGTGGTGGGCATTCAGAAGGTTGCCAGCGACGAGGAAGCGCTGGCGCTGATGAACGACAGCGAGTTCGGCCTGACTGCGGCGATCTTCAGTCGCGACGTCGACGCCGCCATGGCCCTGGCTGATCGGGTGGAGGCCGGCACGGTGTTTCTCAACCGCTGCGACTACCTCGACCCCGGCCTGGCCTGGACCGGTGTGAAGCACTCCGGGCGTGGCTGCACCCTGTCGCGTGTCGGCTATGAGCAACTGACCCGGCCGAAGTCCTTCCACTTCAAGACTCAGCTGTGAGGCGCGCAATGACTCTCGATCAGTACCGCATGAACTGGAACTACCCGACCTCGATGCGCGTCGGCGTTGGCCGCATTGCCGAATTGGCCGAGGCCTGTCGTCAGCTCGGCATGCGCGCGCCGCTTCTGTGTACCGACCCCGGCCTGGCGGCGTTGCCGATGATCGACGCGGCGCTGCGTCAGTGTCGTGACGCTGGACTGAAGGCCGGATTGTTCTCGGCGATCAAGGGCAACCCTACCGGCGCCAACGTGATGGACGGAGTCGCCGCGTTCAAGGCGGGCGCGCATGACGGGGTGATCGCCTTCGGCGGTGGCTCGGCGCTGGATGCCGGCAAGGCCATCGCCCTGATGGTCGGCCAGGAGCGGCCGCTGTGGGATTTCGAGGACATCGGCGACAACGCCAGTCGCGTCAATGTCGCTGGCATGGCGCCAGTGGTGGCGGTGCCGACCACCGCCGGCACCGGATCGGAAGTTGGCCGCGCCTCGGTGATCACCGACGATGCTGCGCATATCAAACGCATCATCTTCCACGCACGAATGTTGCCGGCGCTGGTGATTCTTGATCCCGAGCTGACGGTCGGTCTGCCGGCGAAAATCACCGCCGCCACCGGCATGGACGCGCTGTCGCACAGCCTGGAGGCGTTCTGTTCGCCACTGTTCCACCCGATGGCCGAGGGCATCGCTCTCGAAGGCATGCGCCTGGTGCAACAGTACCTGCCGCGTGCGGTAAGCCAGGGCACGGATGTCGAGGCGCGGCTGCAGATGCTGGTGGCCTCGAGCATGGGTGCCACCGCCTTCCAGCGTGGCCTCGGCGCCATGCATGCGCTGGCGCATCCGCTGGGAGCGCTGTACGACGCCCACCACGGCTTGCTCAACGCGGTGCTGATGCCTTACGTGCTGGTGGCCAACCGCGGCGCCATCGAGCCGCAGATGGAGAAGATGGCGCGCTACCTGGCCTTGCCTGGCGGCGGTTTCGATGCGGTGTTGGAGTGGGTGCTGGCACTGCGCAGCGAAGTGGGCATCGCCCATAGCCTGGGCGAGATCGGCATCGACGATGCCCGCATCGAGCAGGTCGGCCGCATGGCCGAAGTCGATCCCTCGGCGGGCACCAACCCCATCGCCTTCAGCGCCGCCCAGTACAGCGCGTTGTTCGAGAAAGCGCTGCGCGGGACCTTGTAGCCCGGATGCAATCCGGGAGCGGTTGGTCTGCTTTGCCCCGGATTTCATCCGGGCTACGGGATGGGTTCTGTCGGCGAGTAGGGCGTACTCGCGAAGCAGTACGCCGCTGGGATTTGTGCCGCTCCGAACAATAGCGGACTGTTCGCCTCGCTAAGAGCGGCCAACGTTACTTCATTCGTCCGCTTACTCCGCCTGCAACGCTTCCAGCGCCGGCGCGGCATATATGCCCACTTCCACCGCCAGTTCCATCACGCGCGGCAGGTCGCTGGCGTACACCAGCACCGCTTGCAGCTCGTCGTCCAGCGCTTCGCTGAAGTCCAGCAGCACGTAGCCGCCGGTTTCCGGCGACAGCGCGGAGAGCTGCACCTGGATGCGATTGAGCGCCTTGAGCGGCTCGGTCTTGGCCAATTGCTTGGGCTTGAGCACGAACTGCACCTGCGGGCCGAAGGATTCGGTGATGCGCTGGAACAGTTCTTCATAGCTGTCGGCCTGGAACAGCACGGTGTCCGGCAGGCTGCCAACCACCACCCATTCGCCCAGGGGAATGGGGAATTCGTCGTCGTAGTTGACGTCCGGGTTGGCGGCGAGGAAGGCGGCCGGATCGGCATAGGCCTGAGTGGCCTCATCGGCGATACGGGCGATCTCGTCCTCGGGCAGGCAGCCGGAGCTTATCTTGGCGATCAGTTCTTCCAGCTGGGCTTTCATCGGGGCATTCCTGTTCAGGGACGAAGGCGCGCAGGATAAGGCAAAGCACGCTGTGCTAGAAGTAGGCCAGCAGGCGGCCGAGGCTCATTACCAGTAGCCACAACAGCAGCGATAATGCTGCCTGCATTCGACCGAACAGCGGCGCGTACGTATCCCAGTCACTCAGCCGGGCGCTCCACAGGTGGCGAAACAACAGGGCGTTGCCGATGCCCAGGGCGATCAGCAGCAGCTTGAGCTGCAGCAGAGGGTCAACTGCCAGTGGCCCGGCGTCGGCGGCGAACAGACAGATGCCGCTGCCCAGCAGGAGCAACAGACCGGCCACCGCCAGTGGCGTCAACGTGCGCGACAGCGCTGCCAGCGGGAAACTGCGGCCGGCGCCAAGCAGGCGCGCATCGAGCAGCAGCATGGGCCCAAGCAGCAACACCAGGCCAAGCAGATGCAGCAGGTTGAGCGCCGGGTAGAGCAGTGCCGAGCTGCGCATCTGCTCGCCCAGGACCGTGGCTTCGAGCCAGGCGGCCCAGGCGATCAGGCTGTCCATCTAGCGCAGTTCGATGGTGCGACCGTCGACTATGATGCGCTCGGCGCGGATCTCAGGGGTGCCGTCCTTGCGTGGGTAGCCGACTATGGTCACGGTCTTGCCCGCCGTCAGGTCGGCTTCCGGCAGGCCGCGTGCCTGCAGACGGCTGATCGGGGCGAGGATCACCTGCCAGGTGCGCCCGTCGTGCTCGATGCTCACATCGGCGTGCGGGTTGCGGTAGTTGACGCTCTGCAGCGGCACTTCCAGGGTCAGGAGCCGATCGGCGTCATAGGAACTCCAGCCGTGGTGAGCCTGGGCAATGGCGGCGGCCAGCAGCAGGCCAAGTGCGGTGGTGAGGTGCAGCAGTTTCTTCAGCATGGCGATCACCCGGTGGACTGATGGAACACCGGGTAAACCTAGACCCTGTAAATGATGCTGCGGCGGACGGGCAGCATTTGGAAACAGAATGAGGCGGTCAGATGCCTCAGCCGTAGCGTTTCTTCGCTTCGATGGCCAGGCCGCTGCCGATGCTGCCGAAGGTATTGCCCTCCACGCTGCGCGCGTTGGGCAGCATGGCGGCCACGCTCTGACGCAGCGCCGGCACGCCGCTGGAGCCGCCGGTGAAGAACAGGGTGTCGACCTGATCGGCAGCGATCCCGGCATCGGCGAGCAATTGCGTGAGGCTGGCGCGGATGCGTTCGAGCAGCGGCTCGATGGCGTTCTCGAACAGCGGGCGAGTCAGCTCGGCGACCAGGCCCGGCTCCACGCGTGACAGGTCGATGGGGTGCGCGTCCTGCTCGCTGAGGGCGATCTTGCTCTCTTCCACCTGCATCGCCAGCCAGTGCCCGGCACGCTGTTCGATCAGGCCGAACAGGCGGTCGATGCCGGTGGCGTCGACGATGTCGTAGCGCATGTTCTGCAGGGCCAGCTGGGTCTTCTGCGCGTACAGCGCGTTGATGGTGTGCCAGGTGGCCAGGTTGAGGTGGTAGCTGGTGGGCATGAAGGCGTCGCTCTTCATCCGGCTGCCGTAGCCGAACAGCGGCATCACGCCGGCCAGCGATAGTTGCTTGTCGAAGTCCGTCCCGCCGATGTGCACGCCGCCCGTGGCGAGGATGTCGTCCTGGCGCTCGGCCAGGTGATGGCGCTCGGGTGCCAGACGCACCAGGGAGAAGTCCGAGGTACCACCGCCGATGTCGACGATCAGCACCAGCTCCTCGCGGTCCAGGCTCGACTCGTAGTCGAAGGCCGCCGCGATGGGCTCGTACTGGAACGACACGTCCTTGAAACCGAGCTTGTGCGCCACGGCCACCAGGGTGTTCTGTGCGTCCTGATCGGCAGCCGGGTCGTCATCGACGAAGAACACCGGGCGGCCCAGCACCACCTCCTCGAAGGCACGTTCGGCCTGGGTTTCGGCACGCTTCTTCAGCTCGCCGATGAAGAAGCCGAGCAGGTCCTTGAACGGCAGGGCGCTGCCCAGCACGGTGGTTTCGCTCTTCAGCAGCTTGGAGCCCAGCAGGCTTTTCAGCGAGCGCATCAGGCGCCCTTCGTAGCCTTCCAGATACTCGTACAGGGCCAGGCGGCCATAGACCGGGCGGCGCTCCTCGGTGTTGAAGAAGATCACCGAGGGCATGGTGATCTTGCCGTCTTCCAGCGACAGCAAACTGTCCTGGCCGGGGCGCAGCCAGCCGACGGTGGAATTGGAGGTGCCGAAGTCGATGCCTAAGGCGCGGGCGGGCGTGGAAAAGGACATGGAGCGCAGGACCAGAGTGATTGCCGGGAAAGTGTTCTGCGTCGCCGGACGACGCCCCAGCGTGCTGCCTGAGGTGGCAGGTCACGAAACGGCCGCGCATTCTATGTCAGTGCGTGGGGTTGTCAAATGTGTGGAGCGCCGGTAGCGGTTGTTCGCTCGCCATGCGCGCCATGCGCGCCACCCAGCGGCCTTGTCAGGACGCTGGTGTGGCGCGAGGGTTGCGTCAACCGCAGCGGGCTGGCGCCGGGCGTTCAGCCGGCAATTGTCAGCGAATTTTGAAGTACTCACGGTGAAACCCTGTCTCGGGCAGGCCGCAGGCCGACCAGTCCTGCAACAGCCGGTCGCCCAGACCGAACGGGCCGCAGAACCACAGGCTGGTGTCGTCGAGGCCGCCAGTCGTCGCGCGGATTTTCTCCAGATCGAGATTGCCATCGCGCGATTGATGGATCAGGTGCAGGTGCACGCCTGCGCGCTGGCACAGGTCCGCTACACGCCTGTTCAGGGGCGATTGTTCGGGTGTACAGAAGAAGAAATGCAGGTCGCTGTCTGACCTTTGTGCCGCCGGGTTGGCTGCCAGATGCTCCAGTCGGGAAATAAATGGCGCCACGCCCACGCCACCGCCGACCCACACCTGGGCACCGTCGCTATTGGCGAAGGTGAAGCGTCCATAGGGGCCTTCGAGCTGCATGCGGCTGCCGATTGCCAGTGACTGCATCAGGCGCGAGGTATCGTCACCCAGTACCTTGACGCAAAAACTGATGGTTCTCGGGTCGGTGTCGGAGGATGCGATGCTGAATGGGTGCGGGTCCCGGGTGTTGGCAAAGCGCACGAAGGCAAATTGACCGGGTTTGAACCTCAGGCGGTCATCGTCCATGCGGCAGTGGATTTCCATGACGCCGTCGGCGTGACGCACGATGTCCTGCACGCTGCCTGTGTAGTATTTCCCGCGTTGATCCAGGCCGAACAGGATGGCCAGCGCGGCCAGGCAGCCAACCAGCGCCGCAAGCATCACCCAGGCCCCGGTCAGCGTTGGCCAGAGGGCATCCGGCAGCAGGACGATGGCGTGGAAAGTGGCGGCAATGAATAGCAGCGGAAAGGCTTTGTGCAGCCGCCGAAACCAGTGGTACGGGATGTATTTGATCAGCGCCAGCAGCACCAGCGTGATGGCGATGTAACCCAGCCACTCACCGATGTCCTTGGCCGGGTCGCGCAAGAACTCGAAGACGCGTTCCGGGGCATTGCCTGACTTCGCCGGTCGGGTCAGCCAGCCAGCCTTGGCCATCGATTTCGGGACGATCTCCATCATCCAGTGCACGAACACCAGGACGCCGGCGCTGATGCCCAGCCATTTGTGCAGTCGATAGCTCTGGTCGAGGCCTCCGAGCAGGTCTTCCAGCGACATCGGGCGTGTGGCCAGCAGCGTGATCAAGGCCATCAATGAGTAGGCGACGATACCGCTGAGGATGATGCTGTTGCCTCGCAGCGTCCAGAAGTCGCTGCCCGGCCCCCCCTGCGCCAGCATGCTGATCAGCCAGATGGCGATAGGCAGGATCAGAGCCAGCCAGAACCAGCGCTTCATGGCATTTACCTTCAGGACGTGAGAAGAATTGCGCGCGTCGGCCCGTCATGGGAAGCCGATTCTTGTCACGAAAACTACAGCGATATCCTTTCGCGCTCTTTGAGTTGGATCAATCCCTTGTGCACTGAGCTGGCCGGAAGGACATTGCGCAGTCGCCATGACGGGCCTCGCCTGCGCGTCAGAGCGGCCTTTTCGACGGTGTCAGGCGCTGCATCGAGCGCTCATGATCCCTTGGCGTCTTGCTGGCGGCGTTGCCATTGGCTCCATTCGAAGCCCAGCACCACCAAGAGCGACAGGCCAAACGGCAGCAGCAGGTAGAACATGCGGAACACGATCAGCGCGGCGAGCACGTCAGCCGCAGGCAGCTCGGGCATGGCGGCGAGGAAGGTCACTTCCAGCACGCCCAGGCCACCCGGCGCATGAGATAGCAGCGCCAACGAGAAGGAGGCGAGGAACACGCCGAGCACCACCAGGTAGCCGGGGTGATTGTCGGCTGGCAGGGCGAAGTAGATGATCGCCGCCGCACAGAGCAACTCCAGCGGGCCGGCCAGCAACTGCCGAGCGACGATGGGCAGGCGCGGATATTCCACGTGCAGCTTGCCCAGGGTCCAGGGTTTGAACTGGCGCCAGGAGCCCAGCACGTAGAGACCGACCAGGCTCAGCAGCACGCTGCCAATGACCACCGAGACCAGCGGCGTGATGTTGGCGACCCGGTGGATCAGGTCGGGCTGCGCGATCAGCACGCAGCCGCTGGCCAGCAGGGCGCCCAGAGCGAAGGTGAAGGAGCAGAAGACGATGAGGATGCCGATTTCCTGTGGCGTCAGGCCCTTGCTGCGGTAGGCGCGATAGCGCACCACTGCGCCGGAGAACACCGAGGCACCGATGTTGTGAGCCAGGGCGTAGGTGGTGAATGAGCACAGGGTGATGAAACGCCAGGGAATCTGCTTGCCGAGATGGGCAACGGCGATGCGGTCGTACCAGGCCAGGGCCCAGTAAGCGCCCAGAGTGGCGCCGGCAGCCAGCAGCCAGTTCAGATGGCTGATCGCGCGCAGACTATCGGCGATCTCGTCGAGGGAGATGGTGCGCAACTCGCGGTAAAGCAGGAAACAGGACGCCACGACGGCGACCAGACCGATCAGCGTCCAGATCAGGTCGCTGCGTTTCAGCTTGGGTTTGGCTTCGACAACGGACACTGCAACTCCTCGCTCTACAGGCCCGGTAGGCGATCTTGCCGGTCAGGGAGCCTGTCGAGGCTAATGTTCACGACCTTGTAGGTCGGCTCGCGACGGCCGCAGACTGATGCTGCTCTTCGCGGCGCGCTGCGCAGTATCAGCGAGGCACTGCTTTCGCTCAACAGGCAAGCACGTATCCGATTCATACCCAGGCCAGTGTGATGGCTGCCAGCGCGGCGTAGCGACCGGCTTTGGCCAGGGTGACGATGGCAACGAATATCCACAGGCGCTCACGCATCACTCCCGCGACCAGGGTCAGTGGATCGCCGATCACCGGCATCCAGCTCAGCAGCAGCGACCAGCGCCCATAGCGCGCGTACCAGCCCTGTGCCTGCTGCAGCCGAGCCGGGCTGACCGGGAACCAGCGGCGCTCGCGATAGTGCTCGATGGAACGACCCAGTAGCCAGTTGATCCAGGAGCCCAGCACATTGCCCAGGGTCGCCACCAGCAGCAAGGCCCAGAGTGGATACTGGCCTGCCAGCAGGAGGGCGACCAGCACCGCTTCGGACTGCAGCGGTAGTAGCGTCGCTGCGCCGAAGGCAGAGATAAACAATGCCGGATAGGCGGACAGACTCAGCATGGCAGGAGCACGCCGGCCGTTGGGCCGGCGGGGGTCAGGACTGCGATTCCTGGCCGCTGTTGGCCATGATCTCTTCCAGGCTCAGGCCGGTCAGGCCGTGAATGGTCTTCCACAGGTAGTAGAAGATGGCCATCAGCATGATCATCGAGGGAATGGCGATCATCGGGTAGCTGAGCAGGGTCATGCGCCCCAGTTCGTCATTGAACGCCTCGGTGCCGGCCGGACTGACCACGATCCACTTGGCCAGCACATAGTTCATGAACGAGGAAAAGAAGAAGGTGCCGCTGAGCCAGTAGGTCGCGCGCATCAGGCGCGTCTCGAAGTGCTCGACATGACCGCCTTGCTCCAGACGGTCGTGGATCTTGTCGATGTTGAGCACCGTCTTGTTGAACAGCAGGGTGCGAATCAGCGGGTAGCGGGTGCGTGTCGAAACCAGCACGGCAACGCCGATCAGGCCGGGAATCAGTGCTTCCTTGACTGCCAGCCACTGGGTGTCGAGTTTGAGCAGGCCGATACCACCGGTCAGCGCGACGCTGATCAGGCCGAGCAGGGCGATGAAGTTGAATTTGCGGTATCGGATCAGCTCGAACGCGCCCCAGCCCAGTGGGAACGCCAGGGCCAGGATCAGCGCGCCATCGGCGCCGAGGCGGTGCTCGCCACTGAGCTTCATCAGGATGAACGAGGGGATCAGGATGCTGATGGCCAGGTCGATCAGCGGGCGGGGCTTGTGCGTCGGGGTACGGCTGTCAGTAGTGGCGGTCATGGTAGCTGGAGTCTGCGTAGGAACGCCGATGATCGCCTGCCCGGCTCGCCAGGGCTAGTCCGACCGTCGGTTTTGAATGTGAAAAAGTATGAGTCGACAGCCATCTGACAGGAGAGAAGAGCTGGCTGGCGATGCTAAAGTGATGGCAGGGCCTGGGAGTCGAACATGCCAAGAATCATCCCTTTCATTTGCCTGTTGCTGACGGCACTTTTTCTGACGCCTGTGCCGGCCTGGGCGCGGGACTGCATCGGTATGGTGCAGGCCGGCACTTCGGCGTTCTGGAGCGAGCTGGAGGCCGGTGCGAGGCGCACTGCAGGCGATCTGCAATTGGAACTCTACACGCGCGGCCCGACCCAGGAAGGTAGCGTCGAGGTGCAGTTGCAACTGATAGATCGTGTGCTTGCACAGGGTTGCAAGGCACTGATCATCGCCCCGGCTGGCGATGCCATCGATACCCGGATCGCGGCCTTGCGTGCCGAAGGTATTCCCACCGTCTATGTCGACCGTGGCGTTGCGGGGGATGGCGCCTACGCGCTGGTGGCGACCGACAACTTCCTCGCAGGTCAGTTGGCCGGGCAACAACTCGCCGAGCGCCTCGGGCAGGGTGGCCGAGTCGGGTTATTGCGTTTACGTCCCGGGCTGCAATCGACCGAGGAGCGTGAGCGCGGCTTTCTGCTGGCGGCACAGGCGTCCGGGCTGCAGGTGGTGTTCGACACCTACTTGGGTGATGACCGCCAGCGCATCGTCGATGCCCTGAGCGAGCAGTTGCCCAGGCTCGACGGCCTGTTCAGCCCCAACGGCACCAGCACCCGAGCGACCCTCGCGGCTCTGCGCCAACTGGGCAAGGCCGGAGCGGTGGACTTCGTCGGCTTCGATGGAGGCGACCTGCTGTTCGATGCCGTGCGCGAAGGACATATTCACGCCCTGTTGCTTCAGCAGCCGCAGGCCATGGGCGATCATGCGGTGCGCCTGGTGCATCGGGCCCTGAGTGGCGAACGCGCCATTTCACGCCTGCAACTGTTGCTCGAACCACGGGTACTGACCGCCAGGGATTTGGCCGATATGACCGCGCCGCAACAGCCTTGGTGATGGGCGAAGCGTGGGTTTATGATCCTTGTCCTGGCCGCCCTGAATTCGCTGTAGGGCGCGCTCTAGACGGTGGCGTGCAATGAATCTGAAGTACCTGCTCGCAGTTCTGTTGTTCTGCAGCTTCTGCGTCCACGTGACGGCTGCCGAGTTGCGGCTGTATACCGAAGACTATCGACCCTTCAGCTATCTCGAGAATGGCGAGCCGAGTGGCATGGCTGTGGCGGTGGTCGAAGAATTGATCCGCCGTACCGGCGAGCGGGCGCGCATCGAACTGGTGCCCTGGACGCGCGGCTATCATCAGGTTCGTCATCAGGCCGACACGGCATTGTTCTCCACCGTGCGCACGGCGCAGCGCGAAGCTGAATTTCAGTGGGTCGGACCGATCGCGCAAGGCTATACGCGTTTCTACACGTACAAGGATGCCGGGCTGCGAGTCACCAGCCTGGACGACGTGCGCCACCTTGGCACCCTCGCCGTGCCCAAGCAGTGGTACAGCTACGAACTGCTGCGCGAACAGAAACTGGATAACCTGTATGGCGTGCCGACGCCTCAGGACATGCTGCGCATGTTTCGCCATGGCCGGGTCAAGCTGTTGCTGGCCAACACCCTGACCCTCGACGGCATGCTTGCCGAACAGGGCATGAATGCCGGGCAGCTGCAGGCGCAGTTCGACCTGATGACCAATGACTCCTATATCGCCTTTTCCCTGCAGACGGATGCCGAACGTGTCGCGCGATGGCAGCAGGCGCTGCAGCAGATGCGCCAGGACGGCAGCCTGGAGCGGATCTATCGACACTGGTTACCGACGACCGATGAGCGGACGTTGGTCGATTTGTTGCGCCTCGAGTGAAGCGGCTGCATGGCGCTCCACGGCTTGCTAGGCTGCAAGCGGGAGAAGCGGGATGATGATGGGCAAGTGCGCGTATCGATGCTTATGTGTCTTGCTGGTGGCGCTATGCGTGCCGGCGCAGGCCCAGTTGCGTCTGCTCACCGAGGATGCGCCGCCGATGAGCTTCATGCGCGAGGGCGAGCCCAGCGGCTTCTCCGTCGAGGTGGTCAGAGCGTTGCTGGCGCGCACCGGCGACAGTGGTCAGATCGAATTGATGCCCTGGACGCGAGCATTGCATCTGGCTCAACAGGAGGAAGATGTCGCGCTGTTTTCCACCGTGCGCACAACCGAGCGCGAGAACAGGTTCCAGTGGGTCGGGCCCATCGTGGTCGGCACCACCAGCTTCTACTCGCTCAAGTCCCGTGAGCTCGTCATCGATACGTTGGAGCAGGCCGCGGCCAGCGGGCCACTGGCCCTGCCCAAACAGTGGTACACCTTCGAGACCCTCAGTGCGAGGGGCTTTACCAACCTCTATGGCGTGCCCGGTTCGAAGCAGATGGTGACCATGCTCAAGCATGGCAGGGTCAACCTGATTGCTACCGAAGACCTGACCCTGGCTGGTGAGCTGGCCGCTGTCGACCTCAAGCCGCAGGACGTCAAGGCACATGTTCCGTTCATGCGTTCGGCCTATTACATCGCCTTCTCCCCACAGACGTCGGTGGTGCGTGTGGTGCGCTGGCAGCGCGCGTTGCAGCAGATGCATGAGGACGGCAGTCTCGCGGCGATCCTCAGGCGCTGGCTGCCGCATGCGCCGATGCCACCCATCGCTCCGTAGCGCCTCGCGTGGCGACTGGTTAACCTGAGCGCTGAAATTCACCGAGTCCGATCATGTCGCGTCGTCATCTCACTCTCGATCTGCGCAGTCGCGCCGGCTTGTTCGCCCATCTTGGCGCGATGGAGCGGGCCGGTGTGCCCATCGATCGAGCGCTGGCTAGCCTGGATCTCGGTGTGCGCCACGAAGCCGCGGTCAAGCGCTTGCGGCAGATGGTCGGCGGCGGACGCGACCTGGCGAGTTCCGGCCAGTTGAGTGGCGTGTTCACGCCACTGGAAAGTGGCCTGGTGCGCGCCGCGCAGGACGCCGGCGCACTGGCGCATATCTACGAGCAACTGGCGCAGCGCTACGACGAACAGGCGCGTCACGCGGCAGAATTGACGTCACGGCTGCTGCTGCCGGCCGGAGTGCTGTTGCTGGCACTGGCGGTCAAGCCCTTGCCCTCTCTGGTTGCTGGCAGCCTGAGTGGCGCAGGTTACCTGGCGGCCGTGTTGCTGCCGGTTTTGTGGCTGTCGGCACTGCTGCTCGGCGCACGAGCGTTGTGGCGACGCTGGCAGCAGCGGCGAAGCGATCAGCCGGGCCCGCTAGACGATCTGCTCCTGGCGCTGCCGGTGCTGGGCAGTCTGCAGCGGCGGGCGGATATCCGTAATTTCTGTGACAGCCTCGGGCTGTTGCTGGAGGCCGGCATGCCGGCGCTCGATGCCTTGCCGCGTGCCTGCAATGCGGTCAGCAACCCACGGTTGCGGCGGGATTTCGCCACCCTGGCGCCACGCGTAGCCGCCGGGCAGTCGCTGGTACGGGCCTTCGATGGGCTGAGTTTTCACGGCAAAGCCATGCTCATCGGCGTGCTCAATACCGGTGAAGCGATTGGCCGTCCGGGCGAGGCACTGCTGCGTTTCGCCCGCCTGCAGGCGCAGCAGCTGGCTGCGAGCCAACAGGCGCTGGCGAGCTGGGCGCCGCGCCTGTTCTATCTGGCGGTCGCCGCCTGGATGGCGTATGGCCTGCTGACTGGCGGCGGATTCTTCCCGGCCCTGCCCGCAGAGCTGGCTGGCCGATAATTTGCTGGTTATCGACCACGGCGGTCCGTTTGAAAGCTGGCAGCAAGTGCCTTGCGCTAGCATTCGTCACGTCTACGCCATGACTAAAAAGAGAAAAAAGCGATTCAACCGACTTTGGAATACGCCCCATGCCCATCTTGCAACGTGCATCCCACCATGAGCTACGCAGCGCCTTTCGTGCCCTGCTGGCTTCCGACCGCTGCTATCACACGGCTTCGGTCTTCGATCCCATGTCCGCCCGCATCGCCGCTGATCTCGACTTCGAGGTCGGCATCCTCGGCGGCTCCGTCGCCTCCCTGCAGGTGCTCGGTGCGCCGGACTTCGCCCTGATCACCCTCAGTGAATTCGTCGAGCAGGCCGCGCGCATCGGCCGCGTCTCGCGCTTGCCGGTGATCGCCGACGCCGACCACGGCTACGGCAATGCGCTCAACGTGATGCGCACCGTGGTCGAGCTGGAGCGCGCCGGCGTTGCCGCGCTGACCATCGAAGACACCCTGCTGCCGGCTCAGTTCGGCCGCAAGTCCACCGACCTGATTTCCATCGAGGAAGGTGTCGGCAAGATCCTCGCCGCGCTGGAGGCGCGTGTCGATCCGGAACTCTCGATCATCGCCCGTACCCACGCCGGGGTGCTGGAAGTGGACGAAGTGATCCGCCGCACTCGCGCCTACGAGGCGGCCGGCGCCGACGCTATCTGCCTGGTCGGGGTCAGGGATTTCGCCCACCTGGAACAGATCGCCGCAGGCCTCAAGGTGCCGCTGATGCTGGTCACCTACGGCAACCCCGAACTGCGCGACAATCAGCGCCTGGCGCGCCTGGGTGTGCGCATCGTGGTCAACGGCCATGCTGCCTACTTCGCTGCGATCAAGGCCACCTACGACTGCCTGCGCGAACAGCGCGGTGCGCAGCCGTGCGACCTCAACGCCACCGAGCTGACCCACAAGTACACCATGCCCGAGGATTACATCGTCTGGGCCAAGGAGTTCATGGAAGTGCGCGAGTAAGAGCCTGTTCACGATCTGCTGCGCGTCGACCCTACGGCGTTAAAAACAGGCTCGGACTGCTCATTTACAGCTCGTAAACTCCGCGTCCTCGCCTGTTTTTGCCTTGTAGGCTTCTAGCTCGCAATATCGTGAACAGGCTCCTAGCAAGAACAGCACTTGCACTTCGCATTCCCCGGGCGCATATCTGTCCGGTGGGTGCGAGGAGGTGCAGCATGGCCAGTGGTTGGGCGAACGACGACGCGGTACAGGAGCAGATCGACAGCAGCATCGAGGATGCCGTTGCGCGTGCTCGCAGCCAACTGCCGAAGGGCGAGAGCCTGCGTCATTGCGAGGAATGCGATGCTGTCATTCCCGAGGCCCGTCGCCAGGCGATTCCCGGCGTGCGCCTGTGCGTCAATTGCCAGGCCGAGCACGACCGGGAGAATGCCGCCTACAGCGGCTACAACCGCCGGGGCAGCAAGGACAGTCAGTTGCGCTGAGCAAGCGGTACGGCACCTATTCGAGCCCTTATTGTCTAGTGCTACTACGACCTTGACTCAGGAAGAGGTGCCTGCATGACGATTTTCGAAGCCCTGCGCATCAGCCACGACATTCAGCGCGAACTGGCGCAGAAGCTGATCGCCACCCAGGGCGACAGCGCCGAGCGCCACGCCTTGTTCGCTCAGCTCAAGCAGGAGCTGGCCGTGCATTCGGTGGCCGAAGAACGCCATTTCTATATCCCCCTGATGCAGCAGGACGCAGGTGTCGATCTGTCGCGCCATGCGATTGCCGAGCATCACCAGATGGATGAAATGATCGAGGATCTGGAAGAAACCGACCCCAGCAGCCCGAGCTGGCTGGCGCAAGCCAAGGCGCTGGCGGAAAAGGTCGAGCACCACCTCAGGGAAGAAGAACGCACCTTCTTCCAGATGGCCGGCAAGCTGCTTCGCGACAAGGAGAAGCAGCAACTGGCTGGCGACTATCTCAGCGCCTACGACGAGATGAAGCAGGCGTCCTGAATCAGCTAGCCTGAATGCCAATGGCGGGTAGCACCCGCCCTATACATGACCGTAGGGCGGGTGAAACCCGCCATTGCCGTCTCAGTCTGCGATGTCAGAACAGGAAATAGCGCTGCGCCATCGGCAGCACCTCGGCCGGCTCGCACCAGAGCAGTTGGCCGTCGGCCTTGACCTGGTAGTTCTGCGGATCGACCTCGATATTCGGCAGGTAGCCGTTGTGGATCAGGTCGGTCTTTTGCACATCGCGGCAGCCTTTGACCACACCGATCTTCTTCTGCAGACCGAGCTGCTCGGGCACGCCGGCATCGAACGCCGCCTGGCTGATGAAGGTGATGCTGGTGGCATGGCGGCTGCCACCATAGCTGGCGAACATCGGCCGGTAGTGCACCGGCTGCGGCGTGGGGATCGAGGCGTTGGCGTCGCCCATCAGACTGGCGGCGATGGCGCCCCCCTTGAGGATCAGCGTCGGCTTGACGCCGAAGAAGGCCGGGCGCCAGAGCACCAGGTCGGCCCACTTGCCCACTTCGATGGAGCCCACTTCGTGGCTGATACCGTGGGTGATCGCCGGGTTGATGGTGTACTTGGCGATGTAGCGTTTGGCGCGGAAGTTGTCGTTGCCGGGCTCGTCTTCGGGCAGCGGGCCGCGCTGCTTCTTCATCTTGTCGGCGGTTTGCCAGGTACGCGTGATCACCTCGCCGACGCGGCCCATGGCCTGGCTGTCGGAGCTGATCATGGAAAACGCGCCGAGGTCGTGGAGGATGTCCTCGGCGGCGATGGTCTCGCGGCGGATGCGGCTCTCGGCGAAGGCCACGTCCTCGGCGATGCTCGGGTCGAGGTGGTGGCAGACCATGAGCATGTCCAGGTGCTCGTCGATGGTGTTGCGGGTGAACGGCCGGGTCGGGTTGGTCGAGGACGGCAGCACATTGGGGAACCCACAGGCCTTGATGATATCCGGTGCGTGACCGCCACCGGCACCCTCGGTGTGGTAGGTGTGGATGGTGCGGCCCTTGAACGCACCGAGGGTGGTTTCGACGAAGCCGGACTCGTTCAGGGTGTCGGTGTGGATCGCCACCTGCACGTCGTACTGATCGGCGACCGACAGGCAGTTGTCGATGGCCGCCGGGGTGGTGCCCCAGTCTTCGTGCAGCTTGAGGCCGATGGCGCCGGCCTTGACCTGCTCGATCAGCGGCTCGGGCAGCGAGGCGTTGCCCTTGCCGGTGAAGCCCAGGTTCATCGGGAAGGCATCGGCGGCCTGGAGCATGCGCGCCATGTGCCACGGCCCGGAGGTGCAGGTGGTGGCGTTGGTGCCGGTGGCCGGCCCGGTGCCGCCGCCGATCATGGTGGTGACGCCACTCATCAGGGCCTCTTCGATCTGCTGCGGGCAGATGAAGTGGATGTGGGTGTCGATGCCGCCGGCGGTGAGGATCATGCCTTCACCAGCGATCACCTCGGTGCCGGCGCCAATCGCAATCGTGACATCGGGCTGGATATCCGGGTTGCCGGCCTTGCCGATGGCGGCTATGCGGCCGTCCTTGAGGCCGACGTCGGCCTTGACGATGCCCCAGTGGTCGATGATCAGCGCGTTGGTGATCAGGGTGTCGACCACATCGGCCGCGCACAACTGGCCCTGACCCATACCGTCGCGGATCACCTTGCCGCCGCCGAATTTCACTTCTTCGCCGTAGGTGGTGAAGTCCTTTTCCACTTCGATCCACAGATCGGTATCGGCCAGGCGCACCTTGTCGCCGACGGTGGGGCCGAACATGTCGGCGTAGGCTTGGCGGGAAATCTTCATCGGCACTTCCTGTATTCGTTTGATCGTGCCCACGCTCTGCGTGGGCATGCAGTTGGCGACGCTCTGCGTCGCAGGGACGCGGAGCGTCCCGCTAAGGGTTCCCACGCAGAGCGTGGGAACGATCAGTCGAGATCGCCCATGACCCGTCCGGCGAAGCCGAACACTCGGCGCGCGCCAGCCAGATCGACCAGCTCCACCTCGCGGCTCTGCCCCGGCTCGAAACGCACGGCGGTGCCGGCCGGGATGTTCAGGCGCATGCCGCGCGCGGCCGCGCGCTCGAACAGCAGGGCATCATTGGTCTCGAAGAAGTGGTAGTGCGAGCCGACCTGGATCGGACGGTCGCCGCTGTTGGCCACGGACAGGGTCAGGGTGCGGCGACCGGCATTGAGCTCGATCTCGCCGTCGGCAATCTGGTATTCGCCGGGAATCATCAGTTGGGCCTCGCAAGCGTCTTGTAGTAGATGGCGTTGGCCCGGTAAGTGCCGTCCGGGCCGCAGGCGTAATCGGGTAGGCCACCGATGCTGCTGTAGCCCAGGTTTCGGTAGAGGTGCTCCGCGTCGCTGCCGGCCTCGGTGTCGAGGTACAGCAGGCCGCGCTTGCGGGTCGCTGCTTCTCGCTCGACGACCTGCATCAACAGGCGAGCGATGCCACGACGGCGCGCGGTGCTGAGCACCAGCAGCTTCTGGATTTCCGCGCGGTTCAGCCCATTGGGCTTCTGGCACAGGCTCAGTTGCACGCTGCCCAGAACTCGGCCTTGTTCATGGGCCACCCAGAGCAGCAGTGAACCGTCGACAAGGCCGGCATGCACCTGGGCGAAATATTCAGCGGCGCCTCGTTCGTCGAGGTCGGCGAGAAAGCCTATCGATGCGCCATGGCTGATGGCATCGAGCAGCAGGACGATCAAACCTTCGCGGTAGTTGGCGAAGCTGGTGCTGTCGAGTCGCTGCAGCCTCAGGTCCACGGGGTCACTCCTTGGCGCCGAGGATCAGTTGCATGAAGGTCAGATCCAGCCAGCGCCCGAACTTGCGGCCGACCTGTGGCATCTGCCCGGTGGTGACGAAGCCGAGGCGCTGATGCAGACGGATCGACGCGATATTCTCCGACTCGATGGCGGCGACCATGACGTGCAGGTTGGCGGCGCGGGCGCGCTCGATCAATGCCTGCATCAGCAGCGGGCCGAGGCCCTGGCCGCGTTGGTCGGTGCGTACGTAGACCGAATGCTCGACGGTCTGACGGAAGCCTTCGATGGTGCGCCAGGTGCCGTAGCTGGCGTAGCCCACTACCTCGCCGGCAGCGTCATGCGCGACCAGCACCGGGAAGCCTGCCGCCGTGCGCTCGGTGAGCCAGGCGCGGCGGTTGGCCAGGTCCACCAGGGTCTCGTTCCAGATCGCCGTGGTGTGCTGCACCGCGTCGTTGTAGATGGACAGGATGCCGGGCAGGTCGGCGTCGTTGGCATTCGCTATCGAATAACTCATAAGTCACGCAATCGGCTGATGGACGGTCACCAGCTTGGTGCCGTCGGGGAAGGTGGCTTCGATCTGGATCTCCGGGATCATCTCCGGCACACCCTCCATCACCTGCTCGCGGCTCAGCAGGGTGGTGCCGAAGTGCATCAGCTCGGCCACTGTCTGGCCGTCGCGCGCACCTTCGAGCAGTGCCGCGGAGATATAGGCCATGGCCTCCGGGTAGTTCAGCTTCACCCCGCGCGCCAGGCGGCGCTCGGCAACCAGACCGGCGGTGAAGATCAGCAGCTTGTCTTTCTCGCGTGGACTCAGATCCATCGTGTCACTCCAAGGGGGCGTATGCCGTGCATCGCCTGAATACGTCGTGTTGGTAGGGCGGATGTCGCTTTTTACATCCGCCGTCATCGGGAGCAAACGCTCAGGGGAAACGCTGAAGAAGCCGTCATTCCCGCGTAGGCGGTAATCCAGGACCTGCGAATTTCCTGGGCTCCCGCATTCGCGGGAGTGACGATAACTGGCTTTTTCAGAACATCCTCAGTGCTGTTCAACCCGACCGGTTGTGTTCGTCATGTGTTCCATATGCGCGGCGGCACCGCCTCGCGCCCCAGCAGCGCCGGGCGCAGCAGGCGCCAGAGTTCGATCAGCCAGGCACGCGCCTTGAGTGCTTCGCTGGCCAGGCAGCGCGCGACCAGCAAGCCCGCGAGCTGGCTGAGATCACCACGCACACCTTCAATCTTCAGCTCGCGGCAGCGCTCCAGCAGGTCGCTGTCCACCTCGCCGCTGACCAGCAGGGTGGCGAACACCGGTTGGCCGTTCAGGCCGATGGCCGAATCGAGCAGGCCATCGCCGCCGGCAACGCGCTGGCGCTCGTGCCAGAGCAGCTTGCCATCCCGGCGAATATCCAGCGCGGCCTGCAAGTGACCACTGGAAAAGCGCTCGTCGGCGGCGGGGCGGCCGAGGGCGACGATATCCCAGTAGAACAGGCGGGCGTCACCGTGCAGCTCGATCTGCGTGTGCAGTTCGGCCTGGGCGCCGGCGTAGATGATGGTTTCCTGCGGCAGCCATTCCAGGGTGGCGCCGGCTTCGACGCTCAGGCGCAGATCCTGCCGGGCGACGCCTGCGGCCCGATACCACTTGGCGGCGCCGGGGCTGGTGAGCTGTACCCAGGTGTTTTCGCCGGCATGGGCCGAAATGTCCAGAACGTCACCGCCAGCGATGCCGCCGGGCGGGTGGACGATGATGTGCTGGCACACCTCCGGGCCTTCGGCATACAGATGCTTCTGCACCCTAAGAGGGCCCATGTGGCGCCTCTGCACCGGCGTGGTGCGCTCGCCGTGGCGCGCGTAGGCCAGCTCCAGCTCGGCAGGCCAGCTTGGCGTGAACAGGGCGGCAGGCAGATTCATGGTGGGTTCGCGGTTCCACAGGATAGTTGACCGAGTGGGCAAGCAAGAGGCGTGCCCTGAACCAATTCGGTGCGCCTGTCTTCCAGCGCATTCGTGTGGCCAGTCGCGGTGCTGTATCTGGCTCTGCCTCAGCGCACCCGGACGGCTCTAGAGTCGCTCATCGATTTTTTCGGAGCGCCCATGTTCACGCTTATCGCTTTCGCCGCTGGCCTGGTGCGCGGCTACAGCGGCTTCGGTTTTGCCATGCTGATGGCGCTCGGATTGATGCTGCAGCTGCCGCCTGCCGAGGCGGTGCCGGTGGCGCTGATTCTCGACGTGGCCTGTAGCGTGACACTGTGGCCGGCGGCGCTGCGCGCCGTTCATGGGCCTGTGCTGGTGCGCCTGCTGATGGGCATGCTGCTGGCGGTGCCGCTGGGCGCCTGGCTGCTGCTGTGGCTGCCTGCCCAGATCATGGCGCCGCTGGTGGCTGTGCTCTGTTTGTGCGGCGGCGTGCTGGTGTTATGGCGTCCGTCTGTTGCCACGCCGGTGGGCCAGGGCATGGCCTGGTTGGCGGGGCTGGCATCCGGTCTGGCGACCACCATGGCTTCGGCCGGTGGCCCGCCACTGATGATCTACCTGCTGCGCAGTGGCCTCGACGCACGTCAGTTGCGCGGCACGGCGGTGCTGTTTTTCCTGGCCAGCAGTTCCTTCGCGCTGATCGGGCTGGGCGTCGCAGGTGTGCTGACCGGCGCGCAGTGGCGGCTGGCGCTGGAGCTTGCACTGCCGGCGCTGGCCGGCAATCTGCTCGGCCAGTGGCTGCACTCGCGCTGGCAGCCCTTGTCGCTGCGGGTGCTGGTCGGCGGGCTGTTGGTACTGCTGTCGGCGGGGAGCCTGTTGCGGGTGTTGTGGGCGTAGGGCAGGGACATCATCAGACATGGGTGGTCTGGCGGGTTGCACCCGCCCTACGGTGAGTTTCGTCCTTCAATCGCGGTCGATGGCGAAGGGCGACCAGGCCTGGCGGCTCGGCATGATTTCCAGGCGGTTGATGTTGATGTGATCCGGCAGGGTGGCAACGTAGAAAATCTGCTCGGCGATGTCCTCGGCGGTCAGCGGTGTGGTAGTGCCGTACAGCGCGTCGGAGGCAGCCTGGTTGCCCTTGGTGCGCACCAGGGTGAACTCGGTCTCGGCCATGCCCGGCGCGATGTCGGTGACGCGCACGCCGGTGGATACCAGGTCGCAACGCAGGTTGAAGCTGAACTGTTTGACGAAGGCCTTGGTGGCGCCGTACACGTGGCCACCCGGGTAGGGCCATTCGCCGGCCACCGAGCCGATGTTGATGATGCTGGTGCCTTTGCCGATGGCCAGCAGCTTGGGCAACACTGCGTGGGTGACGTTGACCAGGCCGGTGACGTTGGTGTCGATCATGGTGTGCCAGTCTTCCAGGGCGACCTTCTGCGCGGCCTCCGGGGCCAGCGCCAGGCCGGCGTTGTTGACCAGCACGTCGATGCGGTCGAAGGGCGTCTGCAGGCCGTCGACCAGCGCCTTCACCGCAGCAGCGTCACGCACGTCGAGCGTGGCGACATGCACCGGCACCTTGTCCTGCAATTCTGCCTTCAGTTCTTCCAGGCGCTCCAGGCGTCGGCCGCTGAGTACCAGAGCCCAGCCGGCCTCGGCGAAGCGTCGTGCCGTGGCGCGGCCGAAGCCGGATGTCGCGCCTGTGATGAATGCCACCTTGCTCATGGATAACCTCGTTTTGCTGTTGGGGTTCATGGTCTGTTCCTGCGTCCGCTGTCGGGCGCACGAAGAGCAGTCCCAGTGGGGGCGGGGCGCAAGTCTAAGACCTTGGCCGTAAGACTGCGCTCCACAGCTGGCTGCGGATTCATGCGGACAGTTCGAGGAACTTGCGCACGCGTTCTGTTTCCGGGTTGGTGAAGAACTTCTCCGGCGCGGATTTCTCGATCAGCAGGCCCTTTTCCAGGAACACCACCTGATCCGACACCGCGCGGGCGAATTCCATCTCATGGGTGACCACGATCATGGTGTAGCCCTCGCTGGAGAGGTTCTTCATCACGGTCAATACTTCGCCGACCCGCTCCGGGTCGAGTGCCGAGGTCGGCTCGTCGAAGAGGATCACCTCCGGGCTCATGGCCAGGGCGCGGGCAATCGCCACACGCTGTTTCTGCCCGCCGGAGAGGGTGTAGGGAAAGGCCTCGGCCTTCTGCTCCATGCCGACCTTTTCCAGCAGCGTCTGGGCGATGGCGCGGGCCTCGTCCTTGTGCATCTTCTTCACCTGCATCGGTGCTTCCATCACGTTCTGCAGCACGGTCAGGTGCGGCCACAGGTTGAAACTCTGGAACACCATGCCGGTGCGAGCGCGGATCGCCGCCAGGTCGCGGTTGTTCATGCGCTTGCCCTGGGCGTCGACGCCGATGCGCTGACCGGCAATGTGAATGCTGCCGCGATCCGGCTCTTCGAGCCAGTTGATGCAGCGCAGCAGGGTCGATTTGCCCGAGCCGGAGGAGCCCAGCACGCTGACCACCTCGCCCTTGTTCACGGTCAGCGAGATGTCACGCAGCACCTCGACACCGTCGAAGCTCTTGGAAAGATTGTCGATCTGTACCGCAGGGATGTCAGGCATGTTCGAAACCTCGTTTGGCGCCGAACCGGCTCGCCCACTTGAGCGCCAGTTCCAGGCAGATGCTGATGATCCAGTACAGGGCGATGACCACGATGAACGCCTCGGTGGGGATGAAGTAGGTGGCCTGCACCGAGTTGGCTGCGGCAGTCAGTTCCTGCACGGTGATGATGGTGAGAAAGGCGGTGTCCTTGAGCGCGTAGATCAGCTGGTTGCCGAGCAGCGGACGGGTGCGGATCACCAGTTGCGGCAGGATGATCCGCCAGAACAGGCGGCCTGGCCTAAAGCCATGGGCCTTGGCCGCCTCGACCTGGCCGAGCGGCAGCACCAGGCGCGCCCCGCGCAGGATCTCGGCGAAGTAGGCCGCGTGATAGATGGCCAGCGCCACCAGGCCCGCGCCCCAGGCGCTGGGCTTAACCCCCAGGGCCGGCAGGCCGTAGTAGAGCAGGTAGGCCAGCACCAGGAAGGGCAGCATGCGCATCAGGTCGATCGCCCCGCGCAGCAGCGTCGACAGCCTGTTGCGGCCCTCCAGCAGGTAGACGGTGAAGCAGCCGATGACGAAGGCCGCCAGCACCGACAGGACGAACAGGATCAGGGTGTTGAGTGCGCCGTTGAGGAAGGCGGCGCGCGCCTCCCAGATGATGGTCCATTCGCTCATGATGGCGTCCTCACATGGCCAGTCGGTTGGCTTTCTTCTCGGCGATGGCCTGCACCTTGAGCAGCACGCCGATGATCAGCATGTACAGCAGGGCCGCCGCGAGAATCGGTGGCAGCGGCTCGTAGGTCACGGCGCTGATGCGGTTGGTCACGCGGGTCAGATCGACGATGCCGATCACCGCGATGGCCGGGCTGCTCTTGATCAGGAAAGACATCTCGTTGACCAGGCCGGGCAGGCTGCTGGTGATCATCTGCGGCAGCATGATGCGACGGAAGAACACGCCGTTGGTCATGCCGCAGGCCAGCGCCGCTTCCTTCTGCTCGCGGGAGAAACTGATGAACGCCGTGCGCCAGACCTCGGCATTGAAGGATGCGGTGTTCAGGGTGAGGGCAAGGATCGCCGCCGTGTTGCGATCCATGGCCAGGCCGAAGGTGGGGGCCGAGAGGAAGATGAACAGCACCAGGGTGACCAGCGGCGTGGCGCGCGCCAGGCTCACGTAGAGCACCAGCGCCTGTTCCACGAAGGGTATGCGCGCCATGCGCAGCAGTGCGATACCCAGGCCGATGACGACGCCCAGGGCGATGGCGATCGAGGAGATCCACAGAGTCGTCCAGGCGCCCTCGAGCAGCAATAACCAGGCTTGTCCGTTCATGTCGGGCTCCAGGGAAAGGGATGGGGGGTTACAAGCAAGGTCAGGACCAGAGCTGGCCCTGATAGGCGGCAGTGCACTGCAAATGAGCAGTAGGGTGCGCCGTGCGCACTGAAACGCTGGCACCGTTGACGCTGGTGCGCACGGCGCACCCTACGGGAACCATGCCAGGCATCTGGCATCAGCCTGTTTTCACTCCATGCCGGCCAGCTTGTGGAACTGCTCTACCTTGGTGATCGGCTCCTTGGGCATGGCCGGGAAGGCTTCGCCGAACCACTTGTTCTGCAACTCGGCCAGGCGACCGTTGTCGCGCACTTCGTTCATGAAACCGGTGAGGAGCTCCAGCAACTCGGGGCTGCTCTTGGGCACCGGCCAGGCGGCGAAACCGTCGCCGGAAACGGCGATGCCCTTGGCGAAGGTGTCGCCACGGGTCTTGACCAGGTCATTGACCGAAATCAGTGCGTTGATCACGTAGTCCAGGCGACCGTTGGCCAGGTCGGCGTAGGCCTCCGGGTAGGACGGGTATTCGGTCACGGTGCCGATCTCGCAGCCCTCGGCAGCCATCATCTTCTTCAGCTCCGGCAGGCGCGCGAGCAGGGCGCTGCCGGCCTGCAGGCCGACGGTCTTGCCGCACAGGCTGGCGATGTCGCTGAGGCTGTCGTCACCGGCGCGCTTGACGTAGAAGTGTTGCGCCGAGGCGAAGGGCGGGGCGAAGTTGAACACGCGCAGGCGGTCGTCGGTGACCAGGGCACCGGTGAAAGCCATGTCGTACTGGCCAGACGAGACCGAGGCGAGCAGGCCGGTCCAGGGCAGGATTTCCTGCTTCACGTCGAAGCCCTGTGCCTTGGCGTAGGTCTTCAGGTCTTCGAGCAGCTCCTTGTGAAAACCCTCGGGCTTGCCGTCGACGATGAAGTTGAACGGCGCGTAGTCATCCTCGGTGGCGACGGTCATCACGCCCTTGGACTTGATGTCGTCGAGGTCGGCATGGGCGCTCAGCGAGGCGCCGACCAGGCAACTGGCCAGGGCCAGCTTGCGCAGCAGGCCGAAGGATTTGGAATCGGTGTTCGATGGCTTCATGGGCGTGCTCCAGAGGTGTCGACAAGGGTTGTCCAGGCCGCTCGGCGGCGGTTTCGTTTTCACCTTAGAGAGGCCTGGCGAGCCGGCGATAGGGGCAGTTCCGGCCTTTGTTCTGGCCAGTGACAATGGCGCGCTACTTGCTACATCACAGGGTTGTTTGGCTGTTGGAGTGCGCCATGATCGATCACTTTTACCACCTCGATTTCGACCGTCAGCGCGGCCTTCAGGAGCAGCTTCGCGAGTCGCTGGTGTCGGCTATTCTCGGTGGCGGTTTCCCAGCCGACGAGCCGCTGCCGTCGTGCCGCAAGCTGTCCCAGCAGCTGTCGGTCTCGCGCAACACCGTGGCGCTGGTGTACGAGAGCCTGCTCGACAACGGCTATCTGGTCAGCCGCCCGCGCAGTGGCTACTACCTGCACCCGGACTATTGCGGGCAAGCGGGCGATGCCGTGCTGCGCATGACGCCGCTGCGCAAGCCGGAGCAGTCCGACGACAGCAGCGCCGTCACTGCCCCGGATTGGGCCACGCGCTTTCGCATGCAGCCCAGTTTGAAGCACGGCGTGCTGCGCCCGAGCAACTGGAGCCGCTTCACCTATCCCTTCATCTACGGCCAGCCGATCAGCGAGCTGTTCCCGCTGGAGCGCTGGCGCGAGGTGTCGCGCAAGAACCTCAGTGGCGAGCGCGACCAGGGCTGGTTGGGCGACCGCTTCGACCGTGACGATGAGCAACTGATCGAGCAGTTGCGTACCCGCGTGTTGCCCAAGCGCGGCATCTGGGCGCGTGCCGACGAGATCCTGGTCACCCTGGGTTCGCAGAACGCACTGTATCTGCTGGCCAGCCTGCTGATGGCGCGCGGGGTGCGCGTCGGTGTGGAGAACCCGGGCTTTCGCGATGCGGCGAGCATCTTCGACCTGCACGGCGCCAAGGTGCATCTGCAGGATGTCGACGACCAGGGTCTGGTGCTGGATCGGCGCCTGGATGACTGCCAGTACCTGTACGTGACGCCAGGGCACCAGGTGCCCACCGGCGTGGCGATGAGTGCGGCGCGGCGCGAGCAGCTGATGCGGCAGATTCGCCAGCACGACCAGGTGCTGATCGAGGACGACTACGACGCCGAATTCAACCTCGACAACCATCCGCTGCCGGCGCTCAAGGCCAGCGACAGCAGTGGCCGGGTGATCTACCTGAGCAGCCTGTCCAAGGCGTTCTCGCCGGGGCTGCGGATCGGCTACATGGTCGCCGACGCCGAGCTGATCGACGAGCTCAGGGCGCTGCGGCGGCTGATGTACCGTCACCCGCCGCTGAACAACCAGCGCATGCTCGCCGACTTCCTCGCCCAGGGGCATTACGACGCGCACCTGCGGCGTTTTCGCGAGGAACATTGTCGTCGCCGCGAGCTGCTCTACCAGGCGCTGCGCAGCGACCTGAGCGATTGCCAACCGATGGGCAGCCCCGGCGCCAGCGCCTGCTGGCTGGCGGCGCCACGCGGTGTCGATACCCAGCGCCTGGCCTGGGCGGCGGCGCAGCAGAGCGTGCTGATCGAGTCCGGGGCGCAGTTCTTCCTCGGCGACGGCGCGGCGCCGACGAACTTCATGCGCCTGGGTTTCCACGCCATCGATGCCGAGCGCATTCGGCCGGGTGTGCGGAAACTGGGTGAGGTGTTGGCGGGGGTGTGATCGCTTGTCTCCCCTCTCCCGCTTGCGGGAGAGGGGCGGGGGAGAGGGCTTGCCTGCGACTCCGATCTGCCGCACTTGCCCTCTCCCCAACCCTCTCCACTAGGCGTGCCCCCAATAAATGGGAGAGGGAGCTGTCCGCGGCCCGGACAGAGTCAGCCAAAGCGCGGCGCGAACAGGGCGAATACCTCGTCGAAGACCGCCAGCGCCTCGTTCACCTGGGCCGCGCTGACGATGCACGGCGGCACCACATGGATGCGGTTTTCCACCACGAAACTGAGCAGCCCGCGTGCGGTCAGCGCCGCCTTCATCTCTTGCATCACCGGCGCCGGCATCGGCGTTCTCTGCTGCACGTCACTAACGAATTCCAGCGCCCAGAACAGGCCGACGCCGCGTGCCTCGCCGATCATCGGGTAGCGCTCGGCGAGTTTTTTCAGGCCCGGGCCGAGCACCTGAGCGCCGATGTCACGGGCGTTCTCCACCATGCCTTCTTCGGTCATCGCGTCCAGCGTGGCGACGATGGCGGCCATGGCCAGCGGGTGGCCGGAGTAGGTCAGGCCGCCGGGGAAGAAGTTCGTGTCGAAGTGCTCGCAGATCGGCTTGGAAATCATCACTCCACCGGCCGGCACATAACCTGAATTGACGCCCTTGGCGAAGACGATCAGATCCGGCACCAGGTCGAAATGCTCCAGCGCCAGCCAGCTGCCGGTGCGGCCGAAGCCGGCCATTACTTCATCGAGAATCAGCAGGATGCCGAACTCGTCTGCCAGCTTGCGTACGCCCTGCATGTAGCCCTTGGGGGGCACCAGGATGCCGGCAGTGCCGGGGATGCTCTCCAGCAGGATGGCGGCGATGGCGCCCGGCCCCTCGCATTCGATGACCCGGCGAAGATGCTGCAGGGCACGCGCGCATTCTTCTTCTTCGTTCGCCGCATTGAACTCGCTGCGGTACAGGTAGGGATTGAAGAAGTGCACATGGCCACGGGCGTATTCGTTGGGCACGCGGCGTGGGTCACCAGTGGCGACGATGGCCGCGCCGGTGCTGCCATGGTAGGAACGGTAGGCGGAGAGGATCTTGTCGCGGCCGGTGTACAGACGTGCCATGCGCATGGCGTTCTCGTTGGCATCGGCGCCGGCGTTGGTGAAGAACACCTTGGAGAAACCGGCCGGCGCGCGGGCGAGGATGCGCTTGGCCGCTTCGCCACGCATCAGGTTGGCGGTGGCCGGGGCGATGGTCACCAGGCTGCCGGCCTGCTCCTGGATGGCGGCGATGACCTTCGGGTGCTGGTGGCCGATGTTGGTGTTGACCAGTTGGCTGCTGAAGTCGAGGTAGCGTTTACCGTCGTAGTCCCACAGGGTGCAGCCTTCGCCGCCGGCGATCACCAGCGGGTTGAGGGCGCCCTGGGTCGACCAGGAATGGAAGACGTGCTGGCGATCCAGGTCGTGGACGTACTGGTTGCTGATCGGTGTGCTCATGATGACCTCGGGCTGGTCGTTGCGGATGGCTGCACCATAGGAACAAAGCGGCCGTGTGCCGTAGGGCCAGATGCCGGAAGTGGCTGGGTCAGAGCGTCTGGCTCGCCGACGGCGGGCAACTGTCCCTAGGCGCCCTGCGTGCACAGGCTAGGCTGGAGGCATACGTTTTCAGGAGTGAAACCATGGCCCACGCATTCGAGATCAACACCGCCCCCGTGACGCCCACTGATGGCCTTGATAGCCCCGCGATCGCCCAGGCGCGTATCGACCTGGCCGCCTGCTTTCGCATGGCCGCCCGGCTCGGCATGGGCGAGGGTATCTGCAACCACTTTTCCATGGTGGTGCCGGGATGGCCGCAGCTGTTTCTGGTCAATCCGTATGGCCTGGCTTTCGCCGAAGTCACCGCATCGTCGCTGCTGATCTGCGATTTCGACGGGCGCGTGGTGCTGGGCGATGGCCGCCCGGAGGCCACGGCGTTCTTCATCCATGCCCAGTTGCACCGCCTCAATCCACGCGCCACGGCGGCCTTCCACACGCACATGCCCCATGCCACTGCATTGTGCATGCTCGAAGGTGAGCCCTTCGTCTGGGCCGGGCAGACCGCGCTGAAATTCTACGAGCGACTGGCCGTGGACGAGGATTACCAGGGCCTGGCGCTGGACTACGCCGAAGGCGAGCGTATCGCCCGCGCGGCAGGTGATGCCGATGTGCTGATGCTGAAGAACCATGGCCCGCTGGTGCTGGGGCCGAGCATTGCCGAGGCCTGGGACGACCTCTACTACCTGGAGCGCGCCGCCGAGGTGCAGCTCAAGGCCATGGCCAGTGGTCGGCCGTTGAAGGCAGTGGCGCCGGCAATTGCCAGTGCGGCCTGCCGGCAGATGCTGCAGGGCAATGCCGAAAGCGCGCACCTGCATCTTGAGAGCGTGAAGCGCCAGTTGCTGCGCGAGGGCTCGGATTTCGCGGAGTAGGGCAGCGTAGGGTGGGCTTCAGCCCACCAATTGACACCCCGGACATTTCTGGCGGGTTACACCCGCCCTACGCTCCGCATCAGATCGCCACTAACCCGCGTACGCCTTTGATGGCTCCCACGCTCCAGCGTGGGAGCTCAGTCCAGGGCACTCTGCGCCCGCTAGCGCTAGCGTACGGGGACGCGGAGCGTCCCTGAATTCATTCCCACGCGGAGCGTGAGGAACGATCTTTCAAACGCTCCCGCAAGCGGTAGTGGGATCCTATGCATCGAGGGCGCCGCGGTGCGCGCGGCGCACCCTACTAGATCGCCACCAGCCCGCGCACACCCTCGGTTTCCATGTTCTCGCCACGACCCTGCTGGACGATCTCGCCGCGGCTCATCACCAGGTACTGGTCGGCCAGTTCGGCGGCGAAGTCGTAGAACTGCTCGACCAGCAGGATGGCCATGTCGCCACGGGCGGCGAGCTTCTTGATCACCGCGCCGATTTCCTTGATCACCGAGGGCTGGATGCCTTCGGTGGGTTCGTCGAGGATCAGCAGGCGCGGCTGGCTGGCCAGGGCGCGACCGATGGCCAGTTGTTGTTGCTGGCCGCCGGACAGGTCGCCGCCACGGCGATGCTTCATTTCGCGCAGCACCGGGAACAGCTCGTAGATGAATTCCGGCACGGCCTTGGCCTGGCTGCCGGGAAAGCGCGACAGGCCCATCAGCAGGTTCTCTTCCACCGTCAGGCGGCCGAAGATCTCGCGTCCCTGGGGCACGTAGGCGATGCCGGCATGCACGCGCTGGTGCGGTTTGAAGCCGGTGATTGGCTTGCCTTCCCATTGCACGTTGCCGTCCTTGGCCGGAATCAGGCCCATCAGGCATTTGAGCAGGGTGGTCTTGCCCACGCCGTTGCGGCCGAGCAGGCAGGTGACCTCGCCGACCTTCACGTCGAACGACAGGCCACGGAGGATGTGGCTACCGCCGTAATACTGGTGGAGTTGCTCAACTTGCAGCATAGAAATGTCCTTCATTCGTAGTGTGGGAGGAGCCGGGCGGCGAACCGATCAGCCGCGAGCTTTTGAAGTACGCAGTCATCGCGGCTAAAGCCCCTCCCACTGGCTGGCGTCAGCGACCCAGATAAACCTCGATCACCCGCTCGTCGTTCTGTACCTGCTCCAGCGAGCCTTCGGCCAGCACGCTGCCCTGGTGCAGCACGGTGACGTGGTCGGCGATGGAGCCGACGAAGCCCATGTCATGCTCCACCACCATCAGCGAGTGCTTGCGCGCCAGGGACTTGAACAGTTCGGCGGTGAACTCGGTCTCGGCATCGGTCATGCCGGCCACCGGTTCGTCGAGCAGCAGCAAATGCGGCTCTTGCATCAGCAGCATGCCGATCTCGAGGAACTGCTTCTGACCGTGAGAGAGCAGCCCGGCCGGGCGGTTGCGCGAAGCTTCCAGGCGGATGGTGCCCAGCACTTCCTCGATACGATCCTTCTGCTCGCCACTGAGTTTGGCGCGCAGGCTGGCCCATACCGACTTGTTGGTCTTCTGCGCCAGCTCCAGGTTCTCGAACACCGTCAGCGCCTCGAACACCGTCGGCTTCTGGAACTTGCGGCCGATGCCGGCCTGGGCGATTTCCACCTCGCTCATGGCGGTCAGGTCGTACTGCTCGCCGAAGTAGGCGACACCGTTGTCGGGCCGGGTCTTGCCGGTGATCACGTCCATCATGGTGGTCTTGCCGGCGCCGTTGGGGCCGATGATGCAGCGCAGCTCGCCGACGCCGATGTACAGCGTCAGGTTGCTCAGCGCCTTGAAGCCGTCGAAGCTGACGTTGATGTCTTCCAGGGTGAGGATGGTGCCGTGGCGGACGTTGACGCCCTTGCCGACGTTCTTGCCGGTGTCCAGCGCCAGGCCGGTGGGGTCGAAGGCGGCTTCGAGCATGGTTTCAGGTACCGGAGTGGCTTTCATTGATCCTTCTCCTTCTTGAGCAGACCGACGACGCCTCTGGGCAGGAACAGGGTGACCACGATGAACAGCGCCCCCAGTGCGAACAGCCAGTATTCGGGGAAGGCCACGGTGAACCAGCTCTTCATGCCGTTGACCAGACCGGCGCCGAGCAGCGGGCCGATCAGCGTGCCGCGACCGCCCAGGGCGACCCAGACGGCGGCCTCGATGGACTGCGTCGGCGCCATCTCGCTGGGGTTGATGATGCCCACCTGCGGCACGTACAGCGCGCCGGCCAGGCCGCACAACACCGCGCTCAATACCCAGATGAACAGCTTGTAACCGCGCGGATCGTAGCCGCAGAACATCAGGCGATTCTCGGCATCGCGCAGGGCGGTGAGCACCCGGCCGAACTTGCTGCGGGCCAGGCGAAAGCCCAGGTACAGGCTGCCCACCAGCAGCACCACGGTGGCGAAGAAGAGGACGGCGCGAGTGCCCTGCGCGGTGATGTCGAAACCGAGAATGCGGGTGAAACCGGTAAAGCCGTTGTTGCCGCCGAAACCGGTTTCGTTGCGGAAGAACAGGAGCATGCCGGCGAAGGTCAGCGCCTGGGTCATGATCGAGAAGTACACGCCCTTGATCCGCGAGCGGAAGGCGAAGAAGCCGAACACCAGCGCCAGCAGGCCGGGCGCCAGCACCACCAGGCACATTGCCCAGAGGAAGCTGGAGGTGCCGTACCAGTACCAGGGCAGCTCGCTCCAGGCGAGGAAGCTCATGAAGGCCGGCAGGCCGTCACCGGCGCTCTGGCGCATCAGATACATGCCCATGGCGTAGCCGCCGAGGGCGAAGAACAGGCCGTGGCCCAGCGACAGCATGCCGGCGTAGCCCCAGACCAGATCCAGTGCCAGGGCGACGATGGCGTAGCAGAGGATCTTGCCCACCAGCGTCAGCGAATAGGCCGAGACGTGCAGGGCATGGTCGGCCGGCAGCAGGTGCAGCAACGGCATGGCCAGCAGGATCGCCAGCACCACCAGGCCGATGGCGATGGATACCTGCGGGCCGAGCTTGGCGCTGGCGCGGGCCAGCAGCGTTTGATTTATCGCATTCATCAGTCGATCACTCGTCCGTTAAGTCCGTAGGGCAGGTGCAACCCGCCGCTGCAGTGATGGCGTTCGGTAGATGTGGCGGGTTTCACCCGCCCTACGGTCGATGGCGCACTCATCAATCGATCACCCGGCCTTTGAGCGCGAAGAGGCCTTGCGGGCGTTTCTGGATGAACAGGATGATCAGCGCGAGGATGAGGATCTTGCCGAGCACGGCACCGATCTGCGGTTCGAGGAACTTGTTCACCACGCCCAGGCCGAAGGCGGCCAGTACGCTACCGGCCAGTTGGCCGACGCCGCCGAGCACCACCACCAGGAAGGAGTCGATGATGTAGCTCTGGCCGAGGTCCGGGCCGACGTTGCCGATCTGGCTCAGGGCCACGCCGCCAAGGCCGGCGATGCCCGAACCGAGTCCGAAGGCCAGCATGTCCACGCGGCCGGTGGGCACGCCGCAGCAGGCGGCCATGTTGCGGTTCTGCGTCACCGCGCGCACGTTCAGGCCCAGGCGCGTCTTGTTCAGCAGCAGCCAGGTCAGGACCACGACGAACAGCGCGAAGCCGATGATGACGATGCGGTTGTAGGGCAGCACCAGGTTGGGCAGCACTTGCATGCCGCCGGACAGCCAGGCCGGGTTGGCCACTTCGACGTTCTGCGCACCGAAGGTGACGCGCACCAGTTGGATCAGGATCAGGCTGATGCCCCAGGTGGCCAGCAGGGTTTCCAGCGGGCGGCCATAGAGGTGGCGGATCACCGTGCGCTCCAGGGCCATGCCGATGCAGGCGGTGACCAGAAAAGCGATGGGCAGTGCGGCCAGCGGGTAGAGCGTCAGGTAGTCGGGGGCCAGGCGTTGGAAGCTCAGTTGCACCACGTAGGTGGTGTAGGCACCGAGCATCAGCATTTCGCCATGGGCCATGTTGATCACCCCGAGCAGGCCGAAGGTGATGGCCAGGCCGAGGGCGGCGAGCAGCAGGATCGATCCCAGCGACAGGCCGCTGAAGGCCTGGCCGAGCAGTTCGCCGATCAGCAGTTTGTTCTTCACCTGGGCCAGGCTCTGCTCGGCGGCAGTGCGCACGGCGGCATCGCTTTCCTCACCATCGAGCAGGCTTTGCAGGCGCGTGCGGGCCTGCGGGTCGCCGGTTTCGCCCAGGCGTTCCACGGCGGCCAGGCGCACGGCCGGGTCGCTGGCCTCCAGCTGTAGGTTGGCCAGGGCCAGGGTGATGGCGTCACGCACCTTCTCGTCGGCTTCCATGCTCAGGCGGTTTTCCAGCAAGGGCAGCAGCGCCGGCGGCGTGTTGCGTTGCAGTTGCTGGGCAGCACCGAGGCGCACGGCTGCATCGTCGCCGAGCAACTGATGGCTGGCCATGGCGAAGGCGATCAGGCCGCGCAGGCGATTGTTCAGGCGCACTTTGCGCGGCGTGCCGTTGGCCTCGGCTGCGCCATCGGCGGCTTGCCAGGTATCGCCTTGCTCGATGAACGCGCGTTTGTCGGCATCGCTGGCGACGCGGCCCTGTTGCAGCGCTTGCAGCAGTGGCATGCGTTCGGTGTTGGGCGCGGCGGCCCAGTCCTGCAGCAGTTTGGCCTGCTTGCTGGCGTTGGCAGCGACGAAATCGTCGGCCTCGCCAGCCTGCGCCGCCAGTGGCAGCAACAGCAGCAGGCTCAGGAGAATTCGGGTAAGGGCAGTGGGCATGAGGGGGTCCTTGGCGTAGCCCGGATGCAATCCGGGACAGCTCTCCCCGGATTGCATCCGGGCTACTTTTTGCCCTCTCCCTAGCCCTCTCCCATAAATGGGAGAGGGGACTGGTACGGTGCAGTGCATCGCTCCGTGCCGCTTGTCTCCCCTCTCCCGCTTGCGGGAGAGGGGCTGGGGGAGAGGGGCTTTTGCCTTAGTTCGACTTCACCGGGGTATCGGCTTTCTTGTCGTTGCCTTCGATGAAGGGGCTCCACGGCTGGGCGCGAACCGGGCCGTCGGTTTCCCAGACCACGGAGAACTGACCGTCTTCCTGGATCTCGCCGATCATCACCGGCTTGTGCAGGTGGTGGTTCTTCTCGTCCATCTTCAGGGTGAAGCCGCTCGGTGCCGCGAATTCCTGGCCGGCCATGGCTTCACGCACCTTGTCGACGTCGGTGGTGCCGGCTTTCTCGACGGCCTGCGCCCACATGTGGATGCCCACGTAGGTGGCTTCCATCGGGTCGTTGGTCACCACGGTGTCGGCGTTCGGCAGCTTCTTGGCCTTGGCGTAGGCCTTCCAGTCGGCGACGAATTTCTCGTTGACCGGGTTCTCCACGGACTGGAAGTAGTTCCAGGCCGCCAGGTGGCCAACCAGTGGCTTGGTATCGATGCCGCGCAGTTCTTCTTCACCCACGGAGAAGGCCACGACCGGGACTTCGGTGGCTTCCAGGCCCTGGTTGGCCAGTTCCTTGTAGAACGGCACGTTGGAGTCGCCGTTCACGGTCGACACCACGGCCGTCTTGCCGCCAGCGGAGAACTTCTTGATGTTGGCGACGATGGTTTGATAGTCGCTATGACCGAAGGGGGTGTAGACCTCTTCGATGTCCTTGTCGGCGATGCCCTTGCTGTTGAGGAAGGCGCGCAGGATCTTGTTGGTGGTGCGCGGGTAGACGTAGTCGGTGCCGAGCAGGAAGAAGCGCTTGGCGCCGCCGCCGTCTTCGCTGAGCAGGTATTCCACCGCCGGGATGGCCTGCTGGTTTGGCGCCGCACCGGTGTAGAACACGTTCGGCGACATTTCTTCGCCTTCGTACTGCACCGGGTAGAACAGCAGGCCGTTGAGCTCTTCATAGACCGGCAGCACGGACTTGCGCGATACCGAGGTCCAGCAGCCGAAGGTCACCGCGACCTTGTCCTGGGTCAGCAGCTGGCGACCACGCTCGGCGAACAGCGGCCAGTTCGACGCCGGGTCGACCACCACCGCTTCCAGTTGCTTGCCGAGTACACCGCCCTTGGCGTTGATCCCGTCGATGGTCATCAGCGCCATGTCTTTCAGCGAGGTTTCGGAAATGGCCATGGTGCCGGACAGCGAGTGCAGGACGCCGACCTTGATGGTCTCGGCGGCCTGGATGGACCAGCTCAGGCCCATGGCGGCGATGGAAGCGGAAAGGGTAAAGGCCTTGATCAGGCTGCGACGTTGCATGGTGCGATCTCCATTCACAAGTGTGAGTCAGTGGACAGCGTTGTTATTGGTCATGCGTGAAGGTCATGGCCCGGTTGTTCCGGCATTGGCTCTACGCGCTGGCGAGCGCCGTATAGCTTGTGCAAGGTGATCGAATGCACCTCCGCCTTGCTGACCTCTATATGGCTCTTGAGCAATTGCTGTGCCTCTTCTGAGCGACGAGTCAGGATTGCCTGCAGAATCTGTCCGTGTTCGACGTAGGTCAGGTCGATGCGTTGTGCCTGAGTGAAATCCAGCCGCCTCAGAATGCGGATCTTCTCGCTGACCTCGCGGTGGACGCGGGCCATTTCCTGGTTGCCGGCGGCCTCCAGCAATTGGCAATGGAACGCCTCGTCGAGGCGTGAAACGGCGGCGCCGTCTCGCAGTCGCGCCTCTTCTTGCACCAACCAGGTGCGCGCAAGGGCCTGCAGTGCAGGCGGCTGTTCGTCCGTGGGGCGCTGGCAAAGGCGGCGCACGGCGTCCAGTTCGAGGACGAGGCGCAGCTCGTACAATTCGTCGAACTGCACGAAGTCCAGCGGGCGCACCTGCCAGCCGCTGCGAAAGTGCACATCGAGAAACCCCTCGCGCTGCAGGCGGTGCAGCGCCTGGCGGACCGGCGTGCGGCTGGCCGCCATGCGCGCGGCGACCTCGCCTTCGGAGAAACGGTCACCGGGCATCAGGCGAAATTCGAAAATATCGTCCTTGAGCCTTGCGTAGATACGCTCGGCCAGGCTCTGCGGGCGCTCAGCGGCACGTGGCATGAACGGGCTCAGGCCTTGGTGCTGGCGATGAACGCACGCCAGCCACCGAAGCTGGTGATGTCACGTGCGCCAGCCAGCGCATAGGGCTCGCAGATGAAGCCCTTGACCCAGCGACCGTCAGCCAGCTCCAGGTTGCCGATGCCCAAAGGTGGCGGGATTTCGGCGACGAACTCGCCGAAGCGCGCCTGCGGTACGTCCCACAGCTCGACGATGATTTCGGCGCCGTCCTCGGTCACGCGTGCCAGGCCCGGTTTCGGTGGCACGGTGCCGGGCAGCGCATAGAGGCGGTAGCTGGCGCTGCTGGTGGTCTGCTCCACCAGCAGCGCATCGCGCGTGGTCAGCTGGACGTTCAGCGGCATGCCGGTCAGGTGCGCGCCGACCACGGCAACACGGATGCAGCCCGGCGCCGGCTTGTCGTTGGCGGCTTGAGCGGGCAGCGGTTTGCCGGTGGCGCCCAGCGGCAGATCGACAGCCTGCTGCCAGCGCTGGCCGAAGGCGGCCAGTGCCTGGTCATGCCAGGCCGGGGCGAGCAGGGTGATGCCGGCCGGCAGGCCATCGGCGCGCAGGCCCGCCGGCACGGCCAGGGCAGCCAGGTCGGCGAGGTTGGTGAAGTTGGTGTAGGTGCCGAACTGGCTGTTGAACAGCACCGGTTCGGCTTGCATCTCGGCCAGGGTGCGGAGGGTTGGCGAGGTCGGCACCACCAGGGCGTCGAAGCCGGCCAGGGCATCGTTGATGGTACGGCTCAGTTCGGCACGAATGTACTCGGCCTTGTAGGCGTCGCAGGCGCTGTACCTCTGGCCGTTTTCGACGATACCGCGCACCACCGGGTTGATGTGTTCGGGGTTCACGCCTTCCACCGCAACGGTGCGTTCGGCGACCCAGGGGCCTTGGTAAAGCTGCTCGGCCAGTTGCTGGAAGGGCGCGAAATCGATCTCCACCAGCTCGGCGCCCAGTTCGCGCAGTGTGCCCAGGGCGGTCTCATAGACGGCCTGGTTCTGGCTGTCGCCGAAGAACTCGGGGTTGGCCGGCACGGCCAGGCGCGGCTTGGCCGGCATGCCGACCTTGGCGCTGTTCGGGTTCTTGCGGCTGTAGGCATCGGCGGCGTCATAGCCGCCGGCGATATTGGCCACGGTCAAGGCGTCGCTGACGGTCAGGGCGAACACCGAGATGCAGTCGACGGTGCGGCAGGCCGGCACCAGGCCGGTGTTGGGCAGCCAGCCCTTGGTCGGCTTGAGCCCGACGATATTGTTGAAGCCTGCCGGCACGCGGCCCGAGCCGGCGGTATCGGTGCCTAGCGAGAAGGGCACGAGGCCGCGCGCGACCACATTGGCCGAACCGGAGCTGGAACCGCCGCTGACGTAATCCGGGTTGAAGCTGTTAGGCACTGCGCCGTGAGGCGAACGGGTGCCGACCAGGCCGGTGGCGAACTGATCGAGGTTGGTCTTGCCGATCAGGATGGCGCCGGCGGCGCGCAGGCGGGCGACCACGGTGGCATCGGCCTTGGCCTGATAGGCGAATTCGGGGCAGGCGGCGGTGGTGGGCCAGCCAGCGGCGTCGATATTGTCCTTGATGGCGAAGGGCACGCCGTATAGCGGCAGCTTGCTCAGGTCACCGGCTGCACCTTGCAGTGCGCTGGTCAGGGCATCGAGTTGGGCATCGAGCTGCGCGTCGCTGGCCAGGGCGATCCAGGCGGTGTCGTCAGCGCGCAGTTCGCGGCGCAGGGCGTGCAGCAGTTCTGCAGGGGATTGGCCGTCACGGTAGGCCTGTTGCCACTGCGCGAGGGTGAAAGCGATCGGTGCGTTGGACATGCTTCGAGATTCCATCTTGTATCCAAGTTGGAATCGCTAGAGCAATGACGGTGCCAGTTTTGCGC
This sequence comes from Pseudomonas sp., assembly GCF_048269965.1. Lineage (GTDB taxonomy): Bacteria > Pseudomonadota > Gammaproteobacteria > Pseudomonadales > Pseudomonadaceae > Aquipseudomonas. Next base: position 24,160 of record NZ_JBLWTV010000010.1, on the reverse strand, counting down.
AGGCCTTTATTTTCGGGGGGGCAGGGCGACGGCAGGGGCTTTGGCGAGAGGCGTTGCACCGAGGTGGGGCTGGCCTGCAAGCGAATGGTGCAGGCTCTTCGGCGCTGGCGGTGCGCACAGCGCACCCTACGGTATCGAGAGGAGTAGGGTGCGCCGTGCGCACCGAGGGCTCGAAGCTCGGTGTCTTAAGGCACCAGGTAGTTCTTCACCCCGGTGAAGATGATCTGTGCGGCCAGGGCGCAGACGAACAGCCCCATCAAACGGCTGACGATCTGCAGGCCCTGGTCGCCGAGCAGGCGCTCGAACTGGTTGGACAGGTACAGCACCACGCCCACGGTGAGGCTGGCGAGGAAGATCGCCGCCACCGCCACCAGCTTGTCGTCCCAGTGCGGCTGGCTGGCGCCCATCAGCAGCAGGGCGCCGATGGTGCCGGGGCCGACGGTCAGCGGAATGGTCAACGGCACGATGGTCACGTCCTGCTGCACGTTGTCGCTCTGCACCGCCGACTTGCCCTGGGCCATGCCGAGGGCGGAGATGAACAGCACCGAGCCCGCGCCGATGCGGAAGGCGTCGATGGTGATGCCGAACAGGGTGAAGATGTGCTTGCCGAACAGGTACAGCAGCACGCTGGCTATCAAGGTGGCCAGTGCCACCTTCCAGGCCAGGCGCTTGCGCTCCTTGAGGGTGTGGCCGCGGCTCAGGCCGATAAAGCAGGAGAGGACGAAGAAGGGGCTGTAGAGCACCAGCATCTTCAGGTACAGGCTGAACAACTCGGACATGGGGCGCTCGTTTGAGATGGGTGGACTGAGGTAGGGCGGATCGGAGCGCCGACCGCTCGTCGCTATGCGAACAGTCCGTCGCTCTTCGTCACAGCGCAAATCCAGCGGCGTACTGCTTCGCGAGTACGCCCTACGATACCTCGCGCTGGCGACGCAGCTCGCGCTCGGCGATCCAGTGCTCGATCAGCTCGCGCAGCTGCGACAGCTCCACCGGTTTGGACATGTGGCCGTCCATGCCCACGGCGCGCGCGCGTTCCTTGTGTTCGCTGAGGATATGCGCGGTCAGCGCCACCACCGGCGTGCGCGGACGCTTCTCGCTCTTTTCCCAGGCGCGCAGCTGTTCGGTGGCGGAGAAGCCATCGAGCACCGGCATCTCGCAATCCATCAGTACCAGGTCGTAGGGCTGCGCCTTCATGGCGCTGAGGGCCTCTTCGCCGTTGCTGGCAGTGTCCGGCTTGAGGTTGAGCTTGCCGAGCATGCCGCGAATCACCTTGGTGGAGATGCTGTTGTCCTCGGCCACCAGGATGCGGAAGTCGGCCGGCACGTTCAGCGGTGTGCTGACCGGTGTCGGTGCGGCCTGCGCCGGGGTGTCGTTGGGGCGCTGGGCCAGCTCGTCGGCCAGGGTGGTCTTGAGTGTGTAGCCGGCCACCGGCTTGGCCAGGATGCGCTTGATCCCGGCGTTACGTGCGATCACCTTGCTCGGCGCGTTGCTGATGCCGGTGAGCATGATGATCAGAATGTCGTGGTTGAGGCTCGGGTCTTCCTTGATCTTGGCGGCCAGTTGCATGCCGGTCATGCCGGGCATGTCCTGATCGAGCAGCACCGCGTCGAAGTATTCGCGCATGTGCGCCTTGGTACGCAGCAGAGCCAGGGCCTCCTTGCCGGAGGGCACGGCGCTGACCTGCATGCCCCAGGCGTTGCACTGCTGCATCAGCACCTTGCGGCAGGTGTCGTTGTCGTCCACCACCAGCAGGCGTGCACCCTGCAACGGGCTGTCCAGATCGGTTTCCGGCTGCTCAAGACGGGCAGCGTCCAACGGCAGGGTCAGCCACAGGGTGGTGCCCTGGTTGCCACTGCCCTGGATGCCGAACTCGCCGCCCATCAGGCGCACCAGTTGGCGCGCGATGATCAGGCCGAGGCGCCCGCCCAGGCGGGTGGCAGAGAGGAAGTCGCGGCTCTGCAGTTCGGCGTTGAGCAGGGCGTCGCGCTCTTCCGGCAGCAGCGGACGGCCGCTGTCCTGTACGGCGACGCGCAGGCGATACTGGCCGTCGCTGCTGTCCAGGGCGGCGACCAGCAGGATCTCGCCCTCGTCGGTCTGCTTGAAGGCGTTGTCCAGCAGGCTCAGCAGGGCCTGGCGCAGGCGCGTCGGGTCACCACTGATCACCCGTGGCACCTGCGGCTGGATGAAGCTGATCAACTCCACGCGCTGTTGTTCGGCCTTGGCGCGGAAGATGTCGAGGCAGTCCTCGATCAGCGCGCCGAGGTCGAACTGCACGTCGTCCAGTTCGATCTGCCCGGATTCGAGCTTGGAGATGTCGAGGATTTCGTTGATCAGGGTGAGCAGCTCGTTGCCCGAACTGTGGATGGTCTGCACGTAGTCACGCTGCTTGGCTGACAGCGGCGTGCCCAGCAGCAGTTCGGTCATGCCCAGCACACCGTTCATCGGCGTGCGGATCTCGTGGCTGATCTTGGCCAGGAACTCGGCCTTGGCCTTCAGCTCGGCACTGCTGGCGGCCAGGGCGGTGCTTTCCTGCAGGGTGTCGCGCTGGATCTGCCGCTGCCGCTCGGTCAGCGAAACGCTGAGGATCAGTCCGGCCAGGGTGGCGACACTGAACACGCCCAGTACCAGCCAGCCCGGATTGAGCTGATCGAAGCCCAGCAGCACCGGCACGAAGAAACCGAAGCCCATGTTGAAGACCAGCATGCCCACGGTGATCAGGCGTGCCGGCTGATAACCGGAGCGCCAGTGCCGGCTGCTTACCAGCAGCAGATTGATCGAGCTCATGACCACCAGCAGGTAGACCAGCGAGCTGTACCAGAACAGCCCGGTGACGACGATGCACAGGGCGTAGGCCAGTACCAGCAGGGCATTGCCCTGCAGCAGGCGATTGAGTGGGCTGTGTTGAACGGGCGTGCCGTGCATGAATCCCAGGCCAAAGGCCAGGACGCTGAAGGCGGCGAACAGCGCGGAGAGGTCGGCGACCAGTGACTGGTTGTAGCCCAGGCTGGGCAACCACTGGGCGAAGATGCCGAGATTGGCTGCCGAGCATACGGCCAGGCCGATGTTCACCCCGGCCAGCCACAGGCCGCTGGCGCTGCGGCTATAGAGGAAGCGGATGAGGTTGTACAGGGTCAGCAGCAGCAGGGCACCGAACAGCATGCCGTAGAGGTAGGCGGGCTTTTCCAGGCTGACCAGTTCGGCCTGATCCATCACCTTGAACCAGGTCATCAGCGGGTGGTTGGAGGTCAGGCGCACATAGGCGACGCGGGCCTGGCCGTCATTCGGCAACGGCATCAGGTAGAAGCGCGACGGCAGCGGTCGCGAATCCAGCGGCATGGCCTCGCCGGTGTGCAGGTTCTGCTCCAGCACACCGTCTCTCAGCAGGTAGTAATCGAGGTACTGCACCCGTGGTGAGAAGATCCACAGCCAGGCGGGCTGCTGCTGCGCTGCGAACTCGGCACGCAGCCAGACGGCGTGGTCACTGGGCGGGAAGGTGAAGGACTGCTTGCTGAGGGGCTTGAACTGCTGGCGCTGGGCGCGGACTTCTTCGAGACCCAGACGGGCGCTGGCGTCGACCAGATAGGACCAGCTGTGCGGGCCTGTCGGGGCTGATTTCGCACTGGCTGTCAGCGCAAGGCTGAGAAACAGCATGCTGGCGAGTAGTCCGATGGCAATCCTGAGCCGGCGCACGGGCAAAATCCTTCTAAATGAGTGGCCGGATTATAGCCAAGCATCTGCTCGCGGGAACATGGTGCAGTCAGGCATTTTTAAGGCTTTTTGTGGGTAAAAGCCGCCTTTTTACCGGACTGCACCCTGTATATCAGTCCTCGCCGCGCTCGCGGGCGATGGCCCGATAGCCGATATCGTGACGGTGGAACATGCCGTTCCAGCGAATCTTCTCGGCCAGGCGGTAGGCCTGCTGCTGGGCATCGGCAACGCTGGCGCCGATGGCGGTGGCGCAGAGCACGCGACCGCCAGCGGTGACGATCTGGCCGTCTTTCAGCGCGGTTCCGGCGTGAAACACCTTGCCGTCGAGCTTGGCGGCTTCATCCAGACCGATGATGACATCGCCCTTGGCGTAGTCGCCCGGGTAGCCGCCGGCAGCCAGCACCACGCCCACGGTCGGACGCGGGTCCCAGGTCGCTTCGACCTTGTCCAGCGCCTTGGCCAGAGCTGCCTCGACCAGCAGCACCAGGGAGCTTTCCAGGCGGCACATGATCGGTTGGGTTTCCGGGTCGCCGAAGCGGCAGTTGAACTCGATGACCTTGGGCTTGCCTGCCTTGTCGATCATCAGGCCGGCATAGAGGAAGCCGGTGTAGACGTTGCCTTCGCTGGCCATGCCGCGCACGGTCGGGTAGATCACCTCGTCCATCACGCGCTTGTGCACCTCGGCGGTGACCACCGGCGCCGGCGAGTAGGCGCCCATGCCACCGGTGTTCGGGCCGCTGTCGCCGTCGCCGACGCGCTTGTGATCCTGGCTGGTGGCCATCGGCAGCACGTTCTCGCCGTCGACCATGACGATGAAGCTGGCTTCTTCGCCATCGAGGAACTCCTCGATCACCACGCGCGAACCGGCCTCACCGAAGGCGTTGCCGGCGAGCATGTCGCGCACCGCGTCTTCGGCTTCGGCGAGGGTCATGGCGACGATCACGCCCTTGCCTGCGGCCAGGCCGTCGGCCTTGATCACGATGGGCGCACCCTTCTCGCGCAGGTAGGCCAGCGCCGGTTCGATCTCGGTGAAGTTCTGGTAATCGGCGGTGGGGATCTTGTGCCGTGCCAGGAAATCCTTGGTGAACGCCTTGGAGCCTTCCAGCTGGGCGGCTGCGGCGGTGGGGCCGAAGATATCCAGCTTGCGGCTGCGGAACAGGTCGACCACGCCTTTGACCAGCGGCGCTTCCGGGCCGACGATGGTCAGTTGCACGTTCTTCTCGGCAAAGTCAGCCAACTGCTCGATGGCCAGCACGTCGATGGCGACGTTCTCGCACTTGGGCTCGACGGCTGTGCCGGCGTTACCCGGGGCGACGAAGATTTTCCCGACGCGCGGATCCTGCGCCACTTTCCAGGCCAGGGCGTGTTCGCGACCGCCGCTGCCGATGATCAATACGTTCATTGCATTCTCCTGGATCGTTCCCACGCTCTGCGTGGGAATGTCACTGTGGACGCTCTGCGTCCGGCTTTGAGACGCGGAGCGTCTCGGGCTGCATACCCACGCAGAGCGTGGGCACGATCAAGCGTTATCCACCCTACGAATTCCGAGGTCGCGATGAAGCCGGTAGATGCTAGGCGCCCCGGGTTTCGACAAGCGGAGTTGCCTACTGGCAATGAGCATTGGCGGAACCCGGGGCAACAACGCAGATGCCGGTTTCAGTGCGGCCGATTTTAGTGCCTGAAGTGGCGCATGCCGGTGAACACCATGGCAATCCCGGCTTCGTCGGCGGCGGCGATCACTTCGTTGTCGCGCATCGAGCCGCCCGGCTGGATCACAGCGGTGATACCGGCCTTGGCGGCGTTGTCGATGCCGTCGCGGAAGGGGAAGAAGGCGTCCGACGCCATCACCGCACCGGGCACTGGCAGGCCAGCGTGCTCGGCCTTGATGCCGGCGATGCGCGCGGAGTTGACGCGGCTCATCTGGCCGGCGCCGACACCCACGGTCTGACGGTTCTTGGCGTAGACGATGGCGTTGGATTTGACGAACTTGGCCACTTTCCAGGCGAAGATCAGGTCGTGGATTTCCTGCTCGCTCGGCGCGCGCTGGGTAACGATCTTCAGGTCGGACGCTGCGATCATGCCGATGTCGCGGCTCTGCACCAGCAGACCACCATTGACGCGTTTGAAGTCCCAACCCGCAGCACGCTCGGCCGGCCACTCGCCGCATTCGAGCAGGCGCACGTTGGCTTTGACGGCCACCACTTCACGGGCGGCGGCGCTGATGCTCGGGGCGATGATCACTTCGACGAACTGGCGCTCGACGATGGCCTTGGCGGTTTCGCCATCGAGCTCGCGGTTGAAGGCGATGATGCCGCCGAACGCCGATTCGGTATCGGTGGCGTAGGCCAGGTCGTAGGCCTTGCGGATACCGCCTTCGTCTTCCGGTACCACGGCCACGCCGCAGGGGTTGGCGTGCTTGACGATGACGCAGGCCGGCTTGACGAAGCTCTTCACGCATTCCAGCGCGGCGTCGGTGTCGGCCACGTTGTTGAACGACAGTTCCTTGCCCTGCAACTGGATCGCGGTGGAAACGCTGGCTTCACCCTTCTTCGCCTCGACATAGAACGCCGCGCTCTGGTGCGGGTTCTCGCCGTAGCGCATTTCCTGCGCCTTGACGAACTGGCTGTTGAAGGTGCGCGGGAAGGCGCCGCGACCTTCGGTGGACAGGGTGTCACGCGCCTGGTCGATGGTGCCCAGGTAGTTGGCGATCATGCCGTCGTAGGCCGCGGTGTGCTCGAAGGCCTTGAGTGCCAGGTCGAAGCGCTGGGCGTAGCTCAGGCCGCCGGCCTTGAGGGAGGCGACGATGCCGGCGTAATCGCCGGTGTTGACCACGATGGCGACGTCCTTGTGGTTCTTCGCCGCGCTGCGGACCATGGTCGGGCCGCCGATGTCGATGTTCTCGATGGCGTCGGCCAGGTCGCAATCAGGCTTGGCCACGGTGGCTTCGAAGGGATAGAGGTTGACCGCCACCAGGTCGATCGGCTTGATGCCGTGCTCGTCCATCACCGCGCCGTCCAGCGCACGACGGCCGAGGATGCCGCCGTGAATCTTCGGGTGCAGGGTCTTGACGCGGCCGTCCATCATCTCCGGGAAGCCGGTGTAGTCGGCTACTTCCACTGCGGCTACGCCGTTGTCCTTGAGCAGCTTGTAGGTGCCGCCGGTGGAGAGAATCTCGACACCGAGGGCGGCCAGTTCGCGAGCGAATTCGAGGACACCGGTCTTGTCGGAAACGCTGATCAGCGCGCGGCGGACGGGCAGAAGGGTGGTCTGGTCGGTCATTTCACTATCCATCAGAGCGGGGATATCAGCAAAAAAGGCGGCTCATGCGGGCCGCCCTTTTCGGGAGTTCAGGGTTACAGCAGGTCGTACTGCTTGAGTTTCTTGCGCAGCGTACCGCGGTTCAGGCCGAGCAGTTCGGAGGCCTTGGTCTGGTTACCTTTCACGTGATTCATGACGGTTTCCAGCAGTGGCGCTTCGACTTCGGTGAGCACCAGGTTGTACACGTCGGTGACGTCCGCGCCCTCGAGATGGGCGAAGTAATTGTGCAGCGCCTTCTCCACGGCGCCGCGCAGGGTCTGGCCCTCTTCGCTCGGCGTGTTCAGGTGCTGTTTAAGGCTGGTGTTGTCACTCACGGGTGCAATTCCACTCACTAGGGTCTCTGTCATCAACGTCATGCGGCCACCTCGTTTCCATCGTTGTGCCGTTCGCGGAAGAACGCGCGAACGTGGGCGCACTGTGCGTCCGTACTGTCCAGACGGTTGAATTGGGCGCGAAACTCCCTGGCGCCCGGCAGGGTTGCCAGATACCAGCCGACATGCTTGCGGGCGATACGCGTGCCCATCAATTCGCCGTAGAAGGCGTGCAGTGCGGCCAGGTGTTCTAGCAGAATGCGTTCCACTTCGAGCAGGCTCGGTGCCGGCAGGGTTTCGCCGGTACGCAGGTAGTGCTCGATCTCACGGAAGATCCACGGCCGCCCTTGGGCGGCGCGACCAATGAGCAGGGCGTCGGCGCCAGTGGCGTCGAGCACGGCCTTGGCCTTCTGTGGAGAGTCGATGTCGCCATTGGCGAACACCGGAATCGATATCGCCTGCTTGATGGCGGCGATGGTGTCGTACTCGGCTTCGCCGGTGTAAAGGTCGGCGCGGGTGCGGCCGTGTACGGAAAGCGCAGCGATGCCGGCATCTTCGGCGATTTTCGCCACGGTAATGCCGTTCTTGTTCTGGCGGTCCCAGCCGGTGCGAATCTTCAGCGTCACCGGCACGTCCACCGCACCGACCACGGCAGCGAGGATTTCCCGTACCAGCGGTTCGTCGCGCAGCAGGGCGGAGCCGGCGGCCTTGTTGCAGACCTTCTTGGCCGGGCAGCCCATGTTGATGTCGATGATCTGCGCGCCCAACTCGACGTTCTTGCGCGCCGCGTCGGCCATCATCTGCGGGTCGCCACCGGCGATCTGTACCGAGCGTGGCTCGGGATCGCCGGCGTGCAGCAAGCGCAGGCTGGACTTGCGGCTATTCCACAGGCGCACATCGCTGGTGACCATCTCCGACACCACCAGGCCGGCGCCGAGACGGCGGCACAGCTGGCGGAACGGGCGATCGGTGACGCCGGCCATGGGAGCCAGGATCAACCGATTGGGCAATGTGTAAGGGCCAATACGTGGGGCCGACATGGGGCGTCCCTGCTTGTTGGTGCGCAGTTGAGACAAAGGGCGATCAACACCCGCCCTCCACTGTGTCCTCAGGGGAAACGGCGGTGGGTCGGTGCTCGCGAAAGGGTGGGCATGATACCCGCTCTGGATGACCGGATAAAGGTCGTTTTGAACAAATTCTGAACAGCTATGGGCTTATCGCCAGTAGTTAGATGGAAGGCCTGCGACCACGGGTCGCGCCGTCTCCAGGCTACTCGGGCGAGTGGAAGCTCAGGCTGTAGTTCACCGCGCGGGTGCCCGGATCAAGGATGTCCAGGGAGATGTGGATGGGCGTCTGCGGTGGCATCTCGCTCTGTCCGGCCAGCTCGCCGGCCAGGTACTCGCTGGGTTTGAAGCGACGACTGGCGACCAGTTGGCCACCCAGGTCGGCGAAGCGCATCTCCAGCAGTGGGAAGGGCTGGGCGAAGGAGGCGCGGTTATAAAGGATGGCGTCGACGATCAGGGCGCCGGAGAACTCCGGGTGGCTGCGTACCACCAGGTTGCTGCTGCGAATCTGGCTGATGTCGACTTTCGAGGGCAGGGTGCAGCCAATGTTCGGGCACAGTTGTTCGAACCAGGGGCGATAGCGGTCCTGGCGTGCCAGTTCATCGAAGTTGTAGGCGGCGTATTGTGCCAGCAGGCCGCCAGCCGCCAGCAGGTTGAGCAGCCCCCAGCCGAACAGGCGCCCCCATGACGTGCCCTGTGGCTGGCGCCAGTCGAGTTGCAGGGGTTCGTCGTCCAGTTCGAACAGGCGCTCCTCGCGCAGACCCGGCTCGCTGCGCACTACCTTGGGTGCTTCACGCTCCGTGCGCAGGTCTTCGTCCCGTTGCTCCGGTTCGCTCTGCTCGTCGTGGAGATCACCCAGGCGCGGCTCCGCGGATTCGTCGAGGTCCTCGGCGATGGTCTGCTGCTTGTGGGATGTGGCGGGAGGAACGAACTCAATGGCAGCCTTGGGCTCAGGTGCAGCGGCGGGCTCCGGCTGCTCTTCGGTGGGTTGCAGCTCGAAGCTGTTGCGCTCGCGCTTGACTGGCTCGTCGCGCAGCAGGGCTTCGGCCCAGGCTTCGTCATGCACGTCTTCGTGTTCGTCCGTCGCGCGGCTGGCGAAATTCTCGGCATGGCGCGGCGCCTGTTCCAGTGCGAGGAACTGCTGTGACAGCTGCTGTTCCTGCTCTTCCAGCCTGGCCAGTTCCTCGTCGAGATCGAGGCTGTCGAGGTCGAGGTCGTCATGAATCCACAGGGTGTCGTCGGCGGACTTGGCCACTGGCGGCTTGGTGCCGGTGTCGGCTTGAGCCTTGACCGCAGTGCTTGCCGTTCTGGTTGTCGCTGGCGCAGGTGCGGCTGCACGGGGGCCGAACAGTTGCTCGGCGGCGTTGAACACGTGCAGGCAGGCACCGCAGCGTACTGCGCCATGGGCAGCAGCCAGCTGCGCCTGGCTGACGCGGAAGCTGGTACGGCAATTGGGGCACTGGGTGACGTGGCTTTCGCTCATGCGCGGGTCCGGAAAATCCAAGCGGCTAGTCTAACGCAACGACTGCGCGCGGTTCAGCGCTTGACGCCGCTGATGCGCACCCAGCCGTCCTTGATGGCCGTCGGGTCGAGGTCGAAAGCGCCTGCGTAGGCGGCGCGGACTTCCTCGGCCTGCTCGGCGAGGATACCCGACAGCGCCAGGCGTCCACCGCCTTTGACCAGTGTGGTGATCTGAGGTGCCAGGGAAACCAGCGGGCCGGCGAGGATGTTGGCGACGACCACGTCGGCAGGCTGCTGCGGCAGGTCGGCAGGCAGATACACCGGGAAGCGCGCCGGATCGATGCCGTTGCGCGAGGCATTGTCGCGCGAGGCTTCCAGGGCTTGCGGGTCGATATCGGTGCCCGCTGCCTGCGGCGCACCGAGCAGCAGCGCGGCGATGGCGAGGATGCCCGAGCCGCAACCGAAGTCGAGCACGCTGCAGTTGTCCAGGTTCTGGCCATCGAGCCATTCCAGGCACAGTGCGGTGGTCGGATGGGTGCCGGTGCCGAAGGCCAGGCCCGGATCGAGTAGCAGGTTGACCGCGTCCGGCTCCGGCGCGGCGTGCCAGCTCGGCACGATCCAAAGGCGCTGGCCGAAGCGCATGGGCTGGAAGCCATCCATCCAGCTGCGCTCCCAGTCCTGATCCTCGAGGCGCTCGACATGATGCTCCGGCAGCGCGCCGCCACAGAGCAGCTGCAGGTGGGCGAGCAGGGCGGTTTCGTCGGTGTCGGCCTCGAACAGGGCCAGCAGGTGAGTATTCGACCACAGCGGCGTGGTACCCAGGTCCGGCTCGAAGATCGGCTGATCTTCGGCGTCCATGAAGGTTACCGACACGGCGCCGACTTCCAGCAGGGCATCCTCGTAGGTTTCTGCCTGCTCAGGAGTGATGGCGAGACGGACTTGTAACCAGGGCATGAGAAACCTCGAAAGCATGTGGAACGGTTTGGCCGCGCAGCTTACTTGAACGGATGGCCGGCCGGCCAGTTCGGCTATCGGCCGGAAACGACAAGGGCTGCCCGAGGGCAGCCCTTGTTTAGCACTTCAGTCATGACCTCGCGAGCTAGAGCGAGACAAGGCAAAAACGGTCGAGGGAGCGGAGCTTACATTTGTAAGTGAGCATTCCGAGGTCGTTTTTAACGCCGTATCGCCGACGCGCAGCTGGTCATTGGAGTCAGTGCTTGTCCATACCCAGTTTCTTTTCCAGGTAATGGATGTTCACGCCACCTTTGACGAAACCCTTGTCGCGGGTCAGGTCGCGGTGCAGCGGCACGTTGGTCTTGATGCCGTCGACCACGATCTCGTCCAGAGCGTTGCGCATGCGCGCCATGGCCTCGTCACGGTCCTTGCCGAAGGTGATCAGCTTGCCGATCAGCGAGTCGTAGTGCGGCGGAACGCTGTAGCCGCTGTACAGGTGCGAGTCGACGCGAACGCCATTGCCGCCCGGCGCATGGAAATGCTTGACCTTGCCGGGGCTGGGCATGAAGTTGTCCGGGTCTTCGGCGTTGATCCGGCACTCCACCGAGTGACCGAGGATCTTCACGTCTTCCTGCTTGATCGACAGCGGGTTGCCAGCGGCGATGCTGAGCATCTCCTTGACGATGTCGATCCCCGTGACCATCTCGGTGACCGGGTGCTCCACCTGAACGCGGGTGTTCATCTCGATGAAGTAGAAACGACCGTCTTCATAGAGGAACTCGAAGGTGCCGGCGCCACGGTAGCCGATCTCGATGCAGGCATCGACGCAGCGCTTGAGCACTTCGGCGCGGGCCTTCTCGTCGATCAGCGGGGCCGGAGCCTCTTCGATCACCTTCTGGTGGCGACGCTGCAGCGAGCAGTCACGGTCGTACAGGTGAATCGCGTTGCCCTGGCCGTCGGACAGCACCTGGACTTCGACGTGGCGCGGGTTGCCGAGGAATTTTTCCAGATAGACCATCGGGTTGCCGAACGCAGCACCGGCTTCGGTGCGGGTCAGCTTGGCCGATTTGATCAGGTCTTCTTCCTTGTGCACCACGCGCATGCCGCGACCACCGCCGCCGCCAGCGGCCTTGATGATCACCGGGTAGCCCACTTCACGGGCGATGCGCAGGGCCTCGATCTCGTCTTCCGGCAGCGGGCCGTCGGAACCGGGTACCACCGGAACGCCGGTTTTGATCATGGCTTCCTTGGCCGATACCTTGTCGCCCATCAGGCGGATGGTGTCGGCTTTCGGGCCAATGAAGGCAAAACCGGAGTTCTCCACCTGTTCGGCGAAGTCGGCGTTCTCGGCGAGGAAGCCGTAGCCCGGATGGATGCCCGTGGCACCGGTCAGTTCAGCTGCGCTGATGATGGCCGGGATGTTCAGGTAGGACTGAGCGCCAGCTGCCGGACCAATGCAGACGGACTCGTCGGCCAGGCCCAGGTGCATCAGTTCGCGGTCGGCGGTGGAGTGCACGGCCACCGTCTTGATACCCAGCTCCTTGCAGGCGCGCAGGATACGCAGGGCGATTTCGCCACGGTTGGCGATAAGAACTTTTTCCAGCTTCTGCATTGCAGGCTCCCCGTGCATCAAACGATGGTGAACAGGGGTTGGTCGTACTCAACCGGCTGGCCGTTTTCCACCAGGATGGATTCGATCACACCGCTGGCTTCGGCTTCGATGTGGTTCATCATCTTCATCGCTTCGACGATGCAGAGGATGTCGCCCTTCTTCACGGTCTGACCGACTTCGACGAAGTTGCCCGAGGTCGGCGAAGCGGCGCGATAGAAGGTGCCGACCATCGGCGAACGGGCCACGGTGCCGTTCAGTTTCGGTGCGGCGGCCGGGGCGGCTTCAGCGCCCGGAGCGGCTGCGGCGACAGGCGCCGCGACCGGAGCCGGGGCCGGTGCGTACATCGGCTGCGGGGCATAGGCCGGTTGCTTGCTGTGACGGCTGATGCGTACGGACTCTTCGCCCTCTTTGATCTCCAGCTCGTCGATACCGGACTCTTCCAGCAGCTCGATCAGTTTCTTGACTTTACGGATATCCATGAATGGTCAACTCCCAGAGGTGAGGTAGGACTTGTCTACCAGGCTACGCGTCAGGCGCGCCCGGTCAGTTGTTCGAGTGCCGCTTCCAGGGCCAGCCGATAACCGCTGGCGCCAAGGCCGCAGATCACCCCTACTGCAACGTCGGAAAAATAGGAGTGATGGCGGAAAGGTTCACGCTTGTGCACGTTGGACAGGTGCACTTCGATGAATGGGATGCTCACTGCCAGCAATGCGTCACGTAATGCGACGCTTGTGTGGGTAAAAGCGGCAGGATTGATCAGGATGAAGTCGACACCTTCACCCTTTGCGGCGTGAATGCGGTCGATCAGTTCGTACTCGGCATTGCTTTGCAGGTACAACAGATGATGGCCCGCCTCGCGTGCGCGGCGTTCCAGATCCTGATTGATCTCGGCGAGGGTGGTGGCGCCATATTTGTCGGGCTCGCGGGTGCCCAGCAGATTCAGATTGGGGCCGTGCAGCACCAGTAGGGTGGCCATGGTCGCGTTCCTTGTTGTTCAGGCTGCGCCGGACTATGCCGCAGCTGCGCGATGTCAGCAATAGTCGACACGATGCCTGCTGTTTACGGCAGAAATATGACTATAGCGCTGGTTTCGGTCGTCGCCAGGGCATTTGCAACGTGCGGGCGATGATTGCGTCGCCAGCGTTCAACGACCTGCCTGGCGGCTGCTGGCCTGATCCAGGCGGCCAGCGAAGGTGGCGGCATCGACCTCACCTACGACACGCAGATCGAGCCATTCGTCACCATTGCCGGCGAACAGCTGGATGGCAGGCGGGCCGAACAACTTGTAACGGTCCAGCAGGGCGCGCTGGGCGGCGTTGCTTTCGGTGATGTCGAAGCGGATCAGGTGCCAGCCAGCGAGCTTGCTGCCGACTTCGGCATTGCCGAATACCTCGCGTTCGATGACCTTGCAGCTGATGCACCAGTCGGCGTACCAGTCCAGCAGCAGCGGCTGACCGGCGGCTTTGGCCGCGGCCAGCGCTGCGTCCAGTTCGGTGGGGCTGCTCAGGGTTTGCCAGGCACCGCTCTTGGCGCTGCTCTGGCTGGCGCCCGCCTGCAACTGGCCGAGCGGTTTGAGCGGATCGCTCGCACCCTGCAGGGCGCCGACCCAGGCGGCCAGGGCATAAACCAGCAGGGCCAGGCCGGCGATCTGACCGAGTTTCTGCCGGTGCGTCTTGGGGCCGAACTCCAGCGCGCCGAGGAACACCGCCACGCCGCCAGCCAGCAGACCCCAGAGGGCCAGGCTGAGACTGCCCGGCAGCACGCGCTCGAGCAGCCAGACGGACACGGCCAGGAGCATCACGCCGAAGGCGTTGCGCACGCTGACCAGCCACGGGCCGGACTTCGGCAGCAAGGCACCGCCGCCCGCGCCGAACAGCACCAGGGGCGTACCCATGCCCAGGCCCAGGGCGAACAGTTGCAGGCCACCACCGACGGCGTCGCCGGTGCTGCTGATATAGAGCAGCAAGGCTGTCAGGGGGGCGGTGATGCAGGGCGACACGATCAGGCTCGACAGCACGCCCAGGGTCGCGGCCCCGGCGATGGTGCCGCCCTGGGTCTGGCTGGCGCGCTGGTCGAGGCGCTCGCGTATGAAGGTCGGCAGGCGCAGTTCGAATACGCCGAACATCGCCATGGCGAACAGGCTGAAAAAGGCGGCGAAGGGCACCAGGATCCAGGGCGACTGCAACATGGCCTGCAGGTTGAGGCCGGCACCGAACAGCCCCATCAAGGCGCCGAGCACGGCATAGCAGGCCGCCATCGGCAGCACGTAGGCGAGCGACAGGACCAGCCCACGGGCATTGCTCGGGCGCCCGCGCAGCACCACGCCGGAGAGGATCGGCAGCATGGGCAGCACGCAGGGGGTGAAGGTCAGCCCCAGTCCGGCGAGGAAGAACAGCGCCAGGTCTTTCCAGTTCCACTCGGTCTTCTGCAGGTCGGTGATGCTGGCGGGCATCTCGCCAATTTCGATGAACTCGGTCTCGGGCGGGTAGCACAGGCCCTTGTCGGCACAACCCTGGTAGCCCACCTGCAGGCGCAGCGGGCGGTTGTTCGGGTTGTCCAATGGCACGCGGATATCCAGCACGCCGTAGTACACCTCGACATCGCCGAAGAATTCATCGTGCTTGGCTTCGCCTGCTGGCAATTCGGCTTCGCCGAGCGCCAGGTCGACCGGTTCGACGCTGAAATTGAAGCGATGACGATAGAGGTAGTAACCCTCGGTCGCGACGAAGCGCAGCGTCACGGCCTGTGCGTCGCTGCTCACCAGGCTCAGCTTGAAGGCCTCGCGCACCGGCAGGAAGTCGCTGCTGTTGTTCAGCGGCTCGCCAATCGGCGAGGCGGCCGGGCGCTGGTCGAACAGATTGGCGCTGGCGGGCAGGCTCAGGCAGAGCAGAAACAGGGGAAGCAGCAGTCGACGCAGTGACATCGGGCGAATATCTCGGCGAAAGGTGGCGGCATGATACCGGAAAGCGCCCGCCCGTATCGTCGTCGCCGCGCCGGGACGTCGATTGCCGGAGATGAGCGCCACCTTGGAGGAGGCCGGCCTCGTCGAGTTCCCGCGCAGATCAAGCCTGCGCTGTCGTGTCGCAGGCGCTCAGACGCGAAACGCCTGTACGGCGCTGTGCAACTGGCCGCCCAGGTGCAGCAGGCGTTCACTCTCGCTGCGTCCGTTGGCGATCAGGCCGAGGTTGTCGTCGCCCAGTTGGTGGATGCGTTCGCCGTGTTCGCGAATCTCGCTGACCGCATCGCTCTGCTGGGCGGTGGCCTCGGCAATGCGCTCTGCCATGCTGGCGATGGTGCGGATGGCGCTGACGATCTCGTCCAGCGCGCCATCGGCGGCCTCGGCCTTGCCGGCGGTGGCTTCGGCATGTTCGACCTGGGCGCGCATGGCCTGTACCGACTGGTGCGCAGCCTGTTGCAGGCGGCCGATGACATCCTGGATTTCCGCCGTGGCGCTGCCGGTGCGCTGCGACAGTGAGCGTACTTCGTCGGCGACCACGGCAAAGCCACGACCGGCCTCGCCGGCGCGAGCGGCCTCGATGGCGGCGTTGAGGGCGAGCAGGTTGGTCTGTTCGGCAATACCGCGAATCACCGTGAGCACACTGCCAATGGTGGCGGTCTCGTCGGCCAGGCGCTCGATGGCCTGGGCGTTGTCCTGCACCTCGCTGACCAGGGCGTGCAGCCCTTGCAGGCTCTGGCCGATGACCTGCTGGCCCTGGACCAGGGCGCGGTCTGCGTCGCGGCTGGCGTCGGCGGTCTGGCTGGCGTCCTGGGCGACCTGGCCGATGGTCGCTTCCAGCTCGCCCAGCGCGTCGCGGATCAGCGCGGTATCGCCGGCCTGGCGTTCGGCGCCGCCGTGCAGGCCACCGCTGAGATCGGCCAGGGTGCGGCTGGAGCCGGCGACATGCTCGGCATGGCCGCGGATGCTGGCGACCAGCTCCACCAGATAGCGGCGCAGGTGATTGAGCGAGTCTTCGATGTCGCGCAGCTCGCGGGTGCGGGAGTGGATGCTGATCGGTGTCGCGAAATCACCTTTGGCCCACTGTGACAGCGCCGGTACCAGGCGCTCGAGCACCTGCGCGAGGCGCCGCTGGATGCGGTCGATGAGCAGGGCGATGAGCAGGATCAGGCCGATCATCAGGCCCTGAATCAGCCGTACCTCGCCCTGAATGCGTGCGTATTCGCCTTTTACCAGGGGCTCCAGCGCAGCCAGTGCCTGTTGCACCTGGGTCACGCGTTCGGTGGTGGTCACGGCCAGTTGCTGGCGTTGCTCGACCAGCTCGCGAGTGCGTTGCAGTTCGCTGGGGTAGCGACGTACCAGGGCGCTCAGTTCGCGTTTCAGCTCGATGCCGCGATCCTGCGCCTGTTGCTCCTGTTGTGTGTCATCCAGCCCGAGCAGCGCGGCGAAGCCGACGCTGGCAGAGCTGTCGGCCTGTTGCACGCCGAGTAGCGGCAATTTATCCAGCGTCTCTGCCTGCTGGGCAAGGGCCTTGAGTTCGCGTTCGACATCGCCGAGCAGTTCGCCACGACCCTGGCTGGTGAAACGTTCGCGGGCGTGGGCCAGCTTGAGCAAGCGTGAACCGGCTTCCTGCAGCGGTTTGCGATACTCGCCGGCGGCGGGGCTGCTGGCATCTGCGACGTACTGGGTCAGTTGTTCCAGCGCAGCGAGCATCTCGCGTTCGGCCTGCAACAGCAGACCCTGCGGATCACCGGCCAGTTTGCCGGCCGCCAGCAGCTGACTGGCGCTGAAATCGCGCAGTTGCCCAAGGCTTGGGCGCAGCTCGGTGGTCAATTGTTGCGGCAGTTGCTCGAGGGACTCGTCGAAGGCATCGATGGCCTGGGTCGCGGTGCTGTGTTGCACGGCGTTGCCACTGGCCAGGTAGGCCTGAATGTTGTCGGCCACCTCGCGCTGGAACTGCTGGGACAACGTCAGGTAGCGCTCCATCAACTGCACCGGTTGCTGCAACGCGCGCTGCGACCACCAGAGTGTTGCCGCCAGAGCGACGCAGACGGTGACCAGCAGCAGAGTGTTTAGGTTGGTGAGCAGCTTGAGACGCATGACGGGCTCGATCGACGACTGAACGATGCCCGCGAGCTTATTGCGGTTTGGTTACATCCTGATGACGCTGTGAGCTGCGTCACGTTCTGCGCTGAGTCATTCGCTGCTGTACAGCTCCACCCGGTTACGACCACCGTGCTTGGCCTTGTACAGCGCTTCGTCTGCGCGCTTGGACAGGGCGTTGCCGTCCAGGCCCGGTTGCAGCATGGCGATGCCGCAACTGAAGGTGCAGGACAGGTCCTGCGGCTGGGCCGGGTAGTGGATGTCGGCGAAGCGCTGGCGGATCTCTTCCAGCACCTTGAGCGCCGATTGCTCATCGGTGTCGGGCAGCACCACGGCGAATTCCTCGCCGCCGTAACGACCGATGTAGTCGGTCTTGCGCAGGCGCTGCTTGAGGAACAACGCCAGGCTTTTGATCACGCGGTCGCCCATGGGGTGGCCGTAGGTGTCGTTGACCTTCTTGAAGTGGTCGATGTCGAGCATGGCGAAGGCCAGCGGTTGCTCTTCACGGCGCGCGCGAAAGCAGGCGTCATCGAGCAGTTGCAGGGTATGGGTGTGGTTGTACAGGCCGGTCAGACTGTCACGCACCATGCGCGCCTTGAGGTTGCGCGCACGGGCTGCGCGGTTGCGCACGGTGGCGATCAGATGGCGCGGTTTGATCGGTTTGGTGAGGAAGTCGTCGCCGCCCTCGCTCATGGCGTCGAGCTGCTTGTCCAGGTCGTCTTCGGCCGACAGGTAGATGATCGGCACGCTGACGTAGCGGTCGTTGTGGCGGATCACCTTGGCCAGTTCGGTGCCGTTGCACTCGGGCATGTACATGTCGAGGATGATCAGGTCCGGCTGGAACTCGGCCAGCGCGTCCATTGCCTGGATCGGCTCGGTGAGGGTGTGGGTGAGGATGCCGGCACTGTTGAGCACGCGCTCGGTGTGGGTCGCCTGGGCCTTGGAATCGTCGACGATCAGCACCTTGTACGGGTCGTACTGCGAGACGTGGGTCAGTACCTCGATGCGTTCGAGCAGGCTCGATGCATCCAGCGAGCCGGTGAAGAACTCCTGGCCGCCGGCGCGTACGGCGGCCAGGCGCGTCGGCGTGTCGGTATCGCAGTGGCTGAAGAACAGCAGCGGAATTTTCTGCTCCAGACCTTCTTGTACCGAGTCGGCAAGTTCCAGACCGGCGCCGGCGAAGTCGACGTCCATGACGATGGCGGCCGGGTGGCGCTCGCTGATGGCGGCGCGGAAGGCGGGCTCATCGCCCAGGGACTGCGCCGCCAGACCGAAGAACTCCAGTTGCTGGGCCAGGCGCTCGGCGCGCTGGGCATCCTGCAGGGCCAGATAAACCGGTTTGCGCAGGGGGGGCAGGAAGGTCTGTTCGAAGGCATCACTATGACGCAGGCCGGTTCTCGACAAGCGCTGCATGGCCTGATTGAGGCGGGCGATCAGCGTGCTGTTGAGGCGACCGCGATTTTCCACCACTTCACCGAGGCTGACGCCAATGCTTTGCGCCAGTTGCGCGTGCTCGGTCTGTTCGAAACGCTCAGCGTAACGCAGCAGTCGCAGGTTGGCTTCAGTCAGCTCGGCCATGCCGGCATCGCTCCATTCGCTGCGTTGCAGGCGCTGCCAGACTTCCAGCACCTGACGTGCCTGGTGAATGACGCGCTGGGCGAAATGGTGCTTGAGGCGATCTCGACTGGGATCCGGGTGCTCGGTCATGGGCCGACTTCTGTAAGTGGTTAAGTCAGTGGTGGCTCGATGCTATCACTTGCTGGAGGCGCTGACATTGCCGTCGATCAATTGGCGTCGGTATTTCTGTCGAATAAGCGACAGAATTTTAGTTTTCCCCTACCAGCGGTAAGTTTGCCCCTCCGCCCTGCGTTTTGCTGTGGGCTTGCCTTATAGTGCGTAGCAGGTCGCAACCCGTTGCTCGGGTCGTGGTCGAACACTCGAATTCGCTTGAAAAGGACACTGCCATGCTGGACTGGAAGAATCGCGCGACGAACTCGCAGGGCGGCGCCGCCAAGACCTCAGGAGGCAGTCGCAGTGGCGGCAGCCTGATCGCTCGAGCTCTGGGCGGTCTGATCGGTGTCTATCTGCTGATCGCCCTGGTGGTCGGCTGGTACTGGAGTCAGGAGCCGTCTGTGTTCCAGGTCCAGCAGCATGCGCAGAGTTCGGCGCAGCAGGCGCAACGGCAGATGGTGACCGGTTACACCACGGTGGAAACCCTCAGGCAGGTCGCCAGTACGCTGCTCGACAAACCGGGTGGCTACCTGTCCAACGACCTGGCGCCGCCCGGTCTGTGGCTGGACAACATGCCGAGCTGGGAATATGGCGTGCTGGTGCAGGTGCGCGACTTCTCTCGTGCCCTGCGCAAGGACTTCGCCCGCTCGCAGTCGCAGTCCACCGAGGACCCGGACCTGGCCAAGGCCGAGCCGCGTTTTCACTTCGACAACAAGAGCTGGGCATTGCCGGCGTCCGAGTCCGAGTACCGCGAGGGCATCAAGTCGCTGGATCGCTATCTGGCTCGTCTGGCCGACCCGGCGCAGAGAAACGCGCAGTTCTATGCCCGTGCCGACAACCTGAACAACTGGCTGGGTGATGCCGGCACCCGCCTTGGCTCGCTGTCTCAGCGCCTGTCCGCCAGCGTCGGTCAGGTGCGCCTGAACGAGAAACTGCAGGTGGGCAGCGATGCCGAAGAGTCCGGGCAGGTGGGTGAGGGCGGCGTTTACGAGACGCCCTGGCTGCAGATCGACAACGTGTTCTACGAGGCTCGCGGTCAGGCCTGGGCCCTGGCTCACCTGCTGCGCGCTGTCGAGGTGGACTTCGCCGACGTGCTGGCGAAAAAGAACGCCACTGTCAGCGTGCGCCAGATCATTCGTGAGCTGGAAGCCGCGCAGGCTACCCTGTGGAGCCCGATGATCCTCAACGGCAGCGGTTACGGCGTTCTGGCCAATCACTCGCTGGTGATGGCCAACTACATCTCCCGCGCCAACGCCGGCATGATCGACCTGCGTCAGTTGCTGAGCCAGGGTTGATGGTCGCGATTTCGGCAGCGGAGGCGGCGCATCGCGCTGCCTCCGACCGCGAACTGGTGGCCTGGGTCGATGAACGCGATCAGCCGCTGGGCGGGGTTTCCCGGGCCGAGCTGCGCGAGCGCCGGCTGATCGGGCGTGGCACCTATATTCTCCTGTTCAACACCGCCGGGCTGTTGTGCGTGCATCGGCGCACCCTGAGCAAGGCGTTGTATCCCGGTTACTGGGACGTGGCGGCCGGCGGCATGGTGCTCGAAGGCGAGGACTACCGCCTCTCCGCCGAGCGTGAGCTGGCCGAGGAACTGGGTATCGTCGATGCCGAGCTGACCGAGCATGCGCACTTTCTCTATGACGCCCCGGAAAGTCGCCTGTGGTGCATGGCCTACTCGGCGGTATCCGATGCACCGCTGGTGTTGCAGCCTGAGGAGGTGCTGGAGGCGCGTTTCATCAGCGTCGAGCAGGCGCTGGAGGAAACCCATCGGTTGCCGTATTGCCCGGATTCGCTGGCGGCGCTGGAACGCTACATAAACAGGCCATAAACAGGCCGCTTGCGGCTAGCTGATGTCCCTCTCCCATTTATGGGAGACGACTGCATGGATGCAGGAGGTAGGGCGACGCAGGATGCCCAAGCCGAGGGTGCCCGAAGGGCGGGAGAGGGTGTTTGTGTCGCCTCCTGTGTGTCGTCGAGCTTGTAGGGTGCAGTGTGCGCGCACCGGCTTTACCTTGGATGCCGGGGCTTGGTGCGCACGGCGCACCCTACGGGCCGAGCTCGCTCTGGCGGCAATGGTGTGTACCGCGATGTCCCCGGTAGGGTGCGCCGTGCGCACCGGCTTTACTCGTATACGGGGCCTTGCTGCGCACGCAACACCCTACGGCGTCGCGGATTCCGAGCACTCCGTGCACGATGGCGAACGGCGTCGCCATCGTGCCGCACAATGACGCAAATCCATACTTAGCAAGCGGCGCCTTTGCCGTTACACTGCGCGGCCTTTTCGACGGACGTCTGTCCGTCTGCGCTGCCCCTGCCTGAGTGGGGCTTCGCGGCTGAACCCGTTCAGCCAGTCGCTATCCTGACCCCTACGAGGACAAGCCGGTGGTCAAGAAAGCCTCTTCATTCTCCGCCCTGAGCGGTCTCGTCTATTCCACCGATGGCGGTCGTCATTGCCCGGATTGCAACCAGGCGGTGGATGCCTGCATCTGCAAGCAGACGCGCATTCCTGAAGGCGACGGCATTGCCCGTGTGCGTCGTGAAACCAAGGGCCGTGGCGGCAAGACCGTCACCACCGTCAGCGGCGTGCCACTGGCCGAGGAACCGCTCAAGGAACTGGCCAGCGCGTTGAAGAAACGCTGCGGCACCGGCGGCGCGCTCAAGGATGGGGTGATCGAGATCCAGGGTGATCACGTCGATCTGCTGTTGGCCGAACTGAGCAAGCGCGGCTTTACCGCGAAGAAGTCCGGCGGCTGACAAGTCCTTTTCTAAACTTCGATGACGCTCATACGGTCAACCACCGAGCAAACGTCATCTTGCCTTCATCATTTCTAAACTGGCCGCCAGCAAGGTCAGGCTTTTCTCATGGGAGAACCCGATGTCCGCACGACGCACCCGCAAAGACGACGGCAGCCAATGGACCGTAGCCGATAGCCGCAGTGTCTATGGCATTCGCCATTGGGGCGCCGGTTACTTTTCGATCAACGATGCCGGGCGTATCGAGGTGCGTCCCAACGGGCCGGACAGCCAGCCGATCGACCTCTATCAGCAAGTCGACGAGCTGCGTCAGAGCGGCCTGTCGCTGCCGCTGCTGGTGCGTTTCCCGGACATCCTGCAAGACCGCGTGCGCCGCCTGACCGGGGCGTTCGATGCCAGCATCGAACGCCTGGAATACCAGAGCCGCTACACCGCGCTGTACCCGATCAAGGTCAACCAGCAGGAAGCGGTGATCGAGAACATCATCGCCACGCAGAACGTCTCCATCGGCCTCGAAGCCGGCTCCAAGCCCGAACTGCTGGCCGTGCTGGCGCTGGCGCCGAAAGGCGGCACTATCGTCTGCAACGGTTACAAGGACCGCGAGTTCATCCGCCTGGCGCTGATGGGGCAGAAGCTCGGCCACAACGTATTCATCGTCATCGAGAAGGAGTCGGAAGTCGCCCTGGTGATCGAGGAGGCGGCTGAACTCAAGGTCGCGCCGCAGATCGGTCTGCGCGTGCGCCTGTCCTCGCTGGCGTCGAGCAAGTGGGCCGACACCGGCGGTGAGAAGTCCAAGTTCGGTCTGTCCGCAGCGCAGATCCTGCAGGTGGTCGAGCGCTTCCGTGCGGCCGGGCTGGATCAGGGCATCCGCCTGCTGCACTTTCACATGGGCTCGCAGATCGCCAACATCGCCGACTACCGCAAGGGCTTCCGCGAGGCCATCCGCTATTACGGCGAGCTGCGGGCCATGGGCCTGCCGGTCGATCACATCGACGTCGGCGGTGGCCTCGGCGTGGACTACGACGGCACTCACTCGCGTAACGCCAGCTCGATCAACTACGACATGCAGGACTACGCCGATGCCGTGGTCGACATGCTCAAGGAATTCTGCGACCGCCAGGAAATTCCCCATCCGCACATCTTCTCCGAGAGCGGCCGGGCGATGACCGCGCACCATGCCGTGCTGCTGGTGCAGGTCACCGACGTCGAGCGGCACAACGACAAGGTGCCGGAGATCGATGCCAGCGCCGAACAGCCGGAAGTGCTGCAGGTGCTGATCGAGCTGCTGGAAGACAGCGACCCGGAAATGGTCGCCGAAACCTACTGGCGCGCCACCCACTACATCGAGGAAGTGGCTGCGCAGTATTCGGCCGGCAAGCTGAGCCTGGCGCAGAAGGCACTGGCCGAGCAGTGCTACTTCGCCATCTGCCGGCGCTTGCACAACCAGCTCAAGGCGCGTCAGCGTTCGCACCGTGCGGTGCTCGACGAGCTCAACGACAAGCTCGCCGACAAGTACATCTGCAACTTCTCGGTGTTCCAGAGCCTGCCGGACACCTGGGCCATCGGCCAGATCCTGCCGATCCTGCCGCTGTCGCGCCTGGACGAGGAGCCGCTGCGTCGCGCGGTGCTGCAGGACCTGACCTGCGACTCCGACGGCAAGATCCGTCAGTACGTCGACGAGCAGTCCATCGAGACCAGCCTGCCGGTGCACGAGATTCGCGAGGGTGAGGACTATGTGCTGGGCATCTTCCTGGTCGGCGCCTACCAGGAAATCCTTGGCGACATGCACAACCTGTTCGGTGACACCGACTCGGTGAACATCTACCAGGGCGCCGATGGCAGCGTGGTGCACGCCGGCATCGAGACCCACGACACCATCGAGGACATGCTGCGCTACGTGCACCTGTCGCCGGAAGAGCTGATGACCCACTACCGCGACAAGGTGGCCAGCGCCAAGATCAGTACCCGCGAGCGTACGCAGTTCCTCGATGCCTTGCGTCTGGGCCTGACCCGCTCGTCCTACCTGGCTTCGTAAGCCGCCTGCGGCAACTTCGGTAGCCTGGATGCAATCCGGGGATGGCGCAACGTCGGGCATCGCTCCCGGATTGCATCCGGGCTTGTATGTTCGTCAGGCACTCTAAAGTGGAAGAGGTAAGCCAAAAGAGTGCCGAGGCGGAGGGACTAT
>NZ_JBLWTV010000009.1:0-187217 GCF_048269965.1 Pseudomonas sp. | reverse complement strand
GACAAACAGCATCCGCAACGCCCAGGGCGGGCTCATCAATGGTCAGGACGTTTCCCTCATTGCCCTGACAGGCGATATCAGCAACGAACGCACCATCAGCCAGCAGAGCCTGGAAGGCAGGGGCTTCAGCCAGTTGACCAGTGTGGTCGATAAGGCAGCCGGCATCGAAGCTGGTAACGACCTGCAACTCAATGCCAAGGGCGATATCCAGAACATCGGCGGCAACCTCAAGGCCGGCGGCGATGCCGAGTTGAATGCCGGTGGCGACGTGATCATCGCCTCCGCTGCCGAAGAGCACGGCAGCATGCGCAAGGACAAGCGTCACTTCTGGAGCACCACCAGTACCACCCAGCATGGCAGCGATGTGCAGGTGGGTGGGGATCTGGCCGTGACTGCCGGGCAGGATATTGCCGTGGTGGCCAGTGCGGTGAAGGCGGACGGTGACGTGCTGCTGGACGCTGGCCGTGACGTGACCATCGCTGCAGCGGCCAACGAAAGCAGCAGCGAGTACCGCTACAAGCGCAGTGGCAAGAAGATCGACAAGGCCGACAGCAACGTACACCAGCAGGCGGCGGTGATCGAGGCGGGTGGGGATCTGGATGTCCTGGCCGAAGGCAACCTGATCCTCAGCGCCAGCCAGCTCAGGGCCGAGGGTGAGGCATTTCTGTATGCCGGTGAGCAACTGGCGCTGCTGGCTGCACAGAACAGTGACTACTACCTCTACGACATGAAGAAGAAGGGCTCCTGGGGCAGCAAGAAAACCCAGCGAGACGAAGTCACCACGGTACGCAATGTCGGCAGCAGCATCACCACGGGGGGGGATCTGACGCTGGTCAGCGAAGGCGACCAGCTCTATCAGAAGGCACGTCTGGAAAGCGGCAATGATTTGATCCTCGACAGTGGCGGCAGCATCACTTTCGAAGCGGTCAAGGATCTCGATCAGGAGAGCCACGAGAAGAGCAAGAGCAGCTGGGCGTGGACGTCGGCCAAGGGTAAGGGTAAGACCGACGAGACCCTGAAACAAAGCGAGCTGATCGCTCAGGGCGACTTGGTCATTCAGGCGGTCGATGGCCTGAAGATCGATATCAAGCAGGTCAACCAGCAGTCCGTCAGCCAGACCATCGATGCCATGGTCAAGGCTGATCCTGACCTGGCCTGGCTGAAAGAGGCCGAAGCCCGAGGCGATGTGGACTGGCGGCGGGTGAAGGAGGTGCATGACTCCTTCAAGTACAGCCACTCGGGGTTGGGTGGTGCTGCGGCTATTGTCATTGCAATTATCGTTACGTACCTAACCTGGGGTGCTGGTTCGGCGGTAGCTGGTTCAGCGAGCACTGCAGCGACGGGGGCAGGTGCCGGTACAGCTGTGGCGAGTGGTGTAGGTGCCGCAGCGCAAGCTGTATTTCACGCGGCTGTCAGCACGGCAGCTATCAGTACTATCAATAACAAGGGGGATCTGGGGGCCGTGGTCAAGGATGTGACCTCGGATGACGCGTTAAAGGGCTATGTGGTCTCTGGGCTTACCGCAGGTTTTACATCGGGCGTTTTGGATAGTGCTTTTGGTGTAAGCAGTGACAATGTCAATAAGATTACGAAGGGGTTTGATTTAAGCAAACCTGTTGGGGTTGCCAAGTTTGGCTCATATTTAGGCGCACAAGGTGCCGTACAGGCTGTCGCTCAGACTGCAGTTCAAGGCGGTAGCCTTGGTGACAACCTGCAAATCGCGCTAACGAGTCAACTAACCCAGCTCTTACAAGCCGTCGCATTCAACGCGGTAGGTGACATTGCTCAAGACAATGCGTGGTTTGAAGGTGGCAAAGAAAAAATCGTCGTTCATGCCTTGGTCGGTGGATTGCTAAGCGAGGCAACAGGTGGAGATTTCGCGACAGGTGTTATTGTTGGCGGAGTCAATGAGGCGCTAGTCACTCGACTGGAAGGCCTTATCAAAGGCGATGAGCAGCTTGAGTTGGCGGTATCTCAGCTGATTGGCGTTTCCCTTGCACTCGCAACAGGCGGTGATCCAGCTAAGGCGGCAGAGTTGGCCAAGAATGCCACTGCCTACAACCAGCAGGTTCACAGGGATGCTCAGAAGAAGCTTGAAGCTGGTTTGGAATTGTTGCATGCGCAGGGTAAGTACACTGATCTTGAAGCAAGCGAGGTGGTGGCAGAGCTTAAGAAAATAGCCTCTGGAGAGCTTGATGGCGTTGGTGATCTAGATCCTAGGGTGGTGGATTTCCTCAATAGGGAATTCACACCAGGCAGTATTCGGGAGAGTCTTTTTGAGCCTGAGACCTGGGAGAACTACGTTGCTTTAGCCATTGATTTGCTTTTCCCAACCCCGTCTGGGAAAGTTGCGGCGATTAAGAAAGCCGGGACTAAAATGTCCCAAGAGGCTCTTGAGAAGCTGGAGAAGACGTATGGGGAGGCTCTTGTAGGTGCTCCAAAGGGTAGCGGTTTTGCCGGAGAACTCACGAGTATTACCCAGAGGCAACTTGATAAAAAATTTAAGCATGCTTCTGATTTTGGTGTCGTAACAACGAAGAAGAATCCTGAAACGCTTGCTCAATTTGAGTCGGCGATTAAGGCTCATATGAGCTCTGCGTCTACAGTGCAGCAGGGTACATATGGTTTTGTAAAGGACTCTAAGGTTTTCTTTAATGCGACAACGAATAATGCTGTTGTTGTTGATGTTGCAGGGAATTTTGTTACAGGCTTTAAGCTTTCCCCAGGAACTCAACAGTATGAGAACTTTATCAAAAATGGTGTTCTGCGATGAGCGTTGTTCTTTTTGAGTTTGCAAAGTCATTTGCAGTGGGGCGGTTATCTGCTGTGGTATTTTCTGAGGCATATATTGAGCTATGGAAGATAGAGAGAGATAGAGGGCTTCTTGTTGCAGATGCGACGCTTTTGAGTGAGTGTTTGTCTAGCATGTTCTGTGCGGCAGATATGTATTGTGGTGATGATGAGTTGCGAGAAGAGTATGAGTTCAATGATGAGCAGCTAAAGTTGGAGATTTGTAGGCTTCTACGAGTGGTAGAGCTTGATTAGGTTCTGTACGAAAAGAGAACAATAGGGGACAGACCACGTTTATTGATCTAGGGTTATGGAGTTCCATGGAAGGAGGTCTGTATGCCACGTCGAGCACGCATATTACTGCCAGACGTTTCAGTTCATCTGATTCAGAGAGGGAATAATCGCTCAGCCTGTTTTTACGCTGACGAAGACTATCTTCTGGGAGGTCCGAAGTTTTCTGCCGAAGTTGAGGCAGCGTTGGGGCGAAGAGTCACAAGAGGTAAGCCAGGGCGTCCCAAGAGTGCGCCAGATATTTAGTAAAACGTGGTCTGTCCCCCTATTGTTCAGGAAGTGCAGAAGAAAAAAGAACTGGAGAAATGTCAAGATCGTTTTCGCTGTAAATTTGGAACGGACGCTAAATGGAGTTTGATCTCCGCACAGCAAGATGTTGGATTAATTGTGGGGGTCGGTGGCGGTATTGGGCTTTCCGCTGCTGAAACAGCAGAAGGAATTTATGAATTAGCGACAAACTTCAAAGAAGTTGTAGGCGCATTAAAGCTTTTAGCTGACTCCCCTGAATTCAGGCAGCAGTTCAGTGACAGCTATTTTGCAGACTTAGAGCAGCGAGCAGAATTGCTGACGCAGGCCTACAATGATGCAGGCTGGGACGGTTCTGTTACGGCAGGTGTGGAAGGAGGACGTTTTGCGGTTGAACTCGTTGGCCTGATAACGGCCGTGCGAGGCGCTGCACAGGTTACGGCTAAGCTACCTTCTGCAGCCAAGACCGTTGTGAACGCTATTGCGGAAGCGCCGGCATCTGGAAGCTGGAAGGCGCAGGCAGGTGCTTTAGGTGATTTGAGTAAGCTTGAGGTGCCTGGTGGTCCAAAAGAAGCTGCTAAGGCAGTTAGCCCAATTGTTCCAGGTGGTGGACTTGCAGCTCATGAAGCAGCTGGTGGGCACTTGATTGCAAAGCATGTTGGGCAATCAGAGGCACAGTTGCTAAGTCGTCTTTCGGCTGAGCCTAAAATTACCGGGTCGTCATCTTTTTATGATCGAACATTTGCTGAAAAGGCCGTTTCACAAACCTTGGATATGAAGCAAACAGAAATTGCGAGCTGGCTTTCTGGGAGCGCAAACCGCTTGAGACTTGACCATACGCTATCAAGCCCTGTTGGGATATCTGTTGCTCGTGGCGCGTCCAGCGCAGTAGATGCAAGTTCGGTCAGGGTCATACTTGTGCGTGACTCGAAAATGCCAACAGGATATAAAATTCTTACAGGATTCCCTACGGTGCCATGAATATGAAAAATTACAGAATTCTCGGGCAGTTATTAGGCTGCTATTTTCATCAAGACTGGCCTGAAGAGTTCAGTAATAGTAGTGGGGTGATTCATGAAATTATTAATAGTGAATCTCGTGATAGGTTGCTCGCGGGGGCGTCTGAGCTTGATCAGTTGATTGCTCTTAATCTTTCTGAAGAGGCTTGTCGCGAGATTATGATTGCTAAAATTGGATGTTTCTTTGAGCCCGGATCCGAAGGACTGACATACGCAGATTGGTTGTTGAGGGTGCGGGCTGCTTTTTTAGAGCAATAATTTGTTGGTCCAAAAGGAACTGGAGAAGTAGCCAGTTCTGGTGGGAAACAATAGGGGACAGACCACGTTTATTGGTCTAGGGTTATGGAATTCCATGGAAGGAGGTCTGTATGCCACGTCGAGCACGCATATTATTGCCAGGCGTTTCACTTCACCTGATTCAGAGAGGGAACAATCGCTCAGCCTGTTTTTACGCTGACGAGGATTATCTTTTTTATCTGGATGTATTGATGGAGCAAGCAAAGAAGCATGGATGTGCGATCCATGCCTGGTGTCTGATGACCAACCATGTTCATTTGTTGGCCACGCCCGAAAGCCCTGATAGTGCAGGACTCATGATGAAGGGGCTAGGGCAGCGTTACGTGCAGTATGTTAATCGAGCATACCGCCGTAGCGGGACGCTGTGGGAAGGTCGTTTCCGCTCTTGCCTCATGCAGGAAGAGGCATATGTGTTGGCTTGCTATCGATACATTGAGATGAATCCTATCCGTGCAGGCATGGTTGAGCACCCGGCGGAATACCGCTGGTCGAGCTACCGGGCCAACGCGCAGGGTGAGTCCTCAGTGCTGCGCTGTCCACATCCTCTCTATCAGTCACTGGGTCGAGATGAGATGCTCAGGGCTGAGGCTTATAGAGAATTGTTCCGTTATCAGCTAGACGCAGGGCTTGTCGATCAGATACGTGCCGCGACAAATGGAAACTACGCACTGGGAAGTCCGAAGTTTTCTGCCGAAGTTGAGGCAGCGTTGGGGCGAAGAGTCACAAGAGGCAAGCCAGGGCGTCCCAAGAGTGCGCCAGATATTTAGTAAAACGTGGTCTGTCCCCTATTGTTTAAGATATTTAGTAAAACGTGGTCTGTCCCCTATTGTTCCCATTGCGATGTTAGCCGGGTCACTTCCCTTCGGCGTGAACTCGCCGCTTCCATGTTGTTGCCGATACCGGTTCCGGCCATACGGCGGGTCACTTCTGGCAAACGCCCGGATGGCCGGCCCCGCCAGAAGTAACCAAGAGGTCTTGCCCCTGGCATCCGGCCCGACTTCGTCGGGTTGATCGTACCCACGCTCTGCGTGGGCATGCCTTCCGAGGACGCTCCGCGTCCTGTTCTTGATCTGTGGCAGAGATTTGTTGACGTGCTGGATCTGGCATTGATCGACGCAGAGCGTCGAGGGCTACATTCCCACGCGGAGCGTGGGAACGATCAAATTTGGCTTTTATGAGGCATATGGAGCAAGAAGTTTGTCGTTCATTCGTCCTCCAGCGACGACTCCTCTCGCGGATCACCGATAACGAAGGTTTCACCGGTGGCTGCTGTAATCCTTGCGGTGCCCAGATTGAGTAGCTGCCACTGCCATTCTCCGTAACGGGTGCTCAAGGTGCCATGGGCCTGGCAGGGGCCGTACAGGTACCAGTCGTGTTCCTGGCGATGGGTGATGAGGATGGCGTGACGCAGGAAGTCCGTGACCATTGCTTCGCTTACCTTGAAGCTCTGGCAGTTTTCTTGCTCCGGGCCGAGTCCATCTTCGATCACCACGATATCGCTGACCGGGCCGATCAGGCTGGGGATTGACTCTGCGCCGGTCGTAGCGGTTGCCAGCAGCAAGCTGAGGCCGAGAATTCGTCTGTCCATGTTCTGCGCGCTCGCTTTGTAGTCCGTTGCGCGATTCTAGAACGTCGGCGTGCTGTCCTTGACTGCCTTTTGCCAACTTTGTGCACCGGCCCTGATCAGCCAGCAGGCGAGGATGAAGGGCATGGTCAGGGCGGGTAGGCCCAGCGCGCTGAAGCCGGGCTGCAGCAACAGGGCGAGCAGAATGCCGAGGGCCGGTACCAGTGGGCTGCGGTGTACCTGGGCCAGGGCGATGGCGGCGAGGGTGGCGTTGTAGCCGTAGAGACCGGCGAGGGCACCCCCGCTGGGCCAGCCATGGAAAATCGCCAGGGCGAAGCCGCCGCTGGAACCCAGCAGTGCCCACAGCGCCATGCGGCCATCGGCCAGGCGTAAGCCGAGCAGCAGGCACAGACCGGCCAATGGTGAGTCGAGGAAGATCACCTGACCCAGGCCGCGCAGCACGGCGAGTATCAGTTGCAGGAGGTTCAGCTCCGGCGCTTCGGGCGCGCTGGCTGGTGGTGCCAATGGCAACTGCAGCTGGGTGAGCAGTGCCAGTGATAGCCAACCCAGCAGCACGAAGGGAAAGGTGAAGGCGGGCAGCCAGCCATGTTTGCGCATACGACGCATCCAGGGGGCCAGCAGCAGGCTGGACAGGGCGGCGCTTGCGATGATCAGCCCGGGCAACAGCGGTGTCCATGGCAGTTTCAGACTGAGCAGCAGGCCGAGCAGGATGCCGTTGTAGCCGTACAGGCCGATGGCGATGTCGGCAGGCGGGTAGCCGCTGCGCTGCGCGGTCAGCATCGAGGTCAGGCCGCCGAGCAGGGCGCCGCCCAGCAACTCAGGGGCACCGATGAGGATGGCGATCAGTACCAGCAGGCCGCAGCTGGGGTGCTGTTGCAGGAAGATCTGGGCGAAGCCGCTGAGCAGGGCGCGCAGGCTTTGCAGAGCAGGGTATGAGGTTGCTAGTGGAGGCATGATGTGTGTGCCAAGAGAGCCCTCTCCCCCAGCCCCTCGGCTTTGGCATCCTGCGTCGCCCTACCTCCTGCATTCATGCAGTCGTCTCCCGCAAGCGGGAGAGGGGAGCCGTCCGTGTTGCTTGGAGGAGCTACGTAGGGTGCGCCGTGCGCACCGCCAACGGGACGCAAGGTGCGCTCGGGCCAGGCGGCCCCGCGACACCCTACGAATCAATACAACGCGCAGCCCGGATGAAATCCGGGACGCAGGGTCAGAGCATTCCCCGGATTCATCCGAGCTACGGAGCTGTGTAGGGTGCGCCGTGCGCATGGCGCACCCTGCAGGAGAGCAGTGCGGCTCAGTGCAGCGTTTCGATCCTCAGGCTGTTGGTGCTGCCCGGTTGGCCGAAGGGTTCACCAGCGGTGATCACCACGGTTTCGCCACGCTGGGCCATGCCCTGGGCTTGGGCGATCTCCAGCGCGGTGCTGGTGACCTCCTCGACCTTGCGCAGGCGCTCGTTGACCACCGAGTAGATGCCCCAGGCCACGGTCAGGCGCCGGGCCGTGGTCAGGCTCGGCGTCAGGCTGAGGATCGGCGCCTTGGGCCGCTCGCGCGAGGCGCGCAGGCTGGAGCTGCCGGATTCCGTGTAGTTGACCAATGCCGCGACCGGCAGGATCGAGCTGATGCGGCGGATGGCGCAACTGATGGCGTCGCTGGCGGTGGCTTCTGCCTGTGGGCGACCGACGTCGAGCTGGCTCTGGTAGTCCGGCCCGTTTTCCACCTGGCGGATGATCTTGCTCATCATCTGCACGGTTTCCAGCGGGTAGTCGCCGGAGGCGGTCTCGGCCGACAGCATCACCGCATCGGCGCCTTCGGCTACGGCGTTGGCCACGTCGGTGACTTCGGCGCGGGTCGGCGCCGGGGAGAAGCGCATGGATTCGAGCATCTGCGTAGCCACCACCACCGGGCGACCCAGCTGGCGGCAGGTGCGCACGATGTCCTTCTGGATGCGCGGTACGTTCTCGGCCGGCACTTCCACGCCCAGGTCACCGCGCGCCACCATGATGGCGTCGCACAGCTTGGCGATTTCTTCCAGGTGGACCACCGCCGAGGGTTTCTCGATCTTGGCCATGAGGAAGGCCTTGCCGCCGATCAGCTCGCGCGCTTCGAGGATATCTTCCGGGCGTTGCACGAACGACAGCGCGACCCAGTCCACGCCTAGCTCCAGGCCGAAGGCCAGGTCGCGGCGATCCTTGTCGGTCAGCGGCGACAGTTGCAGCACCGCCTCGGGCACGTTGACGCCCTTGCGGTCGGACAGCTCGCCACCGGCGATGACGCAGGTGTCTACGGCATCAGCCTGCTTGGCGGTTACCTTCAGGCGCAGGCGGCCATCGTCCAGCAGCAGGCTCATGCCCGGTTGCAGCGCTTCGATGATTTCTGGATGGGGCAGGTTGACCCGGCTGGCGTCGCCGGGTGTGGCGTCCAGATCCAGGCGCAGGCTCTGGCCGTTGACCAGCTGCACCTTGCCTTCGGCAAAGCGGCCGACGCGCAGCTTCGGCCCCTGCAGGTCCATGAGGATGCCGATGGGCTGGTTCAGCTCGCGCTCCACCTCGCGCACCCACTGGTAGCGCTGGGCGTGGTCGGCATGCTCGCCATGGCTGAAGTTGAGGCGGAACAGGTTGACCCCGGCTTCCACCAGCTGGCGGATATGCGCGGCATCGCGGATCGCCGGCCCGAGGGTGGCGAGGATCTTCACTTTCTTGTCGGCGTTCATTGGGTTTTCTCGAGAATCAGAATGGCGCGGAAATCGTTGACGTTGGTACGGGTCGGGCCGGTGACGATCAGCTCGTCGAGGGCGGCGAAGTAGCCATAGCCGTTGTTGTTGTCCAGTTCGTCACGGGCGGACAGGCCCTTGATGCCGGCGCGGGCATAGCTGTAGGGCGTCATGATGGCGCCGGCATTGTCTTCGGAGCCGTCGATGCCGTCGGTGTCGCCAGCCAGCGCGTAGACGCCGGGCAGGCCCTTGAGGCTCTCGGTAAGGCTGAGCAGGAACTCGGCGTTGCGCCCGCCACGGCCTTTGCCGCGCACGGTGACGGTGGTTTCGCCGCCGGAGAGGATCACGCAGGGCGGCTTGATCGGCTGGCCATGGAGCTGCACCTGGCGGGCTATGCCGGCATGCACCTTGGCCACGTCGCGCGACTCGCCCTCCAGGTCGCCGAGAATCAGTACCGGGAAACCGGCCGCTTCGGCTTTGGCAGCGGCGGCGTCGAGCGACTGCTGCGGCGTGGCGATCAGCTGGAAGTGGCTGCGGGCGAGCACCGGATCGCCGGGCTTGACCGTTTCCGAGCGTGGGTCCTGCAGCCAGGCGCGCACGTTGGCCGGAATGTCGATGGCATAGCGGGCGAGAATCGCCAGGGCTTCGGCCGAGGTGGTCGGGTCGCCCACGGTGGGGCCGGAGGCGATCACCGTGGCTTCGTCGCCGGGTACGTCGGAGATGGCGTAGGTGTACACGGTGGCCGGCCAGCAGGCCTTGGCCAGGCGACCGCCCTTGATCGCCGAGAGGTGCTTGCGCACGCAGTTCATCTCACCGATGGTGGCGCCGGATTTCAGCAGCGCCTTGTTGATCGCCTGCTTGTCCTTGAGGCCGATGCCTTCTGCCGGCAACGCCAGCAGCGAGGAGCCGCCGCCGGAGAGCAGGAAGATCACCCGGTCGTCCTCGCTGAGGTTCGACACCAATTCCAGCACGCGACGGGCGACGCGTTCGCCGGCATCGTCCGGTACCGGGTGTGCGGCTTCCACCACTTCGATCTTCTGGCAGTCGGCGCCGTGCTCGTAGCGGGTCACCACCAGGCCGCTGACCTCGCCTTGCCATTGCTGCTCGATCACCTCGGCCATGGCCGCAGCAGCCTTGCCGGCGCCGATGACGATGACGCGGCCGCTGCGGTCCGCGGGCAGGTGGTCGGCCAGCACCTGGCGCGGATGCGCGGCAGCGATGGCGGTGGCGAACAGGTCGCGCAGCAGGCGTTGCGGGTCGAAGGTCATGGCGGTGTTCTCTTGTTCTGGGGGTGACGCTGGATGATCGTTCCCACGCTCCGCGTGGTAACGCCCGGCGAGACACTGAGGCGTCTGCTGTTGTGTGACGCGGAGCGTCACGGGATGCATGCCCACGCAAAGCGTGGGAACGATCGATGTTCTCTCGATGGATCGATTCCAGTCCGCAGGCGCCGCGTGGCAGCGCCTGGGGAATGGAATCGACCGACCTGGCAATCGGGCCGTGACACCTCCTGCCAGGAAGGTCGAAAGGGTGGGCGAAACGCGGCCTTCGGGATCTGTGGGAGGCGCTTCAGCGGCGACAGTCGCGGCTAAAGCCCCTCCCACGGATTTCCTGAGAGGGCTGCGCTTACTCGCCGCGGATATTGAAGTTGGCCATATGCTCCAGACCCTTGATCAGGGCGGAGTGATCCCAGCCGCTGCCGCCGAGGGCCGCGCAGGTGCTGAACACTTGCTGGGCGTTGGCGGTGTTTGGCAGGTTCAGGCCCAGCTCGCGAGCACCGGACAGCGCCAGGTTGAGGTCCTTCTGGTGCAGGCTGATGCGGAAGCCCGGATCGAAGGTGCCCTTGATCATGCGCTCGCCGTGCACTTCGAGGATCTTCGAGCCGGCGAAACCACCCATCAGCGCTTCACGCACCTTGGCCGGATCGGCGCCGTTCCTGGCGGCGAACAGCAGCGCTTCGGCCACTGCCTGGATGTTCAGCGCGACGATGATCTGGTTGGCCACCTTGGCAGTCTGACCGTCGCCGTTGCCGCCGACGCGGGTGATGTTCTTGCCCATGGCCTGGAACAGCGGCAGGGCGCGTTCGAAGGCGTTCGGGCAGCCACCGACCATGATCGACAGGGTCGCGGCCTTGGCACCGACCTCACCGCCGGACACCGGGGCGTCCAGGTAGGCAGCGCCGGTGGCCTTGATCTTCTCGGCGAAGGTCTTGGTCGCGGTGGGGGAGATCGAACTCATGTCGATCACCACCTTGCCGGCGCCGACGCCCTGGGCGATGCCGTTGTCGCGGAACAGCACGTCTTCGACCTGCGGGGTGTCCGGCACCATGACGATGATGAACTCGGCTTCCTGAGCGACTTCCTGTGGGTTGGCCAGGGCGATGGCGCCAGCGGCGACCAGATCGGCCGGGGCCGGGTCATGATGCTCGGACAGGAACAGGGTGTGACCTGCGTTCTGCAGGTTCTGCGCCATGGGTTTGCCCATGATGCCGGTGCCAATGAATCCGATTTTTGCCATGAGAGATAACCTCGATGTAGGTGGTGAGCCTGTAGGAGCGGATTCATCCGCGAACACCGGCGAGGCCGGAGCCATGCAGCGCGGTGCCTGCTTCGCGGGTGAACCCGCTCCTACGAATTGGTGAAGTCCGTCAGATTGCGTTGTGCGCTTTCATCCAGCCGAGGCCGGCAGCGGTGGTGGTGGCCGGCTTGTATTCACAGCCGATCCAGCCCTGGTAGCCGATGCGATCCAGGTGCTCGAAGAGGAAGCGGTAGTTGATCTCGCCGGTGCCCGGCTCGTTGCGGCCCGGGTTGTCGGCCAGTTGCACGTGGTTGATCGCGGTCAGGTTGCTCTCAACCGTACGGGCCAGGTCACCTTCCATGATCTGCATGTGGTAGATGTCGTACTGCAGGTACAGGTTGCTGCTGCCGACCTTGTCGCGGATGTCCAGGGCCTGCTGGGTGGTGCTGAGGTAGAAGCCGGGGATGTCGCGGGTGTTGATGGCTTCCATGACCAGGCGGATGCCGGCGCCGGCCAGCTTGTCAGCGGCGTAGCGCAGGTTGTCGACGAAGGTCTTTTCCACGGTCGCGCAGTCCACGCCCTGCGGGCGGATGCCGGCCAGGCAGTTGATCTGCTGGTTGCCCAGCACCTTGGCGTAGGCGATGGCCTTGTCGACGCCTGCGCGGAATTCCTCGACGCGGTCCGGGTGGCAGGCGATGCCACGTTCACCCTTGCCCCAGTCGCCGGCGGGCAGGTTGAACAACACTTGCTCGAGCTTGTTGGCGTCCAGGCGGGCCTTGATCTCTTCCACCGGGAAGTCATAGGGGAAGAGGTATTCCACGCCGCTGAAGCTGGCTTCGGCGGCGGCGGCGAAACGGTCCAGGAAGTCCACTTCGGTGAACAGCATGGACAGGTTGGCTGCAAAACGGGGCATGGTGTGTTCCTTCAATTTGGCTCCCTCTCCCCTCGGGAGAGGGTTGGGGTGAGGGAGGCAGTGTCGGAATGAGCGAGGACCGCGTGCCTTGCACAGCCCTCACCCCCGGCCCCTCTCCCAAAGGGAGAGGGGAGTAGGTAGATCAATCCAGCAGCGAGATGGCGGTCGGCGCGTCGACGCCGCGCTCGGCCAGTTCCTCGAACTCGTTGATGGCGTTGATCTCGGTGCCCATGGAGATGTTGGTGACACGCTCCAGGATGATCTCCACCACCACCGGTACGCGGTGCTCGGCCATCAGGCGCTTGGCTTCGGCGAAGGCGTTCTGCAGCTCGTTCGGGTCGAACACGCGGATCGCCTTGCAGCCCAGGCCCTCGACCACGGCGACGTGATCGACGCCGTAGCCATTGAGCTCCGGTGCGTTGATGTTCTCGAACGCCAGCTGCACGCAGTAGTCGATGTCGAAGCCGCGCTGCGCCTGACGGATCAGGCCCAGGTAGGAGTTGTTCACCAGCACGTGGATGTACGGCAGGTTGAACTGCGCGCCGACGGCCAGCTCCTCGATCATGAACTGGAAGTCATAGTCGCCGGACAGGGCCACGACCTGACGTTGCGGGTCGGCCTTGACCACGCCCAGCGCCGCCGGAATGGTCCAGCCCAGCGGGCCGGCCTGGCCGCAGTTGATCCAGTGACGCGGCTTGTATACGTGCAGGAACTGCGCGCCTGCGATCTGCGACAGACCGATGGTGCTGACGTAGCAGGTGTCCTTGCCAAAGGCTTCGTTCATCTCCTCGTACACGCGCTGCGGCTTGGCCGGCACGTTGTCGAAGTGAGTCTTGCGCTGCAGGGTGCGTTTGCGCTCGCGGCAGGATTCGACCCAGGCGCTGCGGTCCTTCAGCTTGCCGGCGGCTTTCCATTCGCGGGCGACTTCAAGGAATGCGTTCAGCGCGTTACCGGCATCGGAGGCGATGCCCAGGTCCGGGTTGAACACGCGGCCGATCTGCGTGGGTTCGATGTCGACGTGGATGAACTTGCGGCCTTCGGTGTAGACCTCGACCGAGCCGGTGTGGCGGTTGGCCCAGCGGTTGCCGATACCGAACACCAGGTCGGAAGCGAGCAGGGTGGCGTTGCCGTAACGGTGCGAGGTCTGCAGGCCGACCATGCCGACCATCAGCTTGTGATCGTCGGGGATCGCGCCCCAGCCCATCAGCGTCGGCACTACTGGCACACCGGTCAGCTCGGCGAACTCCACCAGTTTGTCTTGCGCATCGGCATTGAAGATACCGCCACCGGCGACCAGCAGCGGGTGCTCGGCGTCGTTGAGCATGGCGATGGCTTTCTCGGCCTGGACGCGGCTGGTGCTCGGCTTGGCCACCGGCAGCGGTTCGTAGGCGTCGATGTCGAACTCGATCTCGGCCATCTGCACGTCGAACGGCAGGTCGATCAGCACCGGGCCGGGACGGCCGCTGCGCATTTCATGGAAGGCACGCTGGAAGGCGCGCGGCACCTGGCCGGGTTCCATCACGGTGGTGGCCCACTTGGTCACCGGACCGACGATGCTGGTGATGTCGACTGCCTGGAAATCTTCCTTGTGCATGCGCGCACGCGGCGCCTGGCCGGTGATGCACAGAATTGGAATGGAGTCGGCGGACGCCGAGTACAGGCCGGTGACCATGTCGGTGCCGGCGGGGCCGGAGGTGCCGATGCACACACCGATGTTGCCGGCATTGGTGCGGGTGTAACCCTCGGCCATGTGCGAAGCGCCTTCGACGTGACGGGCCAGGACGTGATCGATGCCGCCGAGTTTCTTCAGTGCGGCATACAGGGGGTTGATGGCAGCGCCGGGGACGCCGAATGCGGTGTCAACGCCTTCGCGACGCATCACCAGTACGGCTGCCTCGATTGCTCTCATTCTGGCCATTTCTTGTGCCTCTTTTGTTGTCAGATTGTATACAAAACACCTGGCTCGGATTCTATGCAGGCCATGACTCCACGGTCAACATTTTTTCCGGTGCAGCCTGTTGTCTGGGGCAAAATCTTTTGAAACGTGCGTTTGACGGGTTGTGCGGGGCAGGTACGGACGGCTGTTGCGATAACTGTATACAATAAAAAATGATATTGTATGTAGTTGTTGAATTTTTTGTTGCTGGTGGGATAGTGGAACGAGTTCTGAATTGCCCGTGCGCACAACCGCCCGTGCGCCCTGGGTGTTTCTTTCCCTCTGTCACTTCAGGAGTCATCACCATGAGCAACTTGAATCTGCAAACCGCCAACGCCATCGGCAGTCGTGCCCTGGCAGTGGGGCGGGAGATAAAGGCGGCGCCGCTGACGGTGGCGGTGCTGGATGCCGGCGGGCATCTGATCAGCCTGCAACGCGAGGACGGCGCGAGCCTGCTGCGCCCGCAGATCGCCATCGGCAAGGCCTGGGGCGCGCTGGCCCTGGGCAAGGGCTCGCGGCTGATCGCCGCCGACGCGCAGCAGCGCCCGGCGTTCATTGGTGCGGTGAACAATCTGGCGCAGGGCAGCCTGATTCCGGCGCCGGGCGGGGTGTTGATTCGCGATGAACGCGGCGAAGTGATCGGCGCCGTCGGCATCACCGGCGACACCTCGGATATCGACGAGCAGTGTGCGGTCAGTGCGCTGGAGTCGCTGGGGCTGAAGGCGGATGCCGGGGTGTAGGGTGGATGTCGCTGTTTACATCGACCAGAGCGGTGAATCGGTAAGGCGTGGTCTTTCCTGTGATCTGCGAAACGATCCTTGACCCTGGTGCGCGCGACCTGGGCGGCCCCGCGACACCCTACGGATCGGGATATGCCGCTGGCTCGCCGCGTTGCGTAGGGTGGATGTCGCTGTTTACATCCACCAGAGCGGTGGATCGGTAAAGCGTGGTCTTTCCTGTGATCTGCGAAACGATCCTGACACTTATTGCGCGCGACCTGGGCGGCCCCGCGACACCCTACAGGATCGGTGGAGGCTTCAGATTCGCGTCAGGCGCTGGTCACCAGCTCGGAGGCCATCGACGGCATCGGGCTGACGTCGCAGCCTTTGAGTACCAGGCGAATGATGGTCTGGGCGGCGGCTTCGTAGTCGGCATCGTCCAGACTGGCCTTGCCGGTGACGGTTGAGATCTGCCAGTCGAAGTCGGCATAGGTCTGGGTCGCTGCCCAGATGCTGAACAGCAGGTGATGCGGGTCGACTTTCGCCATCAGGCCCTGATCGATCCAGCGCTGGATGCAGGCGATGTTGTGCTTGGCCTGGGCGTTGAGCTGTTCGGTCTGTTCAGGCGACAGGTGCGGCGCGCCGTGCATGATCTCGCTGGCGAACACCTTGGAGGCATGCGGCAGATCGCGGGAGATGCGGATCTTCGAGCGGATGTAGGCGGTCAGCACTTCGCTCGGATGGCCCGGCTGGTTGAAGGGGGCAGAGGCGGCCAGCAGTGGCTCGATGATGCTTTCCAGGACCTCGCGGTAGAGGTTTTCCTTGGACTTGAAGTAGTAGTAGACGTTGGGCTTGGGCAGGCCTGCCTTGGCCGCAATGTCACTGGTCTTGGTGGCGGCGAAGCCCTTGTCGGCGAACTCCTCGCTGGCTGCGCGCAGGATGAGCTCTTTGTTACGCTCGCGAATGCTGGTCATAAGGCCCTGTGGTTTGCTCTGCCGCCGGACGGCGGTCGGGCATGGTAGCACCGGCTTTGCGCGAGGCTCAAGCCAGCAGCCACGGGCTGCTCAGCGTTTAACTGACCCTGGGGTCAAATTTTTGTATACAGGAAATCACTTTTCTGTTTCTATCGCGCACAACGTTATCCATGACAAAAAGTCTCGGCGCGTGACGCTGCAGGAGACCCACCGTGAATACCCATCAGCTCGTCGATCCCTTTGGTCGGCGCATCACCTACCTGCGTTTGTCGGTGACCGATCGCTGTGATTTTCGCTGCACCTACTGCATGAGCGAAGACATGCAGTTCGCGCCGCGTCAGCAGATTCTCAGCCTGGAGGAGCTGTACGCCGTGGCCGATGCCTTCATCAGCCTTGGCGTGCGGCGTATTCGCATCACCGGCGGTGAGCCGCTGGTGCGCAAGAACCTGCTGAGCCTGCTGCAGCGCCTGGGTGAGCGTGACGAGCTGGACGACCTGGCGATCACCACCAATGGCTCGCAGTTGGCCGAAATGGCAGCGCCCTTGCGCGCGGCGGGCGTGCGGCGTCTGAACATCAGCCTGGATTCCCTGCAGCGCGAGCGCTTCGCCGCGTTCACCCGACGCGACAGGCTCGACCAGGTACTGGCCGGCATCGAGGCGGCGCGCGCGGCCGGCTTCGAGCGGATCAAGCTCAACAGCGTGGTGCAGAGCGGGCGCAATGATGACGAGGTGCAGGATCTGGTCGAGTTCGCCATCGCGCGCGGCCTGGATATCAGTTTCATCGAGGAAATGCCGCTGGGCAGCGTGGTCAGCCACAGCCGTGAACAGACCTTCTGCTCCAGCGACGAGGTGCGCCAGCGTATCGAGCAGCGCCATGCGCTGGTGCGCAGCAGCAAGGTCACCGGCGGGCCGTCGCGTTACTGGCAAGTGATTGGCACGCAGACTCAGGTGGGGTTCATTTCGCCGCACAGCCACAACTTCTGCGGTGACTGCAACCGTGTGCGAGTCACCGCCGAGGGCAAGCTGGTGCTGTGTCTCGGCGACGACAACGCGCTGGACCTCAAGCGCCTGCTGCGCGCGCATCCGGGCGACGGCGAACGCCTGCGCCAGGCGCTGATCGAGGCGCTGCGTCTGAAGCCCGAGCGGCATCACTTCGCCACCGACGAGCAGGTGCAGGTGGTGCGCTTCATGAGTATGACCGGCGGCTGAGCCCGTCTGATCGGATTCCCATAACAACAATAAGGAGGCTCCAATGCAGCCCGTACGACTGTGCCTGTTTTCCACCATTGTGCTGACACCCGCAGTCCTGGCGCAGACCTACGTGGTCGGCGTTGAGGACCTGCCGTTCGCTCCGCACTACAGCCTCGATGGCGAGGGTCGGTACCGTGGCTTCGCCCGTGAGGTGCTGGATGCCTTCGCGGCTGACAGCAGTATCGGCCTGAGCTACAAGGCACTGCCGGTGGATCAGTTGCTGCCGGCCCTGCAGCGTGGCGAGATCGATTTCAAGTACCCCGACAGCCCGCACTGGGCCGGTGCACAGAAGGCTGGCATGACGTTGCTCTACAGCCAGGCCGTGGTCGATTACGTCGACGGCGTGCTGGTGACGCCGCAGCGCCAGGGGCAGGCGCTGGCGAGCATCCGTCGCCTGGCCATGGTGCAGGGCTGGACACCGCGTGGATACGAGCAGCGCATCGACAGTGGGCAGATCCAGCTGAGCTACAGCGACGATCTGCGCCAGATGATTCGCCAGGCGCTGAAGCAGGACACCGATGGCGCCTACTTCAACGTGGTGGTGGCCACCCATTATCTGGACAACATTCGCGCGCGCCCGGGGGCTTTGGTGTTCGATCCCAAGTTGCCGCATACCCGTGGCAGCTTTCATCTGTCCAGCGCTCGTCATCCACAGCTGATCGCGCGTTTCGATCGCTTTCTCGCCGAGCGCTCGGCTCAGGTTGCCGCGCTCAAGGCGAGTTATCGCGTCGAGGCCAACCTCGATAGCGACTACATCGGCCTGGAACAGTGGAAGGTGGACTTTCTCGAGCGGCAGAAAGAAAAAGCCGGCGCACAGGCGCCGGCTTCGTCAGTGCCTTAGCTTCTTGTTGGCTGGGCAAGACAGCTCAGCTACAAAAGCGTTTGCAGGCGGGTAAGTGCAACATCATCAGGTAGTAGCTCAGGCCGGCGGGTATCAGGCTGGCATACCACGACATTACGGGCAGGCTCAGTGCAACAGCGGCGCCGAGAAGCGAAGCGCCAATGGCTGCGTAGTTTACGCCGCGATATGGGCCGTTTTCGTCATACAGCTTGGCAATGTCCAAATTACGCTGGCGCAGGATGAAGTAGTCCACAACCATCACGGAGAAGATCGGGCCGAGGAACGCCGAGTAAGTTTGTACAAATACTTGCAGCCCAGAAGAGGACTCTTCTTTGACCAGCTCCCAAGGGAAAGTACCGAAGGCGAGCACGCCAACGATGATGGTCGCCGTGCGGAACGGAAGTTTGAATACATCCATGAGGATATAGGTTGGCGGCACCACGTTATTCAATACGTTGGTAGTCACTTGAGCGAAGGCGATGAACAGTAGCGTGATTATCAGTAGTGGGGTGTTGTCGACAGCGCTGGAGAAGACCTGTATCGGATCACTGACTCCCGTGGCGCCGGAAACCATCAAGCCGATCAGCCCCATAAACAGGGTGCAGGGAAGGATCGACATGGCATAGATAGTGGTCAGCATACCTGCGCTACTGCCTTTCTTCAGTTCGCGTGAATAGTCGCTGACGTTGAGCATCATCGTGCTGTAAATGCCTAGAAAAAGCATGGTGGCACCCCAGAATGGCAGGCCCCAGGTGCCTTCAATGTTCACCAGATTGGTGGTGATCTCATCGCCATAGCGATTGATCACGCTGTAGAACATGTAAACGAGGGAAAACAGAATGAAGACACTGCCAACGTTTTCCAGCCACTTAATGCCTTGGAAGCCGAATATGGAAAGGCCGATTTGCAGGAACTGGAAGGCGATGAAGTAGAACACCAGGTTGTCGAAGCCGAACATGGTTGTCGACACTGCATTGATTGCTGCGGCCCCAATCCAGCTTTGGAAGCCGTACCAGACAATAGCCGGAACTGCTCGGACCAGGCCGGGGAAGCGGGTGCCGGTGAAGCCAAAGGCGCTGCGTGCCTGGACCATGAAGGGGATGCCATATTTGTAACCGGCGGCGCCGTTGAGTGCCAAGGCGATACCGATGACGAAGCAACCGATTGCAATGGCTACGCTCGCCTGCAAGAGATTGAGAGTGCCGACGATGCTCGATCCCATGGCAAAGGTACCGATGGCGACACAGCCCCCGAACCAGGCCAGCAAATAGGATAGCCGCCCCATTATGCGGTTTTCCTGCGGTGCCAGCGACTCTGCGCCAGCGGCTTTACCGAGCACTTCTGGTTCTGTGTAATCGGGTGTTTCTGAGGCACAGTTTTCATTATTCATTGTGTGGACCTCTTGGTGGGATCAGGACCAGTCCCTTTTGTAATTGTTTGGGGTGTCCCCCAGTTGGGGGCTCGGCAGGCGCTCCACCTGTGCCAAAGAGCGGGATTAGGCGCCCGATAGATAGCTGAAGTGACCGCTGAAGGTCTTGGGGCGAGGAAAGTCCAGGTCGCCATGCTTGCTCGTGCCCAGGCCCAGGCTGACCAGGGATTCGGCCAGCTTCACGGCGGCCGTCACGCCTTCGACTACGGGCAGGCCCACGGCATCGCTGATCTGAGCGGTCAGGTCGGCCATGCCGCCGCAGCCAAGAACGATTGCACCGATGTTGTCCTCGGCTTTGGCTCGTATGCATTCTTCGATGATGCGATCCAGTGCGCTGTCGCCGCTGTCTTCCAGGTCCAGCACAGGAATTTCAGCAGCTCGCACGCGTCGGCAATGGTGAGCAAAGCCGTAGTTCTGCAGCAGGTGCTCAGCGATGATGCCGGTGCGACCAAGGGTGGTGACGATCGAGAAGCGAGTGCTGATCAGAGTGGCCATGTGGAAAGCCGCTTCGGCGATGCCAATTACCGGGGCGCGGGTCAGTTCGCGTGCAGCCAGCAGTCCTGGGTCCCCAAAGCAGGCGAGAATATAAGCGTCGGTTCCTTCGCGCTCACCGGTGCGTACTTCCTCAAGCACACCTACCGCGCTGATGGCTTCGTCGAAATGACTCTCGATCGATACCGGGCCGCTACTTGGGTTGCTTGCCACGATCTGAGTGTCAGGAGCTGCGATACGGCGAGCAGCCTGGCCGATCTTCTCGGTCATGCTGGCTGTGGTATTGGGATTAATGACGCGGATTCTCATGGAGTTCCTCTCTTTTCTGCGCTGTATACATCGCTAAGCTTCTGATGGTTTTTTGTATACAGTTATTGGTGCTCGATTTGCATGGGCCGTAGATTGGCGTCTGGTACCGTTACGCCCGGTCATCGGCTCATGCAGCTCAAACTACGACGTCGGCGCGCTTCAGCGCCTGCGCCTGGCCGCGCATCAGGCCGTAGTGCAGCAGCCCGCCGAGCAGGGCGCCGAGCAGCCAGGAATAGCCCGACAGCTGGCCCAGAACGGGCGCCCAGACCGAGGCGACGGAGAACACCGAGGCGACGGCAAAGGCGACCAAGGCCTTGCGGTTCCAGCCGCCGTCGAAGTAGTAGG
The DNA here is from genome assembly GCF_048269965.1 of Pseudomonas sp. Classification (GTDB taxonomy): domain Bacteria; phylum Pseudomonadota; class Gammaproteobacteria; order Pseudomonadales; family Pseudomonadaceae; genus Aquipseudomonas. Next base: position 166,557 of record NZ_JBLWTV010000009.1, on the reverse strand, counting down.
CCGAGCCGACCTCGGCACTGAACAGTTGCTGCAGATCGAGCTTGCGCCGGCGCACCAGGTAGTAGTCGACGACGATGATGCCGTACAGCGGCGCCAGCACGGCGCCCAGGGTGTCGACGAAGGCGGCGATGCCGACGCTGCTGATGAAGGCCACCCACAGCGCGCCGATGAAGAAGGCGATGCCCGCAGTGATGAAACCACCGGTGCGAGCGCTGATGTGAGCCGGTGCCAGGTTGGCCAGGTCATAGGCTGGTGGGATGAAGTTGGCCACCAAGTTGATGCCCACGGTCGCGGCGAAGAAGGTCAGCGCGGCGATGATGGTCAGGGTCAGGTTGTCTACCCGGGCGACGATATCGGTCGGGTTGGTCAGCGTCTCGCCGAACACCACCACGGTGCCGGCAGTGATCACCAGGGCGATCAGCGAGAAGATCGCCAGGCTCACCGGCAGGCCGAGGAAGTTGCCGATGGTCATCTGCTTCTCGCTTTTGACGAAGCGGGCGAAGTCGCCGTAGTTGATCACCACGGCGGCGAAGTAGGCGACCATGGTGCCGACCACGGCGAAGAACGCAGCCACCGGGCCGGCCTTGTATTCGCCGGTACCGCTGAAGATGTTGCCCAGTTCGCTGAGCAGGCTCGGGCCGGCCTGATACCAGATCAGGCCCATCAGCGCGATCATCACCACATAGACCAGTGGCCCGGCCCAGTTGAGGAAGCGGGTGATCCAGCTCATGCCGCAGACGAACAGGCCGACCTGGAACAGGCAAACGATCACGTAGGACACCCAGCCGATGGCGGTCAGGCCCATGTATACGGCTGGGTCTTGCGGCTGCAGCAGCGAGTTGAGCAGCAGTGCCACGGCGGTGGAGGCGAAGTAGGTCTGCACGCCGTACCAGAAGATGGCGACGATGCCACGCACCAGCGCAGGGAAGTTGGCGCCGCGCACGCCCATGCTGGCGCGGGCGAACACCGGGAAGGGGATGCCGTACTTGACGCTGGGTTTGCCGGTCAGCTGCACCAGGCCCATGACGATGCAGCCGGCGAGGACGATACCGGCCAGCACCGCCCAGCCATTGAGCCCGTAGGAGATGAACAGCGTGGCTGCCAGGGTATAGCCGAACAGGCTTTGAATGTCGTTCGACCAGACGTTGAAGATCTCGAACCAGCCCCAGGTACGCTTCTCGGGCGCCAGTGGAGCGAGGTCCTCGTTGTGTAACGACGGATCGATGTTCTTGATGCGAAAGTCTTCGGTGTTGGACATGGACAGCTCCCAGTTTTGTTCTTGCGCCGCGGCGATCTGTGAGGAGGTTTGTCTGCAGGTTTCGTTTCGATTTTGTATTCGCGTCGTGACTGAATCGATGTATACAGCCATTTCGACAGTGTTTCGGTAGTAACCTGATTGTCTTGTACACAGAAAATACGCTGCTGAACATGGCTTTTGGACAAATTGCACACAAAAAGTAGAAATATTGTGATCAAAAACTTGACCTTGCGGTCAGTTCTGTGGTTGCAAGGCATTGATGAAAAAGCCGGATGGGCGGCCCGATTCTGCACCGATGCGGTGCCAGGCCTGATTGCGGAGCGCCGGGTTGGTGCGCACGGTGTTCAGCCGGGGGGCATGTTAAATACCCGTAGGGTGCGCCTTGCGCACCAGCTCTTTTGCTCGGCCCAAAGAGGAAGATTTCTCGCCTGGTTTAGAGAAATTGTCGGCTGATACCGGGCTGGCAATTTTGTGTGCATACCGTTCACTGGCTTAGCACTATCCGTTACCGAGTCCGCTGAGCGTTTGGGATGCGCCCCTTACGGGCGCCACACCTTGATTCGCTGCGTTTCCTCGCTCCGGCGCCGCTGCGGTGGCCGGCTTACATGGGCCATCCTTGGCCCATTAAGCGGGGCCGCCATCGGTATTTCGCCGCATCCATGCGGCTCGCTCCCCTACGCAACACCTCCGCTCGGCCTCCTGAAGGGGACCGGGCCGTGAGCTTGCGAAATCTCCGGAAGATCAAAGTCGGCAGCGTTTGGATTTTGCTTTTTAAGCGCGATCTTGCAGACGACGCCCAAGCCCCCTTCAGGAGGCCGAGTGGAATCGCCGTGGAAGGGGTTGAGCGACATGGATGTCGCGAGAGCCGTGATGGGCCAAGGATGGCCCTTCACGGCGTGCCCCTGGAGCGGTGATGGAAGGAGGGAACCCCGGCGCAGCAGGGCGGGGGCGCCTAGCTCGTATGCAGGGGTGTGTTTCTTTGCTTACTTTCTTTGCACAAGCAAGAGCTACGAAGCGCAGCGCAGTAACAGCCGCAGGCTGGCCCGCAGGGTGAGCGCAGCGAATCAAGTGAGTCGCCCGTAAGGGGCGAAACCCGTCAGGTCAGGCGACGCGTTAATGGATAGGGCAGCACCGAAAGCACACACTTATTTGCCAGTCCGGTCTCAAGCGCACCGTGCATGGAAAGATGAAGATCAAAGAAAAAGGGGGAGGGGCGCGAGCGCCCATCCCCCTTTTTACCCGGCCGCCGTCCCTACCCGACGTCGGCCAAGTACGTTGCGGCAGTGGTCAGAAGTGATACTTGACCAGTGCCTGCACGGCGGTCTGGTCGAAACGATCATCCGAACCATCCACCGGTTTCACGCCGTATTTGGCGCGCCACATGTTGATCTCGGTGCCCACGTAGAGCTGGCGCTCCTTGCCGAACAGGGCCTTGCCCGCATCCCACTTGACCTGGATCGAGGAGCCGACCGAGGTCTGGGTGCCTGCGTCACGCGACGGCGAGCGCCAGTCGAGGAAGCCGTCGACGACGAAGTCCTGGTCGCCCAGGCTGAACGGGTAAGCCGCGCTGACGGTCAGCTGGGTGGCGTAGCCGTTGCTGTCCGCGTCGGTGAAGAAGGTGTGGTTGTTGATCTTCACCTGATACAGGTTGGTCTTGAAGTAGGTGAAGCCGGGCACTTCCCAGTCCAGGCCAACACCGTACAGGTAGTTCTCCGGACCCGGGCCGCCTTCGCCTTTCTCGTAGGTGAAGGCGGCGAACACGTCCTTGATCGGGCCGGCGGCCAGCTTCTGCCCGGTCAGCCAGCTCAGGCTGAGGCGCGGGGAGAACTCCATGTAGTAGAAGGAATTCTTGTCATGCTGACGGAAGCTGCCGTTGTCGAAGCTGCCGCGCGACTGCACGTTGTCGGCGCGGATGTAATCGAGGAAGTAGAAGACGTCGCCCCAGGCCCAGCCACTGGCGTGCTCGAAGGTGAAGGTGGTCTGGGTGCGCTGTTCTTCGCCATTGAAGTTCATGCGCTGGAAGTTCTCGCCGTACAGGTACGACAGGCTGTTGTCCTGCCAGTAGAGCAGGTCGCTGGCGAGTGCCTGCTGGCCGCAGAACAGTCCGGCTGACAGGGCGAGGCAGTGGGGCAGATGCTTGAGTTTCATGGGTTTTCCTTATTGTTGGCGTGCAAGCGTGCCTCTCCCGGCGGCGTGCCGCCGGGAGTTGGGTCTGAGTCTGGGGTCAGCTCGGCCGGGCGGCCGGGTCGAGGTCGCGGCTGAGGGGCTTGAGGCTGCTGTCGTCGCTGGCTGCATCTTCCGGACGGTTCTGCAGCACGGTGTGCAGGTGCGCCTCGGGGTCGTAGTCGTCTTCCTCGACTTCGTGATTCTCGTCGGGCAGGAAGATGTTCAGCACGATGGCGCTGAAGGCGCCGATGGTGATGGGCGAGCCGAAGATGTTCTTCAGGACGTCCGGCATGTGCGAGAGCACGTCCGGTACGCCGGCTACACCCAGGCCAAGGCCCAGGGAAATGGCCACGATCAGCACGTTGCGGCGGTGCAGGCCGGCTTCGCTGAGAATCTTGATACCGGCCACCGCGACAGTGCCGAACATGATCAGGGTGGCGCCACCGAGCACCGGCTTGGGCATCAGTTGCAACACCGCGCCCACCACCGGGAACAGGCCCAGCAGCACCAGGATGCTGGCGATGTAGAAACCCACGTGGCGGCTGGCCACGCCGGTGAGCTGGATCACCCCGTTGTTCTGGCTGAAGGTGGTCATCGGCAAGCTGTTGAACATGGCGGCGACCGCCGAGTTGCAGCCGTCGGCCAGTACCCCGGATTTGATCCGGCGCATGTACAGCGGTCCTTTGACCGGCTGCTTGGAGATGATCGAGTTGGCGGTCAGGTCGCCTGCCGTTTCCAGCGGGGTGATCAGGAAGATCACGGCGATCGGTACGAAGGCGATCCAGTCGAAGCCGAAGCCGTACTTGAACGGTTGCGGCACGCTGATCAGCGGTACCTCGGCCATGTTGGCGAAGTCCACCCGGCCGGTGAACCAGGCCACCGCAAAGCCCAGGGTCAGGCCGATGATCACTGCAGAAAGACGCAGCACCTGCGAGGACGCGCGGTTGAGCACGACGATGGTGCCCAGCACCAGACCGCCGAGGGCCAGATGGTGCAGGGCGCCGAGATCTGGCGCGCCATAGCCGCCGGCCAGATCGGTCATGCCCACCTTGATCAGCGACAGTCCCATCAGGCAGATGATGGTACCGGTGACCACCGGGGTGATCACCTTGCGCAGCTTGTTGATGAACTGACTGAAGGCAATCTCGACGAACGCGGCGCAGAAGCAGATGCCGAACAGCGTGGCGAGTATCTCCTCCTCGCTGGCGCCGCGCCCCTTGACGATGAAGCCGGCGCTGAGAATCACGCTGAGAAAACCGAAGCTGGTGCCCTGCAGGCACAACAGGCCGGAACCGATAGGGCCGATGCGTTTGGCCTGGACGAAGGTGCCGAGGCCGGAGACGAACAGCGCCATGCTCACCAGATAAGGTACATGGGCGCCAAGGCCCAGAGCACTGCCAACGATCAGGGTTGGGGTGATGATGCCGACGAAGCTGGCCAGCACATGCTGCAGCGCCGCGAAGATGGCTGGGGCGAAAGCTGGTGTGTCGTCCAGCTGATAGATCAGGTCGCTGTTGCCGACGGGCGCAGCTGGGGCTTGGGTGTTGCTGTCTGTGGTCATGTCATAGCCTGCCATTTTGTTTTTATACGGTCATGGGCTTAGAACTTGTTCAAAGTCTGCTGCGCGTCGGCACTGCTGCGTTAAAAACAGGCTCGGACTGCTCATTTACAACTCGTAAAGTCGAGCGCGACTCCGACTGGCCCTCGCCTGTTTTTGCCTTGCATTGCTCTAGCTCGCGAGACTTTGCACAGGTTCTTACACGAGGCTTCACGGCACCTCTGCTCCGATCGATCGAAAAATTGTCCGGTCGGTCAGGATGTGCCGACTATAGCAACTCGTGGACATGGTTAAAAACAATTTATTTAAAGATTGTGCACAATGGCTTGGCCGCTCGCTCAGGTGGCCGACGCCATGCCCTGGGCGGTTGAGCCTGATCGGTTGCAGCGGCTGGGGGACGGAACGAAAGTGCCCGGATCGGGCGGCTTTGGGGGAGCGAGGGCGTCGCCGCGACCGCTCAGGTTCGGATGGTCGAGGGCGACAATCCTCAGGCGTGAGCGATGGACGAGGTTGACGCGCAGGCGCTGAAGGCCTGCGCGTGAGGCTTACAGCGCTTGCAAGCGAAACAGCGCGATCTTGTTGATCTCGGCCAGGGCGTAGGCGAATTCCTCGTCCGGGGTGTTGTGAATCCGCTCCTCGAAGGCCGCCAGGATCTGGTGCCGATTGCTGCCCTTCACCGCCATGATGAAGGGGAAGCCGAACTTGGCCTTGTAGGCAGCGTTGAGTTCGGTAAAGCGGGCGAACTCCTCGGCGGTGCATTCATTGATGCCCGCGCCGGCCTGCTCCGCGGTAGAGGCGGCGGTCAACTCGCCGCGCACGGCGGCCTTGCCGGCCAGGTCCGGGTGAGCGTTGATCAGGGCCAGCTGTGCGGCATGGCTGGCCCTGAGCATCAGACCGGCCATGCGCTGATGCAGGCCGTCAATCTCGTCGATGCGCTCGTCCTGGCCCAGGTCAAACGCCTGCTCGGCGACCCAGGGCGAGTGCTCGTAGATGTCGGCGAAGGCCTTGATAAAGTCTGCACGGCTCAGGCGCGATGGGGTCAGGGTTTGAAAGCGGCTTGTCGCCTGTGCCCCTGGGCCGGCGGCTGGTGTCGTGGGTGGCTTGAGGCTGTCATTGTCGCGGCCGTCCAGGGTGGTCGGGCTGCGGTCTTGCTGGAGGGGGAGGTCGCCGGCACTGGCACCCAGGGCAACAAGCAAGCCAGCCGAAATGGCCAGGCCACGGAACAGAGGGTTGAGCTTCATCGGTGCTTCCTTTTTGTCGGGGTGGTCAGAACATGCTTTGGGGGCTTGCCAGGCTGATTGCTCCTGTAGCCAGCCACGGGGCTGGATCGGCAAGTCGGTGGGGCGGCCGTCCCGGTTCAACCGGGGCGCGCCTGGCAACTGCTGGTGAGTGGCGGGTGGGGCGCTCAGGTCGCTGCTTGCAGGCGCAGCTGTGGTCTGTGCGCAGGGAGTCGTGGTCATAGCAGCGCCTGCCAGTTGTTTTTATCGGCTCATGGGCTTGGCGAGGCTTCACGTGGCCTCTGTTCTGTAGGCGGACGACCTTGCTCGCTTGCTCAGAATGACTCGACTATAGCAATTTGTTCACAGTTAAAAGAACAACTTGTTTTCATATTGTGTACATGAATCGGTGCGCAGTCAGGGCGGCGGTCGGCGTAGCCCTCTGCCTGGCGGCGTGTCGGGTCGCGACGGGCTGCGCGCGGCACGCGTGGCAGGCTGCGACTGGCAAGGCGGGGGCTTGGTGTTGTTGGCGGGGCGTGCGGCGCGGCGTCGCGCACTGACAGCGTTGGCGAGCATCCAGGCGGGGTCGGCAAGAAAATGCCGCGCTCAGGGGCGCGGCATTGCAGTGGATCAGTTGAGCTGGGCGCCCTGATCGATCCATGAGCCAATCAGGTCGCGTTCGTCCTGGGTCATCTGGGTGATGTTGCCCAGCGGCATGATCTGCGTGGCCACGGTCTGCGCGTGGATCTTCGCTGCCTGCGCCTTGATCTGCTCGGGGGTGTCGAGCATGAAGCCGGCCGGTGCGGTGCTGAACATCGGGCTGGTGGGGCTGGACGAATGGCACACGGTGCAACGCTCATGGATCACGCTTTCGACTTGGGCGAAATCGGTGCTGGCGGCAGGTATCGCGCTGTCAGCGGCAGTAGGTGAGGCCTCGCTTGTATCGGCTTTGGCCTGGGTTTCCTCTACAGCAGGCTTGCTGGTTGTGGAGGGGTTGCCGGGGCGGCCGGTAGCAGGAACGGGAGCGTACTTGATCGCCGGGGCTTGGGCCGTTGCCGGTGCGCTGACCGATTGCGTTTGCGGGCCGGTGACGTAAGCCAGGCAGATCATGCCCAGCGCTGCGGCCGGCAGGGTCCAGACGTACTTGCTGCTGTCATGGCGGGTGTTGAAGTAGTGGCGCACCAGCACGGCCAGAATCGCGATACCGGCCAGGATCAGCCAGTTGTACTGACTGCCGTAGGTGCTCGGGAAGTGGTTGCTGATCATGATGAACAGCACTGGCAGGGTGAAGTAGTTGTTGTGGCGCGAGCGCAGCAGGCCTTTTGCCGGCAGGGTCGGGTCCGGCGTGGTGTTGTCTTCGATGGCCTTAACCAGCGCGCGCTGAGCCGGCATGATGGTGAAGAACACGTTGCCGACCATGATGGTGCCGATGATGGCGCCGACATGGATGTACGCGGCGCGGCCGCTGAAGATCTGGCTGAAGCCATAGGCCGCAGCGATGATCAGCACGAACAGCACGGCGCCGAGCAGGGCCGGGCGTTTGCCCAGCGGCGAGTCACAGAGAAAGTGATACGCCACGTAGCCGGCGATCATCGAGCCGAAGCCGATGACGATGCCCATGGCTGGTGCCAGTTCGACGCCCGGCTTGATCAGGTACAGGCTCGGGTTGAGGTAGTACACCACCAGCATCAGGGCGATGCCCGACAGCCAGGTGGCGTAGGCCTCCCATTTGAACCAGTGCAGGTTCTCCGGCATTTTCGGCGGAGCCAGCTTGTACTTTTCCAGGTGGTAGATACCGCCGCCGTGAATCGCCCAGAGGTCGCCCGACAGGCCCTCGCGGGGATTGCTACGGTTGAGGTTGTTCTCCAGCCAGACGAAATAGAACGATGCGCCGATCCAGGCGATACCGGTGATCATATGGATCCAGCGGATGCCCAGGTTTAGCCATTCGGTGAAATGTGCTTCCACGATCTGTACCTCTTTCCCGGGATAGGCACGCCAGCCCCGGGCTTCTCTTATTGGTGGGGTTTGAGGAGAAGGAGCTCGTCCTCATTGAAAAAATGCTCATCGCAGTTGTTGCCGGAACCACTGCGATCAACCACCAGGAAGTCATCCCGCTTTTCGATCGTCAGCACCGGGTGGTGCCAGACGCCGCGATGGTAATTGATGCCCTGCCTGCCATTGCTGAGGAAGGCACGGACGGACCCTGATACAGGTACATCGCCAACTGGCGCGACCACGATCAGAAAGGGGTTGCCGAGCAGCGGAATGAAGGCCTGGCTGCCCAGCGGATGGCGTTCCAGCATGCGGATGGTCAACGGCATCTCCAGCGACTCGGCGCTGAAGATGCTGATGATGGCCTGATCCTCCGGCTGTGCGGTCTCCACGCTGGCCAGCTTGTGATAGCGGCGGGTGGAACCGTTGTTGATCATGAAGAAGTCGCTGCCGTCGGTTTCGATCACGTCACCGAAGGGGGCGAAGGCTTCTTTGCTCAGGGGCTCGATGGTCAGGCTACGCATGGCTGTTCTACTTGTTCTGTTCGGGTGGGGAGGCTGCAGCGCTTACAGCTGCTGCAGGCGGAAGAGGGCGATCTTGTTGATCTCGGCCAGGGCAGTCTGGAATTCCTGCTCCGGCGTGTTGTGAATGCGCTCCTCGAAGGCGGCCAGGATCTGGTGGCGGTTGCTGCCCTTGACGGCCTTGATGAAGGGGAAGCCGAACCTGGCCTTGTAGGCGTCGTTGAGTTCGGTGAAGCGCGCGAACTCTTCGGCGGTGCATTCGTGGATGCCGGCACCGGACTGCTCGGCGGTGCTGGAGGCGGTCAGTTCGCCACGTACGGCGGCCTTGCCGGCCAGGTCCGGGTGCGCGTTGATCAGTGCCAGCTGCGCCTCATGGCTGGCGGACAGGAGAATGTCGGCCATGCGCTGCTGCAGGCTATCGATGTCGTCGACGCTCTCGTCGAGACCCAGGTCGTAAGCTTTCTCGGCGACCCAGGGCGAGTGCTCGTAGATGTCGGCGAAGGCGGCAACGAACGCGTCGCGGCTCAGCTGGGAAGGGGTCAGGGTCTGGAAACGGCTCATGGGCAGCTCTCTCATTCGGTCGCACGGAAGGGATGGGTGGCGTGCCAGTGCCTGGCGATGTCGACGCGGCGGGCGCACCAGACCTTGTCATGGCTCTTCACGTAGTCGATGAAGCGCGCCAGCGAGGCCAGGCGCGCCGGGCGGCCGAGCAGACGGCAGTGCATGCCGATCGACAGCATCTTCGGTGCGCCGGCTTCGCCCTCGGCGTAGAGCACGTCGAAGGCATCCTTGAGGTATTCGAAGAAATCGTCGCCCTTGTTGAAGCCCTGTACCTGGGTGAAGCGCATGTCGTTGGTGTCCAGGGTGTAGGGGATCACCAGGTGCGGCTTTTCTGTGGTGCTGGCCGGGTCCCAGTAGGGCAGGTCGTCGTCGTAGGTGTCGGAGTCGTAGAGGAAGCCGCCTTCCTCACGCACGATGCGCCGGGTGTTCGGGCCCAGGCGGCCGGTGTACCAGCCCAGCGGGCGCTCGCCGGTCAGTTCGGTGAGGATGCGGATGGCCTCGAGCATGTGCTCGCGCTCGGTGGCTTCGTCCATGTTCTGGTAGTCGATCCAGCGATAGCCGTGGCTGCAGATCTCGTGGCCGGCGGCGACCATTTCGCGAATCACCTCGGGGTGACGCTGGGCGGCCATGGCCACGGCGAAGATGGTCAGCGGAATGTCGTGCTTCTTGAACAGGTTGAGCAGGCGCCAGACACCGGTGCGGCTGCCGTACTCATAGAGCGACTCCATGCACAGGTTGCGCTGGCCCTGCAGCGGCTGGGCGGAGACCATCTCGGAGAGGAAGGCCTCGGACTCCTTGTCGCCGTGCAGGATATTGCGCTCGCCGCCTTCTTCATAATTGAGCACGAAAGACAGGGCGATGCGGGCATCGTCCGGCCAGTGCGGGTGGGGTGGGGTTGCGCCGTAGCCGATCAAATCGCGTGGGTAATCAGCGTTCACTGCAGTCTTCCTATCTGGAACGTTGCGGTCACTGCGTGCCGGGTAATCGACGGCTACGCGACCGGGATGGCTAATTGTATACAAAGTTGGTTGCCGTTTGTAAATCGACTTTTCATCATTTTCTTCTCTGCGTGCCAAGGCAAAAAAATTGCCGAGGCGGTCAGCAATGCGTGCTGGTTGTACCGTGGTTGCTGGTTGGCGATGTCGTGGGTAGTGAGCCGATTTGGTGCGCGCATGGCATCTGCATGGGGTTTATTGTGTACAATTTATGAGTAAAATGTTTTATATTCGATCTGCGTGCTATCCTGCCATTGCGTCGGAGCACTGCGACGAGCCGATTTCAACAGAGTAGAGGAGGTGTGGTGTTCGTAGGGCGTGAGGCGCTGCGGGCATCCGAGACCCATGGGACGTTTGACTACACATGTACTGGATGCCGCGCACGGCTGCCCAGGGAGTGACATCAAGGTCGAGCTGTACCGCGTCGAAGGCGCGCAGCTGGAACTGATCAACAGCGTTACCACCAACCATGACGGCCGTTGCGATGCGCCGGTGCTGCAGGGTGACGACTACCGCACGGGCGTTTACCAGCTGCATTTCCACGCCGGCGACTACTACCGCGCCCGTGGCGTGAAGCTGCCGGACACGGCATTTCTCGATGTCGTGGTCCTGCGTTTCGGCATCGACGCCGGCCAGGAGCACTACCACGTGCCGCTGCTGATTTCCCCCTACAGCTACTCCACCTATCGCGGTAGCTGAGTGACTGGCGGGCCAGACGCCTGCCAGACGAATGCTTGTCACCCTCAGACTCGTTTGAGTCCTTACGCCCGCTCACACTGCGGGCTTTTTTTTTGCTCGCGCGTAGGGTGCGCCGCCTGGTTTTTTCGGACCAAACGCAAAGCCCCGGCACATAGCCGGGGCTTCGCTCGGCGCGGGGTGTTTGCCGTCAGAGGAAGGCGAACTTGGCGATGAAGATCACGCATAGCACGTACAGGCTCAGCGAGACCTTGTCACTCTGGCCTGTCAGCAGTTTCAGCGTGGCGTAGGTGAGGAAGCCCAGGGCGATGCCGTTGGCGATGGAGAAGGTCAGCGGCATCATCACCACGGTCACGATGGCCGGGATGGTGTCGGTGTGGTCCTTCCAATCGATGTGCGCCATGCCGCTCATCATCAGCATCGCGACGTAGATCAGCGCGCCTGCGGTGGCGTAGGCGGGAATCATGCCGGCCAGCGGTGCGAAGAACATCGCCGCTAGGAACAGGAGGCCGACGGTGATGGCAGTCAGGCCAGTGCGGCCACCGGCGGCGACGCCTGCAGCGCTTTCCACGTAGCTGGTCACCGGCGGGCAGCCGACCATGGCGCCCACGACGCTCGAGGTGGAATCGGCTTTCAGGGCCTTGGACAGGTTCTGGATCTTGCCATCTTCATCCACCAGATTGGCGCGATGGGCCACGCCCATCAGGGTGCCGGCGGTGTCGAACATGTTCACGAAGAGGAACGCCAGAATCACGCTGATCATCGCCACGTTGAACGCGCCGGCGATGTCCATGGCCAGGAAGGTCGGGGCCAGGCTCGGCGGCATCGACACCAGGCCACCGTATTCCACCAGGCCCAGGGCCCAGCCGATTGCGGTCACGCCGAGCATGCTGAAGAGAATGGCGCCAAACACGTTGCGGTGGCTGAGCACGGCGATCATCAGGAAGCACACGGCAGCCAGCAGCGCCGAAGGGTTACTGAACGAACCCATGGTCAGCAGGGTGGCCGGGCTGTCGACGACGATGCCGGCGGTCTTCAGGCCGATCAGGCCGAGGAACAGGCCGACCCCGGCACCCATGGCGAAGCGCAGGCTCATCGGAATGCTGTTGAGCAGCCATTCGCGAATCTTCGACAGGCTCATGATCATGAACAGCACGCCGGAAATGAACACTGCGCCCAGTGCGATCTCCCAGCTGTAGCCCATTTCACCGACGACGGTGTAGGTGAAGAAGGCGTTCAGGCCCATGCCGGGTGCCAGGCCGACCGGCCAGTTGGCGTACAGCCCCATCAGGAAACAGCCCAGGGCCGCGCCGATGCAGGTGGCGACGAACGCGGCGCCGTGATCGATGCCGGCGGTGGCCATGATGTTGGGGTTGACGAAGATGATGTAGGCCATGGTGACGAAGGTCGTCAGGCCGGCCAGCAGTTCGGTCTTGATGGTGGTGCGGTGCTCGGTCAGTTTGAAGAAGCGGTCGAGCAGGCCACCTCTTGCCAGTTGATTCGCGTGTTGTTCTTGTTTGACGCTTTCCACAGCGGGTACTCCTCATCTCTCTTGTTGTGTACCGCCCAGAGCGTTGCGCAAGAACAATGCTCTCTGAGGCAGGCGGTGTTTTCGACGGTGCTTCCTGGCTAAGTTGTTGACCGAGCGGTCAAGAAGTCACTCAGGCGCGATTATGATGTTGTATACAAAAAATGCAATTAATGTTTTTAATGTTGCATTGATCGCACCAATGGGCCGTGCCGCCGTGGGTGCGTAGGGATTTGGCGACAATCTTCTCGGTCTTCAGGGTTAAGTTCTTTTAAAACAAAGAGATATGGTTATGGCCGACTGGGAGGCTTCTATCGGCCGGGCAACGATTCGTCAGCCGTTGAAGATTCTTAGCCGCTAATGGCCTGAATGAGGCAGCTATATATAAGGAAAGAATTGGTTGTTCTGCGCTCAGCCTCAGGCGATGAGCTGCCGGTAGCTCAGCTATGACGTCATACAACGAAGGGTGTAGTGGCTGGTTGACTTGTGTACAATTGCCTGAATTTTTTTCTGATGTTTTTTCGCTCGGAGCTTGTCAGCTACCGGGTAGAACACAGTAGAGTCGCAGTGTCGCCGACTCTCATTGACGCGAGCCAGAATGAACGATCAATTGCAGCCTCTCAAGAAGCAGCCGCGCGTGGGCAAAAGCAGCCGCAGCGGGACTCAGGACGATGTCGTATATGCCCATATCTTCGATGCCATTCTCGAGCAGCGTCTGGCGCCCGGCACCAAGCTGAGCGAAGAGGCGCTGGGTGAGATCTTCGGCGTCAGTCGCACCATCATCCGTCGCGCCCTTTCGCGTCTGGCTCATGAGGGCGTGGTGTTGCTGCGCCCGAACCGTGGCGCGGTAGTGGCCAGCCCGAGCGTCGAAGAAGCGCGGCAGATCTTCTACGCGCGCCGTCTGGTCGAGCGCGCCATCACCGAGCTGGCCGTCGAGCACGCGACCGCCGAGCAACTGGCCGAGCTGCGCCAGATGGTCAAGGACGAGCAGGACAGCTTCTCACGCGGCGATCGAGGTGCAGGTATTCGCCTGTCCGGCGAGTTCCACCTGAAGTTGGCCGAGGCCGCGCGTAATGCGCCGCTGGTAAGTTTCCAGCGCAGCCTGGTGTCGCAGACCTCGCTGATCATCGCCCAGTACGAAAGCGGCAGCCGTTCGCATTGCTCCTATGACGAGCACAACCAACTGATCGACGCCATCGAGGCGCGCGATGCCGAGCGTGCCGTACACCTGATGATGCATCACATGGATCACATCGACAGCAAGCTGAATCTGGACGAGGAAAGCGCCTCGGACGATCTGCACGCAGTGTTCTCGCACCTGCTCCAGACCAAGAAGAAGCCCGGCCGCAGTGCTGCCAACCGCTGATTTGTTGCGTGTAACAAGAAAGCCCCGATGCTCGCGCATCGGGGCTTTTTCGTATCCAGCGCGGTAGGGTGCGCCGTGCGCACCATGGCCACGTGAAATTGGCCGGTGTGCTCGATCTGGGAACGGTTGATGTTCAGGGTGGATTACGCGGCGTACCGCTCTCATCTGCGCCTGCAAAATTGGCGTTCAGCGCCGCGAACCGACCCGTCAATCCGTAGGGTGGATCGCGCTTTATCGATCCACCGCTTTGCTGGATGTGAAAAACGACCTCCACCCTGCGCCACCCTGTCCGCCGCAATTCCCGTGCGGCCCTTGGTGCGCGCGGCGCACCCTAGGTCGGCCCGTGGATCGCGCGGTACACCCCGCGCTTAACGCTGGTGCACCGATACGCCGGCGGCGAAGGTTTCCTTCACGGTGCGGTCATCGCCGAGCATGGTCAGGGCGAACAGGCGTTCTTCCAGGCTCCTGGCCTGCTGCATGCGGTAGCTGATCAGCGGCGTGGCGTTGTAGTCCAGCACCAGGAAGTCGGCGTCCTTGCCGGGCAGGAAGTTGCCCAGCTTGTCGTCCAGGTACAGCGCGTTGGCGCCGCCCAGCGTGGCCAGATACAGCGACTTGAACGGGTCGAGTTTCTTGCCCTGCAGTTGCATGATCTTGTACGCCTCGTTCAGCGATTGCAGCTGGCTGAAGCTGGTGCCGGCGCCGACATCGGTGCCCAGGCCGACGCGCACACCATGGGCTTCCAGTTTGTTCAGGTCGAACAGGCCGCTACCCAGGAACAGGTTGGAGGTCGGGCAGAAGGCGACCGCCGAGCCGGTCTCGGCCAGGCGCTGGCATTCGTCGTCGCACAGGTGCACGCCATGGGCGAACACCGCGCGTGGGCCGATCAGCCTGTGGTGGTCGTAGACGTCCAGGTAGCCCTTGCGCTCGGGGAACAGCTCCTTGACCCAGGCCACCTCGGCCTTGTTCTCGGAAATATGGGTGTGCATGTACAGATCGGGATACTCGCCGAACAGCTTACCGGCCAGGTCCAGTTGCTCCGGGGTACTGGTGGGCGCGAAGCGCGGGGTGACCGCGTAGTGCAGGCGGCCCTTGCCGTGCCAGCGCTCGATCAATGCCTTGCTCTCGGCGTAGCCGGATTCGGCGGTGTCGGTCAGGTAGTCCGGGGCGTTGCGATCCATCAGCACCTTGCCGGCGATCATGCGCAGGTTGAGCTTGTCGGCCTGCTCGAAGAAGGCGTCCACCGACTGCGGGTGCACGCTGCCGAACACCAGGGCGGTGGTGGTGCCATTGCGCAGCAGTTCCTTGAGGAAGATCGCCGCCACGTCGCTGGCGTGCGCCTTGTCGGCGAACTGTTTCTCGGTGGGGAAGGTGTAGGTGTTGAGCCAGTCCAGCAACTGCTCGCCATAGGAGGCGATCATGCCGGTCTGCGGGTAGTGGATATGGGTGTCGATGAAGCCGGGCGTGATCAGCGCGTCGCGGTAGTGCTGAATGTCGACGCCGGCCAGCTTCGGCAGCAATTCGGCAGCTGCGCCGACCTGGGCGACTTTGCCGTTCTCGATCAGCAGGATGCCGTCCTCGAAATACTGGTAGGACGGCTCGACGCCGACGACGGCCGGGTCGGCGAGGCTATGCAGGATGGCGGCGCGGTAGGCTTTGATATTGGTGGTCATCTGTTAGGTCTCGATTGAGCGGGCAGTGCGTAGGGTTCGCGGGGCCGCCTAGGCTGTGCGCACCACGGACAATGCGGTGTTATTGGTGCGCGCGGCGCACCCTACTGGGCGCGGCGTGAATTAGGCAGAGTAGTCAGGACCGGCGCGAGGCCGGCAGCAGCTTGGCGATGCTGGATTCGCCTTTCTTCACGTCCTGGCCGAAGCTTGCGTTATAGGTGGCGATCACTTCGCCGGCGATGGACACGGCAATTTCCACCGGCAGTTTGCCCTTCACCTCGGCCAGGCCCATGGGGCAGCGCATGCGGGCCATCAGGCTTTCCTCGAAGCCACGTTCGCGCAGGCGATGCTCGAACCTGACGCGTTTGGTCTTTGAGCCGATCAGGCCGTAGTAGGCGAAGTCGCCGCGCTTGAGGATCGCCGCAGTCAGCTCCAGGTCGAGCTGGTGGTTGTGGGTCATGACGATGTAGTAACTGCCGGGCGGCATGTTCTCCACCTCGTCGACCACCTCGTCGCTCAGGATCTTCTGCGCGCCAGCGGGGATCTGCTCGGGAAACTCGTTCTCCCGCGAGTCGATCCAGCGCACCTTGCACGGCAGGCTGGCGAGCAGTGGTACCAGTGCGCGGCCGACGTGGCCGGCGCCGAACACGGCGATCTGCGCCTGTGGCTGGCCCATGGGCTCGAACAGCAGCACGGTGGCGCCGCCGCAGCACTGGCCGAGGCTGGCGCCGAGGGAGAAGCGCTCCAGGCGCGTGTCCTGGCTGCGCGTGGCGAGCATCTCGCGCGCCATCTCCATGGCCTTGTATTCCAGATGACCGCCGCCGATGGTTTCGAAGATGCGCTCGGCGGTGACCACCATCTTCGAGCCGGCGTTGCGCGGCGTCGAGCCTCGCTCTTCGATGATGGTCACCAGAACGCAGGCTTCACCTTGTTGCTGCAGGTCGGCGAGGGCGCTGATCCAGCTCATTTGCTCAGCCTCCAGGAAGGCGTGGTCTGTCCCGGGCGCGGCAGGCGCCAGTTGCTCGGCGAAGGGTCGAGAATCGGCTCCGGTGCCGGGCGAGCAGGGCGGTTATTCGGTTCGGTGTGTTTTGTCATTGTTGTGCACCGTGGTTTGGGGGGAGGGTGGGCTTCAGCCCACCAATACACCCCCGTTGATGTTGGTGGGCTGAAGCCCACCCTACGCTCCGACCGTTTCCATTTCGACGGCGCTTGTTCTGGCTTGTTTCAACTTGCGCATCTGCTCCACGCCCCAGAGCACGCGCTCGGGGGTAGCCGGGGCGTCGATCTGCGGCTGCACCTTGTAGTCTGCCAGGCTGGCCACGGCGTCCTTCAGGGCACACCAGGCGGCGATGCCGAGCATGAACGGCGGTTCGCCGACGGCCTTGGAGTGGAACACGGTGTCTTCCGGGTTCTTGCGGTTCTCCACCAGCTTCACGCGCAGGTCGATGGGCATGTCCGCGATGGCCGGGATCTTGTAGCTGGCCGGCCCGTTGGTCATCAGCTTGCCCTTGGCGTTCCACACCAGTTCTTCCATGGTCAGCCAGCCCATGCCCTGGACGAAGGCGCCCTCGACCTGGCCAATGTCGATGGCCGGGTTCAGCGAGTCGCCGACGTCATGCAGTATGTCGCCGCGCAGCATGCGGTATTCGCCGGTCAGGGTGTCGACCAGCACTTCCACGCAGGCCACGCCGTAGGCGTAGTAGTAGAAGGGACGGCCGGCGGCCTTGTCGCGGTCGTAGTAAATCTTCGGCGTGCGGTAGAAGCCGGTCGAAGACAGCGAGACCTGGCCGAAGTAGGCCTTCTGGATCATCTCCTCGAAGGACAGGAACTGATCGCGCACGCGCACCTGACCATTGCGGAATTCGACGTCTTCCGTGCTGACCTTGTACTCGCGCACCAGGAAGTCCACCAGGCGCTGCTTGATGATCTCCGCCGCGTTCTTCGCCGCCATGCCGTTGAGGTCGGCGCCGCTGGAGGCGGCGGTTGGCGACGTATTCGGCACCTTGTCGGTGTTGGTGGCGGTGATCTGGATGCGCTCGATATCGACCTGGAACACCTCGGCCACGACCTGCGCGACCTTGGTGTTGAGGCCCTGGCCCATCTCGGTGCCGCCATGATTGAGGTGGATCGAGCCGTCGGTGTAGATGTGGATCAGCGCGCCGGCCTGGTTGAGGAAAGTGGCGGTGAAGCTGATGCCGAATTTCACCGGGGTCATGGCCAGGCCTTTCTTCAATACCGGGCTCTTGGCGTTGAAGGCGCGAATTTCTTCACGACGCTTGGCGTACTCGCAGCTCTCCTCCAGCTCGGCAGTCATTTCGTGAATGACGTTGTGCTCGACGGTCTGGTGGTAGTGGGTGACGTTGCGCTCGGTCTTGCCGTAGTAGTTGAGCTTGCGCACGTCCAGCGGGTCCTTGCCCAGGCTGCGGGCGACGGCGTCCATCACTTCCTCGATGGCGACCATGCCCTGCGGGCCGCCGAAACCGCGGTAGGCGGTGTTCGAGGCGGTGTTGGTCTTGCAGCGATGACCGTTGATGGTGGCGTTGCCGAGGAAGTAGGCGTTGTCCGAGTGGAACATGGCGCGGTCGACGATGGAGCCGGAGAGATCCGGCGAGTAGCCGCAGTTGCCGGCCAGATCCATCTCGATGCCGTGCAGCAGGCCGTCGTCATCGAAGCCGACGTCGTACTCGACGTAGAAGGGATGACGCTTGCCGGTCATGCTCATGTCTTCCATGCGCGGCAGGCGCATCTTGGTCGGCCGGCCGGTGAGGTGCGCAATCACTGCGCACAGGCACGCCGGGCCGGCGGCCTGGGTTTCCTTGCCGCCGAAGCCGCCACCCATGCGGCGCATGTCGATGACGATCTTGTTCATCGGCACGCCGAGCACTTCGGCCACCAGCTTCTGTACCTCGGTGGGGTTCTGCGTCGAGGTGTAGACCAGCATGCCGCCGTCTTCGCTGGGCATGACCGAGGAAATCTGGGTTTCCAGATAGAAGTGCTCCTGGCCACCGATATGCAGGCTGCCCTGCAGGCGACGCGGGGCGCTTGCGAGCTTGCTGGCCGAGTCACCGATGCGGTGGGTGTGGCTGGCGAGCACGAAGTGCTTCTTGCGCAAGGCCTCGACCACGTCGAGCACCGGCTCCAGGTCCTCGTATTCGACGATCGCGGCCATGGCCGCCTTGCGCGCGGTTTCCAGACTGTCAGCAGCTACCGCCAGCACCACCTGGCCCACGTACTCGACCTTGCCGTCAGCCAGCAATGGATCACCGGCGACCACCGGGCCGATGTCCAACTGACCGGGTACGTCATCCTTGGTGATGGCGATGGCCACGCCTGGAAATTCGTAGCAGGGGCGGGTGTCGATACGCAGGATGCGCGCATGGGCGCGATCCGACTGGCGCGCGTAGACGTGCAACTGGTTGGGGAATTCCAGGCGGTCGTCGACATAGACCGCTTCACCGGACACGTGCTTGTCCGCGCTCTCGTGCTTGACGCTCTTGCCGACGCCGCTGGTCATGCCGGCGCGGAACAGGGCGGCCAGCTCTTCCTGGGATTTGTGTTCGATATGACTGGACATCTTCGCCTCCAAAACTTCGCATGCCGCCGGGCGGGCCGGCGGCGTATCAATTCACTGCGCCCTTAGAACAGGCTCTTAGGCGTAAGCGGTAACCCGGGTTTCGACCTCGGGCGACTGCTGCTCCAGGAAGAACTTGCGCAGCAGGTTCTGGGCAGTGAGCAGGCGGTATTCCTTGCTGGCGCGGAAATCCGACAGCGGGGTGAAGTCTTCACCCAGCGCGGCGCAGGCGCGTTCGATCACGCCCGGGTACCAGGCCGAGCCGACCAGTGCCGCTTCGCAGGCGCTGGCGCGTTTGGGGATGGCGGCCATGCCGCCGAAGGCAATACGCGCTGCGGTGACCACGCCCTCGACGATAGTCAGGTTGAAGGCGGCGCAGACGGCGGAAATGTCGTCGTCCAGGCGCTTGGAGACCTTGTAGGCGCGGAACGCCTGATTCGCCTGGGCACGCGGCACGATGATCTTCTCGATGAATTCGGCTTCCTGGCGCGCGGTCACCTTGTAATCGAGGAAGTAGTCCTGCAGCGGCAGGATGCGCCGGGTGTTGCCCTGGCGCAGGGCGATCTGCGCGCCAAGAGCGATCAGCAGCGGCGGAGCGTCGCCGATGGGCGAGGCGTTGCCGATGTTGCCGCCCAGGGTGCCCTGGTTGCGGATCTGCAGCGAGGCGAAGCGATGCAGCAGTTCGCCGAAGTCCGGGTATTCGCGCGACAGCGCTTCGTAGCAGTCGGACAGCGCTGCGGCAGCGCCGATTTCGATGGCGCTGTCGGTTACTTCGATGCGCTTCATGTCTTCGATGTGGCCGACGTAGATCATCACCGGCAGTTCACGGTGGAACTGGGTGACTTCCAGGGCCAGGTCGGTGCCACCGGCGAGCAGGCGTGCCTCGGGGTTGGCAGCATAGAGGTCGGCCAGGTCGGCCACGGTCAGCGGCACCAGGCAGCGCTTGTCGCCACTGTTGAGCTCGGCGGTTTCACGCGGGGCGATGGCCTGGAGCTGGGCCACGGTGTTGCTTTCGAAGGCATCGAACTGATCCGGCTGCTTCTGGCAGCAGGCCTGCTCGGCGGCATCGATGATCGGGCGGTAGCCGGTGCAGCGGCACAGGTTGCCGGCCAGGGCCTCCATCGTTGCGCCCTTGTCATAACCCTTCGAATTCTTCTGCAGGGCGAACAGCGACATGATGAAGCCGGGTGTGCAGAAGCCGCACTGCGAGCCGTGGCAGTCGACCATTGCCTGTTGCACGCTGTGCAGTTGGCCCTGGTGCTTGAGGTCTTCGACGGTGATCAGCTGCTTGCCGTGCAGGCTGGAGACGAAGGTCAGGCAGGAGTTGAGGGTGCGATAGCGCACGCGCTCCCCAATCAGCTCACCGACCACCACGGTGCAGGCACCACAGTCGCCGGAGGCGCAGCCTTCCTTGGTTCCGGTTTTGCCGACGTGTTCACGCAGGTAGTTGAGCACGGTGACGTTGGGGTCCAGGGCATGCTCGGTGCGCAGCTCCCGGTTGAGTAAAAACTGGATCAAGGACGACCTCCAGGCACTTTATTGTTATGAATCGGTGGCTCGCCGGGTAATGCGCACGCATTGCAAGGTCCGGGCGTGATTGGCCATGGGGGCAATCTAGAGTTTTCTGACTTTTGGGTCAACAAATATTTGACCTCGTGGTCAGCTTCTTGTCATGCATTTCAGTTATCAGCGCGGCGGGCGGGATTGATGCTCTGAGCGTAGCGGTTTTCGTGCCAGCGAGTGCTCTGCTGCGGGGGTTACGCAGGATGTCGCGGGGCTGCCTGGGCCTCGCGCACAAATGTTCGGCGGCGAATGGTTGGTGCGCATGGCGCACCCTGGGTGACTTTCATGCCTGCGAGGGCTCTGCCAGGGGGCCGAAGGGGGGGGCGCCGCGCGCACCAATGACCACGGGTACACATGGCACAGCACTGGTGCGCACAGCCTGGGCGGCCCCGCGACACCCTGCAAAAGCAAAACCCCGGGAGCTTGCGCAGCCGGGGTTGCTGGAGCAGGAGGCTTACGTCAACTGCGACTCACTCAGTTGGTGCTCTTCGCCGGCGTAGTAGGCGCGCACCCTGGGGTCCATCACGGCGCGCCACAGCGGTGGGAACACCGCGAGCACGATCATCCCGGCATAGCCATTGGGCAGCTGCGGGCTGTCGTCGAAATGGCGCAGCACCTGGTAGCGGCGCTTGGCGTAGGCGTGGTGGTCGGAGTGGCGCTGCAGGTGGAAGAGAAACAGGTTGGTCAGCAGGAAATTGCTGTTCCAGGAATGGTGCGCATTGGTGCGCTCGTAGCGGCCATTATCCAGCTTGCGCCGGTGCAGGCCGTAGTGTTCGACGTAGTTGACGATCTCCAGCAGGGTAAAGGCGATGAACGCCTGGCCGAGGAAGAACAGGGCGCCCAGCCAGCCGAAGGCGAGGGTGAAGCCGAGCAGCATGAGCGCGCTGATGGCGTACCACCCGATCAGCTCGTTGCGCCAGTGCAGTGCCGGCAGGCCGCGCCGCTTGAGACGCTCGGCCTCCAGCTTCCAGGCGTTGAGAAAGTTGTGCTTGTAGGCGTGGGGCAAAAAGGCATAGAGGCTCTGGCCGAAGCGTGAGGAGGAGGCATCCTCGGGCGTGGAGACGTGAACGTGATGGCCGCGCACATGCTCCACCTTGAAGCCGGCGTAGCACACCGCTGTCAGTAGCAGGCCGCCAGCATTCTGCTCCAGGAGTGCGTCCTTGTGGATCAGCTCGTGCGACACGGTGATGCCGATGGCGCCCATCACCGTACCGACCGACAGCACCCAGCCGAGCTTGCCGACCCAGCTCCAGCCTTCGTACGTGGCGAATACCCAGCCGCTCCACACCAGCATCGCCAGCAGCAGCGGCACCGTGGCCAGGCTCAGCAGGCGGTAGTAGCCCTGAGCTTCCAGGGCCGGCACTTCGTCGCGCTCATCCGGGTTGGCCGGGTCGCGACCGACGACGAAGTCCAGCAGGGGAATCACGCCGAACACCACGCCGATCACCAGCCAGGGCCAGGCGTCTGCATGGGCGCTGCCCTGTGACCAGTGATAGCTCAGCGGGATGCCCAGTACCGGGATCAGCCAGATCCAGTAGCCGACCTTTTTCAGGGCGAGCATCCAGTGTGAAGGCAGGCGTTCGAACATCGAATTCTCCAGGTCATTGCTGTCGCGGGGCTTATCTCAGATTGTAGGACAATCCATTTTCATGGACAGATGCCCACGACCAATCTTTAGAACGGAAAGTGCCCTGTGGGGACGCTTGGCGGGGTAACACCCTGTGTTACACTCGCCGCCAGATTTTCTTGCTCCCGCCCAGCCGTGACGGGGCTCCCAGACTCGACCGCCTGCCCCTGGATCGACGCAAATAAGGAATGTCATGACATTCAAGGCCCCGGACAGCCTCGCCGAGCAAATTGCCCATCACCTGGCCGAACGCATCATTCGCGGTGAGCTCAAGGAGCGTGAGCGCATCCAGGAGCAGAAAGTCACCCAGGCCCTCAACGTCAGCCGCGGCTCGGTGCGCGAAGCGCTGCTGATTCTCGAACGTCGCCACCTGATCGTGATCCTGCCGCGCCGTGGTGCCCAGGTCAGCGAACTGACCCCGCATCACGTCACCAGCCTCTACGCGCTGACCATCGAGCTCTACATCATGCTGGCGCGTGCGGTGATCGAGCGCTGGAAGGTGGAAACCGACCTGGCGCCCTTCGTCGATATCCAGCAGCGCCTGCTGGCCAGTCTGGAGCGCGGCGATATCGGCGCCTTCGTCGAGAGCAGCTTCGACGTGATGCGTGCGGCCTTTCCCTTCGCCGACAATCCCTATCTGCAGGAAACCCTGGAGAATCTGCTGCCGGCCATCAGTCGCACCTATCACCTGGCGCTGGAGCGGCGCAAAGGCGAGATGGGCCAGTTCATGGGCACCTTCGCCAGTCTGCTGCAGGCGATCATCGCCCGTGACCACGCGCGCGCGCGCGAGGTGCTGCAGGCTTATGGTCAGCACAACTGCCAGCTGGTGCTGGCGACCCTGGCCGAGCGCTGAGCCCCGATGCGCCTGAAGAACATCAAGCTGGCCGGCTTCAAGTCCTTCGTCGATCCGACGACGGTGAGCTTCCCCAGCAACATGGCGGCGGTGGTCGGGCCCAATGGTTGCGGCAAGTCCAACATCATCGATGCCGTGCGCTGGGTGATGGGCGAAAGCTCGGCGAAGAACCTGCGTGGCGAGTCGATGACCGACGTCATCTTCAACGGCTCCAACACGCGCAAGCCGGTGACCCAGGCTTCCATCGAGCTGATCTTCGACAACAGCGACAATTCGCTGGTGGGCGAATACGCCGCCTTCGCCGAGATTTCCATTCGCCGTCGGGTGACTCGCGACGGCCAGAACACCTACTTCCTCAACGGCACCAAATGTCGGCGCCGCGACATCACCGACATCTTCCTCGGCACCGGTCTGGGCCCGCGCAGCTACTCGATCATCGAGCAGGGCATGATCAGCAAGCTGATCGAGGCCAAGCCCGAGGAACTGCGCAACTTCATCGAGGAAGCCGCCGGCATCTCCAAGTACAAGGAGCGTCGCCGCGAGACCGAAAACCGCATCCGCCGTACCCAGGAAAACCTGGAGCGCCTGAGCGACCTGCGCGAAGAACTGGAACGCCAGCTCGAGCGCCTGCATCGCCAGGCCCAGGCGGCAGAGAAATATCAGGAATACAAGGCCGAGGAGCGCCAGCTCAAGGCGCAATTGCTGGCCCTGCGCTGGCAGAGCCTGAACCAGCAGGTCGGCAGTCGCGAGCAGGTGATCGGCGACCAGGAAGTGGCCTTCGAGGCCCTGGTGGCCGAGCAGCGCAGCGCCGATGCCAGCATCGAGCGCCTGCGCGATGGCCATCATGAGCTGAGCGAGCGGTTCAATCTGGTGCAGGGGCGCTTCTATTCCGTGGGCGGCGATATCGCCCGCGTCGAGCAGAGCATCCAGCACGGCCAGCAGCGCCTGCGGCAGTTGCAGGATGACCTGCGCGAGGCGGAAAAGGCGCGCCTGGAAACCGAATCCCACCTTGGTCACGACCGTACCCTGCTGGCCACTCTCGGCGAAGAGCTGGAGATGCTCCTGCCCGAGCAGGAGATGACCGCCGCCGCCGCCGAGGAATCCGCCGCCAGCCTGGAAGAGGCCGAGGCCGCCATGCACGGCTGGCAGGAGCAGTGGGACGGCTTCAACCAGCGCAGCGCCGAGCCGCGTCGCCAGGCCGAGGTGCAGCAGTCGCGCATCGCCCAACTGGAGCAGAGCCTGGAGCGCCTGGCCGAACGCCAGCGCCGTCTGGGCGAAGAACTGCAGCAGTTGGCGGCCGACCCCGAAGATGCCGCCATTCTCGAACTGAACGAACAGCTCGCTGCGGGTGAGCTGGAGCAGGAAGCCCTGCAGCTGGCCGAAGAGCAGCAGGCCGAGCGTCTGCAGCAACTGCGCGAGGAACTGCAGCAGGCCGGCCAGGCCCAGCAGCAGGCGCAGGGTGAGCTGCAGCGGCTGAACGGTCGCCTGGCTTCGCTGGAGGCGCTGCAACAGGCAGCGCTCGATCCTGGGCAGGGCGCGGGTGATTGGCTACGTGAACAGAACCTGCTGCAGCGCCCGCGTCTGGCCGAAGGCTTGCGCGTGGAGGCTGGCTGGGAGCAGGCGGTGGAAACCGTGCTCGGCGCCGATCTGCAGGCGGTGCTGCTGGATGATTTCGCCGGGCTGGATTTCTCGGTGCTGGAGCAGGGCGAGCTGCGCCTGGCCAGTCCCGTAAAGGGCGGCGCGCGCCGCGCCGGCAGCCTGCTGGACAAGGTCGAGTCGAGCCACGACCTGTCGCCCTGGCTGGCCGGCGTGCGCCCGGTGGAGTCCCTGGAGCAGGCGCTGGCGGCTCGCTCGCAATTGGCCGAGGGCGAAAGCCTGATCAGCCGCGACGGCTACTGGGTCGGCCGGCACTTCCTGCGCGTGCGTCGCGCCGCGGAATCCGATAGCGGCGTGCTGGCGCGCGGTCAGGAGCTGGAACGCCTGCAGCTGGAGCGCGAGGAGCGTGAAGCGGCCCTGGCGCAGCTGGATGAACGCCTGCTGGCGCTGCGCGAAGAGCAGCGTCGCCAGGAGGAACAACGTGAGCAGCAGCGCCGTCAGGGCCAGGAGCTGGCGCGTCAGTTGAGTGAGCTGAAGGCGCGGCTGTCCGCCAGCCAGGCCAAGGCCGAGCAACTGGGCCTGCGCCGTCGCCGTCTGCACGACGAGCTGCAGGAAGCGGCCGAGCAGCGCGAGATCGAGCAGGAACAACTGGGCGAGTCGCGCCTGCAATTGCAGGACGCACTGGACGCCATGGCGCTGGACAATGAACAGCGCGAGAGCTTGCTGGCCAGCCGCGACAGCCTGCGTGAGCGCCTCGATCGTGTGCGCCAGGACGCGCGTCAGCACAAGGATCATGCGCATCAACTGGCGGTGCGCGTCGGTTCGCTCAAGGCGCAGCACGACTCCACCCGCCAGGCGCTGGAGCGTCTGGAAATGCAGGCCGAGCGCTTGCATGAGCGGCGCGAGCAGCTGTCGCTGAACCTGGAGGAGGGCGAAGCGCCGCTGGAAGAACTGCGCATCAAGCTCGAGGAGCTGCTCGAGCGGCGCATGGCGGTGGACGACGAACTGCGTCAGGCGCGTCTGGCGCTGGAAGATGCCGATCGCGAACTGCGCGATGCCGAGAAGCGCCGCACCCAGGCCGAGCAGCAGGCGCAACTGCTGCGCAGCCAGCTGGAGCAACAGCGCATGGACTGGCAATCGCTCAACGTGCGGCGCAAGGCGCTGGCCGATCAGCTCGTCGAGGACAACTACGACCTGCACGGGGTGATCGCCACGCTGCCGGCCGAGGCCACGGAAAGCACCTGGGAAGAGGAACTGGAGCGCATGGCCGCACGCATCGCGCGGCTCGGGCCGATCAACCTGGCGGCCATCGACGAGTATCAGCAGCAGTCCGAGCGCAAGCGCTATCTGGATGCGCAGGATGCGGATCTGGTCGAAGCGCTGGAAACCCTGGAAAACGTCATCCGCAAGATCGACAAGGAAACGCGCAATCGTTTCAAGGACACCTTCGATCAGATCAATGGTGGTTTGCAGGCACTCTTTCCAAAAGTTTTCGGTGGCGGCAACGCTTATTTGGAACTCACCGGCGAAGATTTACTCGATACCGGTGTAACCATCATGGCGCGGCCCCCGGGCAAGAAGAACAGCACCATTCATTTGCTCTCCGGTGGAGAGAAAGCGCTGACCGCCCTGGCGTTGGTGTTTTCCATCTTCCAGCTCAATCCGGCGCCGTTCTGCATGTTGGACGAAGTGGATGCACCGCTGGACGACGCCAACGTCGGGCGCTATGCGCGGCTGGTCAAGGAGATGTCGGCAACGGTGCAGTTCATCTACATCACCCACAACAAGATCGCCATGGAAATGGCCGATCAGTTGATGGGGGTTACCATGCACGAGCCGGGTTGCTCGCGTCTGGTGGCAGTGGATGTCGAGGAGGCGCTGGCGATGGTGGAGGCGTGATGGCAGTGCGCCGCGAGATTAACTGAATACGGCAAAAGCTTGTGTGGCTGCCTGTGTAAAGTTGCCTTTCGTCGTGCTAGCTTATTGCCCACTTTTGTTACACGCGGAAAACGTCAGATAGAACATGAAGTTGGCGCCGCGTTTTATAGTCGAGTTGTGATCCGTTTGATTGGATCTTTTTTTCACCAGAATTTTTAAGGGTCAGGTATTTCATGGAATTCGGTCTGCGCGAGTGGCTGATCGTTATTGGCATCATCGTTATCGCTGGCATCCTGTTCGACGGCTGGCGCCGTATGCGCGGAGGCAAGGGCAAGCTCAAGTTCAGGCTTGACCGCAGCTTCGCCAACATGTCGGACGACGACAGTGATCCGGATCTGCTCAGTACACCGCGTGTGGTGCAACGCGACCACGAGCCGCAACTGGATGAAGACGACCTGCCCTCGATGACTGCCAAGGACCTGCCGCGTCGTCCGCGCAACGAGCCTCAGCAGGGCGACCTCAATCTGGCTGTCGATGAGCCGGTACCGACCTTGCTCAACCCGGTCGATGACCAACCCGTTGAACCCAAGAAAGCCACCAGGCCGGCTGTCGATGCTGCGCCGGTGGAAGAGGTGCTGGTAATCAACGTGGTCGCCCGCGACGACTTCGGTTTCAAGGGCCCGGCGCTGCTGCAGAACATTCTTGAAAGCGGCCTGCGTTTCGGCGAGATGGACATCTTCCACCGTCACGAGAGCATGGCAGGCAACGGCGAGGTGCTGTTCTCCATGGCCAATGCGCTCAAGCCAGGCACTTTCGATCTGGACGACATCGAAGGCTTCAGCACCCGTGCGGTGAGCTTCTTCCTCAGCCTGCCCGGCCCGCGTCATCCGAAGCAGGCCTTCGACGTGATGGTCGCTGCGGCGCGCAAGCTGGCCCATGAACTGGGCGGTGAGCTGAAGGACGACCAGCGCAGCGTGATGACTGCGCAAACCATCGAACACTACCGCCAGCGCATCGTCGAATTCGAGCGCCGGCAACTGACCCAGAAACGCTGAAACACCAGTGCATTGCAAAAGAGCAGCCGAGGCTGCTCTTTTCGTTTGAGAGACCGAGCATGACCGACGCCGCCCACCGTATTTCCGAACTGCGCAACGAACTGGACGCGCACAACTACCGTTACTACGTGCTGGACGAACCGAGCGTGCCCGACGCCGAGTACGACCGCCTGTTCCGCGAACTGCAGGCGCTGGAAGCCGAGCATCCGGAGCTGGTGACACCGGAGTCGCCGACCCAGCGCGTCGGCGGTGAAGCGCTCGGCGCCTTTGGCGAGGTGCGCCATGAAGTGCCGATGCTCAGCCTCGGCAATGCCTTCGAAGAGGACGACATGCGCGCGTTCGACCGCAGCGTGCAGAACGGCCTCGGTATGCAGGGCGGCGATTTGTTTGGTGGCGGTGCCGAGGTCGAGTACAGCTGCGAACCCAAGCTCGATGGCCTGGCCGTCAGCCTGCGTTACGAAAACGGGCAGCTGGTGCGCGGCGCCACGCGCGGTGATGGCAGTACCGGCGAGGACATCACCAGCAACGTACGCACCATCCGCAACGTGCCGCTCAAGCTGCAGGGCGAGGGCTGGCCGCAGGTGCTGGAAGTACGTGGCGAGGTGTTCATGCCCAAGGCCGGCTTCGAGGAGCTCAATGCGCGCCAAGCCGAGAGCGGCGGCAAGACCTTCGCCAACCCGCGTAACGCCGCCGCCGGCAGCCTGCGTCAGCTCGATCCGAAGATCACTGCCAGCCGTCCGCTGGAGTTCTGCTGCTACGGTGTCGGCCAGGTCAGCGGCGAACTGCCGGGCACTCAGGTGGCCATGCTGCAGCAGCTCAAGGCCTGGGGCGTGCCCATCAGTCGTGAGCTGAAACTGGCCAAGGGCGTGGAAGCTTGCCTGGACTACTACCGTGATATCGGCGAGCGGCGCATGAGCCTGGCCTATGACATCGATGGCGTGGTGTTCAAGGTCAACAATATCGAGGATCAGCAGCAGCTGGGCTTTCGCGCACGCACCCCGCACTGGGCCATCGCCCACAAGTTCCCGGCGCAGGAAGAGCTGACCGAGCTGCTCGACGTGGAATTTCAGGTCGGCCGTACCGGCGCGGTCACGCCCGTGGCGCGGCTGAATCCGGTCAAGGTGGCCGGCGTCATGGTGGCCAACGCCACCCTGCACAACATGGACGAAGTGGCGCGCCTGGGCGTGATGATCGGCGATACGGTGATCATCCGCCGCGCCGGTGACGTGATCCCGCAGGTAATGGCGGTGGTGCCCGAGCGTCGCCCGGATAATGCGCGCCCCGTGCATATCCCCGAACAATGCCCGGTGTGCGGCTCGGCGGTGGAGCGCACGCAACTGGTCAAGCGCAGCAAGGGCAAGGAGTCGCTCAGCGAAGGTTCGGTGTATCGCTGCGTCGGTCGTCTGAGCTGCCAGGCGCAGCTCAAGCAGGCGATCATTCACTTCGTTTCGCGCCGCGCCATGGACATCGAAGGTCTCGGCGACAAGACCATCGAGCAGTTGGTGGACGAGAAGCTGATCGCCTCACCGGCCGACCTGTACAAGCTGCAGTACGAGCAGATCATCGGCCTGGAAGGCTTCGCCGAGGTCTCCAGCAACAAGCTGCTGGCGGCCATCGCCGATAGCCGCAAGCCCACGCTGGCGCGCTTTATCTACGCGCTCGGTATCCCCGATGTGGGCGAGGAAACCGCCAAGGTGCTGGCGCGCTCCCTGGCCTCGCTGGCGCGCGTGCGTCAGGCGCTGCCCCAGGTGCTCACCTACTTGCCGGACATCGGTCTGGAGGTGGCGCATGAGATCCACAGCTTCTTCGAGGACGCGCATAACCAGCAGGTGATCAGCGCCTTGCTCGGCGAGTGCGGCCTCGAGTTGCAGGAAGAGGGCGAACTGAGCGCCGAGTTCTCGGCGGTTGCTACCCTCGGCGGCATGCTCGACAAGCTGAACATCCCGAGTGTTGGCCCCGGTGCTGCACAGAAATTGGCTGAGCGTTTCAGAACCTTAGATGCGCTGATTGAGGTGGCGAAGCTAGTCGACAAGGATGCCGATGGGCAATGGCTGAAGCTGAACACCTTGTCGGGGGTGAACGAGAAGGCCAAGCAATCTTTGCGAGCATTCTTTGCCAACCCAGATAATCAGACTCTTGCCCGCGCCATCGAGCAGCAATTGCGTGACTTCGGCATGCACTGGGAAAGCGAGAAGAAGGTCGCCGAAGGCCTGCCGCTGGCCGGGCAGACCTGGGTGCTGACCGGCACCCTGGAGGTGATGAGTCGCGACGTGGCCAAGGAGAAGCTGGAAAGCCTCGGTGCCAAGGTGGCCGGCTCGGTATCAGCCAAAACCCATTGCGTCGTCGCAGGGCCGGGCGCTGGCTCGAAGCTGGCCAAGGCCAGCGAGCTCGGGGTTAAGGTATTGGACGAAGCGCAGTTCCTCGACCAGCTCAAGGCCTACGGTATCGAACCCTAGGGCGCTGTTCGCGAGCAGCGCTCGCTCCTGCAGGGGAGGCGAAGATGCGCCGATCCTGTAGGAGCGGCTTCAGCCGCGAAATGATCGGTGCAGGGTAGCTCCGAGGCTCCCGGATTGCATCCGGGCTACGGTCCACCGCAACGGTGGATCGATGAAACGTGATCCACCCGACGATGTCGGCTGGTGCGGCGCTGACCTGCGTCCGGGTAGGGTGGATGACGCTCTTTTCATCGGTCTTGGCGATGCATCGGCTGTGGAGGGTGCAGCGCTCTGGCGGGTTTCACCCGCCCTACGTTCTGACCATGCTCGGTCGCACCAGCAGAGCCGCACGGCGCACCCTGCATCCGTCGACACGAACCGTAGGGTGCGCCGTGCGCACCGCAGCCCCTCCGATCCTCAACCGGCGAAACGCTGATCCAGATAGGCGATGATCGCCTTGGATTCGTACAGCCAGGTGCTCTGACCGTTTTCCTCGATGCGCAGACACGGCACCTTGATGCGGCCGCCGTGCTGTTCCAGCGCCTGCCGGTGTTCGGCATCGTGCTTGGCGTCGCGCAACTGCACCGGCAGGTTGAGGCGATGCAGGCTGCGCCGCACCTTGACGCAGAACGGGCAGGCGTGGAACTGGTACAGCGCCAGGTCGGCGGTGGCGCGCTCGACTTCGGCTTGCGCCTCGGGGCTGCGCTTGAGCTTGCGCGGGCGGCTGATCCAGTCGACGAATATGACGAGCTGGCCCAGGCCGATACGAAGGGCTTTGAGCAACATGTTGCTAACTCCTGAACGGGCGTGCCGCGAGCGGCACTCCAAATAATGATGAAGATCTTCGTGGCATGACCGCCCTCATCCGGCGCTTCGCGCCACCTTGATCCACAGGGATGTGGTGAATGCAGTACTCCCGCCGGGAGCGGGAGCTGCCTCCCGGAGGGCGAAGGGCATCGAGGAGGGCGTCGCTGCGCGACTTTCACGCTAACGGGGCGATGGCCGTTCAGCCAAGTGAGCGGCCGTCGTCCAGAGGCTGGCTCAGCGAACCAGATTGAGGAATTCGCCGCGGGTCGCCGGGTTGCTGCGGAACTCGCCGAGCATCACCGAGGTGACCATGGAGGAATTCTGCTTCTCCACGCCGCGCATCATCATGCACATGTGCTGCGCTTCGATGACCACTGCCACGCCCAGTGCACCGGTGACCTGCTCGACCGCTTCGGCGATCTGCCGACTGAGGTTTTCCTGGATCTGCAGGCGCCGCGCGTACATGTCGACGATGCGCGCCACCTTGGACAGGCCGAGCACCTTGCCGTTGGGAATGTAGGCGACATGAGCCTTGCCGATGAACGGCAGCAGGTGATGCTCGCACAGCGAGTACAGCTCGATGTTCTTGACCAGCACCATTTCGCTGTTGTCGGAGCTGAACAGTGCGCCGTTGGTGACTTCTTCCAGCGTCTGCTGGTAGCCACGGCAGAGGTACTGCATGGCTTTGGCGGCGCGCTTGGGCGTGTCCAGCAGGCCTTCACGGGTAACGTCCTCGCCAAGCTGGCCGAGGATCGCGGTGTACTGTTGTTCCAGGGACATGGAAAATCCTGTTGGGTATCGAGTGGGCGCAGGGTAGGGCGCCGACAAGGGCCTGACAAGAGTGCCAGGCGCCAATGCGGTTATCTCATTACTCGTCGCGACCATCCATCATGGTGCGCTTGAGGATGATGTACACCGCGCCGGTGCCGCCGTGTTTGGCCAGGCAGGAGCTGAAACCCAGCACCTGCGGATGCTGGCGCAGCCAGGTGTTCACATGGCTCTTGATCATCGGTTTGCGTCCGTCCATGCGCACTGCCTTGCCGTGAGTGACGCGCACGCAGCGAATCTCCAGCTTGGTGGCTTCGGCGAGAAACTCCCACAGCGTATCGCGCGCCTTCTCGACGCTCATGCCGTGCAGGTCGAGGCTGCCGTCGAAGGGGATCTGGCCCAGCTTGAGCTTGCGCATCTGACCGTCCTGCACGCCGTTGCCGGCCCAATACAACGGGTCTTCGGCGCCGACGTCGATGACGAACTGGTCTGACAGCCCGTCCACCTTGGTCTCGCCCTGGCTGATGGTCGCAGCCTGGCGCAGGGTGTTGAACCGTGTACGGTCAGCTTTGGGTTTGCCGGTGTCGGCGCGGTCGTGCTTGATCGGCTTGACGCCGCGCAGCTCGGCCTGGAACAGGGAAAAGTCGTCGTCTTGCATCGGTGGCTCCGCGAAACAGGCGGGCATTTTACCCAAATGCCGGGCGCTGTAAGCGTAGAAAGACCAATTCATGGGAGCCAGCGTGCTGGCGATCACTGATCCTGTCAGCGCAAAGTATCGCTGGCAAGCCAGCTCCTACAGTTGTGGGCGCTGTGTTTTCAGGCGATCAGTCGCGCTTTTTCATCAGTGATGGCGACAGGCTCAGGTCGCTGGGGCGACGCAGGCGTCTGCGGCAGCGACGCCAGAATGCGATGCCGGCCCACAACAGGAACAGGCCGAGCAGTAGCAGAACGATGGCCTCGCCGGTGGAGTCGTTGAGCGTACCCAGCACGGGCGCGCGGCCTGCGAGTGAGGCGATGCCCGCCATCGACAAGAGAATGCCGAAAGTGGCGAGCAGGGCGCCCAGGCCGGCTCCGATACGCAGGCGCCAGTTTCTCGGCTGGCGTGGGCGCAAGCGGCGTGCATCGAAATCGTCGGACAGCTTCATTCCGATTTCCTTTGGCTTATCGCTGCTACGACCGACTGGTCGCGTCCGGGTTCCGCAGCGTTGGCGATAACTGCTACAGGCTTCACACCAGCGATTTGGCGTGCGGCACCAGGGTGGCGAAGTTGTCGCCCAGCGCGATCATCTCGATGCGATGT
This sequence comes from Pseudomonas sp., assembly GCF_048269965.1. GTDB lineage: Bacteria > Pseudomonadota > Gammaproteobacteria > Pseudomonadales > Pseudomonadaceae > Aquipseudomonas. Next base: position 133,576 of record NZ_JBLWTV010000009.1, on the reverse strand, counting down.
ACCTCGGCGGCGGCAATCACGCTGCCGTCCGCTGCAGGCAGGTCGCGGGTGGCGCAGGCGGCATCGACCAGGGTGCAGCGATATCCATAGTCCTTGGCGGCGCGCACCGTGGTGCTGACGCTGGAATGGGTCATGAAGCCGCAGACGATCAGATCGAGATGGCCGAGCGCCTGCAGGCGATCATGCAGCTCGGTGCCGGCAAAAGCGTTGGGCAGGCGTTTCTCCACGACGATCTCGCCAGCCAGCGGGGCCGCTTCCGGCAGGTGACGACCGCGCGGACCGCTGGGGTCGAGCAGGCCGCCGGGAATGCCGAGGTGTTTGACGTGAACGATGTCGGCACCGGCACTGCGCGCTGCTGCCAGCAGGCTGGCGATCTCTGCCAGCGCGGGGTCCAGGCCCGGCAGCGCGAGTACGCCGCTGCGGTATTCTTCCTGGGCATCGATGATCAGCAGGGTCGCATTGTTCAGGCTGGCCGGCGCGTGGCCACGACCGGTGAGCTGGAACATGGTTTGCGGATGGGACATCTCGGGCTCCTGGCTGATGGTGATGATGTGCCATTGTCCGCTTGCCAGAGCGCTCTGTGAACCTCTATCTGCGCCAAGGCTTGCTCGGTGCATTTTGCCGGAGCAGAATCGGAACTGCCCTGAAGGAGTCAGGGTCGTACGCAAAAGGAGTTGCCATGTCACTTTTGTCGCAGTTTTCCCCGCATTTCTGGCTTTTGTTCTCCATCGCCGTGGCCATCGCGGTTCTGCGCGAGCTGCGTCGTCCTGATGACCAGGCTTTGCGCAAGAAGCGCGAGCGCTCATGAACACTGGTTGATCCGCCATTCATGCGCTAGCCACCCGCACTGGGCTAAACTTCCGCACTTTTCACCCGGAGGCCGCCCGTGACTGCTCTCACTACCCGTTTACGCACCCTGCGTGATTACATCCGTTGGGCTGTCAGCCGCTTTCAGGCCGAGCAACTGTTCTTCGGCCATGGCACCGACAACGCCTGGGATGAAGCGCGCCAACTGGTGCTCGGTGCGCTGCACCTGCCTTGGGAAATTTCCGACGCCTACCTCGATTGCCGCCTGGAAGACGACGAGCACGCTCATCTGCAGGCGCTGCTCGAGCGCCGTATCGAAGAGCGTGTACCCACCGCGTACCTGCTCGGCGAAGCCTGGTTCTGCGGTTTGCCCTTCGTCGTCGATGAGCGTGTGCTGGTGCCGCGCTCGCCGATCGCCGAGCTGATCGACCGTCATTTCGCCCCCTGGCTGCCGACCGAGCCGGCGCGCATTCTCGACCTGTGCACCGGCTCCGGCTGCATTGGCATCGCCTGCGCCTACGAATTCCCTGAAGCGGAAGTGGTGCTGGGCGACCTGTCGTTCGATGCGCTGGAGGTGGCCAACCTCAATATCGAGCGCCATGGCCTGGAGGAGCGTGTCTACTGTGTGCAGGGCGATGGTTTCGCTGGGTTGCCGGGGCAGCGTTTCGACCTGATCGTCTCCAACCCGCCCTATGTCGACGCCGAGGATTTTGCCGACATGCCCGCCGAATACCAGCACGAGCCGGCGATGGGCCTGGCGTGCGGCAATGATGGCCTGGATCTGGTGCGACGCATGCTGGCCGAGGCGGCCGATCACCTGACCGAGCGCGGCGTGCTGATCGTCGAGGTGGGCAACAGCCAGGTGCATGTCGAGGCGCTGTACCCGGAAGTGGACTTCACCTGGCTGGACTTCCAGCGCGGCGGGCACGGCGTGTTCCTGCTGGCGGCCAAGCAGTGCCGCGAGCATCAGGCACTGTTTCGTTCGCGCATCGACGGCTGATCCGCCGGTGCGCACGGGAATTGCGGCTGGCAGGGTGGCGTAGGGTGGATGTCGATTTTTACATCCACCAAAACGGTGGATCGATAAAGCACGATCCACCCTACGGATTGACCTGGGGTGCGCCGCGCGCACCAAGTGCCAAACGGGAATTGCGGCTGACAGGCTGGGATGGGTGGATGTCGGTTTTTACATCCACCAAAACGGTGGATCGATAAAGCGTGATCCACCCTACGGGCTGACGTAGGGTGCGCCGCGCGCACCAGGGGCCGCTAGCGTGTGGCGATCCAGATCAGCAGGCCGGCCTGAAACAGGCTGAACGCCACCAGGCAGGTGATGGTGAAGCGCAGGCCGCTGTCTTCGCGCTTGAGGCGCTCGAGCCGATCTTCCAGCTTGCGCAGTTTGACGTCCTGCTCCTGCAGCGTCTGGTCGGCTTGCTGCAACATCGCGGCGGCGTCCAGCAACTCGATGATCTGCACCTTCTCGGCATGCCAGTCGCCATGCAGCGAGCTGACTCGCGGTGCGCTGTAGAAAGGCTTGAGTTGCAACGGGTCGCTGTACTCGATGGTGAAACCCTGCGCCTTCAGCGCGTGGTCACGGCGGGCGCGGGCGGCGTCATTGAAGTTGTCCTTGGTCGGCAAGGCGGCGCCCTCGACCTGATAATGCGCGTACTGCTTGCGTGCCCAGGCGATGCCCTGGGCCATGAGAAAGCGCCCCAGGCCACGATTGGCCGGCTCTACGCTCAGGCCCTTGTCGGGGCCGAAGCGAACCTCCTTGCGTTGATGGTCGGCCCAGACTTCCAGCAGGTTGTTGTGGCGATGCAGGCGCTGGCCGGGCACCTGGATGGTCAGGCGCAGCAGGCTCGTGTCTTTGGCGTGACGCTCCACCCGGCCAAGCTGAACGAAGCGCAGTGGCCTGGGACCGGTTTCCCGGTCGACGGGTAGCGGCGCCAGACGCAGCAGGCTGAATTGCTCGGCTGGAAGGTCCGCCCAGGGATGTGGCGCGGCAGGCGTTTCGCTTGTCGCCGCTTCGGCATCCGGCGCCTGTGCCTGCGGGGCTGGGTTCTCGCTCATGGGCGTCCTGTGTACTGTTCGGTGGCCTTCGATGCGTTATCGGCCATTTTCCTCAGCACTGGAGTGAATAAAGGACAGGATCTTCTCACCCAGCGCACGGGCCAAGGGTAGCTGTGGATCGTCGTAGGACGCCAGCTGTTCGTTCCAGGGCGCCGGGGTGATGCGCAGGACATGATTCATGCCGGCTATCATCGCCAGTTCGGCATCGGGTTTGGCCTGCTTGAGCGCTTCGGCGTTGTCCGGGCTGACCTGGGCGTCGTGAGTACCTTGCACGATCAGTGCGGGAATTTGCAGCGCGGCGAAGTTTTCCGCCGGATCCTGGCGCAGCAGGCTGATCAGGTAGGGCTGTACGCTGGGGCGATAGATCGCTTGCAGTTCCCTGGGCACCTTGGGCTGCAGCTTGCCGCGAATCAGGTTGGCGAGGATGTGCCGGCTCTCGGCCAGGAGCGGCGGCGGCAGGCGCATGGCCAGTTGCATGTCCAACACCTGGCCGATGGGGTAGGCGGGGCCGGCAATGGACACCAGGGCATCGGCCTGGCTACCGGGCGCGGCCAGGCTGGCGATCAGCGCGCCTTCGCTGTGACCGATGAGAATCAGTCGATCAAAACGCGGGTCATCCCTGAGCAACCCGGCCCAACCTTCGGCATCGGCCACATAGCGCTCGACGCTGAGGTCCCTTTCGTCCGGCGTGGCGGTGCGGCTGGCGGCCACGCCGCGCTTGTCGTAGCGCAGGCTGGCGATGCCATTGCGCGCCAGCACCTGGGCCAGCTTCTTCAGCGCATCGTTATGCCCGCCCTCGGGGTTGTTGCCGTCGCGGTCGGTAGGGCCGGAGCCGGCGATCAGCAGCGCCACCGGCACCGGCTTGTCGCTCTGCGGCACCAGCAGGCTGCCGTACAGGGTGCCCTGGTCGGTGTCGAGGCTGATGGGTGATTGCTGGGTGGTGTTGGCCTGGGCCAGGCCGGTGATCAGTGTGAGGGACAAGAGCAGGGCTCGTAGCATGATGAGGGCAGGGTAGTGGCAGGTTGGCATTGGACGCTGGCCGCGGGCCAAGGTTCGGGCACTTCTAAAAACTAGCTGCGTTGTCATCACTGCGTTAGAAAACAGGCTGGAGCGCCAGCCCGGTCAATGCTCATTTACAGCCCGTAAAGTCGAGCGCGACTCCGATCGCTTTTCGCCTGTTTTCTGCGGGGCCGCCATCGGTATTGTGCTGACTGCCTCGCTTACGTTTTTAGAAATGCCCGTTCGGGGTGAACTGCAAGTTATCGGCAGGTATACTCGCCCACCTTGTGAATCGGGCCTGCGCAGCGCCGGGCCTGAGCTGAATTTCGCGGAGCGTCTTCCCATGTCCGGCAATACCTACGGCAAGCTGTTCACCGTCACCACCGCTGGCGAAAGCCATGGCCCGGCGCTGGTCGCCATCGTCGACGGTTGCCCGCCCGGTGTCGAGATCTCCCTGGAAGACCTGCAGCGCGACCTCGATCGCCGCAAGCCGGGCACCAGCCGCCACACCACGCAGCGCCAGGAAGACGACGAGGTGGAGATTCTCTCCGGCGTGTTCGAGGGCAAGACCACCGGCTGCTCCATCGGCCTGCTGATCCGCAACACCGACCAGAAGTCCAAGGACTACTCGGCGATCAAGGATCTGTTCCGCCCGGCCCACGCCGACTACACCTACCACCACAAGTACGGCATCCGCGACTACCGTGGCGGCGGCCGCAGCTCGGCGCGCGAGACCGCCATGCGCGTGGCGGCCGGCGCCATCGCCAAGAAGTTCCTGGCCAGCCAGGGCATCGTCATCCGCGGCTACATGAGCCAGCTCGGCCCTATCGAAATCCCGTTCAAGACCTGGGACAGCGTCGAACAGAACGCCTTCTTCAGTCCCGACCCGGACAAGGTACCGGAGCTCGAGGCCTACATGGATCAGCTGCGCCGCGACCAGGATTCGGTCGGCGCGAAGATCACCGTGGTCGCCGAAGGGGTGATGCCGGGCCTAGGCGAGCCGATCTTCGACCGCCTCGACGCCGAACTGGCCCATGCACTGATGAGCATCAACGCGGTCAAGGGGGTGGAGATCGGCGCCGGTTTCGCCTGCGTCGCCCAACGTGGCACCGAGCATCGCGACGAGCTGACCCCGGAACGTTTCCTCTCCAACAACGCCGGCGGCATCCTCGGCGGTATCTCCAGCGGCCAGCCGATCGTCGCCCACCTGGCGCTCAAGCCGACCTCGAGCATCACCACACCGGGACGCTCCATCGATGTCGATGGCAACCCGGTGGACGTGATCACCAAGGGCCGTCACGACCCCTGCGTGGGCATCCGTGCCACGCCGATCGCCGAAGCGATGATGGCCATCGTGCTGATGGATCACCTGCTGCGTCACCGTGGGCAGAACGCCGACGTGCGCGTCACCACGCCGGTGCTCGGTCAGCTTTGAGCGACAAGCCACAAGCCGCAAGTCACGAGCGGTGGTGCCGAAGCTTTTGCTTGCCGCTTGAAACGTGCCGCTCATGACTGCTTCTCTGCCGTACTGGCGGCTGTCCGGTTTCTACTTCTTCTACTTCGCCCTGCTCGGGGGGACGGCGCCGTTCCTGGCGCTGTACTTCGACCACCTGGGCTTTTCCCCGGCGCGGATCGGCGAGTTGATCGCCATTCCCATGCTGATGCGCTGCCTGGCACCGAACCTGTGGGGCTGGCTGGGTGACCACACAGGTCAGCGCCTGTTGATCGTGCGTTTCGGCGCGCTGTGCACCCTGGTCTGCTTCGCCGGCATCTTCTTCAGCCAGAGCTACGCCTGGCTGGCGCTGATCATGGCCACTCACGCCTTCTTCTGGCATGCGGTGCTGCCGCAGTTCGAGGTGATCACCCTGGCCCACCTGCGCGAGCAGGCGGCGCGCTACAGCCAGATTCGCCTGTGGGGCAGCATCGGTTTCATCGTCGCCGTGGTCGGCCTCGGCCTGCTGTTCGAGTGGCTGAGTCTGGATGCCTATCCGGCGGCGCTGCTGGTGATCATGGCCGGTATCGTCGTCAGCAGCTTCTGGGTGCCCAATGCGCAGCCCGTGCTGCGTCCGAGTACGCTGGAGGCGGAGGGCTTTGTGCGCCAATTGCGCCGCCCCGGCATCCTCGCGTTCTACCTCAGCGTCGGGCTGATGCAGCTGAGCAACGGCCCGTACTACACCTTCCTGACCCTGCACCTGGAGGGTGTCGGCTACAGCCGTGGCGCCATCGGCCTGTTCTGGGCGCTGGGAGTGCTGGCGGAGATCCTGCTGTTCCTGGTCATGGCGCGGCTGCTGCAGCGTTACTCGCTGCGCGCCGTGTTGCTGGCCAGCTTCCTGATCACCGCCGTGCGCTGGCTGCTGCTGGGCAGCCTGGCCCAGTATCTGCCGGTACTGCTGCTGGCGCAGTGCATGCACGCCGCCACCTTCGGCGCTTTCCACGCCGCCTGCATCCACTTCGTGCAGCGCAGTTTCGCCGACCGCCAGCAGGGCCAGGCCCAGGCGCTCTATGTCAGCCTGGCTGGCATCGGCGGTGCGTTGGGCGCGCTGTATGCCGGTTATAGCTGGAAGGGCCTTGGCCCGGCCTGGACTTTCGCCATCGCCAGTCTGGTAGCCTTGCTCGCAGCCTTCATCATTGCCACCCGCCTGCCGCCCGAGCGGCCCTGAATCGAGTGAACCCTCCATGAGCAGTCTCGCCGTCCACCTGCACAGGTCCCCGGAGTTGCCGAACAAGGTGCTCAATCACGCCGACGATATCGCCAGCACGCTGGCGGCGGTGGGCATCGACTATCGCCAGATGGAGCTGCCGGCTGCGTTGCGCCCCGGTTGCGAGCAAGCCGAGTTCGACGCGGCCTATGGCCTGTGGCTGCAGGCATTCATGGGCAAGGAAGGGCATGTGCAGCAGGAGCTGTTCAACCTGCAGCGCAATCATCCGCAGAAACTGGAGCTGCGCGCGCGTCATCTGGACGAGCAAGTGCAGTCTAGCGCCAGTACCTGGTTGTTCCTGGGTGGTTTCGCCCAGCTCAGCGTGCATCTGGATGGTTACGTATACGTGCTGCAGGGCGAGCGTGGCGACCTGCTGACGCTGCCGGCTGGCACGCGTCACTGGTTCGACCTCGGTGAGGAGCCGCATGTGCTGGCGCTGCGTCTGAGCCCGAGTGAAGAAACGCCAGAGCGCACCGGTGACGATATCGCCAGCCGCTTTCCGCGCCTGGGGGACTGAGCGAACCCCAGCCAATCAGCGACTATGCTATGCAGGCAACCTCTCGGACAGGAGTGTCGTCATGGGTTCCACCTTCAATGGGCTGATCGGCCTGGTCATCCTGGCCCTGGATATCTGGGCCATCATCAACGTGGTCAAGAGCAACGCGGAAACCGGAATCAAGATTCTGTGGATTCTGCTGATCGTGCTGTTGCCGGTGATCGGTCTGATCATCTGGGCGCTGATGGGGCCGCGCGGCAACGTCAGAATATGACTCGCCTGTGGTTGCTGGCCTTGGCGTTGCTGCCACTGTTCAGTGTGGCAGCAGATGATGCCAACGCCTGGCAGGCCGTGCGCGAAGGCCGCGCGCTGCTACTCATGCGTCACGCCACTGCGCCGGGTACGGGCGACCCGGCGAACTTTCGCCTGGGACAATGCGACACCCAGCGCAACCTCAACGCTCAAGGGCGTGCCGAGGCCCGGCGTTGGGGCGAACTGCTCGCGCGTCAGGGGATCGAGCAGCCGCGTCTTCTCAGCAGTCGCTGGTGCCGCGCGCTGGACACGGCCAGCAACCTGCAGCGCGGTCCGGTACAACCCTTCGCTGCGCTGGATTCGTTCTTCGGCAAGCGCGAGCAAGGCGCCGAGCAGACCGCCGAGCTGATTCGCTCGATCAACCAGCTGCCGGCTGGCGCGCCGTTGGTGCTGGTTTCCCATCAGGTCAATATCACCGCCCTGACCGGTATCTTTCCGGCCTCGGGCGAAGGGCTGATCCTGGCGTTGCCACTGCGCCCGCGTGCCGAGCCTCTGGCGCGCATACCCGCGCCCTAGGCTACAAAGCCAGTTGCGCCTGAGCCGGCTGCAACACGCCCTCGAGCTCCAGCAACTGCTGCTTGCGCGGCAGGCCACCGGCATAGCCGGTGAGGCTGCCGTCTCGGCCGATCACGCGGTGGCAGGGCACGATGATGGAGAGGGGATTGGCGCCATTGGCCGTCCCCACCGCGCGTACTGCCTGCGGCCTGCCGATCACATTGGCCAGCTCCGAATAGCTGCAGGTGCGGCCGTAGGGAATGGCCAACAGCGCCTGCCAGACCGCCTGCTGAAATGCCGTGCCCCGCGGCGCCAGGCGCAATTCGAACTGACGGCGCTTGCCGGCGAAGTATTCATCGAGCTGGCTGCACACGGCGTCCAGCTCACGGCCAGCGGGCTGCCAATGGTCTTCGATGCGCCAGGGCCGGCTGTCCAGCTCCATCAGCAACAGTTGCAGGCCGCTGTCGTCGGCTGCGATCAGCAGCGGACCGACGGGGCTGTCGTGGTAGCGGTAATGCATGATTTCAGCCTCCCGAATAGTTATGCCAGAGATGCGCCGCTGCATAAGCGCGCCACGGGCGCCAGGCTTCGGCGCGCGCTTTCAGGCGGCGCGCATCGATACCTTGCGTTCCCCACACCGGCGCCTTGAGCAGACCCAGGTCGCTGGCGGGAAAGGCGTCAGCCTCGCCGAACGCGCGCAGGGCGATGTATTCCGCCGTCCATGGGCCGATGCCCGGCAGGGCGCACAGCTGCTCGATCAGTGCTGCACTGCCATCGGCCAGGTGCAGTTTCAGGCTGCCATCGGCAATGCGCGCGGCGAACTGCTGCAGGCACTGCACGCGTTTGCCGGGCATGCCGATGCCAGTCAGATCGGCCTCGGCAAGCGCTTGCGGTGAGGGGAACAGATGGCTGATGCCCAGCGTTTCCGGCGTCTCGATCGACGTACCGACACGCTGTACCAGGCGCCCGACTATGGTGACCGCCGCCTTGACCGTGACCTGCTGGCCGACGATGGCGCGCACCGCCTGCTCGAACGGATCGAAGGCCACCGGCAGGCGCAGGCCGGGATTGCGTCGCAGCAGCGGCGCGAGCAGTTCGTCAGCGCTCAGGTGCAGGGCAATCGCTTCGGGCTCGCTGTCGAGATCGAACATGCGCCGCACGCGTTGTTCGAGTTGCTCGAGGTGTGCGGGCGAGGCCAGGCGGCAGCGCAGTTCCAGCGCGTTCTGCCCTGGCAACGGGGCAACCCGAAACCAGCCGGGTGTGCCGTCGAGGCTGAAGCCGCGGCTGTAGCTGTCCGCGCTCAGTGACTCCAGCCCGGGAATCGCGCGCAGGGCGAAATGGCTGTGGAACTGTTGCCAGTCCCAGGGCGGTTGGTAGGGCAGAAGCAGCGTGATGATGTTCATGGCTGGCACCCTAGCGCGGCGTTTGCGCCTTGTCAGCGTGAAGATGACTTTCAAACTGCGGCGATCTTGCCTGTGTGCGGGGGCGCGGTGCGCACGGCGCACCCTACATGAAGCGCGTTCCAGGCGCACGGGCTTGTCGTAGGGTGCGCCGCGCGCACCAGGGGAGCCAGCGGCGATACATGGCAGCACGGCTCAACGGCACCCTAGGAGCCACGTTGATAACGCCCGGGCGTGATGCCTTTCCAGCGCTTGAAGGCGTGGATGAAGTTCGACAGCTCGCCGTAACCCAGGCGCTCGGCGATTTCCTCCAGGCTCAGGCCGCCGGCATCCAGCAGCTCTTCGGCCAGCGCCTGGCGCACTTCATCCTGCAGGGCGCGAAAGCTCGTATCTTCTTCGATCAGGCGCCGGCGCAGGGTGCGGCTGCTCAGGTGCAGGCGCTCTGCGACCTGTTCCATGTCGGCGATCCGCCCCGGCGACTGCAACAGTAACTGACGCACCCGCCCGGCCAGGCCCTGATGCCATTGGTGGCGCGTCAGCAACGCCTGGCATTGCTGCTCGCAAGCACTGACCAGTTGCGGATTGGCCCGTGGCAGTGGGTTGTCCAGCAGGGCGGCGTCAAAGCCCAGGCGATTGTGCGCCGCGCCAAAGTGCGGCATCTGGCCAAAGGCAGTGATGAAGGGCGAAACGTCAGCCGGCGCCGCCTGGCGCAGTTCCACATTCAGCAATCGCAGTGTGCTGCCGAGCAGCTCGCGCACGACCACCAGGGCACCGAGCATGTCGCGCTGCACGATGAAGTCATGCAGTGTCGGGGGTAGGGCGCTGTCGTCGAAGTTCAGGCTGGCGACGGCGTCATCCACGTTCAGGCTGATGCGGGTGAAGGCATAGGTCAGGCCGTGATAGCGCAGCCCCAGCTCGGCGGCCTGGCGTACCGTGGCGCTGCTGAGAATGGCGTAACCCCAGGCACCGTAAGTGGTCAGGTGGTAGCGCCGCCCGGCCTGCAAGCCAAGGTCGCCAACGTCGGGCAGCGCCTCGATCAGGTTGGCGATCAGCTGCAGTTCGCGCTGCGCGTCGATCTCCCAATTCAAGCTGGCCAGTTGCACCGGACTGAGCTCCGTTTCATGCAGGCATCGGTCCAGGCTCAGGCCAAGGTCGAGCCCCAGTTGAGTGAGCAACTGGAGACTGATGATGCTGCGTCGTGCAGGCCAGGGGGCTGACATGGATTGTCCGAAAATCACAATATCCTGGCCGACTATGCCATAACCTCGGTGTGGCGAGGCAAGTAGCATCGACTCATCGTCATACACGGGTTGGGGAGACCACAATGAATAACAACCCCCGTACGAACGCGCCCTGGCGCGTGTTGATCATCGGCAGCGGTTTTGCCGGTCTGGGCTTGGCCATGCAGCTGCGCAAGGCCGGCGAGGACGACTTCCTGTTGCTGGAAAAGGCCGGCGAGGTCGGCGGCACCTGGCGCGACAACAGCTACCCGGGCGCCGCCTGCGATGTGCCTTCGCACCTGTATTCCTTTTCCTTCGAGCCCAAGCACGACTGGTCGCGCAAGTTCGCGCCGCAGGCGGAAATTCACACCTATATCCTGCAGTGCGTGGAGAAACACCGGTTGCGCCCGCACATCCGCCTGAACAGCGAAGTGCTCGGTGCCGAGTTCGATGCCGCGCGCGGTATCTGGCGCGTCGAACTGGCGGGGGGCGAAGTGATCGAGACGCAGGCGCTGGTCAGTGCCTGCGGCCAGCTCAATCGGCCGGCCTACCCGAAACTGCCCGGCCTGGAGCATTTTCGCGGCGAGGCTTTTCATTCGGCGCGCTGGCGGCATGACCTGGATCTGACCGGCAAGCGTGTGGCGGTGATCGGCACCGGCGCTTCGGCGATCCAGTTCGTACCGCAGATCCAGCCGAAGGTCGCCAGCCTGAGCCTGTTCCAGCGCTCGGCGGCTTATGTGCTGGCCAAGCCGGATCGTGCCTATAGTCCTTGGGAGATCGCCCTCAAACAGCGTTTGCCCCTGCTGCAACGCGCCGACCGCCTCCTGCAATACCTGCATCACGAGGGCCGGGCGCTGGCCTTTATCCGCTTCCCCTGGTTGATGCGCCTGTTTCGTCATAGCTTCACCCGCCATCTGCAACGGCAGATGCCCGATGCTGGCAAGCGTGCGCAGTTGCAGCCGGACTATCCCATGGGCTGCAAGCGCATCCTGATCAGCAACGATTACTTCCCGGCGCTGGCGCAGGCCAATGTCGAGATCGTCGACGCGGCGATTCGCGAGGTGCGCGAGCAGTCGTTGGTGACGGCCGATGGTCGTGAGCATCCCTGCGATGTGCTGATCTACGGCACCGGTTTCACCGCCACCGATTTCCTCGCGCCGATGCGCATTCGTGGCCTCGATGGGCTGGAGCTGAACCAGGCCTGGAAGGAGGGCGCCGAGGCCTACAAGGGCATCAGTGTCAGCGGCTTTCCCAATCTGTTCCTGCTCTACGGGCCGAACACCAACCTCGGCCACAACTCCATTCTCTATATGCTCGAGAGCCAGTACGCCTACGTGCTGGGCTGCCTGCAGGCGCTGCGCGAACAGGGGCTGCGCTACCTCGATCTGCGGCCGACGGTGCAACGGCACTACAACGCCGAGTTGCAGCAGGCGACTCATCGAACGATATGGGAACAGGGCTGCGACAGCTGGTACAAGACCGCTACCGGCAAGCACACCAACAACTGGCCGGGGTTCACCTTCACCTATCGCCTGATGACCCGTACTCCGGAGCTTGCCGACTATGACTGCGTCCGCTGACTTCAAAGCCCCCGCTGCCGAGCAGATGCTGCTGCGCGGCCTGTTGCGCGGTTTTCTGCGTCTGTTCTTCCGCAGCCTGGTACGGCCGCCGATGCCGGTGGCCGGGCAGCGTCGTGTGCTGCGTGCACTCACCGCCATCACCCTGGCGCCGCGCGGAGTCAGCCGCAGCGCCGATACCCTGGCCGGGCGCCCCTGCGAGTGGCATCGACCGCCAGCCAGCACTGGCAGCGTGCTGCTTTATCTGCACGGCGGCGCCTTCATGATCGGCGGGCCTGACACGCACCGGGGCATTTGCGCCAGCCTGGCCAAACGCGCTGCCCTGGAGGTCTGCGCGCTGGATTACCGCCTGGCGCCGGAGCATCCCTACCCGGCAGCGCGCGATGATGGGGTGACGGCTTACCAGGCGTTATTGGAGGCCGGCCATAGAGCCGAACAGATCGCCATTGGTGGAGACTCGGCGGGCGGCAACCTGAGTCTGGTCTGTTGCCTGCGCATCCTCGAACTCGGCCTGCCGGCGCCTGCCGCACTGGTGTGCTTCTCGCCGGTCACCGATTTCACCGGCGAGCAGATGCACGAGCCGCCAGCCGGCGACCCACTGCTCCACCCCAGCTGGGTCGAGCAGGCTGCGCAGCTGTATTGCCCGGCCGACCTGCCGCGCGCCGATCCGGGCCTGTCGCCGCTGTTCGCCGATCTTGGCTGCCTGCCACCGACGCTGATCCAGGTGGGCGAAGACGAGTTGCTGCTCAACGACAGCCTGCGCCTGGCCGAGCGTGCCAGGGCGGCCGGAGTGGACGTGCGTCTGGAGCGTTATCCGGGGTTGTGGCACGTGTTCCAGGCGCATGTCGGCATGCTGCGTGCGGCGGATTACGCCATCGCCCGCGTGGTGGCCTTTCTCCGTGAGCGGGGGGTGTGATGAACAATATCCTTATCAGTGGCGCCGCATCGGGCATTGGCGCCGCCACCGCGCGGCTGTTTCACGCGCGGGGCTGGCGCGTCGGGTTGCTCGATGTCGATGAACGGGCGCTGGCAGCCTTGGCCACGGAGCTGGGCGGCGCCTGGCATGCGCCGCTGGATGTGGTCGATGCCGCAGCGGTGAAAGCCGCGCTGGCCGATTTCTGCGCGCTGAGCGGCGGCCAGTTGCGCCTGCTGTTCAATGGCGCGGGCATTCTGCGCACCGGCGCCTTCGCCGATATCGAGCAGGAGCAGCACGCGCGTCTGGTACAGATCAATGTGCTCGGCGTGCTCAACCTCTGTCATGCGGCTTTCGCCTATCTCAAGACCACGCCAGAGGCGCAGGTGATCAACATGGGCTCGGCCTCGGGGCTCTACGGTGTGCCACAGCTGGCCAGTTATTCGGCCAGCAAGTTCGCCGTACGGGGACTGACCGAGGCGCTGGAGCTGGAGTGGCGCGAACACGGCATCCGCGTGGGTGACCTGATGCCGCCGTTCGTCAACACGCCGATGGTTCGCAGCCAGACGCAGCGTCCACCGGTGATGCGCCGTCTGGGCGTGCGCCTGGAGGCCGAGCAGATCGCCGAAGCAGCCTGGAAGCAGGCCCATGCCAGCACCGTGCATCGCCCGGTGGGGCTGCAGTTCGGGCTGCTGTTCAGCCTTGGGCAGATCACCCCGGGCTGGATCAACAGATTGCTGATGGCCTGGCTGAGTCGCCCGTGAGTTCGGGCGAGGCGTTCAGGCTGGCCAATTGCCGCTGGTCGCCGGTTTTGTCACAAAGGCTTTCTGTATAGCGCGAATCTCTCTCGTAGCAGCTACTCTACGGGAGACGGTTTCAGTTCGGTGTTCTGCCGGGCAGTCGTCGATACGCTTGCAGTAGACACATCGAGCATCTGCTCGATTCTCGGGGCGGCGCCACTTGGGTGCATCTGTAAACGCAGGGCGTTTTCAGAGGTTTCCGGTAAGAGCCGCGACACCGTCCGCAGGACGGTCGCATTGGGAAAGCGGTTAATCCATCCATAGCCTGAGAGGGGGTCGTTTATGAGCACAGCCTTCCACGAAGACTCCAGCACGTCGGTGCTGCGTCGGATGAAAGAAGGGGGATTCGACTTCGCCCAGTTTCACCCGATCGAGTTCTACGCCATCTTTCCCGACGAAGAACGGGCCAGAACGGCGGCCAGAAACTTTCGCGGCGAGTCGCTCAACGCTCAGATATCCGCCCGTGAGGACGGCATCTGGCACCTGCAGATTAGCAAAGTGATGTATGCCACCCATGCCGGTATCGGCGAGTTCGAACAGGACCTGGAGTCCATCGTCGTCCCGCTGGGCGGCAAGATGGATGGCTGGGGCGTTACCCAGGAGGTGAAAGCGTCAGCCATGCGTTAAAGGTGAATGCAGCGGTATTCCCCACCACAGACCATCGGCCGGCTGTCCGGCCGATGGCTTCAATTCCCAGCCCACCTCGACTTGCCAATCCTTCTCGCGCAGACTGCGCGGCGGAGGTAGCTATGGCCGATGTTCTGATCCTGACTCATATCGATTATTGCCCGCCAGCCCACCTGGCGCAGGTGCTGCAGGCGCGTGGCTGCAGTTTCGACGTGCTGCGCGTCGATCTGGGTGAGTTGCGCGGCTACGACCTGGAGCTGCCCAAGGCGGTCGCCGTGATGGGCGGGCCGATGAGCGTCAATGACCCGCTACCCTGGATCGCCGACGAAGTGGCTGCGCTGCAGCGCTTTATCGCACGTGACATTCCCATCATCGGTCACTGCCTGGGCGGCCAGCTGCTGGCCAAGGCACTGGGCGCCAGCATCCGCCGTATGGCCTACACCGAGGCGGGTTGGCAGCGTATGCAACGCCGCCCGGAGGCAGCCAATAGCCCCTGGCTGGCGCATGTGCCCGCAGCGTTCAGTATTTTTCAGTGGCATGGCGACACATTCGCGCTACCTGAGGGCGCCCAGCCACTGCTGAGCAGTCGTTGGTGTGATAACCAGGCTTTCGCCTGGGGTGACAAGGTGCTGGCGTTGCAGGGCCATCCGGAGATGACAAAAGAGCTGATCGAACTCTGGCTCGATGACTGGGCCCATCTGCTCGATGCCAGCCAGCCCAGCCAACAGAGCATCGCCGAGATGCGTGACGACCTGGGCGGGAAGGTCAGGTTACTGAATCAGGTGGCCGAGGGTTTCTACGCGCACTGGCTGAAACTGGCTGGGCTTTGACGTCCCAGAAGAGCGGGTAACAATAACTCTGTGGCAGGAGATCTCTCATCGTCTGGAAATATGGCACCGTCGTGCGGTTAACCGATACATCGCCGCCACGCGAGAGCCTATTCCCTGCGCGGTGCTGCTTCTACAAGGGTTATTGGACGCCATGCGGTAGGAGCCCCGCCCCGGGGCGAAGCCTTTGCAGCGCCAGGCTCTAAAGCGCGTGAGCACCGGTTTTTCCGGTGCCTACGGGCCCCAATAATTGAAGTAGTAGATGTTGCCGGGCTTGATCTCGATATCGATTTCCCCACCGCACTTGATCGTGCGCGTCCCGGGCATTATCTCCCCGGCCTCGTGAAGCTGGTGAGGCCAGTGTTCGTCGTCTACCGAGAGCGCTCCACAGCCACCACCGTTATCGTGTTCAATCACCAGGTAGGTTTTGCCGTCCGTGGATGGTTTGTAGCGGCCTCTGAGTTCATAAGTGGCATCCGTATCCGTGGAGGCAATGCTCACCATCAAAAACGCCACTGCAATCACAAGAGCGGAGCATAGAACTGCGCCGAGGGTGATCAGCAAATACTTGAGTGCTCGCATCATTTGCTGGGGTACTTGTTCAATTTCATGGCTCGTCAGGGATCAGCGTCAGCAGATCGGTCACCCCGACATCCGCACCCGCCTGGGTTAGTAGCGTCGTAGCCTGGCCGCGGTGATGCGTCTGGTGGTTGAACAGGTGCATCAGCAGGGCGAAGAAGTGCTTTTGCGCGGCCACACCCTTCATGTTGCGGTAGCTCAGCGGCTGATCCAGCTGCTCTTCGCCCATCTCGGTGGCCAGGGCTTCGATGCAACTGTCCAGCTGTTTACGCAGTGCGGCCAGCTCGCGTATATCCGCACCCATCGGTTGATCCAGGCGCGTCGGCTTTTCCAGCCCTGCAAGCGCCTGCAGTGCCCGGAAGTTGGCCGGGTGCGCGGTGTAGCGCCCCAGCCAGATACGGTCGGCCACCAGCAGATGATTCAGCGTGCCGAGGATCGAGCCGAAGAACGCACCCCGCTCGGCACTCAGCGCTTCGTCAGGCAGGGTGGAAGCCGCTGTGTAGAGCCGTTCGTTCATCCAGCTGTTGTAGCGCGCCATCAGGCGGATATGGTCGATTCTCTGCATGGATTCACCTGTTGCTAACGGTTTACCGGTGATTATCGCGGCTGCGCCAATCGTCTCTCAGTAGCCCAAAGAGTGCCGAGTCCGAGACCTGTCCGTCGATGATCCAGCGCTGGCGTAGCAATCCTTCCTGGCTGAACCCCAAACGTTCAAGCGCGCGGCCGGAGGCGGTATTGGTCGGGTCGATCTCGGATTCGACGCGATTGAGCTCCAGGGTTTCGAACCCGTGGCGTAGTAGCTCACCGGCCGCTTCCTGAACGTAACCCTTGCCCCAGGCAGAGGAGGCGATGCCAAAACCGATCTCCGCGCGGCGTGACTCCGGCTGATAGTTGAACAGCAGGCATTTGCCTATCAGCTCGGCGCTTTCCCTGTCGACGATAGCCAGGGTCAGGCGTTGGCCATCGTGCATGGCCTGTTGCTCGGCGCGGATGAAGTCCTGCGCCATGGCCTCGGTGGTCCAGGGTGGGGTATTCCAGTACTGCATGACCTGTGGATCGGAAAAGATCGCGAACAGCGTTGGTGCGTCCGCTGCTTGCAGAGGACGCAGCAGGAGGCGATTGGTTGTCAGTGTCACGGAGAGATCAGACATGGGTTTCCTTGTATTCAGAAGCGCTCATCGGCGATGGCCGGTAGCACCAGCTCACGCACGTAACGGGCATCGGACAGCGTCGGAAGCGTTCGCAGCAGAGCGACGGCATCGTGCACTGGAATCAGCTGACCTCTGCTCTTTTGCACCGTCTGCGCGAGACGACGGTTGCTGGCTTCCGAGGTCCACTACTGACCGTCCGGCTCCGACCACACGGCAAACTCGTTGCCGCCCGGCTCGACGAAGTGAAAGCGTCTGCCGCCGGGGAAGGAGAATATCGGTTTGACGATTTCCCCACCGGCGGCCTCGACCTTGGCCAGAGTGTCTTCCAGCTGTGCGCTGTAGAACACGATCAGCGCGCTGCCGTTGTCGCTGCGCGCGGACATCTCGGCGCTGAAGAAACCGCCATCCAGGCCTTCGTCGGCGAAGGCTGCGTAATCGGGGCCGTAGTCCGTGAATCGCCAGCCGAAAGCGGCCTGGAAGAAGGCCTTGGTGGCCGGCAGATCGCGGCTGGGGTATTCGACGTAATTGATCTTCTCGTGAGCAGGCATGCCGGGTTCCTTGGCAATGAAAGAGAGGGAGGTTACTGACGTGATTTGGCCAGATCGATGGCCGCCTGAATAGCTGCGCGTGCTTGCGGGCTGTTTTTCCAGCAGGTCGAGCCCAGCTGACCGGCTACCGCCGTGACGATATCGCTGACGCTGGCTTCGGCCAATTCCTGCAAGGAGTTTATGCCGATCTGTTCGAGTCGCTGCACGACAGTAGGGCCTACGCCTTTAACGTTTAGAAGGGCTTGGTGTTCATCGGTTGGGAAAGGCATTGGGATTGTTACCGCGCATTGGTTAAGGGCCGGGCTTTGGCCCTTCTCAGTGAATATTGAGAGTGATTTGGATGCATTGTCAGGTTTCGGTTGAAATGAAATGGGTCTTGATGAATTTTTGGTTGATTAGAACGAAGGCTGCTGTGCTGTAAAAGATGAACATTACGGTTAACCCAATCATAGTTGTTATCTGTTCTGCTGTTTGGGCTGGTATTTTTAAAAGCATGGTGGCTGTAGTGACGCTTGCTAGTAATGATGGCACTGCCATAACCCATCTCGACCAGTTTGCGCCTCTATAGAGAAACCAGCACAGAATGCAGTTTATTGTCAGTCGAATTAAGTCTTTTGTCTCAGGTGTGGGGAACCAGCTATATATAGATAAGGAGACGAAACCAAAGATGATGGTCAGGACTACTATTTTCTGATTATTCATGTGGTGGCTCGATAGGTATCTGGTGCATGGTTAAAGCGTAGGCTTCGGATCGCCCGCAGTGAGCGGGGCGAGCGATTTTTTTTCGCTAGTTAGGCGTTACTGCTACCTTCTTTTTTAAAAATATTCGTCTTGCTGGGCTAGGAGCAGTGCTTCTTCAGGATGTTGAGCTAATTTTGAAGCGTCAATTCTTGTTCCGGTCTTTTGGGGCTTTATAGCGCAAACAACATGATGAAAGTCGCGAGCAAGATCAATGATGTTGCCGACTTTTAACTGAATTTCTGAACTGTATTTTTTCCAGTTGGCGTCATCACAGTCAGCCAGATAGTGAATGCGGTACTCGAACATACGTAGTTCCTAACGTTTGGTTAAGGGCGGGCTTTAGCCCGTCCCAGTGAGCGAAGCGAACATTTTGAATATCACATATTAGGCTTGCGGTAGTTCTGAATTACGCGTTATTAGTTCTACTTCTACACTTTCAAACCAAGTGTCTTCATCGGAGGTCGGATAGCCCCCAAATGCGTTGTAGTTCACGGTCAACTCTGCTTCTTGAGCGATCGGAGTGACGGCCGTGAATCGAAGAAACTGACCTCCACCGCATGCCTCGTAGCGTAAGTTTGCTGGATTTGCGTGGTTGTACATACTGCCGTATCCAAGGGCAATTGCATGAACGCCTTCAGTCTTTGCTAGAACGGACCAGTCGAAAACGATACGGCGAATTTCCATGGGTAGGTCATCAAAGTTTCCCGATATCAGTATGACTGGACATATTTCTATAGTTTCTCCAGAGGTTATTGGCCGGCTGGCGTAAACACCTCGCCCCATAGGTGTCCCAGTATCTTTGACGTAACCAACAGATGGTTGTGTGCGCATGTTCTTGGCCTAACTATAAATAGACACCAAATGGTGCATAACCTGCGGGCGATTTTTGTGGATAACCTTCCTGGCCATTTTCAAGATCCTTCTCTAGCTCGCGGGAGGTAGCGAGGCGATGGGGTGTTTGGGAGGTTATACACCATGTCGTATAACGGCTGGCAAGTGTCAATTATGCGAAAGCGGGGATGGTCGGGAAGGGCGTAGGAAAGATCGCGAGCAAGCTCGCTCCTACAAAAAGCGGGGTGGGGAGGGGAAGGCGCAGCGGTGAGCCGCTGCGCCTTTCGTTTCAGCGGTTGAAGCGTTCGACCAGGGCGTATTGGCCCTGTGCGGTGTTGGTCAGGGCTTCGCTGAGTTTGGCGGTATCGTTGGCTTCGCCGGCGGTCTGGTCTGCCAGTTGGGCGATGGTGGTGATGTTCTGGTTGATCTCGTCGGCGACGGCGCTTTGCTCTTCCGCCGCTGCGGCGATCTGGTTGGCCATGTCGGCGATATTGGCCACCGAGTCGCTGATGCCGGACAGCGCCTGATCGGCCTGCAGCACGCGCTCGACGCCTTCATCGGCCTGCTTGCGGCCGATTTCCATGGTCAGTACGGCTTCTTCGGCAGTGCGCTGCAGTTTGGCGATCAGTGCGTGGATCTGTTCGGTGGATTCAGCGGTGCGTTGCGCCAGCGAACGCACCTCGTCGGCCACCACGGCGAAGCCACGGCCCATTTCGCCGGCGCGGGCGGCTTCGATGGCGGCGTTGAGGGCGAGCAGGTTGGTCTGGTCGGCGATGCCCTTGATCACGTCGACCACGCCGCCGATCTCGCTACTGTCCTGGGCCAGGCGGGTAACCGTCTCGCCGGTGTCGCCCACCGATTGCGACAGGCGCTGGATGGCTTCACGGGTTTCTGCGGCGATGGTGCGACCTTCGCTGGTCAGGCGGTTGGCTTCCTGGGTGGCGATGGCGGTGCGGGCGACGTTGCTGGCCACTTCCAGAGTGGTGGCGGCCATTTCGTTGACGGCGGTGGCAACCTGCTCGGTCTCGCTGCGCTGGCGCTCGAGGCCGGCCGAGCTGTTGTGCGCGAGCTTGTCGGCTTCACGCGCTTGCAGGGTCAGTTGCTCGGCGGTGTCCTGCAGGCGGGTGAGGCAGGTTTTCAGGCGCGCTTCCTGGCTGAGCATGGCCATTTCCAGGCGTGCTTCGGCGCCACGGCTGTCGGTGTACATCTGCGCGATCAGCGGGTCGGAAGTGGTTTGCTCGGCGAGGCGCAGCAGGCGTTTGACGCCGCGCGTCTGCCAGGCGATGCCAGCCAGGCCCAGCGGCACCGAGAGCACGGCAGCGAGGATGAAGCCCCAGTTGCTGCCCATCCAGTGGCCGATCATGAAGCCGATCTGGCTGACCAGGATGAAGGGCATCCACGCCTGGACGATGGGCAGCCACTGGTTGCTGGCCGGTACGGCCGATTTGCCGGCGTTGAGGCGGGCGTACAGCGTTTCGGCGCGGCGCACCTGCTCGGCTGTCGGTTTGATACGGACGGATTCGTAGCCGACAACCTGGTTGTTCTCGGTCACGGGCGTGACGTAGGCGTTGACCCAGTAGTGGTCGCCGTTCTTGCAGCGGTTCTTGACGATGCCCATCCACGGGCGGCCCTTCTTCAGGGTCGTCCACATGTGCTCGAACACGGCGGACGGCACGTCAGGGTGACGCACGATGTTATGTGGCGCGCGCAGCAGTTCTTCGCGCGTGAAGCCGCTGACTTCGACGAAGGCGTCGTTGCAGTAGCTGATTTGTCCTTTGAGGTCGGTGGTGGATATCAGGCGTTGTTGTGCAGGAAAGGTGCGCTCACGCTGAGTGACCGGCTGGTTGTTACGCATGGCAGGTATCCGTCGTTGTAATGCCCTGTCATCGGCCGGCGAGCGGCGAAGTTGAGGGCTGAATCCATTTTCGGCGAGTGTAAACGCTTTTTGAACGGCGTCACGTTTCTGTCGCGGCGTTGGCCATCTCTGGCTCGACGGATAAGGAGGCCCTGCCGCCAGTGGCGGCAGGGCAGGTGCATCAGTTGGCGATCATCTGGCGCAGCACGTAGTGCAGGATGCCGCCGACCTTGAAGTACTCGACCTCGTTGAGGGTGTCGATACGGCACAGCACTTCGACTTCCTCGTGCGTGCCGTCTTCGCGGGTGATGATCAGCGTCAGTGGCATCTGTGGGCGCAGCTCGACGCCTTCCAGACCTTCGATGGCCAGCACTTCCTTGCCGGTCAGCTTGAGGCTGGTGCGGTCGGTACCGGGTTTGAATTGCAGCGGCAGCACGCCCATGCCCACCAGGTTGGAGCGGTGGATGCGCTCGAAACTTTCGGCGATCACCGCCTTGACCCCCAGCAGGTTGGTGCCCTTGGCCGCCCAGTCGCGGCTGGAGCCGGTGCCGTATTCCTTGCCGGCGATGATCAGCAGCGGCGTGCCTTCGGCCTGGTAACGCATGGCCGCGTCGTAGATCGCCAGCTTCTCGCCGCTGGGCACGTGCAGGGTATTGCCGCCTTCCTCACCACCGAGCATTTCGTTGCGGATACGGATGTTGGCGAAGGTGCCGCGCATCATCACTTCGTGGTTGCCGCGGCGCGAGCCGTAGGAGTTGAAGTCGGCCTGGGCCACGCCGTTATCGCGCAGATAGCGCCCGGCCGGGCTGTCAGCCTTGATGTTGCCGGCCGGCGAGATGTGGTCGGTGGTCACCGAGTCGCCGAGCAGGGCGAGGATGCGCGCCTGGCGGATATCGGTGATACGCGGCGGATCGCCGGCGATGTCTTCGAAGAACGGCGGATGCTGGATGTAGGTGGAGTCGCCCTGCCAGGCGTAGGTGTCGGCCTTGGGCACGTCGATGGCCTGCCATTTCTCGTCGCCGGCGAAGACTTCGGCGTATTCCTTGCGAAACATGGCGGTGTCGACCTGGGCGATGGCCTGACTGATTTCGGCCTGGGTCGGCCAGATGTCCTTCAGATAGACCGGCTGACCGTCCTTGCCGGTGCCGAGGGCGTCGCTCGTCAGGTCGAGGCGCACGCTGCCGGCCAGGGCGTAGGCGACCACCAGGGGCGGCGAGGCCAGCCAGTTGGTTTTCACCAGCGGATGCACGCGGCCCTCGAAGTTGCGGTTACCGGAGAGCACCGAGGCGACGGTCAGGTCGGCCTGGGTGATGGCTTTCTCGATGGGCTCGCGCAGCGGCCCGGAGTTGCCGATGCAGGTGGTGCAGCCGTAGCCCACCAGGTCGAAGCCGAGTTTCTCCAGGTAGGGCGTCAGGCCGGCGGCGTTGAAGTATTCGGTGACCACCTTGGAGCCGGGGGCCAGCGAGCTCTTCACCCAGGGCTGGCGCTGCAGGCCTTTTTCCACCGCCTTCTTGGCCAGCAGGCCGGCGGCCATCATCACGCTGGGGTTGGAGGTGTTGGTGCAGGAGGTGATGGCGGCGATCACCACGGCGCCGTCTTTCAGGCGATGAGTATGGCCGTCGTCCTGGTAGTCGATTTCGCCGCTCTGCTTGTCGCCGCCGACGGCCGTGCCGCCGCCGCCTTCGCTGAGCAGGCGACCCTCTTCCTTGGCGCTCGGCTTGAGCTGCAGGCCGACGAAGTCGTCGAAGGCCTGGTTGACCTGGCCCAGCGAGACGCGATCCTGCGGGCGCTTGGGCCCGGCCAGGCTGGCTTCGACGCTGCCCATGTCCAGGCTCAGGCTGTCGCTGAACACGGGCTCTTCGCCTGGCTCACGCCACAGACCCTGGGCCTTGCTGTAGGCCTCGACCAGTTGCACGGTGGCGTCCGGGCGGCCGGACAGGCGCAGGTAACCGAGGGTGATGTCGTCCACCGGGAAGAAGCCGCAGGTGGCGCCGTATTCCGGGGCCATGTTGGCGATGGTGGCGCGGTCGGCCAGGGGCAGGTCGGCCAGGCCGTCGCCGTAGAACTCGACGAATTTGCCCACCACGCCCTTCTTGCGCAGCATCTGGGTGACGGTGAGCACCAGGTCGGTGGCGGTGATGCCTTCTTTCAGCTTGCCGCTGAGCTTGAAGCCGATGACTTCGGGAATCAGCATCGACACCGGCTGGCCGAGCATGGCCGCTTCCGCCTCGATGCCGCCGACGCCCCAGCCGAGCACGCCGAGGCCGTTGATCATGGTGGTGTGCGAGTCGGTGCCGACCAGGGTGTCGGGGTAGGCGAGGGTGACGCCATCTTCCTCCTTGGTCCACACGGTGCGCGCCAGGTACTCCAGGTTGACCTGGTGGCAGATGCCGGTGCCCGGCGGCACCACGCTGAAGTTGTCGAAGGCGTGCTGGCCCCAGCGCAGAAAGGCGTAGCGCTCGCCGTTGCGCTGCATTTCCAGTTCGACGTTGTCATGGAAGGCGCTGGAGGAGGCGTAGCGGTCGACCATCACGGAATGGTCGATGACCAGATCCACCGGCGACAGCGGGTTGATCCGCTGTGGGTCGCCGCCGGCCTTGGCCATGGCGTCGCGCATGGCGGCCAGGTCGACCACCGCCGGTACGCCGGTGAAGTCCTGCATCAACACGCGCGCCGGGCGGTACTGGATCTCGCGGTCGGAGGCGCGCTGGTCGAGCCAGTCGACCATGGCCTGCAGGTCCTGCGGCTGCACCGTCTGGCCGTCTTCGTTGCGCAGCAGGTTTTCCAGCAGCACCTTGAGCGACTTGGGCAGGCGGTCGATGTTGCCAAGGCGCTGGGCGGCTTCGGGCAGGCTGAAGTAGTGGTAGGTGGCGTCGCCGACTTTCAGTTCGCGGCGGCAGTTCAGGCTATCGAGGGAGGGCATTGCACATCTCCTTGGGCCCGCACGGTTCGGGCTGTGTCTGATGGCGGCAGACCTTCAAGCTAGTTCGGCTTGGGCTGTCTGGCTAGCGCATTTCCTTTATCGGTCGCTATACGCTGCCTGTTCTGGGTGGCCGGACCCCATCGAAACGCGATGGCAGGTGGCTTCGTATCTGTGGGCAGCGCATATGTAGCTGGACAGGTTTAGCGGCTCGGGGTTCCGCTCTCGGGTATCATGCGCACCCCAAGGAGACCCTTTGATGAATACCCTGTTTCTGCATTGCCGCCCCGGTTTCGAAGAGGAGGTTTGCGCCGAGATCACCGACCTCGCCGCACGCCTGGACGTCCCAGGCTACTCCAAGACCAAGCCCGGCAGTGCGTGTGCCGAGTTCGTCTGCAGCGAGGCGGCCGATTGCGAGCGGCTGATGCGCAGCGTGCGTTTCAACCAGCTGATCTTCCCGCGGCAATGGGCGCGCGGGGCCTATGTCAGCCTGCCGGAGAGTGACCGTATCAGCGTGTTGCTGGAGGCGCTTGCTGAGTATCCGGTGTGCGGCAGCCTGTGGCTGGAAGTGGTGGATACCAACGACGGCAAGGAGCTCTCGACCTTCTGCAAGAAGTTCGAGGCGCCGCTGCGCAAGGCGCTGCTCAAGGCCGGCAAGCTGGTGGACGATGCCAAGAAGCCGCGCCTGCTGCTGACCTTCAAGAGCGGGCGCGAGGTGTTCGCCGGCATCGCCGAGGCGGACAACCAGGCGATGTGGCCGATGGGTATTCCGCGCCTGAAGTTTCCCCGTGAGGCGCCCAGCCGCTCCACGCTCAAGCTGGAGGAGGCCTGGCACCATTTCATTCCGCGCGAGCAGTGGGATCAGCGCCTGGCGCCGGGCATGACGGCCGTGGACCTGGGCGCCGCACCGGGCGGCTGGACCTGGCAGCTGGTCAATCGGGAGATCCGCGTCACTGCCGTGGACAACGGGCCGATGGCCGAAAGCCTGATGTACTCCGGTTTCGTCGTGCACCAGCGCGCCGATGGTTTCACCTTCCGCCCACGGCATCCGGTGCACTGGATGGTCTGCGACATCGTCGAGAAGCCGGCGCGCACGGCGGCGATGATCGAAACCTGGCTGGGCGAGGGGCTGTGCCGCGAGGCGGTGGTCAACCTCAAGTTGCCGATGAAGCAGCGTTACGCCGAAGTGCGGCGCCTGCTCGACCGCATCGAGTCGGGGCTGGCGGAGCGCGGCTTGAAGGTCAGCATCGGTTGCAAGCAGCTGTATCACGACCGCGAGGAAGTGACCTGCCACCTGCGTCGGCATGGCAAATGATGATCTGCGCGCAGGCCTCAGGGCTGTGCGCGCAGGTGACCTGAAGGTTAGCTTTGCGCGACAATGCGCGCCTGTATGTGGAGCCCCTTATGTCCGAAGCCCTGACCCTCAATCACGATGACCTGCTCGATGCCAGCGGCCTGAATTGCCCGGAACCGGTGATGATGTTGCACAACAAGGTGCGCGACCTGTCGCCGGGCGGTTTGCTCAAGGTGATCGCTACCGATCCGTCGACCCGTCGTGATATTCCCAAGTTCTGCGTGTTCCTCGGTCACGAACTGCTCGGGCAGGCCGAGGAGGACGGCAGCTACCTGTACTGGATTCGCAAGAAGGCCGATTAGACAGTTATCTCGTAGGGCGGGTGCAACCCGCCAAATAGCGGATGTTGTTGGTCGCGATGGCGGGTTGCCCCCGCCCTACGGTTTGCTAGCTTTCGCTGTTCCATCCCGCCTGTCCCGGCGCCAGGCCGCAGCTGTTCAGCAGTGTCTGCCAGGCCTTGACGTGACGCGCCGTGGCTGCGCGGAAATCCTGCCACAACGAATCCTGCTCGCCGGCCAGGCGCTGCAGGTGCTCGCGGGTAGCCGAGGGAATGCCGTCGATGCGCTGCAGCTGCAGCAGCGCCGCCTGCCACTGCCGGCCGCGCTGGTCGACCTGGGCCAGATAAGGCTGCAGGCCGCCAGCGTAGAACTTGATGAAGATGTTCTGCAGGATGCGCCCGCGCGGGGTCGCCTGGCCCAGCGGGCAAAGTGGGCGGTTCTGCTGGCGTTGCTCCAGCAGTTCGCTGCCGGCGTCGAGGTTGTGGCGCAGGCTGGCCAGGCTGGTGATCAACTGGCCGCCTTGCTCGCTGGCGTAGAGGGCGAAGAACAGCGGCTCCAGCTGATCGGCGCTCGGCGGTAGCTGCGCGGGCAGGGCGGCGCCGATGCTGGCCAGCCGCTGCAGTGCGTCCAGTGCGGCGCTGTCTTCCTGCGTGTCCACCGGCAAGGCCTGGTCGGCGAAGCGCAGGTAGTCTTCGAACTCCGGGCTGCCGTTCAGCGCATTCCAGAACACTGCAGGCAGTTGCTGACGCTTGTCGCTGGCCAGGCGCTGCAGGGTGGCCTTCAGGCTGGAGTCGTCCTGCAGATGGGGCAGGCAGTCGTCGATGGCGCGCAGCAGATCGCCTTCATAGCCCAGCCGTTGGCTGGGCATCAGCTGCTTGCCCAGGCTGCTGTTGCGCTGGCTGATCAGCTGCTGCAGGCGCGGACAGCGCCGCGCATCGATCACCAGATCGAGCAGGCCGATGCGCAGTTCGGGGATCGCCGAGATTCGCTCGCGCCGAGTCGGCAGGCGGTACTGACTGATACTGCGACTGTCGAACGAGCTGATGTTCGGCGCATCGAGCGAGCGCTGCAGGCGTTCGAGGTAGTCGCTTTGCAGGGCCAGGCCGTCGTTGGCCGGGCCGCAGGCGGTGAGCAGCAACAAGCAGAGGAGCAGGGCGAGTCGGGTCATGCGCTCAGTCTAGAGCTGATTTCCTGCCTATCCAATCACTCAGGCAGCCCGGCGAATGCGTTTGCGCGCGCTGCGCGCCAGGCGCACGGTGAGCATCGCGGCGGCGCAGGTCAGTCCGACCACCAGCCCCTGCCACAGGCCGCTGGGGCCGCTCGGTTCGCCGAACAGGTCAGACAGCCCCAGCGCATAACCCACCGGCAGGCCGATGCCCCAGTAGGCGAACAGCGTCAGCAGCATGGTGATGCGCGTGTCCTGATAGCCGCGCAGTGCGCCGGCAGCCGTCACCTGAATGGCATCGGAGAACTGGAACAGCGCCGAATAGACGATCAGCGTTGCCGCCACCGCGATCACCGTCTTGTCCGGGGTGTAGATCTGCGCGATCTGTTCGCGCAGCAGGAACATCAGGCTGGCCGATACGCAGGCGTAGCCCAGCGCCGCCGCCATGCTTACCCCGGCAGCGAAGCGCGCTTCGCGCGGCTGACCACGGCCCAGCGCCTGACCGACGCGCACGGTGGCGGCCATGGCCAGCGAGTAAGGGATCATGAACACCATGGAGCTGAAGTTCAGGGCGATCTGGTGCCCGGCGACCACGGTGGCGCCAAGGCCGCCGATCAGCAGGGCGATCACCGCGAAGATGCTCGATTCGGCGAACACCGCGATGCCGATTGGCACGCCAATGCTCAGCAGGCGTTTGATCACCGTCCACTGCGGCCATTCGAAGCGGGTGAACAGCGAGCTGGCGCGGTAGTAGGGCGCCCATTTCACCCAGACCAGCATGCCGATCAGCATGAAGCCCATCACCAGCGCCGTTGCCCAGCCGCAGCCGACACCGCCCATGGCCGGCAGGCCGAACTTGCCGTAGATGAAGATGTAGTTGGCCGGGATGTTCAGCAGCAGGCCGAGGATGCCCAGCACCATCGCCGGGCGGGTGTGACCGAGGCCGTCGCTGAAACAGCGCAGCACGTGATACAGCGCCACTGCCGGGAAACCGCAGGCCACCGCGCGCAGGTAACCCATGGCGGGGGTGATCAGCTCCGGGTCGATGTTCATGGCGCGCAGGATGAATTCGGCGTTCCACAGCAGGGTCGCGGCGCTGCCGCCGACGGCCAGGGCCAACCAGAGTGCCTGGCGCACCAGCGGGCCGATTTCGGCCTCTGCGCCGGCGCCGAAGCGCTGCGCCACCTTGGGTGTGGTGGCCAGCAGGATGCCGGTCATCAGCAGGAAGACCGGCACCCAGATCGAGTTGCCCAGTGCCACTGCAGCCAGATCCTGCGGGCTCACGCGCCCGGCCATCAGCGTATCGACGAAGCCCATGGCGGTATGCGCCAGTTGGGCGATGATGATGGGCGTGGCCAGGATGAGCAGGCTGCGCAGTTCCGTGCGCACGCGGCCAAGGCGGGTGTCGGTAGACATTTCGACTCTTCGGGATGGCAGGAAACCGCGTAGTCTACGCCTTGACGTGTCGGTCAGGAAAGCGCGATCTGCACCTCTGTCTGGCGGCTCTCGAGGCGACGCTGAGGTGTCGACTGACTTAGAATGGCGGCCTGCCCGATGGAGCCTGCCATGCACATAGTCGCCGACGAAAACATTCCCTTGCTCGATGAGTTCTTCGCTGCGTTCGGCAGCATCCGCCGCTTGCCCGGGCGCGGCATCACGGCAGCCGATGTGCGTGATGCCGACCTGCTGCTGGTGCGCTCGGTGACGCAGGTCAGCCGCGCCTTGCTCGAAGGGAGCCGGGTGCGTTTCGTCGGTACCTGCACCATCGGCACCGACCACCTGGATCTCGATTACTTCGCCGAAGCCGGCATCGCCTGGAGCAGTGCCCCCGGTTGCAATGCCCGTGGCGTGGTGGATTACGTGCTGGGCAGCGTGCTGACCCTGGCCGAGCGCGAGGACGTAGACCCGGCGGCGCGCGTTTACGGTGTGGTTGGCGCAGGGCAGGTCGGCGGGCGTCTGGTCACTCTGTTAGAGGGGCTGGGCTGGCAGGTGCGCGTGTGCGACCCGCCGCGTCAGGCCGCCGAGGGCGGCGACTTCGTCAGCCTGGAGCAGATCATCGACGAGTGCGATGTGATCAGCCTGCACACGCCGCTGGACGCTTCGACGCGGCATCTGTTCGGTGCGACTCGCCTGGCGGCATTGAAGCCAGGAACCTGGTTGATCAACGCCAGCCGTGGTGCTGTGGTGGACAACGCCGCGCTGCGCAGCCTGCTGCCGCAGCGGCCTGATCTGAAGGTGGTGCTGGATGTCTGGGAAGGCGAGCCGCTGGCCGATGTCGAGTTGGCCGCCCTGTGCCAGCTGGCGACGCCGCATATCGCCGGCTACAGCCTGGACGGCAAGCTGCGCGGCACGGCGCAGATCTACCAGGCCTGTTGCCGGGTGCTGGGCGTGGCCGAGCAGGTGAGCCTGGCCGATCTGTTGCCTTCGCCGTGGCTGAGCGAGCTGAGCATCGACGGCAGCGCGGACCCGGCCTGGGCCCTGGCCAGCATCTGTCGCGCGGTGTACGACCCGCGCCGCGACGATGCCGACTTTCGCCGCAGCCTGGCCGGCGATGCCGATGCCCGTCGCGCCGGCTTCGACCGCCTGCGCAAGCATTACCCCATGCGCCGCGAGATCGATGGCTTGCGCGTATGTATTCAGGGCGATTCAGCGCCGCTGGCTGCTCTGGTGCGAGCCCTGGGCGCCACCGTTTCGTAGGGTGGGTTGGCCGCTGGTCACGGTTGTCGATCTGCCCGCTATGCCGGGTGCGGCGTAACCCACCATCGGCGCAACGCGATCCATCGCCCGGTGGGTTACGTGGGGCGGCCATCCGAGCGCGCGGAGTTCATCTGCGTCTGGAAGCTCGGCACTCGGCGCCGCTAACCCGCCCTACGAGATAGCGTGCATTCGCATGCCTTATTTTGCCTTAATTAAATTGCATGCAATTTAATTGCTCGCTACTTTGTTCGTCACTTCAAGCCCATTCAGGACGACTTCCCATGAGCAACGCACTTTTCGATATTCCGGTCACCACCATCAAGGGCGAGCAGAAGACCCTGGCCGACTTCGGCGGCAAGGCTGTGCTGGTGGTCAATACCGCCAGCAAATGTGGCTTCACCCCGCAGTACAAGGGCCTGGAGAACGTCTGGCAGCAATACAAGGACAAGGGCCTGGTGGTGCTCGGTTTCCCCTGCAACCAGTTTGGCAAGCAGGAGCCGGGTGACGAGGGGGCGATCTCCGAGTTCTGCGAGCTGAACTTCGGCGTCAGCTTCCCGCTGTTCAAGAAGGTCGACGTCAATGGCGCAGGCGCTCATCCGCTGTTCGTGCAATTGAAGAAGCGCGCACCGGGTCTGCTGGGCAGTCAGGGTATCAAGTGGAACTTCACCAAGTTTCTGATTGGCGAGGACGGCCAGGTGGTCAAGCGCTTCGCCCCGACCACCAAGCCTGAAGAATTGAGCAGTGAGATCGAAGCCCTGCTGAAATGAGCGCTTTCGACAGCGCCGGGCTGCAGCTGGACAACCAGCTGTGCTTCAAGCTCTACGCCGCCTCGCGTGCGGTGATCCGTGCCTACAAGCCGATGCTCGACGCACTCGGCCTGACCTACCCGCAATACCTGGCGATGCTGGTGCTGTGGGAGTGGCAGGAGCGGGCGCCTGAGCATCCGACGCTCAAGGCGCTTGGGCAACGCCTGCAGCTCGACTCCGGCACCCTGACGCCGCTGCTCAAGCGCCTGGAGCAGATGGGCCTGGTGCAGCGTTGTCGCGCGCAGACGGATGAACGCGAGGTGCATCTGGCCCTGAGCGACGCTGGCAGGGCGCTGCAGGCTCGGGTCCTGCCACTGAAGGTGCAGTTGCTCTGCCAGTTCGGCGATCAGGATCTGCTGGAAATGGAAGGGCTGCGGCGCAGCCTGGATCGACTGCTGGCTCGGCTCAGCGACTGACCTCATCGGGCAGCCAGGTGTCGAGCATGACTGCCAGCTCTTCACGGCGGAAGGGTTTGGCGAGGTAATCGTTCATGCCGGCAGCGCGGCAGCGCTCGCGCTCGTCGGACAGCGCATTGGCGGTCAGGGCGACGATGGGCAACTCCGGCCAGCGGCCATTGCTGCGGATGCGTCGACTGGCTTCGTAGCCATCCATCACCGGCATGTTGCAGTCCATCAGGACCAGGTCGATCGGCTCCTGCTCCAGCACCTCCAATGCTTCCGCGCCGTGTGCGGCGACCAGCACCTGGTAGCCGAGCTTGGCCAGCATGCCTTTGGCCACCATCTGGTTGACCGGGTTGTCTTCGACCAGCAGTACGCGCGCCGTGCTTTCCCGCGCGGGTTGCGCCTGGGCGCTGCTGTGCAGGTCGCCGTCGTCGCTGTGCAGGATGTGCCGCAGCACCTGCAGCAGGCCGCTGCGCGACAGTGGGCGGGCGATCTGCAGCAGCGGCATGAGGCGCTGCGCCTGCTCGTGTGGCAGGAAGTTGCCATAGGCGGTGACCAGCAGAACCGGCGTGCTGATCGCCGGGCGCATACCCAGCAGGCATTCCGGGCAATCGCTGATCAGCAGGTCGGCATCCACGCCGTGCAGGCTGGCATCGGTATCCAGGCGCTGATAACTCAGGCCCCAGATTGGCAGCCACTGGCTGAGCATCTGCTGCAGGCCGCTACTGGCCGGCGTCATGGCCACGATGCGGCCTTGCAGTGAGGGTTGTGAGCTGACTTGAGCATGGGCGGGCAGCGGCAGTTCGGCGCAGAACTCGCTGCCGAAGCCCTCTTTCGACTGCAGCGTCAGCGTGCCATGCATCGCTTCGCACAGGCGTCGTGTCAGCGCCAGGCCGAGCCCGGTGCCGCCGTATTCACGGGTGATGCCCACTTCGGCCTGCGCGAAGGGCTGGAAGATGCGCGCTTGAGCATCCTCGGCGATGCCGATGCCGGTATCGCGCACGCGAATGCTGATGCCCTCCTGACTGCAGGCGACGATCAGGTCGACGCGGCCGAAACGGGTGAATTTGAGCGCATTGGACAGCAGGTTGCTGACGATCTGGCGCACCCGCGTTGGGTCGCCCAGCACCTGGGTGGGCAGTGCCGGATCGATCAGGCAGGTCAGCTCTACCGCGCTGGCGGCATTCTGTGACAGCAGGCTGGCGGTTTCCTCGGCCAAGGCGCCGAGGTCGAAGGGGATCTGCTCCAGCTCGAGCTGGCCGGCTTCGAATTTGGACAGGTCGAGAATGTCGTTGAGCAGTTCCACCAGTACCTTGCCTGAGTCATGGGCGATGCCCAGTTGCTGGCGCTGTTCGGCGCTGAGCGGGCCGTCCAGGGCCAGCGCGAGCATGCCCAGCAGGCCGTTGAGCGGCGTGCGGATCTCATGGCTCATGTTGGCCAGAAAGGCCGAGCGCGCCTGGGCCATGTTCAGGGCGGTGGTGCGCGCCACTTCCAGTTCGCGGTTGGACTGGCTGAGGCGGGCGTTGGTGGCCTTGAGCTCGGCAGTGCGCGCCGAGACGATGTTTTCCAGTTCGTTCAGGTACTGGGTCAGGCGGTCTTCGGCGTTGCGTCTGTGCTCGATCTCCTGGGCGATGCTCGACAGCTGGCGGTTGGTGACCTCCACCAGGGTGCCGATCTCGTCGCGTTCGTGGCCCTTGGGGCAGGGCACCGGACGGTGTTGCGGGTCTTGCGGATTGCGTTCGCTGAGTGCGCGAATCACCCCGGTCAGGGGTTTGGTCAGCATGAAGTAGAACAGCACCAGCAGAATCAGCGACAGCAGCAGGCTGCGTGCGAAACCGGTGAGGAGGGTCAGCAGCGAACGTCTGAGAAAGTGACTGCCGAAGGCGTAGGTGTCGACTTCCAGGCGCAGAAAACCTAGGGCTTCGTTGGGCGCATGGCTGACGTGGAGCGGGTCCTGGAACTGCCGCTGAGCGCCGAACAGGCTGTCACTGAAGACCCGGTAGCGGCTTTCCCTGCGTGGGCGGCTGACGCTGGCCAGCACCAGTCCGCTGTTGTCGATCAGCTCGGCGCGGGTCACTGCGGGCGAGCGCAGCAGGCCGAGGACCAGCTCCTGCGCCAGTTCCGCGTCGATGTTGTAGGCGATACGGGCGGCGGGGTTGTGGCTGATTTCCAGCAACGCGCGAATCTCGCGGTTGATGGAGGCTTCTTCGCTGGCATAATCGACCGCCACCTGGGTGACGCTCAGCAGCGTGCCAAGGATAAACGCCACCAGGACGGTCAGGCCGGCCTGTTTGAACGACAGGCGATTGGTGAGCGAAATGTCCATAGATGCGTGCGTGGTCTCTGATCCCTGGGCGCCTGCCAAGCATAGCTGATAGCGACCCTGTACCGGCAGAGCCTGCAACGTGCGGTTCTGCGCAAAAGGAGTAGTAGATCGTGGATTCCCGGTTACTGGATTTTCTTGCCCGCGCCGAGCAGGTGCTAGAGCGCATCGAGCCCTTGTTGCCCGCGCTGCGTCCGCACGTGGACTGGAGCACGTGCGTGGCGGCGCGCTGGGTGCGTGATGGTCGCAGTGGCTACCTGATGCCGCTGGATGTCAGCCTCGACCTGTCGCTGAGCGACCTGCTGGGTGTGGACGCCCAGCGCGAGCAACTGGCGCGTAACACCCGTCAGTTCGTCAGCGGCATGCCGGCCAACCACGCCTTGCTTTGGGGGGCGCGCGGTACCGGCAAGTCGTCGCTGGTGCGCGCCTTGCTCGCCGAGCACGCCAAGGCCGGCCTGCGTCTGATCGAAATCGAACGCGATCACCTGGCCGACCTGCCGCGTGTGGTGGAGTTGCTGGCTGGCTTGCCGCAGCGTTTCGTGCTGTTCTGCGACGACCTGTCGTTCGAGGCGGGCGAGGGCGACTACCGGGTGCTCAAGAGCGTGCTCGACGGCTCGCTGGAGCAGGCGCCGGATAACGTGCTGCTGTACGCCACCTCCAACCGTCGCCACCTGGTGCCCGAGCATCAGAGTGATAACGAGAACTGGAAGCGGGTCGACGGCGAGCTGCACCCCAACGAGGCGGTGGAGGACAAGATCGCGCTGTCCGATCGTTTTGGCCTGTGGCTGTCGTTCTATCCCTTTAGCCAGGATCATTTCCTGCTCGTCGTGCGTCACTGGGTCGACGTGCAGGCGCGTCAGGTCGGGCTCGACTGGAGCTGGGACGAGGCGCTGGAAAAAGCCGCCATTCGCTGGGCGCTGGGCCGCGGTAATCGCAATGGCCGCTGCGCCTATCAATTCGCCCGCCACTGGGTCGGGCTGCAACTGCTGGAGCAACAGGCATGATCGATCTTTCTCAGACTGGTGGTGATCTCAACGGTTACCCGCTGCTGAGTGCACAATTGCAGGCATTGCTCAGCGGCGAGCGCGACTTCATCGCCAATGCTGCGCAGTTTTCCGCCTTCCTGTTTCACGAGCTGGCCGACCTGAACTGGGCGGGCTTTTATCTGGTGAAGGATGGCGAGTTGGTGCTCGGCCCGTTCCAGGGCAAGGTGGCCTGCGTGCGCATCGCCTTCGGTCGTGGTGTCTGCGGCGCGGCGGCGGCCAGCCTGCAAACGCAGCGAGTCGAGGATGTGCATGCCTTTGCCGGGCACATCGCTTGCGACAGTGCATCGAACAGCGAACTGGTGGTGCCTCTGGTCAAAGAAGGGCGCCTGATCGGCGTGCTGGACCTGGACAGCCCGTCGCTGGGGCGGTTCACCGAGGTGGATCAGGCCGGTATCGAAGCGCTGGCAGCGATCTTCCTGGCCGCCAGCGACTGCTGAATACGCCTTGGGCGCTGCGGGGGCTTGATCCGCTGGGGTGCGCCGCGCGCACCGCTGGCTTGAGGTGTCGCCGAGGCTGATTTCGCAATTGGTGCGCGCGGTGTTCAGCGCTTGGCGCCGATCTTCTCCAGTGTGCGCAGCTCACGCGGCAGCAGTTGCTGCACGCAGGCGCTGCCCTTGATGCGCGCGTAGTGCGCCGCCAGGTTCGGCCAGCGGCCGGCATCGAGGGTTTCCCCGCCGTGCTCCATGTTGATCAGTTGGCTGGCCAGCGCCAGGTCGGCCATGGACAGCTGGTCGCCAAGGAAGTAGGGCGCGTCGCCCAGTGTGGCCTCGAAATAGTCGAAGTGATTGGGCAGCTTGTCCTTGAGCGTCTGCTGCACCTTTTCCTCATCGCATGGCTGGCCCATGGTGGCTTTCAGCACGCGGTTGCGAAACACGGTGAAGGTACACAGCGGCGCCAGCTCGTAGTCTGCGTATTTTTCCAGCCAGCGTACCTTGGCACGTTGCTCCGCACCGTCGCCATACAGTGGCTTGTGCTCTGGATAGCGCTCTTCCAGGTACTGGCAGATGACGCTGGAGTCCGCCAGCTTGAGGTCGCCATCGCGAAAGGCGGGAATCCGGCCCAGCGGATTGAGCTCGCGAAACCAATCCGGCTGGCCGAAGGGCATGACCACTTCGAGTTCGTAATCCAGGCCCTTTTCGATCAGGCACAGGCAGAGTTTGCGAACGAAGGGGGACAGGGGTGCCCCATAAACGGTCAGGCTCATTGCAGCTCCTATCGGCGATCAACGTGGTTGATTGAGCGAAGGCGGTCGTCTGCTCAGTCGTAGATGTTCTTCTTCTTCCAGTCGTCTTCCAGGTCCTTCAGGCCTTCGGTCAACTGGCTGGGTTCATCCGCTGCGGGTGCGCTGTTGTTGAGCACCATGGCATTGGCGCGCGCCAATTGCTCTTCGAAACGCTTGAGCTGCGTCTGATAAGGGGCCGGGTCAGGTTGCTTGCGCAGATACTGCACGCCGCGTTCGAAGGCCAGGCGGGCCTGGCCAGGTTGGTTCTGCTGCATGGCCGTCTGGCCCAGGGTGCTGAAGAACTCGATATGCACCAGTACCAGCATCTGGCGAATCTGCTTGAGCCAATGCTTGCCATCGTTGGCGGGCAGCAGGCCACCCTGTGCCGAGCTGGTGATCAGGGCGTGCAGGTTTTCCAGCAGGAAACGCACATCCTTGGCCTTGGCTTCGTTGGTGATAGGTTGTGGTGGGTTCTTCACCGGGATGGATTCGCCCTGAGCGATCTGGGTCTTGAGGGTGTCGATATCGTTCTGCAGTCTGGTGTTGTGCTTGTCCAGCGGTAGCAGGCGTTCGCTGACTTGCAGCTGCAACTGGCTCAGCAGCAGCTTCAGCTGCGGTGTCATCAGCTGCCCAGGCATGCGTTCGGAGATATCCTGGCAGCGACGAATGCGGTCGAGCAGATCAGCGCGCTGGCGCGCTTTCTCCAGCTTGTTGTTCTCGACGGCATGGTTGACGTAGGCAATCACCATCAGCAGGGCGATGCCACCGACGATCAGCATGGTTATCACGAGTGCGGACACTGCTTGGGACCTCTCGAGAATCGATTTTTCGACCGAGTGTAGTGGCTTGGCTGCAAGGCTCCTAGTGGCATATCGATTTATGGGCTGAAGTCTTTGATTTTAAAAATTTTTTAGAGAGAGGTTGACGACCCTCGAAAGGCTCCATAGAATGCGCGCCACTTCCAGCGCAATGCTAGAAACAGAGCGAAGGAAGCCGGAAAGTTGCTTGATGTTCCGGGGTGTGTCCCCTTCGTCTA
This sequence comes from Pseudomonas sp., assembly GCF_048269965.1. Classification (GTDB taxonomy): domain Bacteria; phylum Pseudomonadota; class Gammaproteobacteria; order Pseudomonadales; family Pseudomonadaceae; genus Aquipseudomonas. The sequence continues at coordinate 97,381 of NZ_JBLWTV010000009.1, read as the reverse complement.
GTGGCCTAGGACACCGCCCTTTCACGGCGGTAACAGGGGTTCGAGTCCCCTAGGGGACGCCACTTTCAAGCTGTAATGCGGGAATAGCTCAGTTGGTAGAGCACGACCTTGCCAAGGTCGGGGTCGCGAGTTCGAGTCTCGTTTCCCGCTCCAAAATTTGGAAATGCTGCCTCGGCAGGATTTCAAACGAAGTTCCAGGTCCCCTTCGTCTAGTGGCCTAGGACACCGCCCTTTCACGGCGGTAACAGGGGTTCGAGTCCCCTAGGGGACGCCACTTTCAAGCTGTAATGCGGGAATAGCTCAGTTGGTAGAGCACGACCTTGCCAAGGTCGGGGTCGCGAGTTCGAGTCTCGTTTCCCGCTCCAAATAAACGAAAACGCCGCTCAATCGAGCGGCGTTTTCGTTTCTGTCGTTTGCGTATCAGGTCATCTGCGCCAGATACAGCAAGGCATAGCCCAGCCCGCACAGGCCCAAGCCCAGCCAGGGCGAGAACAGGGCGCGCCACAGCCAGTGGCGCGGGGCGAAGCCGACGCCGTGGATGAACGCGTTGGACACGCCCCACATCACCAGCATCAGCAGCGAATGGCTGTAGCGCCCCTGGCTGTCGAGCATGGCGCCGGGATGGATCAACAGCAGCAGCGCCAGCGGCGTTGCCAGCAGCCAGGAGAGCACGCGCAGTGGCGCGCGCTCGCTCAGGGTGATGTCACTCATGCTCTCTCTCGGTGTCGAGATCCTGCGTGGTTTCCAGCCACAGCGCGTTGATGATGCCGAAGCTGCTGGCCAGTAGCACGCCGAGAATCCAGGTGAAGTACCACATCGCGTTTCTCCTCAATACAGGCCGTGTGGGTTGGCTTCGATGCTGCTGTCGTTCAACGTGCCCCACATGCGGATGTAGCTCCACAGGGTGTAGAGCAGGATGATCGGCACGAAGATGCAGGCAACGACGAACATGATGCCCAGGGTCTTGTGGCTCGACACCGCGTCCCACACGGTGAGGCTGGAGGCCGCATCGAGGCTCGACGGGAAGACGAAGGGGAACAGGGCGAAGCCGGCGGTGCAGATGGCGCCAACGATCATCAGGCTACTGCCTGCGAAGGCCAGGCCAGCGCGGCGCCAGATGCTGGCGAGAATCGCCAGCAGTGCGCCGATTACGCCGAGCACGGGAGCGCCCTGGGTCAGTGGGTAGCGACTGTAGTTGCCGAGCCAGCCGGCGTTGTCGGCCAGCACCTGCTTGTTCAGAGGGTTCAGTGCGGCGCCGGTATCGACGACGCTGGCCAGGCTCATGCCCTTGATGCCGAGCGCCAGCCAGCTACCGGCCAGCAGGAAACCAATCAGGAATACCAAGGCGCTGAGGTAGGTGGCACGGCGCGAGCGTGCTGCCAGGTCACCTTCGGTGCGCAGCATCAGCCAGGCGCCGCCATGGGCGCAGAGCATGCTCAGGCTGACCACGCCACAGAGCAGGGCGAAGGGGTTGAGCAGGGCGAAGAAGGAGCCGTGGTAACTCGAACGCATCATGCCGTCGAGCTGAAACGGCAGGCCGAGGAACAGGTTGCCGAAGGCCACGCCGAACACCAGCGCCGGTACCGCGCCGCCTACGAACAGGGCCCAGTCCCAGGCGCTGCGCCAGCGGGTGTTTTCCAGCTTGCTGCGGTAGTCGAAGCCCACCGGGCGGCAGAACAGGGCGAACAGCACCAGCAGCATCGCCCAGTACAGCCCGGAGAAGGCCACCGCGTAGACCAGCGGCCAAGCCGCGAACAGTGCGCCACCAGCGGTGATGAACCACACCTGGTTGCCGTCCCAGTGCGGGGCGATGGTGTTGATGGCGACGCGGCGCTCGTTGTCGGTCTTGCCGACGAAGGGCATCAGCGCCATGGCGCCCATGTCGAAGCCGTCGGTCAGGGCGAAGCCGATCAGCAGTACGCCGATCAGCACCCACCAGACGAGTTTCAGGGTTTCGTAATCGAACATGACGAAGTCCTCAGGCGTGGGCCGGCTGCTGTTGCTCGAAGTGGTAGCGTCCGCTGTGCAGGCTCGACGGGCCGAGGCGGGCGAACTTGATCATCAGGTACATCTCCACCACCAGCAGCAGGCTGTAGAAGGCGATCAACGCGATCAGCGAGCCCCAGACGTCACCGGCCGACAGGCTGGAGGTGGACAGATGGGTGGGCAACACTTCACCGATCGACCAGGGCTGGCGGCCATGCTCGGCCACGTACCAGCCAGTTTGCGCGGCGATCCAGGGCAGTGGCAGACTCCACAGCGCCCACTTGAGCAACCAGGGTTTGCTTTCCTCGTTCTTCTTTGCCGAGGCCCAGAAAGCGCAGGCGAACAGCGCCAGCATGAGAAAGCCGCAGGCGACCATGATGCGGAACGTCCAGAATAGGCTGAACACGTTGGGAATGGTGTCCAGCGCCGCCTGTTTGATCTGCGCTTCGCTGGCATCGACCACGTTCGGCGTGTACTTCTTCAGCAGCAGGCCGTAGCCCAGGTCGTTCTTCACTTCGTTGAAGGCAGCGAGGGTCGTGGCCGACTTGTCGCCACCACGCAGCCGTTCCAGCAGTTCATAGGCGGTCATGCCGGTGCGAATGCGCGCCTCGTGCTCGATGAGCAGGTCCTTGATGCCCTTGACTTCCTTGTCCAGCGAGCGGGTGGCGATCAGGCCCAGGGCGTAAGGGATTTTCACGGCGTAGTCGGTACGCTGCTCATCCTGATTGGGTAGACCGAACAGGGTGAAGCCGGCCGGTGCCGGGTGGGTATCCCATTCGGCCTCGATGGCGGCCAGCTTGGTCTTCTGCACATCGCCGATCTCGTAGCCGGATTCGTCACCGAGGACGATCACCGAGAGAATGGACGCAAGGCCGAAGGCCGAGGCGATGGCAAACGAGCGGCGGGCGAAACCCAGGTCGCGTTTCTTCAACAGGTAGTAGCTTGAGATGGCCAGGACGAAGATCGAGCCGGTGACGTAGCCAGCAGCCACGGTATGCACGAACTTGACCTGCGCCACCGGGTTGAACAGCAGTGCGCCGAAGTCGGTCAGCTCCATGCGCATGGTCTCGAAGTTGAACTCGGCGCCCACCGGGTTTTGCATCCAGCCATTGGCGATCAGTATCCACAGCGCCGAGAGGTTCGAGCCAATCGCTACCAGCCAGGTGACGGTCAGGTGCTGCAGCTTGCTCAGGCGATCCCAACCGAAGAAGAACAGGCCGATGAAGGTGGACTCGAGGAAGAAGGCCATCAATCCCTCGATAGCCAGAGGTGCGCCGAAGATGTCGCCAACATAGTGGCTGTAGTAGGCCCAGTTGGTACCGAACTGGAACTCCATGGTAAGGCCGGTGGTGACGCCCAGTGCGAAGTTGATGCCGAACAGCTTGCCCCAGAACTTGACCATGTCCTTGTAGACCTGTTTGCCGGTCATCACGTAGACCGACTCCATGATCGCCAGGAGGAAAGCCAGGCCCAGGGTCAGGGGGACGAAGATGAAGTGATACATCGCTGTCATGGCGAACTGCAGACGTGACAGATCGACGACTGATTCCGAGATCATCTCGGTTGCTCCTCGGTGGGTATTGAAGACGGGGTGGGTTGACCGAACAGGTGCCGCTCGACGCGCTGTTGGCCGTCTTTGGGTACTGTTGGTTCGTTGAACCAGATGGCCTTGATGCCCAGCAGCAGGGTCAGCTTGATCAGCAGGAGCACAGTGATTTCGCGTACCAGCGGAATGCGCCAGGGGGAGGGGGGATTACGTTCGGGCATCTCGATGCTCCGGGTTTACCGGCGCAGACCCTGAGGCTGCGCCGGTAGGATGAGTATTTCCTGATGTTACAAGATACTCATGGGGGTATGTAGTGGCTGGAGTTGATGCAGGTCAGGGGAATGATGATTCGTGAAGGTTTTCTGGATCAAACTCCCTCGGTGGCTTAGTCGAACGCCGGCAGCTCTGGTGACAGCAGCTCGTGTCCAGCGGCTTGCCAGGCCTCGATGCCGCCGCTCAACGACAGCACGTTGCGATACCCCATTTCTCGCAGTGCGTCGGCAGCCAGAGCCGAGCGACCGCTGTTCTTGCAATAGAGGACCAGCTTGAGCGTGCGCTCGGCCAGTTGCGGATCGTTGCCCAGCTTGAATTCCAGCAGTCCTCGGGGAATGTTGATGGCGCCAGGAATGTGCGCAGCGTTGTATTCATCCGCCTCGCGCACGTCTATCAGCAGGTCGGCATCGCGGATAGCAGCCTCGGCTTGCTGTAGATCGACTTCCTTGATGCGGGTCTTGGCGGCGAGCACGAGATCATGAGCACTTTTCATGAGGATTACCTTGCTTGGACAGTGTCTGGGAGGATTGCGATGTTGGCACCGGGGCGAGCTGCTTGAGTGCCTCGAACTGGCTAATGAACACCTGGCCGCCGAAGGTTTCCAAAAAGTCGGAGCGACGTAGCTGATCCATCACCGGCCCCTTGACTTCGGACAGATGCAGCTGCACGCCGGCGGTGTGCAGGCGCTCGACGATGGCGTGTAGCGAGTCCAGGGCGCTGGCGTCGATCAGGTTGACCCCCGAACACATCAGTACCAGATGGCGTACCTGCGACCGGCTGGCGATCAGTTCGCCGATACGGTCTTCCAGGTAGCGGGCATTGGGGAAATACAGGCTTTCATCGACGCGCAGCGACAGGACGCTGGGTGACTCGATCACGTCGAAGCGTTCGACGTTGCGAAAGTGTTCGCTGCCCGGCACCTGACCGACCACGGCGATATGTGGCTGGCTGGTGCGCCAGAGAAACAGCAGCAGCGATAGACCGACGCCGATCAGAATGCCGGCCTCGACGCCGATCAGCAGCACGCCGAGCAGGGTGGCGATTTGAGCAGCGCCATCCTGGCGTGAATAACGCCAGGTGTGTTGCAGTGATTTGAAGTCGACCAGGCTGAGTACGGCAACGATGATGGTCGCTGCCAGCACGGCCTGTGGCAGGTCGTGCAGCAGCGGTGTCAGTAGCATCACGCTGAGGCCGATGCCGATGGCGGTGAACACACCGGCCATGGGCGTCTGGGCGCCGGCATCGTGATTGACTACCGAGCGAGCGAAACCGCCGGTGACCGGGAAACCACCGCTCAATGCCGCGCTGATGTTGGCGGCACCGAGGCCGAGCAGCTCGTTGTCCGGCTGTATGCGCTGGCGCCGTTTGGCCGCGAGGGTCTGGCCGACGGAGACCGATTCGACGAAGCCCACCAGGCTGATCAGCAGCGCCGCGGGCAGCAACTGCACGGCCAGATCGAGATCCAGTGTCGGCAGCGTCAAGCCTGGCAACCCCTGTGGCACCAGACCGACGACCTTGACTCCGGCTGGCTCCAGTTGCAGCAGGCCGACAGCGGCAATGGCCACGATGATCGCCAGCACCGGCCCGGCCTTGGCCAGGTTACTGGCCACTTGCGGCGACAGGCCAAGGCGTTGCAATACCCGTTTCAGATGGGTTCTGGCCCACCACAGCCACACCAGGGTGAGTGCGCCGATAACCAGCGTCGGCCAGTTCGTATCGGGCAGCGCAACCAACAGTTGTGGCAACAGGTGTGGCAGGTTCTCACCGGAGGCCGAAACCCCGAGCAGGTGCTTGAACTGGCCGACGGCGATCAGAATGCCGGAAGCGCTGATGAAGCCTGACACCACCGGATGGCTGAGAAAGTTGGCGATGAACCCCATGCGCAGCATGGCCATGGCTGCCAGCAGCAGCCCGCAAAGCAGCGCCAGGAGCATCGCCGCGCCGATGTAGGCCTCGCTGCCGAGGGGAAACAGTGGTGTCAGGGTGGCAGCGGTCATCAACGAAACCACTGCTACCGGACCGACCGCCAGGGTGCGACTGGAGCCAAACAGGGCGTAAGCCAGCAGCGGCAGGATGCTGGCATATAGACCGGTCACCGGAGGCAATCCCGCGAGCATGGCGTAGGCCAGACTTTGTGGAATCAGCATCAGGGTGACGATCAGCGCGGCGAGTCCGTCCTGTGCCGCGCTGCCCCGGTCGTAGCGTCGACCCCACTCCAGGCAGGGCAGCCAGTGGTTCAGTTTCATTTCTGCTCCTTGCCGAAATCACAGGCTGCCGGTGCCTCGACTGCCAGCGGTTGGTGCGGCAGATGCTTGGGCTCGGCCAGCCACTCGCGACCACGCAGCATCAGGTCGAAGTAGATGCTTGGCATCATCCGCACCTTGAGATCCCAGGCCAGGCGCCTTGGCACTGCAGGATCCAGTGGGAAGGTGGGCAACAGCTTGCCGCCGTAACCGAACTCGGCCAATACCACCTTGCCGCGTTCCACCGTCAGCGGGCAGGAGCCATAACCATCGTAGATCGCTTGCGGGCCTCTGCCGGCCAGCACGGCCAATACGTTCTCGGCAACCACGGGTGCCTGTTTGCGCACCGCAGCGGCAGTCTTCGCGTTGGGCGCGGCGCAAACGTCGCCCAGGCTGAAGATGTTGCCGAAGCGCGGGTGGCGCAGGGTCTCGTGATCGGCCTCGACCCAGCCGTCCGCACCTGCCAGCGGGCTTTGACGAACGAACTCCGGTGCCCGTTGCGGCGGTACGGCGTGAAGCATGTCGAAGGTCTTCTCGATCACCCGTTTCTCGCCATTGGCATCGACCTGAGTGAACCATGCCTTGCGGGCCGGGCCGTCCACGGCGGTCAAAGTCGTACCGAAGCTGAGTTGCGCGTTGTAGCGCTCGACGTATTTCATCAATGGCGGCACGAAGGCAGGTACACCGAAGAGCACGGCGCCGGCCGAGCAGAACTCGACGTCTATCTGCGGCAACACGCCCTGTTTCAGCCAGCAGTCGCACGACAGGTACATGGCCTTCTGTGGTGCACCGGCGCATTTGATCGGCATCGGTGGCTGGCTGAACAGTGCGCGGCCCTTGCGCAGGTTCTGCACCAGTTGCCAGGTATAGGGCGCCAGTTCGAACTGATAATTGGAGGTCACGCCATTCTTGCCCAGGGTTTCCTTCAATCCTTCGACGCCGTCCCAATTAAGGCTCAGACCGGGGCAGGCGATCAGCACGCGGTAGTTCACCCGGTTGCCATCCTCGAGCACCACGCGCTGCTGGTCCGGCTCGAAACCGGCCACGGCGGCGCGAATCCAGTGTGCGCCGTGAGGAATGCAGCGCGCCATTGGACGCTCGGTGCGGGCACGGTCGAAGATGCCTGCGCCAACCAGCGTCCAGCCCGGTTGGTAGTAGTGCTGCTCACGTGGCTCGAGTACGGCGATGCGGAGGTCGGCATTGCGCTTCAGCAGGCTGGCGGTCACTGCGCAACCAGCGGCGCCGCCACCCACCACCACCACGTCATAGCGTTGCGTCGGCGTATTGCTCGGTTGCGCCTGGGTAAGCGGCGCCTGCTGCCAACGTTGCTGCAGGCGCGCAGCGAGGCCGCTGAGGTCATAACCCTGTGCGTTGGCAGTGCTCAACAGTACCTGAGGATCGAGATGATGGGCTTCGCTCAGCGCCCATAGGCTGGTGGAGCGGGTGCCGGTACGGCAGAACGCCAACAATGGGCCGCGTATCTGTCCGAGCAGGGCGCTGAAGGCATTGACGTCCCCATCGTTGATCTGCCCGGACGTTACCGGCAGGTAGTGGTAGTCCAGGCCGCTGGCCTTGGCCGCGGCAGCCATTTCGGCGGAGCTGGGTTGGCCTTCGCCTTCACCGTCGGGGCGGTTGTTGATCACGCTGCGAAAACCGGCAGCGGCGAGCATACCCATATCACCAGGTTGCAACTGGGGCGCTACGGCGATGAAGGGAGTCAGATGCTTGAGCGATTCCATGATGACGACCTCAGAGTACGTCGAGGGGGATCTTCAGGTAGCGGGTGCCGTTGTCTTCGGCCGGCGGCAGCTTCCCGGCGCGCATGTTGATCTGCACCGAAGGCAGGATCAGGTTGGGCATGCCCAGGGTGGCGTCACGCTTGCGCCGCATGGCGACGAAATCAGCTTCGGCGATGCCCTGGTGAACGTGGATGTTGTGCGCGCGTTCCTCGGCCACCGTGGTCTGGTTGCGGTAGTCGTCGCGGCCCGGCGCCTTGTAGTCGTGGCACATGTAAAGGCGGGTTTCGTCCGGCAGGGCGAACAGTTTCTGGATCGACTGGTAAAGGACGTGTGCGTCACCGCCGGGAAAATCGCAGCGCGCGGTGCCGTAGTCAGGCATGAACAGAGTGTCACCAACGAAACCGGCATCGCCGATCAGGTAGGTCATACAGGCCGGGGTATGGCCGGGCGTATGGATGGCTTGGGCCTTCAATTCGCCAATGTGGAATGAATCGCCATCGTGGAACAGGCGGTCGAACTGGCTGCCATCGGTGGCGAACTCGGTGCCGGCGTTGAACAGCTTGCCGAAGGTATTCTGTACCACGGTAATGTGCTCGCCGATGGCCAACTTGCCACCCAGCTCACGCTTGAGATACGGCGCAGCGGACAGATGGTCGGCGTGCACGTGCGTCTCCAGCAGCCACTCGACGTGCAGGCTACGCTCCCGGACGAAGGCCAGGATGCGGTCTGCGCTGGTATGCGAGGTGCGTCCGGCGGCAGGGTCGTAGTCCAGTACCGAGTCGATGATCGCGCAATGCCGAGTGGCCGGATCGATGACGACATAGCTGTAGGTGTAAGTGGCTGGGTCGAAGAATTCGACGACATCGGGGTGCATGGTCAGGCTCCTCTCATATACCCATGGGGGTATTTAATTAAGATTGAGCGTAACTGTTTTTTGGTTCTATGCTTAGATTAAAATCGAATAATAGAAAAGACCTTGTTCGGGTCAGCTATAACCCTTTTGCAGCCTTTTCAGTGCCTGGCCTGCGCGGGATCGCCAGGTGTCGGCGCGCACGAGCGGCGCGCCGGGAGGGCATCAGGTGTACTTCGTGAATATCTCGCGCACGCGTTGCAGTGAGGCGTCAATGTCTTGCTCGGGGTCGAGCATGGCCTCTTCGATCAGGCAGGTCAGCATCAGCCGGTAGGACTTGTCCAGTGCGCTGCGCGCCGCCGAGAACTGCTGGGCGATGGCGGCGCAGTCTTCACCGCGCTTGATCATTGCCTGGATGCCGCGGATCTGCCCCTCGACCCGGGCCAGGCGCTTGAGCATCGCTTGCTGCTGCTCAAGCATGCGTACTTGCAGGTCGGTAGTCTCGGTCATGGAGCTTCCTGGGCAATGGGGCGGCTGAGGGTAAAGGCGCCGCGCAGTTCGCCGACCTGATAACCGCGGGCCTGATCATGCGGATAGTACTGGTCAATGGCCTCTTGTACCTCTGTTTTGATCGCCGTGCCGTGGCAGGCCAGGCAGGGTTCGCCCACGGCGATGGCCTGCATATAGCGGTACTGGCCGTCGACCTCTTCGCCATGGCGTAGCTCTTTCACCGGAGTACCGGCCTCGGCCGCGCTGGCGAAGCGTTCGAGCACGGCTCGCTCCCAGGCATCGGGAGCGTTGTCCGGATTGCGTACCTTGAGCGAGGTGCGGCCCAGTTGCCAGGCTTGCTGGCTGTGCTCGCTGGCGATCTGTGGCGCCAATGCCTGGCAGGCCCGCACCGCTGCGGTCGGTCCGCCCTCGGCGATGGCCTGACGGACCGTGCCCAGCAAGTGCTCGGCGAATGGTGGGATCTGCGCCGCCGCCTCGTTTTTCCTGGTGGTAGCAGCTTGTGCGGCGGTGCAGGCGAGCAGGGTGGCGAGTAGAAGTGGGCGCATGATCGATTCTCATAAATACTGGTGGGAGTATTTATGCATGAAACATGAAGGCTGTCACCGCCGTCACCTGCGACATTCTGACCAATGAGGTGTTGGCAGTGGGTCAGTGCTTGGAGCTATCGGTGGGCATGGCCAGCAGTTGCTTTTCCTGGTTCCAGTCGAAGGGTTCGTCGTTGTCTTCGGCTTCGAAGCGGCGCTCGTCGAGGGCCTGGTACAGGGCGATTTCCTCGTCCGGCATGAAATGCAGGCAGTCGCCGCCGAAGAACCACAGCAGGTCGCGCGGCACCAGGTGGGCGATCTGTGGGTAGCGGTGGAAGACCTGGCTGATCAGGTCCTGACCGAGGTACTGGCTGGATACCGGGTCGCGCGGCAGTTCGGCGAGCAGTTCGTCGTAGCGCTCGAGGAACAGGGCATGGCTGTCGTCGAGCACCTGCTCGGCTTCGCCCAGGGCGACGAGAATGCCGCGCAGGTGGTTGAGCAGGGCGAGGTGGTGTTCGAGATGGCTGGCCATGGTGCAGGTTCCTGAAGGGCAAAACGGGCGCAGGAGTATAGAGTTCCTGGCGCCCGCTGTCCTGCTTGGCTGGTTTCGGCTCGGGCATCCTGCTTCGCTCTACCTCCTGCATCCCTGCAGTCGTAGCCGCGACGCAAGAAACTCGCGGCTAAAGCCCCTTCCCACAAGCGGTTCGACTCAGCGCACCTTGCCGCGGCTCAGCTTGAGTTCTTCCTTGGCGAAGTCGTCGACGTCAATTACCCGGCGCCGCGCCGCTTCTGCCGCCTGCAGGCGCTGGCCCTGTTCGCCGTCGAGGATGCCGGCGGCAATCGCCGCTTCGATGGCATCCTGACCCGGCGCCGGTTGCAGGCTGCCATCCTTGAGCGCCTGGTGCAGACGCTTGCGCGCATCCTGGCTGGCCTGCACCAGATTCAGCGCATGCTGCAGGGCGCCAACCGAATCCTGATCGGCCTGCGGGCGATAGCAGCCTTCCAGTACCGACTCCAGGGCCGGGTCGCCGGCCTGGCGACCGATGATCGCGGCCACTTCGGCGTCCAGTTCGTCGCTGGGGCCCTGGTGGCGGCGGCCCAGCGGGAACACCAGCACTTTCAGCAGGCAACCGAACAGGTGGTTGGGGAAGTTGCTCAGCAGGTCATCCAGCGCTTGCTCGGCATGATGGAGGTTTTCCTCCATGGCCCAGCGCAACAGCGGACGAATCGCTTGCGGGTAGTCCAGGTCGTGATAGCGCTTGAGCGCGGCCGAACCCAGGTAGAGGTGGCTGAGCACGTCGCCGAGGCGCGCGGACAGGCGCTCGCGACGCTTCAGGTCGCCGCCGAGCAGCATCATGCTGCTGTCGGCGCACAGGGCGAAGGCCGCCGCCAGACGGTTGAGGGCGCGGTAATAGGGCTGGCTGAGGTCGTCGCCGGGCACCTGGCCCAGGCGGTTGAGGGTCAGGCCGAGGAGGAAACTGCTGGCGGCGTTGCCGATGGCGAAGCCGATATGGCTCATCAGCAGCGAGTCGAACTCGGCCAGCGCCTGATCCTTGTCCTCGCGGTCGGCCAGGGCCATTTCCTTGAGCACGTAGGGATGGCAGCGAATGGCGCCCTGGCCGAAGATCATCAGGTTGCGCGAGAGGATGTTGGCGCCCTCGACGGTGATGAAGATCGGCGCACCCTGCCAGGAACGGGCCAGGTAGTTGTTCGGGCCCATGATGATACCCTTGCCGCCGTGCACGTCCATGGCGTGGCCGATGCACTCGCGGCCGCGTTCGGTCAGGTGATACTTGAGGATCGCCGAGAGCACCGAGGGTTTCTCGCCCAGGTCGACGGCGTTGGCGGTGAGGATGCGCGCGCTGTCCATCAGCCAGGCGTTGCCGCCGATGCGCGCCAGGGCCTCCTGAATACCTTCGAAGGCTGCCAGCGGCACGTTGAACTGCTCACGCAGTTGCGCGTACTGGCCGGTGGCGAGGCTGGTGAACTTGGCCGCGCCGGTGCCGACTGCCGGCAGCGAGATGGAGCGGCCGACCGACAGGCAGTTCATCAGCATCATCCAGCCCTTGCCCAGGTACTCCTGGCCGCCGATCAGGTACTCCAGCGGAATGAAGACGTCCTTGCCCGAGTTCGGCCCGTTCATGAAGGCAGCGCCCAGCGGCAGGTGACGGCGGCCGATTTCCACGCCGGGGGTATCGGTGGGAATCAGCGCCAGGCTGATGCCGAGGTCTTCCTTGTCGCCCAGCAGGTGATCCGGGTCGTAGGCCTTGAAGGCCAGGCCGAGCAGGGTGGCCACCGGGCCGAGGGTGATGTAGCGCTTCTCCCAGTTCAGGCGCAGACCGATCACTTCCTCGCCGTTGTACTGGCCCTTGCAGATGATCCCGGTGTCCGGCATGGCGCCGGCGTCGGAGCCGGCCAGCGGGCCGGTGAGGGCGAAGCAGGGGATGTCCTCGCCACGCGCCAGGCGCGGCAGGTAGTGCTGGCGCTGGGCGTCGGTGCCGTAATGCAGCAGCAGTTCGGCCGGGCCGAGGGAGTTGGGCACCATCACGGTGGAGGCCAGGTCGCCGCTGCGGGTCGCCAGTTTCATCGCCACCTGCGAGTGGGCATAGGCGGAAAAGCCCTTGCCGCCGTATTCCTTGGGAATGATCAGGGCGAAGAAGCCGTGTTGCTTGATGTGCTCCCAGGCTTTCTCCGGCAGATCCATCTGCTGGCCGACCTGCCAGTCGCTGATCATCGCGCAGAGCTCTTCGGTGGGGCCGTCGATGAATGCCTGTTCTTCTTCGCTCAGCGTGGCCTTGGGATAGGCCAGCAGCTTGTCCCAGTCCGGCTTGCCGCTGAACAGTTCGCCATCCCACCAGACGGTGCCGGCTTCGATGGCGTCGCGTTCGGTTTCCGACATTGGCGGCAGCACGCGCTGGAACCAGGCGAACAATGGGCGGGTGAACAGTTGCCGGCGTAGATCGCCGAGCAGGATGAACGCGGCGACGGCACCGGTGACGATCCACAGCAACAATTGCAACCAACCCGGTACCGGGCTGAACAACGCCATGGCCAGCAGGTAGGCTGCGGTGATGCCGAGGGCAGGCAGGGCGGCGGTACGGCTATGGGCCAGGTAGGTGACCCCGAGCAGCAGAACCAGCAACCAGATGACGAGCATGTGCATTCCTCCATGATTCGAGCGGGCGACGCCCCGAGCATAGCGCTAATTGGCGGCAGGGGCGGTGAGCTTGGCCGGATCGTCGTCAGCGTGGCGCAATCGACGGGATTAGACTGAAGCGAACTTCAGGAGTATCCGTCATGCAGACCTGTCTACGTCCCGGCCGCTTCATTGACAGTGACCACCCAGCGGTAGTCGAGTTCGCCGAGCGTTGGCGTGGCGCCTCACGAGAACCGCTCGGTCAGGCTGTGGCGCTATATCTCGCGGTACGTGACGAGATTCGTTACAACCCCTATGCCTTCAGTCTCGATGCGCAGACATTGAAGGCCAGCCATGCGCTGGCGAGCGCTGAGTCCTACTGCGTACCCAAGGCCAATCTGCTCGCTGCTTGCGCCCGGCATTGCGGCATTCCCGCGCGTATCGGCCTGGCCGACGTGCGCAATCACCTGTCCACGCCGCGCCTGCTGGAGTTGCTGCGCAGCGAGGTGTTCGCCATGCACGGCTATACCGAACTCCATCTTAACGGGCGCTGGGTCAAGGCCACGCCGGCGTTCAACGAGGCGCTGTGCCGGGTATTCAAGGTAGCGCCGCTGGAATTCGACGGCGTGCATGACAGCGTCTTTCACCCCTATAACGACAGGGGCGAGCGTTACATGGAGTACCTGCACGACCACGGTCAGTTCGAAGATCTGCCCGAGCAGCTGTTCTTCGATCATCTGCGCGTCTGTTATCCGCACCTGTTCGAGGCCGGTGCGTTGCAGTTGAGTGGCGACATGCAGCGTGAGGTCAGTGTTATCGACTGAGTCGATAATCAAGATCGGCAGGACGGCCTTTTCTCCGCGCGTCAGGGTAGGTAGGGTGCATGCCAGCAATGAGCGGACGAAACACGCGGTTGCAATCGAGCGTCTTCGCCCTCATCTATAACGACCTCACTCTCGCGCGGGAAACCCCATCTTCATGAGCGCCGCCCTGACCATTCGCCAGTTGACCAAGACCTACGGAAACGGCTTCCAGGCCCTGCACGGCATCGATCTGGACGTTGCCGAAGGGGACTTCTTCGCCTTGCTCGGCCCCAACGGCGCCGGCAAGTCCACCACCATCGGCGTGCTCTCCACGCTGGTGAACAAGAGCAGCGGCACGGTCAGCGTGTTCGGCCATGACCTGGACCGCGAGCCTTACGCGCTCAAGCGCTGCCTGGGCGTGGTGCCGCAGGAGTTCAACTTCAACCAGTTCGAGAAGGTGTTCGACATCGTCGTCACCCAGGCCGGCTACTACGGCATTCCGCGTTCGATCGCCAAGGAGCGCGCCGAGCAGTACCTGACTCAGCTCGGCCTGTGGGACAAGCGTGACGTGGCTTCCCGCGAGCTGTCCGGCGGCATGAAGCGCCGCCTGATGATCGCCCGTGCACTGGTGCACCAGCCGCGCCTGCTGATCCTCGACGAGCCGACTGCCGGGGTGGACATCGAGCTGCGCCGTTCGATGTGGAGCTTCCTCACCGAGCTGAACAAGCAGGGCACCACCATCATCCTGACCACCCACTACCTAGAAGAGGCCGAGCAGTTGTGCCGCAACATCGGCATCATCGACCACGGCCGTATCGTCGAGCTGAGCAGCATGAAGGATCTGCTGAAAAAGCTGCACGTCGAGACCTTTCTCTTCGACCTCAAGGATTCCTACAGCTCAGTGCCGGCGCTGCAGGGCTATCCGGCACGCCTGGTCGATCACCACACCCTGGAAGTGCAGGTGGAGAAAAGCCAGGGCCTCAACGCGCTGTTCCAGCAACTGGCGCAGCAGCAGGTCGAGGTGCTCAGCCTGCGTAACAAGAGCAATCGCCTGGAGGAGCTGTTCGTCTCCCTGGTGGAAAAGAACCTGGCCAAGGTGGCGCAATGACTTCTCAGTACCTCAACAGCGAATTCGCCGCCAACCTGGTGGCCCTACGTACCATCGTTCACCGTGAAATCCGCCGCTTCGTGCGCATCTGGCCGCAGACCCTGCTACCGCCGGCGATCACCATGGTCCTGTACTTCGTGATCTTCGGTAACCTGATCGGCCGGCAGATCGGCGACATGGGGGGCTTCAGCTACATGGAGTACATCGTGCCGGGGCTGATCATGATGTCGGTGATCACCAACAGCTACGGCAACGTGGTGTCGAGCTTCTTCGGCAGCAAGTTCCAGCGCAACGTCGAGGAGTTGCTGGTGTCGCCGGTATCACCGCACACCATCCTCATCGGTTTCGTCGTCGGTGGCGTGCTGCGCGGTCTGGCGGTGGGCTTCATCGTCACGCTGCTGTCGTTGTTCTTCACTCAGCTGCAGGTGCATCACCTGGGCGTGACCGTGTTGGTGGTGCTGCTGACGGCGACCATCTTCTCCTTAGGCGGCTTCGTCAACGCGGTGTATGCGCGCAACTTCGACGATATCTCGATCATTCCTACTTTCGTGCTGACACCGCTGACCTACCTGGGCGGGGTGTTCTACTCCATCACTCTGTTGCCGCCGTTCTGGCAAACGGTGTCGCTGGGCAACCCCATCCTGCACATGGTCAATGCCTTCCGCTACGGCATTCTCGGGGTGTCCGATATCCGCATCGGCGTGGCCATCGGCTTCATGCTGCTGGCCACCGCCGCGCTGTACACGCTGTGCATCCGCTTGCTGGTCAGTGGGCGCGGCATGCGTCAGTGACGTTTGCCGCTGTGCAGGAGCGTATTTATTCGCGATTCTCGCGGCTAAAGCCGCTCCTGCAGAATGTGGCGACGACCGAAAAAACATAGCGAAATAACTTGCGCATCTGTCAGTGACGCAGCAGCCGGTTAGACTCCGCCTCTACCGAAAAAAAGGGGCTGATCATGACCGTGCTGTTGCGTGCTCTTCCATGGTTGTTGCTGGGTACCTTCGTTGCGCCTGTGAGTGCAGCCGACGGCCCAATGGTCGAGGTCGTGTCGGTGCGGCAGGTGGAGGTACGTGACGAGCTGATCACCTTCGGTTCGCTGCGCTCCGACGAGTCGGTGATGATTCGGCCGGAAGTCGAAGGTCGCCTGGCCACTCTGCATTTCCGCGAGGGCCAGGCGGTGACCGCCGGCGACCTGCTGATCAGCCTCGATGATGCGATTGCCCGCGCCGAATTCGCCCAGGCGCGTGCCAATCTCGACCTCGCCGAGAAGAACCACCAGCGTGCGCAGATGCTGTTCCAGCGAGGTGCCAGTAATGCCCAGGCGCTGGACGAAGCGCAGAGCCAGCTGCAGGCCGCGCGTGCCAGCCAGGCGCTGGCCCAGGCGCGGCTCGACAAGACCCAGATCAAGGCCCCTCACGACGGCACGCTCGGCCTGCGCCAGGCCAGTGTCGGTGACTACCTCAGTGCCGGGCAGAACATCGTCAATCTGGAAGTGCTCGACCCGCTCAAGGTCGACTTCCGTATTCCGCAGAAGGCCGTGGCCCAGGTGCGCCTCGGCCAGACCGTGGAGATCACGCTCGACACCTACCCGGGCGAGCGCTTTCGCGGCGAAATCTTTGCCATCAACCCGCGACTGGACGAAGCCGGGCGTAGCCAGGCGATCCGCGCGCACATCGGCAACGATGACCGCCGCCTGCGCCCGGGCCAATTCGTGCGCGTTTCGGTGATTCTCGAAGAACGGCCCAATGCGCGGGTGATTCCCGAGGAAGCGGTGATGCCGCAGGGCGACAAATTGCTGGTCAACCTGGTGGTCGATGGCAAGGTCGAGCACCGTGAGGTGACGCTGGGCAAGCGTTTCGACGGGCTGGTCGAGGTGCGTGAAGGCCTGCAGGGCGACGAGACCATCATCAGCGCCGGATGGCAGCGTGTGCGCGAGGGGCTGGCCGTGCGTACCAAGAGCGGGGAGCGCCAGCCGTGACACTCTCCGACGTCTGCATTCGCCGGCCGGTATTCGCCACCGTTCTGTCGCTGATCGTGGTGCTGTTGGGGCTGATGGCCTACGACCGCCTCAACGTGCGCGAATACCCCAATATCGACGTGCCCATCGTCACCGTGCAGGTCACCTATCCCGGCGCCAGTCCGGAAATCATGGAATCGCAGGTGGCGCAGCCGGTGGAAGACGTGCTCTCGGGCATTGAGGGACTGGATTTCGTCACCTCCATCAGCCGCGCGGAAAACACCCAGATCACCGCGCAGTTCCGCCTCGGTCGCAGCGCCGACGAGGCTGCCAATGACGTGCGCGATCGCCTGGGGCGGGTGCGCAGCCTGCTGCCGGACGAAGTCGACGAGCCTATCGTGCAGAAGGTCGAGGCCGACGCTCAGCCGGTGATCTGGATCGCCTTCCACAGTCAGCAGCACAGCGCCATGGAGATCACCGACCTGCTCGAACGGGTGATCAAGGACCGTCTGCAGACCATCCCCGGCGTATCGGAAGTGCAGGTGCGCGGCGCGCGTACCTTCTCCATGCGCATCTGGCTCGACCCGGAAAAGCTCGCCGCACACAACCTCACCGTGCAGGATGTGGAGGCCGCGTTGCGCCGGCAGAACGTGGAAATTCCGGCTGGGCGCATCGAGTCACGCGAGCGCGAGTTCAGCGTGTTGTCGGAAACCGATCTGCGCACTCCCGAGCAGTTCAACGAGCTGATTCTCGACGAGTCGCAAGGTTACCTGCTGCGCCTGTCCGATGTTGGCCGCGCCGAGGTGGGGCCGCGCGACGAGCGCACCGTGGTGCGCTTCAACGGTTTGCCTGCCGTGACCCTGGGCCTGGTCAAGCAGGCCACGGCCAACCCGCTGGATATCTCCGACGGCCTCGAGGCTGCCTGGGACGACGTCCAGGCGCTGCTGCCCGCTGGCATGAACATGACCGTGGCCAATGACAACTCGCAATTCATCCGTGCCTCCATCGACAACGTCTTCACCACCATCTGGGAGGCGGTGGCGCTGGTCATCCTGATCATCTTCATCTTCCTGCGTTCGCTGCGCGCCACGCTGATTCCGCTGGTGACCATCCCGGTCTCGTTGATCGGCGCCTTCGCCCTGATGTCGCTGATGGGCTTCACCATCAACACCCTGACCCTGCTGGCCATGGTTCTGGCCATCGGCCTGGTGGTGGATGACGCCATCGTCATGCTGGAGAATATCCATCGCCATATCGAGGCGGGGATGAAGCCGGTGCAGGCTGCCTTCAAGGGCAGCCGCGAGATCGCCTTCGCGGTGATCGCCATGACCCTGACCCTGGCTGCGGTATTCGCGCCCATCGGCTTCATGCAGGGCACCACCGGCAAGCTGTTCACCGAGTTCGCCTGGACCCTGGCCGGCGCCGTGCTGGTCTCGGGTTTCGTGGCGTTGACGCTGACGCCGATGATGTGCGCGGTGATGCTCAGGCCGCATCAGCACGAGCAGCGCCATGGGCGCGTGTACAACCTCATCGAAGGCTTCCTCAATGGCCTGACCTACAACTACAAGCACAGCCTGGATCGTGCGCTGCACGCTTGGCCGCTGGTGCTGGGTGTGCTGTTCGGTGCCTTCGTGCTGTGCGCCTGGCTGTTCAGCGGGTTGCGCTCGGAGCTGGCGCCAACCGAGGACACCGGCACCATCGTCGGCGTGTTCAATGGCCCGGACGGCGCCACCATCGACTACACGGCGCGCTACGGCCGTGAGGTCGAGGCGGCTTACGCGAGCATCCCGGAGACCAATCGCTATCTGATGATCGCCGGTTTCCCCACGGTGGCCCAGGGCATCTCCTTCATGAAGCTGGAGGACTGGAGCGATCGCTCGCGTACCCAATTCGAGATTCGCAACGAGTTGCTGCCGCAGTTGCAGGACATCGCCGGCATGCGCGTGACGCCGGTCAATCGTCCACCGCTGGGGCAGAGCGCGCGTAACCAGGCGATCAACTTCGTCGTGCGCTCGTCCATGGAATACGCCGAGCTGCAGGGCTACGTCGATCAGCTGATGGAGCGCATGCGTGATTATCCGGGGCTGGAGGGGCTGGACAGCGACCTCAAGCTCAATTCGCCGCAGCTCAAGATCACCGTCAACCGCGAGCAGGCAACAGCGGTTGGCACCGATGTGTCGGTGATCGGGCGCAGCCTGGAAAGCCTGTTCGGCAGCCGCCAGGTGACCCGCTTCAAGCAGAACGGCGAGCAGTACGACGTCATGGTGCAACTGCAGGATATCGACCGCAGCAACCCGCAGGACCTGGATAGGGTCTACGTGCGTGATCGCGACGGCGGCATGGTGCAGCTGTCCAACCTGATTGAGGTGCGTGAGACCGTGGCGCCGCGCGAGCTCAATCACTTCAACCAGCTGCGTGCGGTGACCATCAGTGCCAACGTCGGCACCGGCTACACACTGGGTGAGGCGCTCAATCATCTGGAAGTCGCCGCCCGTGAGGCATTTCCGCCAGAGACGCAGTACGACTACACCGGCACTTCGCGCGACTTCAAGGAGTCCAGCTCGGGCATCCTGCTGATCTTCGCCCTGGCACTGGCGTTCATCTTCCTGGTGCTGGCTGCGCAGTTCGAGAGCTTCAGCGATCCGCTGATCATCCTGTTCAGCGTGCCCCTGTCGATGGCGGGCGCCTTGCTGGCGCTGAAGCTGTTCGGCGGCACCTGGAACATCTACTCGCAGATTGGTCTGGTGACCCTGATTGGCCTGATCACCAAGCACGGCATCCTCATCGTCGAGTTCGCCAACCACTTGCTGCGCGAGGGCAAGGCGCTGCGTGACGCGGTGATCGAGGCCTCGGTGCAGCGCCTGCGGCCGATCCTGATGACCACCGGCGCCATGGTGCTCGGCTCGCTGCCGCTGGCCATCGCCAGCGGAGCCGGCGCGGAAAGCCGTCAGCAGATCGGCCTGGTGATCGTCGGCGGGCTGTTGGTCGGCACCTTCTTCACTCTGTACGTGATCCCGACGCTGTACCTGCTGCTGCGCCGCTGGGCGCCGCTGCGGGTGATCGAAGACGAGCCGGCCGAGGCGTAGGGTGCGCCGTGCGCACCGGCTTTCTCGATCTCGTGGCAGGTACCTGTGCGAGGTGCTTTGGCGGCAAGCTCTTGTCGCTGCTACAGCCCACTCCCATGGTGTTGGCTTTGCAAACTGCCGGTGCGCATGGCGCACCCTACGATGAGATCGTATCTGGCTTGGTGCGTGCGGCTGGCCGGTCAACCCGTTAAACTCGCGCGGTTTTTCGCCACCCTGGATTACCCGCCATGCAGCACCCCGCCGAACATTCCCCGCTGGGTAAGTCCAGCCAGTACATCGCCGAGTACAGCCCCGAACTGCTGTTTCCCATCTCGCGTACCACCAAGTGGGCGGAGCTGGGCCTCGATGGCGCCAGCCTGCCGTATCAGGGGGTGGACTACTGGAACTGCTACGAGCTGTCCTGGCTGCTGCCGTCCGGCAAGCCGGTAGTGGCCATCGGTGAGTTCGCCATCCCTGCAGACTCGCCGAACATCATCGAGTCGAAGTCCTTCAAGCTGTACCTCAATTCCCTGAATCAATCGGCTTTCGCCACCTGGGATGAGCTGCAAGCGACGCTGGTGCGTGATCTGTCGGCGGTGGCCGGCAAGCCGGTGGCGGTGCGCCTGCGCTCGCTGGCCGAGGTTTCTGAGGAGGGCGTGGCGACGCTACCGGGTCAGTGCATCGATGAGTTGGACATCCGCGTCAGCCAGTACGATCACCCGCAGCCCGAGCTGCTGCGTTGCGATGCCGGTCGGGTGGTGGAAGAGCGCCTGCACAGCCATCTGCTCAGGTCCAACTGCCCGGTCACCGGCCAACCGGACTGGGGCAGTCTTGTGGTGCAGTACCGCGGCGCGGCGCTGGATCATGCCAGCCTGCTGGCCTACCTGGTGAGCTTCCGTCAGCACGCCGATTTTCACGAGCAGTGCGTGGAGCGCATCTTCCTCGATCTGCAGCAATTGCTGCAGCCGCAGTCTCTGACTGTCTATGCGCGTTATGTGCGTCGCGGCGGGCTGGATATCAATCCGTACCGCAGCAGCGAGGCGATCACGCCGGAAAATGCTCGCCTGGCACGCCAGTAGCCCATGAAAAATGCCGCCCAATGGCGGCATTTGCTTGAGTTGCTCGATGTTAGCCGGGGCAGGGCATTCAGATACCCATATTGGCCAGGCTCTGCATGATGTTGCGCAGGGTGCCGGCGAGGGTGGGGTGGCTGGCCTCGAAACGTTCCACCGCCAGATTGACGCCATCGACCAGCGTGGCGTCGGGCGCCGAGGCCGCCTCACGCGCCAATTGCACTTCGATTTCCTGGGTCAGCAGGTAAAGCGATGCGCGTTCTTCCTCGCTGAGCGGCGTGTCCTGGGCCAAGTGTTGCTGGAGGGCTTCCAGTTGCTGCTGCAGGTCGCTTGCTGGCATAGAGTTCTCCTTATCGAATCAGCTTAGGCATTGACCCCCAGCGGCGCTGGAAGTTTTCAACCCGTACCTGAAGGTTAATCCAAGCGGGCCGGCTTTGCCTGATCCGAGTCAAAGGCTCAGGGCTTTTCGCCCTTGCTGCGGCGCACGCCGATATCGTCCAGGCTGGCCTCGATTTCCCCCAGGTGATCGACCACCGAATGCACGCCCAGGCGATAGAGTTGCAGCGTGGCCTGGGCGCGCAGGTGTTCCTGATCGCTCGCGTCAAGTGCCTGCCAGTCGGCCAGGGCGTAGCCGCAGAGTGGGCCGCAGGCAGCCAGGCCGATGGTCCAGCAGCCGGCATTGAGCCCGGCTTGCAGCAGCAGCGGATTGCCGCTGACGACGATGCAGCCATCCAGGCGCTCGACGTCCAGCTGGCTCAAGGCTTGCCAGCAGCTGTCTGGTGCCGGCCACGGCCTGGCCTGGTGCGCCAGTACCGCTTCGATGGGCGTGGGCAGCGCTTCGGCCAGGCGCAGGCTGGCATCGGCTGGCAGGTCGTCCAGCCAGGCGCAGGGCGTGTCGGTGGCATGCAGGGTTTGCAGCAGCTGTGCAGCACCTGGGGTCAGCTCGGCATGGTCGCCGGCCACCTCGCTCAGCGTCTGTTGCAGCGCCTGCCGCTGTGCTGCGCTTGCCGGTTTGCCTAACCAGGCGTCCAGTGCCTGTTGCGGCGCAGCCGCGAGGTTCGACGTCGTGCACTCGGGATGCAGTCGTTGCAGCGCGACGGGTAGCGTGCGGGCGCCGAAGTCGACCAGGCAGCCGGACAGTTGAAGGATCAGGGCAGTGCAGGGGGAGGGCATGGGATCATCCGTGGCATTGGCCTAGGCCAATCTAGCGCCGAAGGATGACCGCAATGTGACCGCTAGATGACGTTGAACAGGGCGCGTACATGCTCCGGCAGGGCCACCGACCGGCCGCCTTCATGGTCGATCCACACCAGTTTGCAGTAACCCTCGCCGTAGACGGTGAGCGGGTCTTCGACGGTGGTCAGCCGGTGTTCGATCACCAGGCTGCTGCGCCCCGCCGCGCCGGCCCGCAGTTCGACCACCACGGTGGCGGGGTGTATCACCGGTTTCAGGTAGGTGTGCTGGGTCTGCAGTACCACCGGGCCGAACGGCACGTTGCTCATCGGCACGCCGGCCAGCTCGAACCAGGCGACGCGGGCCTCTTCCAGATATTGCATGTAGATGATGTTGTTGACATGCCCGTAGCTGTCCATGTCGCCCCAGCGTACGGGGATGTGTGCAGTGTGCAGCAGGGTCTCGTCGGTCATCGCTTTTCTTCGCTATGCTGCCCAATCAGGGCTTCAGGCTTTATACTACGCGGCATTCGGCCTGCTGGCGGTGGCCACATTGTTTTCCTCAAGGAGAGATTTAAATGCATGTGATCGGTGCTCGCTGGATCTCGCGCCTGGGTGGCCTGATGGCCCTCGTCGGCCTGAGCCTGCTGCCTGCGATGAGTCAGGCCGCTTCGGAAGAAGACCCTTGGGAAAGTTTCAATCGCCCGATCTTCCGCTTCAACGATACCGTCGACACCTATGCGCTGAAGCCGATCGCCCAGGGTTACCGGGCTGTCACGCCGCAGTTTCTCGAAGATGGCGTGCATAACGTGTTCGGCAATATCGGCGACGTCGGCAACCTGGCCAACAACCTGCTGCAGGGCAAGCTGCACAACGCCGGCGTCGATACCGGTCGCCTGATCTTCAACACCACCTTCGGCGTACTGGGCTTCTTCGACGTGGCCAAGCACATGGGCCTGCGCAAGAACGACGAAGACTTCGGTCAGACCCTTGGCGCCTGGGGCCTGAACAGCGGCCCTTACCTGGTCATCCCGCTTCTCGGCCCAAGCACCGTGCGTGATGCCACGGGTCGAGTACCGGACAGCTTCCTGACGCCGTATCCGTACATGGACCACGTGCCGACCCGTAACGTCACCCGTGGCGTGCAGGTGGTCGACACTCGTGCCAACCTGTTGCAGGCAGAGCGTCTGATCAGCGGCGACAAGTACATCTTCATTCGCAACGCCTACCTGCAGAGCCGTGAGTTCAAGGTCAAGGATGGGCAGGTCGAAGACGATTTCTAAGTCCTGTGGATACGAAAAAGGCGGCCTGAAGGCCGCCTTTTTCGTAAATGCAGATTTCAGCTCATGGAGATGATTGCTAGGCCCAGCGACTGACGACCGTCGCCCAGATCGCCCACCCGCACGACCTCTGCCTGGGCGTCGAGGCCGGCGAGTTCGCTGTGCTCCGAAGGGATGTGGACCTTGACCTTGTCGCCCATGCTCAGGGCAACTTCGGCCTCGATTTGCATGCCGGTACTGGAAAGATCCAGGCACAGTGCAGGAATTTCCTGGCCAGCATGATGGAGGACGACTGCAGCTTCCAGTCGCATGCGGATGTAGTCGCGTTTCTCGCTGTACGCTCGATCATTCTGACTCATGGACCCTGTCCTCTTCTTATGAGCTCTCCCGCGGCTCTTATAACCCTCGTCGATTTGACCTGTAAAGCCGCCGAACGACGACCGGTCCCGGCTTGAATCGGCCGGCAGATGGGAGTACCGTCTGCCCCTTGAAATCGCCCTGGCGCCATAGATGCGGCGCCGCGCCACGGGCAGTGACCAAAATTGCCCTGGCGCAGTTTGCCTGGATACCCCATGCACAAAACCAGTGCCACTCTGCTGATCATCGACGACGACGATGTCGTACGTGCAAGCCTCGCGGCCTACCTCGAGGACAGCGGCTTCAAGGTGTTGCAGGCCAACAACGGTTTGCAGGGGCTGGACGTGTTCCAGCAGGAAGGTCCCGACCTGATGATCTGCGATCTGCGCATGCCGCAGGTCGACGGTCTTGAACTGATCCGACGTATCAACGCGCTGGGTGTCGAGGTGCCGGTGATCGTCGTTTCCGGCGCCGGCGTGATGAACGATGCCGTCGAAGCCCTGCGTCTCGGCGCTGCCGATTACCTGATCAAGCCTCTCGAAGACCTGGCGGTGCTGGAGCATTCGGTGCGCCGCGCGCTGGATCGTGCGCGTCTGCGTGTCGAGAACCAGGCCTATCGCGAGAAGCTGGAAGCGACCAACCGTGAGCTCCAGGCCAGCCTGCATCTGTTGCAGGAAGACCAGAACGCTGGCCGTCAGGTGCAGATGAACATGCTGCCGGTGACGCCCTGGCAGGCCGATGGGCTGAATTTCGCGCACCAGATCATTCCGTCGTTGTACCTGTCCGGTGACTTCGTCGATTACTTCCGTATCGACGATCGGCGCATCGCGTTCTATCTGGCCGATGTCTCCGGCCATGGTGCGTCCTCGGCATTCGTCACCGTGCTGCTCAAGTTCATGACCACGCGTCTGCTCTACGAGTGGCGACGTGGCGGCACGCTGCCGGAATTCAAGCCCTCCGATGTGCTCGGTCACATCAACCGTGGCCTGATCAACTGCAAGCTGGGCAAGCACGTGACCATGCTCGGCGGGGTGATCGACGAGGAGAGCGGCATGCTCACTTACAGCATCGGCGGGCATCTGCCCTTGCCGGTGCTGTTCGAGAATGGCCAGGCGCGTTACCTGGAAGGCCGCGGCCTGCCGGTCGGTCTGTTCGAAGAAGCCGAGTACGGCGATCTGGTGATGCAGCTGCCGGAGTCTTTCAGCCTGACCCTGCTCTCCGACGGCATTCTCGACCTGTTGCCGGGCGACACGCTTAAAGAGAAGGAATTGGCGCTGCCACAACTGGTTAGCCAGGCTGGCGGTACGCTGGGCGGTTTGCGTCAAGTTCTCGGTCTGGCCAATCTGGGCGAGATGCCGGATGATATCGCCTTGCTGGTGTTGAGCAGGAACCTTGCATGAATCCTGGGATAAGCCCCGGTCGCATCCAATTCGCCGAGCAGGATGGAACCTTCGTCCTGAAGTTCGTCGGTGAAGTCCGTCTGACGCTGTGTTCAGCTCTGGATGCCACGATTGAAAAGATTTTCACCGCGTTGAATTTTTCGGCCATCGTCATCGACCTGACCGAAACCCGCAGTATCGACAGCACGACTCTCGGGTTGCTGGCGAAGCTGTCCATTCTGTCGCGGCAGAAGGTGGGCCTGTTGCCGACCGTTGTCACCACTCACGACGACATAACGCGTCTGCTGGAGTCCATGGGGTTCGACCAGGTGTTCAACATCGTCGACCGGCCGATTCCCTGCCCGGATTGCCTGGATGATCTGCCTTCGCAGGATCAGTCCGAAGAGGTGGTGAAGGCCAAGGTACTGGAAGCGCATCGCATCCTGATGGGGCTCAACGACTCCAACCGCGAGGCTTTTCACGATCTGGTCAGCGCACTCGAGCGCCACTGACCTCCCGCTTTCTGCAGGGTGCGCCATGCGCACCGACTCCTGCAAAGGTAGTCGCTGGTGCGCATGGCGCACCCCAGGGTTTGGTCGCGCAGTATTGAAAAGGGGCGTCAGCTTGGCTGACGCCCCTTTGTCATTCAGGCCCTTGCGGCCAGCAGCGCTTCGAGTTTTTCCTGATCGCGGGCGAACAGGCGGATGCCTTCAGCCAGTTTCTCGGTGGCCATGGCGTCTTCGTTCAGTGCCCAGCGGAAGCCGCCTTCATCGAGGCTCTGGCGAGGTTCGCCGGTAGCGCCAGGGGCAAGCTGGCGACTGAGTTGGCCATCGTCCTCGGCCAGTTTCTGCAGCAGGTCGGGGCTGATGGTCAGGCGGTCGCAGCCGGCCAGTGCTTCGATCTGACCGAGGTTGCGGAAGCTCGCACCCATCACCACGGTGTCGTAGGCGTTGGCCTTGTAGTAGTCGTAGATGCGCTTGACCGACTGCACGCCCGGATCTTCGCTGCCTGCGAAGTCACGGCCCTCGGCCTTCTTGTGCCAATCGTAGATGCGCCCCACGAACGGCGAGATGAGGAAGACGCCGGCATCGGCACAGGCCTGAGCCTGGGCGAAGGCGAACAGCAGGGTCAGGTTGGTCTGCACGCCGACTTTTTCCAGCTGCTCGGCGGCGCGGATGCCTTCCCAGGTCGAGGCGATCTTGATCAGCACGCGTTCGCGGCCAATGCCCGCTTTTTCGTAAAGACCGATCAGGCGCTCGGCGCGGCGCAGGGTCGCGTCGGTGTCGAACGACAGGCGCGCATCGACTTCAGTGGAGATGCGGCCCGGAATGACCTTGAGTATCTCCTGGCCGACGGCTACCGCGAAGTGATCGCAGGCCAGGCCGAGCTCTCCCTTGCCGGCACTCACTGCCTGACTCAGCAGATCGGCATAGCGGGGCAGGGCAGCCGCCTTGAGCAGCAGCGAGGGGTTGGTGGTGGCATCCACCGGTTGCAGGCGGGCGATGGCGTCGAGGTCACCGGTGTCGGCGACCACGGTAGTGAACTGCTTGAGTTGTTCCAGCTTGGAGGTCATGACGAGGCCTTGTCGTTGCAGATGGCATGACCTTACCTGAGGCGCAGCAGGCGCTCAACGGTCGGGTCACTGACAAAATTTACCTTTGCGGGCTGCGCTTTTTGCCGACTCGTTCGTCTTTATCTATGACGATGCGTGAGAACGCGCCGAAGTCGGTGGAGTCCGACTTTAGACGAGCGGCCAAGGAGCCCGAACATGTCGACCCAAACCCTGCTTTCTCGTTCAGTTTCCGCCGGTCTGGACACGCGCCAGTGCCGTGAGTGGCTGCAGGCCGCCGGGCTGCGCTTCAGCATGCCCAGGCTCAAGGTGGTGGAAGCGCTGTGCAGCGCCAATGATGAACAGGGCGTGTCCGCGCGCGAGCTGCATCGGCAGCTGAGCGACGCCGGCGAACCGCTGTCGCTGGTCAGCGTGCGCCAGGTGCTGCGCCGCATGGAGGAAAACGGCCTGGTGCAGACGACAGGGCGTAGCCGCTATCGCCTCAGCGCGCCGGATTAGTGCCCACGTAGCAGTTCGGCCGCCTGGTCGAGCAGCGCCAGCGGGTCTTGCACCTTGTGAATGTCCACCGACAGCAACTGGCGAAAGCGCCGCGCGCCTGGGAAGCCCTGTGCCAGGCCGAGCACGTGACGGCTGACGTGATGCAGGGTGCCGCCTTCGCGCAGGTGTTGCTCGACGTAGGGTTTGAGTGCGAGCAGGGCGTCCATGCGGGTGATGCCCAGGTCTTCGGCGCCAAACAGGCGGCTGTCCACCTGCGCCAGCAGATAGGGATTGTGATAGGCCTCGCGACCGAGCATCACGCCGTCGAAGGTCTGCAGGTGCTGCTCGCATTCCTCGAGGGTCTTGATGCCACCGTTGAGGATGATCTCCAGGTCCGGGAAGTCCTGCTTGAGCTGAGCGGCGACGTCGTAGCGCAGCGGTGGAACCTCACGGTTTTCCTTCGGCGACAGGCCTTCGAGGATGGCGATGCGTGCATGCACGGTGAAGCTGCGGCAGCCGGCGTCGCGCACCTGGCCAACGAAATCGCACAGCTCTGCATAGCTGTCACGGCCATTGATACCGATGCGGTGCTTGACCGTCACCGGAATGCTCACGGCGTCCTGCATGGCCTTCACGCAGTCGGCCACCAGCGCCGGATGGCCCATCAGGCAGGCGCCGATCATGTTGTTCTGCACCCGATCACTGGGGCAGCCAACGTTCAGGTTCACCTCGTCATAGCCGTGTTCTTCGGCCATCTTCGCGCAGGTCGCCAGGTCCTGCGGGTTGCTGCCGCCCAGTTGCAGGGCGATGGGGTGTTCGCATTGGCTGTAACGCAGGAAACGCTCGCGGTCGCCGTGGATCAGCGCGCCGGTGGTGACCATCTCGGTGTAGAGCAGGGCGTGCCGCGACAACTGACGGAGAAAGAACCGGCAGTGACGGTCCGTCCAATCCATCATCGGGGCGACGCTGAATTTTCTGCTTACAAGCCTTTTATTTAGAAGAATATTTTGCAATTTTGTGACCGTAATTTTGCTTGGTTTTGCCGCGGAGTGCACAGGCGGTGCAGGCAGAAGGTGCGAGAGGAACATTATACATGTGTGCCATTCGCATACCGTTTACACAGGCGATCAAGGTTGGATAGGTGAAGGGGTAGGAGAGGAAAGTCAGATTTTTTGGATGACTTTCAATCTCTGCCAGGTGAAGCCGCGTTCCCAAAATCATGGCGACCAGGGCGAAGAGCGTTAGGCATACAGGCTACGCCGGTCGCAGCCAAGTCAGCTTGCGGAACCAGCATTTGTAAAGTGCAAGCTGAAGAGCGTTCCCGCATCGTTGCTTTTGACGCGGGCCTCTCCCGAATGAACGTGCATGATTGATTGGACGATTGCCAGCCCGAGTCCGCCGGAGTCGTCGGGTTGATTGCGTGAGGCATCACAGCGGTAGAAACGCTCGAACAGATGGGGTAGGTGCACAGCGTCTATGGGTTTGCCCTGGTTGTGGACCAGGATTTCCAGGCTATTGCCCTCCATCTTGGTACTGATGGTGACTGGGCTGTCAGCAGCACCATAACGGAGCGCGTTAGCGACGAGATTTGCCAATGCCCGACGCAGGAGCTCTGGTTCTGCTTCGACCTGACCATGGCTGCGATTAACCAGCCAGATGCCACGGTCCTCCGCCATGCCGTCGAAATACTCACAGAGTTGTTCGACAAGAGCGTGCAGGTCGACCGGTTCCCGCTTGAGCGTTGCTTTGGGCTGCTCGCACCTGGCAAGAAACAGCATGCTGTCGATCATTCTGGCCAGTCGCTCGTATTCTTCCAGGTTGGAGGCCAGCACGTTCTGATACTCCTCGTCCGAGCGGCTGCGACCGAGCAGTTGTTGGGTCTGCCCCATCAGGTTGCTCAGGGGCGTACGCATCTCGTGTGCCAGGTCTTCAGAGAAGCGCGATAGCTGGGCGAAGCCGTGTTCCAACCGAGCCAGCATCTGATTCAGCGCCTGGCTCAGCACTTCGAGTTCGGCCGTATCGGCGAAGTCGTCGAGGCGCAGATGAAGGTTGCGAACGTCGATGCCCGCCGCCTGAGTGGCCAACGCTCTCACAGGGCGCAACCCTCTTTGACCGATCAGCCAGCCGAGGGCGAACGCAAGGAAAACACCCGCTGCAAGCGCCATCCAGATTGTGTTTCGATAGGCGCTGAGCATTTGCTCGCGCTCATCTGCGCGTTTCCCGGCTATCAGTTTCAGATGTCCTCCGGTACGCGATACGTCCAGCCAGGCCAGGCGCAGGGAGCTGTTGTGCGGATCATTGCCCAGCTTGGGTGAAGAGGCATCCGGCAACATGGGTAACGGCAGCGACGCTGGGTTCACCTCGATCAGCATGTGATCGTCTGCATCGACTATCCACAGGAAGCTGTCCCTGTTGCCCAGCATGTTTTCGTAAAGCTGGGGGCGACTGCGCAAGGCCTCGATGCTCTCGGTGTCATCCAGAAGAGCCTGCATGCGTTGCAGGCGACCCAGCAGAGCCTGATCATCTCGCCAGAGGATTTCCCGCTCAAGCGAGTGATACAGGTAGGCCGCCACGGCACCGAGCAGCACGCAGCTCGAAAGCGCGAACATCAGTGCCAGGCGCAGACTGAGCGTTCTGGGCCACAGTTTCATGCCTGAAGATCCAGCATGTAGCCCATGCCCCTCACGGTGTGAATCAGTTTCAGTGGGTAGGGATCGTCAACCTTTGCGCGCAGCCGTCGAATGGCCACGTCCACCACGTTGGTGTCGCTGTCGAAATTCATCTGCCAGACGTGCGAGGCGATCAGAGCCCTCGACAGGACTTCACCCTGCCTGCTGAGCAAAAGGTGGAGCAGTGCGAATTCCTTGTTCGTCAGGTTGAGACGCTCACCTGCGCGGCTGACCTTGCGCTTGAGCAGATCGAGCGCAAGGTCCGCTACCTGGAAGTGTTCTATTTCGCGGGGCGGCCCTCTTCTCAGCAGCGTGCGAACCCTGGCGAGCAGCTCGGCATAGGAAAAGGGCTTTATCAGATAATCGTCGGCGCCCAGCTCCAGCCCTTTGACCCGGTCCTCTATTGCGTCACGAGCGGTCAGAAACAGCACCGGGGTGTCATGCCGGCGTCGAATGATCTGCAGCAACTGCCAGCCATCGAGTCCTGGCAGCATGACGTCGAGAATGATCAGGTCGAATTCGCACTCCTGCACGAGATGCTGACCATCCAGGCCGTTCAACGCGACCTCGACCATGAAGCCTGATTCGCTCAGACCCTTTCTCAAGTAGTCAGCCGTCTTGGCTTCGTCTTCCACCACCAGAATGCGCATTTCTATCTCCCGAACCTGTGCATAGCCTAGGCGGATCCCCTGCTGACTCCCATTACAAATTCGTAATCCTGGCGCAATCCATCTGCCGGTCGCCGGTGGGCAAGATTGCCGGCATCCGCTCAGCAGAGCCTAACCAGGAGAACGGCATGCCCAAGCTTCACATCACTCTGTCCGCACTGACGCTGACTATCATCGCGTCGAGTTCATGGGCCTCCGAGCAAGTCGCGATGCGTCAGGACGTGACGTTGCCGCTGGCCAATCAGTTGCTGGATGCAACCCTGTCTGCCTGCCACGCAGAAGGCCGCACTGCGGTCGCAGCAGTCGTCGATCGTGGCGGCAACCTGGTCGCTCTGCAGCGCGACGATAACGTCGGCCCACACAACACGCTGGCCGCGCAGCGCAAGGCGTTCACCGCCTTGTCGACGAAAACGCCAACCCGCTTGTTGGCCGAGCGAGCCCGCAGTACCCCCGACGCCGAGAACCTCAATACGCTCGATGAGCTTCTGCTGTTGGGCGGCGGCGTACCACTAAAAGTCGGTGATCAGGTCATCGGTGCGATTGGCGTCGCAGGGGCGGGTGGTGCTGCCAATGATGAGGCCTGCGCACTCAAGGCCATCGACCAGATTCTTTCCATCCACCAATAAACCGGAGATACAGCATGAAAGCTCTCAAAACCCTTCTGGCTGGTGCAATTCTGAGCGGCCTTTCTTCCTTGGCGTTGGCAGATGCCAACCCACTCAGTGTTCATGTGCTGAACCTGCAGGACGGGCTGCCGTCGCCAGCCGTGACCGTCACGTTGGAGAAGAAGGATGGCCAGAACTGGCAGGCGCTCAATGACGGTGTCACCAACGAGCAGGGGCGTATCACTGCCCTGTATCCGCAAGACAAGGCACTTGAGAAGGGCATCTACCGCGTGACGTTCAAGACCGGCGAGTGGTTCGCGAAGCACGATACGAAAAGCTTCTTCCCCGAGGTGCCTGTGATCTTCGAGGTCGATGGTACCGTGCCGCACTACCACATCCCGCTGCTGCTCAGCCCCTATGGTTTTTCGACATACCGAGGCAATTGAGTCGGTCTTGGTTTGATCGCATCACCTGGTGGCATGGTTGAAATGGGGGATGTCCGGCTGGTCTGGGTATCACCATGAAACCGATGTTTCGCACCTGGCCGCATGCACAAGCGATTCGGGTCGGCTTGGCCGGCCCGTCTTGCTGCCTGGCGCGACCCGTGCCGTGCACTTCTGGGAGCCAGTCTGTCCATGCAATGTCGGTAACCAGCAGCACCCGCCCGACCTCATCGGCCTAGAAGCCCCGCAATGAGTGACGTTTCACTTCGCTCGGAGAGCTGGCAGTCATGGTGAGTTGCCGAGTACGTTGAGGTCATTGCAACCCTTGCCGGGGTCAGCCGGCAGTGAACACATTCCCTCCAGCCCCGCAGTGGCGATATGAGATCGCGATGGGCGCCTGGCTTGCTTCGGTCCTTACAGTGAGTGCTCCCAGCACCTCCAGCACCAGTTTCATCGAGCCCATTCTCGAGGCTCTGATAGCGGGTCGCAGAGTGAACGCGGGCAACAATATGGTTCTCGGTTGTTTCTGCAACAAGTGTCCCCAGCCTCCAGCCCCACAGAATCGTGCCATCGAGACTTATCGTCGGTACCGCAGCGCATGCTTCGTAACCTACAGCCCGACGACAGGTTACTCTATTGCTGGACAAAACCTGTACAAAATATATAATTTGTACAGGTTTTGGCGCTGTCCATGCCTGCCTGCATTTTCTACAGCGCCTGCCTCGAGATCTTATGAACGAGTGCCTGGCAGCCCCTGATTGAAAAAGATCGCATCATGCCCGGTGCTTTCTGGCTGATGTTTCCTAGGGCAGGCAGCCTGGCAGGGCACATGAGGGCAGGCGCTGCTGGTCGGTGGCAGTAACTTGGTGATCACACCGTGCTGAAGCTGCTACGGCACCTAGGGTCTGTACAAGATGTGCGACGGCAAGCGGAAGGCATTGACTATCGGGTAGAGCGGGGTTGGCAGTACAACGAGGGCGCTAAATGGCCGTCGGCAGACCAGCGTGGGGCGTGACTGACTTTCGCAAGGCACAACAGAAATGTCGGGGAAACCATGATCGGCTCAAGCCGGGGCAGTGCGTCTAGGCCAAGCATTTCTCCTGCTCGGAATGCAGTTGCAAGTCTGTA
Organism: Pseudomonas sp.; assembly: GCF_048269965.1. Classification (GTDB taxonomy): domain Bacteria; phylum Pseudomonadota; class Gammaproteobacteria; order Pseudomonadales; family Pseudomonadaceae; genus Aquipseudomonas. Next base: position 64,820 of record NZ_JBLWTV010000009.1, on the reverse strand, counting down.
CTGAATAATTCGCAGCGGGCCGGTAGGTCTTGCCTGGGAATGACAAAGATTCCGTTGCGAATCGCTATCTACCTAATTCTGTGGAGACGTTAATGTTCAACCGTGCCCTTAAGAAAACACTAGAAGACCAGAGTGCGGAACTGTATCTGCTGCGTCAACAGGCTGAGCAGATGGAACGAAGCATGCTCTCCATCAGACTCGATGCGCAATTCAACATCTGCGAGTTCAACGCGAATTTTGCTAAGGCTCTCGGATACACCAATGATCTTCGGGGGCGTCCGCTGTCAGCGATTGTTCCCCCCTACGTGAAAAGTCTGCCCTGCTTTCATTCATTCAATATGGCTATCTCGAAGTTTGAGCCGGTGAGTGATGACTACCGCTATCTGCGAGCCGACGGGAGCCTCGCCTGGATAAAGCTGAATTGGTTTCCAATCAAAGGCGAGGACGGAAAGCTGTCCCACGTCCAGGGGTACGGCAGCGAGATCAGTCAGGCCCTCGAAAAAGCAAAAGAAAACGAGGCTTTAATTGACGCGTTGATCCGCTCCACTGCGGTCATCCATTTTAATCTGGACGGTACGGTCATCACCGCCAATCAGCAGTTTCTTGCTGCCATGGGCTATTCGCTCGGCCAGATTACCGGGAAACATCACAGCATTTTTTGTCTGCCTGAAGAGGCGAACGCTCCTCAATATGCAGCCTTTTGGAAGACGCTCAACCGTGGTGAATACGTGGCTAATCGCTTCAAACGGATCGACAGCAGAGGTCAAGAGGTTTGGCTGGAGGCGACGTATAACCCCGTTCATGACGCCGAAGGAAAGTTATCCAAGGTGGTGAAATTCGCTAGCGTCGTGACTGAACAAGTGGCTCGGGAAACCCAGGTGCGGGAGGCGGCAGGCGTTGCCTATGGCGTTTCTCAACAAACGGATGTGAGTGCCGCGCGCGGGGCTGAAGTCGTGCAGCAAACTGTTCAGACCATGCAGAGCATTGCTGTACAAATGCAATCGGCCACCGAGAGTATTGAGGCGCTTGGTGAACAATCGTTGTTGATCAGCTCAATCGTTCAGACCATTGGTAGCATTGCTTCCCAGACCAACTTGCTGGCACTCAATGCTGCCATTGAAGCCGCCCGTGCGGGTGAGCATGGACGCGGTTTCGCCGTAGTAGCCGATGAGGTGCGTAAGCTGGCTGGTCGAACCAGCGAAGCCACAGAAGAAATCGTCACCGTAGTGCAGGAGAATCAGGCGCTTGCCGAGCGAGCTGTGCGAGAGATGTTCAGTAGCCGTGAGCAAGCCGATCATGGCCTGGCACTGGCCAACCAGGCCGGTACCGTGATTGTGGAAATCCAGGACGGTGCTAAGCAAGTGGTTGGAGCGGTTGGACGTTTCACCAACGAATTGCAGTAATTCTGTAGCAGGGTCGCGATAGCGTGCGCAGTTGCATCAAGCACTGCCGAAATCATTCGGACCGTTGCCCGGGAGATTGGAGGCATAACCCGCATGAACGAGTTGATTGCAACTGCGCCCCATCAACAGGCTGCAGTCACTGCCGAAGTCAGCCAACACCTGAGAGCTGTCGAACAGTAGTCGAGCGCAATTTACAGGACGCACACGTACTGGATTGCAATGCAGCCACCTGGCCGGCCGATTGAGCATGCGAGTTCTACCCCGTTAACACGGGCGTTTTCCAGAGACATGTGGGATGACGCGTTCTGACGTGTTGACGGGGTTTTCAGGCAAGAAACGCTGGCGCGGCGCTGTTCTACTGGTATCCGTCGCGCAGTGGCGCAACTGCGGGCGGCGGTGTGCAAGTCTACCCGAGCTGTGACTTTTCTCTCGCGACGTGTATCGGTTTAACGCTACAAGCTGCATGCTTCAGGTCGAGCCGCTCCCCAGACAGCGGCCAAATAACAACAACGCCTGCGTGAATTGCCTGCATGAAGATTCAACCTCTGCCCCCACTCAATAGCCTGGTGGCGTTCGAGTCGGCCGCGCGAAACCTGAGTTTCACTCTCGCGGCCAAGGAATTGAACGTCACCCAGGGTGCGATCAGCCGACAGGTGCGCCTGCTCGAGGACTACCTCGGCAAGACCCTGTTCGAACGCACCACCCGCGAGATCAACCTCAGCCCGACCGGCAGTCACTACTACGACACGGTGCGCGAAGCCCTGTTGCAACTGGCCCATGCCACCGGCGAGATCCGTCACTGGCGTGGCGCGCAGCAGGTCACGGTGGTGACCAGTACCGCCATGGCCTCGCTCTGGCTGTTGCCGCGTGTGGCCGAGTTCCAGCGTGACAACGAAGAGGTGGACCTGCGCATCATCGCCTACGACCACGTCAAGGATTTCTCCCGCCTGGACTGCGACCTGGCGCTGTACTACTGCCGCACGCCGCCGAAGAACATGCAGGTGACGTCGCTGTTCGCCGAAGAGGTGTTTCCCGTGTGCAGCCCCGGTTACCTGGCCAAGCACCCGGATTTCTGCGAGCCGACGCAGCTGGCCACCGGCACCTGGTTGTGGTTGGAAGATCCGCAGCGCGACTGGATCAGCTGGCCGGAGTGGTTCCAGCGCATGGGCTACAAGGCGCGCGAGCCGCGCCATCGGATCAATATCAACAGCTACTCGATGCTGATCCAGTCGGCGCTTAGCGGGCAGGGTATCGCGCTGGCCTGGTCGAACCTGGTCGACAACCATCTGCAGACCGGCGCACTGGTGCGGCCCATCGATGTCACGCTGCACACCGACGCACAGTTCTGCCTGCTCGAACCGCTGGGCCGCAGCAGTCGGCAGAGTGTGCAGCGCTTTCGCAACTGGTTGATGGAGCAGGTCGCCAGCGTGCCCGGTGATGAGGTGCAGGCAGGTTGAGACGAGCCTGCCGCAGGCTTTTGACCTGAGGCAGGCCGTAGGTCGCCGGCAGCACGGGCGATCAGTGAGAGGTACGGTGCTGCGCTGGTGGCGTAGAACCGCTGCGCAGCAGGCAGCCTTTACCGGGTTGGCGAGTGCCTGCGGAGCGTTGCGCAGTGGCGGCAAGATGGCACTGCCAGCACCACCGGACAAACCATTTCTCGTCATGAGTCGATGAGCTCATGGCATGGATGAGGCCGCGTATTTGCTGGGTTTAGTCATCCTTCGGCACTGACATTTATGATTTTTAGTCATAAATGTCAGTGCAAAAAATCGTTTGTCGAACAATCCCCTGCTTTTCGACACTGGTGCCCAACGAGCAGCGCCCGAACGCTTGCCGATCACCACCACCGTGCCTTGCAGGGGATAACAACAATGACTCAAGCCACTTCTCAGCAAATCCCAGTGCGTCAGCTGGAAACCGTACTCGCGCCGATCCACGAAGCCACCGGCCTGTCCAACGCGTTCTACACCGATCAGAAGCTGTTCGAGCTCGAGCGCGACCAGATCATGGGCAAGACCTGGGCCTGCGTTGGTTTCGCCAGCGACCTGAGCCAGAACGGCTCGGTCAAACCGGTCGATTTCATGGGCCTGCCGCTGCTGCTGATGCGCAACCGTGAAGGCCTGGTGCAGGTATTCCACAACGTCTGCAGCCACCGTGGCATGAAGCTGGTGGAAGAGGCCGGCACCGTGCAGGGCGTGATTCGCTGCCCCTACCATTCCTGGACCTACGACCTCAACGGCGGCCTCAAGGGCACGCCGCACGTCGGTGGCATCGACAAGCACAAGGATGAGCGCTTCGCCTGCGAGAAGCATGGCCTCAAAGCCATTCGCAGTGCCATCTGGATGGACATGGTGTTCGTCAACCTGTCTGGCGATGCGCAGCCGCTGGAAGAGATGCTGGCGCCGCTGACCGCGCGCTGGAGCCAGTTCCTCGGTGACGATGGCATGAACCTGATGCGCCGCCGCGCCAACATGGATGCCACCACCCTGGACATCGCCTGCAACTGGAAGCTGGCCGTGGAGAACTACTGCGAGGCGTACCACCTGCCGTGGGTTCACCCGAGCCTGAACACTTACTCGCGCCTGGAAGATCACTACAACATCCTCTTCGACGAGCAGTTCGCTGGCCAGGGCAGTTACGCCTATAACCTCTCGGACGTTGCCGGCACCCACCTGCCGCAGTTCCCAAGCTGGCCGCAGGACCGCCTGCGCAATGCCGAGTACGTGGCCTTCTTCCCCAACGTGCTGCTGGGCATCCAGGCGGACCACGCCTTCGCCATGCAACTCGAGCCAGTCGCACCGGGCCGTACCATCGAACACCTGCGTCTGTTCTATGTCGGTGACGAGGCGCTGAGCGACGAGTACGCCGCCTGCCGCAACGCGATTCTGGAATCGTGGAAGGTGGTCTTCGCCGAGGACATCGCCTCGGTCGAAGGCATGCAGAAGGGCCGTCACTCGCCGGGTTATGGCGGCGGTGCGTTCTCCCCGGAAATGGATATCCCGACTCACTACTTCCACCAGTGGGCCGCGCGCAAGTTGCTGGCCATCGCGCAGAACGCCTGAGGAGAAGACCGCCATGTATCCGATTGCCTCTCACTGGCTCAATTACATCGATGGTGTCTGGGTCGACAGCGCCCAGCACCTGAGCGTGAACAACCCCGGCACCGCCGAGCCGCTGGCGACCATCGCCCAGGCGACCGTCGAAGACGCCGAGCGAGCCCTGCTGGCGGCGCGTCGCTGCGCCGACAGCGGTGAGCTGACTCGCGCCCGACCGGCGCAGCGGGTCAGTTGGCTGCTGCGCATCGCTGAGGAAATCCGTGCGGTGGCGGACGAGGGCGCCTGGGTGCTGTGCCAGGAGAATGGCAAGAGCATCAACGATGCCCGCGACGAGTTCATCGAGGCTGCACGCTACTTCGAGTACTACGCCGGCATGGCGGACAAGATCGAGGGCACCTCGATCCCGCTGGGCAACGGCTACATGGACTTCACCGTCTACGACCCCATGGGCGTGTCGGCGCAGATCGTGCCGTGGAATTTCCCGGTGTCCATCTGCGCTCGTTCCCTGGCGCCGGCGCTGGCTGCCGGTAACGCGGTGGTGATCAAGTCGCCGGAGCTGTCGCCGCTGGGCATGTGCGTGCTGGTGCGCGCCATCGTCAAGGCTGGTTTACCGCAGGGCGCGATCAACCTGATCTGCGGCCGTGGCCGCGAGGTCGGGGCGTATCTGGTGAGCAGTGCCAAGGTCGACCAGATCGTTTTCACCGGCTCGGTACCCACCGGCCAGTCGATTCTCCGTGATGCGGCGGCCAACGCCATTCCCAGCGTCATGGAGCTGGGCGGCAAATCGGCGGCCATTGCCTTTGCCGATGTCGACCGCAAGCAACTGCTGGCCAGCGTCAAGAGCGGCATCTTCTTCAATGCCGGGCAGGTCTGCTCGGCCATGTCGCGCCTGTTGGTTCAGCGCGAGATCTACGAAGACATCGTCCAGGCGGTGGTCGAGCTGGCCGAAGGGCTCAGCGTCGGCCTCGGCCAGGACAACCCGGACCTCACCCCGGTGGTCAGCGCCGGACAACTGGCCAGCATCGAAACCCTGTGTCGGCGCGCAGTCGATGAGGGCGCGGTACTGGCCACCGGTGGCGAGGCTCATGGCGAACTGGCCGGGCACTTCATGCGCCCGACAGTGTTCCGTGACGTGCGCGCGGACATGTGCATCGCCCAGGAAGAGGTGTTCGGCCCGGTGCTGGCGATCATTCCCTTCGACAGCGAAGAACAGGCCATTGATATTGCCAACGGCACCGATTTCGGTCTGGTCGCTGGCGTGTTCACTCAGGACATCAGCCGTGCCATGCGCTGCGTGCGGCGCCTGCGCGCCGGCCAGGTATTCGTCAACGAATGGTATGCCGGCGGTATCGAAACGCCGTTCGGCGGCGTCGGTCTGTCCGGTTTCGGCCGCGAGAAGGGCCAGGAAGCGCTGTACAGCTACGTACGCACCAAGAACGTCGCCATTCGCGTGGCGGGGGAGTGAGCGCAATGTTCAAGACCTGGCTCTGTGTGGTCTGCGGCCTGATCTACGACGAGGCCTTGGGCTGGCCGGACGACGGCATCGTCGCCGGCACTCGTTGGGAAGACGTACCGGCGGACTGGAAGTGCCCGGAGTGCAAAGTCGGCAAGGAAGATTTCGAGATGCTCGATATCAGCCCGGTAGTCGCCGCTGCGGCAGCGCCGCTCAGCACGCCGCTGCCGGTGCCGCCGCAACCGCTGCAGGCGGTGGCGGCCGAGGTGCGTCAGCCTATCGTCATCATCGGTAGCGGTTATGCCGGTTATGGTCTGGCCCAGGCCCTGCGCCGCGCCGATGCCGAGGTAGACATTCGCGTGCTGACTCAGGAATCCGGCCACCTGTATTCCAAGCCGGCGCTGTCCATCGGCCTGGCTCAGGGCAAAAGCGCTGACGCGCTGGCCGGTGAATCGGCGCTGGCCATCGAGAAGCGCCTGAAGATTCGCGTCTACCCGCATTGCACGGTGGAGCGCATCGACACCACGGCGCGGCGCCTGCACACCAATATCGGTGAGATGGAATACGGCCAACTGGTCCTGGCCAGCGGTGCCGCACCGATTCGCCTGCCCATCGAAGGGGCCAGCGATGCGCTGATCAGCGTCAACAACCTGCATGACTATCGCAGTTTCCGCGAGCGCTTGATCGGCGTGCGGCGCGTGGCGATTCTCGGCGATGGTCTGATCGGCTGTGAGTTCGCCAACGACCTGGCAGCCAGCGGTTTTCAGGTTAGCGTCATCGGCCTCGGCAAATGGCCGATGGAGCGTCTGCTGCCGGCCGAAGCCGGGCAGCATCTGCAAAACGCGTTGGCAGAGCTGGGCGTCAGTTGGCACCTGCAGAACACCGTGCGTCGTGTCGACGCGCTGGAGCAGGGCTATCGCCTGACCCTGGCCAATGGCGAAAGCCTGGAGGCCGATCTGGTGCTATCGGCTGTCGGCCTGCAACCCAATCTGGGCCTGGCCAAAGGCGCCGGGTTGGCCGTGGGTCGTGGGATTCGGGTCGATGCTCAGCTGCAGAGCTCGCAACCAGGCATCTACGCCCTGGGCGATTGCATCGAAGTCGATGGGCAATTGCTGCCGTACCTGGCACCGATCAATCAGGGCATTGCCGCCCTTTGCAAGACCTTGCTCGGCCAGCCGACGACGGTGAGCTATCCGCTGATGCCGGTGACGGTGAAAACCCCGGCCGCGCCCCTGTGCCTGCTGGCACCGGCACCCGGCACTGCCGGTGAATGGCGCTGCACGCCGAGCGCCGATGGGCTGAGCGCCGGTTTCTACGATGCTCAGGGGCTGGCGTGCGGCTTCGTCCTGCTCGGACGACAGGCACAGACCCAGCGCAACAGCTGGCTGCAAAGCTGCCAGAACGCACAACGATCAGTGGCCTGAGGGCACGCGCATGAGCAAGCAAATCAATCTGCCCCATGACGACAGCAGCTGCGGCTGGTACGCCGCGCTGGCGCAGCAACCCGCGTGCAAGCGCCTGCAAGGCGAGCAACGTGCCGACTATACGGTGATCGGCGCCGGTTTCGCCGGCCTGGCCGCTGCGCGTCGCCTTGGCGAGCTGCTGCCGGATAAACGCATCATCCTGGTCGACGCCCAGCGTGTCGGCCAGGGCGCTTCCGGGCGCAACTCAGGTTTCGTCATCGACCTGCCGCACAAATTCGCTCTGGAACATCCCGACCCGGCCCACAAGCAGCGTCTGCTGTCGCTCAACCGCGCTGCCATCGCCCAACTGCAGGGGTTGATCGAGCGCCACGGGATCGACTGCCAGTGGTCCCACGCCGGCAAGTACCAGGGCGCGGTGGGTCCGCGTGGCCTGGCGTATCTGCAACACTTCGAGCAGTTGCTGAAGAACCTTGGCGAACCCTTTCGCCTGGTCGAGCGTGACGAGCTGGCGCAGGTGCTGGGCAATACCTATTACAGCCGCGCGATCTTCACGCCGGGCTGCTATCTGATGCAGCCGGCAGCACTGGTCACCGGGCTGGCGCGCTCGCTACCGGACAATGTCGAATTGCTGGAAGAGTCGCCCATCACCGGTCTGCAACGCGACGGGCAGGGCGGCTGGCTGCTGCAGGGTAGCCAGGGCACGATTCGCACCGAGCAGCTGCTGCTCGGCACCAGCATCTTCACCCAGGAGTTCGGTTACCTGCGCAACCGTCTGCTGCCGGTGATGACCTTCGCCAGCTGGACGCGTCCGCTGAGCGATGGCGAACTGGCGGCCTATGGCGGTCAGCTCGACTGGGGGCTGACCCCTGCCGATCACGCCGGCACCACGGTGCGCATGACCCAGGATCGCCGCCTGATCATCCGCAACACCTACAAGCACGTGCCGAAGTACGGCAAGAGCACCAGCGACGCCATGCGCGAGTCGGTGCGCGCCGACCATCGCAAGGCCTTCCTGGCGCGCTTCCCGCAGCTGGCCGATGTGCCGTTCAGCCACACCTGGGGCGGTGTTTACGCGATCTCGCGCAACTTCACCAACTTCTTCGGCGAACTGGAACCGGGCGTGTTCGCCTCGGCCTGCGACAATGGTGTTGGCGCGGCCTGGGGCACCATCTCCGGCACGCTGCTGGCGGAAATGGCGGTCGGCAGCGACTCGGCGCAGTTGCGCGATATCCAGGCCGTCACCGGCATGCCGTCGCTCAATCCGCCTGAGCCATTTCTCGGCCTGGGCGTGCGTTCGCGCATTCGCCTGGCGGCCTGGAACAGCCGGAGCGAGCTATGAGTCAGGTCGTTTCCGGGAAAGGCCCGGTGCTGTTGGTCGATCACCATGACCTGGATTTCACCCCACGCGGCGGGCCGCCCGGCGCCGCCTTCGTGGCGCGGGCGATCAGCAACGAGATCTCGCCGAACATCGGTATCGGTTTCGCCCGCTGGGAAGGCGCCGAGGTGGCCTGGACCCTGCTGTACGACGAGGTGATCTTCGTCATCGAAGGCTGCTTCGAGCTCCAGGCCAATGGTCAGCTGTATCGTGTTCAGCCGGGGCAGTTGCTGTGGATTCCCGAAGGCACCGAGCTGGTCTACGGCGGCCATGCGCTGTTCGGTTACGTGGTCCATCCGGGGGACTGGAAACAACGGCATGGTCTGGATTAGGCGGGGCGGCCTATGGTCCCGCTTTGCTGGCCGGCGCGCAGATGGAGCACTTCGGCTCCGGCGGCGTCCACTTTCATCCCTCAGGAAGTCTAGCCATGTTCGAAAACAAGAATAAGTATCTGGCCGACGAGGTCGCCACGCAGCCACTGCGCAATCCGGTCAGCGTCGAGACCCATAGGGCTGCTCGCGCCTATCGTTTGCAGCGAGTGCGTCAGCAACTCAAGGCCGCCGATTGCGCGGCCATACTGCTGTATGACCCGGTGAACATCCGCTACGCCACCGACACCTCCAACATGCAGGTGTGGACGCTGCATAACTACGCCCGCTATGCGCTGGTGTTCGCCGATGGGCCTGTGGTGCTGTTCGAGTTCCACAACTGCGAACACCTGCACCAAGGCAACGAACTGCTCGACGAGATACGTCCAGCGATCAACTGGAGCTATTTCGGTGCCGGCTCGCGCATCGGCGAGAAGGCTCTGGACTGGGCCGACGATATCCAGGCGGTGATTCGCCAGCATGCTGGAGACAAGGTTCGCCTGGCAGTGGACAAGGCCGACCTGGAAGGCTTCGACCTGCTGCGCGAGGCTGGCCTGACTCTGATAGAAGGGCACAGCCTGACGGAGCAGGCACGGCGGATCAAATCCCCCGAGGAGTTGGAATTGATGCGCTGGACCATCGCCGTGTGCGAGCGCGGCATCCAGCGTATGCACGATGCACTGCGCCCCGGCATGACCGAGAACGAGCTCTGGGCCTGGCTGCACTACGAGAACGTTCGCCACGGTGGTGAATGGATCGAAACCCGCCTGCTGGCCTCAGGGCCGCGTACCAATCCCTGGATGCAGGAGTCCAGTGACCGCGTGATGCAGGAAGGTGAGATCGTCTGCTTCGACACCGACCTGATCGGCCCGTACGGTTACTGCGCCGACATCTCTCGAGCCTGGACTGTCGGCCACGTTTCCCCCAGCGCCGAGCAGCGCAAGCTCTATCGTCTGGCCCATGAACAGGTACAGCACAACATGGCGTTGTTGCGTCCGGGCTTGAGTCACCGCGAGTTCGTCGAGCAGTCCTGGGAAATTCCGCCGGCCTATTGGCACAACCGTTATTGCTGTGTCGTGCACGGCGTCGGCCTGGTCGACGAGTACCCGGCTCTGGCGCACAAGGGGGCCGATTGGACCAGCAGCGGCTACGACGGGGAATTCGAGGAAAACATGGTGCTTTGCGTGGAGAGCTATATCGGCGAGCAGGGCGGCAAGGAGGGCATCAAGCTGGAGCAGCAGGTACTGATCACCGCCAATGGCTGCGAAGCCCTGTCGCGCTACCCGTGGCAAACGGACTGGCTGTGATTGGGGTGGGCCACAGGAAGGGGGCACCACAGTGCGCATGATTCAGGATCGCCGTCGGATCATCCATAACACCTGCAAGCACGTGCCCGCGTACGGAAAGAGCCGCAGCGGCGCCATGCGCGATTCGGTATGCACCGACCATCGCAAGGCCTTCCTGGCGCGCTGCCCGCAGTGGGCCAATGTGCCGCTCAGCTATTTCTTCGGCGAGCTGAAGCCGAGCTTGCTTGCCTCTGTCTGCGACAAGGGTGTCGGCGCGCCCTGGAACAGTCGGAGCGAGCGATGAGCCAAGTCGTTTCCGGGAAAGGCCCGGTGCAACTGGTCGATCACCATCGATCTGGCGTTCCTCCCGCACGGCGGTCCACCCGGCGCCGCTTTCGTGGCGCAGGCGATCAGCAACGAGAGCTCGCCGAACATCGGCATCGGGTTCGCCCGCTGAGAGGGTTGCCTATGGTCCCGTTTTGCTGCGCGCCCGGCTCAGGCGTGGTGGTTATTCGTGAGAAAGGGGTGAGCAATTGCTCGGACTGACCCAGGCGTTCGCTGCACTCTATCTAGCCAGTCTGCTGATGCAACTCGGCTCGACCCTGCTGATGACCTATCTGGCGCTGCGCCTGACCGCTGGCGGCGTCGCCGAATTCTGGGGCGGCGCGCTGATGGCAGCCAATGCCCTGGGCATGGTGGTTGGCGGCAAGGTCGGCCAGGTACTGATCGGCCGTGTCGGTCATATCCGTACCTACGTGGCCTGCTCCGGCATCATCTGCGCGGCGGTGCTGACGCATGCCTTCAGTGAGGCATTGCCGCTCTGGCTGTTGCTGCGATTTGTGGTCGGGGTGGCGATGATGTGCCAGCTGATGGTGGTGGAGAGCTGGCTCAACGACTGCGCGCAGAGCGACCAGCGCGGCAAGGTGCTGGGCATCTACATGGTCGCGGCCTACGTCGGCATGATGCTCGGCCAGCTGGCGTTGAGTATCGACGGCAATCTCGGCCTGCATGCGCTGCTTGGCGTGGTCATTGCCTTCGCCCTGAGCCAGGTGCCGGTGGCGCTGACCCGCAGTACCCATCCCGCCATACCGGGCTCCGAGCCGGTCGACCTGCGCCTGTTTTTGCAGCGAGTGCCGCAGTCGCTGATCACCGTGCTGATATCGGGGATGATCAACGGCGGCTTCTATGGGCTGTCGTCGATCTATGCCAGCCGACAGGGCCTGAGCACGGTCGAAGTGGGTCAGTTCATGGCCCTGGCGATCGCTGCCGGCTTGCTCGCACAACTGCCGCTTGGCTGGCTGTCGGATCGCCTGCCACGCGCCAGCCTGATACGCGGCGTGGCGGCGCTGCTGATTCTGACGTGCCTGCCGCTGGCGTTCTATCAGGAGCTGTCGTTCGCTGTGCTGCTGCTGTTCAGCGCCTGTATCGGCTTCCTGCAGTTCTGCCTGTATCCGCTGGGCGTTGCCCTGGCCAACGACAACATGGAGCCGCGCCTGCGCGTGTCACTGGCGGGCTTGTTGCTCGCCACCTTCGGTGTGGGCGCCTGTATCGGGCCGCTGCTGGCCGGTGCGCTGATGGGGTATTTCGGCGCCTCCAGTCTCTATCTGTTCTTCGCCATCAGCGCGGCCGTGCTGGCGGTTGCCGTGGGGCAGGGGCGCGTGACCGGCGAGCACCTGCAGGACGATGCGCCGCTGCAGCATCAGGCCACACCCAATGCCCTTGCCTGCACGACCCTGGCTGCGGTCATCGAGCCAGCGGTCAGCGTAGAGGCGCACGCCGAGGAAGCACCCAGCCAGAGGCTCTGAACGGTCCATCCCGATCAGCGAATGGATGCGCAAAGCTCAGCCAGAACGACGAGCCGGCAGGTGCCTGCCTGGCGGCTCGCCAGCGCCCGTTAAATATGGCTTTGACGCTTTTTAACGGTGCCCTGAATGAGCGTGCAGATTAATGATTAAAAGTCATAAGTCGCGCAGATTAAATGGTTTGTCGGTGGATTCTGGCCTGTTCGACTATTGATCATCCGCAGCGTTTACCGAGCCGCCAACTGCACCAGCAGGGCTCGGTCCGAATGCGGAGAAAACTATTACAAGAACAAAATCGAGGTGCGTGCATGAAGCCTATGGTGGCGCAAGACATGGTCGGTCGAGACTTCAATATCCGAGTGCTCGGCTTGAACTTCCATCGAGTCATATTCCCCGTTTCCTTCTCCATCATCCTGCTGCTGGTTCTCCTGGCACTTAGCAATCCCGTGGTCTTCGGCGAGACGCTGGAAGGCATCAAGGGCTGGATCCTGAAGAATTTCGACTGGTTCATCATCATCATGGGCAACCTGTCGGTGCTGTTCTGCGCCGGCCTTGCCCTGTCACCGCTGGGCAAGGTGCGCCTTGGTGGCCGTGATGCCAAACCCGAATTCAGCACCCTGTCGTGGTTCTCCATGATGTTCGCCGCCGGCATGGGCGTCGGTCTGCTGTACTGGGGCGTCGCCGAGCCGGTGGCGCAGTACACCGCGTGGTGGAAAACGCCGCTGAATGTGGCTGCCAGCACCCCGGAGGCTGCCCATGCGGCAATGGGCGCGACGCTGTATCACTGGGGCTTTCACCCCTGGGCGATCTACCTGACCAGCGCGCTGGTAGTGGGGTATTTCTCCTACAACAAGGGCCTGCCATTGTCGCTCAGCTCTGGTCTGCAGCCGCTGTTGGGACGCGGGCATCGTGGTTTGCCGGGGCAGATGGTCGACGTGTTCACTGTGGTGCTTAGCATCTTTGGCCTGGCCACTTCCCTCGGCCTGGGCGCGATGCAGGCCACGGCCGGTATTGCCCACGTGCTGGGCACACCGAACACCTTCGCCTTTCAATTGATGTTCATCGTCGCGGTCACGTGCCTTGCCGCATTCTCGCTGTGGCGCGGGCTGGATGCCGGGGTCAAGGTCCTCAGCAACATCAACATGCTGCTGGCGCTGGCGCTGTTCCTGCTGGTTGCGGTCGGTATTGGCGGCATGGCGTTCTTCTCCAACACCCTGAACGCAGCGGTCGACTACGGCCAGATGTTCCTGCCGCTGAGCAACTGGATCGATCGCCCCGATCAGGACTGGTTCCAGGGTTGGACGGTGTTCTACTGGGCCTGGTGGTGCACCTGGGGGCCGCTGGTGGGGATTTTCGTCGCTCGCGTTTCCAAGGGCCGCACCCTGCGCCAGATGGTGGGCATGGTGATGCTGGCACCGACGGTGGTGACGCTGCTGTGGTTCTCGGCCTTCGGTGGCGGCGCCATCGCCCAGGTGATCGATGGCAGCGGTGCCCTGGCGGCCGGCCTCGGCGACGTCAACATGGCCATCTTCCAGTTCCTGGAAATGCTGCCGCTGGCCAGCATCGGCTCGCTGCTGGTAGTTGCCCTGCTGGTGTTCTTCATGGTGACGTCGGTGGACTCCGGCGCGCTGGTGGTCGACAACCTGTCGGCCGGTGGCGATCCCGACACCCTGCCAGGGCAACGTGTGCTGTGGCTGGTGATGATCGCGCTGGTGACCGTCACGCTGTTCGTGATTGGCGGTGATACTGCGCTCAAGGGCATTCAGGCCGGTGCGGTTGCCATGGGGCTGCCGTTCATGGCGCTGATGCTGTTGCTGATGATTGGCCTGGTCAAAGGCCTTATCGAAGACTGCCGCAGCTAACCTCTGCCAGTTGATGCCCCGGCACCGGCCACAAGGCGGGTGTCGGGGCATTCGCGTTTCCGGGGGCACGGCTTCTTGCGACCAAAGGCGCGGTTTAACCAGCCCAAAGCAGCATTGCCTGGCGCTGGTACGTTGTCGAAGCTGGAAGGTACGCTACCCAGAGAACCCTCGATGAGCCTGCACGCTGCACCTTGTGCCCCTGTCCGGCGCCTGGCCAATGGCGCGCTGCTGTGCGCGCAGCAACAGCCCTGGGCGCAGCAGGTGGGGTTGTGTCTGCGGGTGGCCGCGGGCAGTCATGACGAGCCAGCGGTCTATCCTGGCCTGGCGCATTTTCTCGAACATTTGCTGTTTCTCGGTAGCCGCGATTACCCGAGCGACCAGGGTTTGATGGCCTTCGTTCAGCACCATGGCGGGCTGGTCAATGCCTCGACCCAGGCGCGGCATACCGATTTCGTCTGTGAGCTGCCGGGCGAGTTGCTGCAGCCGGCGCTGACGCGTCTGCTGGATATGCTCTGCCAGCCGCTGCTGGAGATCGACGCGCAACTGCGCGAGCGCGAGGTGCTGCACGCCGAATACCAGGCGCGTACTCAGGATGCCGACAGTCGCATCGATCATGCCCTGGGCCAGGCGCTCGCCGCCGGGCATCATTGCGGCGACTTTCTGGCCGGGGATCGCAGCACACTGGATGTGGAGTCGCCGCTGTTTCAGCAGGCGCTACGTGATCATCACCAGCGTCACTACCAGGCTCGGCAGATGTGCCTGACCCTGGTCGGGCCGCAACCGGCCGAGCAGTTGCTGGACATCGCCGAGGCGCTGCTCGGGGCCTTGCCGCCGGGCGAGGGCGCCGCCTGTTCCGTGCCGCCGGCCGACCTGCTGCCGCTGCGGGCGCCGTGCATGCACCTGCAACACATTCGTTCCGGGGTGTACCTGGGCGTTGCCGTTCAGCTCGATACTCGCGACCTGGACGCGTCATTGCAGTTGTTGCTGGATGCCCTGCATGATCCTGGACCCGGCGGCCTGCTGTCCGGCTTGCGTGAGCTGCAACTGTGTCGGCAGTTGCAGGCGCGGGTGCTGTATCGGCACGAGGGGCAATGCCTGCTGCGTCTGGACTTTCCGGGTGCCACAGCGGAGCAGGGCGCGACCTTGCGCGAGGTTTTACGGAGTTGGGCTGCGCAGTTGCATGGCCATGCAGACTGGCCGCTGCGGCTGCAGCACCACCAGCAGGCCGCCGCGCTCAGGTTGCTCGGGCTCAGCCCGTTGGCGCTGGCCAGGGAGCTGCAATCGCCTGCTCAGGACGATAGTCACACCTTGCGCGGCCTGAATGCCTTGCTGGCTTGCCTGGCTCGCGGTGACGGACTCATCGAATTGCAGTGCAGTGAGCAGGCGCAGCCCCAGTGGCCGGCAATCGGATTGGCGTTGCCATTGCAGGCCTTGCCGATGCAGGCAGCGGCGTCGGTACCGAAGCGCGAATGGCGGCTGCCTGGCAATGATCCGTTGCTGGCTGGTGCTGCCGTGAAGTCGGCCGTTCTGCCGCTGGCCGCGATGCGACATCATCCAGGGCAGGCCGAAGGTGGGCCGGCTTCCCTTTACTGGCGTGGCCCCTGTTCAGGCACCGGTGAGGCGGCTGTCATGGAGGCGGGTTTGCTGGCGCGCAGCGCTGATCTGCGCTGGCGCGGTGAGCGGCTTGGCATCGACAGCCAGTTGAATGTGCAAGCAACGGGCTGGACCCTTTCATTACGTGGGCCCGCGCCGCTGTTGCCAGATTTCAGCGCACGGCTGGTGGCGCTGCTGTTGGCGCCTGTCGATGAGCCGGCTGCGCCCACTTCCCAGGGCATGCTGCTACGAGCGCTGCTGCAGCGTTTGCCGCTGCTCTGCGAGCTGCCCGTGGTATCGCGGCTGGAAGGGCTGAGCATCGGGCTTGGGGCGAGTGAACAGGCGCAACTGACCGAGCTGTGCGCAGCTGTCGAGGCGCTTGCGGATCTGCCGCTCACGCCACGCATCGAGACCGGGATCGACTGGCATCAGGTCGCGCAGCCAGGCACGGATGCCGCGTTGCTGTTGTTCTGCCCGCTGCCTGCCGGCGATGCCTGTACCGAGGCCGCCTGGCGCCTGCTCGGGCAGGTACTGCAGGGGCGTTTCTACCAGCGCCTGCGTGGCGAGTTGCAATTGGGCTATGCCTTGTTCGCCGGTTTCCGCCAGGTGGAAGGCTGTCGGGGGTTGCTGTTTGCCCTGCAGTCGCCGGTGTGCGAGGCAGCTGGCATCTTCGACCATATCCGCTCTTTTCTGGGCGAGCAGCGTCAACTGCTCGCAGCGCTGGACGACGCAGCCGTGTCGCGATACCGCGATGCTCTGCAGCCCGCACTGAGCCCAGCCAAGGCTAACCTGCCGCGTGCCGAGCAGCTGTGGCAGCTGCATCTGGCCGGCTTGCCCGAGGTGCACCTGCAACGGGTGCAGCAGGCGCTGGTCGACTTGACCTCTAGCGATCTGCTGCGAGCACATGAGCAGTTGCTAAGCGCCCGCGACTGGCGTGTGCTCGCCAGCGGAGCACCGTCGCCGGCCTAACTGCACCGTTTTTCCTCCCGCTCTCCATTCCGATATGCAGGCCTGGGCGCTTTGCGTTTGCCTGCAGACGTTTGCCTATTTCCCTTTGTGCAGCGCCTTGTGTGCACGTCTACGCCCTTGGGCTGGCCCGGTACTACGACCTTTCTCCCACTACCGGTAGCAGGTCGGTCGCGAGCCGGCGGGAGCGGCCCGGTAGCGCTCGGCCAAAGCAGCAGCGAACCACTGCCAAGGCAGCGTATGGCGCGCCGGACCTGCTTTCGATAATCGCCTCCGACACGACTGCCCTGGCGGTCGCCACTCAAGCGGAGAGCGTTATGCACAACAACAAGATCGCCATCACTCGACTTCTGCCCCTGACCCTGGCCACTGCCGTCGCGCTGGCGACTGCGCAGCAGGCTGCCGCCGAGATCGTCCTGTACGACAAGGACGACACCACGTTTTCCACCGACGGCTATATCAACGCCTTCTATGTCAACAGCGACGTGGATCGTGACGGCGAGCAGTTCGACCGTCGCCAGTCGCGGGTGAAGATGGGCTTTCTGCCCAACTGGATCGGCTTCAACTTCGGCAAGCAGATCGACGATCTGAAACTGACCGGCCGCTCGTCCTTCTGGGTCACCATCAACGACAGCGAAACCAACGGCACCGATACCGCCATCGACGTACGTCAGTTCTACGGCACCGTTTCCAGCCCGGAGTGGGGCGAGGTGCTGGTGGGCAAGGACTTCGGCCTGTTCTCGCGCTCCAACATCTTCCTCGACGAGCTGCTGGCCGGTTACGGTAACGTCTCCGACACCCTGGGTCTGGTGGACGGTACCGGCGTGTCGTTCGGCAACATCGGCACCGGCTACCCGTATCCGTTCCCGACCTCGCAGATCACCTACCGCAACAACAACCTGGCCGAAGGCCTGCGCGTCGCGGTCGGCATCATGGACCCGGTCGACACCAACGACGACAGCGCCACTGGCAAGGCCTACCAGGAAAACCCGCGCTTCGAATCGGAAGTCAGCTACCAGTTCGACGTGGGTGACTCGACCATCTACACCTGGGTCAACGGCGCCTACCAGACTTCCGAGAACACCGATGACACCGTCGACAGCGTAACCTCAAAGGGCCTGGGCTATGGCGTGCAGGCCAAGCTCGGCGGCCTGTCGCTGACCGGTTCGGGCTTCCAGGCCAAGGGCATCAACCCGTTCTTCACCAACAACCTGGGCGAGCCGACCCTGCGTGATATCGACAGCGACGGTTACCTGCTGCAGGGCTCCTACACCTGGGGCAAGAACCGTGTGGCGTTGTCCTACGGCAAAACCGAGGACGACGGCAACGGCCTGGGCGTGGCGGCGGACTACGAGACCCGTGGCATCGCCTACTTCCGCACCATCAACGACAACCTCAAGCTGGTCGCCGAGTACAACCAGTACCAGATCGATGCCGCCGAAGGCAGCGGTCTGAACGAGGACACCGACACCTTCGCCGTCGGTGCGGTACTGAGCTGGTAAGCAAGGCGGCTAGCAGATGACGGGAGGCCCTGGAGCCTCCCGTTCTTTTAGGGATCGAAAGAGAAAAACCTGATGATCGGACTCTGGAGCGAATCGGCTCAAACCTACCTGCTGGTGCTGGCGATCAGCACCACATTGGTATTCGCGCTGCCCATCTTCCTCGTGCCGCTGACCTGGGCCCGCCTGATGCGTTGGCGCATTCCGCAGGACATCGACCTGGCGGTGTATTTCGGGCGTTGCCTGGGCGCCTTCATCCTCATCGTCGAGGCCCTGATGCTGCGCGCCGCGCTGACCGGCGAAGCGCTGCACACCACCTTCGAGGTGCTGGCAGCGGTGGCCCTGCTGATGGTGCTGGTGCATGTGCACGGCGCGATCAAGCGCATTCAGCCGTGGACGGAAACCCTGGAGATCGCCTTCTACGCCGGGATGTTCGTGCTGACCCTGATGTTCTGGCCGGCTCTTTAAGAACGCTGGTGATAACGAACCGGGCTGCATCAGGTGTAGGGCGGGTGCAACCCGCCATTACGTCTCTGGCGGGTTGCACCCGCCCTACCTATTGAATTGCAGCTCGCGCTCGAGCCAGGTACGGCATGATCAAGGTGGTGGCGTGCGTCGCGTACTGCTTCGCGAGTACGCCCTTCGGATCGACTACCCAGTACTCAAGTAGCATGGGGCGGCCAGCGCCGGCTTCGTAGAATTTCCCCATGATCAGCAGGTGCATTGGGGCGTGATATGGCCTTGCAACAGTCGGACGGCGTGCTCAGCGCCGTATCCAGCACGAAGGATGTGGAATTGGCCGCTCAGGAACTGGCACGCCAGCTGATCCACCCTTATCTCGGTTTCGTGTTGTTCTTCTGCTCGGCCGAGTACGACCTCGACGGCCTCGGCCAGGCGCTGGAGGCACACTTCGGTGGCGTCAGCCTGGTCGGCTGCACCAGTGCCGGCGAGATCACCCCGCAGGGCTACGGGCGTGGTTGCGTGGTGGCGCTGGGCTTCGACCTGCGCTGCTTTTCCATCGCCAGCGTGCTGATCGACGAGATGGAACGTTTCAACCTGCTCGACGCGCAGCAACTGGTCGATGGTCTGGTCAAGGCCTGTCGCAGCAACGAGCTGGCCTCGATCAAGGGTCACAGCTTCGCCCTGACCCTGCTCGACGGCCTGTCCAGCCGCGAAGAACTGGTGCTCGGCGCACTCAGTGCAGCGCTGGGCAGCATCCCGCACTTCGGCGGGTCGGCCGGCGACGACAACCACCTGACTCACACCCACGTCTACCACGGCGGCCGCTTTCACAGTGGCGCGGCGGTGGTGGTGCTGTTCAACACCTGGCTGGAGTTCGAGGTGTTCAGCACCCATCACATCCAGCCCCGAGCGGAAAAACTGGTGGTGACCCGTGCCGACAGTGCCACGCGCCGGGTGTACGAACTCAATGCCGCGCCGGCCGCGCAGGAATATGCCGACCTGATCGGCGTGCCGGTTGAGGCCCTGGATCTGCGTGCGTTCGCGGCCTATCCGCTGGCGGTGCGGATCAGCGATCACTATTACGTACGCTCGATCCAGCAGGTGCATGACGACCTCAGCCTGACCTTCTACTGCGCGGTGGAGAACGGCATCGTCCTCACCGCCATGCATCCTGGGCCGCTGCTGCCCAACCTGCAGCAGCTGTTCGCCGGGCTCGAGCAGCGCCTCGGTCCGCTGCTGCTGACCATCGGCTGCGACTGCTTCCTGCGCCGCCTGGAGATCGAGAACGATGGCGGTGTCGAGTCGGTCGCCACACTGCTGCGCCAGCAGCGGGTGATCGGCTTCAACACCTATGGAGAGCAGTTCAATGGCATGCACATCAACCAGACCTTTACCGGTGTCGCCATTGGCCGACCTGTTGGGCGTGCCGAGCGCTGAGCTGCAGGCCCACTGTGCGGCGCTGGAGCAGGAGAACGCCAAGCTCAAGCGCATCAATGCCGCGCTGATCGAACGGGTCGAGTCGATCCACTCGCGGGGCGACGATGCCTACGCGGCCTTCCGGCATTCGGTGGTGCTCTCCGAGCAGGTGCGTGAGCGCACCGACGCACTGAATCAGGCGATGGCCGAACTGAAATCCAGCAACCAGCTGCTCAGCGATGCGCGGCTGCGTGCCGAGACCGCGCACCAGCACCTGATCGACGCCATCGAGAGCATCTCCGACGCCTTCGTGCTGTTCGATGATCGGCAACGTATCGTGCTGTTCAACAGCCGCTTCAAGGCCCTGTGGGCGCGCAGCCGTGCGCGCATCGGCACCGGCACGCGGCTGGAGGAGATTCGCCGCCTGAGCCGCAGCACCGGCCTGGTGGTGGAGGCGCAACTGGGCAAGGAGGGCGAGCCGAGCCTGTTCCGCCTGCAGGACGGGCGCTGGGTGCAGGTCAGCGAACGACCGACCCGCGAAGGCGGGCTGGTGATCCTCTATACCGACATCACCGAGGTGAAGCAGAGCGAGGCGCTGCGCCGCGAGCAGGCCCTGGCGCAGAAGTCACGCCTGCTGCAGCGCGCGGTCGACAACCTGTCGCAGGGCATGGCCATGGTCAATGCCGAGGGCGCGCTGGAACTGTGGAACCACCGTTTTCTCGAACTCTGCGGCCTGGCGCCGATCAACGCCCATCGGCCGTTCGCCGAAGTCATGGCGGAAAGCGAGCTGCAGCTACTGACCCCGGACAGTCGAGATGCCGTCGGCAAACCGCTGCGCCAGGTGGAGGTGCGCCTGTTCGATGGGCGCATGCTCGAAGTGCGCACCCATCCGCTGCCTACCGGCGGCTTCGTCAACACCTTCACCGATATCACCGAGCGTCATCGCCAGGCCCAGGCGCTGAGCGATAGCGAGCGCTGGATTCGCCTGATCACCGACCACGTGCCGGCGCTGATCGCCTACCTGTCGGCCGACCTGGTCTACGAGTTCACCAACAAGGTCTACGAGCAATGGTACTGCTGGCCACGTGGCGCCATGCTCGGCCAGAGCTTGCGCGACGTGCACAGTGAGGAGCATTGCCAGCGCCTGGAGCCTTACGTCGAGCTGGCCCTGTCCGGCGAGAGCGTGACCTTCGAGTTCGCCGAAACCAACCACAACGGTCAGGAGCGCTACATGCTGCGTTCCTACGTGCCCAACCGCCAGGCCAGCGGCGAGGTGGTCGGCATCTTCGTGCTGATCCGCGACATCACCGAGCGCCGCCGCACCGCCGAGGCGCTGCACCAGGCCTACCAGCACCTGGAGCAGCGCGTGCGCGAGCGTACCGCCGAGCTGACCACAGTCAACGACCAGTTGCGCCGCGAGATCGATGAGCGCACGCAGATGGAGGCGCGCCTGCGTGAGGCCAAGGGTGAGGCCGAGCAGGCCAACCTGTCCAAGACCAAGTTCCTCGCTGCCGTCAGCCATGACCTGCTGCAGCCGCTCAATGCGGCGCGGCTGTTCACCAGTGCCTTGCTGGAGAAGAACGACCTGTCCGGCTGCGCGCCGCTGGTGCGCAACGTCAGCAACTCACTGGAAGACGTCGAGAGCCTGCTCGGCACGCTGGTGGACATTTCCAAACTCGATGCCGGGGTGATCAAGCCGGATATCGCGCCGTTTGCCGTCAGCGAGCTGCTGGAGAACCTGGCCGCCGAGTATCACCAGATCGCCGGTAGTGAGGGTTTACGTCTGGACTATCTGCCCAGCTCGGCTCTGGTGCGCAGCGATGTGCAACTGCTGGCGCGCATCCTGCGTAATTTCCTCAGCAACGCCATTCGCTACACCGCCAGCGGGCGCATCCTGCTGGGCTGCCGACGGCGCGGCAACAGCCTGTCCATCGAGGTCTGGGACACCGGCATCGGCATCGCCCAGGACAAGCTCGGCGAGATCTTCCAGGAGTTCAAACGCGGCGACAACGTGCAGCGCAAGCAGGATCGCGGCCTGGGCCTGGGTCTGGCGATCGTCGAGAAAATCGCGCGCATGCTCGGCCACCGCATCCGCGTAGCGTCGCAGCTGGGCAGAGGGTCGATGTTCGCCGTGGAAGTGCCGCTGACCCGTCGCGCCCCGCGCGCGCGTGCCGTGCAGGACAGTCCGGACCAGTTGCTCGAACGCCTCAGCGGTGCGCGGGTCTGGGTGCTGGATAACGATGCGGCGATCTGCGCGGGCATGCGCACCCTGCTCGAGGGCTGGGGCTGCCGGGTGGTCACGGCGCTGAGCGAAGAAGACCTGGCGCGCCAGGTGGACAACTACCACGCCGAGGCCGACCTGCTGATTGCCGACTACCACCTCGATGACGAGCGCAATGGCGTCGATGCCGTGGCGCAGATAAACGCCCGACGCAGCGCGCCGCTACCGGCGTTGATGATCACCGCCAACTACAGCAACGAACTCAAGCAGCAGATGCGCGAGCTCGGCCACAGCCTGCTGCACAAACCGGTGCGGCCGATGAAGCTGAAGGCGGCGATGAGTCACCTGATGGAGCGCGGAGCGGGGGCTTGAAATGGTCGTTCGCCCCGGTGCGCACGGCGCACCCTGCGATTCAGCGATACGCCAAAGATATCGACGGTTGCGATGGCCCCGTAGCCCGGATGTAATCCGGGAAGGATCAGGCCGTTCTGCCCCGGATTGCATCCGGGCTACGATACGGGCGCGCCGTCAATCATCCGCGATCAGGCGTTTGCCCAGGCTGACGGATGCATCGACCTTGTAGCCAAGCCGCTCGTAGAAGGCCAAAGCTGCCGCGTTGGTGTCGCGCACCTGCAGGCTGAGTTTGGGGCAGCCCAGGACCAGCAACTGTTCTTCGACATACGCCATCAACTGACGGGCCAGGCCCTGCTGGCGTTGCTGCGGGCACACCGCCAGGTAGTTGACCCAGCCGCGATGCCCCTCGTAACCGGCCATGGCCGAGGCCACCAGCCTGCCGTCGATCTCACCCACCAGAAACAGCTCCGGTTGCACCTGTAGCTTGCGCTGGATGTCCTTGTACGGATCGTTCCAGGGGCGGACCAGGTCGCAGCGTTGCCAGAGATCGACGACGGCGGCTTCGTCGGTGAGCCGGAAGGGGCGGATGTGCATGGTGGACTCCATCAGAACCAGTGCAAAGTCTGCTGCCTGGAATGCAGGCATTCAGGCAAAGCCGCCGTTTTAGCATGGGTTGATGACGGGCGTCAGGACAACCTCGTCCGTCACTTCCGCGAAGGTGGGAGCCCAGGCGCTTTTCGGTTTCTGGCTTGCCGCCTGCGCAGGAATCGCAGCCAAGCTATCGGGTGCTAACGCCGCAGGTAGGAGGCGAAGTCGATATCGCCGGCCGAGAGTATCGCCTGCACCCGGTTATGCACGCCGAGCTTGCGCAGAATGGCCGAGACGTGAGCTTTGACCGTGGTTTCGGCGATATCCAGGCTGTAGGCGATCTGCTTGTTCGACTCGCCCTTGGTCATGCGTTCGAGTACCAGCAGTTGCTTACGCGTCAGCGCCTGCAGCAGTTCCGGGGCGATGCTGTGGTTGTCGTGGTGCTGGCGTGAGCTGCCGCTCTTCTGCGAGCGGATGATGTCCGGCGGCAGGTAGACGTTGCCGTCGAGAATCTGCGCGATGGCGTCGGTCATCTGCGCGCGTGGCGAGGACTTGGTGATGAAGCCCACTGCGCCATAGGTGATGGCCTGCAGCACGATCTGCTTGTCCTGCTCGGCCGAGACGATCACCACCGGAATGGTCGGTGCCTCGTTGCGCAGGTTCATCAACCCGCCCAGGCCGTGCATGCCAGGCATGTTCAGGTCGAGCAGGATCAGGTCCAGGTCGTCGTGGCTCTGGGTCAGCTCCAGGGCGCTGTCCAGGTCGGCGGTTTCCATGATCTCGCTGCCGGGAAAACCGTCGGCGATGACGTTGTGGATGGCTTCACGAAACAGCGGATGATCGTCGGCAATCAGAATCTTGTACATGGCCTTGCACCTCGTTGTTGTGATTATGGGGTGGCGGTGGGCGTGAGGAAAGCGGCAGGCAATTCGGCAGGTTGGGCGGGCACCAGAGGCAGGCCGGCCTGTTCCCAGGCATCGACGCCATCACGGTACCAGTAGAGCTGGCGATAGCCCATGGCATGGGCGCGGCGCGCGGCGTTCCAGCTCAACCAGCAATCGGAGCGGCAGTAGAACACGAAGGGTTGGCGCGTATCGCCACGGCTCTGCTGGTGCAGGTAGTAGGTGAAGTAGCGATGCCATTGCGGAGCCAGGTTGCCGTCGCCGGCATTGGCCAGCCACAGACTGCCGGGCAGGTTGGCGTGGGGCGCGTCCTCGATGAAGCGTCCTTGCACCCAGGGGCGACGGTAGACATCGATCAGGCGGGTATCCGGGCGCTCGGCGAGCAGCTTCTGCAGGGCGGGAGTATCGACGATCTGCACGCCTTCCAGGCTGGCTGGCGTGGGGCTGCGGTACTGGTTGCTGCGATAGCCATCGGTATCGAACAGCTCTTCGGCACGCACGATGCAGACCAGCAGCAGGGAGGCGAGCATCAGGCCCGCTTGCACGGGCAGACGGTACTTCATGGCAAGGTCTCTACTTATTGTTGTGCCGGTATTACAGGCCATGGTCGCAGGCTTGGGAATTCTACGTTGGAGAGGAAAAGCAGTACCAAAGTAGTAGAAGGGGCTGCTGGAACATGATTGCTCCCACGCTCTGCGTGGGAGCAGATGGAATGGCGCTCTGCGCCGGTGCTGACTGACCGGCAGGTTCGACGCCGGACGCGGAGCGTCCTGGGATGCGTTCCCACGCGGAGCGTGGGAACGATCATGATCAGCCCACCTTGCGCAGCGCCGCATGCTGCGGGTTGAAGCTGGCCACGGCGAGCAGCGTCAGCAGCGCGCTGAGGCCGGCGCAGATCAGCAGCGCATCGAGGTGCAGGCGCAGGTAGAGCGCGTTGCGCACCAGCTCCACGGCGTGGGTGAAGGGGTTGACCGCGCACAGCCAGTACAGCCACTCGCTGGACTCGCGCATCTTCCACAGCGGGTACAGCGCAGACGACAGAAAGAACAGCGGGAATATGACGAAATTCATCACCCCGGCAAAGTTCTCCAGTTGTCGTATACCGTTGGACAACAGCAGCCCCAGCGCGCTGAGTAGCAGCGCCACCAGCAGCAGCGCCGGCAGCGCGGCGAGCAGGCCCCAGACCGGTGGTTGCACGCCGTAGACCCAGGCGATGGCGAGGAAGGCATAGACCTGTAGCAGCGAGATCAGCGCCGTGGCCAGTAGCTTGGCCGCCAGCAGAAAGGCCCGTGGCAGGGGGCTGGTGAGCAGCACGCGCATGCTGCCCATCTCGCGGTCGTAGACCATCGACAGCGAGCCCTGCATGCCGTTGAACAGCAGGATCATGCAGGCCAGGCCCGGCACGATGTAGGTGTCGTAAGTGATGTAGGTGTCGTAAGGCTCGATGATGGCGATGCCCAGCGCGGCACGAAAGCCTGCGGCGAACACCAGCAGCCACAATAGCGGGCGTACCAGGGCGCTGAGAAAGCGCGAGCGTTGCAGCACGAAGCGCAGCCATTCGCGCAGGACGATGCCGCGCAGGCATTCCCAGTAAGCGGTCATGGGTGCTGCTCCTTTGCGCAATCTGTGGGGGTGGCCGGGCGGCGTTCCGCTTTAGCCGCGAGTTCTTCGATATTGTGGATCTCGCGGCTGAAGCCCCTCCCACAACTGGGCCGCAGCGCCTCGCGCACATGGCCACGGCCCAGCGCTTCGTCGCCGGTCAGGCGGGCGAAGCTGATGGCCAGGTCATCGCCGAACTGGCTGGCCTTGCCCCAGGCCACGCGCTCGCCACGGTGCAGGATCAGCAGGTCGTCGCTGGACTCGATCTCGTCCAGCAGATGGGTGGTCCACAGCACGCACAGGCCCTGCTCGCGGCACAGGTTGCGCACGTGCCGGCCCAGCGCCAGGCGGCTTGCCGGGTCGAGCCCGGAGCTGGCCTCGTCGAGCAGCAGCAGGCGCGGCTGGTGGAGCAGGGCGCGGGCGATCTCCACGCGACGCCGGTGGCCGCCATTGAGCGTGCGCACCTTGTCGTGGCGACGTTCGGCGAGATCCTGGCGCAGCAACTCCTCGTCGATGCGCACCTGCGCCTCTCGGCGCGGCATGCCGTGCAGCGCGGCGTGATAGGCGAGGTTCTGCTGCACCGACAGGTCCAGATCCAGCGTGCTCTGCTGGAACACCACGCCAAGCTGGCGCAGCGCCTGGCGCGGTTCGTCGCGCAGGCTGTGGCCGAAGATGCGGATATCGCCCTGCTGCAGGTCATACAGACGGGTGAGCAGGGCGATCAGGGTGGATTTGCCGGCGCCGTTGGGCCCGAGCAGGGCGCCGAAGCGCCCCGGCGCCAGCTCGAAGGCCAGGTCGCTGAGCGCCTGGCGCGCGCCATAGGCGAAACCGACGCCGCTCACCTCCAGGGCGTTCATGGCGTTACCACCACGCCCCAGGGGTAGCGACCGACCTTGATCGACTTGGTCACCTTGAGACTGTCGACGTCGATCACCGACACATCACCGCTGACGCCGTTGGTGGTCAGCAGGCGCTTCTGATCCGGGGTGAACGCCATGTGCCAGACGCGCCGGCCCACCAGCAGGTAGTCGAGAATCTCGAAGGTCCTGGCATCCACCACCGCCACATGGTTGGCCGGGCCGAGGGCGACGAAGGCGTATTTGCCATCGTCCGAAAGCTTCACGCCCACCGGCTGCACCTTGTCCGGGTGCACGCCCTTGATGGCGAAGTTGAGCACCTTGAGCACCTGGCGCGAGTCCACATCCAGCACCGTCACCGTGCCGCCAATCTCGGCCGAGGCCCACAGGCGTTTGCCGTCCTTCTCGAACTCGACGTGACGCGGGCGCTGGTCGACCAGGGTGTTGTCCACCAGTTGCTGGGTGCGGGTGTCGATCCAGTGCAGCATGTTGGTGGTTTCGCTGGTGTTGACCGCCCACTTGCCGTCCGGGCTCACCGCCATGCCTTCGGGCTCCACGCCCACTTCGATCTGTGCCAGCACCTCGTCGCTCTGCGCGTCGACCACCGTGACAAGGGCATCGTCCTCGTTGGAGATGTACAGCCAGCGGTCGTTGGGGTGCAGGGCGAACTGCTCGGGGTCGGCGCCGGAGGGCAGCTCCTTGATGATGGTGCGCGTGGCCAGGTCCATCACCTGCACGCGGTCCGAGTCGCTGGCGCAGATGTACAAGAGCGTGTTGTCGGAAGACAGCAGCAGCCCGCGAGGGCGCATGCCGACATCGAGGGTGGCGGTGACTTCGAGGCTGTCGAGGTCGATGACGCTGATGCTGTCATCCTTCTCGTTGGACACGTAGGCAGTGGCGGCGAAGGCCGAGTGGCAGGCCAGGCCGAAGGCGACGGCGCAGGCGAGACGGGTCAGACGCATGGGGTTGATCCTCTTGTTGTTGTCTTTGGCGGCGCGTTGTGTAGGAGGTGCGCGCGGCGCACCCTAGGGTTCGGTGTAGGTAGGGTGCGCCGTGCGCACCATCAGTTGGTGGTACTCGCCAGATCGCAGCTCACTTCAGGCCGGTCGTAGCCGAGGCTGTCCATTTCGTTGTGCGGGTGCAGAAAACCGTCCTGCGGCGAGGTGCTGACCAGGGCGCGTGGATGCACCAGCGCAATGGGCTGGCGCAGCTCACCGTTCCACGGGCGGAAGCTCAGCTTGCGACCCTTGAAGCCGTCCAGCGGTAGTTGTTCGTTCAGCAGCAGGTGGCGAATGCCCTGCGGCGCGGCAGCGCGCAGCTTGGTCACGCCGGTGGCGATGCTGCGCACGGCCATCCAGGCGGCGAAGTCGCGGTCGTTCATCCAGCGCCCGGCCAGTGCCTCGAAGCGTTTCTGCAATTGCGCAGCGCCGAAGGTTTCCACCGTCTTGTGCCAGGCGGTCGGGGTCAGTCCCTGGGTGCCGGCTACCGGGCGCGGATACCAGGTGTTGTAGGGCAGGTACTCGCCGAAGTCGCCACGTTCGTCGGCCACCAGCACCACGTCGTACTCGCTGGACTGGGTAAACAGCGGCATTTCCGCCTGGGCGCTGCGCCGTTGGTCGTTGTCGAAACTCCACGGCTTTTCGGCGACGATCCTGTGGCCAAAGCGTTTGGCGGCGCGCTTGAGCGCGTCGGCATAGGCGATGTCGTCCGCGGTGGTGCCGGTCACCAGCAGCCAGCGCGTCCATTTGCGCACGGCGAGAAATTGCGCCAGGGCGTCGGCCAGCATCGCGCGGCTGGGCAGGGTGTGCAGCACGTTGCCCAGGCATTGCTCGCGGCGCAGGCCGTCGTCGGCGCTGCCGGCATTGAGCAGCAGGCTGTCCGGCAGGCGCTCGCTGAGCTGGCGCAGGGTGGCGGCGGGGGCATTGACCACGAACAGGCGGATGCCGGCCTGGTGCAAGCGTTCGGCAGCGGCGAGCACGTCACTCGTCTCCGCGCTTTCGGCGCTCTGCAACTCGAACTGCTGCTTGAGAAAACGCCCGGTGCTGTTGCTGTCGATGATCGCCAGTTCGGCGCCACGACGGCCGGCGTCGGTGGGTTCGGGAATGACGTTGGAGAGCAAAGGGCCGCGTGGCGGTAGATGCGCCAGGTAGCCGATACGTACCTGCAAGTCGTTCGCGCTGGCGCCGGCCGCCACGCCAAAGGCGGCGGCGAGGCAGAACAACAGGCGGCAACTGATGCGGTGCATGGGGCGACTCCTGCAGAGGGTGTCGCCAGCATAGGAAGCGCCATCGGCTCGGGAAATATGCCCAAGGTAGCGCCGGGCACGTACGAAGGTAGTAGTTCGCGCGGTCGCAAGGGCTGGGGTGGAGCGGCGGCGGGCTGGGAAATATGCCCAAAGTACCAGTGCGTCAGTACCAAGGTAGTACCCCGGCGCAGGCCGTTACTTCCTAGCATGGCAGGCAATGTCCAATAACAAGAACAGGTGAACGCCATGCGTATTTTCAAGGCCCTGCTATTGCCGCTGCTGTTGATCATCAGCCTGCTCGGTGTCGACCAGTTGCACGCTGCCGGTGACATGACCCGACGCCCGCTGACGTTGCCCGATCTGGTGCTGGGCAGCGACGACAGCGACTACTCCATGTCGCAGACTGAATACCAGCTGGAAACCGGCCAGGCCTATCAGCTCAAGATCATCTCCAACGGGCAAAAGGAATACGCCTTCCAGGCGCCGGAGTTCGCCACTTCCATCTACCTGCGCAAGGTCGAGGCCGGCGGCGTGGAGGTGAAGGCCGTCACCCTTACCGAACTGGAGTTCGAGGACGCCGGCGAGGCGGAGATCTTCTTCCTGCCGGTCAAGCCGGGCAAATACCGCTTCTACGCCAAGGGTCTGGAGGGCAAGGGCATGCTCGGCTACTTCGTGGTCAAGTAGCGGGGGCAAGTAGATGACTGCCCTGGGCCGCATCAACCTCGGCGTCAGCCTGCTGTTCGTGCTGGTGACCCTGGCCGGGTTGGCGCTGCTGCTGCGCCAGGCCAGTCATGATGTGCAGCGCGAGTTGCAGGCCGCCGAAGCGGTGGTGCAATACCTCGGTGAGGTGGCGCGCAGCAACCCCGGCAGCCTGCGCCCTGAGCTGACCAGGAACCTGCGGCATATCCGTGTGAGCTGGCTGCGCCCGGGCGATCAACCCAAGGCGCAGAGTGAGAGCGCCGTCGAACGCTGGATCGCCGAGCGCTTGCTGGGCTCCTCGTCGCTGGTGACTCACGTCTGGCCGCTGGCCGATGACCGCGAGCTGCACATCGCCCTCGATCCTTATGACGAGATCGAGGAAATCCAGGACTCGCTGTTGCAACTGCTGCTGCTCAGTGCCTTCGCCCTGATCCTCAGCCTGCTGACCATCCGCTTTGCCGTATGCCGTGCCCGGCGTGTGCTGGACGAGTTGCTCGCCGGCTTGCGCGAAGTCGGTGCTGGCCACTTTGACGCCCGCCTGCGCGATCACGGCCTGGCCGAGGCCAGGCATCTGGCGGCGCACTTCAACGACATGGCCGTTACCCTGCAACAGGTGCAGGCGGACAACGCTGAACTGACTCAGGCGCTGCTGGAACTGCAGGAGCGTGAGCGCAAGCGTCTCGGTCAGACCCTGCATGACGACCTGGGCCAATACCTCAGCGGCATTCGTGCCCAGGCCTGCCTGCTCAAGGTGATCGCCGATCAACCACAACAGGTACAGGACACCGCGCGCCTGCTGGACGACAACTGCGAGCGCTTGCAGCAGGGCTTTCGCAGCCTGATTCGCGATCTCTACCCGGTGGTGCTGGAACGTCTTGAATTAGGCCCGGCGCTGCAGCAACTGGCCGCCGATTGGCAGCAGGCGCAAGGCATTCGCTGCCAGCTGCAACTGGGCGAGCGATTGCCCAGTCTGCCGCTGGCGAGCAAGGCCCATCTCTATCGACTGGTGCAGGAGGCGCTGACCAACGTCGCCCGCCATGCCGATGCCAGTGAGGTACGCATTCGCCTGCAACGCCGGGGTCATGGGCTGCGCTTGCTGGTGCGTGATAACGGCCAGGGTACCGCACTGCCGCTGCGCCCCGGCATCGGCCTGCGCTCGATGCGTGAACGCAGCCGCAGCCTCGGTGGCGAGCTGCGCCTGCACAGTCGCCCGCAAGCCGGTTGGGCGCTGTGCCTGAACATTCCTCTGGAGGCGATGCGATGAAGGTTTTGTTGGTGGACGATCACGCCGTGGTGCGCCAGGGCTATGCCAGCTTGCTGCGCGCGCTGTTGCCGGATGTGCAGTTGCGTGAGGCCTGCGACGGCGAACAGGCCCTGCAGCGAGTGCAGGAAGAGATACCCAATCTGGTGGTCATGGACATCGGCCTGCCCGGCATCAGCGGCCTGGAAACCACCCGCCGCCTGCGCCAGCGCCTGCCGCAGCTGCGTATCCTGTTCTTCAGCATGCACGACGAACTGCCGTTGGTGCGTCAGGCACTGGACGTCGGCGCCATCGGCTACCTGACCAAGAACTCGTCACCGGAAGTGCTGGTGGAAGCGGTCAAACGCACCGCCGCCGGCCACGCCTATATCGAACAGCAACTGGCCACCCAGCTGGCCTGCAACCCCACCAGCAGCGACGGCCTCGACCCACGGCTGCGCGAACTGACCCAACGCGAATTCGAAATCTTCGTCATGCTCGCCCGCGGCCTGCCACCGAGGCAGATCGCCGAGAAGCTGTGCATCAGCGGCAAGACCCTGTCCAACTACCAGACTCTGGTGAAGAACAAACTGCAGATCGCTTCGCAGGCGGAGCTGGTGCACCTGGCCATCGACAGTGGGGTGGTACGGGTGGGGTTGGAGAGTGCTTGATCGGCGAGGGCAGGCTGCAATGGCCTGCTCGCAGAGCCAACGAACATGATCGAAGCGGGTGACCAATTTGATCGTTCCCACGCTCTGCGTGGGAATGCAGTTCGGACGCTCCGCGTCCGCTTGTAGGCCGCAGCGCAGCTGAGTCCGCTGGCGACGCAGAGCGTCGCGGGCTAGCTCCCACGCGGAGCGTGGGAGCCATGTCAAGGGCGAGGTTTTTGATGCTAGGCGTCCCGCCTGGTGCTCGTATGGATCGTAGGAGCGGCTTTAGCCGCGAAGCGCTCTTGAGCATCGCGGCTAAAGCCGCTCCTACGGTGGGAGTGTTGAACGCCGTAGGGCGGGTGCAACCCGCCAGAACACGGATTGGTGTTTATCGTGCTCTCTTTGGGTGGGCTGAAGCGGATCGCCGTCCGGCCCACCCTACGTGGTTTCCGGGGAATCAGTCCCAACCCTTTGGGCATTGCACGCAGCCGGGCATGTTGGCGTCCTGAAAGTTGCCGAAGCGGGTACGGGCGCCGCTGAGGTTGGCGTTTTCCAGGTTGGAGCCGCCGAGCTTGACTTCCTGCAGATTGGCGTCTTCCAGGTGCGCGCCCTTGAGGTCGGCCTTGCTCAGCCAGGTCATTTCCAGATTGGCCGCCTGCAGTTGGACGTTGTGCAGCTTGGCCCCGGAGAGGCGGGCGAACTCCAGGTTGGCGGCGCGCATGTCGGCGCCTTCGAATTGCGCAGCCTGGGCGAACAGGGCCCAGCCGCTGATGGCCACCAGGCTGGCGCCCGAGAGGTCGGCCAGGCGCAGGTTGCTCTGTTGCAGGCTGGCGCGGGTGAGGTTGGCGCCGCGCAGCTTGGCCTTTTCCAGATTGGCCAGGTCGAGATTGACGTGGCGCAGGTCGGCGCCGGAGAGATCGGCGCCGGACAGGTCCATGCGGCGCATGTCCATATTGCGCAGGTCGGCACCGCGCAGGTTGGCGTTGGGACATTTGCTGTCGGGTTCGATGCGGCAGCCATTGATCTGCAGGACGCCGTCGCTCTCGGTTTCGGCGCCGATGGCGTGGCTGCCGATTACCAGCAGCAGGACCGGGATAAGCAGGGGCAGGTAGTTCATGGCGAGTCCTCGGATGAATTGATGGGGGAGGCGGTCGCGGCTGAAGCCCCTCCCACAGGCAGCGCGTATGGCGCACCCAGGTGCGCCATGCGTTCAGCCACTAGCGTTTGGCGGTGGTCTTGTCCCAGCTCGGCAGCTTGAACACCCAGAAGGAACCACCCTGGGCGACCGGCTTGGTCAGGTCGGCCATGTCGCCGCCCCACAGCGGCACGGCGCCGCCGTAACCGGCGGTCACGCCGATGTACTGCTCACCGTCCTGTTCCCAGGTGACGGGCGGGGAGATGATCCCGGTGCCGACCTGGAACTTCCACAGCTCCTCGCCGTTCTTGGCGTCGAAGGCCTTGAAGTAGCCGTCGCCGGTGCCGGTGAACACCAGGTTGCCCTTGGTGGCGAGTACGCCGGCCCACAGCGGCAGGCGCTCCTTGTGTTCCCAGGCGACCTTGCCGGTGGTCGGGTTCATCGCGCGCAGGATGCCGACGTGGTCGTCGAACAGGCGCTTGATGCGAAAGCCCATGCCCAGGTACGCGGAGCCTTTCTTGTAGTGCGCCTCTTCGGCCCAGTAGTCCTCTTTCCAGTGGTTGGCCGGTACGTAGAACAGGCCGGTGTCCTGGCTGTAGGCCATGGGGTTCCAGTTCTTGCCGCCGAGGAAGGGTGGGGAGACCTCGACCACTTCACCCTTGCTTTCGCCTGGCTTCGGCTTCTGCGGGCGCTGGCCCTCGTTCTCGACCGGACGACCGGTTTCCAGGTCGATGTGGCTGGCCCAGGTGATCTTGTCGACGAAGGGGAAGGCGTTCTTCAATTTGCCGTTGGCGCGGTCGACCACATAGAAGAAGCCGTTGCGGTCGGCGTGGGCGGTGGCCTTGGTGACCTTGCCGTCCTTGTCCTTGTAGTCGAACAGCACCAGCTCGTTGTTGCCGGAGAAGTCCCAGGCATCGTTCGGGGTGTGCTGGTAGAACCACTTCACTTCACCGGTGGTGGGGTCGACACCGACCTGGCCGGAGGTGTACAGGCTGTCGTAGTCCTTGGGGTCGCCGCCGTCGCTGGTGCGCGCCCAGCCGTTCCAGGGTGCCGGGTTGCCAGCGCCGATGATGATGGTGTTGGTTTCGGCATCGAAACTGGCGCTTTGCCACGGCGCACCGCCGCCCTGGCTCCAGGCTTCCTTCTTGCCGGTCGGGTGGTTGGGATCATCCGGCCAGCTCGGCGCCTTGACGTCACCGGTCGGGGTGCTGTCCTTGCCGTTCAGGCGGCCCATGTGGCCTTCGACGAACGGACGCATCCAGACTTCCTCGCCGGTATCCGGGTCGCGGGCGAACAGGCGGCCGACCACGCCGAATTCGTCACCGGAGCTGCCGTGGATCAGCAGCACCTTGCCGCTCTTGCCATCTTTGACGATGGTCGGGGCGCCGGTCATGGTGTAGCCGGCAGAGTGATCACCGAACTTCTTGTTCCAGACCACCTTGCCGGTGTCCTTGTTCAGCGCCACGACGCGGGCGTCGAGGGTGCCGAAGTAGATCTTGTCGCCATAGATGGCGGCGCCACGGTTGACCACGTCGCAGCACGGGCGGATGTCGTCGGGCAGGCGATGGCTGTAGGTCCACAGGCGCTTGCCGGTCTTGGCATCCAGGGCGAAGACCCGCGAGTAGGAGCCGGTCACGTAGACCACGCCGTCGTGGATGATGGCCTGGGATTCCTGGCCGCGCTGTTTCTCGTCACCGAAGGAGTAGCTCCAGGCCGGCGTCAGCTTGAACACGTTTTCGGCGTTCACCTGAGCCAGCGGGCTCCAGCGCTGGGCATTGGTGCCCAAGCCGTACTGCAGCACGTTGCTGGTGGTGGTGTGGTCGTTGGCGATGTCGTCCCAGGTCACCGGCTTGGCGATCGCGCCCTGGCTCAGCGCCAGGCCGCCGGCCAGCATCAGGGCAAGCGCCAGGGGACGTGGGGTGCTGGGTAGGTTTCTTGTTGTCATCGTTGTGCTTCCCATTGGAGGTGGTAGGTCGCTGCAGTGGCACCGTGAGAACGCGGTGCTGGAGAGGTTCTGCAGTGGCAAGCCGATGGTGGTACCCGGCCACCTTTGCGCCTACGGAAAAACTCCCGCCCTTGCCGGGAGGATTTCCCGGCCGGCACATGACTTGGCCTTGCTGCCAAGGCATCACGCACACCCCCACCCAAGCCCTACTACCAAGGGACTAGAGCGCGACCACCAAAGCAGCATTCGGTGCGTTGCGCGGCCTTTCTAAGATGGTCGTCACGAGCTCTGAACGGGCTGTCTTACGTGTATTCGATGAGGTCCTGGCCATGAACAACAAGAAGATCAAAACCACCCTGGCGTTGCTGCTGCTCGCTGCGTCGACCACCCTCTGGGCACACGGCGACGTGGTGCCGCAGGCGGTGAACACCGATGGGCTGGAACCCCTGGGTGAAGAGTGGCTGGACGAGAACCCCTACCGCGACAACCCGCGCGCCATCGAGATCGGCTCCTCGGCGTACAACCAGAACTGCGCCGCCTGCCACGGCCTGGAGGCCAAATCCGGTGGTATCGCCCCGGACCTGCGCCTGTTGGAGCTGGGGGCCAGCGGTGACGAATGGTTCAAGGAGCGCGTGATCAATGGCGCGGTGCGCGATGGCCGCGTGTACATGCCGAAGATGGCTGACTTCCTCAGTCAGGAAGCGCTGTGGGCGGTGCGCAGCTATCTGGAGAGTGTGCACGTCGAGGAGTAAGCGCTTGATGATAAATCTGCTGCGCTCGGCATCTCGCGTTTCGGCGGTGCTCGCAATGCTCATGTATTTCAATACATTCCGCTTGCTGTGCGCAGGCCCTGCGCGACCTGCCATCGCTCGCGACGATTTCTTCATAAGCGCTCGCGCAATGCGCCGGCTGATCGCTTTTTGGGCTCTGCTGCTGTGCCTGGGCACTGCTCAGGCACAGGTGCGCGATTTTGACCGCATCACCGAGTCGGGCACCCTGCGCGTGGCGCTGTACCAGAGCTTCCCGCCTTACAGCTACGAGCAGGATGGCCAGCCGCGCGGCGTCGACTACGAGCTGGCCAAGGCACTGGCCGAAGGGCTCGGCCTGAAGCTGGAGCTCATGTGGGCGCCGCCGGGTGAAAAGCTCGACGACGACCTGCGTGACTACATCTGGCGTGGCCGGGTGACTGCGCAGGGTCAGTTGGCCGATCTGATGCTGCGCGTGCCGTACGACCGTGACTACGCGCAGATGCGCAATGAACTGGGTGAGTTGGTCAACGAGCGCGTGGTGATGTTCGGTCCCTACCAGCGCGAGCGCTGGCAGTTGGCCTTCGATCGTCGGCGTCTACCCGAAGTGCCGAGCATCGTTGCGTTGCGCCAGCATCCGGTGGGCGTCGAAGTCGAGAGTGTGCCCTCGTT
This sequence comes from Pseudomonas sp., assembly GCF_048269965.1. Classification (GTDB taxonomy): domain Bacteria; phylum Pseudomonadota; class Gammaproteobacteria; order Pseudomonadales; family Pseudomonadaceae; genus Aquipseudomonas. The sequence goes on along the minus strand of NZ_JBLWTV010000009.1, from coordinate 29,002 downwards.
CTACCTGAGTTCGGTGCAGGGCGGCATGCTCAGCCAGGAAACCCGGCATTACCCGACGCCGAGCCTGGCCTTTGCTGCCATGCGCGGCGGTGAGGTGGATGCGGTGATGGCGCTGCGTGGTGAGGTCGACTGGTTGGTGCACGAGGCCAATGACCCGCAACTGGCGCTGGCGGAAAACGCCTACCCGGACATGGGCCGGCAGGTCTGGGAAATCGGCATGGCGGTACACGAAACCAATCGCCAACTGGCCTATGCCCTGGAAGAACAGCTGGAAAACCTGATTCTCGATGGCTCGCTGGAGCGCCTGTACGCGCGCTACGGGCTGCGTTACGAGAAGCCAGAACAATACCAATAAGAGTCGAGCCGGAGGTGGGCGATGGATTGGCGTAGCCTGATGTTGCTGGCCCTGTTCGCCTGGGCCTGGGAGGCGCGGGCGGCCGCGCCAGATCCGGTCACCTCGGTGATGTGGGATTACTACCACCAGCGTCTACTGAACGGTGAGGCCTTCGTCTTCGACGACAAGGTTCGCCTCGAGGTGCCGCCATTCGCCGAGGATGCGCGCCAGGTGCCGATCCAGATCGACGCCAGCGCCTACCGCGGCAAGGTCAAGCGCATTCTCGCCTGGGCCGAGCTCAATCCTATCCCGCGTATTCTCGATTTCGCCCCTGGCGAGCACCTGGAGCCGAGCCTGGCCATTCGCATTCGGGTCGAGCAGGCCACGCCGATTCGCGCGGCGGTGCTCACCGACGATGGCGTCTGGCATATCGGCTCGGCTCGCGTCGAGGCAGCAGGCGGTGGGTGCACAGCGCCCAGCGTGGTTCGTGCGGAGGCCGGCTGGGAGGAGCGTCTGGGCCAGGTGCTGGGCAAACGCTTCGTGCGCGGTGAGGACAGCCGCCTGCGCCTGCAGGTCTCGCACCCGATGGATAACGGCCTGGTTGGCGGCATCCCCGAGTTCTACATCGAACAGGCCGAACTGCGTGATCCGAACGGCCAGGTGCTGGGACGCCTCGAACTGTTCCCGGCGGTTAGCGAGAACCCGACGCTTACCTTCGACCTGCGCGGCGATCAGCAGGCCGAACTGTGGCTGCGCGACAACAACGGCAACGAATTTCAGGCCGCGTTCTGAACGCTGCAGCCTGTAGGGTGCGCCGTGCGCACCAACCCCACCCAGGAGGCTTCCATGCGCTGGATGCTATTGATGATGTGCCTGTTTGCCAGCCTGGCCCAGGCACTCGACTACCACCTGCAACCCCGACAAATCGCCGATGGCGTCTGGCTGCTGGAAGGCAGTACCGATAATTTCGCTGTGGAAAACGGCGGCAATATCGTCAATATCGGCTTCATCGAAACTGCGGACGGGGTGGTGGTGATCGATACCGGCCCGTCGCGTCGTTTCGGTGAAGCGTTGCGCCAGAGCATCGAGAAAACCACTGGCAAGCCCGTGGTACGTGTGTTGCTGACCCATCACCACCCGGATCATGTGCTGGGCAACCAGGCTTTCGCTGACGCGCCCATCGCGGCGCTACCCGAGACCACCCGGTTGCTGGCCGAGCAGGGCGATGCGATGGCGGAGAACATGTACCGCCTGGTCGGCGACTGGATGCGTGGCACCGAGGTGGTGCTGCCCACCGAAGAGATACAGGAAGGCGTACTTGCGATCGGCGACAGGCGCCTGCAACTGCTGGCGCTGCGCGGGCATACTGGCGCCGACCTGGCGATTCTCGACGAGCGCACGGGCGTGTTGTTCGCCGGCGATGTCCTGTTCTATCAGCGCGCACTGACCACGCCGAACAGTCCGGGACTGGATGTATGGCTGGCCGACCTGGATCGGCTCGAAGCGTTGCCCTGGAAGCAGATCGTGCCCGGCCACGGGCCAGTGACCACGGATGCGGCGCCGTTCGTGCAGATGCGTGATTACCTGGACTGGCTCGATGGTTTGCTGCGTGAGGGGGCGGAGCAGGGCGCGGAGATGAACGAGCTGATCCGCGCCCCCATCCCCGAGCGCTTCGCCCAGGTCAGTCTGAGTCGTTACGAGCTGATCCGCAGCGTCAGCCATCTCTACCCGCGCTACGAGCGCAACGCCATGGCGCGGGTGGATACCAACCCGTAGGAGCCCGCTTGCGGGCGATGGTGTTTTATCGCCGGCAAGCCGGCTCCTACAGGAGCACCAGCTTCGTAGCCCGGATGAAATCCGGGAGAAATATGCTCGCTACCCCCGGATTTCATCCGGTCTACAGGCTGCTCTTGTGGGAGGGGCTTTAGCCGCGACTTGCGTATAAGGGCGTCGCCGCTGAAGCGCCTCCCACGGTATGCCGGGAGCTAAAGCTCTTCGTCGTCACGAATCAGCACGTAGTGTCGGCCGTGCTCGGTCTCTTCGTGGTCGTAGACGTAATACATCACCACGTCGCCCAGGCCGGACTGCACGGCCACGTAGTCACCGCTGTCGGGCATGAAGAATTCCCGGGTGGCGGGCTTGGCCACGCATTCGATGTGGGCCGTGACGAAGTGCGTGGGGTCTTCTTCGCCGTAGTAGTCCTCGCGCTGGTTCGCATCCCAGTCCTGCGGCGGCTCGAAGGCGCCGGTGATGAGGACTTTGGCGTCGCCCAGATCCTGCTCTTCGGCATCCGGGTCCTGCTCGTCGGGGCGATAGACCGTGCAGTCCAGTGCATCGGGATGGTTGAGGATTTCCTGGCGAGGATGGGGCACGGGCGTCTCCGGTCAGAATGTGCGGGCGGCCAAGTGTCAGGCAAAGCCGTGGCCGCCGCAATCTCCATGATTGCAGCCTGTGGAGCAGGTATTGCTACCAAGGAACGAGGAAAATCGGCTAGGGGTGCAATTGTTGGGTGGCCTGTGCGAGCCAAGAATTTGCGGCAGACCGGGAAAAATTCCCGGCAATAACAATGAACCCGCAGAGGTAGCCGCAATGAAACACGCCGGTCTTCGCCAGCCCTTCCTCCTCACCGCACTTTGTGCCGCCATGCTGTTGCCGTCCGCCGCCGCGCTGGCGGTCACCGACGCCGAGATTCTCAAGGACGCCACCACCACCGACGAGATCGTCACCAACGGCCTGGGCTTGCAGGGCCAGCGCTACAGCCCGCTGAACATCCTCAACGATCAGAACGTCAAGGAACTGCGCCCGGTGTGGACCATGTCCTTCGGCGGCGAGAAGCAGCGCGGCCAACAGGCCCAGCCGCTGATCAAGGACGGCGTGATGTACGTCACCGCCTCCTACTCGCGGGTGTTCGCCGTCGACGCGCGTACCGGCAAGGAACTGTGGCAGTACGAGGCGCGCCTGCCGGACGACATCCGCCCCTGCTGCGACGTGATCAACCGTGGCGTTGCCCTGTACGACGATCTGGTGATCTTCGGCACCCTCGACGCCAAGCTGGTGGCGCTGAACAAGGACACCGGCAAGGTGGTGTGGCGCAAGAACGTCGCCGACCACAAGGCCGGCTACTCCATCACGGCGGCACCGCTGGTGGTGGGTGGCAAGCTGATCACCGGCGTGTCTGGTGGTGAGTTCGGCGTGGTCGGCAAGATCGAGGCTTACGACCCGAAGAACGGCGAGCTGCTGTGGAGCCGCCCGACCGTCGAAGGCCACATGGGCTACGTCTACAAGGACGGCAAGGCGGTCGAGAACGGCATCAGCGGTGGCGAGGCCGGCAAGACCTGGCCGGGCGACCTGTGGAAGACCGGCGGTGCCGCGCCCTGGCTGGGCGGCTACTACGATGCCGACACCAATCTGCTGTTCTTCGGTACCGGTAACCCGGCGCCGTGGAACTCGCACCTGCGTCCCGGCGACAACCTCTATTCGTCCTCGCGCCTGGCGCTGAACCCGGACGACGGCAGCATCAAGTGGCACTTCCAGACCACGCCGCACGACGGTTGGGACTTCGACGGCGTCAACGAACTGATCTCCTTCGATTACCAGGAAGGCGGCAAGACCGTGAAGGCCGCGGCGACCGCCGACCGCAACGGCTTCTTCTATGTGCTCGACCGCACCAACGGCAAGTTCATCCGTGGCTTCCCCTTCGTCGACAAGATCACCTGGGCCAAGGGCCTGGACGAGAATGGCCGGCCGATCTACGACGACAGCAACCGTCCCGGCTCGCCGAGCGCGAAGGAGAAGGGCCAGAGCGTGTTCTCCGCACCGGCCTTCCTCGGCGCGAAGAACTGGATGCCCATGGCCTACAGCCAGGACACCGGCCTGTTCTACGTGCCGTCCAACGAGTGGGGCATGGATATCTGGAACGAGGATATCGCCTACAAGAAGGGCGCGGCCTACCTGGGCGCCGGCTTCACCATCAAACCGCTCAACGAGGACTACATCGGCGTGCTGCGTGCCATCGACCCGAAAACCGGCAAGGAAGTCTGGCGTCACAAGAACTACGCGCCGCTGTGGGGTGGGGTGCTGACCACCAAGGGCAACCTGGTGTTCACCGGCAACCCGGAAGGCTACCTGCAGGCGTTCAACGCCAAGACCGGCGAGAAAGTCTGGGAATTCCAGACCGGCTCGGGCGTGATCGGCTCGCCCGTGACCTGGGAAATGGACGGCGAGCAGTACGTCTCGGTGCTGTCCGGCTGGGGTGGCGCGGTACCGCTGTGGGGCGGCGAGGTGGCCAAGCGCGTCAAGCACCTGAACCAGGGCGGCATGCTCTGGACCTTCAAGCTGCCGAAGGAGCTGGTGGCCAAGCGCTGATTGCTTGAGGTGTCAGACGATGGCCGGACTCTGTCCGGCCATCGTCGTTTCCGGCGCCTGCCTGCCCGCGCCGAGTCGCTGTGAAATACCACGGCGGATTTTCGCGTTCGGCAACGCAAGACCAGGCGAACGGGTCTAGCCTATAGCTTCCACAGCCTCGTGCCTCGCTGCCAAAAGCCCGTGCCAGAGCGCTCTTGCCGCTCTACTACCAAATGACTAGGCGATCTGTGCCATGGGCGCATACCGAGGTTTCCGGGGGCTTCCTAAGATCGAACCATGACTCGCTTCCCCGATTGGCAGCGGGCTCCGACAACAAGAGAGGTCATCATCATGATTTACGCGAAACCGGGTTCCGCAGGCGCCGTCGTCACCCTCAAGCCGCGCTACGGCAACTACATCGGCGGTGAATTCGTCGCGCCGCTCAGTGGCCAGTACTTCAGCAACACCAGCCCGGTCGATGGCTCGGTGATCGCCGAATTCCCCCGTTCCAATGCTGCCGATATCGACAAGGCGCTGGACGCCGCGCATGCCGCCGCCGATGCCTGGGGCCGCACCAGCGTGCAGGAGCGTTCGCACATCCTGCTGAAGATCGCCGACCGCATCGAAGCCAACCTCGAACTGCTGGCCGTGGCCGAGACCTGGGACAACGGCAAGGCCGTGCGTGAGACGCTGAATGCCGACGTACCGCTGGCGGCCGACCACTTCCGCTACTTCGCCGGCTGCATCCGTGCTCAGGAAGGCAGCACCGCCGAGATCAACGAAGGCACCGTGGCCTATCACTTCCACGAGCCGCTGGGCGTGGTCGGGCAGATCATCCCGTGGAACTTCCCGCTGCTGATGGCGGCCTGGAAACTGGCGCCGGCCCTGGCTGCCGGCAACGCCATCGTGCTCAAGCCGGCCGAGCAGACGCCGCTGTCGATCACCCTGTTCGTCGAGTTGATCGGCGACCTACTGCCGCCGGGCGTGCTCAACATCGTCCAGGGCTTCGGTCGCGAAGCCGGTGAAGCGCTGGCCACCAGCAAACGCATCGCCAAGATCGCCTTCACCGGCTCCACCCCGGTCGGCTCGCACATCCTCAAGTGCGCCGCCGAGAACATCATCCCATCCACCGTCGAGCTGGGCGGCAAGTCGCCGAACATCTTCTTTGCCGACATCATGAACGCCGAGCCGGCCTTCATCGAGAAGGCTGCCGAGGGGCTGGTGCTGGGCTTCTTCAACCAGGGCGAGGTGTGCACCTGCCCGTCGCGCGCGCTGGTGCAGGAGTCGATCTACGACGCCTTCATGGTCGAGGTGATGAAGAAGGTCAAGCAGATCAAGCGCGGCAACCCGCTGGACACCGAGACCATGGTCGGCGCCCAGGCCTCGCAGCAGCAGTTCGACAAAATCTTGAGCTACCTGGAGATCGCCCAGCAGGAAGGCGCGCAGGTGCTTACCGGTGGCGCCGCCGAGCGCCTGGATGGCGACCTGGCCAGCGGTTACTACATCCAGCCGACCCTGCTCAAGGGCACCAACCAGATGCGCGTGTTCCAGGAAGAGATCTTCGGGCCAGTGATCGGTGTGACCACCTTCAAGGACGAAGCCGAAGCCCTGGCGATTGCCAACGACACCGAGTTCGGCCTCGGTGCCGGCGTGTGGAGCCGCGACATGAACGTCGCCTACCGCATGGGCCGGGCGATCAAGGCCGGCCGCGTGTGGACCAACTGCTACCACCTGTACCCGGCGCATGCCGCCTTCGGTGGCTACAAGAAGTCCGGCGTCGGCCGTGAAACCCACAAGATGATGCTCGACCACTACCAGCAGACCAAGAACCTGCTGGTCAGCTACGACATCAACCCGCTGGGCTTCTTCTAAGACCCACCAGGCCGCATGCTCGCTCCGGTGTGCGGCCTTCTTGAGAGCGTGGGGTGCGCTGTGCGCACCGCTTGCCGGTGCCCGACCTCGTTGCGCGCAGCGCACCCTGGCGGATGGGCCGGCAGATGTTTATCGCGACGCGGCTTCGGCCGCGTTTTTTATTGGCGCCTGCAAAGAAAGCGCGCTGATGCAGCACGCGTCTGACTGGTAGGAGCGGATTGATCCGCGATAGGGCCGGCCCCGCGCCCCGTTTCGTAGCCCGGATGCAATCCGGGGATGACCTCGATACTTCCCGGATTTCATCCGGGCTACCCGCAGCTTGCATGCGCGTCTGGCAAAGCCCTGCCGCCTACCTACCAATGCCAGCCAAATCTCCTCCCAAAGTACCATTTGGCCTCTTGCCTGGCGGGGGCTTAATGGGGTTGCCGGAATGCCCCGGCTCAATAACAAGAGGACCGCATCATGTGGACTAAACCCGCCTACACCGATCTGCGTATTGGCTTCGAAGTGACGATGTATTTCGCCAACCGCTGATCGCTCCTGGCCCCGGCTCGTCCGGGGCATCCCCGCTGGTGACTTCCATGCATATCCAGATTCTCGGCTCCGCCGCTGGCGGTGGCTTCCCCCAGTGGAACTGCAACTGCCGCAATTGCCGTGGCCTGCGCACCGGTACGCTGCGGGCGCAACCGCGCACCCAGTCGTCCATCGCCATTTCCGATGACGCTCAGCAGTGGATCCTGTGCAATGCCTCGCCGGACATCCGCGCGCAGATCGAAGCCTTTCCGGCGCTGCAACCGGCGCGCAAGCTGCGTGACACGGCCATCGCCGGCATCGTCTTGCTCGACAGCCAGATCGACCACTGCACGGGCCTGTTGACCCTGCGCGAAGGTTGTCCGCATGAGGTCTGGTGTACGGAGATGGTGCATCAGGACCTGACCAGCGGCTTTCCATTGTTCAACATGCTCAGCCACTGGAACGGTGGCCTGCAGCATCGCCTGATCGAGCTGGACGCCAAGCCCTTCAGCATTCCCGCGTGCCCGGCGCTGAGCATCACTGCCATCGCCCTGCGCAGCAGCGCACCGCCGTATTCGCCGCATCGTGGCAATCCGCACCCGGGCGATAACATCGGCCTGTTCATCGAGGACCGGCGCAGCGGCCGCAGCCTGTTCTACGCCCCCGGTCTCGGCCAGGTGGACGAGCACTTGCTGAGCTGGATGCGCCGCGCCGACTGCCTGTTGGTGGACGGCACCCTGTGGCGCGACGACGAGATGCGCCTGTGCGAGGTCGGCGACAAGCTCGGCAGCGAGATGGGCCATCTCTGCCAGAGCGGCCCGGGCGGGATGATCGAGGTGCTCGACGGCCTGCCGAGCGCACGCAAGATCCTCATTCATATCAACAACACCAACCCGATTCTCGACCTGGATTCGCCCGAGCGTGCCGAGCTGGATGCGCACGGCATCGAGGTCGCGTTCGATGGCATGAGCATCGTTTTGTAGGGTGTGCGGGGCCGCCCAGGCTGTGCGTACCAGCAATTCAGATGGCTAGCATTGGTGCGCACGGCGCACCCTACGGCAATGCGTACCGGAGTGTCTTGATGAGCCAACCTGCCATGACACCTGCCGAATTCGAGCAGGCGCGGCGCGCCAAGGGCGCGCTGTACCACATTCATCATCCGTTCCATCGTGCGATGTACGAAGGACGCGCCACCCGCGAGCAGATCCAGGGCTGGGTGGCCAACCGTTTCTACTACCAGGTCAACATCCCGCTGAAGGATGCGGCGATCCTCGCCAACTGCCCGGATCGCGAGACGCGGCGCGAGTGGATTCAGCGCATCCTCGATCACGATGGGGCGCCGGGCGAGGAGGGCGGCATCGAGGCCTGGCTGCGCCTGGCCGAGTCGGTCGGTCTCGAGCGCGAGCAGGTGCTGTCGCAGGCGCTGGTATTGCCCGGCGTGCGTTTTGCCGTCGATGCCTACGTCAACTTCGCTCGCCGCGCCAGCTGGCAGGAGGCGGCCAGTAGTTCGCTGACCGAACTGTTCGCCCCGCAGATTCATCAGTCGCGTCTGGATGCCTGGCCGCAGCACTACCCGTGGATCGACGCCACCGGCTACGACTACTTTCGCAAGCGCCTGAAAGAGGCGCGCCGTGATGTCGAGCATGGCCTGCGCATCACCCTCGAGCACTACCGTACCCGTGAAGCGCAGGAACGCATGCTGCAGATCCTGCAATTCAAGCTCGACGTGCTGTGGAGCATGCTCGATGCCATGAGCATGGCCTACGAGCTGCAACGCCCGCCGTATCACACGGTGACGGCCGAGCGCGCCTGGCATCGGGGTATAGCCTTATGAGTTTCGAGCAAGTGGTGCGCACGGCGCACCCTACGGTCGCATTTCCGTTCGACGCGCCCTTTGTAGGGTGCGCCGCGCGCACCAGCCTGGAGTCAGAAGCATGACCGCCGCCATCCTGCCCACTATCCCTGCCATCCGCCGCGGCTTTCGCCTGCAGTTCGAGCCGGCCCAGGGCTGCCACGTACTGCTCTATCCGGAAGGCATGATCAAGCTCAACGACAGTGCCAGCGAGATTCTCCAGCAGGTCGACGGCAAGCGTTCGGTGGCCGAGATCATCGGCAACCTGCATCAGCGCTTCCCCGATGTGCCGGGCATCGACGAAGACATTCTTGCCTTCATGGAGGTGGCCCATGCTCAGTTCTGGATCGAGCTTCGCTAAGCCGGGCGTGCAGGTCGGCCCGCCGCTGTGGCTGCTGGCCGAGCTGACCTATCGCTGCCCGCTACAGTGCCCGTACTGCTCCAACCCGCTGGATTTCGCCCAGCAGGGCGCCGAGCTGAGCACCGCCGAGTGGATCGAGGTATTCCGCCAGGCCCGTGAGCTGGGCGCAGCGCAGTTGGGCTTTTCCGGCGGCGAGCCGCTGGTGCGCCAGGATCTGGCCGAGCTGATCGCGGCGGCGCGGGGGCTGGGCTACTACACCAACCTGATCACCTCCGGCATCGGCCTCACCGAGGCGCGTATCGCCGAGTTCGCCGACGCCGGGCTCGATCATATCCAGATCAGCTTCCAGGCTGCCGACGAAGAGGTGAACAACCTGCTGGCCGGCTCGAAGAAGGCCTTCGCGCAGAAACTGGCGATGGCCCGTGCGGTCAAGGCGCACGGCTACCCGATGGTGCTCAACTTCGTCACCCACCGGCACAACATCGACAACATCGAGCGCATCATCGAGCTGTGCCTGGAGCTGGAGGCGGATTTCGTCGAGCTCGCTACCTGTCAGTTCTACGGCTGGGCCGAGCTCAACCGTGCAGGGCTCCTGCCGACCCGCGCCCAGCTGGAGCGCGCCGAGCGCATCACCCAGCAGTGGCGCGACAAGCTGGCAGCCGAGAATCACCCATGCAAGCTGATCTTCGTCACCCCGGATTACTACGAAGAGCGCCCCAAGGGCTGCATGAATGGCTGGGGTAACCTGTTCCTCGATATCACCCCGGACGGTACGGCACTGCCTTGCCACAGCGCGCGGCAGTTGCCAGTGCAGTTTCCCAATGTGCGCGAGCACAGCCTCTCGCACATCTGGCGCGAGTCGTTTGGCTTCAACCGCTTCCGTGGTGACGACTGGATGCCCGAGCCGTGCCGTTCGTGCGACGAGAAGCACAAGGATTTCGGAGGCTGTCGCTGCCAGGCCTTCATGCTCACCGGCGATGCCAGCAACGCCGACCCGGTGTGCAGCAAGTCGGCGCACCATGGCGTGATTCTCGCCGCACGCCAGCAGGCCGACGAGGCGCCGCTGGGGCTGCAAGCGCTGCAGTACCGCAACGACAAGGCCTCGCGAATCATATGCAAAGCCTAGGGTGCGCCGTGCGCACCGGTTCTGACGCGATATGGAGTGCCGAACAGGCCGCAGCCGCCAGTGCTGACTTCGCCGAACTGCACGCTGCCCACGGCGGTTTGCTGTGGGTGGCGTTCGATCCTCAGCTGGCGCGTTGCGGGCTGTTCTTCTGCTGCGACGGTGTGGTGTGTGAACTGACGCCGCCAGGGTTTTCCGTGCGCAGCCGCGTCTATGAATACGGCGGTGGCGCCTGCTGTGCCACGGAGCAGGGCGTAGCCTTCGTCAACGAGCGTGATCAGCAGGTCTATCGCATCGATATTGGCCTGGACGGCGGTGCGCACGGCGCACCCTACCTGATAACTGATCAGCCTCACTGCCGTTATGGCGACCTGTCCTTCGTGCCCGCCTGGCAGGCGCTGTTGGCTGTAGAGGAAAGCCATGAAGGCGGCGCAGTGGTGCATCGCCTGGTACGCATCGGTCTTGGTGGCAAGCGCGAAGTATTGGTCGAGGGCGCCGATTTCTACGCTGCGCCGGTGGCCGACCCTGGTGGCCAGCGTCTGGGCTGGATCGAGTGGGATCGACCACATCAGCCCTGGGTCGTCACGCGCCTGTGCCAGCGTGAGTCCGGCGAGCGCATTCGGGTGCTGTCTGGTGAGGCAGGGGATCGATCCCTGCAGCAGCCGCGTTTCGATATGCAGGGCCGATTGTGGGCGTTGAGCGACCGTGCCGGTTGGTGGCAGCCCGAGTGTATCGATGCCGATATGAAGTGGGATGCTGCGCCCTGCGATCACGCCCCGGCGCCCTGGCAACTGGGCGGCCGAACCTATCTGCCGCTGGAAAACGGTGAGCTGCTGCTGACCCGTTTCGAGGAGGGCGTCGGTGTTCTCGTAGGGTGCGCTGCGCGCACCGATTCTCTTGCCGCCGAGACCGCTGGTGCGCATGGCGCACCCTACGGTGGGCCAAGCACAGAGCGGCGACTGGCTGAAGGCTTTACCCGTTTCCGTAGCCTGGCCGCGGATGCCGAGCACTTCTACTGCATCGCTGGCGCCCCGGATCGTCTGTCGGCGGTGCTTGCCATTCGCCGCAGCGATGGAACCGTGCGGATACTCGCCGGTGGTGAGCAGCCCTTGACTGAAGAACAGCTGTCACGGCCTCAGCCATTCAGCTGCGCGGTGGGTGAGGGCGAACATAGCCACGGTTTTTTCTACTCGCCCGTATCAACCTGCGAGTGCCCACCGCTGGTGATCTTCCTGCACGGTGGCCCGACCTCGGCCTGCTACCCGGTGTTCGATCCACGCATCGCCTTCTGGACGCTACGCGGCTACGCCGTGCTCGACCTCAACTACCGCGGCAGCAGCGGCTACGGTCGTGACTATCGCCTACGTCTGGCTGGCCAGTGGGGCGAGCTGGAGGTGCAGGATGTTCGCGCCGCCATCGAGGCACTGGCCGAAGCGGGCCGTATCGATCCGCAGCGCGTATTCGTGCGTGGCGGCAGTGCGGGTGGTTTCAGTGCGCTGCGTGCACTGGTCGAGTTGCCGCTGCTACGCGGCGGCGCAAGCCTCTACGGAGTCAGCGACCCGCTGGCCCTGCGCAGGCTGACCCACAAGTTCGAGGCGGACTATCTGGACTGGCTGATCGGTGATCCCGAGCAGGATGGCGAGCGCTACCGTGATCGCACACCCCTGTTGCAGGCTGAACGGATCAAGGCACCGGTGATTTTCTTCCAGGGCGCGATGGATGCCGTGGTGGTGCCGAGTCAGACCGAAAGCATGGTCGAGGCGCTGCGCCAACGCGGTTTACCGGTGCAATATCACCTGTTCGCCGAAGAACGCCATGGTTTCCGTCAGGCCACGAATCTGGCCGAGGCGCTGCGCGCCGAACATGCCTTCTATCAGCACCTGAGCTGATCGCAGCTCGCATTGCATAAACCGAGCAATGCAGTAGGCTGATCGCCACTCCATAACAAGAAATTTCAGGCCGTTGCATGAGCCACGATTTGAGTCAGCTACGAAAATTCGTTTCCCCCGAGATCATCTTCGGCGCCGGTTCTCGGCATAACGTCGGCAACTACGCCAAGACCTTCGGTGCGCGCAAGGTACTGGTCGTTTCCGATCCCGGCGTGGTCGCGGCCGGTTGGGCCGGCGATATCGAAGCCAGTCTGCAGGCTCAGGGCATCGCCTACTGCCTGTACACCCGGGTCTCGCCCAACCCGCGCGTGGAGGAGGTGATGGAAGGCGCCGAGCTGTATCGCAGCGAGGGCTGCAACGTCATCGTCGCCGTCGGTGGCGGCAGCCCGATGGACTGCGCCAAGGGCATCGGCATCGTCGTCGCCCATGGCCGCAGCATTCTCGAATTCGAGGGCGTGGATACCATCCGCGTGCCGAGCCCGCCGCTGATCCTGATTCCGACCACCGCCGGCACTTCGGCCGACGTGTCCCAGTTCGTGATCATCTCCAACCAGCAGGAGCGGATGAAGTTCTCCATCGTCAGCAAGGCGGTGGTGCCGGATGTGTCCCTGATCGACCCGGAAACCACGCTGAGCATGGACCCGTTCCTCAGTGCCTGTACCGGCATCGATGCCCTGGTGCATGCCATCGAGGCATTCGTCTCTACCGGTAATGGCCCGCTCACCGACCCGCACGCGCTGGAAGCGATGCGCCTGATCAACGGCAACCTGGTGCAGATGATCGCCAACCCGGCCGATATCGCTCTGCGCGAGAAGATCATGCTCGGCAGCATGCAGGCCGGCCTGGCCTTCTCCAACGCGATCCTTGGCGCGGTGCACGCCATGAGCCACAGCCTGGGCGGCTTCCTCGACCTGCCACACGGCCTGTGCAACGCGGTACTGGTCGAGCATGTGGTGGCCTTCAACTACAGCGCCGCGCCGGAGCGCTTCAAGGTAATTGCCGAGACCCTCGGTATCGATTGCCGTGGTCTGAACCACGCGCAGATTCGCCAGCGTCTGGTCGAGCACCTGATCGCCTTCAAGCACGCCATGGGGTTCCGCGAGACGCTCGGTCTGCACGGTGTCAGCACCTCGGATATTCCGTTTTTGTCCAGCCATGCCATGGACGATCCGTGCATCCTCACCAACCCGCGCGAGTCGACCCAGCGTGATGTCGAGGTGGTCTATGGCGAGGCGCTCTGACGATGCGCTGGCCGGGTTGTTGGGCCTTGGCAGCCAGTCGGCGCGCAAGAGTCACTACCCTGAGCTGCTGGCGCGCCTTGAAGAGCTGGAAACCGAGCGCAACCGCTACAAGTGGCTGTTCGAGCACGCCGTGCACGGCATCATCCAGGCGAGCCTGCAGGACGGCGTACTGGCGGCGAATCCGGCAATGGCGCGCATGCTTGGGTATGACGATCCGCAGGAGGTGCTGTGGTCGTTGGGCGATCTGGCCCGGCATCTGTTCGTTGGCGGTTTCGACGAGCTGGACCTGATTCGCCAGCGGCTGAGCCAGGGCCAGGCCCTGCTCGGCTACGAAACGCGTCTGCGTCGGCGCGACGGCAGTACCATCGACGTGCTGATGAATCTGCTGCTCAAGCCCGAAGGCGAGGGCGTCTTCGAGGGTTTCGTTGCCGATATCACCGAGCGCAAGCAGGCGCAGCAGCGTCTGCAACAACTCAACGACGAACTGGAGCGTCGCGTTGCGGCGCGCACCTATGAACTGCTCGAATCCAACCGCAACCTGCAGCGGCAGATCGAGGAGCGTGAGCGCATAGAGTTGGCCCTGCGCGAGGCACGCGACGCCGCCGAAGCCGCCAACCGCAGCAAGGACAAGTACCTGGCCGCCGCCAGTCATGACCTGCTACAGCCACTCAATGCCGCGCGCCTGCTGATCTCCACGCTGCGTGAGCGTGAGCTGCCGAGTGCCGAGCGTAATCTGGTCGAGCGCAGCCATCTGGCGCTCGAGGGCGCTGAGGATCTGCTGGCCGACCTGCTGGATATCTCCAAACTGGATCAGGCGGCGATCAAACCGGATGTCGATGTCTATCGCCTCGAAGAGCTGTTGGCGCCGTTGGCCTCGGAATTCGACAGCGTCGCCAGCGCCCATGGTTTGCGTCTGCGCGTACGCATCGCCGACTACGCGGTAAGCACCGATTTCCGACTGTTGACGCGCATCCTGCGCAACTTCCTCAGCAACGCCTGCCGCTACACCGAGCGCGGCGGCGTACTGCTCGGTGCGCGGCGCCGTGGCGCATTCGTCGAGCTGCAAGTGTGGGACAGCGGTCGCGGTATCGCGGCCGATCAACTGGACAAGATCTTCCTCGAATTCAATCAGCTCGAAGTCGGGCGCGCCGCGCAGCGCAAGGGCGTTGGTCTGGGTCTGGCCATCGTCGAGCGCATCGCGCGCATGCTGGGCTATCCGGTGCAGGTTCGCTCACAGCCCGGGCTCGGTTCGGTGTTCAGCATTCGTGTGCCGCTGGCGCAGACGCGGCCACAGCGCCAGGTACCGTCGATCGCGCAGCCCGTGCTCGGCAATCCGTTGCCGGGCCGGCGTTTGCTGGTGATCGACAACGAGGTCGACATCCTCCACAGCATGGCCGCGCTGCTTGGGCAGTGGGGCTGCGAGGTGGTCACGGCAGTGGATCTGTCTGAGGCCTTGCAGCGATTGCAGGGACGGGCGCCGGAGGTGATCCTGGCCGATTTTCACCTCGATCACGGTGTGCTCGGCTGCCAGGTGATACAGCAATTGCGTGACGAATTTTCCAGACCGATCCCGGCGCTGATCATCAGTGCCGATCGCAGCGATGACTGCCGGCGCGAGTTGCAGGCGCTGGGCGCGCCGCTGCTGAACAAACCGGTCAAGCCAGGCAAGCTGCGTGCGGTGCTCAGCCAGCTTCTGATGGAAACGTGAACGAGCGCAGACTGGTGGAGTGAACCTGGGCGATTTGCATGCTGTCTATTGGCTACCTCGTCCCTCAGGAGATAACCACAATGACAATTTCCATGAACCCCGTCATGCGCCGCCTGGCCGCGATTACCGCGCTGTTTCACCTGCTGCTGGTGGTGCAGATTCCTGCCGCGAATGCGGCGATGGTCGGCACCCACGAGGTGATCGCCGAGCAGCAGCACAAGGTGGATCAGGAGCAGTTGATGGCCATGCTCGATGACGAGCAGGTGAAGGAGAAACTGGTGTCGATGGGCGTCGAGCGTGATCAGGTCGAGTCGCGCATCGCCAGCCTGACCCCGGCCGAGCTGGCGCAGTTCAACCAGCAACTGGACCAGGCGCCTGCCGGTGCGGGCGTGGTCGGCATCATCGTGTTGTTTCTGGTGATCTTCATCATCACTGATATGCTGTGCGCCACCAACATCTTCAGTTTCGTTAAATGCATAAATCGCTGATTCGCCTCTGCTGTATCGCATCGATCGTTTTACTCACAGCCTGCGCTCGCTCCCCGGTGTTATCACCGGTGGGCGAGCGTTTGCCTGAGCGGGTGGAGCTCACCGACGTTCCCTTCTTCCCTCAGGACGCCTACCAGTGCGGGCCGGCTGCCTTGGCTACCATGCTCAACCAGCGTGGCGTACTGACCACGCCCGGCGCGCTCAAGGACAAGGTCTACATCCCCAGCCGTGAAGGCAGTCTGCAGGTCGAGATGGTCGCTGCCGCGCGCAATCACGAAATGCTGGTGTATCCGCTGCAGCCGCGCCTGGAGGCCGTGTTGGCCGAAGTGGCCGCTGGCAATCCGGTGCTGGTGCTGCAGAACCTGGCGTTCGACTTCTACCCGCAGTGGCATTTCGCAGTGGTGGTCGGTTACGACCGTCGTGAGCGCACGCTGATTCTGCGTTCTGCCACCACGCGCCGGCTCGAAGACAGCTTCGCCAGTTTCGACAGAACCTGGGAGCGCGGCGGGCGTTGGGCGGTCGTGACCCTGCCGCCCGAGCGCCTGCCGGCGCAAGCCGATATGCAGGTCTGGATGAAGGCTGCCAACGACCTCGAGCAAACCGGCAATGCCCAGACTGCGCGGCGTGCCTATCGCCGTGCCAGCGAAGCCTGGCCGGAGCAGGCGCTGCCCTGGTTCGCCCTGAGCAACAGCCACTATGCCGAGGGTGATCGCAAGGGCGCCGAGCAGGCATTGCGTGAGAGCCTGGAGCGCGAGCCGGATTTCGCTGCCGGTTGGTTCAACCTGTCGCAGGTGCTGGGCGAGCAGGGTTGTGCCTCTGAGGCGCAGAAGGCACAGGCCTGTGCGCAGCGGCTGGCACCGGATGATGCACGCTTCGCTGCACCGCCGAAGGCCAGTGATTCCGGTGGACAGTGTCAGGCCTTGTCGGTCTGCCCATGATGCACATGAAAACGGCGCCCGAGGGCGCCGTTTTCATCGATGTGCAGGCTGATCACACGCCGAGCTTGTCGCGCAGCGTGTAGTACCAGGCGCCGATGGCGCTGAAGGGTACCTGGAACATCCGGCCGCCCGGGAAGGGGTAGTGCGGCAACCCGGCGAAGGCATCGAAACGCTCGGCCTGGCCGCGCAGCGCTTCGGCGAGGACCTTGCCCGCCAGGTGCGTGTAGGTCACGCCATGGCCACTGCAGCCTTGCGAGTAATAGATGTTGTCGCCGATTCGGCCCACTTGCGGCAGTCGCGAAAGCGTCAGCAGGAAGTTGCCGGTCCAGGCGAAGTCGATCTTCACGTCCTTCAGCTGCGGGAAGGTCTTGAGCATCTTCGGCCGGATGATCGCCTCGATGTTGGCCGGGTCGCGCGCGCCGTAGACCACGCCGCCGCCGTAGATCAGGCGCTTGTCGCCGGTCAGGCGGTAGTAGTCGAGCAGGTAGTTGCAGTCTTCCACGCAATAGTCCTGCGGCAGCAGGCTGGCAGCGACTTCATCGGACAGTGGCTCGGTGGTGATCACCTGCGTGCCACACGGCATCGACTTGGAAGCCAGTTCCGGCACCAGATTGCCCAGGTAGGCGTTACCGGCGACCACCACGAACTTGGCCTTGATGCGGCCTTCCGGGGTGTGCACCACCGGGCTGGCGCCGCGCTCGATACGGGTAGCAGGCGACTGTTCATAGATCACGCCGCCCAGCGATTCCAACGCAGCGGCTTCGCCCAGCGCCAGGTTCAGCGGATGAATGTGACCGCCGCTCATGTCCAGCATGCCGCCGATATAGTTCTCGGTGGCGACGACTTCGCGAATGCGCTTGGCGTCCATCAGCTCCAGCTGGGTGTGGCCGTAGCGCTCCCACAGCTTCTTCTGCGATTCCAGATGGCCCATCTGCTTGCTGGTCAGCGCGGCGAATACACCACCGTCCTTCAGGTCGCACTGGATGTCGTACTTGGCGATGCGCTCACGGATGATGCGGCCACCTTCGAACGCCATCTGCCCGAGCAGTTGTGCCTGCTTGGGGCCGACCGTGCGTTCGATGACGTCGATATCACGGCTGTAGCTGTTGACGATTTGTCCGCCATTACGACCCGATGCGCCGAAGCCGACCTTGGCCGCTTCGACAATGCTCACCTTGAAACCGTTTTCCAGCAGAAACAGTGCAGTGGACAGGCCGGTGTAACCCGCGCCGATGATGCACACATCGGTTTCCACCTCGCCTTGCAGGGCAGGGCGTTGCGGGACGGGGTTGGCTGAAGCGGCGTAATAGGATTGTGGATATGCCGTGTGCGCCATCTTGAACCTCTGTTCTTTATTTTTTACGAATAATCCGATGCTACCTGAGTTGAAAATAGCCGGCTAGTGCCCGTGCAAAATATTCAACGATCCGGTTTCGATAAAAAATTGGCCTATTTCAGTGAGTTAGCGAAAAAATCTATTGACGGCTAAAAAGATCTGCGTAGAATGCGCATCCATCGAAGGCACATAGCTCAGTTGGTTAGAGCACCACCTTGACATGGTGGGGGTCGTTGGTTCGAGTCCAATTGTGCCTACCAAATCGATAAAGAGGGGTCGCTAAGCGGCCCCTTTTTTATTGCTCGAATTTTTCGGGTGACGCCTCAGGTTTTTACGTGTTTGTTTCGGGCGGCAGCTTGTCAGGGCTCAGGCTTTCTGAAAGCATCCGCACTCTTTACTTCCAGTGACTCTGGTTCGGTCTGGTTGGCCTTCGGGCTCCTGCCATCGTTAGGTGGGTACACCGCTGAATCGCTTCCTGGCTCATCCCAACCCACGTGACCTTTGGTAGGGGTCACCACTAGGAGAGGAGGCGCCATGCCCATCATTACTCTTCCCGACGGCAGTCAGCGTTCGTTCGATCATCCGGTATCCGTGCTGGAGGTCGCTCAATCCATTGGCGCAGGCCTGGCCAAGGCCACCCTGGCTGGCAAGGTAAACGGCAAGCAGGTCGATGCCTGTGATGTGATCGATAGCGATGCCACTTTGCAGATCATCACGCCGAAAGACGAAGAGGGGCTGGAAATCATCCGCCACTCCTGTGCTCACCTGGTTGGGCATGCAGTCAAGCAGCTGTACCCGAACGCCAAGATGGTGATCGGCCCGGTCATTGACGAAGGCTTCTATTACGACATTGCCATCGATCGTCCCTTCACGCCGGAAGACATGGCGGCCATCGAGAAGCGCATGGCCGAGTTGATCGAGAAGGACTACGACGTCATCAAGAAGATGACGCCGCGTGCCGAGGTCATCGAGCTGTTCAAGTCGCGTGGCGAGGAATACAAGCTGCGTCTGATCGACGACATGCCGGACGAAACGGCCATGGGTCTGTATTTCCATGAAGAGTACGTCGACATGTGCCGCGGCCCGCACGTGCCGAACACGCGCTTTCTCAAGGCGTTCAAGCTGACCCGTATTTCCGGTGCCTACTGGCGCGGCGACTCGAAGAACGAGCAGTTGCAGCGCGTTTACGGCACTGCCTGGGCGGACAAGAAGCAGCTGGCTGCCTATATCCAGCGCATCGAAGAGGCCGAGAAGCGCGATCACCGTCGCATCGGCAAGCAGCTGGACCTGTTCCACCTGCAGGAAGAAGCGCCGGGCATGGTGTTCTGGCACCCCAATGGCTGGACCGTGTATCAGGTGCTGGAACAGCACATGCGCCAGGTGCAGCGTGAGAACGGCTACGTCGAGGTGCGCACGCCGCAGGTGGTCGATCGCATCCTCTGGGAGCGTTCCGGGCACTGGTCCAACTACGCCGAGAACATGTTCACCACGGCTTCGGAAAACCGCGACTATGCGGTCAAGCCGATGAACTGCCCGTGCCATGTGCAGATCTTCAACCAGGGTCTGAAGTCCTACCGCGACTTGCCGCTGCGTCTCGCCGAGTTCGGCGCCTGCCACCGCAACGAGCCGTCCGGTGCGCTGCACGGCATCATGCGCGTGCGTGGCTTCGTGCAGGACGATGCGCACATCTTCTGCACCGAAGATCAGGTGAAGAAGGAAGCGGCCGACTTCATCAAGCTGACCCTGCAGGTCTATGCCGACTTCGGTTTCAGTGATATCGCCATGAAGCTTTCGACTCGTCCCGCCAAGCGCGTGGGCTCCGACGAGCTGTGGGATCGTGCCGAGGGCGCGCTGGCCGAAGCGCTGAACGAGTCCGGTCTGGCCTGGGAATATCAACCGGGCGAGGGCGCCTTCTACGGCCCGAAGATCGAATTCACCCTGCGTGATTGCCTGGGGCGTAACTGGCAGTGCGGTACGCTGCAGTACGATCCGAACCTGCCTGAGCGTCTGGACGCCAGCTACATCGCCGAAGACAACAACCGCAAGCGCCCGGTGATGCTGCACCGCGCGATCCTTGGTTCGTTCGAGCGTTTCATCGGTATGCTGATCGAGCACTACGCTGGTTCTTTCCCTGCCTGGCTCGCTCCGACCCAGGCGGTGATCATGAATATCACCGACAAACAGGCCGATTTTGCCCGTGAAGTCGAGAAAACTCTCAATCAAAGCGGTTTTCGTGCCAAGGTTGACTTGAGAAACGAAAAGATCGGCTTTAAAATCCGCGAGCATACCTTGCTCAAGGTTCCCTATCTCTTGGTTATTGGAGATCGGGAAGTCGAGACTCGATCCGTTGCTGTCCGTACCCGTGAAGGCGTCGATCTGGGCTCTCTGCCCATCGAGCAGTTCGCCGCACAGTTGCAGCAAGCGGTTTCCCGGCGTGGTCGCCAAGATTTGGAGTAATAACTATTAAGCGTGAAATGAGACAGGACAAGCGGGCCGCCCCCAAGGCGCCGATCAACGAAAACATCACCGCTCGTGAAGTGCGCCTGATTGGCGCAGACGGCGAGCAGGTCGGTATTGTTTCGATCGATGAGGCATTGCGCGTGGCTGAAGAAGCCAAGCTGGATCTGGTAGAGATCTCTGCTGACGCACTGCCGCCGGTTTGCCGCATCATGGACTACGGCAAGCACCTGTTCGAGAAGAAGAAGCAGGCTGCTATCGCCAAGAAGAACCAGCACCAGCAACAGATCAAAGAAATCAAGTTTCGTCCAGGGACGGAAGATGGGGATTACCAGGTAAAACTACGCAACCTGGTACGTTTCCTTGAAGACGGGGACAAGGCCAAGGTATCTCTGAGATTCCGCGGTCGTGAGATGGCTCACCAGGAACTGGGTATGGAGCTGTTGAAGCGGGTCGAAGCCGACCTCGCTGAAATCGGCACCGTAGAACAGCATCCTAAGCTGGAAGGACGCCAGCTGATGATGGTCATCGCACCCAAGAAGCGTAAATAATCTACCGGGCACTGGCAGGCCTGATGGTTATCAGTTGTTAATGAATGCGGAGTACAAAACATGCCAAAAATGAAAACCAAGAGCGGCGCTGCGAAGCGCTTCCTGAAGACTGCTACAGGCTTCAAGCACAAGCACGCTTTCAAGAGCCACATCCTGACCAAGATGTCCACGAAACGTAAGCGCCAGCTGCGTGGCAGCTCGCTGATCGGTCCGTCGGACAAAGCTAAAGTCGAGCGCATGCTGCGCGTTCGTTAATCGGTCAAGATACTTAGAGGTAATTACTCATGGCTCGTGTTAAGCGTGGCGTTATCGCTCGTGCTCGTCACAAAAAGATTCTGAAACTGGCTAAAGGCTACTACGGCGCTCGTTCGCGTGTGTTCCGTGTTGCCAAGCAGGCTGTCATCAAGGCTGGTCAATATGCCTACCGTGACCGTCGTCAGAAAAAACGTCAGTTCCGCGCACTGTGGATCGCTCGTATCAACGCTGGTGCTCGCGTCAACGGTCTGTCCTACAGCCGTCTGATCGCTGGCCTGAAGAAAGCGTCGATCGAAATCGACCGTAAGGTTCTGGCTGATCTGGCAGTGAACGAAAAAGCGGCGTTTGCTGCGATTGTCGAGAAGGCCAAGGCCGTTCTGGCTTAAGTCCCCCGACAATCACCGGGTTCGCCCGGTGGCAACGTCAAAGATAGGGGAAGAGCCTTAACAGCTCTTCCCCTATTTCGTATCTGGAGTCTGTAAATGGAAAATCTGGATGCATTGGTCTCGCAAGCGCTCGAGGCCGTGCAACGAAGTGAAGATATCAATGCCCTGGAACAGCTCCGGGTTCAGTACCTTGGCAAGAAAGGCGAACTGACCGCCCTGATGCAGACTCTGGGCAAGCTGTCGGCCGAAGAGCGCCCGCAGGCTGGCGCCCTGATCAACACTGCCAAGAATCAGGTGCAAGACGCCCTGAATGCCCGCAAATCCGTGCTTGAGCAGGCCATGCTCGCCGAAAAGCTGGCGTCCGAGCGTATCGACGTGACCCTGCCTGGCCGTGGTCAGGCCTCTGGCGGTCTGCACCCAGTCACCCGCACGCTCGAGCGTGTCGAGCAGTTCTTCACCCATATCGGCTACAACGTGGCCGAGGGCCCGGAAGTCGAAGACGACTACCACAACTTCGAGGCGCTCAACATCCCCGGCCACCACCCGGCACGGGCGATGCATGACACCTTTTATTTCAATGCGAACATGCTGCTGCGCACCCACACCTCGCCGGTTCAGGTGCGCACCATGGAATCGCAGCAGCCGCCGATCCGCATCGTCTGTCCCGGCCGCGTCTATCGCTGCGACTCCGATATCACCCACTCGCCGATGTTCCATCAGGTCGAAGGCCTGCTGGTCGACGAGGACATCAGCTTCGCCGACCTCAAGGGCACCATCGAGGAGTTCCTCCGGGTGTTCTTCGAGAAGCCGCTGGGCGTGCGTTTCCGTCCGTCCTTCTTCCCCTTCACCGAGCCGTCGGCCGAAGTCGACATGCAGTGCGTGATGTGCTCCGGCAAGGGCTGCCGCGTGTGCAAGCAGACCGGCTGGCTGGAAGTGATGGGTTGCGGCATGGTGCACCCTAACGTGCTGCGCATGAGCGGCATCGACCCGGAAAAATACTCCGGTTTCGCCTTCGGTATGGGCGTCGAACGTCTGGCCATGCTGCGATATGGCGTCAACGACCTGCGCCTGTTCTTCGATAACGACCTGCGGTTCCTGGCGCAATTTCGCTAGCAGCTGCCCCTCGTGATCGAATTCATTTAGCGTGACAGTCGCGTAGCGACGCTTCCCTCAAGCCCTGCTCCCACGGGAGAAGGTGGCGCAAAGCGCCGGATGAGGGGGGTATGCCGCGCAGGCTTGCATGATGTGGGTGCCTACGCGGCATGCCCGTCAAGGAGAACGGACAACATGAAATTCAGTGAACAGTGGCTGCGCAGTTGGGTGAATCCCGACGTATCCCGCGAAGATCTGGTCGCGCGCCTGTCCATGGTCGGCCTCGAAGTCGACGCGGTACAGCCGGTGGCCGGCGCCTTCAGTGGCATCGTGGTCGGTGAAATCCTCAGTGCCGAACAGCACCCGGACGCCGACAAGCTGCGCGTATGCCAGGTGAGCAATGGCGCCGAGACCTTCCAGGTCGTTTGCGGCGCGCCCAATGCCCGTGCCGGCATCAGGATTCCGTTCGCCATGATCGGCGCCGAACTGCCGGGTGACTTCAAGATCAAGAAGGCCAAGCTGCGCGGCGTGGAATCTCAGGGCATGCTGTGCTCGGCTTCCGAGCTGCAGATCAGCGAAGACAACAGCGGCCTGATGGAGCTGGCGGCCGATGCGCCGGTTGGCAGCGATATTCGCACCTACCTGCAATTGGACGATGCCAGCATCGAGATCGGCCTGACCCCCAACCGTGGTGACTGCTTGTCGCTCGCTGGCCTGGCCCGCGAAGTGGGTGCCATGTACAGCGCCGTCGTTTCGCCAGTGGTTATCGAGGCCGTTGCGCCCGCGCACGACGAGGTGCGTCCGGTCGAGGTACTGGCGCCCAAGGCCTGTCCGCGTTACCTGGGCCGCGTTGTACGTAACGTCGATCTGTCTCGTCCGACGCCGCTGTGGATGGTCGAGCGTCTGCGTCGTTCCGATATTCGCAGCATCGATGCGGCGGTGGATATCACCAACTATGTGATGCTCGAGCTGGGCCAGCCGATGCACGCCTTCGATCTCGCGGAGATCAACGGCGGCATTCGCGTGCGCATGGCGGAAGAGGGCGAGAAGCTGGTGCTGCTCGACGGCCAGGAAGTCAGCCTGCGTGCCGACACGCTGGTCATCGCTGATCATGGCCGCGCGCTGGCCATCGCCGGCGTGATGGGCGGTGAGCACAGCGGCGTGAGCGACAAGACCCGCGACCTGTTCCTGGAAAGCGCCTTCTTCGACAACATCGCCGTTGCCGGCAAGGCCCGTTCCTATGGCCTGCACACCGACTCCTCGCACCGTTTCGAGCGCGGCGTCGATTCGCAACTGGCGCGCCAGGCGATGGAGCGCGCGACTGCGTTGCTGCTGGAAATCGTCGGCGGCGAAGTCGGTCCGATCATCGAAGTCAGCAGTGAAAGCGATCTGCCGAACGTGGCACCTATCACTCTGCGTGCCGAGCGCATCAGCCAGATGCTGGGCATGGACATGGATGGCGCCGAGGTCGAGCGTCTGCTCACTGCGCTTGGCCTCGGTGTCAGTGCTCAGGGTGCCGGCCAGTGGCTGGTCAGCGTGCCGAGTCATCGCTTCGATATCAGCCTGGAAGTGGATCTGATCGAAGAGCTGGGTCGCCTGTATGGCTACAACCGTCTGCCAGTGCGTTACCCGCAAGCTCGCCTGGCGCCGCAGACCAAGGGCGAGGCGCGTGCCGAACTGCCGGCGCTGCGCCGTCTGCTGGTCGCCCGTGGTTATCAGGAAGCGATCACCTACAGCTTCATCGATCCCAAGCTGTTCGAGCTGTTCACCCCTGGCGTAGAACCGCTGCAGTTGGCCAACCCGATTTCTGCCGATATGGCCGCCATGCGTTCCTCGCTATGGCCAGGGCTGGTCAAGGCGCTGCAGCACAACCTCAATCGCCAACAGTCGCGCGTGCGCCTGTTCGAGAGCGGCTTGCGTTTTGTCGGTCAGCTGGAAGGTCTGCAGCAGGAAGCGATGCTCGCTGGCGTGATCTCTGGCAGTCGCCTGCCCGAAGGCTGGGCCAACAGCCGTGATAACGTCGACTTCTATGATCTGAAGGCCGATGTCGAGGCGCTGCTGGGTTATGCCGGTGCGGCCGATGCCTTCAGCTTCGTGCCTGGCGAGCATCCTGCTCTGCATCCGGGCCAGACTGCCCGCATCGAGCGGGAAGGGCGCCTGGTCGGTTTCATCGGTGCCTTGCATCCAGAGCTTGCCAAGACCTTGGGCCTGGATCAGTCCGTGTTCCTCTTCGAGCTGGTGCTGGCCGAAGTGGCTGCTGGCCGCATGCCTGTATTCAGCGAGTTGTCGCGCTTCCCAGAAGTGCGTCGTGACCTGGCGTTGCTGGTTGACCGCGAGCAGCCGGCCGAGGCTGTACTGGGCGCAATCCGTGAAACGGCGGGAGAATGGCTGACGGACCTCAAGCTATTTGACGTCTATCACGGTAAAGGCATTGATCCGCTTAGAAAAAGCCTTGCCGTCGGCTTGACCTGGCAACATCCATCGCGCACTCTTAATGACGATGAGGTGAGTACTACTACGCAAAATATCCTCACCTGCCTCGAACAAAGGTTCAACGCCACGTTAAGGAAGTAGCGTATGGGGGCTCTGACGAAAGCTGAAATGGCGGAACGTCTGTATGAAGAGCTCGGCCTGAACAAACGGGAAGCCAAGGAACTGGTGGAGCTGTTTTTTGAAGAGATCCGCCAGGCTCTTGAGCTGAACGAACAGGTCAAGCTGTCCGGGTTCGGCAACTTCGACTTGCGCGACAAGCGCCAGCGACCCGGCCGTAACCCGAAAACAGGGGAAGAGATTCCAATCACGGCTCGCCGTGTGGTCACTTTTCGTCCAGGGCAAAAATTGAAAGCCAGGGTCGAGGCCTATGCTGGAACCAAGTCATAACGACGAACTACCGGCAATTCCCGGCAAACGCTACTTCACCATTGGTGAGGTCAGTGAACTCTGCGCGGTCAAGCCCCACGTTCTACGTTACTGGGAACAGGAATTCCCGCAGCTGAACCCGGTAAAGCGGCGGGGCAACCGTCGCTATTACCAGCGTCAGGACGTGCTGATGATTCGGCAGATTCGTGCGCTGCTGTACGATCAAGGCTTCACCATCGGTGGCGCACGTCAGCGCCTTTCTGGTGATGAAGCCAAAGACGACACCACCCAGTATCGTCAACTGATCAAGCAGATGATCGTCGAGCTCGAAGATGTCTTGCACGTGCTGAAGAAGTAACGCCAAGAAAAAGTTGCCTTATTTCAAAAGCTTAATGTATAGTTCATCCCGCTTTCGGTCACCCGGAAGCATCGTCGGGGCGTAGCGCAGCCCGGTAGCGCACTTGCATGGGGTGCAAGGGGTCGAGTGTTCGAATCACTCCGTCCCGACCAAAAAACCCTAGAAAATCCAGCCACTTAACGGTGACTGGATTTTTTTATGCCTGTAGGTTTTTGATGCTAGTGCTATTTTTATCTTTCTGGTTGCCAATTGAGATTGGCTAGGCTGTGAGGGCTTCCGGCAACCTGACGTGCTTGGCGCTACTGGAGCGGGGGACGCCATCCGAGCATTGGTTTGGCTTGGCGAGGCAAGCGCGGGGGATGCAGTTTCCAAACTTCATGAGCTGCTACCCGAGAGCGAATGGGGTGCTCTTGTGTCAGCTCACCGCTCGTTACCTATCTGGATGGCGAATGCAATCTGCGCTCAGTCGAGTTGCACCTGCACCCACCCTGTCAAGTTGGGCTAGCGGTTAGCTGTAGCCTACTTACCGCCAGACCGGCATTATCTGGGATGGGGCAATTCGATGTGAAAGCCCGTGAGGCTAGCCGCTGAGGTGCACCAGATGCGGCCTTTGTGAGCCTCAATGATGGATCGGGTGATTGCAAGCCCGAGCCCGGCGTTGCTCGGGCTGCCCTCCCGCCGAGCGGGGTCAACCCGGTAAAAGCGGTCGAAGAGCTTCTCTAGATGCTCTGAGCTGATTGTGTCCCCTGGGTTCTCGATACTGAAGGTAGTGGAGTCCTCTGTCTCGCGGATCAGAACCGAAATTGTCTCTCCCGCCGGCGTGTAGCGCAGCGCATTGGACAGCAAGTTGGATAGCGCGCGATCAAGCATCAGCCGATCTCCCAGCACTTGGCCTTTGCCTGTGAGCGATAGCTCAATGCCGCGCTCTTCGGCCAGAAGGTGGTAGTAGTCAAACAGCTTGAAGACTACGTCAGCCAGTTCGATCCTGGCCTGCTCGGGGATGATCAGGCCATTATCAGCCTTGGCCAAGAACAGCATGTCATCAATCATCCGAGACATGCGCTTCAAGTCCTCCAGGTTGGAGTACAGATTCTCCTCATAGGCATTGATATCGCGTTTTTTACTCAGCACGACCTCGGTGTGGGTCATCAGATTGCTGACTGGAGTTCGTAGCTCGTGGGCAATGTCGGCCGAAAAATTGGAGAGCCTAACGAAGGCATCCTCTAGCCGAGCCAACATCGCATTGAAGGAGAGAACCAGTTGCTGAAGTTCCCGCGGCACTGGTTCGAGAGGGATTCGCTCCTGTAACGAGCGAGCGGACATCCCGGAGGCCACATGAGTGACTTGCCGCAGAGGCCTAAGGCCGCTGCGAGCAACCACCCAGCCGAGTGCGGCACTGAACAGGGCGCTGATGACCAATCCAATCCAAAACCATCGTTGCAGCGTGTCGAAAAAGTGTGTGTGATTGGTGACGTCAAGAATCAGCAACGCAGTGAGCGGCTCAGCCTGATCGGCTACCGAGATTTGCTCCGTCATGCCACGGTACATGTGTTGGCCGTTCTGCCACTCCCACATGCTCTGCTCATTTGCACGTCTGAAACGCTCAGGTACTTCGACTGCTCTGGGGTCGGAAAACAGTACAGAACCGTCACTGGCCAGGATAGTGGCGGCCAGATCCTGATGGGCTCCCAGCAAAGCTCGCAACTGCGGTAATTCTTCCGAAAGGCTCGCTTCACCGCGAGCATTGTTGAGGATATGTTTGGCGGATTCGAGTTTCTCCACCAGGGCCTGCCGATCCAGCATCTTGAAGTGGTGCTGGCTGAGCATATTGAAACTCAGCCCTGCTACCGTCAGGACTGCAATTACCGCGGACATGAACATCAGGCTCATGCGTGCGGTCAGCGAAAGGTGCTTCATATTCACTCCGGAGCATCCATCATGTATCCCATGCCGCGGGCGGTATGAATCAGCTTGAGATCGAAATCGTCATCGATTTTTGCGCGTAGCCGGCGTACCGCAACCTCAATGACATTGGTGTCGCTGTCGAAATTCATGTCCCAAACCTGAGAGGCAATCAGCGACTTCGGGAGCACCTCGCCGCGCCGGCGCAGTAGCAGTTCCAGCAGTGAAAACTCCTTCGCGGTCAGGTCAATTCGTTTACCGCCGCGGATGGCGCGACGCTTCATCAGATCGACTTCCAAATCGGCAATTTTCATCGTTGTTTGCGTGGGTGAGCCATTGCCTCTACGCAGCAGCGTTCTGACCCTGGCCAGAAGTTCTGAGAAAGCAAATGGCTTGATCAGGTAGTCGTCCGCGCCCAGCTCCAACCCTTTAACGCGGTCCTCCACACCATCGCGTGCCGTCAAGAACAATACGGGGACGTCTTTTCCTGCGGCGCGCACCATGCGCAGCACTTCCCACCCGTCCAGCCCAGGCATCATCACATCCAGGATCAGGAGGTCATAGGACTCACTCAGAGCGTGCTGTAGAGCATCTGTACCGGTCATAACCCGGTCGACATTGAAGCCCGCTTCACTGAGGCCTTGCTGCAGGTATGCACCGGTTTTGGGTTCATCTTCAGCTACCAGTAGTTTCATGCGAGCAGACTCCAAATATCGGGTGGCCTGAGTTTGCAGGCAAACCGCGGCCCCAACCAGAAGCTTACGAAAATGTAATTCTGACTTCAGGTCACTGACAGGGTGTCTTGTCTAGGGTGCAAGCATGAGCACTAGGTTGTGCTCTCGGCCCTCGACAGACCAAAAGCAGAGGTGCCGGCCATAGTTTGCACTGATGGAGACTGCCCCATGAAATCGCTGAAACCTTTGCTCCTGGTTGGTTCGCTACTGCTGTCTTCTATGGCTTGGGCCGAAGGGGGCAGCGACCGTGTATTCGAGCGCATCCAGCAGATGCGCGACAAAGCAGAAGCCGTGCTGATCCAGGCGGAGAAGGCCCCGGTCGGCGAGCGGCATGTGCACATGAAGGAGCATATGAACATGCTCGAAGACATCATGAGCCAGCTGCACAATGAACATCCCGCGCCAGACA